>NZ_BAABDC010000024.1:0-627 GCF_039539425.1 Terrabacter ginsenosidimutans | reverse complement strand
CAGCGGCTACTTGTTTCATTGACGGTAGGACCGGTGCCTGCGCAGGCTCGGTTCAGGTGCCCGGGTTGGTCGCTCACATCAGCGGCTGTCCTTCCTTCGGGTCGTGACTCTCATTTGGCATGCGCCGGCTCGGGCACCGCAGGGCCGGAGAGGCTGAAGAAGGGAATGCGCTGCCGGAAGTAGCGGTGCCCTCCGCGCTCGACCAACTGGCTGGTTCGAGGTGAAGGGAGAGGCGTGGTGAACGTCGAGGAAGGTCCGGTCGTGATCGGCATGGACCCGCACAAGCGCAGCGTCACGATCGAGGTGATGACCGGCGACGAGAGCGTGCTCGGCGGCGGCCGGTTCGCCACCGACGTCGCTGGGTTCGCCGCGATGCTCGCCGATGCTCGGCAGTGGCCGGAGCGGACCTGGGCCGTGGCGGGCTGCAACGGGATCGGCCGGCATGTGGCGAACCGGCTTATCGCCGCCGGCGAGCAGGTCGTCGACGTCCCACCGAAGCTGTCGGCTCGGGCCCGGGTGTTCGCGACTGGTCAGGGCCCGCAGGACCGACGCCACGGACGCGCACTCGGTCGCGCTCGTCGGGACCCGGATGGCCGGGCTGCGGCCCGTGGTCCGCGACGACCAGCG
>NZ_BAABDC010000023.1:0-696 GCF_039539425.1 Terrabacter ginsenosidimutans | reverse complement strand
AGTTTCGGCTGTCATAGCGAAGGGGAAACGCCCGGCTCCATTCCGAACCCGGAAGCTAAGCCCTTCAGCGCCGATGGTACTGCACTGGTGACGGTGTGGGAGAGTAGGACGCAGCCGGACACACTTTGTCAGAGCGCCCCAGACGGAACTTCATTGATCCGACTGGGGCGCTCTTTCTTTTTATGCTCGACGACGCCAGAGGTGGCGCTGACCGCGGTCGGCGCGGAAGGATGCAGAACATGAGTGACCAGGACGGCAACGACAGCCGAGGCGACCGACGCGACCGTGACGGTGGCCAGCGAGGTCCCGCGCGCAGTGGCGGTGCCGGCCGAAGCTCAGGCGCTCCGAGGTCTGGTGGGCCCGGTTCGTCGGGCCCACGCCGGGACGATCGCGGCGGCTACCGCTCGGATGACCGCCGCTCCAGCGGTGGCAGCGATCGTGGCGGCAACCGGTCGGACGACCGCCGCTCCAGCGGTGGCAGCGATCGTGGCGGCAACCGGTCGGACGACCGCCGCTCCAGCGGTGGCAGCAGCGACCGTGGCGGCTACCGCTCGGACGACCGCCGCTCCAGCGGTGGCAGCAGCGACCGTGGCGGCTACCGCTCGGACGACCGCCGCTCCAGCGGTGGCAGCGATCGTGGCGGCTACCGCTCGGACGACCGCCGCTCCAGCGGTGGCAGCGATCGTGGCGGCTACC
>NZ_BAABDC010000022.1:0-983 GCF_039539425.1 Terrabacter ginsenosidimutans | reverse complement strand
TGCCCTCGCTGCTGGGCACGCCCGCGGGGCGGACGTTGCTGCTGGCACAGTTGTCGGCGCGACCATGGGCGCTCTCGCGTGAGACCTGCCTGCCCGACGTGGCCGGCCTGGCCGACGCCCCGTCGACTGGCGCCGCGATGGACGCTCTGACCAAGGGGCCCAAGCAACAAGGCGCCCCCGTGGGCACCGTGCCTGGCCGGGTCACGATCGGGTGGGGGCGGCGTGACCGGGTGACACTGCCGAAACAGGCCGCACGTGCCACGGAGCTGTTTCCCGACGCGGAGCTGCACTGGTTCGAGCGGTGTGGCCACTTTCCGCAGTGGGACGCACCGAACGAGGCGATCCGACTGATCGTGGAAAACACCGACTGAGGTTCGCGCCTGCCCCCGGTCGACAACAGCACTCGTCTCGGGCGGAAGGGCTGAGGCGGCATCAGGCTGCGATCGCGGCGACGTTCGCGAGAACCCATGACCCGCATCTCGGGTGCGCCGACTGGCGGCGGGTAGCCACCCCTCCGGCGACACCTTGCTTGCTCGAGTGGAACGCAGCGGGACCGTGCGTTCGAGTGGCGGCAAGGCGGAAGCTGCGTCGGTGCCGCGTCAGGCGAACCTCCCCGGCGAGGCTGAACCCGTTCCCAGAGGCGGACCGTGTTCCGTCAGGGGCGGTGCCCCCACAGGCGACCGCCGCATCGACGGCGTGTGCGCGGGTATCGTCGGGCGATGAGCCAAGGACATCATTCTGAGGACCACATTCAGACGCGTGCTGAGCTCTTGTCGGAGGAACAGGCGGCAGGCAGCGATGACCCCGAGATGCAGGCCCGCGCGATACTCGCCGAGTCAGAGGAGCGCACCGAGAACCCGGAGCGCACTCGGGACGAGTCCACCCAGACGCCGGACGAGGCCTGACCGCCCGGGCTAGGTGACTCAGAGGGCCATTCACCCTTTGGCGGGATCGCGTAGAAATCGAGCGCCCGGCAGGCGGCG
>NZ_BAABDC010000021.1:0-1104 GCF_039539425.1 Terrabacter ginsenosidimutans | reverse complement strand
TGTACTGACCCGACAGGTTGGTTAAGCGGGTGATGGGTGGCTTGTTCCCGCACGCGGTGTGGGGTCGGTGGTGGTTGTACTCGTGGAGCCATGCTCGCAGAGCAGCTCGTCGTTCCTCTTCGGAGGCGTAGCAGCGGGCGTAGCCCCACCCGTCGGCCAGGGTCCGGTGGAAGCGCTCGATCTTGCCGTTGGTCTGGGGCCGGTAGGGCCGGATGCGCGAATGCTTGACGTTCAGTTCGGCGCAGGTGTCGCGCCAGAGGTGGGAGCGGTACGCCGGGCCGTTGTCGGACAGGACTCTCTCGGTGGGGATCCCGCGGGTGGCGAACCAGGTCACCGCGCGGCGTAGGACCGCGGTCGCGGTGGCGGCGGTCTCGTCGTCGTGGACCTCGGCGTACGCGACCCGGGAGTGGTCATCGATGACGGTGTGCACGAACGCGTAGCCCATCTTCGGGTGGTAGTGGCTGCTCCTGGGCTTGCCGCCCGTCGCGATCCGGTTGTGGTTGCCCCGGGTGCGCCCGACGTAGCGCCAGCCGCCGCCGTCGGGGATGTTGCCCAGCTTCTTGACGTCCACGTGCAGCATCGCGCCCGGGTGCTCGTGCTCGTAGCGGCGCACCGGCTCACCGGTGGCCCGGTCCACATGGGACAAGCGGTTCAGGCGGCAGCGGGCCAGGACCCGGTGCGCGGTCGAGGGCGCGACCCCGGTCAGGGCTGCGAGCTGGACCGGGCCCAAGCGTTTGCGCAGCCGCAACGCCACGATCCGCCTCGTCGTGGCGGGGCTGGTCTTGGCCGGCATCGAGTGTGGTCGGCTAGACCGGTCGGTCATCGCCTCGCCGGCGGCGTACCGCTCGGCCCAGCGTTTGACCGTGGGCCACGAGCACTGGAACCGGGCCGCGACCTCGGTGATCGCCATCCCCTGGTCCACGACGAGTTGGGCCACCCGGAGCCGGGCGCGCGGGGTCAGGGCGGCGTTAGCGTGGGACATGAGGGCCTCCTGTTTGGCGAAGTGAACCTTGAGCAGTTCCACTCCACCGCGGGAGGCCCTCCCATGTCATCAGCTCACAACGCGAAGTCGCATTCCCTCAACCAACGTGCCCGGTCAGTACA
>NZ_BAABDC010000020.1:0-1293 GCF_039539425.1 Terrabacter ginsenosidimutans | reverse complement strand
GGCGGTTTCAGGGCGTCGGCGCAACGGTGAGTAGTTCGTTGAGTTTAGAGGCGGGGGTCTGGAAGCCGAGGGTGGCTCGGGGGCGGGTGTTGAGCAGCTGCTCGACGCGGGCGATTTCCTCGTCGGGGACGGTGGTGAAGTTGGTGCCTTTGGGGAAGAACTCGCGGATCAGGCCGTTGGTGTTCTCGTTGGTGCCGCGCTGCCAGGGCGAGTGCGGGTCGCAGAAGTAGACCGTGCAGTCGGTGGCGACGGTGAACCGGGCGTGGTCGGCCAGTTCGGCGCCTTGGTCCCAGGTCAGGGTCTTGGTCAGGTGGGCCGGGAGCGTGGTGATCATCCTGGTGAGCCGGTCGGTGACGGTGGCAGCGTCGCGCCGGCCCGGCAGCCGCGCGAGCATCAGGTACCGGGTGGCCCGCTCGACCAGCGTGATCACGGCGCTGGAGCCGCGGGCGCCGATGACCAGGTCGCCTTCCCAGTGCCCGGGAACGGCGCGGTCGGCCGCTTCGGCCGGGCGGGCGGTGATCGCGGCGTCCCCGACCCAGGACTTCCCCCGGGGCCGGGCGGCCAGCTTCGAGGCGGGCACCCGCGAGGTGCGCCCGCTGCGCAGGGCCTTCTCCCGGGCCAGCTCGGCGCGCAGGCTGCCGCGGCCCTGCACGTAGAGGGCCTGGTAGAGAGTTTCGTGAGAGATCCGCATGGACTCATCGTCCGGGAAGCGCAGGACCAGCTCGCCCTGGATCTGCTGCGGGGACCAGTGCGAGGTCAACCCGTGCAGGACGATCGCGCGTAGCGCGGCGTGCTCGGGCCGGTCCAGCTTCCGCGGCTGGGGACGGGCCCGGTTGGCGCGGGTGCGGGCCTGCGCGACCCGCACCGAGTAGACCCCGGCGACGCGGTTGCGGTGCAGCTCCCGGGTCACGCTCGAGCGGTGCACGCCCAGCTCGGCCGCGATCCGGGCCGGGCAGCGGCCCTCACGGAGCCGCAGCGCGATCAGGCCCCGACCGGCCTCGGTCAACCGGCCCCGCGCGTCGGTGAAGTCACCGCGCACCGACGGCGCCGCCAAGGTCGGGTTGACCATCCCACCGACCGGTCCGATCCGCATCCTCATGCCGGCCACCTTGGCCCACCGGGCCACCGCGAACCGGTCCACCCCGACCTGCCGGGCGACCTCCAGCCCCGACAGCCCCTGCTCGAGCAGCCCCAGCGCCTGTTCCCGCTGAGCTACCGAATACCGCCTCAGTCCACCAGCCATCGTCCCGCCTCCACACGACATCCGTGTTGCGCAGACGATCTGAGACCGCC
>NZ_BAABDC010000019.1:1968-5505 GCF_039539425.1 Terrabacter ginsenosidimutans | reverse complement strand
AAAGTGTGTCCGGCTGCGTCCTACTCTCCCACACCGTCACCAGTGCAGTACCATCGGCGCTGAAGGGCTTAGCTTCCGGGTTCGGAATGGAGCCGGGCGTTTCCCCTTCGCTATGACAGCCGAAACTCTATGGAGATATCAATCAGTGGGTGTGTTCCCGTTTGTATCTCGGGAACCGCACAGTGGACGCGTAGCATCTTTGTAAGTCAAGTTATCGGCTTATTAGTACCGGTCAGCTCCACACATTGCTGTGCTTCCACATCCGGCCTATCAACCCAGTAGTCTAGCTGGGAGCCTCTCGCCCTCGCGGGCCTGGAAACCTCATCTTGAAACGTGCTTCCCGCTTAGATGCTTTCAGCGGTTATCACTTCCGAACGTAGCTAATCAGCGGTGCCCTTGGCAGGACAACTGACACACCAGAGGTTCGTCCATCCCGGTCCTCTCGTACTAGGGACAGCCTTTCTCAAGTTTCCTACGCGCACAGCGGATAGGGACCGAACTGTCTCACGACGTTCTAAACCCAGCTCGCGTACCGCTTTAATGGGCGAACAGCCCAACCCTTGGGACCTACTCCAGCCCCAGGATGCGACGAGCCGACATCGAGGTGCCAAACCATGCCGTCGATATGGACTCTTGGGCAAGATCAGCCTGTTATCCCCGGGGTACCTTTTATCCGTTGAGCGACGGCGCTTCCACAAGCCACCGCCGGATCACTAGTCCCGACTTTCGTCCCTGCTCGACATGTCTGTCTCACAGTCAAGCTCCCTTGTGCACTTACACTCGAAACCTGATTACCAACCAGGCTGAGGGAACCTTTGGGCGCCTCCGTTACCTTTTAGGAGGCAACCGCCCCAGTTAAACTACCCACCAGGCACTGTCCCTGATCCGGATCACGGACCGAGGTTAGATATCCAGAACGACCAGAGTGGTATTTCAACGTTGACTCCACCATCACTGACGTGACGGCTTCACAGTCTCCCACCTATCCTACACAAGCCGTACCGAACACCAATACCAAGCTGTAGTAAAGGTCCCGGGGTCTTTCCGTCCTGCTGCGCGTAACGAGCATCTTTACTCGTAGTGCAATTTCGCCGAGTTCGTGGTTGAGACAGTGGAGAAGTCGTTACGCCATTCGTGCAGGTCGGAACTTACCCGACAAGGAATTTCGCTACCTTAGGATGGTTATAGTTACCACCGCCGTTTACTGGCGCTTAAGTTCTCAGCTTCGCCGTGAGGCTAACCGGTCCCCTTAACGTTCCAGCACCGGGCAGGCGTCAGTCCGTATACATCGTCTTGCGACTTGGCACGGACCTGTGTTTTTAGTAAACAGTCGCTTCTCCCTGGTCTCTGCGGCCGATCACGCTTTCGCCAGCTAGTGGCGTCACGATCAGGGCCCCCCTTCTCCCGAAGTTACGGGGGTATTTTGCCGAATTCCTTAACCACGATTCACTCGATCGCCTTGGTATTCTCTACCTAACCACCTGAGTCGGTTTGGGGTACGGGCGGCTCGAACCTCGCTAGAAGTTTTTCTCGGCAGCATAGGATCACCCTCTTCCCGCATTCGCGGTCACTATCAGGTCTCAGGCTTCATGCGACCCGGATTTGCCTGGATCGCGCCCTACACCCTTGGACGTGGACAACCATCGCCACGCGGAGGCTACCTTCCTGCGTCACTCCATCGCTTGACTACTACCAGATCGGGCCGTGCGCTCCACACACCCGATGGACCCGAAGGTCCGGTGGGCGTGCTTCAGGCACTTAGCATCACTGGGTTCATCATGGGCGGTCCTTCGCCGGTTCCGGAATATCAACCGGATGTCCATCGACTACGCCTGTCGGCCTCGCCTTAGGTCCCGACTTACCCAGGGCAGATTAGCTTGACCCTGGAACCCTTGGTTATTCGGCGGACGGGTTTCTCGCCCGTCATTCGCTACTCATGCCTGCATTCTCACTCGTGTGGCCTCCACGGCTGGTTCACACCGCCGCTTCCCTGGCCACACGACGCTCCCCTACCCATCAACACGCCTGGACACCGAACCCGCAGGTGTCGGTGCCGAGCAATATGTCAATGCCACAGCTTCGGTGGTGTGCTTGAGCCCCGCTACATTGTCGGCGCGGAATCACTTGACCAGTGAGCTATTACGCACTCTTTAAAGGGTGGCTGCTTCTAAGCCAACCTCCTGGTTGTCACAGCAACTCCACATCCTTTCCCACTTAGCACACGCTTAGGGACCTTAGCTGGTGATCTGGGCTGTTTCCCTCTCGACTACGGAGCTTATCCCCCGCAGTCTCACTGCCACGCTCTCACTTACCGGCATTCGGAGTTTGGCTAACGTCAGTAACCTGGTGAGGCCCATTAGCTATCCAGTAGCTCTACCTCCGGCAAGAAACACGTGACGCTGCACCTAAATGCATTTCGGGGAGAACCAGCTATCACGGAGTTTGATTGGCCTTTCACCCCTACCCACAGCTCATCCCCTCAGTTTTCAACCTAAGTGGGTTCGGTCCTCCACGCAGTCTTACCTGCGCTTCAACCTGGCCATGGGTAGATCACTCCGCTTCGGGTCTAGACCCAGCGACTCAAACGCCCTATTCGGACTCGCTTTCGCTACGGCTTCCCCACACGGGTTAACCTCGCCACTGAGCACTAACTCGCAGGCTCATTCTTCAAAAGGCACGCTGTCACCCCACACGCCCAACGGCGGGAGGCTCCAACGGATTGTAGGCACACGGTTTCAGGATCTATTTCACTCCCCTCCCGGGGTACTTTTCACCTTTCCCTCACGGTACTTGTCCGCTATCGGTCACCAGGGAATATTTAGGCTTAGCAGGTGGTCCTGCCAGATTCACACGGGATTTCTCGGGCCCCGTGCTACTTGGGAAACACCACCGGGAGTCCACACCATTTCGTCTACGGGGGTCGCACCCTCTATGCCGAGCCATTCAATGCTCTTCGACTATGACGCAGATTTTTTACTCCCTGTCAGCCTGTCAGAGCCAACTGGCGGGTCCCACGACCCCGAACGTGCAACGCCTGACAGCTATCACACACGCCCGGTTTAGCCTCATCCGCTTTCGCTCGCCACTACTCACGGAATCACATGTTGTTTTCTCTTCCTGTGGGTACTGAGATGTTTCACTTCCCCACGTTCCCTCCACACACCCTATATATTCAGGTGCGGGTGACTGGACTTGCCTCCAGCCGGGTTTCCCCATTCGGAAATCCTCGGATCACAGTCTGGTTATCGACTACCCGAGGCTTATCGCAGATTCCTACGTCCTTCTTCGGTTCCTGGTGCCAAGGCATCCACCGTGTGCCCTTAAAAACTTGACACTACAAAGATGCTCGCGTCCACTGTGAAGTTCTCAAAATACAACCGGCACCCCACACCCACCACGACACAGTCGCGATCTCGGCAGGGCCCACCAACCAGAAGAAACCAGCCCACACACACCAGCGGACCCGGGAGCAAACCCGGGGCCGGCGCGTGTCGCCCGATCCTTCAGGACCCAACAACGTGTCAGACACCGCCCCAC
>NZ_BAABDC010000019.1:0-1871 GCF_039539425.1 Terrabacter ginsenosidimutans | reverse complement strand
ATGTCAAATAATCGATGTTCCACCCTTGAGCACCCGCTGCCCCACACTCGGGGACAGACCGGGCTCTGGAACGCCGGCACGAGGCCCACGCTCAGATGCTCCTTAGAAAGGAGGTGATCCAGCCGCACCTTCCGGTACGGCTACCTTGTTACGACTTAGTCCCAATCGCCAGTCCCACCTTCGACGGCTCCCTCTGCACAAGGCAGTTGGGCCACCGGCTTCGGGTGTTACCGACTTTCGTGACTTGACGGGCGGTGTGTACAAGGCCCGGGAACGTATTCACCGCAGCGTTGCTGATCTGCGATTACTAGCGACTCCGACTTCATGGGGTCGAGTTGCAGACCCCAATCCGAACTGAGACCGGTTTTTTGGGATTCGCTCCACCTCGCGGTTTCGCAGCCCTTTGTACCGGCCATTGTAGCATGCGTGAAGCCCAAGACATAAGGGGCATGATGATTTGACGTCATCCCCACCTTCCTCCGAGTTGACCCCGGCAGTCTCCTATGAGTCCCCACCATGACGTGCTGGCAACATAGAACGAGGGTTGCGCTCGTTGCGGGACTTAACCCAACATCTCACGACACGAGCTGACGACAACCATGCACCACCTGTACACCAGTCCGAAGACGCACCCATCTCTGAGTGATTCCGGCGTATGTCAAGCCTTGGTAAGGTTCTTCGCGTTGCATCGAATTAATCCGCATGCTCCGCCGCTTGTGCGGGCCCCCGTCAATTCCTTTGAGTTTTAGCCTTGCGGCCGTACTCCCCAGGCGGGGAACTTAATGCGTTAGCTGCGGCACGGATCTCGTGGAATGAGACCCACACCTAGTTCCCAACGTTTACGGCATGGACTACCAGGGTATCTAATCCTGTTCGCTCCCCATGCTTTCGCTTCTCAGTGTCAGTAATGGCCCAGAGACCTGCCTTCGCCATCGGTGTTCCTCCTGATATCTGCGCATTCCACCGCTACACCAGGAATTCCAGTCTCCCCTACCACACTCTAGTCTGCCCGTACCCACTGCAAGTCCGAGGTTGAGCCTCGGATTTTCACAGCAGACGCGACAAACCACCTACAAGCTCTTTACGCCCAATAATTCCGGACAACGCTCGCACCCTACGTATTACCGCGGCTGCTGGCACGTAGTTAGCCGGTGCTTCTTCTGCAGGTACCGTCACTTGCGCTTCTTCCCTGCTGAAAGAGGTTTACAACCCGAAGGCCGTCATCCCTCACGCGGCGTCGCTGCATCAGGCTTCCGCCCATTGTGCAATATTCCCCACTGCTGCCTCCCGTAGGAGTCTGGGCCGTGTCTCAGTCCCAGTGTGGCCGGTCGCCCTCTCAGGCCGGCTACCCGTCGTCGCCTTGGTGAGCCACTACCTCACCAACAAGCTGATAGGCCGCGAGTCCATCCCAGACCGAAAAACTTTCCACACCATACTCATGCGAGTTGATGTCATATCCGGTATTAGCTCCGGTTTCCCGGGGTTATCCCAGAGTCTGGGGCAGGTTACTCACGTGTTACTCACCCGTTCGCCACTGATCAGGCCAAGCAAGCTTGACCCTCACCGTTCGACTTGCATGTGTTAAGCACGCCGCCAGCGTTCGTCCTGAGCCAGGATCAAACTCTCCGTTGATGTTCAAACACCCACCCCGAAAAGAGGCGAGCAAACATTGAACCCATGAAGGGCTCGAAAACCTGACTGAAGTCGAACAACCAGCTCAAAAAGAGTTGATCATTCAGTTTCAACCAAAGGATAATTCGCCCAAAACACAACCCGACCACCAGAACGATGGACCGAGCCACGCCTCGAGACGAGGTAATTGGCATCGATTTTTGACACGCTGTTGAGTTCTCAAGAATCGGACACACACC
>NZ_BAABDC010000018.1:0-5554 GCF_039539425.1 Terrabacter ginsenosidimutans | reverse complement strand
GTCGACGGGGCGTCGGCCAGGCCGGCCACGTCGGGCAGGCAGGTCTCACGCGAGAGCGCCCATGGTCGCGCCGACAACTGTGCCAGCAGCAACGTCCGCCCCGCGGGCGTGCCCAGCAGCGAGGGCACCGTGCCGCGCAACGCTCGGACCAAAGCAATCGACGGCCGCAGCGTGGCGCCGAACACGACGAGCTCGCGATCGCTCCAGAAACCGCCCGGGTCCAACGCCACGGTGTCGCCACCGACTCCCCGCCGGGCGAGTTCAAGCACAATCCGTCCGCCCATCGACTGGCCAGCAGTCGCGACCCCCTCCAAACCCTGTTCACGGATAAAGTCCGCGACGGAGTCGGTCAGGGACGCGATCGAGACCTCACCCGTCAACGGCGGCGTGTCACCAAATCCCGGCAGGTCGACAGCAATGACCTCCCGGCGCTCCGCAAGTTGCTCGATGATCGGGGCCCACGACCGCCATCCCGCGCCCAGACCGTGCACGAGCAACAGCGGCCGGCCGCGTCCACGACGAATGTGATTGAGCGTCATCCCAGCGACGCTATCTCACGCGGATCCCCGCGTTGTTGAAGGCAGGCGCGCCCATGGTGAGGACCGCTGGCGTCGAGCCGTAGCCCACCGCTTGGGCCGGACCGGCCGGAGCCGTCCCGGGCGCGCGGGCGGAACATGAGCCAGACCCTCCGCGCTGCGTCACATCGCCGTGTGCCGGGGCACCCACGCGCGGCCCACGCCCCGTGAACTGGGGGCAAAGAGAGATACACCGAGATGACGCAGGCGTCACAGTCGGACAAACTTCATGCCCGTCTGTGGAACGCGTCATCCGCCCCCCAGCCGATTGAAACTGGCGGTGGGGTCGATGTATTGGCGCCCTGACGCTTCGCTGCGCAGTGATTTGGATTTTCGTGAGGGACATGAGAGGGAAGATCAGCGGACCCGGCAGATTCCGCAATTTGACTCGCCAGATCCAGCCAGCCCTATTGAGCCTAGGCGCAACGTTGGCTCAGGATGCCCAGCAGGCCGCTGTTACCGTGATGCCATACGCCCAAATTGTCTCCATTACATACTGTGAGAACTTCCTTGGACTACTTGCTTTTCCTTCCACTGACTGCTTTGTACCTGTCATGCGCGTCTCCTTTTTCTTGAAGCGGATTGGTCTTTCACTTAGGAGGCGTAGAACACTGAGGCCAAGCAGCCATAGGACGCCCATCATCGCGTTTTCAGTTTGCATGAAAACTGCTGGGATCCTCAACCAACGTTGCTTGCCCAGTCTAACCTCACCCTGCGCCCCGTCCAAGCCCGAGATTACCCTCCGGGGATTAGCTCTCAATCGCGCCGATTGAACGCGCATCAAGCCGCATAGATTGGGTGGTTTGACGAGGCCTATCCGCGACCGGCCCCAGACGAAGTCGCGCTCGCGCTTGCAAAGTTCACGAATTCGACGACGCCGACCCGAAGCAGCCCTTAGCTATGCACTAGCCGGGTTCGCGTCATACCGCCGCCTGTAGCTACACCACGTGGAACTCGACTCGGTGGACAAGGGTGTTGTCGCCGATCGGCCCGGCGTGGGCCGCCCTGTCCCGAAGAGACTCGCGATCGGCCTCGCCTGATGCGGCAACGTCGTCGTCGGTCACGGCCGAGAAAGGCAACACCTCGATGGAATCGATCTCGATGACGACGCCGGCCGTCCGGTAGCGGCATCCCTCCTTGACCTGCGGCCTGCTCCAGAGCCTGATTGAGACCGTGACCTCGCCGCCTGCAACGCGCTCGCGGAGGTCTCGGCTGAAGAGCATCCCAACACGCTAGGTCCGCCTCCAGGCGCGCGTCGAGGTAGCCCCTTCCGCCGCCAACGGGCGCGCTCGCCCGATTCGCTAAGGTCCGTCATGTCACCCAGCGAAGCTAGAAAGGACGAAATGAGAGGCCCGCAAGAAGTCGGAGGCGCGGCCACGCGTCACGCGGCCAGGATTGAAGGATCAAGCCGCTTCAGGACCCTGCGGACATATTGGCGAGTGATGCTGGCCGTCGTAATCGGGGCCCCCAGTATCGTCTCCGGGCTTCAGCAGGTTGACCGCGCGGCGTTTGAAGTCTCACGACACGCAGCAGTCGCGATGGTCTATTCGTGGGATGCCTCGATCGCGGCAGGCTATGGTCCCGAAGGGCGGCTGGGACCCTTCACTCCTCTATCTCAAGAGGACATAGACACCGTGCTTGAGAGACCTATCCCTGAGGATGATGCAGCTCGCGCCGACCGCATTGCGGCCGATGGCGTAGCTGCGTCGCTCGCCGCAGACACCGCTTCGATGTACGACTCTCGCGCCTACGCTGGATACGGGCTAGCGGGCTTCGGCCTGGTCTTCATATTGTCCGCCTTGATGCAACAGACCTCGCGGCGCGGGCGAGAATCCTGGCGGGATAGTTGACGCCTCGATGTCCTTCTTTGATTGGTCGACGAGGCCGCGGGGGCGCGTCTAACCGCCGCGTTCAGCGCGGCCTGCGGACTTCATCCGAGGGCGTTTCTCGAGCTGCTTCAGGTGCAAGAGCCGGGCGGGGCGGCGCTGTCGGTGGCGGCTGGGAGCCTGAGGCGGTGACCTTCAATGCGTCGTTCTTCGAGGTATCGGCCCAGATCATCCCGGTGCTCTTCCTAGCGCTTGTCCTCGAGGACAAGTTGCGCCCGGGTAAGCGTGATGGCGCCCGAGACCGGGTGACCCACTCGTGGGTTCTGGCTCTGCTGGTGGCGGGCGAGATCATCACGCTCTCCGTGGTGGCTGGAGGACTCAGGCCGTCTGGAAACGTCGGTCAGCTCGTCGGCGTGTGCATGTTGTTTCCCGCGTTCCTGATCGCGCTGCCGGCCATCGCCATGCAGATCAAGAAGAAGGCCAGTGCGCGCGAACGTCTCGGCCACGCCACCGCGGGACTGGCCGTTATCGTCACCATCTTGGGCGTCGTCGCAGCGTTGGCTCTCCAGAACGCATGACTCGGTGAGGGCCGCTTGGCGATGCCGAGCGTCCTCTTGCCGGGACTCTGGTCAGCCGCTTTTGACGACCATGGTGTCTGGGGGTTGCGCTAGACGGTTTCCCCTGGGTGACGGACCACCCATGATGGCGCTGCGGGCACCCTGTCGGCGACGCTCGCTACTCACGCTGACCGGTACGGGTGGGAGCCACAGCACCGGCACGGGCGAGCGCGCGGGACGCTCTAGGGATCCACGAACCGCGTGATTCTGGCCTTTGCCTTGTGCCATATTGTCCAAGTCCAGAAAGGATGTGGCGCCAGATGTCGAGCAGACGACTGATGGCTATTTGCCTTGCCGCGGTCCTTGGCCTACTCCTCTTGTTCTACGGAGTCTGGTGGCTTGGCTCCCGTTCTGCGGCGGCGGATAACGTTGCGGCAGTTCCCACCGCAGCCGAGAGCGTCGCGGTCACGACTGAGTCTCATACCCAGAGCCAGCTACCCCCATCGGTCAGCCCGTCGACCCAACCAAACGTGAACGCGCAGCGGTCTCCCCGACCTGCCATAACTTCTCCTCATGCCGTGACATCTGCACGCGTACCTGCACGTCCACCAGCACCTCCAACTGCGACGGTGCAGAGCCTGCCACCGAGACCCATCCCAGACTCTCTTGAATGTCCCACGGGGACCATGACCGTTGAGATCCCAAAGTCCAGCATCAAGGTCGGACCGTCCGCCCGGGAAACGTACCGGCATGTCACCGCTCGCGGTGTCTTGAAGAACACCACGTCCGGCGACGTCTACTTGTTTGCCGACGACCCACCCTCGCTCCTCGCCCTCGATAGCGCCGGAAACATCCTGGAAATGGTGACGGCGGGCACCTTTGACAACCAGCGCAGCGACGGACTACCACGCACTGACGGGATCGTTTTGAGCCCCGGGCAATCAATTGGCTTCACCTTGGATGAAGAGCGTGGGAGCGCTATTGATGACGTTGCATCCTGGTTCGCGGATGCACGGGTGGGCGCCCTGATGGCCCCTTGGAACCAAGCCCCACCGGACTGTCCTTCGCCGCTTCAACCAAACAATTGACAAAGCATGGCAAAGAGCGCCGCCACGCGTGATCTGCGCGGAGTTCTTGTCCGCGTGATTGAGCCGTAGAGGTTGACTTCCGCGAGCACCCAGACGCCAGGCCGTCCGGGCTCGCGGGCTTGATGTTGTGCAGCCGCAAGCGAAAGGTTCGGTTGGTCATCCACCTGCGTCTTACCGACGCGATCCGGGCGCCGTTTTTCTCCGGCGCCGCTCCTCCGCCCGTGGGTCGCCGTGCCAACCGACGTGGCCGCCGCGGATCCCAAGCTGCCATTGCTCCTGCCGATTGCGTGCCCTAAGCCTGACGAACTGAGCACTCCAATTCATAGCCAGATACGTCTAGCCTCAGGCGTGACGTGAATAGCGCGCTCTCGTGTGGCGCTCTACACCGCGAAACGGACAAGGTACTACGGCCAACCGGATCCTTCGTGGTAGGACTCACCTAGTTGACCCCACCCCTGGGCACCGTCCTCGTGGGCGGCGCAAATCAGCCCCAATCGAAGGAGCCGACGGTGACCGGATCGCACGTGCCGACGCCCCCAGACTCGGTCCGAGTGCCAGTTCAGGTGGAAGAAGGGTTCTCGCGCCCGTTCACCAGGCCGCGACCCTATGAGGTTGAGAAAAAGCATGATCCGTGGCCAAACACCTGGCCTCCTTCGGGCGGCTTCTATGACGTTCACACTACGTGGCGACAAATCCTCGATGCGGCTATGGACGTCGGACGAGACCCGAGCATCTGGCTCGCAGCGTTCCCGGAACTGGCATCAAATGAGCTGCTCTCCCGCATCACGCCCTTAACGGCTTACTTGCATCACGACGGCTCGCAGACACCGCTTAGCCTGCGGCCCTCGCCCGTCTACAGCCACGGAGCGGAACGAAGCGCGAAAGGCGTCATGAGTTACCGCCTCGGGATGACGATGACGCAATGGGTTTCCCGTCACCTGATCGGGCTTCCATGGACGATCCACGCCGAGGACGCCGCCCCTGCGGGTGCCACTTCAGATTGGTTTGCGCCTGGCAAGCGCCCGGACCTGTGGGCTCCCCCACGGCACGTCGGAGACGGCTATTGGGTGCTGGAGGCAAAGGGGGCACGGCGACTCGGACGCCCCAACGTCGTCGACGGAATCGCCCAACTGCAAGCCATCACGCCCGCTGTTCTTCCACTGAGTCACCACAAGGTGGTGGTGGGGGCGAGCGTCGAAGATCTCGTATTTTGCTTTATCCGTTACGAACGGTCGCATGGACCAAGTAACGGCGATCATGCTGAGCCAAGCAGTCCGTTCTGGTCCGCATACAGCAACATGCTTCGTTACCAGCTCATCCGGGGTGCTGAAGTGGGCCGCCAACGAATCCGAGTCCCGCGGTCTACGACCGCTCGTCTAGGTGTACTGACCCGACAGGTTGGTTAAGCGGGTGATGGGTGGCTTGTTCCCGCACGCGGTGTGGGGTCGGTGGTGGTTGTACTCGTGGAGCCATGCTCGCAGAGCAGCTCGTCGTTCCTCTTCGGAGGC
>NZ_BAABDC010000017.1:0-35924 GCF_039539425.1 Terrabacter ginsenosidimutans | reverse complement strand
GAGGAAATCGCCCGCGTCGAGCAGCTGCTCAACACCCGCCCCCGAGCCACCCTCGGCTTCCAGACCCCCGCCTCTAAACTCAACGAACTACTCACCGTTGCGCCGACGCCCTGAAACCGCCGAGCGCCCCGTCCCACTCGACTGGGGGCAGGGCTGGGGTGGGTGTCAGCCGGTGTTGCGCAGCCCCGCGGCGATGCCGTTGATCGTCAGCAGCAGGGCCCGCTGCACGTCGGCGTCGGGCTCGACGTCGTCGGGCACGGCGCGGGAGCGCGCGAGCAGCGACGTCTGGAGCGCGTGCAGCGGTGCGAGGTAGCTGTCGCGCAGGTCGAGCGTGCGGCGCAGCACCGGAGCCGACTCGAGCAGCTCCTTCTGGCCGGTGACGCGCAGCACCTCCTCGACGGTGCGCGCGTGCTCCTCACGGATCGTGTCGAAGACACTGGCGACGTCGTCGGGAACGAGCGTCCGCACGTAGCCCGCCGCGATGTCGAGGTCACTCTTGGCCAGCGTCATCTGGACGTTGGAGAGGAAGGTGCGGAAGAAGGCCCATGAGCCGTACATCTCGCGCAGCGTCTTCTCCCTCCCGTCCTCGCGTGCAGCGGCCAGTCCGGAACCGACCCCGAACCACCCCGGCAGGATGATCCGCGACTGGGTCCAGCCGAAGACCCACGGGATGGCGCGCAGGTCCTCGAGGCCACCCTCGCCGCCGGGGCGCTTGGCCGGCCGGGAGCCGATGTTCATCTTGCCCAGCTCGTCGACGGGTGTCGCCGAGACGAAGAAGGGCACGAGGCCGGGGTTGCGCACCAGTCCGCGGTAGGCGTCCTGCCCGCTCGCCGCGACGAGGTCCATCGTCCCGTTCCAGCCGTCGAGGACTTCTCGCGGCAGCAGTGACTTCCGGTGGAGCACGGACGCCTCGAGGACCGCGGCGAGGGCGGTCTCGAGGTTGAACCGGGCCAGCCCGGGCAGCGTGTACTTGTCGCTGATGACCTCGCCCTGCTCGGTGATCTTGATCGGGCCGTCGAGGCTGCCGTACGGCTGGGACAGGATCGCCTCGCCGGTCGGGCCGCCACCGCGGCCGACCGAGCCGCCGCGTCCGTGGAAGAGGCGCAGCACGACCCCGTGCTCCCGTGCGACGTCGCGCAGCGCACGCTGCGCGCGGTGGATCTGCCACTGCGATGCGGCGATCCCGGCGTCCTTGGACGAGTCGGAGTAGCCGAGCATGATCTCCTGCACGTCCCCACGGGCGGCGACGACGCGGCGGTACGACGGGTCGGAGAGCAGCGCCTCCAGCAGCGGGCCGGCAGCCTCGAGCTCGGCGACGGTCTCGAAGAGCGGCGCGAAACCGATGCGGGCGCTGGCGGGTGTGGTCTCGGTGCCGAGGTCGAGCAGGCCGGCCTCTCGGGCCAGGACGACGACGGCGAAGAGGTCGTCGACGTCGTGGGTCATCGACACGATGTAGGTCTCGATCGCCTCCGGGCCGTAGGTGTCGAGCGCCTGCCGGATCGCCGTCATGAGCGACAGCGACGCGGCCGCCGACTCGCCGACGTCCCGGGCGCCGGCCCCGACGCCCGTCAGGGGACGCCGCGAGGCCATCTCCCGTGAGAGCAGCTCGATCCGCGCCTCGTGGTCGAGGTCCGCATAGGGCGTGTCGAGCTCGCCGATGCGGTCGTAGAGCTCGGCCAGCGCGGCATGGTGCTTGGCGCTGTGCTCACGGATGTCGAGCGTGGCGAGGCCGGTGCCCGTGGCCACCACACCGCGGATCAGGCGCAGGATGGCGCCGTCACCGGTCAGGGTGTCCCCACCGGCCAGCATCGACTCCCGGATGAGCACGAGGTCCTCGAGGAGCTCGTCGAAGCTCGAGTAGTCGCGGCCCGGCTCGTGCGGCGTGCCGTGGGCGAGCCGGTCCCGCGTGCGCAGCAGGCGGACACGGACGAAGCTGAGCTTGAGCCGGTAGGGCTCCTCGGCGTTGAGGCGGCGCACGGCGTCGAAGGTCACCGGCAGGGCCGCAGCGTCGCGCTCGAGGCTCTCCCTCAGCGCGTCGGTGACCTCGACGAACCGGGTCGACGAGGACAGCTCGTGCAGCATGTGGTCGAGCTTCTCGACGAGCTCGCCGAGGCCGGCTTCGTGCTGCAGGCCGATGACTTCGAGCGTGACCTCCGGGGTCACGTTGGGGTTGCCGTCGCGGTCGCCGCCGGCCCAGGCGCCGAACCGCATGGGCCGCGCCGACGGCGGGAGCTGCACGCCGATGCCTGCGAGGGTCCGGTCGAGCTCCGCGAGCAGGTCGGGCACCACCTGCTCGCCGAGGAAGCGCAGCGTGTGCATGGCGGTGCGCGCCTCGTCGCTGGGCTCGGGCCGCACGATCCGCAGCTCGTCGGTCTGCCACATCATGTCGACGAGCTCGGCCAGCCGCCGCTCCGCGCGGGGACCTTCGGACGGCGGACGGCGGGGGTCCTCGAGCTCGGTCACGGTGGCGGCGATGCGCCGGAGCAGGTTGAGGACCGTGCGGCGTGTCGCCTCGGTCGGGTGGGCGGTGAAGACCGGACGGTACTCGAGGCGCCCCAGCACCTCGTCCAGCTCGTCCCGGTCGAGGCTGCCGGCCTCGAGCGCCTCGCCGATGCGGCGCACGGTCGCCGCGAGCGGTGCCTCGTCGACGGCGGCCAGCTCCTGCCCGCGGTGCAGCTGCTCGGTGACGTTGACGAGCTGGAAGTAGGCGGTGAACGCCCGGGCCAGCACCACGGCGGTCCGCGCGTCGACGCCGTCGAGGAGGGCGCGCAGGTCGTCGTCCTCGGGCTCGCGGGCCAGGGCCCGCACCCGCTCGACGAGGGCGAGCAGTTCGGGTCCCTCGTGCCGGGTCAACGCCTCACCGAGGAGCGTCCCCAGCTGTCGCACGGAGGCCCGGAGGGCGGCGTGCTGCTGCGCCGACGAGACCCCGGAGGCGAACGTCGCTGCGTCCGGCTCGCGGCGGTCGGCCTCGAGGAGCTGCTCGGTCGTGGTGCGGCCGTGGTCGGTCATGCTCCAGTCGTACCGCGTCGGGGTTTCGTCGGCGTTTCGAGTCCACGATGGGGACCGTTCCGTGGACACGGAGTCCACCGGCTGGACGGTGGTCGCGGTCAGGAAGCTGTCGCGGCGGGTGGCCGTGAGCCGTCCTGCGAGGATGACGGCATGACCACCGGCACCCTCGTCCTCGCGGCCACCCCCATCGGCGACCCCCGTGACGCGGCGCCGCGGCTCGCGCACGAGCTCGCGACGGCCGACGTGGTCGCCGCCGAGGACACGCGACGACTGCGCCGGCTGCTGGGCGAGCTCGCCGTCACACCGGCTGGGTCGGTCGTCAGCTACCACGAGCACAACGAGGCGGCTCGGACCCCGGACCTCGTCGCCCGCCTCGTCGCGGGGGAGCGCGTCGTGGTCGTCACCGACGCCGGTATGCCGTCGGTGTCCGACCCCGGCTACCGCCTCGTCGCCGCTGCGGTCGAGGCGGGAGTGCGCGTGACGTGCGTCCCCGGGCCCAGTGCGGTCCTCATGGCGCTCGCCGTGTCGGGTCTGCCGGTCGACCGGTTCTGCTTCGACGGCTTCCTGCCGCGCAAGTCCGGCGAGCGCGCCAAGGTCCTGGCCGAGGTCGCCGACGAGCGGCGCACCATCGTGTTCTTCGAGGCGCCCCACCGGCTCGCCGAGACGCTGTCCGCGATGCGGGACGCCTTCGGGCCGGGCCGTCGGGCGGCCGTGTGCCGCGAGCTGACGAAGACCTACGAGGAGGTCCGTCGCGGCACCCTCGACGAGCTCGTCACCTGGGCCGAGGACGGAGTCAGGGGCGAGATCACGATCGTCGTGGCGGGCGCCGAGCGGGTGGTGCCGTCCCTCGAGGAGGCCGTTGCCGGCATACGTGCCCGGGTGGACGCGGGGGAGCGGCTCAAGGACGTCGCGGCCGACGTCGCGTCGCGGACGGGGCTGTCCAAGAAGGCGCTCTACGACGCCTCCCTCGCTGCGCGTTGACGTCCTCGGACCCCGTCGCTGCCGTCTCGACCGGCGAACCACTTGCCCGGCGGGGAACAGCGGGTAAGGCTGCAGTAGTTCTCTCTCCGGAGGCCGGCGACCCGTCCGGCCGAGTCGACGCACAGCGAAGGAGCACGGCATGGCTACCACCCGCACCGCCAGCACGCACTGGGAGGGCTCCCTCTTCGAAGGGTCCGGCCAGGTCAGCCTCGAGAGCTCGGGCGTCGGCACCTACGACGTCAACTGGCCCTCGCGCGCCGAGTCGGCCAACGGCAAGACGAGCCCCGAGGAGCTCATCGCCGCGGCTCACTCCTCGTGCTACTCGATGGCGCTGTCCAACGGGCTCGCCCAGGCCGGCACACCCGCCACGACGCTCGACACGACGGCGAACGTCACCTTCGTCCCTGGCACCGGCATCACCGGGATCGCGCTGAGCGTCGTGGGTGACGTGCCCGGCATCTCCGCCGAGGACTTCCAGGCCGCCGCGCAGGACGCCAAGGAGAACTGCCCCGTGAGCCAGGCCCTCAAGGCCGTCCCGATCACCCTCGAGGCCCGCCTGGGCTGAGCCTGCCCCCTTGTGCAGATCGGCGCCGACCCGCACGGGTCGGCGCCGATCTGCTTGTGCCGCAAGGGTTTGACCGCTCGCCAGCGCCTCAGGCGGACTCGACCGTTGCCTTGTAGGCGTCGAGCATGGACTGCCAGTTCTGCCCGAACTGGTCGGCCTGCTCCTGCGAGGTGTTGCCGTCCTGCTCGAGCGTCACGGTCGTCGGCCCGGCGTCGCCGTCGGCAGCGAGCGTGTAGGTGACGGTGTGGTAGTTCTCGGGCCGGTCCTCCTGCCCCATGAGCGGGCTGTAGTGCGTGACCGAGAGGCGACGGGGCTCGTCGGCCTCGAGCACCTCTCCCTTGTCCCGGTAGGGCTTGCCGTCCATCTCGCCCTGCCACGTGATCTCGCTGCCGACCTGCCAGTCGGTGCGGACCTCGGTGCCCACCATCCACTGCCGGACGGTGTCCGGGTCGGTGAGCGCGTGCCACGCCTGCTGCGGCGTGGCGTCGACCGTGACCTTCGCGTGTGCAACATGACCAGTCATCCCTCTGTCCTACCCCCACCGAGGCCCCCAGTGGGCGTATGCCGCCCGGCCCGTTCGCGACAGACGTGACACGAGCCGTCGGCCGGCTGACGGGAACGCGTGCGCGGTGGCCACCGCCGCCCGCCTAGGATTCACGGCATGAGCCATGTCCTGTCTGCCGTCGCCTGGCCGTACACCAACGGCCCGCGCCACATCGGCCACGTGGCCGGTTTCGGTGTGCCCTCCGACGTCTTCAGCAGGTACATGCGGATGGCAGGGCACGACGTCCTCATGGTCTCGGGCACCGACGAGCACGGGACCCCGATCCTCGTCCTGGCGGAGGAGGAGGGCCTGACGCCGCAGGAGCTCGTCGACAAGTACAACGCGGTCATCGCCCAGGACCTCACCGACCTCGGCCTGTCCTACGACCTCTTCACCCGCACGACGACGCGCAACCACTACGCCGTCGTGCAGGAGATGTTCCGGCAGGTCCACGCCAACGGCTACATGGTCGAGCAGACGACGCGCGGCGCGATCAGCCCGTCGACGGGGCGCACGCTTCCGGACCGCTACATCGAGGGCACCTGCCCCATCTGCTCCTTCCCGGAGGCGCGCGGCGACCAGTGCGACAACTGCGGCAACCAGCTCGACGCCGACGAGCTGATCAACCCGCGCAGCAAGATCAACGGCGAGACGCCGGAGTTCATCGAGACCCAGCACTTCTTCCTCGACCTGCCGGCTCTCGCCGGTGCGCTCGGCGAGTGGCTCGACGGCCGTGAGGCGTCGGGCACCTGGCGGCCCAACGTCATCAAGTTCTCCAAGAACCTCCTCAAGGACGTCCGCCCGCGTGCGATGACCCGAGACATCGACTGGGGCATCCCGATCCCGCTCGAGGGCTGGGAGGACAACCCGAGCAAGCGCCTCTACGTCTGGTTCGACGCCGTCATCGGCTACCTCTCCGCGTCGATCGAGTGGGCGCGTCGGGTGGGCGACTCGGACCGCTGGCGCGAGTGGTGGAACGACCCGTCCGCCGTGTCCTACTACTTCCAGGGCAAGGACAACATCACCTTCCACAGCCAGATCTGGCCGGCCGAGCTGCTCGGCTACGCCGGTCGTGGCGACCGGGGCGGGGAGCCGGGGGAGTACGGCACCCTCAACCTCCCGACGGAGGTCGTCGCGAGCGAGTTCATGACGCTCGAGGGCAAGCAGTTCTCGACGTCGCGCAAGCACGTCATCTACGTCCAGGACATCGTCGCGCGCTACGGCCCCGACCCGATCCGCTACTTCATCTGCGCGGCCGGACCGGAGAACCAGGACGCCGACTTCTCCTGGGCCGAGTTCGTCCAGCGCAACAACAGCGAGCTCGTGGCCGGCTGGGGCAACCTCGTCAACCGCACGGCCGCCATGATCGCGAAGAGCTTCGGCGAGATCCCGCAGCCGTATGCCGCCGAGCCCGTCGACGAGGAGCTGCTGGCCACCGTGCGGGGTGCGTTCGCGACCGTCGGCGCCTCCCTCGAACGCCACCGTCAGAAGGCCGCCCTCGCGGAGGTCATGCGCGTCGTGGGCGAGGCCAACGCGTACGTCTCGAGGACCGAGCCGTTCAAGCTCAAGGGCGACGACCAGCGCGAGCGGCTCTCGACGGTGCTGCACACGCTGGCCCAGGCCGTCTCAGATATCAATACGCTGATCTCACCTTTCTTGCCCCATGCAGCGAACCGCGTCCACGCGGTTCTCGGGGGCGAGGGCGAGCTCATGCCGATGCCTCGTCTGGAGGTCGTCGCCGACCTCGACGACGACACGCGCAGCTACCCCGTCATCACGGGTGAGTACTCCTCGACGCCGAGCTGGGAGTCGCGACCGGTCGTCGTCGGGACACCCATCGCCAAGCCCTCCGGCGTCTTCGTCAAGCTCGACCCGGAGCAGGTCATCGAGGACGAGCGGGCCCGTCTCGGCGACACTGCACCGGGTGCCACGCGGCACCACACCGACCCGCTCGCCGCCCCGAAGATGGCCAGGCCCAAGGGCTCCGGCCAGCCGTCCGCCGAGCCCTCCGCCGGGGCCCCCGGCAGCGACGAGACCCCGACCGCATGAGCCCGCACGCGTCAGGTCAGCGGGCCCTGCCGGAGAACCCGCCGGACCCGCTGCCGATCGACGTCGTCGACAACCACGTTCACCTCGACATCACGCGCGAGGGCGACGAGCCGTTCGACGTCGCCGACGCGATCAAGGCGGCTCGCGCCGTCGGGGTGACGCGGCTCGTCCAGGTCGGCTGCGACCTCGACGGCATCCGCTTCACGATGGACGCGATCGAGGCCCACGACGAGCTCGTCGGCGGAATCGCCTTGCACCCCAACGAGGTTCCGCGTCTTGCCGCTGCCGGGCAGCTGGAGGAGGCGTATGCCGAGGTCGAGCGCTGCGCCGCCCACGAGCGCATCCGCGTCATCGGCGAGACGGGGCTCGACTACTTCCGCACCGGTGCCGAGGGCGTCCCCGTCCAGCAGGACGGCTTCCGCTGGCACATCGACCTCGCCAAGCGACTCGGCAAGGCGCTGCAGATCCACGACCGCGACGCCCACGGCGACGTGCTGCGCATCCTCGACGAGGAGGGGGCGCCCGAGCACACGGTGCTGCACTGCTTCTCGGGAGACCTCGCAATGGCTCGCGAGTGCGTCGAGCGCGGCTACCTCCTCAGCTTCGCCGGCACGGTGACGTTCAAGAACGCGCGTGACCTGCGCGACGCCCTGACTGCCGTCCCGCTGGACCAGCTCCTCGTCGAGACCGACGCGCCCTACCTGGCGCCCGCGCCCCACCGGGGGGCCACGAACGCCTCGTTCCTCGTGCCCGTCACCGTCCGCGCCATGGCCGCAGTGCTCAACCTCGACGTGCCGACCCTCTGCCGTGCGGTGTCCGAGAACAGCGAGCGCGTCTACGGCCCGTGGGGCGCGGAGCGAGTCGGACAAAGCGCCTAGCGCACACCGAACACGGGCGTCCAGCGGGACGTGGCGCCGTTACCGAAATTTGACCATCGCGTCGTCGATCGGTCACTGTGGACGACTGTTGGCCGGTTGCCACCCCGCATCGACCTCCTCCCGACGACGTGAGGAGGATGGATCGAGAGCGCGTTGCATCCGGGTCGTTCGACGTTCGGAGTGTTTTGATTTCTCGCAACGCCAAGATCCTTGCGGCCGCTGGCACGGCCATCGTCCTCACCGGTGGCGCTGTCGGCGCCACCCAGCTCGACAAGTCCGTCAACCTCTCCGTCGACGGCACGGCGAGCACGGCGCACGTCTTCGGCAGCACCGTGGCCGACGTCCTCGACGACCAGGGGATCACGGTCAAGCCGGGCGACGTCGTCGTGCCGGCCGCGGACGCCCCCATCAGCGACGGCCAGACCGTCACCGTCAAGTACGCACGGATGCTGACGCTCACGGTCGACGGCAAGACTCGCCAGCTGCGCACCACCGAGACCACGGTGGACGGGGCGCTTCTCGCGCTCGGTCTCCGCGGCGACGGTGCGCGGCTGTCCGTGTCGCGTTCGCAGACCATCGGTCGCCAGGGCCTCGCCCTGACGGTCGTCACCCCCAAGGCCGTGACGGTCACCGTCGACGGCAAGACGACGACGAAGACCATCGCCGCTGCCACGGTCGGCGAGGCCCTGAACCAGCTGGGTGTGCGCGTCGGCAAGGCCGACAAGGTCAACCCGCCGGTCACGACGCCCCTGACGTCCGGCCTCAAGGTCGCCGTCCAGCGCGTGCAGACCAAGGACGCGAAGGTCACCCGACCGATCGCCTTCGGCACGACGAAGAAGACGTCGGGCAACCTCTACACCGACCAGACCAAGGTCGCGCGAGCCGGTGTCGCCGGTGAGCGCACCGTCACGGTCCGGACGTCGCTCGTCGACGGCAAGGTCGTCTCCACCAAGGAGATCGCCTCCAAGGTCACCAAGGCCCCCGTCGACCGGGTCCTGCTCGTCGGCACCAAGTCCCGGCCCGCGGCCGCGCCCAAGACCACGACGTCCACGACGACCACGCGCTCGACCTCGGGTGCGGGCCTCAACCTCGCCCGCGCCGCCATGTGGGACTCGATCGCCCAGTGCGAGTCGACCGGCAACTGGCACATCAACACCGGCAACGGTTACTACGGCGGTCTGCAGTTCCTGACCTCCACGTGGCTCGCCTACGGTGGTGGCGACTTCGCGTCGCGCGCCGACCTCGCCTCGCGCGAGCAGCAGATCACCGTCGCCAACCGCGTCTACGCCGACAACGGCACGTCGCAGTGGCAGTGCAAGGCCTGACCTGACACCAGGTCTCCTCGAGGCCTCAGAGGCCCCCGACCGCACGGTCGGGGGCCTCTCTGCGTCCGGATGCCGGATGCCGTGCCCCACTCGGTCGAGGGGGCTCGCCGACCCGGCCGGGCGGCATACGCCCTCGGTCCCGGCGCCATAGGGTGGGCGCATGACGAAGAAGGACGCCGCGCCGCACGTCGACGACGCAGCGCTCCTCGGGCCGACACAGGTGCGCGAGCTCGCCGAGCGTCTCGAGGTGCGACCGACGAAGCAGTGGGGCCAGAACTTCGTCGTCGACGCCAACACGGTGCGCAAGATCGTCCGCGTCGCCGGCGTGGGCCCGCACGACGTCGTCGTCGAGGTCGGCCCCGGACTCGGCTCGCTCACCCTCGCCCTGCTCCCTGTCGTCAAGCACGTCACGGCCGTCGAGGTGGACCCACGGCTCGCGGGTGCGCTCGAGGAGACCGTCCGCTCGCTCCAGCCGGAGAACGCCGACAAGCTGCGTCTCGTGGCGGCCGACGCGCTCACGATCACCAGGCTGCCGGGTCCCGACCCGACCGCTCTCGTCGCCAACCTGCCCTACAACATCTCGGTGCCGGTGGTGCTCTCCTTCCTCCAGCACTTCCCGACCCTCGAGCGGGTGCTCGTCATGGTGCAGCTCGAGGTCGCGGAGCGTCTCGCAGCCAAGCCGGGCAGCAAGATCTACGGCGTCCCGAGTCTCAAGGCCGCGTGGTACGCAGACGTCGAGCTCGCCGGGCGCGTCGGGCGCAACGTCTTCTGGCCCGCACCGAACGTCGACTCCGGGCTCGTGTCGTTCCGCCGCCGCAAGCCCCCGAAGACCACCGCGAGCCGCGAGGACGTGTTCCGTTGCATCGACGCGGCCTTCCTCCAGCGGCGCAAGTCGCTGCGCGGCGCGCTGGCGTCCTGGGCGGGCTCGCCGGACGCCGCCGAGCAGGCTCTCCTCGCCGCGGGGGTCGACCCGCGGACCCGTGGCGAGCAGCTCGACATCACGACCTTCGCCCGGATCGCCGAGGCGCGCCCCGAGGGTGCCGGTGTGGCGAAACCCCGCGAGCGCCGTAAAGGACATACGTCCTGACCCGGGCCGACCGGCACCTAGGGTGGGGCGCATGACTGTCGCTCCGACTCTGCCTGGCGCGGTGACCGTGAGGGTCCCGGCCAAGGTCAACCTCGAGCTGCGCGTCGGACCGCGGCGGCCCGACGGCTTCCACGCGCTCGCGACCGTCTATCAGGCGGTGTCGCTGCACGACGAGGTCTCCGTCGCCCGCTGGGACGACTGGCAGGTCATCGCTGCCGGCACGTATGCCGACCGCATCCCGACCGACGGCGACAACCTCGCCGTCCGTGCCGCGCGCCTCGTCGCCGACCGCTGGTCCGTCGACGAGCGCCTGTCGATCCGCATCGACAAGGACATCCCCGTGGCGGGCGGCATGGCGGGGGGCTCGGCCGACGCCGCAGCGGCGCTCGTCGCGTGCGACCAGCTGTGGGGCCTCGGGCTCGACCGCGACGAGCTCGCGGAGCTGGCCGCCACGCTCGGCAGCGACGTCCCCTTCATCCTCGCCGGCGGCAACGCGATGGGCTCGGGGCGCGGCGAACAGCTCGCTCCGGTCCTCGCCCGCGGCACCTTCCACTGGGTCTTCGCGATCAGCGACACGGGTCTGTCGACCCCGGAGGTGTATGCCGAGTGCGACCGCCTGCGCGAACGTGACGGCATCGAGGTGCCTGAGCCACGGGTCAGCTCCGAGCTGATGGCAGCCCTGCGTTCGGGTGAGCCCGCCGCCCTCGGGGCCGCGCTGCACAACGACCTGGAGCCGGCTGCCTTCTCCCTGCGGCCGCAGCTGCGCGAGCTGCGCGACGCCGGCGTCGAGTTCGGGGCGCTCGGGGGCATCGTGTCCGGATCCGGCCCGACCGTCGCCTTCCTGACTGAGAGCCACGAGGCCTCGCTCGACCTGTCGGTGTCGCTCGCGGCCTCCGACCTGTGCCGCGACCTGCGCCGAGCCAAGGGGCCGGTCCACGGCGCGCACGTCGTCACCTCGCCCCGCGACTAGGGCCCACGCTCGGGCCGCCCCCAAACTCAGGGGCGCCGGAGCGCTGAAGCGCCGCTGAGCGGGAGCGGCGTCACTGAGCGCGATCGGGGTCGCTGTGCACGATTCGGTGCGTGCTCGCGCAGGCCGTAGTGTCAGTCAGCGATGGCAAACCTGATCTCCCTCGAGCGTGTCTCGCTCATCTTCGGCACCTCGCACGTCCTCGACGACGTCAGCCTCGGTGTCCTCACCGGCGACCGCATCGGCGTCGTCGGCGTCAACGGCGGCGGCAAGTCCACCCTGCTGCGTGTCATGGCAGGTCTGCAGGAGCCGGACTCCGGCCGCATCACCAAGCAGGGCGGCGAGGGTGGCATCCGCATCGGCATGCTGTCGCAGGAGGACTCCCTCGACCCCGGGTGGACGATCCGGGAGGCCGTGCTGGGCGACCTGCCCGAGCACGTCTGGGCCGGCGATCCCCGTATCCGCGACGTCCTGACCGGCCTCCTCGGCGGCATCGAGGCGCAGAACGTCGGTGGCCTCGACAGCCGAGTGGGCCCGAAGTCCGGTGGTGAGCGCCGCCGCCTCGCCCTCGCGCGACTGCTCGTCTCGGACCCCGAGCTGCTCCTCCTCGACGAGCCGACCAACCACCTCGACGTCGAGGGCGTGGCCTGGCTGGCAGACCACCTGGCGACCAAGCGACCGCGCCCCGGCAACGCCACCGTCGCGATCACCCACGACCGCTGGTTCCTCGATGCCTACGCGACCCTGACGTGGGAGGTCGAGGGCGGCAAGGTCAGCGCCTTCGAGGGAGGGTATGCCGCCTACGTC
Organism: Terrabacter ginsenosidimutans; assembly: GCF_039539425.1. Taxonomy (NCBI): domain Bacteria; kingdom Bacillati; phylum Actinomycetota; class Actinomycetes; order Micrococcales; family Intrasporangiaceae; genus Terrabacter; species Terrabacter ginsenosidimutans. Next base: position 23,712 of record NZ_BAABDC010000017.1, on the reverse strand, counting down.
CTCGCCAAGGCCGAGCGCGACCGCATGGCCGGGGTCATCGCCGACCGACGCTCCAACCTCATGCGCAAGGAGCTCGCCTGGCTGCGTCGTGGTGCGCCGGCCCGCACGAGCAAGCCGAAGTTCCGCATCGACGCCGCGAACGCCCTCATCGCCGACGAGCCGGACCCCCGCGACAGCGTCGAGCTCGCCTCGTTCGCGAGCCGCCGCCTCGGCAAGGACGTGCTCGACCTCGAGGACGTGACCGTGTCGGTGGGCGAGCCGCCGCACGAGCGACGCCTGCTCGACCACGTGACCTGGCGGCTGGCGCCGGGGGAGCGCATCGGCATCGTCGGCGTCAACGGGGCCGGCAAGTCGACGCTGCTCCGTGCCCTGACGGGCGAGATCCCGCTCGACGCGGGCCGCCGCAAGATCGGCAAGACCGTCGCCATCGCCCACCTGACCCAGGAGGTGCGCGAGCTCGAACGGTTCGAGCAGTGGCGGGTCATCGAGGCCATCGAGGACGTCAAGCAGTGGACCACCCTGGGCGACAAGGAGATCAGCGCGAGCCAGCTCGCGACCCGTCTCGGTTTCCCGGGCGGCCGACAGCAGTCGCGGGTCGGGGACCTGAGCGGTGGTGAGCGCCGACGGCTCCAGCTGACCCGCCTGCTGCTCACCGAGCCGAACGTCCTCATCCTCGACGAGCCCACCAACGACCTCGACATCGAGACCCTGACCTCGCTCGAGGACGTCCTCGACGGCTGGGCGGGCACGCTCGTCGTCGTCTCCCACGACCGTTACCTGCTCGAGCGCGTGGCCGACAAGCAGCTGGCCCTGCTCGGCGACGGCAAGGTGCGCGAGCTGCCGGGCGGCGTGGAGGAGTACCTCCGGCTGCGCGCGGCCGACATCGCGGCCCAGGCCGTCCGGGCGTCGGCGGCCCCGGCCCGGGGCGGCGGCTCCGCTGCGGGTTCCGCCGCGACGGGCCGACCAGACGGCGCCCACGCCGAGCCGGCGACGACAGCGAGCCCGGCCGAGGTGCGCGAGGCCCGCAAGGTCATGGCCCGCGTCGAGAAGCAGCTCTCACGCCTGCAGGACCGCGAGGAGCGCCTGCACGGTGACATGGCCGAGAAGGCCACCGACCCCGCGGCTCTGGCCGACCTCAACGCGAAGCTCCAGGCCGTCGTCCTCGAGCGCGAGGAGCTCGAGCTCGAGTGGCTGGAGGCGGCCGAGGTCGTTGGCTGACGCACTGTGGGCTGAAGCCTTGAAAGTATCTTGATGTCAAGATACTTTCAAGGCATGGAGATGTTCCTGCACCACGTCCAGGTGTCCGGCCCCGCTGGGTGCGAGGACGACATGCGCGCCTTCTACGTCGATGTCCTCGGCATGACCGAGGTGGTCAAGCCCGAGCGGCTGCGGAGCCGGGGCGGAGCGTGGTTCCGGGCCGGCACGGCAGAGGTGCACGTCGGGATCGAGGACGGCTTCGTCCCCGCCCGCAAGGCCCATCCGGGGATCGCCGTCGCCGATGTCGAGGAGCTGGCTCGCCTCGTCGGGGCCGCCGGGGGCCAGGTCACGTGGGACGACAACATCCCGGGACTGCGCCGTTTCCACACCGCCGACCCCGTCGGCAACCGGCTGGAGTTCCAGCAGGCGCAGCCGTGACCGCGCGAGCCTCTCAGGCCTGCGCGGGGCCGCGCGGGGCCTCGCGGGTCTCGCGGGTCTCCAGCGGAGCGAGCATGCGCCGCAGCAGGCCGGCGAGCTGCGCCCGGTCGGCGGCCGAGAGCTCCGACAGGAGCGACTTCTCCTGCTCGATGAGGTCGGCCATCGCCGAGTCGACGACGTCGCGGCCTGCCGGGGTGAGGCGCACCAGCACCCCGCGCCGGTCGCCCGGGTCGGGGCGTCGATCGACGAGGCCGCTGCGCTCGAGCCGGTCGACTCGATTGGTCATCGTGCCCGACGTGACGAGCGTCTGCTGCACGAGCTGTCCGGGCGAGAGCTCGTACGGCTCGCCCGCGCGGCGCAGCGCCGAGAGCACGTCGAAGGCCCAGCCGTCGAGCAGGTGCTCGGAGAAGGCCGAGCCGCGCGCCAGGTCGAGCCGGCGTGCCAGTCGCGAGACCCGCGAGAGCACCTCCAGCGGCGACACGTCGAGGTCGGGGCGTTCCCGGCGCCAGGCCGCGACGATCTCGTCGACATCGTCGGCGGGCCTGCGGTCGGCGCTCATGGGCCAACTCTAGTGGCCATCAAGAGTCTTGACATCGAAAGAAACCGAGGACGACATGACACCTTTGCCAGGCCAGTCCGGCTCCGTTCCCGCCGCCGTCTCCGACGCCGTCCCTGACACCCGGCGCCGCTCGACGGACGCAGCCTGGGACCCGCGGCAGTACGCCGTCTTCTCCGGACACCGGGGCCGGCCCTTCGCCGACCTGCTCGCCCGCGTCGACGCCGATGCGCCCGGGCTCGTCGTCGACCTCGGCTGCGGTCCGGGGGAGCTGACCCTCGGCCTGGCCGAGCGCTGGCCCGACGCGCGGATCATCGGTGTCGACAGCTCACCCGAGATGCTCGATCGGGCGCGAGAGCTCGACGTCTCAGGGCGCGTCGAGTGGGTCGAGGCGAGCGCCGAGGACTGGGACCCCACCGAGTGCGGCGCGTCGATCGACGTGCTCGTCACCAACGCCACCCTCCAGTGGGTGCCCGGGCACCTGCGCCTCATCCCGGCCTGGGTCGCGAGCCTGGCGCCGGGCGGCATCTTCGCGATGCAGGTGCCCTCGAACTTCGACGCGCCCTCCCACCGACTCATGCGCGAGGTCGCCGGCCGCCAGCCTCGTGCCGCCGACCTCCGGCCCGGCCTCGACCGGGCGCGCGCCGTCGCCCGACCAGAGACGTATGCGGCGCTGCTGCTCGACCTCACCCCTGAGGTCGACGTGTGGCAGACGACGTACCAGCACGTGCTCGCGGCTGTTCCCGACGGCCCGCACCCGGTGCTCGAGTGGGTCCGTGGCACCGGCCTGCGGCCGGTGCTCGGCGTGCTGGAGGCGGACGAGCGCGAGCGGTTCGTGCGCGACTACGAGCGCGAGCTCGACACGGCATACCCTCGCAGGTCCTTCGGGGTGCTCTTCCCCTTCACGCGGACCTTCGCCGTCGCGCGCACGCCGCGCTGACCGGAGGATCTCAGGGCGGCGTGTCGCCGCGGTGGCGTTCCTGGGCCACGACCTCGGCGAGGTCGGCGAGGCGGTGGCGCTGCTGGAGCGGCCGGGCCACCCGGTGGTTGCCCTCGAGGCGCTCGGCGTTGCGGTCGAGGAAGGCCCAGTAGCCGGCGGTGAAGGGGCACGCGTCGTCGCCGACCCGCTTCTTCGGGTCGTAGCGGCAGCCGCCGCAGTAGTCGCTCATCCGGTTGAGGTAGGCGCCGCCCGACACGTAGGGCTTGGTCGCCATCGCCCCGCCGTCGGCGTGCTGGCTCATCCCGACGACGTTGGCCGGCATGACCCAGTCGTAGCCGTCGACGAAGCGGGACTGGAACCACTCGGTGAGGGCGTCCGGGTCGTAGCCCCGCTGCGCCGCCCAGTTGCCGAGGACCATGAGCCGCGGGATGTGGTGCACCCAACCGCGGTCGCGCACTCCGGCCAGGGCGTCCTGCAGGCAGGCGGCCTCGACGGCGTCGGCGTCGAGCCGGTCGAACCACTCCGGCAGCGGGGTGCGGGCCTGCAGGGTGTTGCGCCGCCGATAGGTCGGACCGAAGTGCCAGTAGAGGTGCCAGACGTACTCACGCCAACCGATGACCTGCCGCACGAAGCCCTCGACCGACGCGAGCGGCGCGTCACCGTCGCGGTAGGCCTGCGCAGCCCGGTCGACGACCTCGACGGGGTCGAGCAGCCCGAGGTTGAGCGGCACGGACAGGAGGCTGTGCGCCATGGCCCAGTCACCGCGGAGCATCGCGTCCTCGTGCGGGCCGAAGGCCCCGAGTCGGAGCGTCACGAAGCGCTCGAGGGCTGCCAGCGCCTCGCGGCGGGTCACGGCGAAGATGCGCGGCCCGTCAGCGCCCACGGGCGAGACGACCCCTTCGCGCGTCCACCGGTCGAGGTCGTCGCGCACCTCGGCGTCGATGTCGTCCTCACGTGGCCGGTAGGGCGACGGGACGTCGAGGCGTTCGGCGCCCTTGGGTGGGGGCTCGCGGTTCTCCTCGTCGAAGGACCATCGGCCGCCGACGGGCCGGTCGCCCTCGACGAGCAGGTCGAGCCGCTGGCGCTGGAAGCGGTAGAAGTCCTCCATCCGCAGCTGGCGCCGGTTGCCGGCCCACTGGGCGAAGTCGATGCGGGACAGGCTGTAGCCCGGTGTCGGGTCGACGGACTCGACCATCCCGGATGCCAGCAGCCGGCGCACGAGGCCGTCGGCGGCATACGACGTCGGCTCGTGCACGCTCACGGGCTCGCCCAGCTGACGCAGCGCCTCGGTGTAGGTGTCGGTGCGCAGCAGCACGGCCGAGTCGCCGAGCTCTGCCGCCCGGTGGCGCAGCGCTGACAGGACGAGGTGCAGCTTCTGGCGGTGGAACGGACGCCGCCCCAGAGCCCGATGGCTCTCGACGAGCAGGACGCCCTCGCGTCCCACGTCGAAGTGCGGCCCGAGCTGGTCGGCGAACAGCCAGCGTCTCGTCATCGGCTCATCATGGCCGAGACCGGCGACATCGCCGCGCCACCGTGTGCCAGGGTCGGCGCGGCCGGTCAGCCGCGGGTCTCGTGGCGGTAAACAGCGGGTCTGGTTGACGGCCACAGGGTCGGGTCAGGAAAAAAACTCCGTCAATTTCCGGCATTTTGCCCCCTTTCTGAAAACCGTGTCATGAAATGGGTCCTGGCACGTCATACAGATGACGGCACCGCAGGGGTCTCCCGCTTGGTCAGGGGAGGGAGTGACCCCTACGGGTTGTCTTCGGTGGTGCCGTCAGGTTTCGTCCTTCCGCGTGGTTTCGTGGAGGGGATCATTCGGAAGGACGAAACCTGCCCACCGTTCGGTGTGGAGCCCCGGCCCGTCAGTGGCTGGCGTGGCCCGCTGTCACCGTCCGGGCCCGTCCGGGCCCGTCCGGGCCCGTCCGGTTCGTCCTGATCGTGGTCCATTCGGCGTTCCGACTCGACGCCCGCCCCGCCGCTTGGCAGACTGACCCCCACCGGGGCAGGAGAAGGGCGAACGTTGTCGGCAGACGCGACCTTGTGGTCGAGCGAGGCATGGACCTCGGCCCCTGACGCCTACCTCCTCCGACGCACCCGTGAGGGCTCGGCGGAGGCTTTCGGCGAGCTCTGGCGTCGCCACCTGCCTGCTGCGTATGCCGTCGCCGGGCGACACCGGGGCCGCTCCGCGCCCGAGGACATCGTTGCCGAGGCCGCCGCCCGCGTGCTCGCGCTCATCCGCGACGGCCGGGGTCCCGACGAGCACTTCCGGGCCTACTTCCTCTCGGCCGTGCGGACCGTCGCCATCGACCAGGGCCGCCGCGACCTCCGGGCCGTGCCCACCGAGGCCGACGACCTCGATGAGCTCGCCGAGCCTCACGAGGACGCGTTCGCGTTGATCGCCGTCGACGACGAGGGGGTCGCGCTCGTCCGTCAGGCCTTCGCGGGGCTCTCGGAGCGCGACCAGCGGGTGCTGTGGCACACCACCGTCGAGGGCGCCGCGCCGCGTGCGGTCGCGCCGGCTCTCGGGATGACCGCCAACGCCGTCAGCGTCCGCGCGATGCGGGCCCGCGAGTCGCTCCGGGCGCTCTACCTCGATGCCCGGGCCCAGCGTGGGCTCGACGGCGCCGACACCGACGAGTGCCGCTGGACGGTGAACCACCTCGGCGCACTCGTGCGCGGACGGCTGCCGCGGCGGCAGACCGAGCGGGCCGAGGCGCACGTCGCGGGCTGCGCCCACGCGGCGGCCATCGCGGCCGACCTGCGCCAGCTGCACGACGGGTTTCCTTCGCTGCTCGTGCCACTCGTGCTCGCGGCGGGTCTCGGCACCCCGGGCTTCGTCGGAGTGGCCGCGCTCGCTGGGCTCTCCGGGAGCGCCGGGGCATCCTCGGGCGCACCGCTGGGCGTGTCGGGTTCGTCGGGTGCTTCCGGTCCGTCCGGTTCTTCCGGTTCGTCGAGTGCGCCCGGTTCGTCGAGTGCCTCAGGTGCGGGCGCAGTCGCAGAGGTCGCCAGCCAGGTGACCGCCCTGGTGGCAGGGCTCGCTGTCACGGCGGGGGTGGCGGGCGCGCTGGCGCTGCCGAGCTCCTCGCTCGCCGCGCCGTGGGCGGCGCCGGCGCCCACGATCTCGAGCGCCGCGCCGGCGGCACCCGGTTCGCGCTCGCCGGGCCTGTCGGGGTCGCCCGGAGCGGCTGGCGCGTCGGCGGGCTCCACGGGGCGATCTGGTCAGACCACCAGCGCCTCGGTCGTGCCCTCCGCCGTGGCTCTCACCGGCACCCCGACGGCTCTTCGGGCGCCTGCGGCGGACGTCCCGACAGCCACTCTCGCGGGGACGACGGCGCCACGGAGCGCGACGACCTCCGGTCGCGGCGCAGGCGCCGCAGGCAGTGGGGGAGCGGTCGGCCCCACGTCGGCGTCTCCGACCTCTCCGCCGACGACCCCGGTCCCGGCCAGCACGTCGCCGTCCGACCCGCCGGCGACGCCACCCGCCCCGTCCCCGACACCGCCGTCCACCACGCCTCCGGCGCCGCAGCCGGGTGGCAGCGAGCCGACCGTGACTGCGCGGCTCGTCTCCGCAGGCGACCCGGCGCGGATCTCCGTGCGCGTGCGCAGCCAGGTGACGGGTTCGCTGACGATCCGCATCAGCAACGCGTCCGCCTCCGGTGAGCTGACCATCCGCAACTCCAGCTGGGCGTGCGCGCAGGCCGGGGCGTGGACGGTGCGGTGCTCCGGAGGTCGTGGTCAGGCGTTGCTGGACCAGAGCGGTACGGGCGGGGTCGAGCCTGTCGTCGTGCGAGTCACCGACGCGACCGGTCAGACCTGGACCGAGACGCTCCGCCCCACCTGACACCGCCCCACCTGACGCCCGGCCGGCATCGGCACGGAGCCATCACTCTCGCAACGTCCTTCAGCGATGCGGGACGGTGACGAGCCGCGGTGACCGGTCGAGACCGGACAGCCCGTTCCAGGCGAGGTTGACGAGGTGCGCTGCCACCTGGTCCTTCTTGAACTTGCGGCGGTCGAGCCACCACTGTCCGGTCAACGCCACCATGCCGACGAGCATCTGCGCGTGGATCGGTGCCGACTTCGGGTCGAGCCCACGCTGCTTGAACTCTGCGGCGAGCAGGTGCTCGACCTGGACGGCGACGTCGCCGAGCACGCTCGCGAACGATCCCGTCGACTGCCCCGGCGGTGAGTCCCGCACGAGGATGCGGAAGCCCGCGGGGTCGCTCTCGATGTAGTCGAGCAGCGCAAGCGTGGCGCGCTCGAGCAGGACCCGTGCGCCCTCCGGTTCCTCGAGCGCCGCGCTGATGCCGCCCATCAGAGCTTGGATCTCGCGGTCGACGACGACGGCGTAGAGGCCCTCCTTGCCACCGAAGTGCTCGTAGACGACGGGCTTGGAGACGTTGGCCTTGGCCGCGACCTCCTCGACTGTCGTGGCCTCGAAACCCTTGTCGGCAAAGAGCTTGCGGCCGACGGCGATGAGCTGCTCGCGCCGCTCCGGGCCTGTCATCCGGGCTCGCGGGCGGGAGCGTTCGGCTCGGTCTGCTCGGTCGGCGGTCACTCACACAGTCTGGGGCATCCGGCGCCCTCGGGCAGCGCCGCCGCGCTCACGTCACCGCGGTGGCAGGGTCCTCGCTCTGCTCCCCGGGCAGGAGTCGAACCTGCGTCGCTTGTCCTGATTCAAAGTCAGGCGGGCCCTACCGACAGACCAACCGGGGAACGTCCCGACGGGCCGGGACGACCACAGGTTAGTGCAGTGCCGTGCGGTCCCCACCCCACGGCATACGCAGGGGGTGGGCTGCCGTCGAGATCAGGGAGGCTAGCCGCCGGCGAAGACGACGTCGACCCAGTAGTTGCTGGCCTGGAACGTGTTGTTCGGGAAGGTGCTGCTGCCGCCGTAGGCATAGGTGCCGTTGCCGCCACTGACACCGTCCTGAAGGGCGTGCAGGGGCGGGTTGTCGACGCCGGCCGTCGCGAAGGTGCTGTTGTCGCCGGCGTAGTGGCCGACCGGGGCGAAGTACGAGGCGACGTAGACGGTGCCCGCGGTGATCGCCACCGGGGTGGCGAAGTCGACCTCTTGCCAGCCGCTGGCGGTCTCGTTGGTGAACGTCGCCGAGGCGAGCTTGGTGCCGGTCGAGGTCCAGAGGGTGCCGGTGTGGGTGCCGGTGTTGCCGGTGCCCTTGTAGAAGCGGATGCCGGTGATCTGGCCGTTGACGTCGGACTTGAACTTGACCCCGAGCTCGACGCCGGAGCCGTCGGCGATGCTCGGGTTCGCCGGCGTGGCGGTGGTGGCCCAGATCGTGCAGGCGGTGCATCCGGTCACGACGGTTGGAGTGACGGTGTTGGAGAAGGTCGAGTCCGGGCCGGTACCGATGGCGTTGGTGGCCGAGACCTTGAAGCTGTATGCCGTGCCGTTGGTCAGGCCGGTGACCGTGGCCGTCGTCGCCGGCGGGCTGCCGCTGACGGTGGTGGTGGTCTGGGCGGTGGTGCCGACGTACGGGGTGACGGTGTAGCTCGTGATGGCGCTGCCGCCGTTGGAGGGCGCGGTCCAGGACACGGTGGCCTGCTGGTCGCCGGCCTTCGCGGTGACGCCCGTCGGCGCGCTCGGTGCAGTCGTGCTCCCGGAGAAGACGACGTCGACCCAGTAGTTGGTGGACTGGTAGGTGCTGGACGGGAAGGTGCTGCTGCCGCTGTACGTGTAGGTGCCGTTGCTGCCGCTCGTCCCGTCCTTGAGGGCGTGCAGGGGTGGGTTGTCGACGCCGGCCGTGGCGAAGGCGTTGGTGTCGCCGGCGTAGTGGCCGAGCGGGGCGAAGTACGAGGCGACGTAGACGGTGCCCGCGGTGATCGCGACCGGGGTGGCGAAGTCGACCTGTTGCCAGCCGGTCGCGGACTCGTTGGTGAACGTCGCGGAGGCGAGCTTGGTCCCGGTCGCGCTCCAGAGGGTGCCGGTGTGGACCCCGGTGTTGCCGGTGCCCTTGTAGAACCGAATGCCGGTGACCTGGCCGTTGACGTCGGACTTGAACTTCACCCCGAGCTCGACGGACGAGCTGTCGGCGATGCTGGGGTTGGCCGGGTTGGCGGTGACGGGCCAGATCGTGCAGTTCGTACAGCCGTTGCTCGCGGCCGGGGTGACGGCGGTGGAGGCGGCCGAGTCGGGTCCGGTGCCGATGGCGTTGGTGGCCGAGACCTTGAAGGTGTAGGCGGTGCCGTTGGTCAGGCCGGTGACGGTCGTGGTCGTGGCCGGCGGGCTGCCGCTGACGGTGGTCGGGGTGAGTGCGGTGGTCCCGGCGTACGGGGTGACGGTGTAGCTGGTGATGGCGCTGCCGCCGTTGGAGGGCGCGGTCCAGGACACGGTGGCCTGCTTGTCGCCGGCGGTGGCGGTGACGCCCGTCGGTGCGGCGGGCGCGGTCGGCCCGGTCGGGGTGACGGCGGTGGAGGCGGCCGAGTCGGGTCCGGTGCCGATGGCGTTGGTGGCCGAGACCTTGAAGGTGTACGCGGTGCCGTTGGTCAGGCCGGTGACGGTCGTGGTCGTGGCGGGCGGGCTGCCGCTGACGGTGGTCGGGGTGAGGGCGGTGGTCCCGGCGTACGGGGTGACGGTGTAGCTGGTGATGGCGCTGCCGCCGTTGGACGGCGCGGTCCAGGACACGGTGGCCTGCTTGTCGCCGGCGGTGGCGGTGACGCCCGTCGGTGCGGCGGGTGCGGTCGGCCCGGTCGGGGTGACGGCGGTGGAGGCGGCCGAGTCGGGTCCGGTGCCGATGGCGTTGGTGGCCGAGACCTTGAAGGTGTACGCGGTGCCGTTGGTCAGGCCGGTGACGGTCGTGGTCGTGGCCGGCGGGCTGCCGCTCACGGTCGTCGGGGTCTGGGCGGTGGTCCCGGCGTACGGGGTGACGGTGTAGCTGGTGATGGCGCTGCCGCCGTTGGACGGCGCGGTCCAGGACACGGTGGCCTGCTTGTCGCCGGCGGTGGCGGTGACGCCCGTCGGTGCGGCGGGTGCGGTCGGCCCGGTCGGGGTGACGGCGGTGGAGGCGGCCGAGTCGGGTCCGGTGCCGATGGCGTTGGTGGCCGAGACCTTGAAGGTGTAGGCGGTGCCGTTGGTCAGGCCGGTGACGGTGGTGGTCGTGGCGGGCGGGCTGCCGCTCACGGTGGTCGGGGTGCCGGCGGTGGTCCCGGCGTACGGGGTCACGGTGTAGCTGGTGATGGCGCTGCCGCCGTTGGCGGGCGCGGTCCAGGACACGGTGGCCTGCTTGTCGCCGGCGGTGGCGGTGACGCTCGTCGGTGCGGCGGGTGCGGTCGGCCCGGTCGGGGTGACGGCGGTGGAGGCGGCCGAGTCGGGTCCGGTGCCGATGGCGTTGGTGGCCGAGACCTTGAAGGTGTAGGCGGTGCCGTTGGTCAGGCCGGTGACGGTGGTGGTCGTGGCGGGCGGGCTGCCGCTCACGGTGGTCGGGGTGCCGGCGGTGGTCCCGGCGTACGGGGTCACGGTGTAGCTGGTGAGGGCGCTGCCGCCGTTGGCGGGCGCGGTCCAGGACACGGTGGCCTGCTTGTCGCCCGCGGTGGCGGTGACGCTCGTCGGTGCGGCGGGCGCGGTCGGCGCTGCCGTCACGGTGGAGAAGACGACGTCGACGTAGTAGCCCTCGGCTTGATAGGTGGAGTTCGGGAAGGCGCTGGAGGTGGTGTAGCGGTAGACGCCGTTGCCTCCGCTCACGCCGTCCTGCAGGGCGTGCAGGGGCGGGTTGTCGACGCCCGTGCTGAAGTAGAAGGAGTCCGCGGCGTAGTGGCCGTTGGGCGCGAAGAAAGAGGCGACGTAGACCGTGCCCGCGGAGATCGTCACCGGCGAGGCGAAGCTCACCTGCTGCCAGCCCGTAGCGGTCTCGTTGGTGAAGGTTGCCGAGGCGAGCTTGGTGCCCGTCGAGGTCCAGAGGCTGCCGACGTGGGTGCCGGTGTTGCCGCTGCCCTTGTAGAAGCGGATGCCGGTGATCTGCCCGTTGACGTCGGACTTGAACTTCGTGCCGAGCTCGGTCGAGTTGGTGTCTCCCTGGTCGATGGTCGACGGAACAGTCGAGGGGGTCCAGATGGTGCAGGGCGTGCAGGAGACCGCGACGGGCGTCACCGCGCTCGAGGCAGCGGAGTCCGGTCCCGTGCCCACCGTGTTGGTGGCCGACACCTTGAAGGTGTATGCCGTGCCGTTGGTCAGGCCGGAGACGTTCACCGTCGTGGCCGGCGGGTTGCCCGTGACCGTGGTGGGCGTCTGCGCCGTGGCGCCGACGTACGGGGTGACGGTGTACCCGGTGATGGGACTTCCGCCGTCCGGCGGCATGGCCCAGCTCACCAGCGCCGAGGCGTTCCCGGCCGTGGCGGTCACGCTGGTCGGAGCAGCCGGGGGCGTCGCGGCAGCCGTGCCTTGGCTGAACATGACGTCGACCCAGTAGTTGGTCGCGCTGTCGCTCGAGGTCGGGAACGCGCTGGTCGTGCTGTCGACGAACATGCCGTTGGTGGTGCCGTTGATGTTGCGCAGCGCGTGGAGCGGCGGACTGTCGACCCAGCCGCCGGCATACGGCCCGGGCGAGGGCGGTGGGTAGAGATAGTTCTCGTCAGCCGCAGTGTGCCCCTTCGGGGCGTAGTAGGACGCGACGTAGGTCGCGTTGGCGTTGATGGCGACCGGGCTCGCGAAGGAGACCTGCTGCCACCCGCTCGCGCTCTCGTTGGTGAAGGTCGCGGTCGCCAGCCTCGACCCGCTCGCGCTCCACAGGCTCCCGGTGTGGGTGCCGGTGTTGCCGGTGGACTTGTAGAAGCGGATCCCGGTGATGTACCCGGACGCCTCGGACCGGAACTTGATGCCGACCTCGCGCGCCGTCGCACTGCCCGAGTCGGCCACGCCGGGAGAGGCTCCGACGCCCCAGACGGAGCAGGTGCAGCCGATGGTCACGGGGACCCCCGCGGACGGTGTCTCGAGGTTGCCGCTGTCGTCCACGGCCCGCGACCGGATTGTGGTGCCGGGGTTGCCGTGGGCGACCCAGCTGTAGTTCCAGCTGGTGGTGCCGGTGGCCGGGTGCCAGGTCTTGCCGTTGTCCGTCGACACCTCGACGCCTGCCACGACGCCACCGGTGTCCGAGGCGGTCCCGGAGATGGTCAGCTTGCCACCGTCACCGAGGGTGGCACCGCTCGACGGTGTCGTGATTGCCGAGGTCGGCGCGGTCGTGTCGGTCGACGCGGTGGCGACGGTGAGGCCGCTCGCCAAGGCGTAGGGCTGGGCGCCCATGTCCGCGAACAGGTTCACCGTCGCCTGCTGCATGACGGGGTCCGGAGTCGAGCCGGGGTCACCGAGTCCCCACGACCACTGCACCGTTCCGGAACCGAACACGAGCGCGCCACTCGCGGCCTTGTACAGCGTGAGGTTGTGCGTCGCGGACTGGTTGGCCTGCGTGGTGCCCCCGTAGTCGGTGAAGATCTCCGCCGTGGTCGACGTCGTCGACGACAGGCGGAACGCGCCCGCCGGTCGGAACCCGTTGTCGGGGTCCATGTCCCACTCGTAGCCGAGGGTCCCCACCCCGGGCGCCAGGGTGCGGGTCTGGCCGGGAGCCAGGGACGCGACGGCCGTGTTGCGCCAGAACCGCAGCTTGGCGTACTGGGCCGGCACCTTGATGTCGGTGGTCCCGGAGTTGACGATGAACTGCTGCCCCGTCAACGAGTTCTGCGGGTTGCCGCCGTCTGCGGGCGGGCTGAAGCGAGGGTCCTGCCAGGTGCCCGTCCACGTCGGCGGGTCCTGGGGGTCGACCGGCCCGTCGTAGTGCGTCTCCTTGTAGCAGACCAGCGTGCGGTTCGCCGTGCTGGTGCCGTCGATGCTCGCCTGGAAGCGGGTCTTCCAGAAGACCTCGTTGCCGCTGAAGAAGGCGAGGTTGACGCCCGCGTCACGCGCGGCCTCGACGTTGGTCCGTTGGGTGCCCGACCAGTACTCGTCGTGCCCCACCGACAGGAACGTCTTGTGGTTGCGCAACAGCGCGCCCCCTGCCGTGGTCCCCGTGTCCACGCCGCTCGTGTAGGCAACGTCGTAGCCGTTCGCCTCGAGGAAACGGATCATGGGGTACTCGGCGTACATCAACCAGCTGCGTCCATTGTCGTCGGCTGCTGAGTGGAAGGGTCGGTTGTAGGACACCATCGAGGCGCCCTTGTAGGGGGCCGGGTTCCCCGGGGGGCAGCTGGTCGAGCAGGTGTAGAGGCTGTTGCCGCCGTACGTGTTGTAGGCCTGCCAGGTCTGGTCGGACGTCTGGACCAGCAGGTCCGAGTGGCTCGCGTCGTTGCGCACGACGAAGGGGATGAGGCTCGAGCCGCCGGTGTCGTTGCGCACGAGGTGCGCGAGGTAGACGCCCGAGACGGCGGTGCTCGGCACCGTCCACGAGGCCGAGACCGCCCAGTTGCCGCAGTCGACCAGCCCCGTGTTCGCCTGCGTCAGGCAGGACGGCTGCGTCTGGGGGAGCGTGGCCGACGGCAGCACGTTGGCGGCGATCTTGCGGGCCCCGTTGCCCTGGTAGTAGCCCATGCGGAGGATGTCGAGGTGGTAGGCCCTGGCGGGCGTGCTCACCTTGAACGTCACCGTCTCGCCGACGTTGACGCTCATCGCCGTCGCAAAGCCCTGGATCGTCGAGTCACCGGCCCCGCTGACCTGCCAGTCGCTGCCTGGGGTGCCCGTCTGGGTGTTCTCACAGGCGATGACACTCACCGCCGGGGGCCCGCAGGGACCCGCCGCGGCGGCTGGTCCGGCCAGAACGGCGGTCAGGGGCAGGAGCGCCCCGACGAGGGCCGCGACCGCGAGCACCGCTGTCCAACGCTGCTGGTCCCCGCCCCTTCGACGCCTCTGTGGGCCGTCACCCGAGAGCAGACGAGCACGGTCGATTCGAGCCGATGAGCGCATTGCTACCGCCTTCACCCCCCGGCACACGCCGTGCGCCGGCACCTCAGTACCTTGACGCGTCGTACGCGGCCGGGGTCCCCACCACCGGCCAACAGCGCCTGTTGCGAGCGTAGAACCCTGTCGCGCGATCCGAACCGAAACCCGTGAAGTTGGCCACGGTCGGGCCGGCGCCCCCGTGGCGGCGGCGGTGGCCGTGTGGCCCGCGGGTAGCATGGCCGAAGCGCACCCCGGCGCCCTCGCGGGCCGGGGTCGTCCGCACCCGAGTGGACCCGATCCAAAAAGGAGCTGCGCCCTGTGAGCGATCTACGGCCGACCGCCGTGATCGTCCTCGCCGCCGGTGAGGGCACACGCATGAAGTCCACGACCCCCAAGGTCCTCCACACGATCGGCGGCCGCAGCCTCGTGGCCCACGCGATCCGGGCCGCCCGGGGCACGAGCCCCCAGCACCTCGCCGTCGTCGTGCGCCACGAGCGCGACCGCGTCGCCGAGCACGTACGGCTGGTCGACCCCGAGGCGGTCGTCGCTGACCAGGACGACGTCAAGGGCACCGGCCGCGCCGTCGAGTGCGCCCTCGATGCGCTGCCGGCCGACCTGGGTGGCACCGTCGTCGTCACGTACGGCGACGTCCCCTTGCTGACGAGCGAGACCCTCCAGGGCCTCGTCTCGGCGCACCACGCGTCCGGCAACGCCGTCACGGTCATCACCGCGACCCTCGAGGACCCCACCGGCTACGGGCGCGTCATCCGCGACGCCGAGGGCGCGGTCGTGGCGATCGTCGAGCAGAAGGACGCCGACGAGCAGCAGCGCGCGATCCGTGAGGTCAACAGCGGCCTGTACGCGTTCGACGCGGCGGTCCTGCGGGAGGCCCTCGCCGAGGTCGGCACCGACAACGCCCAGGGCGAGAAGTACCTCACCGACGTCGTCGCGATCGCCCGCGCCCGGGGCCTGGCGGTCCACGCCCACCTGGTCGCCGATCTGTGGCAGACCGAGGGGGTCAACGACAAGGTGCAGCTGGCCCGACTCGGGGCGGAGCTCAACCGTCGCACCGTCGAGCAGGCCATGCGCGACGGCGCCATCGTCATCGACCCGGCCACGACGTGGCTCGACACCGACGTGACCATCGGCCCCGACACCGTCGTGCGTCCCGGCACGCAGATCCTCGGCGCGAGCACCATCGGGCGTGACTGCGTCATCGGCCCCGACACGACCCTGACCGACGTCGAGGTCGGCGACGGGGCGAGTGTGGTCCGCACGCAGGCCGAGCTCGCCGAGATCGGTGCCGGCGCCACTGTCGGACCCTTCTCCTACCTGCGCCCGGGCACCCGGCTCGGCGCCGAAGGCAAGATCGGTGGCTTCGTCGAGACGAAGAACGCCGACATCGGTGCCGGCGCCAAGGTGCCGCACCTGACCTACTGCGGCGACGCGACGATCGGTGAGGGTGCCAACATCGGTGCGGGCACGATCTTCGCCAACTACGACGGCGTGACGAAGGGCCACACGAACGTCGGGGCGCACAGCTTCGTCGGGAGCAACTCGGTGATCGTCGCCCCGCGCACGATCGCCGACGGCGCCTACGTCGCAGCCGGGTCGGCGGTCGTCAGCGACGTCGGCCCCGGCCAGCTCGCCGTGACGCGAGCCCAGCAACGCAACGTCGACGGCTGGGTCGCCCGCCGCCGCGCCGGCACGAAGACCGACGACGCGGCTCGGACGGCGCTGGCCGCGCCGGCCGCCGCGTCGAGCGAGACAACACAGGGCCAGCCGACCACCGAGACGAAGGACGCCCGACGATGAGCGGCATCAACAAGACGACCGAGAAGCACCTCATGGTCTTCTCCGGACGGGCGCACCCGCAGCTCGCCCAGGAGGTCGCCAAGGCGCTCGGCACGGACCTCGTGCCGACCTCGGCCTACGACTTCGCCAACGGCGAGATCTACGTGCGCTACGAGGAGTCGGTGCGCGGCTCGGACGCCTTCGTCATCCAGAGCCACACCGCTCCGATCAACGAGTGGATCATGGAGCAGCTCATCATGATCGACGCGCTCAAACGGGCCTCCGCCAACAGCATCACCGTGGTGCTGCCCTTCTACGGCTACGCCCGACAGGACAAGAAGCACCGCGGCCGCGAGCCGATCTCGGCCCGGCTCATGGCCGACCTGTTCAAGACGGCCGGCGCCAACCGGCTCATGGCGATCGACCTGCACACCGCGCAGATCCAGGGCTTCTTCGACGGCCCCGTCGACCACCTCATGGCGATGCCGATCCTCGCCGACTACGTCGGGAAGAAGTACGGCCACCTCGACCTCGCCGTCGTCTCACCCGACGCCGGCCGCATCAAGGTCGCCGAGGACTGGAGCTCACGACTCGGCGGCGCTCCGCTCGCCTTCATCCACAAGACGCGTGACATCAACCGGCCCAACGAGGTCGTCGCCAACCGCGTCGTCGGCGAGATCAAGGGCCGCACCTGCGTCCTCGTCGACGACATGATCGACACCGCCGGCACCATCACCAAGGCCGCCGACGCCCTGATGGACCAGGGCGCCGCGGGCGTCATCATCGCCGCCACGCACGCGATCCTCTCGGGCCCGGCCGTCGACCGCCTCAAGGCGTGCAAGGTCGAGGAGGTCATCGTCACGAACACCCTGCCGATCCCCGACGACCGCCGCTTCGACAAGCTCGAGGTCCTCTCCATCGCCCCGCTCGTCTCGATGGCGATCAGGGAGGTCTTCGAGGACGGCTCGGTCACGAGCCTCTTCGACGGAAAGGCCTGAGCTACCGCCACACGACGAAGGGGCGTATGCTGTCAGCCCCGCTTGACGGCATACGCCCCTTCGTCGTGGTCGGGTCCCCTCAGGCTCGCGCGGACCGGCGGGCGCGGTAGGCAGCCGTGTGGGCGCGGGCCGCGCAGCCGCCCTCGCAGAAGCGGCGTGAGCGGTTGCGCGACAGGTCGAGGACGACGTCGTCGCAGTCGGCGGCCTCGCACACGCGCAGGCGGCCCAGTTCGCCCGCCCGCACGACGTCGATGAGGGCGATCGCGGCCTCGACGGCCATCCGGCGGGCGAGCGGCGCGTCGGCCGGGGTGGCGTGGACGTGCCAGCCGACATCGTCGTGGTCGACGAGCTGCGGGACGGCCCGGGCCTCGGCGAGCAGCTCGTTGACGAGGGCGACGACACCCGCCTCGTCGTGCTCCCAGAAGCCTCGGAGCCGGGGACGCAGGGCGCGGACGGCCTCGAGCTCGGCGGCATCCCGGTCGAAGCGACCCGTCCACCCCTGCTCACGGAAGAGCGCCTCCAGCTCGTCCGGCGTCGTCAGGCGGTCGGGGGCGTCGTCGCCGGGGACGGAGCCGGGCATCGTGTTGACGAGGGCGGCGGCGGCCGCCAGGGCAAGGTCGGTGTCATGGGTGAAAAGCATGTTGACTCCTGACGGCGACGGTCGCTACTGTCATGAGTCTAATCAGTTTTGGTAATGACATCAGCCGGCGGCTCCTGACCGTCGGTAGGAGTGCCGAGGACGGGTCATGGCGGAACAGGTCGAGGTCGGGACATCCGCGGTCATCGCGTCGAGCGGGCGCAGCGGGGTGTCCTCGTCCCGTCCGTCCCGCCCGGACCGCCACCCGCTCGTGGGGCTCGGCGTGGCCCTCGTGTCGGCGGCGGCCTTCGCCACGTCCGGAGCCTTCGGCAAGTCCCTCCTCGTCGGCGGGTGGTCGCCCGGCGCGGTCGTGACGATGCGCATCACCCTGGCCGCCGTCGTCCTGCTCGGTCCCGCACTGTGGTCGCTGCGCGGTCGGTGGACAGCCTTGCGCCGCAACGCCTGGGTGGTCGTCGGCTACGGCCTCACCGGGGTCGCCGGCTGCCAGCTCGCCTACTTCAACGCCGTCACCCATCTCTCCGTGGGGGTGGCCCTGCTGCTCGAGTACCTCGCCCCGGTCCTCATCGTCGGCTGGCTCTGGCTGCGGCACCGCCAGGCCCCCCGGCGCCTCACCCTCGCCGGCGTGGCTCTCGCGGTCGCGGGCCTGCTCCTCGTCCTCGACGTCCTCGGCGGCGCGCACGTCGACCTCGTCGGCGTCCTCTGGGGCCTCGGGGCCGCCATCTGCCTCGTGCTCTACTTCCTGCTCGCCGACCACGTCGACGACGACGTGCCGCCGCTCGCCCTCGCCGGGGGAGGCCTGGCGGTCGGCGCGGTGTCCCTGGGGCTCGCCGGCCTCGTCGGGGTGCTCGACATGAGCCGCGGCGCAGCTCGTGTGCCGCTCGGCGATGTCGTCGTGGACTGGTGGGTGCCCGTGCTCGTCATCGCCCTCGTGGCCGCGGCCTTCGCCTATGTCACGGGGATCGCGGCCGTGCGGATGCTCGGCGCCAAGGTCGCCTCGTTCGTGGCGCTGACCGAGGTGCTCTTCGCCGTGCTCTTCGCGTGGCTCGTGCTCGCCGAGCTGCCGACTCCGGTCCAGCTGGTCGGCGGGGTGCTCATCGTCGCGGGGCTCGTGGCGGTGCGTGCCGACGAGGCGCGAGGCGGTGGCCCGATCGACGAGACACCGCTCACGCAGCCCTGCCCGATCCCGTGAGGCCCACCTAGGCTGCCCCCATGAGCTGGCGCACCGGCGCGGCCGCGGCGCTGGCCGCCGCCCTCCTCCTTGCCGGCTGCGTGACGCCCGGGCCCGACCCGGGTCCGGCCACGTCGTCCACGGGAACCTCCAGCGCATCATCCAGCGCGTCATCCAGCGCGCCGCCCAGCTCGTCGTCTGCGCCGGGCCCGACCGTGTCCTCGACACCCGGCTCGGTGCACCTCACGGCCGCCGGTGACTACGGTTCCGACCCCGTCAGGGCTGCGGGCGTCCTGACGGCCCTGGGCCGTGCCGGCCAGGACGCCCACCTCGCCCTCGGTGACCTCTCCTACGGCGAAGCCGCGCAGGAGGGAGCGTGGTGCGACCTCGTCACCTCCAAGGTCGGGCGGAGTCTGCCGTTCGAGCTGGTGTCGGGCAACCACGAGAGCGACGGCGAGAACGGCTCCATCGACGCCTTCGCCTCCTGCCTGCCGAACCGGCTCCCGGGGCTGGTGGGGACCTACGGCCGCGAGTACTACGTCGACCTCCCGCAGCGGGCACCCGTGGTCCGCGTCCTCATGGTCTCCCCGGGGCTGACCTTCCCCGACGGGGACTGGGACTACGCCGTGGGCTCGGACCACTATGCGTGGACCGAGCGCGCGATCGACGGGGCGCGTGCCGCCAAGATCCCCTGGGTCGTCGTCGGCATGCACAAACCGTGCCTGTCGCTGGGCCAGTACGCCTGCGACATCGGGCCCGACCTGCTCCACCTGCTCGTCTCCAAGCGGGTGGACCTCGTGATGTCCGGCCACGAGCACCTCTACCAGCGCACCGCGCAGCTGGCCGAGGGGGCGCAGTGCACCCGCATCGCGATCGACTCCTTCCTGCCCGGCTGCGTCGTCGACCGCACCCGCTCCCTCACTGCCGGCGCCGGCACCGTCTTCGTCACCGCGGGAACCGGCGGCGCTGTCCTGCGGCCGGTCTCGACGTTCGACTCGGAGGCTGGGTACTTCGCGGCCAGCGCCGGCTCGGGCACCGAGCCCCCGGCATACGGCTACCTCGACCTGCGGGCCACCGCCCGGAACCTGCGCGTCTCGCTCGTGCGCAGCGTCGGCGGCTCGAGCGCCGACGCGTTCGTGCTGACCCGTCGCGGAGCGCCCCCGTCGCCCTGACGGACGGGATTTCGTGGCCGGGGCCGGCGTCCCGTAAGATCGACCAGTTGCCTCGGCGAGGGACGGTGCACGGCTGCCACGGCAGGGCGTGACGAGGTCCGTGATCGACGCGGTGGCCTGACGTGGAGCTCCATGGTCGGGTTCGCCTCTGCGTGCGGACCACAGACGACCTGCTCCGTCACTGCCGATCACCGCGCGTCGTCCCGCGTCGAGGCCGACCACCCAGAGACCGCCTCATCCGAGATACCCAGGAGATCCCCGTGTCCGACAACACCAAGCTCGTCGCCGAGAAGCGCACCGACTTCGGCAAGGGCGCCGCCCGCAAGATCCGCCGCGCCGGCAACATCCCCGCCGTCATGTACGGCCACGGCACCGAGCCGGTGCACATCTCGCTGCCCGGCCACGACACGATGATGGCCCTCAAGACGGCCAACGCCCTGCTCACCATCGTCATCGACGGCGACGAGCAGCTGGCGCTCGCCAAGGACGTCCAGCGCGACGCGATCAAGCCGGTCATCGACCATGTCGACCTCGTCGTCGTCCGCAAGGGCGAGAAGGTCACCGTGGACGTCGCCGTGCACCTCGAGGGCGAGGCCGCTCCCGAGACCGTCGTCACGCTCGACCACAACACGCTCCAGGTCGAGGCGCTCGCCACGAACATCCCCGAGAACGTCGTCGTCTCCGTCGAGGGCCTCGAGGCCGGCACGCAGATCCTCGCCGGCGCCGTCGAGCTGCCCGAGGGCTCGACACTCATCACGGATGCCGAGGCTCTGGTCGTCAACGTGACGCAGGCCATCTCCGCCGAGGCCCTCGAGGCCGAGCTCGCCGAGGCCGAGGCCGAGGCCGGCATCGAGCGCGAGGAGTCCGACGAGGAGGCCGCCGAGGCCGCCGAGGGCGAGGCTGCCGAGGGCGCCGAGGCCAAGGCCGAGGGCGACGAGGCCTGAGGCTTCCCCCTCCGCGGCGCACCGGGCGCCGCGACCCACGCACGACCACGCGTCCACGGGTCCCGTCCGAGCTCAGGCTCGGCCGGGGCCCGTGCCCGCACCTCGACACTGACCACCGACAACTGACCACCGAACGGGGCACCGCATGGACACCTGGCTCGTCGTCGGGCTCGGCAACCCCGGACCCGGCTATGCCGGCAACCGGCACAACGTCGGGGCGATGACCGTCGACGAGCTCGCCGGACGTGCTGTCGGTGGCCGCGCCTCGTTCAAGGCGCACAAGGCTGCGCGAGCCCGAGTCGCGGAGGCGCGCCTGCGGGTCGGCGGTCCCAAGGTCGTCCTGGCCGTGCCCTCGATGTTCATGAACGAGTCCGGCGCCGCCGTGGCCGGCCTCTCGAAGTACTACGACGTGCCGGCCGACCGCATCGTCGTGCTCCACGACGAGCTCGACATCGACGCCGGTCTCGTCCGGCTCAAGCAGGGCGGCGGCGAGGGCGGCCACAACGGCCTGCGCTCCATCTCCCGCTCCATCGGCACGCGCGACTACCTCCGCGTCCGGCTCGGCATCGGCCGCCCACCCGGTCGCCAGGACCCCGCCGACTACGTGCTCAAGGACTTCTCCAAGGCCGAGCGCACCGACGTCCTGCCCTTCCTGCTCGACGAGGGAGCCGACGCCGTCGAGGCGCTGCTGGAGGTCGGGTTGCTCGACGCGCAGCAGCGCTTCCACGCCCCCCGCTGACACCGCAGCTTCTTGTTCCGGACGTCTGGACGTCCTGTGACGTACGCGACGAACCGACCACCGGGCCACGGCTGGATCGGCCAATCACCCCCTCGGCGCGATGATGTCGTGTCAGGCTGCTCGGGACAGTGAGGCGCCTCGGTCTCGGGAGGCCGACCGCCGTTCCAATGCATTCAAGGGGTGGCGCATGACCACGACAGGCGACGTCCGACGTCCGACGCGGGGTGGGCGCGAGATCGCCATGGCACTGCCGTGGTTCGACGAGCGCGAGGTCGTGGCGGCCGCAGCCGCCGTCCAGTCGGGCTGGGTGAGCCAGGGCGCCCGCGTCATCGAGTTCGAGAGCGCGATCGCGGACCTCGTCGAGGCGCCGTACGCCGTTGCGGTGTCGAGCTGCACGGCTGCCCTGCATCTCGGGATGGTGGCCTACGGAATCGGTCCCGGTGACGACGTCCTCGTCCCGTCCCTGTCCTTCGTCGCGACGGCGAACGCGGTGCGCTACGTCGGGGCACGGCCGATCTTCGCGGACGTCGAGCCCCGGCACCACAACGTCACCGCAGCGACTCTAGAGGCGGCCCTGACGCCGGCCACGAGGGCCATCATCGCCGTGGACCAGTACGGGACGCCGGCGGACATCGAGCCCATCCGGGCGCTTGCCCGCCGTCGTGGCCTCGCCCTGGTCGAGGATGCCGCCTGCGCCGTGGGCAGCACCTACCGCGGTCGTCCAGTCGGCGCGGACAGCGAGTTCGCCGCCTTCTCGTTCCACCCCCGCAAGATCCTCGTAACCGGCGAGGGCGGGATGATCACCACCGGCGATGCCGAGCTGGCGGAGAGACTACGACGGCTGCGGCAGCACGGCATGAGCGTGAGCACCTTCGACCGCCACCACGAGCATCGCCCCGTCATGGAGCAGTACCTCGAGACGGGCTACAACTACCGCCTCACCGACATCCAGGCGGCGATCGGCGTCGTCCAGGCGGCAAAGCTTCCGAGCATGGTCCGCAGACGCCGCGAGCTCGCCCGGCGCTACCACGAACTGCTCGGTGGGGTGCCGGGCCTCGAGATGGTGACTGATCCCGAGCACGGCGAGACGAACTACCAGACGTTCTGGGTGATGCTGCCCGACGGCTACCCGGTCTCGAGGGACACCCTGCTGGCGATCCTCAAGCGTTACGGGATCAACGCCAGGCACGGCATCCCGTGCGCGCACCACGAGCCTGCCTTCAGCGACCTCGACCCGGTCGCCCTGCCTGTCTCGGAGCACATCGCGCAGCAGTCGATCCTCCTGCCGCTGTTCCACAACCTCAGTGATGACGACCAGCAGCGGATCGCAGACGTCATCTGCGGCGTGTGGGCCGACCCCCGCAGCTTCCTGGACTGATCTCGTGTCGTCGCACGCGTCGACTCGAATCTCGTCGACGGCCTTCATCGGCCCTGGCGTGGAGCTCGGGGCGGACGTCTCGATCGGCCCGTTCGCCGTGCTCGTCGGGCCGACTCGCATCGGTGACCACGTGCGCATCGGTGCGGGTTCCCACGTCGGAGGCGCCCCGGAGATCGCCTCGGTCCGCCAGAACGACGCGTGGGACGGCGACCTCGACCACTTCGAGGTGGTCGTCGGCGACCACACCGTGCTGCGCGACCACGTGGTCATCCACCACGGCAGCGTGCGCCCGACGGTGGTGGGCTCCGGGTGTCAGCTCTTCAGCCGCACCTACGTCGCGCACGACGTCCACGTGGGTGACGGTGTGACGCTCTCGGCGGGCGTGAGCCTCGGCGGCCACGTCACCGTGCGCCCCGGGGCAAACCTCGGCCTCA
The DNA here is from genome assembly GCF_039539425.1 of Terrabacter ginsenosidimutans. Taxonomy (NCBI): domain Bacteria; kingdom Bacillati; phylum Actinomycetota; class Actinomycetes; order Micrococcales; family Intrasporangiaceae; genus Terrabacter; species Terrabacter ginsenosidimutans. The sequence continues at coordinate 477 of NZ_BAABDC010000017.1, read as the reverse complement.
ACGTCAGCGTCCACCAACGACGCGTGGTGGGGGCGCTGGCGATGGTGGGGATGGGTACTCCCGTCGTCCGGGACGTGCCGCCGTTCGCCACGGTCTACGGGGTGCCGGCGCGGGTGCAGGGCGTCAACCGGTTCGGGATGCAGCGGGCCGGGATCTGCGCCGAGGAGGTCGATGCGGTCGCGGAGCTGCTGGCATCGCGGGCCGCGCCCAACGCGGGCCTCATGCTGTCCGCCCGGGTGCGTGCCGAGCTCGACTGGTGGTCCGCCCTGTCGCACCGGATCGACATGCCGACGGCCTCCTGAGTCCGCCGCTCGATGTGGCGCGGCCCTGTCCACGGCTGCCGCCCGCATCTAGATGTACTGACCCGACAGGTTGGTTAAGCGGGTGATGGGTGGCTTGTTCCCGCACGCGGTGTGGGGTCGGTGGTGGTTGTACTCGTGGAGCCATGCTCGCAGAGCAGCTCGTCGTTCCTCTTCG
>NZ_BAABDC010000016.1:0-36072 GCF_039539425.1 Terrabacter ginsenosidimutans | reverse complement strand
GTCGGCTCGGGCCCGGGTGTTCGCGACTGGTCAGGGCCCGCAGGACCGACGCCACGGACGCGCACTCGGTCGCGCTCGTCGGGACCCGGATGGCCGGGCTGCGGCCCGTGGTCCGCGACGACCAGCGCGAGGTGCTGCGGATCCTGGTCGACCGGCGTCGCGCCATCGGCGAGGAACACACGTACAAGATCAACCAGCTGCATGCCCTTGTGCTGGAACTGATTCCGGGCGGCGCCAAGCGTGACCTGTCCGCAGCCCAGGCCCGGAAGATCCTCGTGTCGGTGCGTCCGCGGGACGTCGTCGGCAAGACCCGCAAGCGCGTCGCGATGGAGCTCGTTGTCGACCTCGAGCGGATCTATGCCCGCAAGAAGGCCGCGAACAAGGAGTTGCTGGCGCTGCTGGCCGAGGTCGACACCACACTCCTAAACCTGCACGGCATCGGCCCTTCGGGTGCGGCCCGGTTGTTGGCCGAGGTCGGCGACATCACCCGGTTCCCGGACCGGGCCCACATCGCGTCCTGGACCGGTACCGCCCCGATCGACTCCTCCTCCGGCGACAACGTGCGCCACCGCCTGTCCCGCGGCGGGAACCGCAAGATCAACCGGGTGCTGCACATCATGGCCACCGTCCAGCTGCGCACCCGGACCACCGACGGGCGGGCCTACTACGACCGGAAGGTCGCCACCGGCAAGACCCCGACCGAGGCGATGCGTTGCCTGAAACGACGCCTGTCCGACATCGTCTATCGGGCCCTGCTCGATGACCTGACCCGGCACGCAGTGACGAGCCCGGGAGGACACTCGGGCAACGACCCTGACTCCAGCGCGACCGGCTCACGGCCCGCGACCGGCTCTTCGGACAAGTCACTTCCCGGACCCGCCACCACCAAGCCTACGACCTCACTCCACCAGGCCTCTTGACACAGAAGGGAGCCAAATGGGTGCGTCTCTCCGGTGCGGTTGGCCGTCTCATCTGGCGTTCCGTTGCACCTCACCTATGCCGAGAGGCTGGCTGGCCGCGTGCGTCGGAGTGTGGCGGTCTCGGCGGTCACCCGGTCGATGAGCGGTGGGTGAGGTCGTCGTGCCGGCGGGTGAAGATCGCGCGCTCCGTTTCGCCTGGGCTGAGGGTGGCAGCGTGTTGGAACGCGGCGGCGGCTTCTGCGTGCCGTCCGGCGCGTTCGAGCAGGTCGGCGTGGACCGCGTGCAGGTACGGGTAGTCGGCGAGCTGTCCGGTGGTGAGCACTTCGTCGAGGACCTGGAGGCCGGCCGCGGGGCCGCGGGAGTACCCGACGGCGACGGCCCGGTTCACTGTCACGACGGGGGAGGGCCAGATGGAGGTGAGCACCGCATACAGGTCGGCGATGCGGGCCCAGTCGGTGTCCTGCGGCGAGTGGGCCCGGGCGTGGCAGGCGGCGATGCCGGCTTGGATGACATAGGGCCCGAGTGGTCGGCCGATCTGCTCGGCGCGGGTCAGGCTGGCCAGACCGCGTCGGATGAGCAGCGGGTCCCAGCGACCTCGATCTTGGTCGGGAAGCAGCACCGGCTCGCCGTCCGTGCCGACCCGGGCCGGCAGCCGTGAGGCCTGCAGCTCCATCAGTGCGAGCAGGCCGTGTACCTCCGGCTCGTGCGGTGCCAAGCTCACCAGGACGCGGCCGAGGCGCATTGCCTCCAGGCACAGTTCGGGGCGGGCCCAGTTGGTGCCGGAGGTTGCCGCGTACCCCTCGTTGAAGAGCAGGTAGATGACCTGTAGTACCGAGGCGAGGCGTTCGGATGTTTCCTCAGGCGTCGGCAGCTCGAAGCGCACTCCTCTATCGCGCAGGGTCTTCTTGGCGCGGACGATGCGCTGGGCCATGGTCGCCTCGGGCACCAAGAACGCGCGGGCGATCTCGGTGGTGGAGAGGCCAGCGAGGCAGCGCAGGGTCAAGGCCACGCGTGCCTCGAGAGTCAACACGGGATGGCAGGCGGTGAACACCAGCCGCAGCAGGTCATCGCCGAGGTGGTCCTCGAGGGCGTCGATGTGATGGTCGGAGTCGAGGGCGGGCTCCTGCGCGGTGGCCTCGCTCGCTACGAGGGCGATCTTGCGGTGGAAGGTGGCGCCTCGGCGGGCGGCGTCGACGGCGCGGCGTTTCGCGGTCGTCATGAGCCAGCCGGCGGGGTTGGCTGGGATACCCGCAGCGGGCCAGTGCTCGAGCGCAACCAGGAGCGCTTCTTGGGCGGCGTCCTCAGCGAGACCGAGGTCGCCGGTCACGCGTGCCAACCCGGCGATGAGGCGGCCGGACTCGATGCGCCATACGGCCTCGACGGCGGCCCGCGAGGCGGTCGCGTCGACGGCGGCAGTCTCATCTCGGCCGCCCGCGCCGCCCCGGACGCGGGCGCTGCCCCCATGGCCGACGTCCTGCCCGCCCGGTGAGGACCGTTCCGTCATGCCTCGACCCTACGGCCCCGCGTGCTGCGGCAGCCCAGGCCGCCCGGCCGAGGCCCAGTGGGGCGCGGTGGCACCGGCGGCCGGGCGGTTTCGGCTGCGGGGTCAGTGTGGCTGCGTGAAGTCCTCCGGGCCCATGATCTTGACGACATCGCACTCGCCCTCCCAGCCGGGCCAGTGCTGGGCGTGCACGGCCATGAACCGGGATGCCCACTCGACCGCCTCTGCCTTGGAGCGCACCTCGTAGACGGCGTAGGAGATGTACTCCTTGGCCTCGGTGAACGGCCCGTCGGTGACCGACAGCTCGCCGGCTGTGACGCTGACCTGGGCGCCTGCGGCGCTGGGGGCCAGGCCGGCGTTGTCAAGCAGCGCCCCGGACGCGGCGGCTTGCGCGCCAAGGTCCATGATCGCGGCCATCAGGCTTTCGGGTGGGGGGCCGGCGGGCGGGGTGCCCTTCAGGACGGTGATGTAGCGCATCGGAGTCTCCTTCGGTGTCAGGACTGGGCTGCAGTCAGGTGCGTGGGCATGCGGTAAAGGTGGAGGGCGACAGCGGCGAGCCATCCGAAGACGAGGACGACGGCGCCGGTAAAGGCCAGGTTGGCGGCGACGCTACCGGCCCCGGAGGCGACGCAGAGAAAGCCAGCGAGGAACACCGCCCCGGTGGCCCGGGACCAGGCAGCGAGCCGGCGGTCATCCTGGCCGGAGAACCGGCGCGCCAGCACGAAGCAGCTCGCGGCGACGGCGAGGAAGCCCACGCCCGCAGCGGCGAAATGAACGACCCCATGGCTGCTGACGGCGCCGCCGGTGGGGGGCGTACCCGGCGGGAACCCCAACGCCGGGTCAGCTCGAAACACCCCGGCCACCATGAGAGACAGGCCGAAGACCCCGATGAGCAGCGGGCTCCAGGTACCGCCAGCGCTTCCGTGGAGGGCCCGGCGCAGCCCGACGCTGAACGCCAGGAGCATCACGCCGGTGAGGAAGAGGTTCGCCACTTGGACCCACCCGAGATCGCCGTTCTCGAGCAGACTCCACTGGTGCCGGGTCAGCTCGAAGCCGTCTCGGCTCAGCGCCTGGGCCAAGGAGACGATGACGTAGAACGGACCCGCCACGGCTCCCCAGCCCAGCAGGCTGCGGGTCACGTTCACCGCATTCCACCCGTCCTGGCACCCGGTATGCGCGACGGCGTGGGCGGTAATGTCGGCCTCGGTCGCGGATGTGGCCGAGCCAGTCGGGGGTGGCGCTGACGCCTCGGGAACCGGGCTGGGGCTGGTCTGGTTACTGCTGCTGGTCATTCCGATCACTCCTGCGATGGGTTGGCAGCGACCTGGTGCCGCGTGCGTCACCCCTTCACGAACGGCGACGGCCCCGATCGACATGGTCTGGCGAACTTTCTCTGGTTCGCCTGACGCCGCGGGCGGAGCGACGGCATCCGCGGTCAGCGGCTCAGCGCGTGCAGATGTCGGCTGCCGCGCGCCGGCAGGTTTGGTGTCACCGCCGGGGATCGCAGCAGCCGGACCGCGGCCTCATCATCAGCCGGTGCGCATCAAGGGCTCGGTAGGGATCGTCATCGGAGCGTCAGCAGTCGCCGGTGCAACAACGAGTGTTGCCTTCACTAGCGGCTCTTGTTGGGTCCGGTTGACCGCGTTGGGTAGCTGCCTGACGGTCGCTAGCCAGCTCGAGCGAACCCGCCCCTGAGACTTTGGGACCGGACCTGACCACCCGACGCACAGCGGCGCTACATCCCCGTCTGCGCCTCGAGGCGTCCGGACCTGACGGCCGCGACGAGCGCCTCGTAGTCGCGCTCGTTCTGGTCCGCGTAGGACGACGAGAAGTCGGCGATCGCCCGGTCGAAGGTGTCGCTCGTGCCCACGTAGGAGGCGATGGCGATGCGGTCACCCGAGCGCGCGTGCGCGCGGGCCAGCGTCGCCCCGCAGATCCGGGCGTAGGCGGCCATGACGCCGGGGGCCATCGTGTCGACCTCGGCCGAACCCTTCCAGTCGCGCAGCTGACGCAGGTAGAAGTCACGCACCTGACCGTCGAGCCCGGTGGCGCGCTGCCACCCGAGGAAGATGTCACTGGACGCCTGCATGAACCGCTGTCCGGCAACGACGCGCTGGCCGTGGTTGGCGTACCTGCTCCGGCCGACGAACCGCTCGAGGACGGACTCCTGGGCCTCCTTGGCCTGGAGGAAGAGCGGGTCCTGTCCGTCCCTGCCGAGCATGAGGATGATCCAGGCCCGGGTCCCGACGCTCCCGACGCCGACGACCTTGCGGGCGGCGTGGACGTAGTGGAAGGACTCGAGCAGCTCACGGCGGTCCGTCTCGAGCGTGCGTCGGTAGGACCGGATCAGGGTGCGCAGCTCGATCTCGATGTCGCCACGGTTCGAGTCGGCCGGGGCCAGGTCCTCGATCGGCACGATCAGCGGGGCGTCGGAGATGATGCGGCGCTCACCGTCGACGTCATGGGTGAGCTTGGTGAAGGCCTGCATGCTGTCACGGGTCCGTGCCTTGGCGACGTTGGCCTCGGCCTTGGCCTTCTGCTTCTTCGTGACGCTGGACTTGAGGACCTCGAACAGCTTCTCGACCTCGATGCGGGCGTACCAGACGTCGAGGTTGCGGGCCGCGGCGAACTGCTGCATCCGGGTCCGGTACTCCGCGACGCAGGACCTGACGACCATCCTGCGGTCCGCGGGCGAGAACTCCCGGTCACGGCCGGCGATCTCGAAGCTCGCCGCGAGGCGCTTGACGTCCCACTCCCACGGCCCGGGGAGGGTCTCGTCGAAGTCGTTGATGTCGAAGAGGAGCCGGCGCTCGGGGGAGGCGAAGACCCCGAAGTTCGACAGGTGCGCGTCGCCGCAGATCTGGGAGGTCAATCCCGAGCGTGGGGTGGCGGCGAGGTCGCTGGCCATGATGAGGGCCGCGCCTCGGTAGAACGTGAACGGCGAGACGAGCATGCGGCCGTAGCGCAGGGGGACGAGCTCGGAGACCCTGCTCGTCGCCTGCTCCTCGAGCAGCGTGATCGGGTCGGGCCGGTTCGTCGTCGGCTCCCACCGGGCGTGGCTGGTCCTCGGCGTCTGGTTCCGGGCGCCCTTGCCCCGCGCCACCCGCTCGTCCGGGCTCAGGTGGGTCACCTTCCTGGCGGTCCCTGGCTGGCTCTCGATGCTCACGGTCTCTCCTCCGGGGTAACGTCGGCGTGACGGCGCGCGTGGTGCGCTCTCCTCGACGCTGGCCCCACACGCCCGGGACGCGCATCACCTCTTCAGGGCGATGTCCCGGCAGAGGCTGCCTGCACCGGCGTCGTTGTGGCTGATTCGGACGTGGTCCCTCGAGGTCGGCTCCGGACTCGTCGAGTGCCACGGAGTCAGGTGCTGGGAGTCACGGCGATGACGTACTCGGGCTTCTGGAACCTCGGGAGCGAGTCGCGGGTTCTTCGCATGTTGGCCATCAAGACGGTCGACGGGACGACAGAGGTCCCTGCGGTGGCGGCCCGACAGGCGAAGGCTGAATGACTGCAAGCTGGCTCGCGTCGCGCACCGGCCGACCGCGCACGGTCGGCGGCATGACGAGACGTCGGTGAACGTCCTTCGTCGTGGTCCTCGAGTTGCGTCGGCCGAGATCAGGCTTGGATGGACTGGACGTGCACGGCGATGAACCAGTGGAACTTCTCCAGATCGGCGCTCTGCGCGGTCAGCAGGTCGTGGGTCACGGGGTCGCCCTCGAACATGCGGGCGGCGGCACGGTGGTCGAGGACGACGCGGGCATACACCTCATGAAGCGCCGAGAGGTGCTGTAGGGCGTCGGCGCGACCTAACGGGTACTCGTCGTGTGGGCGGCGTTGGAGGATCCCGGCGGCGCGTCCGTCGGGCGAGCCGCCGATGGTCGCCATCCGTTCAGCGATGGCGTCGACCATGTCTCTGACGGCGTCTACCTGGGGATCGATCATCGTGTGTGTCGTGAAGAAGTGCGGGCCCGTGACGTTCCAGTGCGCGTGCTTGAGCGTCAGCGCGAGATCGTTGAGCTGGTCGAGCTGTCCTTGTAGAGCCGACATGTCGCCGATTGAGGACGGCGCAGGCTTCTCGCCTGGGGATGCGGTACGTGCAGTCATGCGGGTGGCCTTCGCGGTCGGTGGGCGGCGTCGCTGTCGGCGCTGAGTGGCGCGGACATCAGGGGGCGATGGGCGCCGTCGCCGGTCCGGCGACGGCGGGGTCGCGGGATGCTTCAGGTACGGAGCGCGCGCCGCAGCACGGCGGTGGCCTGTGTCATGGCGGCTTGGGCGGCGTCGGTGACCCGAAGCGGGTTGAGCCCGACGAAGTCGTGGATGGCGGCCTGGTAGCGCACGGACACGACGGGGACGCCCGCCTGCCTGAGCTTGTGTGCGTACGCCTCTCCCTCGTCCCGGAGCACGTCGGCTTCTCCGACGATGATGAGCGCTGGCGGCAGCCCCGCCAGCTGCTCGACGCTGGCCTGCAGCGGCGACGCCGTCGGTTCGGTCCGCTGCTTCGGGTCAGCGATGTACTGGTCCCAGAACCACTGCATGGTGTCGCGGCGCAGGAAGTAGCCCTCGGCGAACTGGTGCGAGGACGGGGTGTCGAAGGTGGCGTCCGTGACCGGGTAGAAGAGGACCTGCTGGACGAAGTGGACCCCGCCACGCTCTTTGGCCAGAAGTGTCGTCGCGGCAGCCATGTTGCCCCCGACGGAGTCACCGACGATCGCGAACCGGTCAGTGTCGAAGTTCTGCTCCGCACCGGCCTTGGTCACCCACTGGGCCACGGCGAAGATCTCCTCGATGGCCGTTGGGTACTTCGCTTCGGGGGAGAGGCTGTAGTCGGGGAAGACGACCGCAGCATGGCTCCCGACCGCAAGCTCGCGCATCAGCCGGTCATGGGTGATCTTGCCGCCGAACACCCAGCCGAGGCCGTGGATGTGCAGGATCACCGGGAGCGGCTCGTGCGCGCCCGGTGGCCGGACCACACGGATGCTGACCTCCCCGTCCGGGCCGGGAATGGTCAGGTCGCTGATGTCGGCGTACGGGGCGTCGACCGGTTCCGACTGCAGGGCGTTCAACGCGTTCCGAGTGTCCTCGATGGGCAGCTGGTGCGTGAAGGGCGGGTTCGCGTTCGCGTCGGCGAACGCCTGTGCGGCTCGCTCGACAACCACTTTCGCGTCGTCGGTCATCGTGGGCTCCTCCGGTCGGTTGGTGGCCGCACGCACCCTTGCGTGCGGGTGCTTGAGCGCGGGCGTCGGGCGTGGTGACGAGGTTTCCCGACGTGAGGCTCGATCGTCATCGGTCGCATGACTGCCGTGCGGTATCGGCGGGGACCTGCCCGTCTCTTTGTGAGCGGGTCGATCGCCCTGGCACGGGGTGCTCAGTGCAGCCGTCGGCGCCAGTCGTCGGGGACGCGCCCGGATGGCCCGGGACTTCCCTGCGCAGCCGGCCGCGATGTCGGTTCCTGGAGCACGGGTCCGAGGAACAGTTGTCGCGTGGGGTAGTCGTAGAACCACGCTTCGTCCGGCTCGTAGGTCTGGATGACCGGATGCCCGGTGTTGCGGTAGTGGCCGCTGGCATGCTGGCTGGGGGATGAGTCGCAGCATCCGATGTGCCCACACGTGGCGCACCGGCGCAGGTGCAGCCACCAGCCCGGAGGGGTGGCTGACTCGCAGTCCGCGCAACCGTCTCCGGAAGGCGACGCGTCGAGGTTGATGACGTCGTCGAGGTGGGGCGCTGTCTTGTCGGATTCCGGCGGGGTCATGGGCGCTCCTCTCGTCATCGCGCTGGCCTCGTCGTTGCCGTCGCGCTTTCCCAATCGAGCGACACCCGAGCCGGTGTGTGCATCGGGTCAATGACTGTCTCTCGGGGGAGATGTGTGCCGACGGGTCGCGGGCCACCTGCTTCACCGGGCGGACACCGGGTGGGCCGGGCTCGTCGGGTTCTGTCGGTGACAGAGCCGCTTGGCGGTTTCCGCAGTCGGATGGCGGATGCACGGGACCGCGCTGAGGCCCCACCGTCGTGGGGCCGGCTCGTTCGGCATCCACCTCGTCCGAACGCCGAAGTCACGGTCGGCACGAGCTGGGTTCGGTATTCCAGGCCGCCACCTATCATCAGGAGCTCGCATGAAACCGACCGTCATCCTCGTCCATGGCGCCTTCGCCGAGTCCTCGAGCTGGGACGGGGTCGTCGCCCAACTGCTGGGTCAGGGCTATCCCGTGATCGCCTGGGCGAACCCGCTGCGCGGCGTCGCAGCCGATGCCGAACAGCTGACTGCCCTCGTACGCAACATCGAGGGCAAGGTCGTGCTGGTGGGTCACTCGTACGGGGGTGCTGTCATCAGCAATGTCCCGGCTGACGCGGGGGAGGTCACCGGGCTGGTCTTCGTCGCCGGCTTCGCGCTCGAACCGGGCGAGAGCTGCGCCGACGCATCCTCGCTGGTGGCCGGCGGCACCTTGGGAGACACCCTGCGCAGCGTGCCGTTGCCAGGAGGCGTCACCGACCTGTACATCGCGCAAGACCGTTACCACGCGCAGTTCTCCGCCGATCTGCCTACGGAGGCTTCGGCCACCATGGCTGCGACCCAGCGCCCGATCGCCGAAGCCGCCCTGTCCGAGCCGTCCGGCGCCGCGCTGTGGAAGGCGGTGCCCAGCTGGTTCGTCTTCGGCGAGCTCGACCACAACATCCCCGCGGGCGCGCACCAGATCATGGCGGACCGGGCGAAGGCACAGAAGTCGGTGGAGGTTCCCGGTGCGTCGCACGTCGTCGGCATCTCGCATCCGGACGAGGTCATCACCATGATCACGGCCGCCGCAGAGGCCACAGCGGGCTGACGAGCTGTCTTGCGGGACGGCACGTCTCGCCGGCGGCCACCTCCGTTCTCGCCGATCGCAGTCGGGTGACCGACGAGCCACCGGTGCGCACCGGCAACGATGGCAGGAACGATCGCCGCTGCCGGCGACGTGGTCGCCCCCGTCGTCGTGAGCCCGAATCCAGGAGGCACCTCTTGACATCGCACCCCGCCGAACCAGCCGCAGACCGGGCACGCCCGGCTGATGAGCTGGCGTCCTCGCTGAAACGCACCGAGGTGCAGCACAGCAGCTCGTCGATCCCCGGACGCGACATCGTCCAGGTGCTCACCGAGATCCCGGTCGGGGTCGAGTCGGGGTGGCACTACCACCCGGGAGAGGAGGTCGGCTACATCCTGTCCGGGACCGTGCAGATGCAGATCCGGGGCCAGGACACCCTGACCCTCAACGCCGGGGACGGCTTCCTCATCCCGCCACGGACACCGCACAACGCGTTGGACCTTGGTCCCGGCACGGGGCGGATGCTGTCCACGTACATCGTCGAGGTGGGCGAACCGGTCGCGACCCTGGTGGACTGAGGTGTCCGAGCACGACGGCGCGTCGACCGCTACCAGCGGAAGCCAGGGCGGGGCTCCGGCGGTCATCCTGACGGTTGATGATGACCCCGAGGTGTCGCGGTCGGTCGCCCGCGACCTGCGCCGCCGGTACGGCGGCGACTACCGGATCGTGCGCTGCCAGTCCGGGGGCGAGGGCCTGGCCGCGTTGCGGGAGCTGACGTTGCGCGGGGTTCCGGTGGCGTTGCTCGTGGCGGATTACCGGATGCCGCAGATGTCCGGCATCGAGTTCCTCGAGCAGGCGATGGACCTCGTCCCGTCAGCGCGACGCGTCCTGCTGACTGCCTACGCGGACACCGGAGCTGCCATCGACGCGGTCAACGTCGTCGACCTGGACCACTACCTGCTCAAACCGTGGATCCCCGCAGAGCAGCTGCTCTACCCGGTCCTCGACGAGCTGCTGGGCGCCTGGCTCGCCGGTGGGCACGCGGTTCAGGCCGAGCTGCGCGTCGTCGGTCACCAGTGGTGCCGACGAACCGCGGACCTGCGTGACTTCCTGGCCCGGGTCCAGGCGCCGTACCGGTGGTACCCCGTCGAGCAGCCGGAGGCTCTTCGTCTGCTCGAGGCCGCCGGCGCAGACGCCGAACCCCTTCCCGTCGTCTTCACCGCAGCGGGGCAGATCCTGGTCGCGCCCACCCGCACGCAGGTGGCCGACGCGTTGGGTCTGGGCACGGCCCCGTCCGAGCCGGTGTACGACCTCGTCGTCGTTGGAGCGGGACCGGCAGGGCTGGGGGCAGCGGTCTACGGCGCCTCCGAGGGCCTGCGCACGCTGCTGGTCGAGCGGACCGCAGCTGGCGGTCAGGCGGGGCAAAGCTCGCGGATCGAGAACTACCTCGGTTTCCCCGATGGGGTGTCCGGGGCTCAGCTGGCGCAACGGGCCCGACGCCAGGCGATGAAGTTCGGCGCCGAGGTGGTCACGACCAAGACGGTCGTCGCCCTGCGGGGCGCCGGCTCACAGCACAGCGTCGTCCTCGACGACGGTGTGAGCGTGGCCGCCCACGCCGTTATCCTCGCCACGGGGGTCTCCTACCGGCGCCTCACCGGTGACGGCCTGGACGAGTTCACCGGCCGCGGCGTCTACTACGGCGCGAGTCCGCGACAGGCGCAGGACTGCGCCGACAAGGACGTCGTCATCGTCGGGGGCGCGAACTCCGCCGGGCAGGCCGCGGTGCACTTCGCACGGCACGCCCGGTCGGTGACCATCGTGGTGCGCGGTCCGTCGCTCGACGCGTCCATGTCCCGCTATCTCATCGAGCAGGTCGACGCGCTCGAGAACGTCACGGTCAGGACCTGCACCGAGGTGCTGTCTGCACGCGGAGATGACCACCTCACGGCCGTCACGGTGTGCGACGTCCGGGACGGTCGAACCGATACGTTGCCGACCGGATGGCTGTTCGTCTTCATCGGAGCAGAGCCGCACACCGGCTGGCTGCACGGGCGCGTGGCCCGAGACGACCACGGGTTCATCCTCGCCGGGCCCGACCTGCTGCACGATCGGCGGGGGGAACGCGCGCCGGACACCACCAGTCGCTCGGCCGGCCGGCGAAAGGTCGACGAGTCGCCCGCGGCGCCTCCTGCCCCCTCGACGATCTGGCCGCTGCACAGAGCTCCGTACCACCTGGAGACCAGCGTGCCTGGTGTCTTCGTCGCCGGGGACGCGCGGGCGCAGTCCGGCAAACGCGTCGCTTCGGCAGTTGGTGAGGGTGCCATGGCTGTGATGCTGGTGCACCGCTACCTGGCCCAGCAATGACCACCTCGACCAGGGAGTGCGTCGTGGCCCAGCTCGGCGTCCTGCCGCTGTTTCGCGGGCTCACACGGGCGCAGCTCGAGGGGCTCGGCGGTCAGGGGCAGATCGAGCACCGTGAGGAAGGATGGGTCTACCGTCAGGGCGAACGAGCGGAGTCGCTGTTCGTCCTGCTCGACGGGGAGGTCCGGGTCACCACCCGTGCCGGGGCCGACGAGATCGAGGTCTACCGCTCCGATCTCCCGGGGGCCTGCGGAGGCGCCACGCAAGCGCATCTCGGCGACCCGGACCGCCACGTCTACACCACGTCCATGCAGTCGCTGAGGACGTGCCGGCTGTTCATGCTCCCCGCGGCCGCGCTCGCCGCCGTCCTGCGCGCCTGGTTCCCGCTGATGGTTCACCTGCAAGAGCAGGACCCGGCTCACGCGGTAACCCGCGCAGCCGCGCAGCAGGAGGGGGATCGGCTGCTGACGCGGGCGGTGCTGGCCTCCAGCCTGACTCACGAGCTGAACAACCCTGCGGCGGCGGCTCGTGCGGCCGCGGTCGCCCTGACCAACCGGGTGCAACGTACGCGCGAAACACTGAACCGCCTCGCGGACGGCGAGGATTCCCCGGACCGGCTCCGCGCCCTGCTGGCGCTTCAGAAGCAAGCGTCGGGACGGGCCGTCCCGGCCGCCGCGTTGTCCGGGCTGGAACTGGCCGACCGGCAGGACCACCTGGCCGGCTGGCTGGAAGAGCATCGGGTCCGGGACGGGTGGGACCTCGCGCCGACGTTCGTCCAAGTCGGCCTCGACACCGACTTCCTCGCCATCGTTCTCGAGACGGTGGGCCCGGCGATGGCGAATGACGCGGTGCGATGGGTCAACTACGCACTGGAGACGGATCTGCTGCTGCAGGAGGTAGGCGAAGCCACCGCCCGGATCTCGACGCTGCTCGCGAGCGTCAAGGCGTATGGCGAAGCCGGACGTGATCTGCAGCAGCTGGTCGACGTGCACGACCTACTCGATGCGACACTGCTCATGTTCCGGTGGCGCCTCACCGACGAGCACGTCGAGGTGGTGCGTGACTACGACCGCAGCGCTGCCCGGGTGACTGGATCCGCCGCGGAGCTGAACCAGGTGTGGACCAACCTCATCGACAACGCGCTGGACGCGATCGGCGGTCACGGCTCGTTGACGATCCGTACCCGGGGCCACGTCGGCCAGGTGACCATCGAGATCGTCGACGACGGCCCCGGGATTCCCGAGGACATCCGGGCGCACGTCTTCGAGCCCTTCTTCAGCACGAAGCCGATCGGTGACGGCACGGGGATCGGCTTGGACGTCGCCGCGCGGATCGTCGTGGGCCGCCACGGCGGAACCATCGACGTGCAGAGCGAACCGGGACGCACAAGCCTGGTGGTCAGTCTCCCCGTGAGGCGGGCGGCCGGTCCGCAGGCACCGTCGGCGACGACGTGATGCCAGACCCCACGACGTGCGCGCGGCGAACCTGTTGCGCCCAGAGCCCGTCCTGCACGGCGTGAAGCGGCGTGCGGGTCACTGCGCGGACGCCGGACGGGAATCTGCCTCGGGAGGTTCGCGCGGCAGCAGCGTGCCGGCATGCAGGGCCACCAGTGATCGGAAGGTCAGGGCACCGATACCCAGCGTGATGACCCAGACCAGTACGTGCACAAGGGCGGCGGGAGCCTCGGCCGCGGTCAGCCACCGGATGGCGAAGGTGACCGCAGCCGCGTACGAGAACGCGAACGCCCACCAGCCCGCCGCGAAGCTGAGACGCCGGTAGAGCGAGAACAGCCGCAGCTGGACGAGCACCATGAGCGCCGCATAACCGCCCAGCACGAGGATCACCGCGTCCACCCTTCCTCCCGTGATGGCGAACCAGGTGTTGCCGGCGACCACCGGCGGGGCGAGCTCGATGGCCAAGGTCGGGACCAGCGCAGGCGGCATCGGCGGGAGCGTGAACAGACGCAGCCAGATGATGGAGGTCAGGCTGAACCAGCAGAGCAGTCCGTACCCGAAGAGGGCGACCGCGAGGCCGCGGTAGCCGAGCTGCGCGGCGCCGGCCGCGCAGACGAGGCCGGTGGCGACGGTCGGCAACAGGTAGCCCGGATGCCATTGCTGCAGGGGGCCGCCGGCCACCACCCACCCAGCGGTCACCCAGCCGCCATAGCCGGTGGACAGGCCCACGAACACGAGGAAGACCGCTCGCCACGCGGGGCCGGAGTGGAGTGCCAGGGTGAGAGCAAGCAGCGTCGGAACCAGCAGGCCCAACGAGGTGAACACTCCGAACGTCGGGTCGGTTGCTTCCGCGAGCCACCGGTGCGACCGAGCGACGTTGCCGCCGAAAGCTACCGAGACCAGAAGCCACAGCAGGCCCGTCAGGACCCAGAGGGCGAGCCCGGGCCATTCGGGAACGATCGCCGCGCCGGCGGCCATCGTCCAGGCCTGCGCGAGCCCGGCTATCCCCATCGGCACCCCGAACAGGTTGGCCCGCAGGTGCAGCCGTCCGGGCGGCTCCTTGGGCCGCGTGATCGAGCGCACGACCCATCGTTGCCGCGCAGGGGCGCTGGACCCCGGTTGTGTGCGCCAGTGCTCGTCCGGTGGAGATACGGTCACGTGGCCTCGGCCCCCTCAGGTGACGGCTTCGACCTCCTGCCGCGCAAACGGCCGATCTCGATCCGCAGGATGCGGTTCTTCTCCTCCAGTTCGGTGACGCGGTTGAGGATCGGGTCGAGCTGCGGCGCGAGCTCGTCGACGGTGTAGCGCGGGGTGATGTGCTGCGGACAGTTCCAGTCGTATGCCGTCACGTCGACTCGAACCTCGCGTTCGACTCTTCCGGGGTAGCCGGGCACAGCAAGCGAGGTGCCGCCCGTGGCGGGGTCATGTGGGCGGGTGTGAGCCGCTCCCGTGTCCGGACGTCCGCGGCTACCTGGGTGCGGTGTGGGGATGTCGTGCACGCTGGCCCAGCCGTACACCTTCAACCGGGTCTGGCGTGCGTAGTCCATGAAGATCAGCGCGGCACGTCCCTCCAAGGCCAGGTTGCCCATGCTGATGTACTGGCGGTTCCCGCGGAAGTCGGCCCACGCGATCGTGTGCTCGTCCGGGGTGTGGATGAACCCGGCGGGCCCGCCGCGGAACTGCACGTAGGGCCAGCCGGTCTCGGAGACGGTTGCCAGGTAGAAGCCGTCGAGCTCGGCGAGGAACTGACGTTCCAGCCCGGTGAGCGCATCACCGGTGCCGGGTCGCGCCTGCGGCGTGGGCGCCCGTACTCCGGCGGCGGGTCGTAGCGGCGGGGGCGCGCCGTGGGCGCGGTGGTAGCGCTCGACCGCGGCTCGGCTGCCGTACCTCGCCTGCGCGGCAAGGACGGCGTCGGTGAACGCGAGCGCGTGGTAGCTGTGACTCATCGTCGTACCTCCTGGCGGGCTGACACAGCGGGCTGGCACGGGGGCTGGCACGGGGGGCTGGTCGTGGACGGTCAGGCGTCGCGGGAGGAGCCGCACGCGCAGAACGTGGCTCGTCGGCCCGCGCTCGAGCGCTGGCGGGTCAGGCCAAGGCGTCGAGGGCCTCGTGGATGACGGCGGTGACGGCCGTGGGCTGCGAGACCATGACGACGTGCGACGCGTCGACCTCGACCGAGGTGGCGTTGGCGCGCTTGGCCATGGCGCGGACGACGTCGGCGCCCGCGGCCGTGTCGCCGGCCGCGACGATCGCCCAGGACGGCAGCGTCTTCCACGCGGCAGGGCCGGACTTCTCCGTGAAGGCGGCGGCCGCGACAGGTCGCTGCACGGCAGCCATGACTCGTGCTTCGGTCTCGGAGACGTCGGCAGCAAACGCGCGGTGGAAGTGGTCGGGATGGATGGCGTACTCAGTCGCGCTTCCTCCGTCTGCGGTCGGGTACTGCAGCTCCACGAGGGCGGTGTTCAGGACGGAGTCCTTGGAGTCCGCAGTGATGTCGCCCAGGACCTCACCCTCGTCGGGCGCGAACGCGGCGACGTAGACCAGCCCGACGACATTGCCGGCTCGGGTGGCAGCGTTGGTGATGATGGCGCCGCCGTAGGAGTGCCCGACGGCCAGGACGCGGCCCGGGATCTGCCCGAGGGCGCTGGCCACGTATGCGGCGTCGTGGGTGATGCCTCGCAGCGGGTTGATGATGGCCTGCACGTTGATGAGCTCGGCCTGGAGCTGGTTGACGACGCCGCTCCATCCGGAGCTGTCGGCGAAGGCGCCGTGCACCAGGGCGACGGTGATCGGGGCGGTTGCTGCTGTGGTGTCGGTCATGGTCAGGCTCCTTCTGGAGTGTCTCGGCGGCGAACGGCCCCGCTGCGCTCGGACCCCGGTCGCTATCGGCAGCACGAGCCTCTACCGGGCAGGCGCTGACGGGGAGCCCGACCAGTTCGTTCGGTGGCTTCGGGCATCCGGCGGAGGTCCTCGGTGCGGCCGTGCTCATCCGCCGGCTGATGACGGGTTACCCCGCAAACCCTGATGCTGCCGGGAACTGTGGGTTGCAGTCATCGGCCATGCGACTGCGCGCGCGCTCGCCGTCGAACGATTCACGTGGACGGTGCGGTCGGTCGGGCAGGTGACAGCCTCGCCGGTGCCGCGACCGTTCTCCGGAGAGCCATGGTCCACAAAACGGGCATGCCCGATGGGCATGTCCGCAACGGCCCTCCCTGGTGGACAGCCCCGTTCGCTCGGCGGGATGGTGGATGCCCCGCAGTACTTGAGACCCGGCTCCACCTCGGTTCGGTCGCATCCCGCGAGTGGCTGCCGCCGAGGAGTGCTGGCCCTGCCGGACGCAGCGGCCCGATTGCCGAAGGAGTGTTGGTAGTGACGGTGCTCCCGTCTGCCCTCGGGCCGGGCCAGGCCGGTGGTCTGCTCGGCCGAGAGTCCGAGTTCGCCATGCTCGAGGAGCTGCTCGAGGAGATTCCCGAACGCGGCGGGAGCCTGTGCCTGGAGGGACCAGCCGGGCTGGGCAAGACCTCCCTGCTGGACTGGGCGGGGCAGGCGGCCGCAGCCCGAGGATTCGAGGTCTGGCGGGCTGAAGGGACCCAGTCGGAGCAGGACATCCCGTTGGCGGCGCTGGGTCAGCTGCTCACCCCCGTGCGGGATCTCACCGCGCAGCTGCCCCCTGAGATGCGCGCTGGCCTCGACGTCGCCCTGGGTTTCGAGACGGCTGCCCCGGCGCGGATCGACGCGGTCGCCGATGCCTTGGGCGAGCTGCTCCGCCGCGTCGACGGCCCGGTGCTGCTGTTGGTCGATGACCTCCAATGGCTCGACGCGGAGAGCGCGCAGGTTCTCACCTCGAGCATCCTGGCCGCCCGCACGCCCGGGGTCGGGCTGCTCGCCGCTCGCAGACCTCAACCATCAGCCGTCCGGCTGCCCATGCCGGCCGGCGCGTGGCCGGTTCGGCGGCTGAGACCTCTGGGTGGCGTTCTGGGCCGGGCGCTCGTCCGACGAGTGAGCCCCGCTGTCTCCCCGCCAGTCCTGGCCTCGCTGGTCACCGTTGCTGCCGGGAACCCGTTGGCGCTCGTCGAGCTGCCAGCCGCCATGAGCGAAGCCGAGCTGAGTGGGTCCGCGCTGAGCGCTGACGCGGTCCCGCTGAGCCCGAGGCTAGAGCGTCTGCACTCCGAGCAGATCCTCGAGCTGCCCTCGGCGGCCCGGCAGGTCCTGCTCTTGGCAGCGCTCGATGACGGGCACGCGGACCTCACGACTGACCTGGGTGAGGAGGAACGGGCCGGGCTCATCGCAGCCGAGGAACACGGGCTCATCCGCACCGACGCGCGTACCGGAGCGATCCGTTTCCGTCACCCGCTGATCGGTCCCACCGTGCTTCGCCTGTCGACGAGCAGCGCCCGCCGCGCCGCCCACCTTGTGCTCGCGCATCACCTGAAGACCCACGACGACCGGTACGCGTGGCACCTGGCCGCCAGCGCCCTCGGACCCGACGAGGATGTCGCCGCCCTGCTTGAGAGCGCCGCTGAACGCGCGCTGCGCCGCGGTCGCCCGGACCTGTCGATCCAGTCCTA
Source organism: Terrabacter ginsenosidimutans (assembly GCF_039539425.1). Taxonomy (NCBI): domain Bacteria; kingdom Bacillati; phylum Actinomycetota; class Actinomycetes; order Micrococcales; family Intrasporangiaceae; genus Terrabacter; species Terrabacter ginsenosidimutans. The sequence goes on along the minus strand of NZ_BAABDC010000016.1, from coordinate 18,474 downwards.
TCTGCTTGCGGCACAGCTGAGCCCCTCACTCGCCGGACGGGCGCGACGGCTCACCCGCGCCGCATCCGTCGGTGCCGGTTCCCTCGGCAGCATGCAGGAGGCCTCGCGGCTGCTGGCCCAGGCACAGCAGGTGCATCCGGCGGTCCTGGCCACTGTCCCGGCCGCGACGGTGGCCGCCCATGTGCTCATGAGCACCAGCGGCGAGCTGGCCAACGCCCAGCGGGTGCTGACCCCCGCCATCGCCTTGGCACTCCAGCAGATGACAGGCCACGTGACAGGCCCGGCGACCGATCCGGTGACAGGCCCGGCGACCGATCTGGTGGCAGGCCCGGTGACCGACCGTGCGGGCAGCCGCGCCGATACCTCAGTGGCTCTCTCTGGGAGCGTCAACCGTGATGAGGTCGCTGAAGCGCTGCATCACCTGCTGAACCTGTGCCTGTACGCCTGCGACGAGCGGACGTGGGCGACGTTCCACACGGTCGTCGCCGGCGTCGATCTGGCCGAGTTCCCTGACCTCGAGCTGTGCATCGACACGCTGGCCGACCCGGTGCGGACCGCCTCGCGGGCGTTGCCGCGTCTGGACGCGGCACTCGCCGGGCTGGATGAGCACACGGACGCGAACCGCATTGGCCGGTTGGCGATGGCGGGCTTCTACCTCGACCGGGTCGAGGAGGTCCGGGCACTGCTGCTGCGGCAGGCCAAGGACGCGCAATCTGGGGGGCCTGTCGGCCCCGGCATCCTGGCGCTCTCTCTGCTGTCCATCCAGTGCATCAAGACGGGCCACTGGGCCGAAGCGGAACGCTGGGCACGTGCGGGGATGGCCCTCTGCGAGCAAAGCGGTCACCTGCTCTACACGGCCCCGTTCGAGTTCTCGGTTGCGATGCTTGCGGCCGGCAGGGCCGACTCGGAAGCGGTGGCACGCACCTGCTCGCATCTGCTCGGCTGGGCGCTGCCGCGCGGAATCCGGATCGCGCAGGTCTACGCGGCCCACGCCCAGACCATCCTCTTTCTGGGCGCCGGCGACTTCGACCGCGCCTACCGCGAGGTCACCAGCGTGTGCCAGCCGGGCACCTTCGAGCCCCATATGGCCTGGACGATCTGGATGTCGCTGGACCTCGTCGAGGCCGCGGTGCTGTCACAGCACCCGAAGGAGGCCGCCGCCCACGTCGACGCGATGCACGGGCACGACCTGGGCGCTCTGTCCAGCCGGTGCGCCCTGGTCGTGGCGGGCGCGACCGCCATCGCCGCCACAGCGTTCGACCGTGACCTGTTCGAGGCCGCGCTCGCAGTCCCGGACGCCGGCCGGTGGCCGTTCGACCTGGCCAGGATCGAGCTTCGTTACGGGCAGGGGCTGCGCCGAGCCAGGTTCACTTCAGAGGCGCGCCGTCATCTCGAGGAGGCCTTGGCCGCCTTCGAACGGCTCTCGGCCCACGGGTGGGCCGCGCAGGCCCGCACCGAGCTGCTCGCGACCCGCCCCATCAAGTCCGTCCACGCATCCGGCGGCACCGGCACACTCACCGCCCAGGAACGCGTGGTGGCACACCTGGCTGCAACAGGCATGGCCAACAAAGCCATCGCCAGCCGGCTGCAGATCTCGCCACGGACCGTTGGGGCGCACCTACGCAACATCTTCGGCAAGCTCGGCGTCCGCACGCGCGCCTCCCTGGCCGACGCCCTGGCCGACGCCCTGGCCGACGAGGTGGTTTACGAAGCGGTTGTCGCCGCGGCGGGCGCACCGGCCGGTGGGCCAACTCACACTCCAGACGCGGCATCCGACGCCACAGCCCAGTCCGCGCGGCGTGCGAGCGGACCGGCACGGCATACCTTGGGCCGCCTTAGTGCCGTTCCGGCGCTTGATGGCGGACGAGTGTCGTGACTCCAGAACCGCCCCATCTGACGGGTCGCGCCGCCGAGATCGCGCTACTACGTGACTTCGTCGCCTATCTCCAGGGGGGCGGCGCAGCGATGCTGCTGACCGGGCCGGCCGGGGTTGGCAAGACCGCGATGCTGGGCGTCGCCGCCGACCTTGCTTCCGAAGTCAAGGTCACGGTGCACACCGTCATCTCGACAGAGTTCGACACCCCTGACCCGTTCATCTCGTTGGCTCGGCTGTTGACCCCGCTCCGCGGTGGCCTCGGTGAGCTCCCGCGGAATACCCAGTCGGCACTGAAGGTTGCCCTGCGGTTGCGTGAAGGGCCCCCTGCTCGGCGCGAGGTCCTGGCCGCGGCCACACTCGACCTCCTGCAGCACGCTTCTCGCGCCAGGCCGCTGCTCCTACTGCTGGACGACGCCCACTGGCTGGACCAGGCCAGCGCGGAGGTTATCGCCTTCGTCGCTCGGCGCCTGCGAGGAAGCAGGGTGGGCATGCTGGCCACGGTGCGGGGCGGTACGCAGGGGCCGCTGCTGCTGGCAGGGCTTCCCGACCGCGAACTGCGTCCGCTCAACCAGAGCGAGGCTGACGCGCTGCTGCGATCTCGGTTCCCGCAGCTCGCGGCGCCGGTCCGAGCACGCATCGTTGAAGAGGCCGGCGGCTTGCCTCTCGCCCTGCTGGAGATGCCGATGGCGCTCACGGCTGCGCACCGCTCCGGAGATGCTCCGCTACCTGCCCGTCTACCGGTAGCTGCCCGGCTCACACGCCTCTTCGGCGACCGGATCGGGAAACTACCTGAGGGCGCACGAGCCCAACTGCTCATGGCCGCTCTGAACGGGGCTGACGGCGAACTGTCGATCCTCCAGACCGCGTCCCCGGACCGGGACCTGCATGGGGTTGTCGCCGCCGAGGCAGCCGGACTGGTCCGCGTGCGGGACCTCCCGCCACGGCTTGAGTTCATGCATCCGCTGGTGCGCGCGACGGTAGTGCAGGAGGCGGCACCGCAGCAGCTTCGCGCAGCCCACCTTGCTCTTGCCGCCGCGTACCCGCATGACTCCGCCGCGCGCGCCTGGCATCTGGCTGACGCGTCGACCGAGCCGCAGGAGACGGTTGCCTCACTCCTGGAGGCGCTGGCAGTGCGCACCCTCGCGACGGGAGGGGTGTCAGCAGCGATGACCGCCTTGCAGCGGGCGGCGGAGCTCAGCCCCGACCGTATGCAGCGGGCCAAGCGAGAGATCCAGGCAGCCTTCGTCGGCGCCAACGTCACAGGGGACCTGCGACGAGCAGCAGAGCTGCTCGCGGACGCTACCCGGCTCGAGCCAGCCTTGACCGGCTCGTTGGCCGCGACGATCACCGCGTCGTACCTACTGCTGAACGGACAGTGTGAGGTCGATGCCGCGCACCATCTGCTGGTCCGCGCTGTCGAGAACCACCCGGGCAAATCTGACCCCACTGACCCGCACCTGATCGACGCCCTCCACAGTCTGATGATCATGAGCTCGTTCGGTGGTCGGGAACCCCTCTGGGAGCCGTTCCAGCGAGCGGTCGCCAGACTGGGAGAGAACGTGCCTGCGGACGTCGACGTGTGCCACCGGATGTTCGGTGACCCGGTCAGACATGCAGCGCACGGTATGGACGAACTCGACGCGGCGTTGGCCGGTTTGGCCGGGGAGCTCGACCCGATCCGGGTGACGCGCCTGGCACTGGCGGCCCTCTACACCGACCGCCTCGACCGTTGCCGGCCGGCGCTCTGGCGCCTCATCAACGACGGCCGGCAAGGGGAGGGCGTCGCACTTGCCATTCACGCTCTGATCTCGAGCTGCATCGACGACTGGCTCACCGGCCAGTGGGACGAAGCCTTGGACCTGGCCGCGGAAGGCAGCGCGTTCGGGGACACCCACGGGTACCGCCGTTACCGGGTCATCCTGAAGGGCTACATGGAGCGGCTCGTCCGGGTCTGCCGAGGCGACCTCGACGACGGCCTGCAGGCCGCGGACGAGATGGCCGTCTGGGGCAGCGAACGGGGCGCCGGCATGTGCACGACCTTCGCCGCGCACCTGCGGACCCTGCACGCCATCGCGCTCGAGGACTTCGAGGCGGCGTTCGCCCACGTGACCGCCGTCAGCCCGCCCGGCGAGCTGGGCCGGTACTCACCCCACCGCCTCTGGATGCTGTATGACGTGGTGGAAGCGGCCGTCAAGACCGGCCGGCTCGAGGCCGCTGCCGCGCACGTGGCAGCCATGCGTGATGCCGAGTTGCCCAAGATCTCCAGCCGGCTGGCCATGCTTACCGCCGGCAGCGCAGCCCTTGTGGCGCGCGACCCACACAAGGCGGGCGCTCTCTTCGCCGAGGCGCTGGCAGACCCCAGCACAACCCGGTGGCCCTTCGACCGGGCCCGCATCCAGCTCGACTTCGGAGAGCGCCTACGCCACGAGCACAAGATGGCTGAGGCGCGTCACCACCTGCACACGGCCCACGCCGGGTTCGAGCAGCTCGGGGCGCACCCCTGGTTGCGGCGCACCGAACGAGAGCTTCGCATGGCGGGCGAGGCGACCCCGCGCGCCGCCACCGAGGTCGGTGGGCATCCGTTGACGGCCCAGGAAAGGCAGGTCGCTGAGCTTGCCGCGTCAGGTCTGACGAACCGTGAGATCGGCGAGCGGCTGTTCCTGTCGCACCGCAGCGTCGGCGCCATCCTCTACCGCGTCTTCCCCAAGCTCGGCGTCACCTCCCGGGCCGCGCTTCGCGGCGCGCTGGACGCACGCGCGGACCGCACCGGGCACGCCCCGCCAGCGCCCTGACCTCTCTCTCGCCGACCGGCGGGTGCGCCCCGCTGTCGAACGGCCGATGCCGCTGACGCCGTGCTGCAGCAGGGTCGGTCCGGAGAGTCGTCGAGAACCACGCCGATCGCCGGGCCTTCGTGCGTACCGGCCGCTCGTGGCACCCGAAGCATCGGAGGTCGTCATGGCAACGAACACTCGTGCAGAAGACGCACGACGCAGTGTCCCGTTCCTGCGGTGGCTCCCTGTCGGTGTGGGCTTCGGCTGCATCGTCATGCTGGCCTTCAACCTGCGCCCCGGGGTGGTCAGCACCGGCCCCGTCCTGGAGGAGGTCCAGAACGACCTAGCCCTGACACCTACGCTCGTGGCCGTCCTCACCACTCTGCCGGTCCTGTGTTTCGGCGTGGTGGGAGCGGTCACACCGTGGCTCGAGGGCCGGATCGGCCTGCGAAACCTCACCGTTCTGGCCGGCTCGCTCATCGCTGTGGGGTTGCTGGCGCGGTCCGCCGCTCCCGGAGGCCTGTCGTTCCTGAGCCTGTCCGCCGTGGCGTTTGCTGGCATGGCCATCGGAAACGTGGCACTGCCCTCGTTGGTCAACGTCCATTTCGCATCTCGGGTCGGTCCGGTGACGTCGATCTACACGACCGTTCTGGCCGGAGGCATCCTCGCCGCTTCCGCGCTGACCGTGCCGGTCGCGACCCGGGCCGGGTCGTGGCGTTGGGGACTGGCCCTGTGGGGTGCGGTCGCCTGCGTCGGCCTCTATCCGGTCGCCCGTTTGCTTCGGCGGGTTCCGCACCCGTGGGCGGCAGCTCGGCGGGCACGCGTTGACGGCTCCCATCTGGCGCGAGAACGAGCGGACGGAGAACCCGTCACACGGTCTGGCCCCACCTTCGGGGCGGTCGCCCGGACCCGTCTCGGATGGGTCATGGCCGTCTTCTTCGGGCTGCAGTCCGTCCAGGCCTTCGCCGGCTTCGGATGGCTCGCCCAGATCTACCGGGACGCCGGGTTCAGTGCGTCGACAGCCGGGATGCTCCTGGGCGTGGTCACTGCCACCGTGGTCCCGCTGTCCTTCCTCATGCCGCTGGTGATTGCTCGGACCGGCCACCCGGGCGCGCTGGTGTGCGGGCTGTCACTGCTCTACCCGGTGGCCTACCTCGGTCTCGTCGCCGCCCCGGTGAGTGGAGCATGGCTGTGGGCGGTGCTGCTGGGGTGCGCCAACGCCATCTTTCCCATCAGCCTTCTGCTGATCGGACTACGGGCTCGGTCGGAAGAGGGGACCGCAGCCCTGTCGGGCTTCACGCAGTCGGTGGGCTACCTGCTCTCGGTCGTCGGCCCGTTCGGCGTCGGAGTCCTGCACGCACTGACCGGGGGATGGACCATCCCCCTGTACGCGCTGGCAGCGCTCGCGCTCCCGCAATGCGCCACCGGGCTCTACGTGACGCGCCCCGCCACCATCGAGGACGTCGTCCGCGCCGAGCCGGCGACGTCCGGCAGGCATGCCTAGAGCCAGTGGCAGGTCGTCCGCGCACCCAGTCGCGGCAGTCGCCTGACCGATGCGGCGCCGGGGCCGTGATGCGGAAAGTGGGGCTGGTGAGCCGGCCGGGCGGGGCATCCCTCGTCTCAGACAACACTCCGCCCCGCCTTCGCTCACACCTCGCAGGCCCGCCCTGATCGCCGGGGCGCGCACCGTCACACCTCCTTGAGGAGTTGGCAGTCATGATTGCCACCCAGCACCGAACCATCGACATCGACGGCCTGACTGTGTTCTACCGCGAAGCCGGACATCCGGAGGCACCCACACTCGTCCTCCTACACGGGTTCCCGACCAGCTCGCGCATGTTCCGCAACCTCATCCCGGCCCTCGCCGACCGGTACCACCTCATTGCGCCGGACCACGTCGGGTTCGGGGAGTCGTCCATGCCCTCCCTCGACGAGTTCCCGTACACCTTCGACGCCTTGGCCGACGTCACCTCGAAACTGCTCGAGAAGCTCAAGGTTGGCAGCTTCGCGATGTACGTCCACGACTACGGTGCACCGATCGGGTGGCGCCTTGCCCTCGCACAGCCGGGGCGGGTCACCGCCATCATCACCCAGAGCGGCAACGGGTACGAGGCCGGGTTCGTCGAGGAGTTCTGGGAGCCGATCTGGGCCTACGCCAAGAACCCCAGCCCTGAGACCGAGCCCGGAGTGCGGTTCCTCGTCAGCGCCGAGGCCACCAGGTGGCAGTACCTTCACGGCGTCCACCAGCCCGATCTCGTCGACCCCGACTGCTGGGCGATCGACCAGGCATTTCTCGACCGGCCCGGCAATGACCGGGTGCAGTTCCAGCTGTTCCACGACTACATCAACAACATCGACGGCTACCCCGCACTGCACGAGTACTTCCGCCGGACCCAGGTGCCGCTGCTCGCCGTCTGGGGGGCCAACGACAAGATCTTCGGAGCGCCCGGAGCCCCGGCCTTCAAGGACGACCTGCCCGACGCGCAGATCCATCTGCTCAACGCCGGCCACTTCGCGCTAGAGAGCCAGCTCGACACCATCTCCAGCTACGTCCGAGGGTTCCTCGGCCAGGTCCTGTAGGCGCCGGCGGTGACACAGCTCGCGGACCGTCGTTCGACGCACCCCGGCGCGAGCAGGCCCCATGACTTCGCGCCGGCCGGGCGCGTGAGTGTCGTGGCTGTCCTCACGACGACCGACCACAAGGTCATCGGCAACCTGTACCTCGGCAGCTCATTCGTCTTCTTCCTGCTCGGCGGCGTCATGGCTCTGCTCATCCGAGCCGAGTTGGTCGCCCCCGGGTTGCAGGTGGTCGACAACCCCACCCAGTACAACCAGCTCTTCACGATGCACGGCACGATCATGCTGCTGCTGTTCGCGACCCCGTTGTTCGCCGGCTTCGCCAACGCGATCATGCCGTTGCAGATCGGCGCCCCCGACGTCGCCTTCCCGCGCCTCAACATGTTCGCCTACTGGCTCTACCTGTTCGGCGCCCTGACCGTGTGCGCGGGTCTGCTGACCCCGGACGGCGCCGCCAGCTTCGGCTGGTACGCGTACGCGCCCCTTTCCGATGTCAGCTACAGCCCGGGCCTCGGCGGGGATCTCTGGGTCTTCGGGCTCATCCTCGCCGGGTTCGGCACGATCCTCGGTGCAGTCAACTTCATCACGACGATCGTCTGCCTGCGAGCGCCCGGGATGACGATGTTCCGGTTGCCGATGTTCACCTGGACGGTGCTGGTCACCTCGCTGCTGGTCATCCTCGCGTTTCCGTTGCTCGCAGCAGCCCTGTTCCTGCTCGGGGCCGACCGCAGGCTCGGTGCGCAGATCTTCCAGCCTGAGAACAACGGGGCGATGCTGTGGCAGCACCTCTTCTGGTTCTTCGGCCATCCCGAGGTGTACGTCATCGCGCTGCCGTTCTTCGGGATCATCAGCGAGGTCATCCCCGTCTTCTCCCGCAAGCCGCTCTTCGGCTACAAGTCGATGGTCTTCGCGGTCATCGCGATCGCCGCACTGTCCGCGAGTGTCTGGGCGCATCACATGTACGCGACCGGGCAGGTGCTGCTGCCGTTCTTCTCGGTCATGACGATGCTGATCGCGGTCCCGACCGGCATCAAGTTCTTCAACTGGATCGGCACGATGTGGGGCGGCACGGTGAGCATGCAGGCACCGATGCTCTGGGCGATGGGCTTCCTCGTCACATTCCTCTTCGGCGGCCTGACCGGCGTCATCCTGTCCAGCCCCGCGCTGGACTTCCACCTCAACGACAGCTACTTCGTCGTCGCCCACTTCCACTACACCGTGTTCGGGACCGTCGTGTTCGCCATGTTCGCCGGCTTCACCTTTTGGTGGCCGAAGCTCACCGGGACGATGCTCGACGAGCGGCTCTCGAAGATCCAGTTCTGGATGCTCTTCATCGGCTTCCACACGACCTTCCTCGTCCAGCACTGGCTCGGCATCGAGGGCATGGCGCGCCGCTACGCCGACTACCTCCCCGAGGAAGGCTTCCAGGCTGCCAACCTTGTCTCGAGCCTCGGCGCCTTCCTGCTCGGCGCCAGCACGATCCCGTTCCTCTGGAACGTCTGGAGGAGCTGGCGGCACGGCGCACGGGTCGACACGGGCGACCCGTGGGGTTACGGGATGTCGCTGGAGTGGGCCACCTCCTGCCCGCCGCCACGGCACAACTTCACGTCTCTGCCGCCCATCCGGTCCGAGCGCCCGACGTTCGACCTGCACCACCCGCACGCCGGAGCCGTCCAGCGGCTCTGAGTTGGCGCTGCCGTTTGGTCGGGAGGCCATGAGGCCATGTCTCGACGAGCAGCGAAGGCCACGCGTGGAACGCGGTCAACGCTCGCAGGTGGGCACCAGCATCACCGGAACCGTTGCCCTGAGGACGAGACGGTCGACCAGTTGCGGCACCAGCAGCCTTGCGGGCCCGCCGTGGACTGGCGCCAACGGCTCGCCCTCGTACTCGTGGACGAGCCAGCTCTGCCCGTCGAGCAGGTCCTCGAGGGGCAGGTTGGTGTTGTAACCCCCGTAGCACTGCACCATCGCGTAGTCCGCTTCGGTGTCCACGTCTCCGAGGAGCACGTCGAGACTGACCCCACGCCACGTCGTGCCCAGCTTGGACCAGCGGGTGACGCAGTGCAGATCGACGGTGCGCTCCTCGCCGGGCATCTGCATGAACTGGTCCCAGTCCCACGTGCGGCGAGCGCCGGTCTCCGCGGTGACCGTGAACCTCCATTCGTCGAGCGCGATGGTGGGGGTCGGCCCGGCGGACAGGACGGGGACGTCGTGGGTGAGGTACTGGCCGGGCGGCAGGTCGGGGTCGGAGTCGCGCCGACCTTGGAAACCGCGCGTGAGCACACCCATCGGATCCTCCTGACGACCGGGGTCGCTGTCGCTGTCGCTGTCGATGTCGTCTCACCGTGTCCGTGCTGGCGCAGTGCGGTCATTCGTCAATCGACTGCGCGACTCCCTGAACCGGCACGAGCGAGGTCCAGGACCTCGCGGACGGCCTCAGCGAACACGTGCGGTGCCTCCTGAGGCAGGTTGTGCCCCGCGTTCGCGACGTGCCGGTGCACGCGCGGACCCGTGAAGTGCGCGGCCGCGACTCCCGCGTCGGTCGCAGGGAAGTTCCCGTCGGCGAGTCCGTCGAGGGTGACCGCTGGCACCGTGATGACGGGCAGGGCGCTCAGCGCCGCCTGCACCCTCGCGTACCGAGGGTGCCCGCCAGCGAGCCCGAGCCGGTGGCGATAGGAGTGCAGGACAACATCGGCATAGTCCGCGTTGTCGAACGCCTCCGCGGTGCGAGCCAAGGTCTGCTCGTCGAACGTCCAGGCAGGGGAGTTACGCAGCCAGATGACTTCGGCAATGCCACGCGGGTTGGCGCGAAGCGCGTTCTCGCCGCGGACGGTGGCGAAGTACCAGAAGTACCAGAACCCGGCCTCCAGCGCCGGCGGCAGCGGCTGATTCGCGGCCGTTAGGTCCTGGATGAGGTAGCTGTTGACCGAGACGAGTCCCGTGCAGCGGGCTGGCCACAGGGCCGCGACCACGCAGGCTGCTCGAGCTCCCCAGTCGTAGCCGGCCAAGACCGCGCTGTCGATGCACAGCGCGTCGAGCAACTCGATCACGTCGGAGCCCAGGGCCGCCTGCTCACCCGACCGTGCGGCACTGTCACCCAGGGACCGGGTGGCGCCATGCCCTCGCAGGAACGGCACGATGACCCGCATCCCGCCCTGCGAGAGCAATGACGCGACGGTCTCGTAGGAGTGGATGTCGTACGGGAAGCCGTGGAGCAACAGGACGGCCTGCCCGTCCGCTGGGCCCAGCGCGACGTAGGCGACATCCAGGACGTCGGTCCTCACGCGTTGGATCGGGCCCATTCGCCCCGGCACACTCGCGCGCCTCGCAGCGTGGCACTCCGTGTTGTTCAGCCGGTCGGATTCCGAGGGTGTGGGGAACATTCATCGCCTCTTCCAAGAGGGGCCGCCACGGCTTCCCCGTTCGCAGGGGAAGCCGTGGGGCGGGCGCGCGGTGGTTGCCGGGCGGTCAGCGGCCCCGGACGGCGGCGCGGGCGGCGCGTTCGATCAGCGCTGCGGTCAGTCGCGGGTGGGAGATTCCGACGACGTGCGAGGCGCCCGGCACCTCGATGGCCTCGACGGCCCCGGCCCGCCTGGACATGAACTGATGGGCACGCCGTGGGATGTTGCGGTCCAGCTCGCCCCAGAGGAACCGTGACGGGACGCTCTTCCACAACGGATGCGGACCGAACGGCTCGCTGAACGCCGACTCGAGGATGGGCCGCTGGCTTGTGGCCATCTGGGCGGCCTTGCGACTGCTGAGATCCGCGCAGAACTGCGCGTGGTACTGGGCCTGGTCGATATAGAGGTCCCGACCTCCGGAGGACAGGTTCACGAACGTCAGCGTGGGTCCGAGGGTGCTGCCGGGGTACTTGCCAACGAGCCCGGCTCCGGTCTCGCCGGTGTCGCCAGCCAGTCCCGAGACGTAGACGAGGCCGCGGATGTCACCGGCGTCCGGGTCGGCGCTGCTGATGATGACGCCACCGTAGGAGTGCCCGACAAGCACGAGCGGGCCGGTGAGGGTTCCTACGACGTCGCTGAAGTAGGTGGAGTCGTACGCGACCCCTCGCAGCGGCACGGCGACGCTCACGACGTGGTGTCCGCGGCGCTGGAGGATGGTCACGACCTCGTCCCAGCTGGACGACTCCGCGAACGCGCCGTGTGCTGTCACGATGGTCGCGGCGGCACGCCAAGGGTGCGGTGCCGTGGCTGGGGCGTGGTCGTCGGCGTGGGCTGTTCCCGCGTGGCCGACGACGCTGAGTCCAGCGGCCGTCCCGACGGCCGCGGTCGCTCGCAGCAGGGAACGGCGGCTCGGTGCAGCCTCGTGCGCGGTGGACTCGACGTGGTCACCTTGGGAAAGGGGGATGTGGGTCATGGCGGTCCTATTCAGAGCAAGGGAGTGGGTGCACCGGGTATCGGGGTGCCAGTTTCGACACCCTCTGCGCTGTGACCGCACCACGTGGGCAAGGCCCGGACCGTGAGGTCGACAGCGCCACTGCGCAAGACGAGCGTGCAGCCAACTGAGCGTCGGTGGAATCGGTCGATTGACTGCTGTGAAGGCTCAGGACTGCGCCGAGAGAGGCGTCCGGCTGACTCGGGGACGTGCCGTGAGCACGCTCAGACCCAGATACCGCTAGGCAGCTGTCGGGGGACGGCCCGGCTTCACGACGCCGTACGCCTCGAATGCTCCGGGCCCGAGGCAAGCGGTGGTGCATCGAACTCGGTGACGAACTGTGCCCCTGGGCGGACGTGCCCGAGGGGAGGCCGGACCCCTCGCTCCGACGTGCCTGTTAGGGGCCCGTCGCTCGGTCCGGCGAGTGCCGGTCGGGGGTGGAGCAGGTCCCCGAGGCTGTCGCCGACGGCCCGTGTGCGCGACTCCGCTCGGTCGAGGCCCTCGAGGGCGTTACGCCCTTCGCGGAGGAGCACCTGTCCGGCCAAGGTGAGGCTGGCGCCCTTGTTCGTCCGCAGGAGCAGGACCGCGCCGAGGTCACGCTCCATTTGGCGGATGGCGCGGCTCAGGGCCGGCTGAGTCATGAAGAGCCGGGCCGCGGCGCGCGTGAAACTTCCTTCTTCTGCCACGGTGACGAAGTAGCGCAGCTCTCGTGACTCCATGAGCATCACCTCGGTGGTGAGAGTAGCTCTCACCACATGGTGTGCACCATGAGTCTGTCTAGGCTTCACACATTCGGTCACCGAGGCGAGCGAGGACTCCAGCGGCCGCGTGCGCCAAGGGTTCGCCCGGGTCCGCCCGCCAGGCCCGTAGCGCGCCGCGTAGGACGACCAGGCATAGGGACGCGTCGAGCTCGTCGTCCTCGATGGGTTCGTCGCGTCCGCGCAGAGTTGCAAGTGAGGCGGCGAGCGTGGCCTCCCATTGTCGTTGGGTGGCGAGGGTACGTGCCCACAGGGCCGGCACGCTGCGGACCATGCCGTCACGCTGGGCGAGGGACTCGCGCTGGGTTTCGAGGAACTCGGCGAACCCCTCGACGACGTGCAGCACCTGGCGCGCCGGGGGCTCCGCGATGTCGATGCGGTCGGCACACCGAGCCACCTGCTCGAGGAACACGGACTCGTAACCGAAGAAGGCGTCTTCCTTGGAGCCGAAGTAGCGGTAAAAGGTGGCCGTGGCGATGCCTGCCTCAGCACACACGTCTTCAACTGTGACCTCAGTGAAGCCACGTTGCATGAATAGCTTGAGCGCGACGGCCTCAACCCGCTGCCGGGACCGTTCCCGCCGCCGCGAACGCTCCTGCAGGTACTTCGGCTTCGCCACCCCTGCGTCGGGGCAGTCGTCGCCGACGCGTAGGCACTCACGAGACTGCACGATTCGACGGTACGCCGCACCCATCGCCTTGTCGGGCTTTGCGGGACGGCGCACAGGGCCAGGCGGCGCGCCAGGACGACTGTCCCTCACCGACCTGGCGATGTGGTGGCAGTTGGGGGAGCGCGTCTTCGTCGTCGCGTTCTGCGGAACGTCACAATGCCGTGGTGAGCGAACACGTGCCCGAGTACCGCGTCGACTCAGATCTCCTCGACCCGCTGGATTCCGAGTTCGCCTGTCATGCCGTGCTTGGAGTTGCCCTTGCCCGCGTCGAGACCGCGCGGATCGACGCGTACTCAGATGAGGACGATCTGCCCGAGGCTGCTCGTGAGGCTCAGAAGGAACTCTTTCGGATGGGCCGTGCACGCGAGAGCGGAGACCCCGGCATGGGCATCGATCTCGACGTCAGTCGAAGCGACCACGTTCGTCTGCTTCGAACTTTCGACCACAGTGGCGCGTGTCCACGAGGTCAGCGACGGCAGGGCGCGTGGTTTCGCGCAGGCCGTCAGTGCCACGCTGGCCGGTTCCGCCTAGCCGGGGCGACCGAGGGTGGTCTGTGATGGCGCAGGGTCGGCAAACGACGCCGCCCCCTGCGTAGCCCCGGGGTGGGGTTGGGAACAGGAAACAGCGCCGCTCGAATCTACGACCCGTGCATCTGATGGGCCGCCCTTGCCGGGGGACCGCTGTGGATGGCGATCCCCACGCCCCCATAGTCGCCACGCTGCTTGAGCGAAACGGTGACGCACCTTGCTACGTACCCGCCGGTGGGGCAGAGCGGACCGAGGGCTGCGCCCGGTGAGCCCGTTCTACCCCAGCGCGGCCTCGGGTTCGTCGTCCCGGCACAAGAGTCCGCCGCCGGCACGCAGCGGCGCGCCGGGGTGCGGGTCGACCGGCGCGTCAAGACCTGGATCGAGATCGCGTGGCGGGGCGAGGCTGCGCCGGTCGGTGTGGGCCTAGGGTGCACACGGGCACATGCCGGCACCGTCTGGAGCCGACTGGTTGAGTGCAGCAAGGGCGTCAGTTCTGGAACGCCCGCTCAAGGGTCCGCTTGATGGTCGCCGCCCGGTCCGCCTCCTTCGAGACCGTGACCAGCGCGGAGGACGAGGACAGCCCAAGTACCCGGCCTGGCCCTGCTGCCACGCCCCGTTGACCTTTCTTCGCGTCGACCGAGGCTGGCCACGGCTGGGTCGGCGGCCCGACGAGGTCGTAGAGCGGCGCCGCGCCCACCCGCTCTCGCGGCTAAGGTCGCGCACGTGAACGATGTCCATGACCAAGAGTTGCCTGCTGAGCGCTCGGTTTGGAGCGCTGAAGCAGCAGCCCTTGGTGTCGGCGTTGCCGTTCTTCTGTTGGCTTTCGGCGGCTACACCGCCCTGATCGCATTGCTGCCGGATGGTGCCGAGTGGGTTGCCCGCGCCGCCTCGACGGTCGCAGGGTTATGGCTGGCGATTCGCGCGTATCGACGGGTACTTCGAGGCCGAGGCTTCGAGTCGAACGGTCTCGGCGTTCCGCTCCGTTAGGGCCAAACGACGAGTGGGACTCGACGCTGCCCACGTCCCGTGCGCATCATCGTCGGGCGTTCGCCCGGAGAGCGGCATGTCCGGACGTTGCTCTTGCTCCGAGCACCGGCTGATCCGGGTGGCAGCCCTGACCGTGGGCAACCGGTGCTGGGTCGGTCACGACCCGTTGTCGGCGCCCAGCAGATGCCCGGCTCGGAACATCGGGTCGGCGGCGATGATCTCCAGCAGATCGTCAGCGCTCACCGTGAGGGCCGGGCACGAGATGCGCAGCCGCTTGCTCCCCCCGCCTCGCTTCCGGGGAACTGGCCGGTGCAGGGCGAAGCTTCAGGACGACATGGCCGGTGCCGGGCGTCGTGGCGAACACGGATGCGAACACGATGCGATCCCAGGTCGGGACGCGGTGCCGGAACGACAGCGGTGTCATCCCGGACACCGCTGTCGTCCATGGTGACACTCAGCCCCCCGGCTCTTGGCCACCCTGACGCCACCCCAGAGGAGCACCACCGGAGCCGTTGGGCGCAGTTGTTGGCTGCGGATGGCTGCTCGTCGAGCTTCTCGGACGGTTGCTGGACTATGGCGTCCTGTGCGCCCTGGCCAAGGTGGGTCTTTGCTGTGCAGTGGCCAGCCGATCAGCCCTTCGAGGCCGTCCGCGCGTAGGCCTCGGCGACGTTGACCACCTTGCGGACATACGCGTCAGAGGCGTTGTAGCGGAGCACGGCTCGTGTCCAGTCGGCGCTGTCGCGGAGGTCAAGTCCGCCCGAGCACAGGTGTCGCGCCGCCGCCCATGCCGCATCGTCGATGTCAGAGGGGTCTGCGACGCCGTCCGCGTCTGCGTCGGCGCCGAAGGTGCGCCATGAGCCGGGGAGGAACTGCATCGGACCGATGGCATGTTCCCAGGTGTCGTCGCCGTGCAGGCGCGGTCCGCCCGGGGCGGGTCGGATCGCAGCCACCCCGCCTTCGCCGTCGAGCGCGGGGCCGACGATTGGCCGGGAGGTGCGCCCGTCCTCCAGCAGACGATTCCCGGCGATCGTCCCGTGGGCGGACTCCACCTCACCGATAGCCGCCAGCGTCGCCCAGCCGACGTGGCACCTGGGGCGGCCCTTGGCCCCGAGGATTGAGGCCCTGCCGTAGGCGCGCAGTGCCACGGGAGGGATACCGGTGCGCTCAGCGGTGCGTGCCAACCACATCGGGTCGGGTTCGACCACGGATGCTGTCGCGTTTGCATTGTGGCCGGCCCCCGTTGACGGGGCCTCGGCAGCCCGGACCGCGGGCGCGGTCAGGGCGGTGGTGTCGACGATGTTGACGAGGGACCTCGACGCGGGCGCTTCGACGACACTCTGGCCCCGGTGGCCAGCGAGCCACGCCGTGCCGAGGAGGGCGAGAGGGAGGACGAGTACGGCTGCGTGAGCCGACCGGCGGCGGGGGCGGTGATGCGAACGTCCGGGCACCGTCAGCCGAACCGGTCGGTGAGGTCGTCGGCGGTGCGCTGGCCCTGGGCCGTTAGGTCGGCCCTCATGGCCCAACAGGACCAGACATTCAAGGAAGTGCTTCGCATACCGCCATCTTGGTGGACCAGGCCCCAGCGCTGCGCCGACGTTCGAAGCCTCGCGATGTGCGCAGGACATCGGCGCGACCCCTGGTCGGGCGGCCGAACGTCCAACGAGCGGCATAGAAAGGCGTTCTGCGCGGGCGCAGTCGATCCAAGGCTGCGGGGCGGCGAGGGTGAGCCAGCGCTCGTCCACGTGACGCCCAAGGCGGCTTTCGCCGCGAGGATGCCAAGGTTCTCGTCTGAGACGCCGGTGCGGACCACCGTCACGCCGTCGCGGCTCAACGCCACGCCGACGATCGTTCTGAGCGCCGGGCACAGGTCTGGCTGCACCGGCCCCCCGCGTGCTCTACGTCGGTCAGGGCAGGGGCTGGCGGGAGGCACCGCGCGTGAACCTTCGCTGTCGGTGAGGTTCCCGGGCCACCCCTCCAAGAGCAACCCGGGAACCCCTGACGCCGGCCAACTGGGGGTCAACCCGACGTCACTCTGTAGACGATCGAACGCCGAAATCATGACGTGGTTCCGCGCCCTGGCGATGGCATCGGGCTCGGAGCCCGAGCATCGGCTGGGGCGCCAGCTCCTGCAGTTGCCGGCGCCGGGGATCGCTAGCGCCGAGCCACCGCCAGGGCGCCCCGGCCGCGTCGAGGCACCCCGGCCTGATCGAGCGCACGACGCACCGCAGAGTGCGACCGGCCGGTAAGCTCGGCGAGCTCATGGATGGAGCGACCGGCGTCGTACTGCTTCGCGCAGACCGCCGGCAGTGGCTGGACGTTCGAAGCGAACGAGCCGACGACGGCAATAGCGGACGTCTGTGGGGTCACGGCCGGTTCAGTAGAGCCGGACTCAGCTCGCGGCGCCGGGTGGCGGCGGCATCGACGACGGCGGCGAACCGAGAGAAGACCGCTGCGAAGATCGCCCCGGCGTGCCGTTCGAAGAACCGCTCATCGCCGTTCGCCGGCACCTCGTCCTCTGCCCAACCGGGCACGAGCCGTCGTCGGGTCGCCGCGAACGCGGCGTCCGCCTCGGGGTGGAACTGGGTGCCCCACGCGATTCTGCCGACCCGGAAGGCCTGGTTCGGGTAGGCGCTGGAGGACATGAGGCGGGTGGCTCCGGCGGGGAGGCTCACGTGGTCGACATGTGACGACATCACGTGTAGGCGCCGCGGCACCACACGGAAGACGGGGTCGAAGGCGCATTGCGCGGTTGTGGCGACCGGGGTCCATCCGACTTCAGCCGCCGGGCCCCGATAGGCCACACCCCTGGCCTCGACGCCCAGCAGCTGCGCACCCAGGCACACACCGAGGTAGGGCACCTCGTCGCGGAGCGCCTCGGCCACGAGCGTCGCTTCCTGGGTGCGCGTGGGCCATCCCTGCCTGTCGAGCACCGACTGGGGGCCGCCGAGGACGACCAGTGCGTCATAGTGCTCGAGGGTCGAGGGGAGAGCCGCGGCGGCGCTGACGTCAATCACGTCAAGGACGAGCCCGGCGGCCTCCAGGTGCGCGCGCAGCGGGCCGGGCCCCGCGAAGGAGACGTGCTGGACCACCAGCAGCCGGCCGCGTTTGCGCCTGATCCTGGTTGCTGAGCCGTTCGGGTCCGAAGGGGTCTGAAGCGCCCAGGGGAGGGCAGGCGTCCTGACGGCATAGTCGATCTTGTCGCTGGTGGGCAGGGCGTTGAGCTGCTCGAGGTGTTCGCGGCGGTACCGCTCGCGCATTGCTCTTGATAGCAGCGTGTTCGTTGCGGCGCGGATGTGGACAGGCGATGTCGTACTCCCGCCGTCGGCGGCCCCGGTCATGGCCTACCGGTTCGGGACGGGGTGCCAGTCGCCCCGGTTGGGGAGGGGAGACCCAGGCCAAGGCCCACGCGCCTTGTGCGCGCCATGGTGAGGCGGTAGTACCGGCGGGCTGGTCGTCCGGCGATCTGAGGGTCGACCTCCTCCCAGCATGACTCCACCCAGCCCGCCGCCTCCAGGCGCGTCAGGATTGGTTGGCCGATGCCGCTCATCAGCCCCGCCGCGCCCACGATCTCAGTTCGGTACAGCTCCTCCGTGGGGCGGCGAGGAGTGAGCGAAGGACCAACTGGGTCGCCATCGTCATCCGGGGCGCATTCACCATGCTTGTACTCTACGTAGCCCCCTAGCTTGAGTACAAGCATGGGTCGTCGGTCAACGCTGGAAGAGCGACTCACCTGACGCATGCGGCGTCGTTCCTGAGAACCTGTCGGGGCAGGCCGTCGGCGCGACTCACTCCCAGCCACCGTCGCCACCGTCGCCCCCGTCGCCCCCGTCGCCCCCGTCGCCCCCGTCGCCCCCGTCGCCCCCGTCGCCCCCGTCGCCCCCGTCGCCCCCGTCGCCCCCGTCGCCCCCGTCGCCCC
>NZ_BAABDC010000015.1:0-42298 GCF_039539425.1 Terrabacter ginsenosidimutans | reverse complement strand
CGAAGAGGAACGACGAGCTGCTCTGCGAGCATGGCTCCACGAGTACAACCACCACCGACCCCACACCGCGTGCGGGAACAAGCCACCCATCACCCGCTTAACCAACCTGTCGGGTCAGTACAGCTAGAGGCGGCTCTCGGCCGCGTCCGCACCGCCGAGGCGCTGGGCCAGCCACACCGGGATGATCGACAGGGCGATGAGCACGACGGCCACGACGTTGACGACTGGCGCCTGGTTGGGACGGAACAGGTTGTTGAAGATCCAGATGGGCAACGTCTGGCTCTCCGGACCCGCCGTGAAGGTGGTCACGACGATCTCGTCGAAGCTGAGCGCGAAGGCGAGCAGGGCACCCGCCAGCAGGCTCGAGCGCAGCAGCGGGAAGGTGACGCGGCGGAACGTCGTGAAGGGGCGGGCGCCGAGGTCGGCGGAGGCCTGCTCGAGCGAGCCGCCGAGCCTGCGCAGCCGCGCCGTGACGTTGTTGAAGACGATGACGATGCAGAAGGTCGCGTGGCCGACGATGATCGTGAACAGGCCGGCGCCGATGCCGAAGACCGGGGTCAGCACGTTCTGGATGACCGACTGCAGGGCGATGCCGGTGACGATGCCGGGCAGGGCGATCGGGAGGACGACGAGGATCGAGACGGCGTGCTTGCCGAAGAAGTCGTAACGGCTCAGGGCCAGCGCCAGGAGCGTTCCGAGCGCGAGGGCGATGGCCGTGGCACCCAGGCCCGCCTGGATCGAGATGAGCAGTGCGTCTCGGGGGCCTTGCGCCTGCAGGGCTGCTCGCCACCATTGCGTCGTGAAGCCCGGCGGTGGCCACCCGAAGGTCCGATCGCTGTTGAACGAGTTGAGCGCCACCACGACGAGCGGCACGTAGACGAAGGCGAGCACGACCGTCGCGAACGCCGTCAGGGCCACCTTCGAGCCGCGTCCGAGCCTCATCGCCGCCTCCTCATCGTCGGCCACGCCTCCCGGGGCGTCACAGGTTGTCGAGCGCGCCCGTGCGGCGCACGGCGAGCAGGTAGAGGACCATGATCACGACCGAGGCCGTGCCGAGCGCCGCGGCGAAGGGCAGGTCGAGGGTGATGTTCTGCAGCACCGCCGTGCCGAGCACCTGGAGCTTGCCGCCGACGATCTGGACGGCGATGTAGTCCCCCAGTGACAGCGAGAAGGTGAAGACCGACCCCGCCGCCACCGCAGGGAGCAGGGCCGGCACGACCACGCGGCGGAAGGTCGTGGCGGGCCTCCCCCCGAGGTCGGCGCTGGCTTCGAGGTGGCTCTCGGGAAGGCGCTCGAAGGCGGCGTACACCGGGAGCACCATGTACGGCAGCCACAGGTAGGTCAGGGTCAGCACGACCGCGCCCAGCCCGAAGCCGGGGGTGGCCCCGAACGTGCTGTCCAGGACCCCCTCGGGCGCCAGCATGGTGCGCCACGCGTAGGCCTTGACGAGGTAGCTCGCCCACAGCGGCACGAGCACCCCGGCGAGCAGGAGACCCCTGAGCCGCCGCGGCGCCACGCGGGCCATGAAGAAGGCGAACGGCACCGCGATGACGACGCACAGCACCGTGACGAGGACGGCGATGAGCAGGGTGCGTCCGATGATGCCGAGATAGGTCGGAGTGAAGAGCTCGCGGAAGTTCTCGAGGGTGAAGGTGCGGACTACGAGGTTGGTGAAGGGGTCGGTCGTCCAGAAGGCTGTCGCGAAGATGACGGCCAGCGCGCCGAGGTAGGCGACGACGAGCCACAGCAGCGGTGGCCCCAATAGGGCTGCGAGCCCCCTGCGGTGTCTCATCGTCGCCTCCTCGGTGCGGTCATGATCAGGTCAGGTCGATCGGGGATGCCGCCAGGCGGGCTCAGCTGTTGCGGATCTCGGTCCAGGCCTTGGTCCACGTCGCGTAGTCGGTGCACTTGACGTCGGTCCGGCCGTCGAGACAGGCACTGATCGGCGTGTTCCAGTAGTGGACCTTGGCGAAGTACGCCTCGTCCTCGGCGTGGAACACCTTGCAGTGGTTGGGGTCCGCCGTCTCGGCGCACGCCTTCTTGTTGGCCGGCGCCTCACCGAAGTACTCGGCGATCTGGGCGTTGACCTTGGGCGAGACGATGTGGTCGATGAACTTGTAGGCGCAGGTCTTGTTCTTCGACTTCGCGCCGACCATCCAGGTGTCGGACCAGCCGGTCGCACCCTCCTTGGGCAGGACCGCCTCGACGGGAGCCTTCTCACCTTGGGCGACGTTGGCGATGACCTGCCAGGTCGTGCCGATCGTCGTCGAGCCGTTCTTGAAGGCCTGGACCTCCTTGAGGTAGTCCGACCAGTACTCGTTGATGTTGGCCTTCTGCGCCTTGAGCAGGTCGACCGCCGCGGCGAGCTGCTTCTCGTCGAGGGCGTAGGGGTCCTTGATGCCGAGCTCTGGCTTGGTCGACATCAGGTAGAGCGCGGCGTCGGCGATGTAGATCGGGGTGTCGTATGCCGTCACCCTGCCCTTCTGTGCACCGGCCTGGTCGAAGACCGCGGCCCACGAGTCCGGGGCGGGCTTGACGAGGTCGGTGCGGTACATCAGCAGGTTGGCCCCGCGACCGTGCGGGATGCCGTAGGCGACCCCGTTCACCGAGTTCCAGGGCTTCATCTTGAGGGAGTCGAAGATGTCGGCGTAGTTCGGGATGAGCGAGGTGTTCACGGGCTCGACGTCGCCTGCCGCGATGAGGCGCAGGGTTGCGTCGCCCGAGGCCGACACCGTGTCGTACTGGCCGGTGCGCATGAGCTGCACGGCCTCGTCGGACGTGCCGAAGGTCTTGACGTTGACGGTGCACCCGGACGCCTTCTCGAAGTCGCTGACCCAGTCGACCTTGGGGTCGTTGCTCCCGTCCTCGACGTAGCCGGGCCACGCGAGGACGTTGACCTGCCCTTCGGGGGTGCCGAGCTTGTCGAGCGCCTTGAGGTCGGGCACCTGCATCCCGCCGGGGGCTGCGCTGCCTCCCGGCGTGCTGGGCGTCGAGCTGCCGCATCCGGCCAGGGCGAGGACGGCCACGGCCGCGACGGTCCCGACGGTCCCGCGCAGGGACTTCTTTGACGTGCGCACGCCGATCTCCTTCATCTGGTTGGGAACTGCTGTGGTGACGTCCCGAGCGACGAGGGCTCGGGGGTGGGCGCCCCCGGCACGTCGATGACGTGCTCGGGGCGCCAGCGGAGTGAGACACGGTCCCCTCGGCGCAGGGCGGCGGTGTCCGGCCGGGTGCCGGCGTTCTGCTCGAGGGCCGTGAGCCGTCCCCCCGCGTCGAGAGTGACGACGAAACGCGTGACGGGACCGCCGTAGACCACCTCCTCGAGGGTTCCCTCGGCGCTGGCGAGTCCGTCGGCGGCAGGTGAACCCCACGCCGCGACCGCGAGCTTCTCGGGGCGGATGGCGAAGGAGCCGTCGCGCCGGTTCACGGCGCGGGCGGCCTCACCGGTCAGCAGGTTCGAGGTGCCGACGAAACCGGCGACGAACGCCGAGGCGGGGCTCTCGTAGACCTCGTGGGCCGTGCCGACCTGCTCGATGCGTCCTGCGTTGAAGACGGCAATCCGGTCCGAGAGTGTGAGGGCCTCCTCCTGGTCGTGGGTGACGAAGAGGAAGGTGATGCCGACGTCGCGCTGGATCCCCTTCAGCTCGACCTGCATCTGCTCGCGCAGCTTGAGGTCGAGTGCACCGAGCGGTTCATCGAGAAGCAGCACGGTCGGGCGGTTGACGAGGGCTCGGGCGAGGGCGACTCGCTGGCGCTGGCCGCCGGACAGCTGCGAGGGCCGGCGCGCACCGTGGTCACCCAGTCGGACCTGTTCGAGGGCCTCGGCGACCCGTGCGCGTCGCTCCGCGCGGGAGACTCTCTTGACGAGGAGGCCGTACTCGACGTTCTCGGCGACGCTCATGTGCGGGAAGAGCGCGTAGTCCTGGAAGACCGTGTTGACGTCACGGTCGTAGGGCTGGTGCTTCGTCACGTCCTGCCCGGCGAGCTCGATGCGGCCGCTCGTGGGTTCCTCGAAGCCGGCGATCATCCGCAGCACGGTGGTCTTGCCCGAGCCGGAGGGGCCGAGCATGGAGAAGAACTCCCCCGCGCGAACGTCGAGGTCGACGTCGTCGACGGCCACCACGGGCGGGGCGCCTGCGAACTCCTTGCGCAGCCGGCCCAGCCGGATGGCGGGCGCGCCGGGCGCCGTCTCGGCCGCCATGGGGACTCCTCGAAATCGTCGGTGTTGCTTCTGGACGAAAAACGTATGGGTCCATATGTTTAAGCGCAAGAGGAATGGCCAAACTGTTGCAGGAGGTTCGATGGCGGATCGCTCGATGCCCCTCGGGCCATATGCCGCCGTCTTCGCACCGCTGCCCGCCGAGGGCCGGGCCGACGCTGTCCGCCGCCGTCTGGGCGAGGCGATCGCGCTGGGCCTGCTGCCCGACGGGAGCATGCTGCCGCCCGAGAGCGACCTCGCCGACCGCTTCGGCGTCGCAACCGTGACCGTGCGGGAGGCGCTCGGCACCCTGCGGGACGACGACCTCATCGTCACGAGACGCGGCAGGGGTGGAGGCTCCTTCGTCAAGGCCCCGCACGACGGCGGACGTGCGGCACTCCTGGCCAGGCTCGCGCACGTCGGGCTCGGCGAGCTGCGCGACCTGGCGGACCACTACTGCGCCGTCAGCGGCCACTGCGCGGCACTCGCGGCCGACCGGGCCGACGCCGACGACGTGGCGCGCCTTCGCCGGCTGGCGGCGCCGACCGACGTGGAAGGGCCAGGCGGCATACCCCGGCAGGAGGGCACGTTCCATCTCGAGCTCGCCGCGACGGCACAGTCCGCCCGCCTGACGCGTGAGGAGATGGTGCTGCAGCGCGAGATCGGGCCCGTGCTGTGGCTGGCGGATGCCGGGGCCGGCACCCAGGGCCGCCGAGGTCACGAGGCCATCGTGGAGGCGATCGCCCTCGGCGAACCTCCGACCGCCCGCGCCCGGGCGGAGGATCATGTGACGACGCTGTTCGACGCGGTGAAGGCCCTGCACCGCGACACCCGCTCGGGAAGGACGAGGTGACCGACATGACGACCACGACGACCGCCACGGACGTCGCCGGATGGGTCTCCGACTTCGGGCGCTGGGCCTTCGACCAGCTCGACGGCATCGCGGGGCTGCTCGAGGGCCCACTGGCGACGGCCACTCCGAGAAGGGCGGACCTGGGCATCGAGCAGGGCTGCCGCGACCTGCTCGCAGACTCGCAGACACCGGTCGCCGGCGCCGGCGCCGTGTTCGCCCCGGACGTCCTCTCCGACGCGCCCTACTGGCTCGAATGGTGGACCGTGGAGTCCAGAGGTGGGGTGAACGTCGTGACCAAGCTGGCCGCAGAGACCGACCCACGCGCGATCGGGTTCCGTGACTACACCGAGCTGCCTTGGTACACAAAGCCGTTCGAGTCCGGCCAGCGTCACGTCACGGGACCCTACGTCGACTACCTCTGCACCGACCAATACACCCTGACCTTCACCCAGCCGCTTGTCGTCGCTGGCACGTTCGCCGGCGTCGTCGGTGTCGACGTCCTCGTCGCATGGTTCGAGGAGCACCTTCTCGACGTCATGGAGGCCGTCGACCGCACGTGCATCCTCGTCAACGCCGCCGGCCGGGTCGTCACGTCGTCGGACCCGACGTGGGTGACGGGCGACCTGCTCAGGGGCCTTCCGGTCGATGCCTGGTTGCGCGGCGACGTGGTCGACCACCCGGAGTGGACTGCCACGAGGTGCGACGGCCTGCCGTTCGTCGTCCTCACGCCCTGCTGAGGCTCATCACGCGAGTGCTTCCACGACGCGCAGCCGGCGCCCCGTCACCCGGATCTGTGCTCGATCCCGGCCATGGCACGCCAGAACCACAGCGAGGCCACCAGCGTTGCGGCGAAGCCGGTCACCAGGAGCCAGGTCAGCGGCCGGTCCGTGTAGAGGTCGTCGTGCGCCCGTCCCAGGCCCAGCAGCATGAGCGTCAGCATGACCACCTCGACCTCGACCATGAGCCGCAGGCGCACCCAGCGGCGGTCGCGGAGCACGACCAGCCCTGCGCTGCCCAGGCAGAAGACCGCGCCGACGACGCGGCACGTGAGCGGGGTCAGCTGCCACGCCCACACCGGGATCACGGCCGACGGGAGCGCGACCATGACGAGCCCCTGCACGAGCGCCAGCCCCGCACCTGCCGCGACGACGACGCGCGCGACCGGCCCCACGCACACCTCGTCGGGCCGGGGCGGCGCTGTGACGCGCTGGTTGGCCCACCATGCGGCCAGGACGAGGAACGGCGCCGTGAAGTAGAGCGCGGCCCACAGCCAGAAGGCCGGGCGGCCGTGGTTGAACCGGTCCCAGTGGATGACGGTGGCCAGCCCGAGCAGCGCGGCGAAGAGGGTGACGGAGAGCAGTCCGGCGCTGACCCTGGCCCACCGCCGCTCGCGGACGACCCGCACGAAGAACCACGCACCCCCGAGGTAGGCCGATGCGAGCACCATCGGCGTCAGCCGGGGCCGGATCGTCCAGGCGAAGAGTCGGCCGGTGTCTGCGGGAAAGCCGTAGAGGATGACGAAGGCCGTGAGCAGGATCGGCACGAGCACGACGGCCAGGATGCGGGTGGCCGGCAGGACCCGGTCGTCGCGCCGCACCGGCGCCGACGACTGCGCCGCCGGCTGGGCCGACGGCTGTGGCTGCGGCCCGGCCGGTGACACGGCCGGTCACACCCCCGCCCGGACGGCGGCGTCGAGCAGGGCGGCATACGAGGCGACGAGTGCTCGTCGCACCTCGGACAGCCGCGGATCGCCGAGGGAGCACCCGCCCCGCACCCATTCGTCCGAATGGTCCATGGCCTCGACGCGCCAACGGGCAGCGGGCCGCACGAGGTCGGGTTCCGCGGAATAGACGTAGGCGTAGAGCGCGACGAGCGCCTCGACCAGTGCCTCGGTCGTGACCGCGCCGGCGTCGTACTGGTGCTCGCGGTGCACGCGCCACCACTCGACCTCCAGGGCCGCCGCGCGCGTGGGCTCGAGCGGCAGGTCAGCGGTGCTGGCGACGAGGGCGTAGAACCTGCGCATCAGCTCGCGAGCGCGCCCGGGGTCGTTGTGCGGGTAGGGAGCCCACGCCTGGTTGGCACGCAGCACGAGCCACGCGCCGCGCACGGTGTCGAGACGGTTCATGCCGAAGCCGGCGGCGACCATCCCGACGGACGCCCGCATGAAGGCCACCCAGTCGTGCCGGTAGTAGGCCGACCACGCGTCGGCCTCGCGCTGGCCGACGGCGACCGCGTCGAAGGACCTCGGGCCACGCGTCCGTGCTCTCATCCGGCCTCCTCGACCAGGAGCGCCCCTGCACGACGGCGTCCGGATTCCCCTGACGCCGTGCGACTCTCGCTTCAGAATAGTGCGAGGCACGGGGTGCGTGAGGAGAACGCGATGACCGGGAGCGCAGGTGGGCGGAGCATCGCCGACGTCCTCGCCCGGATGACGACGATCCTCGACGGGATGCCTCCGGAGCTCGCGCACCGGCGCGCCTTCCTCGCCACCTACCAGCGCACGACCCGGGCTGTCGGAGAGGCGATCGAGGCAGCGTCGTTCGAGGACCCGTCCTGGGTGGAGGTGTGGGACGTCGTCTTCGCCGACCTCTACCTCGACGCCCTGGAGGCGGACCTGGCCGACGATCCCGGGCGCCGTCCGCCGCGTCCGTGGCGGCTCGCGTTCGACGCTCCCCCGGACCTGCCGCCGCTGCGCCAGGTCCTGCTCGGCATCAACGCCCACATCAACTACGACCTGCCGCAGGCGCTGCTCGGCGTCATCAGCGACGCGGACTTCGGCGACCCCGTCCTGCTCGACCGCCGGCGCCGCGACCACCAGCGCATCGACGCCGTCCTGTCCGGCCGCGTCGCGGCGGAGGACGACGAGCTCAGCGCCCAGAGCGCCAAGAGCCCTCTCGACCGGGTCCTGACACCGCTCAACCGCGCCGCGTCGACGCGGTTCCTGCGCGAGGCCCGCACCAAGGTGTGGCATAACACGATGGAGCTCCAGCGGGCTCGCGTCGCCGGACCGGAGGCGTATGCCGTCCGCCTCGGCGAGCTGGAGGTGCTCAGTGCCGCTCGGATCGCCGACCTGCTCGCCCCGGGGCAGGTGCTGCTGCGACTCGCGGTGGCCGGCTTCGGGGTCGTGCTGCCACCGGAGGCCTGAGGGCCGCCGGCCGGCCGGGTGCCCCGCCGGGCGCCTGCGCAAGCCCGTGGACAGAAGGAGAGGCGCCACTCGCTCGGGGGTCCGAGTGGCGCCTCTTCTGTCCCCTCCATCGCTCAGGGACGGCAGGGCGTTACACCGGGTCGAGAAATTCTTTCGGCCTCCTCCGCGCACGCTCGGGCCGGTGACCGTGAGCGGCCCTCAGGCGGACGGCGGACGGCGGGCCGTCCCGACGACGATCTCCCGGAGCTGGGCGAGCGCGGCCGCTCGGGCGCCTGCCAGCTGGGGCTCGTCGTCGATGACCGCGGGTACGACCGGGACCTGTCGTGGGAGGCCGGCTGAGCGGCGGCGCAGCTCGTCGACGAAAGCCTCCTCGCGCCCCCATCCGCCACC
The DNA here is from genome assembly GCF_039539425.1 of Terrabacter ginsenosidimutans. NCBI lineage: Bacteria > Bacillati > Actinomycetota > Actinomycetes > Micrococcales > Intrasporangiaceae > Terrabacter > Terrabacter ginsenosidimutans. The sequence goes on along the minus strand of NZ_BAABDC010000015.1, from coordinate 33,712 downwards.
GACGACGACGACCTCGGGGTCGGCGAGCGCGATGACCGCCTCGAGGACGCCCGAGACGGCGACTCCCAGCGCGGCGAGCGTCGCGTCACCGCGTGGCGCGTCGGCAACCCGCCGCCGGAGCCGGTCCACGTCGATCGCCGTCGATCCGGACCGCCGCAGGTCCAGCTGCGCGAAGACCTCGGTCAGGCGCGAGGCCCGACCGTGCTGGCCCTCCGTGACGAGGTGGGCGATCTCGCCGGCGAGGCCGGAGTGCCCACGACGCACCTCCCCGTCGGAGACGACGGCGCACCCGAGTCCCTCGTCGAGGTAGAGGTAGACGAAGTCCGAAGAGCCCTCGACCGCCCCGCCGGCGCCGGCCGCCTGCTCGGCTCGCGCCGCCCAGTTCACGTCGTTGTCGACGAACACCGGTCCGTCGACCGTCGCGGCCAGCAGGGACCGGGGGTCGAGGTCACCGACCAGGAACGGCGCGTCGGGCAGGTGGACCAGGCGGCCGGTGCCACGGTCGACGGGGTCGGCGGCGCTGACGACGGCCACGCGGCGTCTCACCCCGCCGCTGCGCGTTCGCGACGCCTTCTCGGCGGCCTCGACGTGCTCGAGCGCGGTCATCAGAGCCCGCGTCACGGCATACGCACCCGCACCCCGGTCGAGCGGGACGTCGCTCGAGGCCACGACGGCGCCGAAGGGGTCGACCGACTCGGCAGTGACACCGCGTGGCGTGATGCTGACGACGAGCGCGGTGCCGCACTCGGGCGACAGCGCGTGGTACGAGCCGGCGCGCCCGCGACCCGTGCTCCGTTCGCCCGTGTCGACGACGAGCCCCATGTCGACGAGCCGCCGCACCCCCTCGGAGATGGTCGGCTTGGAGATCCCCGTGAGGGCGGCGATCTCGGCCCGGGTCAGCCGTCGGTGATCCATCAGCGCTCGCAGCACGTGCTCCTCGGTGAGGGACCGCAGCAGCTCCAGGCTCGGCTTGGCAGACGACATGGCGCCATCTTAGTTAGGACTCTTGCCCAAACCACGCAGGCGCGCTACCTTCTTCTTCGTAAGGACTCCTCACCAAAGGACACCTCATGACCACCCCGCCCGTCAGCCCGACCCTCGCCCTCCCCCACTGGGAGACCACCCCCGACGACCTCCCGGGGGCGATCCGGCAGGTGAAAGCCGCGATCCGCGCCCGCATCGCGGCCTCGGGCCGGACCGTCGAGGAGGTGTTCGCGGTCGTCGAGCAGCGGGTCGCCGAGCGCGTGGCGGAGATCCGCGCGGACCGCGAGAGGGGCGAGAGCGTCTGGCCCGTCATCGACTACGCGGACATCGAGAACGGCACGGTCAGCGCCGAGCAGCTGGCGAAGCTGCGCCGCCGCGGGTGCCTCGTCGTTCGCGGGCACTTCCCCCGAGAGCGGGCCCTCGCCTGGGATGCCGGCATCGTCGACTACGTCGAGGGCAACGGGTTCTTCGAGAGCTACCGCGGTCCCGGCGACGACTTCTTCGGCAGCGTCGGCTCGAAGCCCGAGATCTACCCGATCTACTGGTCGGCCGCACAGATGGAGGCGCGCCAGAGCGAGCGGATGGCCACGGTGCAGGCGCTGCTCAACGCCCAGTGGAAGCACGAGTCGGAGGGCGTCACCTGGTTCGACCCCCGACGCGACTCGCTCTACCCCGACCGCATCCGTCGCCGTCCTCCGGGCGCGGACTCGAGCGGCCTCGGGGCCCACTGCGACCCGGGAACGCTCGACCTGTGGATGACCGAGGCCTACCAGCAGGCGTTCCGGCACCTGTTCGACGGCAGCGTCGAGGAGTACGACCCCTGGGACGCCGCGCACCGCACCTCCGGCCCGCAGTACCCCGGCACGACCATGTGCTCCGCCTTCCGCACCTTCCAGGGCTGGACGGCGCTGTCCGACATGGCCCACGACCAGGGGGTGCTGCACACCGTGCCGATCCCCGAGGCGATGGCCTACCTCATGCTCCGACCCCTGCTCGACGACGTGGCGGACGACGACATGTGCGGTGTAACGACCAACCAGGTCTTCCCCGCGTCCGAGAAGTGGCACCCGCTCCTGCTCGAGGCCCTGAGCGGGATCCCGGACGTCGGGGCCGGGGACTCCGTCTGGTGGCACTGCGACATGATCCACAGCGTCGCTCCCGTCCAGGACCAGCAGGGCTGGGGCAACGTCATGTACATCCCTGCGGCGCCATGGTGCGAGCGCAACGAGCGGTATGCCGCCGACGTCCGTGAGGCCTTCCTCAGCGGTTCCAGCCCGAGCGACTTCCCGGAGGAGCACTACGAGCGCAGCTGGCCCGACCGCTTCACTGCCGAGCGGCTCAACACCACCGGCCGTCGCGGGCTCGGGCTCGACTGACGAGCACCGTCGGGCCCGGCATCGGTCGGGCCGAGATCGGTCGAGCCACCTACGAGCTCCTCCGGTCCTGAGAACGCGAGGTCGAGGTACGGAGGTTGCGGCGACGCTCGTCGATGTGCACCGCCCGCTCGGCCCGCTCCCACGTGCCGGCGAGGTCCTCGTACGGCTGGCGCGTGGCGACTCCGACAGAGCCGCTGAGGCCCGCGGTGCGCAACGCCGCCCGCAACCGGGTCTGCAGCGCACGAACGCCGGTGAGACCGGTCTGAGCCACGAGCAGGACGAACTCGGTCCCTTCGACGCGGCCGGCGACGTCTCCCGGTTCGCACACCGAGGTCAGCACCGCGGCGCACCGGCGCACGTCATCGTCCTGGACCGCTCCAGCGGCGCGAGCCGCAGGGTGGAGCGTGACGACGACGATGCTCGAGCGGGTCCCGAAACGCCGGTTGCGGCCCTCCTCGGTCCACACCGCCTGCTCGAAACCCCGCCGGTTCTTCATCCCGCTCAAGGCGTCCCGGTCCGCCAGCGAGTAGGCGTGGGCGGCCTCGACCGACCGGTCATGGGCCGCCTGTTCACCGGCAAGTACCGTGCTCAGCATCCGACCCATGACCGACACGACGGGCATCGCTTCGTGCCACGATGCCGGCTGAGGTGATCCGGCGAGGGCGCACAGCGTCCCGAACAGCTCTTCGTCCCCGGCCAGCAACGGCACCCCGACGTAGGCGCGCACGTGCGCCAGAGGGCCCACGACGGCCGGCAGGTAGGCCGGCTCGCAGGTGAGGTCCGGTGCCACGGGAGGCGCACCGCGCACCATCCGGACACACAACGAGGCCTGCCAGGAGAAGTCCCTCCCGGCCGGAGCACGCTCCGCCCACTCGCCCGCGGAGGCCACGACGATCTGGCGGTCCTCCCGGACGCACGTCACGAGCCACAGACTCATTCCCGGCAGCTGGCGGTTGAGCTGGGTCACGGCCGCGTGCGCTGCAGCAGCGAAGCCGCCGAACGGCGCGCTTGCTCGCACTGGCAACGACGAGCGAGAGGTCATGCGCACCCCACCCGACCACCGGGACTGGTGGCGGTACGAGGGGTTCGCGCACAACTCAGGACGACGGACTGGTCCGGCATGTTCACCCAGATACTTCGGAGTGATCTGGCAACAGCTGATGGTTGCCACAGCCTCGGTCCAGACCGTCTGTCACCACCGTAACCCCCAGCGGCTCGACAAAGAAGAGATCCCGCCGACGACCAAGGACGCGGTGCAACGTGTCACCGTCGCGAGACGCTCCCGAGGCCACCGTGTCAACTCCCCTCACTGCCCCGCCGGGAGAGGCATCGAGGCCTACGCTGAGGCCATGGAGGTCGAGGGCACGGGCGATCTCAACGACCGGCTGGTAACCATCGCGCGCCTGCTCGACACCGGGTCAGGTCCCGAGACGCTGCAGCTGATCGTCGATCTCGCCGTGGCAACCGTCCCCGGCTGTGAGCACGCCGGGATCTCCTTCGTGCACCGACGCAAGATCAGCACCCCGGCGGCCAGCGACGCCGCCGCTCTGCGTGTCGACGCCGTGCAGTCCGAGGTCGGCCAGGGACCATGCCTGGACGCGATGCTCGAGGATCAGATCTTCAAGACCGACGACCTCTCCACCGAGACCCGCTGGCCTCTCTTCGCCGCGCGAGCGCATGCAGAGACGGGTGTCAGAAGCATGCTGGGACTGCGACTGTTCGCCCGGGGTCGGACCATGGGAGCACTGAACCTGATGTCCACCAAGCCAAGGGCCTTCGACGACGAGTCGTTGTCGACAGCGGCGTTGTATGCCGCGATGGCCGCCGTCGCGCTCAACGCCGCCCAGACGGAGGAGACCCTCCAGCTCGCCCTGAGGAGTCGCGACATCATCGGCCAGGCGATGGGCATCCTGATGGAACGCCACGGCATCACCGACAGAGACGCGTTCGACCGGCTGTCGACGGCTTCGCAGAACCTGAACGTGCGCCTCAAGGACGTGGCCGAGCAGGTCGTGTTCACCGGAGAGGACTCGCCCGAGAGCCCGGACGGGCTCTGAGCCGAGGGGACTCCCGAAGGTGAGCATGGCCGGCGTGCACGCGGTGCGACGTGCGCCGCCGCACTCCACTAGACGTTGAAGCGGAACTCCACGACGTCGCCGTCGGCCATGACGTAGTCCTTGCCCTCGATGCGCACCTTGCCGGCGGCCTTGGCGGCGTTCATGTTCCCCGCCGCGACGAGGTCGTCGAACGACACGACCTCGGCCTTGATGAAGCCGCGCTGGAAGTCGGTGTGGATGACACCGGCGGCCATCGGGGCGGTCCAGCCCTTGCCGATGGTCCAGGCGCGCGACTCCTTGGGGCCCGCCGTGAGGTAGGTCTGCAGGCCGAGGGTGTGGAAGCCGGTGCGGGCGAGCTGGTCCATGCCGGACTCCTCGGCGCCGAAGCTCTGGAGCAGCTCGAGCGCCTCGTCGGGCTCCATCTCCATCAGGTCCATCTCGAGCTTGGCGTTGAGGAAGACCGCGTCGGCCGGGGCCGCGAGCTCGCGCAGCGACGCCTGCAGCTCGGTGTCGGCGAGCTGGTCCTCGTCGAGGTTGAAGACGTAGATGAAGGGCTTCGTCGTCAGGAGTCCCAGCGACTTCGCCTCGGCCAGGTCGATCCCGGCTGCCGGCCCTGCGCCGTACAGCGTGTGGCCCTCCTCGAGGACCTTCTGCGCGGCGAGCGCGAGGTCGACGGCGGCCTTCTTGTCCTTGTTGACCCTCGCCTCCTTCTCGAGGCGGGGCACGGCCTTCTCGAGGGTCTGGAGGTCGGCGAGGATGAGCTCGGTGTGGATCGTCTCGATGTCGCCGGCCGGGCTCACCTTGCCGTCGACGTGCACGACGTCGCCGTCCTCGAAGGCGCGCACGACCTGGCAGATCGCGTCGGCCTCGCGGATGTTCGCGAGGAACTTGTTGCCCAGGCCCTCCCCCTCGGAGGCGCCGCGGACGATGCCCGCGATGTCGACGAAGCTCACCGTGGCCGGGAGGATCTTCTCCGACCCGAAGATCTCGGCGAGCGCGCCGAGGCGGGAGTCGGGCAGCGGGACGACGCCGACGTTGGGCTCGATCGTCGCGAACGGGTAGTTCGCGGCGAGCACGTTGTTCTTGGTCAGCGCGTTGAAGAGCGTCGACTTGCCGACGTTGGGGAGACCGACGATTCCGATGGTGAGTGCCACGAGGACAAGAGTTTAGTGGCGATCGGGCGGGCTTCGGACCACGAGGGCGTATGCCGTGGCGCCCGGGTCACGTCAACGTCCACTCCCAGCCGGGCCGCCACGCGAACGGCGCTGTGACGAGCTGCTCGAGCGCAGTCCCGTCGAGCAGGTGCTGCAGTGCCCACCGGTTGGCCGAGTGGGCGATGACGAGCACCCGCTCGCCCTGGTGCTCGCGGCGCAGGTCGGCCAGGAAGCGGGCCGTCGCGTCGACGACGTCGCGGTAGCTCTGACCGCCACCGGGGAAGGGCGTGTCGACGTGCTCGAGGCGCACGCGTTCGAGCTCGGACACAGGGCACCCGTTGAGCGCGCCGTAGTCGCACTCGCGCAGCCGGGCGTCGGCGTGCAGCGGGACGCCGCCATTCGCATACGCCAGCTCGACGGTCTCGACGGCGCGGGCGAGGTCGGAGGACCACACGGCGGCGAAGCCGCTCGCGGGGCGGCGCTGCCCCAGCTCGACGGCGAGCCGGCGCCCCGCTTCCGAGAGGCGGCCCGGCAGCCAGCCGGTCGCGATGCCGGCCTCGTTGTCCTCGGTGACCGAGTGGGTCTCGTAGACGAGGTGGACGGTCACGGATCCTCCTTCAGCGGGGCATCCGCACGCCGCAGAGCTGACGCGACTGGGCCACGAGGTTGCCTGCGGAGTCCCAGATCATGGCGTCCTCCTCCATCATGCCGCCGCCCAGGGTGTCGCTGCCGAGCGTCACCTGCAGCCAGCCCGGCTCGGGACGACGCCGCACGTGCCCGGTGAACTCGAGCGTCGGCGTCCAGCCGAGGAGGCCGAGGTCGAAGGCGACGGGCGGCAGCGCGTCGAGCGCCATCATGAGCATCGTCGTGTCGGGCTCCCGGCCGTCGCGCAGCCGCAGCCAGCCGCGCATGACCCCACGCATGGACGGCTTGCCCATGGCCCAGCCGGCCGTGCTCGGGTCGAGGCGCAGGTCGAGCCGCTCGAGGAACTTCGCGTTGGCGAGGAAGTCCGGCGGCGCCTGCTCGGCCGAGACGCACTGGTCGGGCGGTGGCATCTCGGGCGGGGAGGCCTGGCGCTGCACCTCGAGGTCGGTGAGGTTGCCGAAGGACCCGATGGCGCGCATGCGCTCGACGGGCCGCCCGTCGTCGCCCCTCTGGTGGATCGTCATCTGCCCCGTCGAGAGGGTGCGGCCGCAGCGCATGACCTCGGTCGTGACCGAGAACGGGCCCGGTCGCGACGCGGTCATGAAGTAGGCGGACAGCACGACGGGGTCGACGTGCTCGGTGGTTTCGGTGGGGTCGTCCGCGAGGTGCTCGCCGAGCGCCCGCAATGCCGTGGCCATGACGAGCCCTCCGTTGACCGCGTTGCCGATCATCCACTCCTCGCGGAAGATGCCGTGCCGCCGGGTGGGGTCGTCGCCGGGCTCGAGCCGGGCCGCGTCGTCGTACTCGCTCACGGGACAGGTGTAACAGACCTCCCCGACGACCGGTCCGCGACGGGCGTATGCCGTCTGACACGTCGCCGGGACGCGCGGGGTGCCGTGCCCGCCGTGTCGCGAACGCCTGGTGTCGGCGGTGTCTGGGACGGTGCTCGCATGGACCTCACTGCTCTGCTCGTCGGGCTCGTCATCGGGGCACTGGTCGGCGGGCTGCTCGCGTGGCTGTCGGCCCGCTCCACGCTGCTCGCCCGCTCGGCAGGCGCCGAGGCCGAGCGTGACGTCCTGCGCGAACGGCTGGCCGACCTCGAGGCCGCCCGCGACCTCGACGACACGACCGCCGCCCTGCTGGCTCCCCTGCGCGACACCATCGGCCGGGTGGAGCGGCAGGTCGGGGCGCTCGAGCGCGACCGGTCGCTCCAGTTCGGGCAGCTCGGCGAGCGGCTCACCGAGGTGAGCCGGTCCACCGAGTCGCTGCGCTCCGAGACCGCGACTCTGGCGACCGCCCTCAACGCCTCGACGGTCCGCGGTGCGTGGGGTGAGGTGCAGCTGCGTCGCGTGCTGGAGCTCTCCGGCCTGCTCGCACGATGCGACTTCGACGAGCAGGTCACGAGCGTGAGCCGGCACGGGGTGACCGTGCGACCCGATGCCGTCGTCAACCTGCCGGGCGCGCGCCACGTCGTCGTCGACTCCAAGGCTCCGATGGCGCACTTCCTCCAGGCGCACGGTGAGACGGTGGACGGGGTCGAGCGTGCCGAGCTGCTCGCCGCCCACGCCACCGCACTCCGGCGCCACGTCGAGGGCCTGGCAGCCAAGGCCTACTGGACCGCCTTCACCCGCTCCCCCGAGGTCGTCATCTGCTTCGTCCCCGGCGAGGCCATCCTCGCCACGGCGCTGGCCGACGACCCCGGCCTCTACGAGCACGCCCTCTCGCGCAAGGTCGTGCTGGCCTCGCCGGGCACGCTCTTCGCGGTCCTGCGCACCATCGGGGCCATCTGGCAGCAGGACGCGCTCGAGCAGAACGCCCGCGAGCTGCTGGCCATCGGGCAGGACCTCTACTCCCGGCTCACCACCCTGGGCGGCCACGTCACGACGATGGGCCAGTCGCTCTCGCGGTCGGTCGAGCAGTACAACAAGTTCGTCGGCACGCTGGAGTCGCGGGTGCTCGTCACGGCGCGGCGCATGCACGAGCTGCACCTGGCGAGCGACGTCCCGCCGTCCCTGACACCCATCGAGGTCGCGCCACGCTCGCTGAGCGCGGCCGAGCTGACCGACGACCTGGGTCGCACGGCCCGCGACGACGCCTTCCTCGAGCAGGTCGCCGGCGAGCGTGAGGGGGCGGTGCGCGGCTCGCGCGACGCCGGCGAGCAGTCTGCCTGACTGACCGACCACGGCCCCACCTCTGCTAGACCCCTGTGCGACCCCCGTTCGACCCCTGGCAGTCCGCGGGCTCGCCGTCGTGCCCTGGTGGGCTGCCCTGCGCCGCAAGCACTTCCGTGACGTCTCGTCGGTGTCCGTTTTGTCCCGGTAGTGGACACCTGAGGGGCCGCCGCGCACAATACGCGCGTGGGATCGGGTAGATCGTGACCGAGTCGGGGGGCTCGGATCCGGAGGACTCCGGCGCGCCGAGGCGTCGCATCGGACCGTACGAGCAGAGCCTGCGCGAGTCGCGCGAGCGTGCCGTCGCGGCCGAGCGCGAGCATGCCCGCCGCCGCCGCCGCACCCGTGCCGTCGCCGCCGGGGTGACGCTCGTCCTCGTCGGTGGTCTCGGCTACGGCGCCTACCGTTACGTCGGCCAGCGCGAGGTCCCGACCACGGTGCCCACGGTCGCGGCCCAGCCGACCTCGTGCGCTCACCCGGTCAAGGTGCGTGTCGCCGTAGCGCCCGCCATCGCCCCGGTCGTCGGCGCTGCCGCGACGTCCCTCGCGAAGCGTCCCGACGCACCGTGCGCGGCCTACACCATCGACTCCGAGGAGCCCTTCTCCGTCGCGGGCTCACTGCTGGGCGCAGGACGTCCGGACGCGTGGATCACCGACTCCGCCGTGTGGGTCGGGCGCGCCAACGCCGTCTCGCGCTCCAACCTCGTCCCGGCGGCGCCCTTCGCAACCAGCCCCGTGCTCGTCGCGATGAACGACGAGGCCGCAGCCGCCCTGGGCTCACGGCTGGGCTGGGCCGACCTGCTCGGGGGCTCCGTGGCCGTGCGGGTCCCCGACCCCAACCGCTCGGCCATCGCCCGCAACGTCCTCGGGGTGGCCGCCTCCTCCCTGCCCGCGGCCCGCATGCGGTCGCTCGTGACGACCTCGGCACCCACGGCCGGCGGGGGCGTGACGCTGGAGGGCCTCGCCCGGGCCCGAGGTGGCGCCGTCGTGTCGCAGGCGCAGCTCGTCGGCTGGAACGCCGCTCACCCCGAGGAGCCGCTCGCAGCGGTGGCTCCGGCCGAGGGCGCGCCGGCGCTCGAGTACTCGCTGCTGCCGCTCACGACCGATGCCGCGAAGGCTCGGCTCGTCACCGCCCTCGGGAGCTACCTCGCGACGGCCGAGACGCAGAAGCTCTTGCAGGACAGCGGTTTCCGGACCGCGTCGGGCAACCCCAAGGATCCCTCGCCGCTGTACGGGCAGATCCGCGTGGGGGGTCACGCCGACGGGGCCCTCCCGCCCGGGGTCGCGTCGCTGTGGAACGCGTCCTCCCGCAAGACCCAGGCCCTGCTGGCCGTCGACGTCTCCGGGTCCATGCTCGAGCGCACCGACAAGGGCACCCGGCTCGCCATCGTGCAGAAGTCGACTGTGCGTGCGCTGGCCGCCGTCTCCCCCACCGCCATCGCCTCGTTGTGGGTCTACTCGCTCCACGTGGGCAGCCGCGCCGACGACTTCCGCCAGCTCACCGACTACGCCGGCCTGGGCGTCGCCAAGAGCCTGACCGCCCTCGACGCCGCGGTCACCGGCCTCGACACCTACGTCGGCGGTGGGAGCGGGCTCTACGACACCATCGCCGCGGCATACGACCGCGCCAAGGGCGCCTGGCGGCCGGGCTTCACCAACACCCTCGTCGTCGTCGCCGACGGTCCCAACGAGGACGACTACGGCCTCACCCTCGACCTGCTCAAGAAGCGGCTCGCCGCGGCGAAGGACCCCGGCCGGCCGGTGAGGGTCGTCGTCCTCGGGATCGGAGGGCGTGCTGACGCTGCCGCGATGCGACAGGTCGTCACCGTCACTGGCGGCGAGTACGTCTCGACCGAGACGGTCGAGGACCTGCAGCCGGCGCTGGCCAAGGCGCTCGGCGGCTGACCGCCCGGCCCGGCGCCGTCGGCGTCAGTGCAGGGAACCGGAGTCCTCGAACGCCGCGTCGTGCCGCAGCGTGCCGGCGTCCTCCCCCTTGCGGGCCTTGAGGTCGCGCCGCAGCTCGTTGGGCAGCGAGAAGAGGAGCGACTCCTCCGCCGCGATGACCGCCTCGACCTCGCCGTAGCCGCGCTCGGCGAGCCAGGCCAGGACGTCGCGGACGAGCACCTCGGGAACACTGGCGCCGGAGGTGACGCCGACCGTGTTCACACCCTCGAGCCACTCCTCCTGGATCTCGTCGGCGAAGTCGACGAGGTGGCCACCGCGGGCCCCGTGCTCGACCGCGACCTCGACGAGACGCACCGAGTTGGACGAGTTGCGCGACCCGACGACGATCATGAGATCGGTGTCCTTGGCCATCTGCTTCACGGCGAGCTGCCGGTTCTGCGTGGCGTAGCAGATGTCGTCGGAGGGAGGGCTCTGCAGCGCCGGGAACTTCTCCTTGAGCCGGGCGACCGTCTCCATCGTCTCGTCGACCGACAGCGTCGTCTGAGAGAGCCAGACCACCTTGTCGGGGTCGCGGACGGTGACGTTGTCGACGTCGTCGGGGCCGTCGACCAGGGTGATGTGCTCTGGAGCCTCCCCGGCGGTGCCGACGACCTCCTCGTGACCCTCGTGGCCGATGAGCAGGATGTCGAAGTCGTCGTCCGCGAAGCGCACCGCCTCGCGGTGCACCTTGGTGACGAGTGGGCACGTCGCGTCGATCGTCTTGAGGCTGCGCGCCTTGGCCTCCTCGTGGACGACCGGAGCCACCCCGTGCGCGGAGAAGATGACCGTGGCGCCCTCGGGCACCTCGTCGGTCTCGTCGACGAAGATCGCGCCGCGCTTCTCGAGGGTGTTGACGACATGCTTGTTGTGCACGATCTGCTTGCGCACGTAGACCGGGGGACCGTAGAGCTCGAGCGCCTTCTCGACGGTCACGACGGCCCGGTCGACACCCGCGCAGTAGCCGCGTGGCGCCGCGAGGAGGACCTTCTTGGCGGACGTCTGGTCGGCTGGCTCGCTCATGGCCCCATCGTACGGGGGCACATCGGTCGTTCCCGACTCGCGGCCCGGGCTCCGCCGTCACTCGCGCCGACGCCCGGTGCGCACCGCGGACCCGGCAACACCCTTAGGGTGGCGCGGGTGAGCATGACGAGCCCGGTGCCCGACAAGGCCGCCGACACGACGGCCGAGCAGCCCTGGCCCGTTCGGGTGCTCAGCCTCAAGATCTCGGACTACGTCGACCGGATGAGCCAGCTCTGGGTCGAGGGGCAGGTCGTGCAGTTCAACCCGCGGGGCGGCACCGCCTTCCTCACCCTGCGCGACCCCGACGTCGACATGTCCCTGTCGGTCTCCGTCCCCATGAACGCCGTCAACGCGATGCCGATCCCGCTGGCGCAGGGCGCGCGGGTCGTGCTGCAGGCCAAGCCGACCTTCTGGACCAAACGGGGCACGCTGCAGCTCGAGGCACGTCAGATCCGCCCCGTCGGCATCGGCGACCTGCTCGCGCGCGTCGAGATCCTCAAGCGGACCCTCGCGGCCGAGGGGGTCTTCGACGCCGGCCGCAAGCGGCCGATCCCGTTCCTGCCGCACCGCGTCGGACTCATCACGGGCCGCAACTCCGCCGCCGAGAAGGACGTCGTCGAGAACGCCCGCCGCCGTTGGCCTGCAGTCGTCTTCGAGATCCGCGAGGTCGCAGTCCAGGGCACGTCGGCCGTCACCGAGGTCGTCGAGGCGCTCCGTGAGCTCGACGCCATGCCCATGGTCGACGTCATCGTCATCGCCCGGGGCGGCGGGGCACTCGAGGAGCTGCTCCCCTTCTCCAACGAGGCGATGATCCGCGCGGTGGCCCAGGCGCGCACGCCCGTCATCAGCGCCATCGGGCACGACGTGGACCAGCCGCTGCTCGACCTCGTCGCCGACTGGCGGGCCTCGACGCCGACCGATGCCGGCAAGCGGGTCGTGCCCGACGCCGCCCACGAGCGAGCGCTCGTCGACAGCGCCCGCGACCGGGTGCGCAGGTCCGTGGTGCGACGTGTCGAGGCGGAACGCTCCGGCCTGCGCTCGCTCGTCTCACGCCCTGTCATGGCCGATCCCGTCGCCCTCGTGCGCGCGCGGCGACAGGAGGTGGCCGCGCTCCGGGCGCGGGCCACGACCCGCATGGAGGCGCGACTGCACCGGGCCGCCGATCAGGCCGAGCACCTCCGCCGCCAGGTCGTGGCTCTCTCCCCGCAGTCGACGCTCGAGCGCGGGTATGCCGTCGTGCAGCACCGCGACGGACGCATCGTCATGGACCAGGACGACGTCGGCGCCGGTGAGCTGCTCCGGGTCCGGGTGGCGCGGGGCGACTTCGCCGTGCGGCCGGTGACCGCCGGCGCCGAGGACCCGGCCCCGAAGGCACCGGCTGCCAGGGCCGGGGCACGCGGGACGGGTGCGGGCAGGACCACCACCGCGACGAAGGCGGGATCCACTGGCAGCAGCAAGGCGGCCTCGCCCCGGAAGCCGCGCAGGCCGAGCACATCCAGGCCCGAGGACGTCGTCGATGCCGCGAACACCGCGGACGAGCCCACGTCGTAGGGTGACGCCCATGGCTGACGCGACGACGACCGACGGCTCGTTCCCCGACATCGCCGGGATGCGCTACGAGGACGCCCGTGAGGAGCTCATCGCCATCGTGGCCAAGCTCGAGGCGGGCCAGGCGCCGCTCGAGGACTCGATGCACCTGTGGCGCCGCGGTGAGGCACTGGCAGCGCACTGTGCGACCTGGCTGGACGGTGCGCAGGCCGAGATCGAGCGGGCCACGCGTCCCGCGGCCGCGGCCGGCGAGCTGCACGCCGACGATGAGATCTTCGACGAGGACGACGACTCCTGATCGAGCTCCCGGTCGAGCTCCAGGTCGATGCGGGGATCGACTCGCCGAACACCCCTGGTCGGCTCCGGACCGAGCCTCAGGTCAGCCGGTGGCGCCTGACGACACCGAGGTCGACGGCGTGACGTCCGACGCCGGCGTCACGGGCGACAGCTTCGCGACGAACGCCTTGAGCTCGTCCTCCGGGGCGGTGCCGCTGGCGACGAGGGTCAGCCCCTTGGCGCCCAGCCCCTTGACGACGTAGGCGAGCTGGCCCTTGTCGCTCGCGACGAACCGCTCGTAGGTGCGACCGGAGACCGTCACGGCACCGGCGGCCTCGCCGTCTGCGACGGACCGGTCGACCCAGCCCTGGGTCGCCCCGACGGCCTGCTTGAGGGCGATGTCGGCGCCGCTCGGCGTGGTCCAGACCGTCGTGAACGTCGCGACCTTCTCGGTGCCGGGTGCATAGGTCGCCACGGTCGGCACCCAGCCGTCGCCGAGCCCCCGGGGCAGCTCGATCGGCCACGTCGTCTGCGCGGCGACCTGGCTCGCCTTGCCGGCCGCGTCGACCGCCGGTCGCTGCACCTGGGTGATGCGCGGGACGATGGCCACGAGCGCGAGGACGAGCAGGCCGATGACGAACATCGACCGGAACATGTTGGGGAACGTGCCGAGCGAGTAGCGACTCGGCGGCGCGGCGGGCGCGGCGGTGGCGGCGAGGCTCGGGTCCGCAGCGGTGGCAGGCTCGGACCGCTCCCCCTGCTCCTGGGGTGCCGGCGTCCCCCTCGCTCCGGACGGTTCGGTCGCCGGGTCGGTGGCGCTCTCCGGCGAGTCCGACGTGGGGCTCGGCGGGGTCGCCGGGGTCGACGGGGTGCTCATGACCCCATCGTCCCCGACGTGCGGACACGCTCCAAACCCGGGCGTGCTCAGCGCTAGGCTGGCGCGGACTCGTTCAGCGCCGACGGAGGACCCTTGATGAAGCACAGCCAGCCGGATCGCAACCTCGCTCTCGAGCTGGTCCGGGTGACCGAGGCCGCCGCCATGGCCGGGGGCCGTTGGGTCGGCCGCGGCGAGAAGAACAAGGCCGACGGCGCCGCCGTGGAGGCGATGCGCGCGATGATCTCGACGGTCAGCATGCGCGGGGTCGTCGTCATCGGCGAGGGCGAGAAGGACAACGCCCCGATGCTCTTCAACGGTGAGCAGGTCGGCGACGGCACGGGACCCGAGGTCGACGTCGCCGTCGACCCCATCGACGGCACGACGCTGACGGCCAAGGGCATGAACAACGCCGTCGCCGTCATGGCCGTCGCCAACCGCGGCGCGATGTACGACCCTTCCGCCGTCTTCTACATGGACAAGATCGCCACCGGCCCCGACGCCGCCGACGTCGTCGACATCCGCCTCCCCGTCGCCGAGAACATCCGGCGCATCGCCAAGGCGAAGAAGGAGACGGCGGCCGATGTGACGGTCGTCATGCTCGACCGCCCGCGCCACGAGGGCCTGGCCGAGCAGATCCGCGCCACCGGCGCCCGCATCCGCTACATCGTCGACGGAGACGTCGCCGGCGCCGTCATGGCCGCCCGTCCCGACACCGGCGTCGACCTGCTGCTCGGCATCGGCGGCACGCCGGAGGGCATCATCGCGGCGTGCGCCATCAAGTGCACCGGCGGCGTCATCCAGGGCCGGCTCTGGCCCAAGGACGACGAGGAGCGCCAGAAGGCCCTCGACGCCGGTCACGACCTCGACCGCGTGCTGTCCACCGACGACCTCGTCACGGGCGAGTGCTTCTTCGTCGCGACCGGGATCACCGACGGCGAGCTACTCCGCGGCGTGCGTTACGGCGCGAAGTCGGCGCGCACCAACTCCCTCGTGATGCGTTCGCGCAGCGGCACCATCCGCACCATCGAGAGCGAGCACCGCTTCGACCGTCCGGGCTGGTTCGGCAGCACCGACATGATCGATGCCTGAGGCGGAGGTCATGAGCGCGCCCACCGCCCCGGTCCGCACCCTCGTCATCGGCGAGGCCCTCGTCGACGCCGTCACCACCCAGGACGGGCGCACCGAGGAGCACGTGGGCGGCAGTCCCGCGAACGTCGCCTTCGGGCTGGCCGTGCTCGAGCACCCGGTGGACCTCGCGACGTGGATCGCGACCGACGAGCGCGGCCGGCGCATCGAGGACGTATGCCGTGAGCGGGGCGTGGCGCTCACCGCCGGGTCCCAGGGCGCCCCCTTCACGTCCGTCGCCCACGCGACCCTCGACGAGTCGGGCGCCGCGACCTACGTCTTCGACCTCGAGTGGCAGGTGGCTGCCGTGCCCGGCCTCGCGGCATACGCCCACGTCCACACCGGCAGCATCGCGGCCGTCCTCGAGCCGGGCGGCAGCCAGGTGCGCGCGATCCTGGCCGCGGCCCGCGAGCTCGGCGCGACGGTGTCCTACGACCCCAACGCCAGGCCGTCGCTCATGGGCCGGCCCGAGCGGGCCCGCGAGACCATCGAGGCCTCCATCGCCCTCGCCGACGTCGTGAAGCTGAGCGACGAGGACGTCGCGTGGCTCTGCCCGGGCGAGTCGCTGGATGACGTCCTGAAGGCCTGGGGCGACCTCGGTCCGGCCGTCGTCGTCGTGACCCGGGGTGGCGACGGTGCCATCGCGCGCGTCACCCGCACCGGCGAGCAGCTGGCGCTTCCCGCGCCGCGCGTCGAGGTGGTCGACACCGTCGGCGCCGGTGACTCGTTCATGGCCGGCCTGGTCTCTGGGCTGCTCGACGCCGGACTGCTGGGCGGCGCCGAGGCGAGGGAGCGCCTCCACGGTGCCGCGCTCGCCGACGTGCTGCCTGCGGTGGAGCGCGCGCTCCGGGCCGGGGCCCTCACCGTGGAGCGCGCCGGCGCCTACGCACCGGCGCGAATAGCCCTGTCGCAAGGACAAATCGGACATTAGACAAGTCGGCACGGGGTCAGGCACCATTCAGCGCGAGCCGCGGGTAGTTTTTGCCGGTGGTTCACCCTGACGCCCCTGTGCCGGGGCGTCCTCATGTGAGGAAACCTCGTGCCCGACCCCACCCCTCCACAACGCCCCATGGGCCCGTACGAACAGAGTCTCGTCGAGAGCCGCGCCAACCGTAAGGCCCTCGAAGCCCGGATCGCAGCAGCCCGACGCAACCGCATCATCGCGTCGGTGCTGGGCGTCGTCCTGCTCGCCGGAGCCGGCGTCGGCGGCGCCCTCTGGTGGAAGGGCCGCGAGGCGGCGCCCGTGGCGGCACTCGCCGCCACGCCCGGCAAGTCGTGCCCCGACCGCACCCCCGTCTCCCTGTGGGTCTCGGAGGCGGCGCAGCCGGCGGTGCTGGCTCTCGCCAAGGAGTACCAGGCCGACCCCGACTCGCCGTGCGTCGACTACGTCGTCAAGGGCAAGGCACCCATCGAGGCCATGATCGGCCTCGGCCAGGGGCAGCCGGACCGTCCCGACGGCTGGATCCCCGACTCCCCGCGGTGGCTCGAGCGCGTCAACGCGACCGCCAAGCTCAACGCCAAGCCCGCGAGCGCCTTCGCCAAGAGCCCGCTCGTCATCGCGATGGACCCGGCCCAGGCCGCCAAGCTCGACGGCCAGCCGAAGTGGCTCGAGCTCGTCGCGTCCGACAGCCCCATCCGGATGAGCGACCCGCGCTCGACCACGGCCGGCATGCTGACGCTCGCCTCGGCCCTGCCCGAGCTGTCCAAGGAACAGGGACGCGTCGTCATCCCCAAGCTGGCCAAGGGCGCCGCCCCGTCGGTCGACGACCTCTTCGCCGCCTACAACGCCGACGCCACGCAGGCTCCCGCGTTCCCCGTGTCCGAGGCCGACCTCATCGACCACAACCGGCTCTACCCCGACCACAAGATGGTGTCGGTCACGCCCAGCGAGGGGACGCCCGCCTTCGAGTTCTCCCTCGTCAACGTCGCCACCGACCCGGTCCGCGACCAGGCGGTCGAGCTGCTGCGTGCCTACCTCTCGACGCCCGCTGCCGCGAAGATCCTCGCTCAGTACGGCATCCGCTCGACGGGTGTCCCCGTGACGATGCCCACCCCGCAGGGCAGCGTGGGTGACGTCAAGGTCGGCCCGACGCCCGACGCCGAGGCCGTCACCGCGGCCACCAACGTGTGGCAGTCGGCGACGACCGACTTCTCGATCCTGTCCGTCTTCGACGTGTCCGGCTCGATGAAGGAGAAGGTCGGCAGCTCCACCCGGGTCGCGATCACGCAGGAGGCAGCGGGCATCGCGCTCGCCGCGCTCCCGAAGTCGACGAAGCTCGGCCTCTGGGTGTTCTCGATCGACCAGGGCGGCCCCGGTCAGGACTGGCGCGAGCTGGCCCCCATCGGACGTCTCGACGACGACTCGCACCGCGCCGTCGTCGCGACGGCGGCGGCGAACCTCGCCAAGAACGTCGGCGGCGGTACGGGGCTCTACGACACGATCTGGGCGGCATACCAGAGGGTGAAGAAGGAGTACGACCCCAACCGGGTCAACGCCGTCGTCATCCTCACCGACGGACGCAACGAGGACCCCCGGGGCATCTCCCTCGAGCAGCTCAAGGCCAACCTCAAGGCCGCGAGCGACCCGAACAAGCCGATCGCCATCACGACCATCGGCATCGGGCCGGATGTCGACCCCAAGGCGCTGTCCGAGATCTCGAAGATGACGTACTCCGACTTCTACGCGGCCCCCTCTCCCGCCGACATGACCACCGTGCTGGCACGCGCCCTCTTCGACCACGAGTGCAAGAACGGCCGCTGCGTCTGAGACCCGAGCGGTCACCTCTTGCCCCACGGTTCACAGGGGCAACAACCAACGGCCCCCGGTTCGCCGGGGGCCGTTGGCGTGCCCCGTGCGTCCCGTCGTGCGATCGTGAGGGTAGGTCACAGGCAGGTCACCACACTGGACCCACCTTCTACGACGCGGTAGGAATGACTTACGGACGTGACCGTGGTCACGTTGATCGGTGGGGATCGACGCACAACTCAACGACGAGGAGCGACCATGAGCGGATTTCCCAGACGGGCTCTACAGGCTGGCGGGGTGGTCGCCGCGGCAGCCTTGGTGCTGTCCGGCTGTCTGCAGAACCCCAACGCCTCGGGCGGAGGTGGCGCCGGGGGTGGGGGCGCCGGTGGGTTCCTCGACAGCGGGACGGCCGACGGAGACAAGGTCGTGACCATCCTCGGTGCCTTCGGCGGTGACGAGGAGAAGAACTTCAACGCCTCGCTCGCGGACTTCGAGGAGAGCAGCGGCATCAAGATCCAGTACACGGGGGACCAGGACTTCACCACCACGATCAAGCAGAAGGTCTCCGCGGGCGACTCCCCCGACATCGGCCTCTTCCCCCAGCCGGGAGGACTGCTCGAGTTCGCCGCACAGAAGAAGGTGTGGCCGATCGACACCTACCTCGACTACGACAAGCTCCAGAGCACCCTGCTACCCGGCTTCCTCGACGCCGGCCGCTACAAGGGCCGCGTCTACGGCGCCCCCATGCGCAACGCGGTCAAGAGCATCGTCTGGTACCCCAAGGCCGCCTACGAGAAGGGCGGCTACAACACGGCGCCCAGCACGATCCAGCAGCTGCAGACCGACGTCGCGGACAAGATCGCGGCCAAGGGCATCACCCCGTGGTGCATCGGCTGGGGCTCCGACCAGGCCACCGGCTGGGTCGGCACCGACTGGGTCGAGGAGCTCATGCTGCGCATGTGGGGTCCCGACGTCTACGACCAGTGGACCTCGCACCGCATCCCCTTCAACGACCCGCGGGTCGTCAAGGCGCTCGACGAGGCCGCGAAGTTCAACAAGGACCCGAAGATGGTCCTCGGTGGCACCAAGGGCGTGCTCAACACGAAGTTCGGTGACGCGATGACCCCGGCGTTCAGCAACCCGCCGAAGTGCATGCTCCACCGCCAGGGCAACTTCGCCACCACGTTCTACCCGAAGAACGTCCAGGCGGACCTCGACAACCAGGTCGGCATCTACGTCTTCCCGAGGTTCGAGGGCGGCTACAACGGCCAGGCGATCCTCGGTGGTGGCGACCTCGCCGGCCTCTTCAACGGCACCGACCCCGACGCCAAGAAGGTCATGGACTTCATCACGTCCGACAAGTTCGGCGCCCCCTGGGCCAAGGCGGGCGGCTGGCTCTCTCCGCACAAGACGTTCGACGTCAACAACTACCCCAACGAGACGACGAAGAAGATCGCCGACATCGCCAACAAGGCGAGCGTGCTGCGGTTCGACGGATCCGACCTCATGCCCAAGGCCGTCGGATCGGGAACGTTCTGGACCGAGATGGTCAAGTGGGAGAGCGGCCAGAGCTCGCAGCAGACCGCTGACAACATCGAAGCCTCCTGGCCGAAGTCATGACCACCGAGACCAGCGCGGCAGCGCCGCGCCAGCGACTGCGCACCGGGGACGACCCCGACGCGCACCTGCGCACCAACCCGATGAAGATCGGCGTCGGTCTCGTCGGCCTGATCGCCGTCGTGTGGGGGGTGGCCAACCTCTTCCTCGCGTTCGCCTACTACCCGCAGTGGTTCGGCAACAAGTTCGTCATCGGCATCCTGGCAATCATCGCGGGAGTGGGAGGGGCGGCAGTGCTCTTCTTCTTCCTCAACATGTTCGTGGAGGGCCTGCCACGGCGGCTGTCGGAGGGCGTGATCCCCTACGCCTTCCTCCTGCCGGGGCTCCTGCTCGTCGGACTGATGCTCGTCTACCCGACGTTCCAGACGATCAACTACTCGTTCGCCAACGCCGACAGCACCGCGTACGTCGGGCTGCAGAACTACAAGACGATCTTCGGCAGCAACGAGTTCTGGCAGTCGATCGTCAACAACATCCTCTGGCTGCTCATCGTGCCGGCCCTCGTCGTCGCCTTCGGCGTCATCGTCGCCGTCCTCGCCGACAAGCTGTCGGCCACGGGTGAGAAGGTGGCCAAGAGCATGATCTTCCTGCCGATGGCGATCTCGGCCGTCGGTGCCTCGGCGATCTGGCTGCTCGTCTACGCCTACAACAACCCGGGCCAGCCCCAGACCGGCCTGCTCAACGCCATCTGGACCGGCCTCGGTGGCGACCCCCAGACGTGGCTCGCCATCGACACGCTCAAGCTCAACTCCATCCTGCTCATGGTGATCCTCATCTGGCTGCAGGCGGGCTTCGCGATGGTGCTGCTCAGCTCGGCGATCAAGGGCGTTCCGGAGGACACCCTCGAGGCCGCGCGCATCGACGGTGCCGGCGAGTTCCAGATCTTCTGGCAGGTCGTCATCCCGCAGATCAAGGGCACCATCATCACGGTGTTCGTCACGGTCTTCATCACCGTCCTGAAGGTCTTCGACATCGTCTACGTCACGACCAACGGCGCCTACGGCACCAACGTCATCGCGAACCTCTTCTTCAACAAGCTGTTCGCGGCGAGCGAGGCCGGGCAGGCGACAGCCATCGTCGTCGTGCTCCTCATCGCCGTCATCCCGCTGATCTGGTACCAGGTCAAGCACTTCCGCGACGAGGAGGCAGGGCGATGAGCCGCAAGCTGATGAAGGACGGGCGTCCGAGGAGCACCTTCTCGATCGTCACGATGACCCTCCTGGCGCTGCTGTGGACCATCCCGACGCTGGGCCTGCTCGTCACGTCGTTCCGCACCCGCGACGACGCCGCGACCTCGGGCTGGTGGACGGCGCTGTTCAACCCGTTCGCCGCCGACTGGACGACGAGCAACTATTCCGGTGCCTGGACGGGGTCCGACCTCAGCTCGGGCTTCGTCAACAGCATCATCGTCGCCGTCCCGGCCACGGTGATCCCGATCATGTTCGCGGCGTTCGCCGCCTACGCGTTCACCTTCATGGACTTCCCGTTCAAGGAGTTCTTCTTCCTGCTGATCATCGCCGTCATGGTGGTCCCCATCCAGGTGGCCTTCCAGCCGATGCTCAACATCCTCGGCCCGCGCGGCCTCGGGATCAGCGGGCAGTACATCGCGGTGTGGCTGCTGCACACGGGCTTCGGCATGCCGCTGTGCATCTACACGTTGCGCAACTACATGAGCACGTTGCCGCGCAGCGTCGTCGAGTCGGCCAAGATCGACGGGTGCAGCCACTTCCAGACGTTCTGGAAGCTCGTGGCCCCGATGTCGATCCCGGCCATCGCCGCCTTCGCGACGCTGCAGTTCCTCTGGGTCTGGAACGACCTGCTCATCGCCAAGCTCTTCCTCACGAGCCAGAACACGACGGTCATCGTCAAGCTCCAGCAGCTGCTCGGCAGCCAGGGACAGGGACAGGAGCTGCTGACCGCCGGCGCGTTCATCACGATCATCATCCCGATGATCGTCTTCGTCACGCTGCAGCGCTTCATGATCCGCGGCATGACCTCGGGCGCCGTCAAGGGCTGAGCAACCCTCCTCGACGCTCGGGGCACCCACGTCAGTCCCCTCCCGGCCCTTCACTAGGCTGGGAGGGGACTTTCGTATGCCGGGTGGCCCGCGGCATACGCCAGTGCGGTGGGTGCCTGCGCCCACCACGGATCGCAAGGAGCGTGTCGTGGCCGACTTCGCCTACGAGGACCTGCTGCCGATCGGCGCCGACGAGACGCCCTACCGGCTGCTGACGACCGAGGGCGTGCGCGCCGTGGACGGACCGGGAGGGCGCACCTTCCTCGAGGTCGACCCGGAGGCGCTGCGGCTGCTCACCGAGACGGCGATGCACGACATCGCGCACTACCTGCGTCCCGGCCACCTGCAGCAGCTGCGCAACATCCTCGACGACGACGAGGCGAGCAACAACGACAAGTTCGTGGCGCTCGACCTGCTCAAGAACGCGAACATCGCAGCGGGCGGCGTGCTGCCCATGTGCCAGGACACCGGCACGGCCATCGTCATGGGCAAGCGCGGCCAGCACGTGCTGACCGCGGGGACCGACGAGAGGGCCATCAGCGAGGGCGTCTACGACGCCTACACCCGGCTCAACCTCCGCTACTCCCAGATGGCGCCGATCACGACGTGGGAGGAGAAGAACACCGGCTCCAACCTGCCGGCCCAGGTCGAGCTCTACGCCGACACGCTGCCGGGCCACGAGGCGCAGTACAAGTTCCTGTTCATGGCCAAGGGCGGCGGCTCGGCCAACAAGAGCTACCTCTACCAGGAGACCAAGGCGATCCTCAACGAGGACGCCATGATGCGCTTCCTCGACGAGAAGCTGCGCTCCCTCGGTACGGCGGCCTGCCCGCCGTACCACCTCGCCATCGTCATCGGCGGCACGAGCGCCGAGTACGCCCTGAAGACGGCGAAGTACGCCTCGGCGAAGTACCTCGACACCCTGCCGACGTCGGGCTCCATGACGGCGCACGGCTTCAGGGACACCGAGCTCGAGGAGAAGGTGCTCGAGCTGACCCGCCAGTTCGGCATCGGCGCCCAGTTCGGCGGCAAGTACTTCTGCCACGACGTGCGGGTCGTGCGCCTCCCCCGTCACGGCGCGAGCCTGCCGGTCGCCATCGCGGTCTCGTGCTCGGCCGACCGCCAGGTGCTCGGCAAGATCACCGCCGACGGCGTCTTCATCGAGCAGCTCGAGACCGACCCGGCGCGCTTCCTTCCCGACGCCGGTTCGGTCGACCTCGGCGAGCACGAGGACGACGCCGTCGGCGTCAGCTCGACGAGCAGGAACGTCGTCGTCAAGGTCGACCTCACGCAGCCGATGGACGAGATCCTCGCCGAGCTGAGCAAGCACCCGGTCAAGACGCGGCTCTCGCTGAACGGGCCCCTCGTCGTCGCCCGCGACATCGCGCACGCCAAGATCAAGGAGCGCCTGGACGCCGGCGAGGAGATGCCGCAGTACCTCCGGGACCACCCCGTCTACTACGCCGGGCCCGCCAAGACGCCCGAGGGCATGCCGTCCGGTTCGTTCGGGCCCACCACTGCGGGGCGCATGGACTCCTACGTCGAGCAGTTCCAGGCAGCCGGGGGCTCGAAGGTCATGCTCGCCAAGGGCAACCGCAGCAAGCAGGTCACCGACGCGTGCGACGCCCACGGCGGCTTCTACCTCGGCTCGATCGGCGGTCCGGCGGCACGACTCGCCCAGGACTGCATCCGGCACGTCGAGGTGCTCGAGTACGAAGAGCTCGGCATGGAGGCCGTCTGGAAGATCGACGTCGAGGACTTCCCGGCCTTCATCGTCGTCGACGACAAGGGCAACGACTTCTTCGCCGAGGTGAGCAAGCCGATGGCCTTCACCATCTCCAAGCGACCCGGACTCCAGTGACCGACCAGAGAGGACACCGAATGAGCGACACCAGTTCTGCCGGCAAGGGATTCGACGACCTGATCGAGGCCAACCGCGACTACGCCGACGCCTTCGAGATGGCCGGCTTCGACGGCGTCGCCCAGGCCGGCGTCGCGATCGTCACGTGCATGGACTCCCGCATCGACCCCTTGGGGCTGGTCGGCCTCAAGCCCGGCGATGCCAAGATCTTCCGCAACCCCGGGGGCCGCGTCGGTGGCGACGCCCTCGAGGCCCTCGTCCTCGCCACGCACCTGCTGGGCGTGGACCGCATCCTCGTCGTGCCGCACACCCGCTGCGCAATGGCGTCCAACAGCGAGGCCGAGCTGCGCGAGCGGGTCGGGGCGAGCGCCGGCAAGGACGCGTCCTGGATGACCTTCCACACCATCGCCGACCAGGAGCGTGCGCTGCGCGAGGACCTGGCCCGGGTCCGGACCCACCCGCTCATCGCCGCGGGCGTCGAGACGGCCGGCTTCATCTACGACGTCGACACGGGCTTGCTGCGCCGCGTGGAGTGACCTCCGCCGCAGTGCTCCCGGCGCACCCCTGCGCCCCAGCGCCCCCGTGACGTGCCCACGTCGCGGGGGCGTCGTGGTCCGGGTCAGACGGTCTGGCGGGAGGTCCACACGTGGTGGGCGACGGCAGCCGACAGAACAAGCCCGATGGTCAGCACCGTCGCTCCCACGGGCGGGGCCAGTGCCGCGACCACGAGCAGGACGAGACCGACAGCCGCGCCGACCCTGGTCTCGGCGGCCGGGGCCCCCGCCATCGAGTGCATGGCGGTCAGGCACCACACGTACACCGCCACGGCCCCGGCGAGCGCGAGCCCGACCACCCGCGCCGTCGTGTGCGCGTCGCCCTGGACCTGGTCGACGGAGGCCGCGAGCGCGGCTCCGGTGGCCGCCACCGACACGAACACGAGGTAGTGGCCGTAGCCGGCGACGAAGACGCTTCCGACGGAGCCCTCGAACAGGCCGGCGTGCTCCCGCTTGAAGTACAGCCACCACATCGAGAAGACGATGAGCAGACCGCCGACGACGAGGGCGAGCAGACCAGGGGCCGCCCCGTCGCCCAGGGCCCCCTGGACCGCCTGCAGGGTGGCGAGGACGACCTCGCCGAGGACGATGAGCGTCAGCAGGGCGTAGCGCTCCGCGATGTGGTGCGGGTGGAACGGCGTGATGCCGCGCCGCTCGGCCACGATGGGCACGAGCAGCTCGAGGACGACCAGGGCGAAGAACGACACCATCAGGACGGTTCGGCCCTCGAGGAGCAGCCGCGCGATCCAGAGCAGCTGCACGACCGTGATGCCGGCCGCGTAGGTCAGGGCGGTGCGCCGACCCTCCGGATGGCCGGCCGCAGCGCGCAGCCACATGGCGACCATGGCGAAGCGCATCAGGGCGTAGCCGGCGACGACGAGCCCCGACTGGCCGTCGTCGAACAGGTCGGGGATGCCAGCGGCGAGCATCAGCGATCCGGTCATGATCGTGAAGGTGAGCAGGCGGTACGGCACGTCGTCGCAGTCGTAGGACGAGGCGAACCACGTGTAGTTCATCCACGCCCACCAGATCGCGAAGAACACCATGACGAAGTTGACGAGGTCACCCAGGTGGCCCTCGGCGAGGCCGTGGTGCCACTGCGCAGCGGCACTCGCGATGGCCACGACGAAGACGAGGTCGAAGAAGAGCTCGAGCGGCGTTGCGACGCGGTGAGCCTCGTGCGGGTCGCGAGGCTCCATGCGCCGTGACAGGGGAACGACGTTGACGTGGCTCACGCGGCCGAGTCTGCCATCCGGCCGCTCCGCCGTCCCCTCCCCCAGTACAGCCTGCTCAGTCCAGCCCGCTCAGTCCAGCCCGCTCAGTCCAGCCCCCGCCGCTCGAGCAGGTGGCGCACGTCGGCGTCGGCGCCACGGAACTCGCGGTAGGACTCGAGCGGGTCGGCGGCGCCGCCGACCCCCACGACGTGACGGCGGTAGCGGTCGCCGTTCTCCCGGGTCAGCCCACCGTTCTCGCGGAACCAGGCCACGGTGTCGGCGTCGAGCACCTCGCTCCAGATGTAGGCGTAGTACTGCGCGTCGTACGCGTAGGAGAACGTGTGCGCGAAGTACGTCGAGCGGTAGCGCGGCGGGACCAGCGGGTTCGCGAGCCCGACCTTCTCGAGCGCAGCCGCCTCGAAGGCCTCGACGTCGGTCACACCCGCTGCCTCCTCGACCGACACCGCGTGCCACGCCTGGTCGAGCAGCGCCGCCGCGAGGTACTCACCGGTGGCGAACCCCTCGCCCCATGCCTGGGCCGCCACGAGCCGGTCGACGAGCTCCTGGGGCAGGCGCTCCCCCGTCTCGTGGTGGACGGCGTAGCTCGAGAGCACCTCGGGCCAGAGCATCCACATCTCGTTGACCTGGCTCGGGTACTCGACGAAGTCCCGGAAGACGCGCGTCCCGGCGAAGTGGGGGTAGGTGACGCGGGCGAGCAGCCCGTGCAGTGCGTGTCCGAACTCGTGGAAGAAGGTCCGGGTCTCGTCGTAGGTGAGCAGCGTCGGCTCGCCCGGTCCAGGCTTGGGCACGTTGAGGTTGTTCATGACGACGGCGTGCGGCTGGCCGAGCAGGCTGTTCTCGTGGACGAGGCTGTTCATCCACGCCCCGCCCTTCTTCGTGTCGCGGGTGTAGAGGTCGAGCAGGTAGAGCCCGAACGCCGTTCCGTCGGTGTCGTGCACCTCGAAGACCCGCACGTCGGGGTGGTAGCCGACGAGGTCGTCGCGCTCGGAGAAGGTCAGGCCGTAGAGCAGCTCGGCCGCACGGAAGATGCCGTCCTGCAGGACCCGCTCGGCCTCGAAGTAGGGCCGCATCTCGGCGAGGTCCACCGCATACCTCGTGGCGCGCACGCGCTCGGACCAGAAGGCCCAGTCGTGGGCCTCGACAGGGTGTCCTGCCTCCGCCTCGAGCAGCGCCCGCTCCGCCTCGATGTTGCGCGCGGCTGCGGGTGCGAGCCGGTCGAGCAGCCCCAGGACGCGCTCCGGCGACCGCGCCGTCGAGTCGGCGAGCGCCGCGGCCGCGTGCGTGGGGTAGCCGAGGAGGCGGGCCCGCTCCGCGCGCAGCCGGACGATCTGCAGGACGAGCGCCTTGGTGTCGTCGGCGTTGCCGCGGTTGCCCCTTGCGCTCTGCGCGTCGTGCAGGCGGCGGCGCAGGTCGCGGTTCGTCAACGACGCGAGGTGCGGGTGGCCGGTGGGCAGCACGAGCGTGATCAGCCACGAGCCGTCGTGGCCCTGCTCGCGAGCGGCCTGGGCGGCGGCAGAGATCTCACCGGCGGTGAGCCCGTCGAGCTCGGAGACGTCGTCGACGAGGACGGCGAGGTCGTTGGTGTCGGCGAGCAGCTGCTTCTCGAAGTGCGTGCCCAGGGTCGCGAGCTGCTCGTTGAGCTCACGCAGCCGCACCTTGTCGTCCTCGCCGAGCCCGGCGCCGGCGACCGTCATCTCGGTGAGGTGACGCTCGACGAGGCGACGCGACTCGGCGTCCAGCGCCGCCAGCGCGTCCTCGTCGTCGTGGACCGCCTTGATCCGCGCGTAGAGGCGTGGGTCGAGGCGCACCACGTCGCCGTGGGCCGCGAGCTTCGGGGCGTAGTCCTGCTCGATCGCCTGCACCGCGGCGGTCGCAAGCGAGCTCGACGTCCCGAAGAAGGCGAGACTCGTGCGGCTCAGCAGCGCTCCGGAGCGCTCCAGCGCGACGAGGGTGTTCTCGAAGGTCGGGGTCTCGGGGTCGGTGGCGATGGCCTCCACCTCGGCGCGGTGCTGCGCCATGCCGAGGTCGAAGGCCTCCGGGTAGTGCTCGTCGCGGAGCAGCGCGAAGGGCGGCAGGGAGAAGGGCAGCGGGCTCGGCTCGAGCAACGGGTTGGCCGGGGTGTCATCACGCATGCACCGAACCCTACGCAGCGCTGAGGACCCGTTCGACCGTGTTCTCCGGGCTGCACGACGGGCCGACGGCGTATGCCGTCCGGCGGGCTCAGAGCGAGAGCTCGGCCTTGACGACTCCGACGAGCCGGTCGGCCACGGTGCGGGCCTGGTCCCGGTCCGCCGCCTCGACCATGACGCGGACGACGGGCTCGGTGCCGGACTTGCGCAGCAGCACCCGCCCGGTGTCTCCCAGCTCGCCCTCAGCGGCGCGGACGGCGTCGGCGACCGCGGCGTTCGCGTCGAGGGCCGACTTGTCGACGTCCTTGACGTTGACGAGCACCTGTGGGAAGTGGGTCATGATGCCGGCGAGGTCGGCGAGCGTGCGACCGGTGGCGGCGACGCGCGAGGCGAGCATGAGCCCGGTGAGCGTCCCGTCGCCGGTCGTGCCGTGGTCGAGCATGACGACGTGTCCGGACTGCTCGCCGCCGAGCGAGAAGCCGCCGTCCTTCATCCCCTCGAGGACGTAGCGGTCGCCGACGGCGGTCTGCAGCACCTTGATGCCGGCGCCGCCGAGCGCCTGGATCATGCCGAGGTTGGACATCACGGTGGCCACGAGGGTGTCACCGCGCAGCACCCCCTGCTCCTTCATGGCGAGCGCCAGGATCGCCATGATCTGGTCACCGTCGACCTCGTGGCCGGCGGCGTCCACGGCGAGGCACCGGTCGGCGTCCCCGTCGAGGGCGATGCCGAAGTCGGCTCCCGTCGCGAGGACGGTCTCCTTGAGGTGCTCGGTGTGGGTCGAGCCGTAGCCGTCGTTGATGTTGAGGCCGTCGGGGTCGCCGCCGATGAGGGTGACCTGCGCACCCGCCTCGCGGAAGGCACGCGGGGCGACCTCGGAGGCGGCCCCGTGGGCGGCGTCGACGACGACGTGCAGGCCCTCGAGCCGGTGGGGCAGGGTGGCCAGCAGGTGTGCGACGTAGCGGTCGGCACCGTCGGCGAGCGCCGTGATGCGGCCGACGTCGCCGCCGGTCGGTCGCTGCCAGTCGTCGCGCAGCCGGGCCTCGATGCGGTCCTCCAGGTCGTCGGCGAGCTTGTGCCCTCCGCGAGCGAAGAACTTGATGCCGTTGTCGGGCATCGGGTTGTGCGACGCCGAGAGCATCGCGCCGAGGTCGGCGTCCTGCTCGGCGACGAGGTAGGCGATGGCCGGGGTGGGCAGCACCCCTGCGTCGCGCACGTCGATGCCGGCCGAGGCGAGGCCGGCCACCGTCGCCGCGGCGAGGAACTCACCCGAGGCGCGGGGGTCGCGTCCGACGACCGCCACCGGTCGGTGGCCGTTGAAGGCGCCCACCTCCGCGAGGACGTGGGCCGCGGCCACCGAGAGGTCGAGCGCGAGCTCGGCGGTGATGTCCTTGTTCGCCACACCACGGACGCCGTCCGTGCCGAAGAGTCGAGCCACGCGTGTTTCTGCCTTCCGGAGGGGTGCGACCGCGGTGCTTGGCCACAGATGTGCTCGCACGACGATACCGCCCCCACGTCGATCGGCCATCCAGCGCACCGGAAGCGGACAGAGGCCACAGAACGGGCGGAACCGCAACTCGTAACTGGCAGGCAACTGGCAGGTGGCACCCATCCACTTCCCAGACGCCCGCCACGACGATGTGCCCATCCCGGCACCCGACCAGGGAGCAGCCGGACCCGTCCAGAGAGGAACTCCATGAGCACTCGACGTTCACGGCGCATGGCCACCGCCACCGCCACGGCCGCCACGCTCCTGACCGTGGGCACGGCATTCGCCGCCTCGGCTGCGGCCCCGGCTGCTTCGTCTGCACCGTCCGCCTCGTCGGCGACCGGTGGCGGCGTCACGGACCCGTACTCACCGGCCTACGGCCACCCCTACCGCCACGGCGCGGTGCCGACGCGCGAGCTCAACACCCAGATGCACCGCTGGGAGGCCCAGACCAAGGGAGCGAGGCCCACGTCGTCCAAGACCCTCTCCTACGGCGGCGGCGTCGACGGGACCGGCGTCACGAGCGGTGGTGCCCCGAAGGTCTACCTCGTCTTCTACGGCAGCCAGTGGGGCACCCAGGGCACCGACTCGGGCGGCAACCTGACCTTCTCGGGTGACCCCAAGGCCGGCGCGCCCGTCGTGCAGAAGCTCTTCAAGGGCCTCGGCACCGGCGGCGAGGCCTGGTCGGGCGTCATGACGCAGTACTGCGACGGACCGCTCGTGGCCAAGGGCGCCACGTCGTGCCCCGCCGGCGCCGCGCACGTGCTCTACCCGACCGGTGGCGCCCTCGCCGGCGTCTGGTACGACCCCTCGGTCGCATCACCGACCAACGCCACGGCCAAGCAGCTCGGCGACGAGTCCGTCCGCGCCGCAGCGCACTTCGGCAACACGACGGCAGCGAGCAACCGCGACGCCCAGTACGTCATCCTCTCGCCGACCGGCATGCACCCGGACGGCTTCAACACCCCGAGCGGCACCTTCTGCGCGTGGCACGACTACAACGGCGACCCCTACGTCGGGTCGACCAGCCCCTACGGCGACATCGCCTTCACCAACATGCCGTACGTCATGGACATGGGCACCAGCTGCGGGCAGAACTTCGTCAACGCCGGGTCCACCGGCACCGACGACGGCTACTCCATGGTCGAGGGCCACGAGTACGCCGAGACGATCACCGACCAGAACCCGGCCGGTGGCTGGACCAACACCACCTCGCGCACCTACTCCGGTGAGGAGAACGCCGACGAGTGCGCCTGGATCTCCCCCGGGAGCGCGGGCGGCGCAGGCAACGTCTCGACGACAGCCGGCAGCTTCGCGATGCAGGCCACCTGGTCCAACGACACCAACCGCTGCGACCTGAGCCACGCCACGGTCGGCTGACCACGCACGCCAGCGCACCGACCTGCACGACCCGGCCACACGGCATACGCCATCCGGGAACGACGAAGGCCCCCGAGCAGTGCTCGGGGGCCTTCGCGCAACCAGCTGGGACAGCCAGGTCAGCGCTTGCTGTACTGGGGAGCCTTGCGGGCCTTCTTGAGACCGGCCTTCTTGCGCTCCGGGACGCGGGGGTCACGGGTGAGGAAGCCGGCCTTCTTGAGAGCGGGACGGTTCAGCTCCTCGTCGATGCCGTTGAGCGAGCGGGCGACGCCGAGGCGCACCGCACCGGCCTGGCCGGAGGGGCCACCACCGTGCACGCGAACGAGCACGTCGTAGGAGCCGTCGAGCTCGAGGAGCGTCAGGGGCTCCTTGACGATCTGCTGGTGCACCTTGTTGGGGAAGTAGGCGTCGAGCGTGCGGCCGTTGATCTTCCACTCGCCGGTGCCCGGGACGATGCGCACGCGGGCGATGGCCTGCTTGCGACGACCGGTCGCGGCGCCGGGGGTCGAGACCTCGCGGGCGCGCTTCGGCTCACCCAGGGCGGAGTCGGACGAGGACTCGCTGGTGTACTCGGTCAGCTCGGGCTCGTCGGTGTCGAGGACTTCCTCGTTCACGATGTCAGTCACGTGTCTTGTCGCTTTCTACGCAGCAGCCGGGGGGCTTACTGCGCAACCTGGGTGATCTCGAAGGGGACGGGCTGCTGGGCCGTGTGCGGGTGCTCGGCACCGCGGTAGACCTTGAGCTTGGAGAGCTGCTGGCGGGCCAGCGAGTTCTTCGGCAGCATGCCGCGGATGGCCTTCTCAACGGCCTTCTCGGGGCTCTTGGCGAGCAGCTCGGTGTAGGAGGTCGAGCGCAGACCGCCCGGGAAGCCCGAGTGGCGGTAGGCCTTCTTCTGCTCGAGCTTGGCGCCGGTGAGGGCCACCTTCTCGGCGTTGATGATGATGACGAAGTCACCGGTGTCGACGTGCGGCGCGAACTGCGGCTTGTGCTTGCCCCGGAGCAGGACAGCGGCCTGGCTCGCGAGACGGCCGAGCACGACGTCGGTCGCGTCGATGACGTGCCACGTGCGAGTGACCTCGCCGGGCTTCGGGGTGTACGTGCGCAATGGAGTCTGCCTTCGCTTCTGAAAAATGGTGGAGCAGTGAATGCCGCTGGGCTCGGTCCGCGTCGCCCGCCTCCCGAAGGAGCGGACCGGTGAGGGTCCGCGGGTTCGCCTGACGGCCCGGTGCACAACTTCACCAATGTTACGGGTTCGGGCCCCCGCACCCAAATCACGGCCGGGAGACCCCGAAACCACCTCTGACCTGCCCCGATGCCCTCAGACGGACAGTGTCCACACATCTTGTGCAAACGAACTGTGCACAGGTATTGTGCACACTATGGCTGCACACGACGCTTCCACCCCCACCGACGACGAGAACGTCTGGCTCACACCAGAGAGCCTGCGCGTGCTCGCCCACCCGCTGCGCTCGCGGCTGCTCGGCGCCCTCCGGCGCGGTGGACCCGCGACGGCCACCGACCTCGCGGCCGCGCTCGGCACCAATTCCGGCGCGACGAGCTACCACCTGCGCAAGCTCGAGTCCGTCGGGCTCGTCCACGACACCGAGGAGGGCGAGGGCAAGCGCCGGCTGTGGCGGGCGAGCTCGGAGTACCACTCCTGGCACCCGAGCGACTTCGAGGGCGACGAGGACTCCGAGACGGCCCTCAACTGGCTGACCCGCGACTACGCCCGCCACTTCAGCGAGCAGTACGACAAGTGGCTCGACGTCTCCACGACCTGGCCCACCTCGTGGCAGGATGCCTGCGGCTCGAGCGACGCGTCCGTCCTCGTCACCGCCGAGTCCCTCGAGGCGATGCGCGAGGAGATGTGGGACCTCATCGAGCGCTACCGCCGGGTCGGGCAGGGCAACCCGCAGGCCCGCCGGATCGCGGTCTATGCCTTCGCCTATCCCCTCGACCTCGACCGGCCGCCGACCGACACCTCCAGGGAGTCCGCGCGATGAGCACCCCGAGCCCGTATGCCGTCCTGTCCCCCACCGCGGCCCGTCGCGTCTTCCTCACGCTGAGCTTCACCCGCTGGTTCCCGGTCGGCCTCGTCGTCGGGCTCCTCACCCTCTGGCAGCTCGAGCGCGGCCTGTCCGTCGCCCAGGCGATGACGATCTCCTCGGCCGCCGGGCTGACGATCTTCGTCCTCGAGCTGCCGACGAGCGGCTTCGCCGACGCCTTCGGGCGCCGACCCGTCTTCGTGGTCTCGGCCATCGTCAACGTGCTCGGGAGCTCCGTGCTCCTCCTCGCCCACTCGTTCTGGGCCTTCCTCGCGTCGGCGGTGCTCATGGGGATCTTCCGGGCACTCGACTCCGGACCCCTCGAGGCGTGGTTCGTCGACACCGTGCACGCCACCACCCCCGGCGCCGACGTGGACGGGGCACTGGCCGCCCAGGGCACCGTCCTCGGGGTCGGCATCGCCTCCGGCGCGCTGCTCTCGGGCGGTCTCGTCTGGTGGCACCCCTTCACCGGCGCCTCGGCGCTCGTGCTCCCCGTCGCCGTCTTCGTGGCGCTCAACGTCGTGCACCTCGTCGCCGTGCTCGTCCTGCTGCGCGAGCCTCGCTCGGCCGAGCACCTCGACACCTCCGGAGCCCGCCGGGCGATCGCCTCCGCCAAGGAGTCGCCGACGGTGGTCCGCGACGGTCTCGGCATGCTGCGCGAGAACGCGGTGCTCCGCGGGATCATCGCCGTCGAGCTCTTCTGGTCGGTCGCGATGATCGTCTTCGAGACCTTCCAGCCGATCCGGCTCGCCGAGCTCGTCGGCGGTGAGGAGCGTGCCGGCGCCATCATGGGCCCCGTCGCAGCGACGGGCTGGGCCGTCTTCGCCGTCGGAGCCGCCCTGGCCGGGTGGTCGAGCCGGCGCATCGGGGTCGCACGGACCGCGATCCTCGCGCGGATCCTCAACGGTCTGGGTGCCGTCGTCATGGGCCTCGTGGCAGGGCCGGCCGCGCTCATCGCCGCCTACGGCGTCACCTACCTGCTCCACGGGTCGGCCGGCCCGATGCACTCGGCCCTGCTGCACCGGGAGGCGCATGCCCGCAACCGGGCGACCGTGCTGTCGATGAACTCGATGGTGGCCTCGGTCGCGTTCGGCGTCGCAGCTCCCCTGCTGGGCCTGCTGGCCGAGCGGACCTCGACCCAGCTCGCCATGGCGACGGCGGGGGCCTTCAGCATCCTCGGCGCCTGGTTCTACCGCCACGCGCTCCGGGCCGAGAGGAGCCGCGCCGCCGTCCCCGCCGCCGCCTCCCAGTCGAGTGACCACCCCGTCCCAGTCGAGTGAGCGCCCCGTCCCAGTCGAGTGAGCGCCCCGCCACACCTGCGTGGGACCGAGCGCTCGGCGGTCTCAGATCGTCTGCGCAACACGGATGTCGTGTGGAGGCGGGACGATGGCTGGTGGACTGAGGCGGTATTCGGTAGCTCAGCGGGAACAGGCGCTGGGGCTGCTCGAGCAGGGGCTGTCGGG
>NZ_BAABDC010000014.1:0-71017 GCF_039539425.1 Terrabacter ginsenosidimutans | reverse complement strand
GTCGGCTCGGGCCCGGGTGTTCGCGACTGGTCAGGGCCCGCAGGACCGACGCCACGGACGCGCACTCGGTCGCGCTCGTCGGGACCCGGATGGCCGGGCTGCGGCCCGTGGTCCGCGACGACCAGCGGGAGGTGCTGCGGATCCTGGTCGACCGGCGTCGCGCCATCGGCGAGGAGCACACGTACAAGATCAACCAGCTGCATGCCCTTGTGCTGGAGTTGATTCCGGGCGGCGCCAAGCGTGACCTGTCCGCGGCCCAGGCACGCCGACTGCTCGCGTCGGTGCGCCCACGGGACGTCGTCGGCAAGACCCGCAAGCGCGTCGCGATGGAGCTCGTTGTCGACCTCGAGCGGATCTATGCCCGCAAGAAGGCCGCGAACAAGGAGCTGCTGGCGCTGCTGGCCGAGGTCGACACCACCCTGCTGGCCTTGCACGGCATCGGCCCCTCCGGTGCGGCACGGCTGCTGGCCGAGGTCGGCGACATCACCCGGTTCCCGGACCGGGCCCACATCGCGTCCTGGACCGGTACCGCCCCGATCGACGCCTCCTCCGGCGACAACGTGCGCCACCGGTTGTCCCGCGGCGGGAACCGCAAGATCAACCGGGTGCTGCACATCATGGCCACGGTCCAGCTGCGCACCCGGACCACCGACGGGCGGGCCTACTACGACCGGAAGGTCGCCACCGGCAAGACCCCGACCGAGGCGATGCGTTGCCTGAAACGACGCTTGTCCGACATCGTCTATCGGGCCCTGCTCGATGACCTGACCCGGCATGCCGTGACGGGCCCGGGAGGACACTCGGGCAACGACCCTGACTCCAGCGCGACCGGCTCACAGCTTGCGACCGGCTCTTCGGACAAGTCACTTCCCGGACCCGCCAACATCAAGCCTACGACCTCACTCCACCAGGCCTCTTGACACAGAAGGGAGCCATTAGCGAGCATCGACCTGCGCTGGACCGAGCACTCTCGTGAGTACTTCGGGCACACTCGGATCGTGGCTGCAACGAAGATGAGCCGCCTTGGACGGCGATGGCGGCACCGTGGCGAAGGCATCTGGAGTTGAATGGCGAGGTTGACGGGATGATGTGCGTCATCGCATTGCACAACGCGGCCCCGGCGCCATTCAGGTCCCGACAAGGGCGAGCCCGCAATGAAGGTGTACATGGCGAGAGTCAGGACCGGAGGAGGTGCCGAGATGTTCACGCACAGCATGGATGAGCCGGAGGCTCTCGCGGTCGCTGATCTCGCTGCCCAGACAGGCGTCGACCCGGCCGACATTGACGTGGTGGCGAACGACCGCGTGACGTGGCGTAACGGCTCGTTGGGCTGTCCGAAGCTCGGCTGTTCATACGCTCAGATGCTGGTCGAGGGCTACCGCATCGTGTTGCATGCTGGGGCGGAGAACTACGTCTACCACGGCGCGAATGGCGAGGCGCCGTTCCGCTGCTCCCAGCCCGATCCCAACGGGACTGTCGAGAGCAGCGCTGCCCCAGTGAGGCCATACAACCCTATGTAGCGGCTCGTCCACGGCATCCGCCACGCGACCGTAGACGAGGCCACCGCGCACCGGCGCCTCGACGAGCTCTTGGTGCGTCGGCGCGATTCGCGGCCGACGCGGCCGTCGTCCGCAGGTGTCCTCACGTCGGGCTCGGTCACATGATCAGCCCACCGTCTCCGCACTGCCGGCCCACGTGCGCCTCGGCTTCCTTGGGGGATGCGCTTGTGGGCGGACAGGACCCGTGGTGTCGCTCGGGCTCCCGATCCCCCCCGGCGCCGATCACCCGCGTCGACGTCCCTCACCGGCGAATGCGAAGGGCACTCCGCTGAGCTCGAGCAGCCGAGCAGCTCCTTCCAGTGGCGAGACTGGTCCTTCTCCTGGGAGCCCACCGATGTCGGACGCGTCGGGTGACCGGCCGGCAGATCAAGCTGCCGGCCGGTCCTTGGGACAAGGTTCGTGCGATCCTCGGCGTCCTATTCAAACGCCCTACCGAGGTTGTGATTCCCCACACCCTTGCGCCGCGACGTTGACTCCCGCAGACGGGAGCGCCGCAACCTACTCACAGGGGGTGGTTGAGCTCACCGCACGTCGTAGGCGCGCGTGATGGTCTGCGAGACCTTGGCGCCCTTGGCATCCGTGAGCTCGACACGCAGGCTGACCTGCTTGCCCGAGTCAGCGGAGTGGTTCACGACGAGGTCCGCACCAGTCGTGGTCAGGTTCGTCGTGCCCAGGACCCACGTCGTGCCGTTGTCGATCGACGTCCACACCTTCGCCTCGACGATGGCGCCGGAGTCGTAGCCGGGGTTGGCCTGGATCCGAGCCGGAATCGTCAGCAACCCTGCGGGGACGGTCTTCAGGCCGTCGGCCGGGACGTCGAGGCGCGGCATGAGCATCGGCAGCGCGCGGCTGTAGACATCGGGCTCCTCGTGCGAGTTGAACGACCACGTGGTGTCGGTGGCTGTCGAGCGCTTCCAGTACCGGAAGCTCGAGCTGGTGGCCTTCTCGACGTGCAGCGTCAGGTCATACCGGGCGTCGTCCGACGGGACGCTGAACACGCCGAACGGGTCAAGGCTCGACCCGATCTGGACTCCGTCGCGACTCAGCTGGAGGTTGCCCAGGTCGCCGAAGCTGCCCTGGTCGGCGTAGTGGTCGGCGCTGTCGCCCCAGACCATCGGGGCGACCCCGATGAGGGTGCCCTGACGCTCGCCGATCATCTGCGGCTTGCCGTTCTTGTCGGTACGCAGCGCGGGGGCGAGCGCTCCGCCGTACCACGAATCGTTGACCTCCTGGCCAGGGGTGAAGGTGCGCCACTCGTCGCTCATGACCTCGGCGAAACCGAAGCTCGACTGGACCGCCTTGAACCACTGGCTGCCGTCGTTGGTCGGGAAGTACTCGGTCCGGCTGCTCGGTGCGGCCACCCAGTCGGCGCCCAGCGAGAAGGCCACCGTGCTCGGGCGCTGGACAACAGTCTGGTCGAGGATGTCGGTCGGGACACCCATGCTCGCGAAGCTCGCGTTGATGTGCCCCAGTGATGCATCGGTCACGTCGTGCTTCTGGGCGGTGACCAGCTGGCCGTCGTTGTGGAAGCCGAGGGTGTAGGCGTACGGCGTCCTGTTCTGCGCCGACCAGGTGATGGTGCTCGGACCGGCCGCGAGCTCGTCGCCAAGCGCAGCACCCTCACCACTCGGCAGGGTGTAGGTCGGCAACGGAGCGGCGGAGGTGGAACTGGACGACGCGAACCACGTGCCGGGGTCGTCGCGGTAGAGCAGCAGCGCCTTGGCGCCGCCGGCCTTGGCGAGCGAGGCAATGGAGAAGTCGCTGGTACCGATCGCGACGTGGGCCACAGCGACCTTGCCCGTGACGACGACGTTCTTGAAGTCGTTCGCGGTGCCGGCCCCGACCGAGACCGCTTCGGCGCTGCCGTCGCCATCGAGGTTGCCCATACCGAGCTTGGCCGAGAGCGGGTGCAGGTCCAGACCGCCAGAGGTCGTCATCGAGGAGACGGGGGGCGCGACCAGCCGGCTGTAGTCACCGAACTCGAACGAGCCGTCGCCCTGGGCCACCTTGCCGTCGATCTTGGCGAAGAACTGCTTGGTGCCGGCGCCTGCGCCGAGCGACCCGGCGTAGTACCGGTCTGTGGGCCACAGCCGCTCGAAGGTCAGGACGGTCGTACGCAAATCGCTCGGCTGTTCTGTCGTGAGCGTGAGTGGGTGCGCCTGCCGGGCATCCAGGACGATCGTGGTGTTCTTGTCGATCGTGACCTCCGGCCGGGACAGGTAGGTCACCGACTGGGGGGTGGCCTTGCTGTTCGCGGCTGTGCCCGGGGTGGGCGTGGTCACGAACGAGCTGAGGAAGAACTTGCCCGGGCGCAGGGTGTAGGTCTGGTCCTTGCCGCCGACGGTCCGGTTGTCGCCCTTCGACGTGTCGGTGTTGACCATGGCGATCGACGACGAGCCGGAGGCCGGGTTGCCGTTGCGGTCGATGACCGACACCTTGACCGTCACCGCGGGAGCGGTCGCGTAGAGGTTGAACGCAGTTGAGACCCGCTGGTTCACACCCGTGGCGACGATGCGAGCGGTGATGTCACCGAGCGAGCTGTCGGGGATGTTTGCTCCGAGCTGGACCGTCACCGGGACACTGACGCTCGTGTGCGCCGGCACCACGACGTGCTGGGGCAGCTTGACGAGCGGGGTGTTCACCGGGCGGTTGTCGTTGCCGGTGAGCTTCTCGACGTTGAGGCGCAGGTCGATGGGGGCAGCGCCACGGTTGGTGTAGGTCAGGCTCTTCGCCTTGTACTCCTTCGTCTGCGGATACGCGAACTCGCCACCGTAGACGCTCGACTGGCCAGTGATGGTCTGGGAGAGCATCCGCCCGATGTCGAGACGACCAGCGCCGACCTCCTGGGCCCCGCCCGCGATCGTGGGGTCCGCCGAGGAGGTGAGTAGGTTCTTCAGCTGCTCACCTGTGAGGGCCGGGTTGGCCTCCTTGGCGATGGCCGCCGCCCCTGCGACGTGAGGCGTCGCCATCGACGTGCCGGACATCGCACGGTAGGCGTACAAGCCACGACCACCCGCGGCGGCCGCGAGGATGTTCACGCCGGGTGCGGCGATCTCAGGCTTCGTGAGGTGGCTGACGCCGACCGGGCCACGGCTGGAGAAGTAGGCGGTCGCGTCGGTCTTGTCGACCGCGCCGACCGTGAGCGCCGACGTGGCACATCCCGGGCTCGACACGGTGTTCTGGCCGGAGCCCATGTTGCCTGCCGCGATCACGAACAGGCTGGCGCTGGAGGCGGAGAGCGCGTTGACAGCTTGGGCGATCGGGTCGTCGCACGTCGTCGCAGGGGCGTTGCTGCCGAGGCTCATCGAGACGACGTCGGCGTGGTTGTCAACGGCCCACTGCATACCGGCGATGATGTCCGAGTCGTAACCGGCGCCGGTGTCGCCGAGCACCTTGCCGATGAGGAGGTTGGCGCCCGGGGCGACACCGCGCTCCTTCCCCCCGCTGGCGGCTCCCGTGCCTGCAACGGTCGACGCGACGTGCGTGCCGTGGCCAACGATGTCCTTGATGCCGTTCTTGGAGCCGGTGAAGTCCTTGCTCGCCGTGATCCGTCCGGCGAGGTCGGGGTGGTCCGCGTCGACGCCGGTGTCGAGGACTGCCACGGAGCTGCCCTTGCCGTCGAGGCCGGCCTGCCATGCCACTGGTGCCCCGACCTGCGCCGTCGAGTCGGCCAGCGTGGGGCGCACGGGACGGTCGAGCCAGATCTTCGACAGACCGCTGCCGGTGGCCGACGCCGCGTCGGTGAGCTGCGACCAGGCCGCTTCGACGTCCGTCTTGCTCACGGCATACGCCAGGGAGTTGACCGAGCTGAGGGCGCTGACCTCGGAGGCCCCCGTCGGCGCGGGCGTCGAGGCCGACACGGTGCGGCTGGCCTCGTCGTACTGCGCGATGAGCCGGATCGAGTCGGTGTGGGCGTCGTCGAAGCCGTTGGCAACCAGGCCGGTCACGTTGAAGAGTTCGCGGTCGACGAGGTCGGCGGCGAGTGCCTGGGCAGCGCCGGCCGGGAAGACGAAGAGGTTGTCGCCGTCGCGCAGCGTCTGGTAGTCGGGGATCGTGCCGTCCCCGCCGGGCATCACCTGGGCGATGGGCTGGCCGTCCGCGGTGCGAGTGACCCGGACCCGGTCACCCGAGATGAGGGTGACCGTGGCCGACGGCTGTGCCTTCGCGTGCTCGGCAGACCCGACGATGGGCTGCCGATCGCCGGCGGCCGAGGCCGCGAGGACGGATGGGGACAGGGCGGTCGCGGCGATGGCGAGCACGCCAGCGGACGCGAGGGTACTTCGACGCCAGGTGCGGCGCATGGGGGACCTCCGTGAAATGGGCGGGGGGGAAGACCCGACTGGGCAAGGACGACGCGGAGGGCCGGGCCTCCTGGCCGTGGCCGGCCCTGAGAGGGGACCGGCACCACTCGAAGGGTGCGGCACGCCACCCCCGTGGCGGAATGGGTACAGGGAGGCGGAGAATCGACATGTCGAAACTTCGCCATCCCGCCACACGCGCCCGGGCGCCCGGGATTCGTGCACGAGGAAGGCCGCATGACCTTGGAGATCGATCTCAGTGCGATCGGACTGACGGCCGCTCAGGAGCTGGAGTATCACTCACTCGTCGTCGACGGCGGGGGCACGGAGGACGCGCTCGCCACCCGATGGGATCGCTCCGCAGATGATGTCCGCCGCCTTCTCGTGTCGCTGCGCGACCTGGGTCTCGTCGAGCAGGCGACCTTCGACGGTGAGCGGCCCGTATGGTTCCCGACCGCGCCGGACGTCTCGTTGCAGGGACTCCTGAACTCGAGGCGTCACGCGCTTGCTGTGGCCGAGACCTCGGTGGCCCAGCTGACCGAGATCTTCCGCCGGGACCTCAACCATGCCGACGTCGGCGACCTCGTCGAGGTCGTGCTCGGTCCCGAGGCGGTCCGCGCACGTTTCCTGCAGCTCGAGCTGAGCGCCCGGGAGGAGGTCTGTGCGTTCGTCGACGCGAGGCCCGTGGCGGTGAACCCAGAGGAGAACCGTGCCGAGGTGCAGGCGCTCGGTCGCGGCGTCACGTTCCGAGTCGTCATCGAGCGCGCCTCATTCGACGACGAGGCCACCGCGGCGGAGACCCGGGACGCCCTCCGGGCGAATGCGCTTGTCCGTAGCGTGGCAACGGTTCCCACCAAACTGCTGGTCACCGATCGTGCCGTGGTGATGGCACCTCTCTCGGTTCGCGGCCACGACGCAGCTGCCGTCGTCATACGCGCCCCTAGCCTCGTGCAATCGCTGGTGACGCTGTTCGAGGCGGTGTGGGATTCGGGGATCCCTGTCGTGCTGGACCCCGAGGACGGTCTTGTCGACGGCCCTACCGGGCCGGACTCCCTCGACATCGCGCTCCTGTCGCACATGCTCAACGGGCTCACCGACGACGCCATCGGCAAGCGGCTCGGGGTGAGCGGCCGGACGGTGCAGCGCCGGCTGCGAGGGCTCATGGACCTCAGTGGATCCGCCTCCCGGATGCAGCTCGGCTGGGAAGCGTCCGAGCGTGGCTGGGTGACCCGTCGCTCGGTCGACTCCTGACGACGTCCCCGCCACGCTCGCGTCGTCGCTCTTCGGGCTCCGAGCCCGTTCAGCGATCCGCGAATACCGCCTGGTCCGCCGCGGTCCTCGCCACGCGCCGACGGGGTGCGACTCGGACCGCAGGCGGCCCTAGCCCTTCGAGACCGTCACCGAGGCGAAGAGGTTGAGTCCGAGTCGTTCCGCCAGGTACTTGGTGACCAGCTGACCGCGCACGCTGTTGCCGGCGACGTCGAGGGGAGGGGAGAAGGTGGCCAGGCCGCCCTTACCGGGCGCGACGGTGACGATGCCGCCGCTGACGCCGCTCTTCCCGGGCACGCCGACCTCGTAGAGCCAGTCTCCGGAGAGCTCGTACAGGCCGGCTGTGGCCATCACCGCCAGGACGCGCCGGCACACGCCCGGTCCGACGACCGCCTCTCCGGTCACCGGGTTCACCCCGCCGTTGGCCAGCGTGGACGCCATGACCGCGAGGTCGTGGACGGTGACGTCGAGCGAGCATTGGCGCGTGTAGACGTCGGTGGCCTCGTCGGGGTCGAAGTAGAGACGGCCGTAGCTCTGCAGCAGGTGGGCGATGCCCTGGTTGCGCAGGTTGGTGGCGGACTCCGAGGCGTAGACCCGCTCGTTGAAGCTGAGCTCACGGCCGGCGAAGCGCGAGAGGCCCTCCCTGACCCGGTCCCACTTGTCCTCGGCCGTGCTCCCGGGCACCAGGCTCGTGGCTGCGATCGCGCCCGCGTTGACCAACGGGTTCATCGTCCTGTCCAGGTTGAGCTCGACCGCCACCAGGGAGTCGAAGGGGAAGCCGGTGCTGTTGACCCCGAGGAGGCGTCGCGCGTCGACATCGCCGACCGCCTCGCAGACCAGCGCGAAGACGAACGGTTTCGACACGCTCTGGATCGAGAACGTCCTCTCGACGTCCCCGATCTCGAACGACCTTCCTCGAGCTCCCACCACGGAGATGCCGAACCAGTCCGGCGACGCTTCAGCCAGGACCGGGATGTAGTCGGCGACGGCACCCTCCCGGTTTGCCCGAAACCGCTCGTACGCCTCCGTGACGGCGACGATGACCTCGCTCGGTTCCGGTAGCTCTCCGGTCGAGATCGACGACCTGGCCGCTTCTTCGTCGAGCGGCAGCTGCTCATGCATCGACAGCCTGGTCATCGCGTGCCTCCAATGCTGGATGTGTGGAGCCTCTGACGCACCTGCGGCGTCACCATGACCTCAGGGTCTCCGGCCCGGTGCGCGGGCGGTGATCGCGGTGAGAGCGTCGGTCGGGGTACCCGGGAGGCCAAGCTGGTGCGCTCAGAGTCGGAGTGGGTCGCGTCTTGACGCGGAGGGAACCATGACCGGGTGCCGGTCGGCCCTGCATCCCACCATCGGGATGACCGGAACGCCGCGCGACGGGGCTTGCCGGTCCTGCGGCGAATCCGCAAGCTGAAGTAGTCATCCGACCGGGTCGAACGACACGTCTCCGGTCGCCAGGTCGAAGGCCGCCAGCCGCACGTCATGTCGTAGGTGGGCCTCATGGAGCCTGCGACGTAGCAGGTCGAGGCTGAAGACTGGCTTGGTGACGTTGACGAAGACACCCACGAAGGCCGCGGGCAACGGCTGGTCGGGGTAGGCGACCTCGGCCGCGTCCAAGATGACCGACAGCTTCTGAAAGTCCCCGACCACCTCCGCGTAGCCAAG
Source organism: Terrabacter ginsenosidimutans (assembly GCF_039539425.1). Lineage (NCBI taxonomy): Bacteria > Bacillati > Actinomycetota > Actinomycetes > Micrococcales > Intrasporangiaceae > Terrabacter > Terrabacter ginsenosidimutans. Next base: position 62,226 of record NZ_BAABDC010000014.1, on the reverse strand, counting down.
CCGCGACATCTGCGTACCTGTGACTCTGAGCTCACTGATGACGGAGAAGTCCGCCAGTCGCGCCAGACCGGAGCGGGGGTTGCCAGGCCCGTCGGGAAGGTCCGGGGCGCCAGGGAACGCCCGACGCGGCACGCGCACGATCGGCCGACGCAAAGTCAGCATGTCGACTTTGAGGTTGCCGACGGGCCGGAAGTGCCGCGCGGCACCGGGGAGCAGGTGCCGCGGGTCGAAGTCCACGTCTCGCAGCACGTGCAGCGGGGTGAGGTGATCCATCGTGAAGTGCGCCAGCCAGGCCTGGTAGGTCGCTGCGGGGGCCACGGTGTCGTGGCACTGCGCCGCCAGTTCCCGCCATGCGTCCTCGAACACGCCGACGTGCCGCTCGCGAATGGGGTCGGCCGGAGCCGACTTGCCGTCTGCGCCACCGTCTCCCTCAGGACCGCCTGCGCCCCTGCACGTCCCGGCGCGGCTCACGAGCAGAGGAATGAGCCGGCGCTGCCACCTCAACGCGTCGACGAACCCACTCGACTCGCCGCGGCGGATGGGCTCGTCACGGTGAACCAGTTGCAGTTCGTCGGGCAGCGGGTCGACGGACAGGTCGACGCCGACGACCTCGGCGAAGGTGTCGAGAAGCAGACGCTGCACTGCACCCGTACCCGGCGGCACACAGGTTGACCCCAGCCGCGTGCGCATCGCAGCCCAGACCCACGGATCCCCGCGTAGCCCCCACTGCTCGGGCTCCCGCTCGAAGAGCTCGCTCATGACCTGAGACATGCATACTCCCTGACCCTCGAAGGTGCGCGTCACACTACGACCGCGCCAGACCGGTCGGGATCACTCCTCGCGGGCCAGATCCCCAAGCAGACACACTGCAAGAAGCACCTCAGGGCCACGGGCACGGTTGCGCATCGCTCGACGTCCCGTGCGCGGTCCCGGACCCCGGACCCTGTGAAGCATCGCGCTCACCATCGCCGCCTCGCTACTCTCGTCCTACGCGGCCGGACGGACGAGTCGGGCCAGGCCCTCGCCATGGGCCCGCCGCGGACCCGCGGATCGTGTCGGTCGAGGGAGCAGGCGGATGAGCGCAGGAAACACGAGGTCGATGACCTTCCGGGCGAGCGTCGGTGAGGCGGTCGCCGCCCTCCAGGACGCCGCGGGCCGCGCGGGGATGCAGCTCCTCTCCTCGGATGCTGCCAGCGGGATCTTCGTCTTCACCGCCGGGCGGATGGTGCTCGCCGCCGGAGAGAAGGTCACCGCTCAGATCAGTGAGGTAGCTCCGGGCACGGTGCAGGTGACGCTGTCCTCGAACCTGCAGTTCGGCGTGGGGAACATCGGGCGCAACGGTGCCGCCCGCGACCGCATGGGTGACGCCCTGGCTCAACTCCTCCCTCCGGCCGCCTAGGCAGGGCTGTACGGAGGCTGGCAGCCTCGCCCCGACTGCTCCGCGGCATTCATGCATGGGACGGCGCACCGCCCGATCCCGGTGGCGACCGAAAGCGGTTCCGTCGCCGGCGGACGCCGTGGTCGACGCGCTTCTCAGTGGAGCCGTTGAAGCCGCAGGACCGCGACGATCTCGCCCTCCCGGTGGCTCAGGCGCACGAGCTCTTGGTGCGGCTCGACCGATGTCGACCAGCGGTTCTTCTCCGCGAGACGCAGCTCGTCGATCCGGTCCTGCAGCTCGACAAGCTCCTGGATCAGCGCTCGGATCTCCGCACCGGACAAGGTCATCGTCATGCTCCGTCACAGGACGCGGGTCGGCGGCGTCTCACGCCGACCGCGCACCGTGAGCCGATGCCAGTGTCGGCGGCCCACGGATCGAGGCCAAGCGATCCCAGCGGACGTCTACGCCGGGACGTGCACACCCCCCGCTGTCGATGGTGGGCCAGCTGAGCTGGCCCTTGTCGAGGTCGCCTCACTCCGACGTGCCGACTTGGTAACAATGAGGATGAGGGGCCTCGGTTTCAGGTGCCGATATTGCGTCTCCTGTGTCGCCGGGACAGGCTCCGAACCGCGGGGCGGAACACGCTGGTTTGGCCACCCACGCACCATAAGTCCCCTCTGGTCACAGCGCGTCACCCGGAGAGGATGAGGGCGCGCTGTTGGTCACCCCCGTCAGCACCGCTCAACGTGAGCGGTGCAGGTTGGGCGAGACGGTCCTCGATCGACTCTCGGCGTTGCTTCCGCGGTTGATCGAGCCGGCCGGGCAGCTTCCTTCAGGTGCGTTATCCGTTGACGTCACCGCGGATGGGGTCCGCTACGGCGCGCGCGGGAGCGGAATGTCGCTCGGAACGTCCACGCTTGGTGACCCGGTGACTACGCCCCTCTGGAGGTCCGCGCTCACGAGCAGCCTGAGGTTGTCAACCTGCCGCTCGACATGTCGATCGAGCCACGAACCACGGGCCGCAGGAGTTGAAACTGGGGGTCCTGCCCACACTCTGGTTCCGAAAGACCTGGAGCTGGGCGCAGCGCACCGACCGGCCGCGCTGTCGCTCGACGGGGACTCGATCGCATCGGCTCGGCGGCTACCGGCCGCAGGCACCGTCGCCCCGGGACGAGCAGGCGTGCGACCAGGTGTCGCGGCCCGGCGCAGCGACGCCGACGACTTCTACGGCGCACTCGGCCGGACCTCGAAGGGCCGCACATGCGCCGAAACCGGTTAAATCGGTATCGGCGACAGGCCGAGAACTGCGTTACGCTCGCAGGACCCTCCCCTCAAGCGGCCACAGGGGGCCGACATGGTTGGACCGCGCCACGCGCGAATGACTGCTCCTTCTCAGGCCGCTCACACGATCGAGCGCGGTCGGCTCGTGCCGTTCATCGACCACCGGCACGTGGTGGTGCTTGTCGGTATGGCGGGCTACGGCAAGTCGACGCTGCTCGCGGCCGCCGCCCGGCGCCAGCAGGTAGAGGGTGCCGCCATCTGGTTAGGCGTGGACGACTCGGACCGGTCGCCAGTGCGGCTCGTCTCCGACCTGATCACGGCCATGGACCTGGCGGGGCTCGAAGAGCTGGGCGCCGACCTGGAGCCGCTGCGGGCATCCGGCCTGCGGGCCGAGCCGCTGGCCCTCGTGGACTCTCTGCTGGAGGTGCTCTACCAGGCTGCGCTGCCCTTGACTCTCGTGTTGGATGACGTGCAGGACCTCACCGGGTCGCCGGGCTCGATCCAGGTGGTCGACCACATCCTCAAGTGGGCCCCCACGAACCTGCGCATCGCCGTGGCCGCACGCGTCGTGCCCCCGCTGAGGTTGCAGCGGCTGCGGCTCGATGACCGGCTCGCGTACCTGACCCACGAGGAGCTCGCGTTCAGCCCGGAGGAGACCTCCGACGCGGTGCGTGTCGCCGGCCTCGACCTTGACGCCGAGACCGTCGAGGCGATCCATCGCGCTACCGGCGGCTGGCCCGCCGGTGTGCGCATGGCGATCCTCAGCTCACGCCAGTACGGCTTCCGCCAGCAGGTCCCGACACAGCTGCGGCGCGACCAGGCGCTGGCCGAGTACCTCGCCACCGAGGTCCTTGCCTCCCTCACCGACGACCTCAGGGACTTCGTCCTTGACAGCACCCTGGACGAGCACGTGTGCCCGTCGCTCATCGACAGCGTGCGGGGAACGCACAATGCCGAGGCGCTCCTCGAGCAGTGCGTCGCCGACGGCCTGTTCCTGTCCCGCGGCGCCGGCGACAGCGAGGAGGCCTGGTACTACTGGCATCCCCTCTTCGCTGCCCACATCCACCGGCGTCTGGTCGCCGACTACCCCGAGCGGGCCGCCGCCCAGCACGCGGCGGCGGCGGACTGGTGGAGCGCCGTCGACGCGCCGATCGCGATCCGGCACGCAGTGGCGGCCGGCGACGGTGAGCAGGCCTCTCGTATCTTCGCCGACCGCTGGCTCGAGCTGTTCCTCGAGGGACAGGTCGATGCAATGCTCGACGCCCTCGAGCTGGTCCCGAAAGGCTCTGTGTATTCCGCGGACACTCATCTGGCCCGGGCCCTGACGCTCGTGCAGGGAGGGAGGATGGGCGACGCGCAGGTGGAGATCGACGAGGCCCAGAACGCGCGCATCTTGCTCCCGGATGAGGCCAAGGCGGAGTTCGAGGACCGGATGGCCGTCGTCGCGCTGTTCCGGACCGGGGTCGGCCTGGGCGTGAGCGCGGCCGGCGAGGCCGGTACGGCGCTGCTCGAGAGGTTCGACCTTGGGCAGCACTCACCCGTCCCGGCCGTCTTGGCGTCCGTGCAGATGTTCGTCGGCATGGGCGAGGCCCGGTTGCAGGCCGGTCCGGCCCTGGAGATGCTCCGGTCCTCGGCGGCCACGGCGCACGACACCGGCCTGGTCGCCCTCGAACTGACGGCCCTCGCGGAGTCGTGCTTCCCCGCCGTGGCGGAAGGACGACTCGGTGAGGTCCACGAGCTTGCCGTCACCGTCCTTGCCCGCGCCGACGAACGCGGTTGGGTGGGGCTCGCAACGCTGGCTCCAGCGGTCGCCTTCCTCGGTTGGCTGGACTACTGCCGGGCCAACCTCACGGCGGCCCGGACGCAGCTAGAGCGCGGGCTGTCGATGATGCTGCCCTTCGACTTCGAGCTGCGCGGCCTCACCCTGGACTACCTGACGATGGCGTGCCTGGCTCTGGGCGACGTCGCCGGCGCGAAGCGGGCCGTGACCCAGGTCCGGGCGCTCGTGGAGTCCGGGCGCAGCGCGCCGGCATGGCCCTCCATGCTGGCCGGGCTGGAGGGGCTGGTCCTCATGGCCGAAGGGAGGACGTGTGAGGCGGTGGCGCTGGCCAGGCAGCCGGTTGCCGAACCCGAAGACCCCCTCGCTCGCGCCAACCGCGCGAAGGTGTTCGTCCAGGCGGGACTCGCAGGCGAGGCGCTTGCTGAGCTCGACCACATCCCAACGACGAACAGGCTCGTCTACGTCGAGTGTGTCTGCCGTTCCCTCGAGGCAGAGGCGCACGTCGCCCTGGGTGACCTGAACGCGGCGCACGCCTCGCTCGAGCTCGCCCTGGCCGCAGCCGAGCCAGACGGGCTCTACGGGCCCTTCCTCAGTGCCGGCGAACCCGTGACAGGTCTTCTCAAGGCCCATCTGCGCCATGGCACGGCGCACCCCACAGCGGTGACGCACGTGCTGGGGCGCATCGCTCAGGGGCAGCCCCACAACGTCACGGGGTGGGGCGAGCGGCTCACCGAACGGGAGCAGGTGATCCTCCAGTACCTCGCCACCAACCTCACCAACGCCGAGATCGCCGAGGCCGAGTTCATCTCCCTCCACACGGCCAAGACCCACATCGCGCACATCTACCGGAAGCTGGGCGTCAGCAGCCGCCGAGCCGCGATCCGTCGAGCCGCGGAGCTCGAGCTCTACTGAGGAGCGACGGGCAACCAGCTCACCAGGTGTGAGTCATTTGCGTCCTCTTGGACGACGAACGAGCCTCCCAAGCCGCGACGCGGGCCTTGGCGCTCGGGCTTCTTGGGTAGGCATGGCTTCCCGAACCCGACGACGGTTCCGGCGATCTCGCCCGAGTTGACGTCTTGTCTAGCGGTCCGCGGGACGACCGCCCAGACAAGTCGCGGCAATAGGGATGCCGGACCAGTACGGCCTGCGGAGGGTCGTCCAGAAGGAAGACCGCGTTGATGAGGTAGTCGCTGGGAGCCATGACTCAAGGCTGCGCGGCACGGACCCTCCGCGTCGTCGGAGCCAGGGTTGACCCTGGGTTGAACCACCTCTCATGTCCGGGCCGATGCACGCACCACGAGCGGCATAACCGGACGTCGACCCCGCGCAGTCGATCTAGGCCTGCGGGGCCGCGAGGGTGAGCCATTGCTCGTCCACGTGACGCCCAAGGCGGGTTCGCCGCGAGGATGCCGAGGTTCTCGTCTGAGCCGCCGGTGCGGGCCACCGTCACGCCGTCGCGGCTCAACGCCACGCCGACGATCGTTCTGACCGCCGGGCACAGGTTTGGCTGCAGCGGCCCCCCGGTGCTCTACGTCGGTCAGGGCGGGGGCGACGGCTGGCGGGACGCGCCCCGCGCGGGAACCCTCGCTGTCGGCGAGGTTCCCGGGCCACCCCTCCAAGAGCAACCCGGGAACCCCTGACGCCGGCCAACTGGGGGTCAACCCGACGTCACTCTGTAGACGATCGAACGCCGAAATCATGACGTGGTTCCGCGCCCCTGGCGATGGCATCGGGCTCGGAGCCCGAGCATCGGCTGGGGCGCCAGCTCCTGCAGTTGCCGGCGCAGTGTCCACCCAGCCGCCATAGAGCTGTTCCGGCCCGTTCTCATCGAGGTAGACCGCTGCCTGGGTGATGGAGCGTCCGACACCGAGCGCCGGCTGCGGACGCTCCACCACATTCTCGACACCATGAACCACGACCGCTCACCGGCCCAGTGAGGCGTGGCGCACGCCCTGAGCGCGGCAGACCCGTGCGTTCGGGCGGTAGCGGTCGGCTGGGCCTACTTCCAGCAGAAGCCGGTCCAGGAGTTCGGTGCGCAGCACGGGATCCTGACGCAGGCCTGGTCACCTATCGGTGGCATCACGTTCTACCGGGACGGCAGCAGCGGCAGCACGCTGCAGGATCCGGTCATCGGCGGCATCGCCGACGCGCACGGCAAGAGCCCGGCGCAGGTGATGCTGCGTTGCTTGCCGCAGCCGGCTACCGTGTCGCGCTGCCCCGACACGCCGACCGGATCGCAGCTCTCGCCCACGAGCTCGGCGACAGAGTCATCGCCATCGAGGCCGACGTCACCGACCGCGACAGTCTGCTCGCGGCGGCAGACCATGTGCAGACCGAGCTCGGCGGTGCGGCGGTGCTCGTCAACAACGCCGGCGTCATGCTGCTCGGCCCGTTCGCCGCCGACCAGCGCGACGACTACCGCCGGATGGTCGAGGTCAACCTGCTCGGCGCGATCACCGCTACCGAGGTGTTCCTCGACCAGCTCAGGGCAGCCGCATCCGACGGAGGCGCTGACATCGTCAACATCTCGTCCGTCGCCGGTCGCACCGCGCGCCGGCAACGGCGTCTACGCGGCGACGAAGTGGGGCCTCAACGCATGGTCCGAGTCGCTCCGCCAGGAGCTGCCGCCCGACGTGCGCGTCACCCTCATCGAGCCCGGCGTGGTCGCCACCGAGCTCCCGACCCACATCACCCACGCGGAGACCCGCGAGGGCGTCGGCAGGCTCTACGACCAGGCCGAGGTCACGGCAGACGACGTCGCCGAGGTCATCGCCTTCGCCCTCAGCCGCCCACGGCGCCTCGCCATCAACGAGATCCTGCTGCGACCTGCCGGCCAGTTCTGAGACCCGACGAGCTGCGCGTACGCCGCCGGCGTCAGTGCGCGTCGAGAACGAAGAAGAGGAAGCAGATGAAGGCGGTTCGCTCGCCGAGGTCGGGCGGGAGGAGCTCGCGTGGTGTGTCGGGTGAGAAGGGAGGCTCGCTGATGACGGCGATGCGGAAGCCGGCCTCCGTGAACGCGTCGGCCATGGCGTGCAGAGGCCGGTGCCAGAAGGTGAGCACCGCGTTCTGGCCGTCGGCGAAGGAGTACTCGTCCGAGTACTGCGTGACGGAGAAGTAGTCGGCGCTGGGGTCGCTGGCCTCGAGGATGCGAGGGTGGTTGACCGCCAGCAGGAGGCGGCCACCAGGCTTGAGGACGCGCCGCAGCTCCGAGAGCGGTGCCGTCCAGTCCTTCAGGTAGTGCAGCACGAGCGAGCAGACGACGTCGTCGAACGTGCCGTCGGCGTACGGCAGCGGCTGGCTGAGGTCGGCCACCTGCAGGTCCACGTCCTCACCCAGTCGCTGCCGCGCGAGCTCGAGCATGGCTGTGCTGGAGTCGAATCCGGTCACGAGGGCGCCCTTGGCGCGGAGGGCTTCGGTCAGGGGACCGGAGCCGCACCCGGCGTCGAGCACCCGACGACCGCGGACGTCGCCGGCGAGCTCGATCATGGCCGGTCGCGCGTAGTAGGCGTTGAAGAGGTTCGACTCGTTGGACTTCGCATAGCTCTCGGCGAAGCTGTCGTAGTGGTCGGCCCTCATCGAATCCCTCGCTCCTTGGGTGCTCCCCGGCCGGGAGCGACCCGCCCAAGGCTGGCACAGCCAGCGCGGCGGTGCCCGTGGCACGCCGTGGCCGCCCACGGTGTGCGGTCCGTTGCTGCACCCCGAGCAACTACTATGTGCGTATGAACGCAGATGCGCAGCAGGCGTTGCCGGACGAGCAGGTCGAGCTCGCCGTCGAGATCTTCCGGATGCTGGCCGACGGGTCCCGGGTCCGGATGCTGTGGGCGCTGAGCGACGGCGAGCTGTCGGTCACCGAGCTCGCCGACCGTCTCCAGAAGCCCGGTCCGTCGGTCTCCCAGCACCTCGCCAAGCTGCGGATGGCCCGGATGGTGCGCACGCGCCGAGAGGGCAACCAGGTCTTCTACCGGGTTGAGAACGAGCACATCGCCAGCCTGGTTCGAGACGCCATCCACAACGCGGAGCACGCGGGTGACGGCATACCCGAGCATCACCGGGCCGCTGGCCCGTCCGGGCTCAGGAGTGCCCCATGAGTGAGACGAACCAACGCCACGTGCCCGGCAACGTGCGTATGCCGTCGCCGAACTCACCGGACGACGCTGACCATGAGCACGGCCACGGGCACAGGCACTCCGCTGGGTCCCAGGGGCATGCGCACCGCTCGGGGCTCTGGGCCACGGTGACGCACGCCTTCACGCCGCACTCGCACGACGCGACGGACTCCATCGACTCGGCCCTGGAGTCCAGCGCCCGAGGGGTCCGGGCGGTGAAGATCAGCCTCGTGGGGCTGGGGGTGACCGCGCTGCTGCAGCTGGTCATCGTGTGCTTCTCCGGATCCGTGGCCCTGCTCGCCGACACGATCCACAACTTCTCCGATGCCCTGACGGCGGTGCCCTTGTGGATCGCCTTCGTGCTCGGGCGCCGCGCCGCCACCAGGCGCTACACCTACGGTTACGGGCGCGCCGAGGACCTGGCCGGGCTGTTCGTCATCGCGATGATCGCCCTGTCGGCCGTGGTCGCGGGGTGGGAGGCGGTCGACCGGCTGCTGAACCCCGCGCCGGTGCACAACCTCGGCTGGGTGGCCGTCGCCGGGTTCCTCGGCTTCCTCGGCAACGAGGCCGTCGCCGTCTTCCGCATCCGTGAGGGCAAGGCCATCGGTTCAGCGGCCCTGGTCGCCGACGGCTACCACGCCCGCACCGACGGGTTCACCTCGCTCGCCGTCCTTGTCGGCGCGGCAGGGGTGGCCGTCGGCTGGAGCTGGGCCGACCCGGTCGTCGGTCTCGTCATCACCGTGGCCATCGTCCTTGTCCTGCGCACCGCCGCCCGAGACGTCTTCAGACGCCTCATGGACGGCGTCGATCCTGAGCTCGTGGAGCAGGCCGAGGCCACGCTGATCCAGGTCCCCGGCGTCACTGCGGTACGGGCGGTCCGGATGCGTTGGATCGGTCACGAGATGCGCGCCGACGCCGAGCTGGACGTCGAGCCCTCCACGTCCCTGACCGACGCTCACGCGCTGGCCCACCATGCCGAGGCAGAGCTGGTCCGCACCGTGCCGAAGTTGACCGCGGCCGTCGTGCACGCCTATCCCGCGCACCCGGGCAGGCAGGCGCCGACCGACCACGGCCACAACCACGACCTCGGCCACGACCACGTCCACTGAGGCAGGTGTCGCCGCGTCCGGCCATCACCGGCCACCACCGGCCACGGCGACACCACCCCAACGGCTCGCTACAGCTTCTGGGTGCGCAGCCGCAGGGCGTTGCCGATGACGCTCACCGAGGAGAGCGCCATGGCAGCCGCGGCGATCATCGGCGAGAGCAGCAGGCCGAACGCCGGGTATAGGACTCCGGCCGCGAGGGGGATCCCGGCGGCGTTGTAGATGAAGGCGAACACCAGGTTCTGGCGGATGTTCGACATGGTGGCCTCCGACAGGGCCCGTGCCCGGACGATGCCGGTCAGGTCGCCCTTGAGAAGGGTCACGCCGGCGCTCTCGATGGCCACGTCGGTGCCGGTGCTCATGGCGATGCCGACGTCGGCGGCGGTCAGGGCGGGGGCGTCGTTGACGCCGTCGCCGGCCATGGCCACGACCCGGCCCTCGGCGCGCAGCGCGTTGACGACGTCGCTCTTGTGGTCGGGGAGGACCTCGGCCTGGACGCGGTCGATGCCCAGGCTGCGGGCGACCGCGTCGGCCGTGACCTGGTTGTCGCCGGTGAGCATGACCACGTCGATGCCCTCGTCTCGCAGTGCCTTGAGCGCGGCGGGGGTGGTCTCCTTGACGGGGTCGGCGATGGCGAGCACGCCCGCGACGTGGCCTCCGACCGCGACGTAGACGGCGCTGGCGCCGTCGGCGCGCAGCCGGTCCGCCTCGGCGTCCATGGCGGCCGTCTCCAGGCCGTGACCGGTCAGGAACGTCTTGCTGCCCACCAGGACCCGTCGTCCCTCGACGGTGCCGGTGACGCCCTTGCCGACGGGAGCGTCGAAGTCGTCGACCGCAGGGACGCTCAGGCCGGCTTCGCCGGCGGCTCGCACGACGGCGAGTCCGAGCGGGTGCTCACTGGCGCGCTCGACGGCGGCGGCCAGGCGCAGGACCTCGTTCTCGTCCGAGCCCTCGGCTGCGGAGACGTGGGTGACGGAGGGGCGGCCCTGGGTGAGTGTGCCGGTCTTGTCGACGACGAGGGTGTCGACCTTCTCCAAGAGCTCGAGAGCCTCAGCGTTCTTGATGAGGACGCCGAGGGTCGCGCCGCGCCCCACGCCGACCATGATGGACACCGGCGTGGCCAGCCCGAGGGCGCAGGGGCAGGCGATGATCAGGACGCTGACGGCCACGACAAGGGCGTTCGCGAGTCGCGGTTCGGGTCCCACGGTGGCCCAGACGACGAACGCGACGAGCGCCGCCACGATGACCGCGGGCACGAAGACGGCGGAGACGCGATCGGCGAGACGCTGGATCGGCGCACGGGATCGCTGGGCGTCGGCGACCATCTGCACGATGCGGGCCAGCATCGTGTCCCGTCCGACCTTCTCGGCCCGGATGACGAGCGAACCGGTCTGGTTCACCGTGCCGCCGATGACGGCGTCACCGGCCTGCTTGGTCACCGGCATCGACTCGCCGGTCACCATGGACTCGTCCAGGGTCGATCGCCCTTCCTGCACCGCGCCGTCGACGGGGACGGACTCACCGGGACGGACGCGCAGCAGGTCGCCGACCTGGACGAGGTCGAGGGTGACGTCGCTCTCGCTCCCGTCCGCGGCCACTCGGTGGGCGGTCTTCGGGGTGAGGTCGAGCAGGGCGCGGATGGCGCCGGAGGTGCTCTCGCGGGCGCGCAGCTCGAGCACCTGCCCGAGCAGCACGAGCGTGGTGATGACGGCAGCGGCCTCGAAGTAGACCGCGACGGCGCCGTCCATCCGGAAGGCCTCGGGGAACAGCTGGGGTGCGACGGTCGCGACGACGCTGAACAGCCACGCCACGCCGGTGCCCATCGCGATGAGGGTGAACATGTTCAGCTTCATCGTGCGGACGGAGGTCCAGCCGCGCTGGAAGAACGGCCAGCCCGCCCACAGCACGACCGGGGTCGCGAGGATGAGCTGGGCCCAGGTGGCGACGGTCGAGGGGATGGCGTCGTGCAGGGCCGGGACCAGGTCGCGGCCCATCGACAGGATGAGCACGGGGATGGTTAGCGCCACGGCCACCTTGAACCGCCGCGTCATGTCGGCCAGCTCGGGGTTGGGCCCGCTGTCCGCCGTCACCATGACGGGTTCGAGGGCCATCCCGCAGATGGGGCACGTGCCCGGTCCCGGCTGCCGGATCTCCGGGTGCATCGGACACGTCCACTCCGCGACGTCCCCGACGGCAGACGCGTCGGCCTGGTGGCCGTGGCCGTCGTGGCCGTCGTGGCCGCCGACCGGACGCTGCTCGGGTCGAGGTGCACCGCCGAGGTATGCCGTGGGGTCGGCCTCGAACGTCGCGAGACAGCCCGCCGAGCAGAAGTAGTAGTCGTGGCCGTCCAGCTCCAGGTGGTTCTCGCTGGTGGCGGGGTCGACGTCCATGCCGCAGACGGGGTCCTGCACCAGCGAGCCCGTCGAGGAAATGCGGGTGTCGCTGATCTTGTCCATTCCTTCAGCATACCCCCATGGGGTATCTGCGCAAGGTCCATCGACCACTCGGTCCGTGAAACCGCGGCGTGGGTCGGCGCCGACCCGGCCAACCCACGCCTCATCGACGCGGTCCGGGGGTGTGGGCTACCGCCCGTGCGGAGGGTGAGGGCACGGGTTCGGGTTCCGGGCGGCTCGAGCGGGGCTCCGGTAACGTCCCCGCCATGGGCCGGGCTCGATGATCTCCGAGGAGACGCTGCGCCGGATGGCCGACGAGCTGACAGGCGTCAGCGGTGTCGTCGGCGTCGTGCTCGGCGGCAGCCGGGCGAGGGGCGACGCCCTCCCGTCCTCGGACGTCGACCTCGGCGTCTACTACGAGGGGGCGCCCGACACCGCCACCCTGACCCGTCTCGCGAGCCGCTGGTCGGGGCGCGACATCACCGTGGGCGAGCCCGGCTCGTGGGGTCCGTGGGTGGATGCCGGGGGCTGGCTCAAGGTGGACGGAACCGCCGTCGACTGGATCCTTCGTGACATCGATCGCGTTGCCGCGCAGGCGGATCGGGCGTCCCGTGGAGAGTTCGCCTTCCATCAGCAGGCGGGTCACCCGCTCGGCTTCCTCGACGTGTCGTATGCCGGCGAGCTGGCTCTCGGCGTCGTCCTCGCCGACCCGTCGGGTCGGCTCGCGTCCCTGCGGTCGACCGTGACGGCATACCCACGCTCGCTTCGCGACGCGATGGTCGGCGCCCTCTGGGAGGCGGACTTCCTGGTCGTGGCGGCCGGGAAGGGTGCGGCCCGAGGGGACACCGCCTACGTGTCGTCCGCGCTCTCGAGAGCGATCCTGCTCTGCGCCCACGCCCTCCACGCGGACGCCGGCCGGTGGGTGACGAACGAGAAGGGCCTGGTGCCTGCGGTCGCCTCGTTGCCGCGCACGCCCGCGGGGTTCTCGCGGGACGCTGCGCTGGCCCTCGGCTCCCTGGGCGCCACGGAGGATTCGCTTCGTGCCGCGGTCGAGTCCGTGTCCGGTTCGGTGGCCGCGACCCGTTCGGCGTTGCGACCGGGCTGATCCCCGAAATCTCCGGTTGCAGGGTGGTTTGTCCCGATTTAGCGTCGAAGTCCAGTGACGCCGAACCGAGAGGGACGCCATGTCTCGTTCCCGAAGTCTGTCGATCCTTGCCGCCGCCGCCCTCACCTCGACTGCGGCACTCGCTGCGCCGCTCGTGACGCCCCTTGCGGCGCAGGCTGATCCGATCCCCGCGCCCGGCGCTCCCGTGTCGCACGAGGACAACCCACGCGTGCCGGAGGGTGCGCTCTGGTCGGAGGAGTACTTCCCCAGCTCGGACCGGAGCGGCGTCGAGCTGCACGCCGACGTCCTGCGCCCGGCCAACCTCCCGGCGGGTGCCCGCACCCCGGTGATCCTCTCGGTCGGCCCCTACTTCGCGCACCGTGGCCAGACCGGTGACGACGGCTTCACAGGCACCGGGCCGTCGGAGCGGTTCAACGACCTCATCGAGGGTGCCGACCTCATGGCCCGCGGCTACACCGTCGTCATGGTCGACCTGCGCGGCTTCGGCGGGTCCACCGGCTGCCTCGACTGGGTCGGCCCCGGTGAGCAGGCCGACGTCAAGGCCGCCGTCGACTGGTCCTCGAGCCAGCCGTGGTCGACGGGCAGGGTCGGGCTTTACGGCAAGTCCTACGACGCCTCGACCGGACTCGTGGGAGCCAACCTCGCACCCGCCGGACTCGAGGCCGTCGTGGCCCAGGAGCCGGTCTGGGACATGTACAACTACCTCTACAGCAACGGCGTGCGCCGCCCGAACTATCTCGGCACGCCGCGCGCGTACAACTCCATCGCCGGCATCCAGGGGATGCCCGACGACTCGGCGAGGTACAAGGCCAACGCCGCCTACGAGGTGTCGCACCCCGAGTGCTTCGCCGACAACCTCACCGACACGCAGGACCCCGACCCCAGCTCCGCCTACTGGCGCGCCCGCAACCTGGCCGCCCAGGCCAAGGGCTCGCGCGTGCCGCTCTTCGTCACCCAGGGGTTCATCGAGCCCAACACCAAACCCGAGGACATCGAGACCTACCTCGACAACCACCGCGGCGAGGAGCGTGGCTGGCTCGGGCAGTGGGAGCACGTGCGCGGCAACGAGACCGGCTCGGACGGTGTGCTCCGGATGGGTCGCGCTGACTGGTTCGCGGAGGTCATGCGTTTCTACGACCAGCACCTCAAGGGCATCCGGCCCGCCGTCACCGACCCGGCCATCGCCGTGGAGGACAGCACGGGCACGTGGCGCGCGCAGTCGACCTGGCCTGCCATCCGTCGCGAGACCGAGGTGCGCCTGCAGCCCGGCCGCTACGTCGACGACAAGGGCCGGACCGCGGCCGCGGCCCGCAGCGCGGCCCCCGACACCGGCACCTGGGACATGGAGAACGCCCCCGACCTGCCGGCCACCGTCACGACCGAACGCGGCCATGGACCCCAGCCGCGCACGACCGACGACGACAACGCCTACTACACGTGGTCCAAGCCGACCCGGTCCGCCGTCCGCGTCACCGGCACCCCGCGCGTCACGATGAGCACGAGCGGACAGGGCAACGTCCTGGTCCGGCTCTGGGACGTCGCCCCCGACGGCGCCGCCGTCATGTTCGACGAGCAGATGTCGCTCGTGCGCGGCGGCCGGCTCGCCTTCGACCTCAAGTCCACCGACTGGGTCCTCGAGCGCGGCCACCAGCTCGTCGTCGGCATCGGCACCAACACGACCCGGTCGTGGGCCGACACCGCGTCGGGCCAGACCATCACCGTCCGCTCGGCATCGCTCGCCCTCGACCTGCAGAGCCCGAGGCGTGACCACCCCACCCAGGCAGACCCGTCGCCCTACCTCGCGACGTACCGGACGGCATACACCAGCGCGTGGGCCGACCGCGCGCCCGGCAGCTTCCCGCTCACCGTGCCGCAGGGTCGCCGCTGACGCGCCGAGCTCGGGGGAGGAGGCCGGGGTCGTCGACATGACGACCCCGGCCGTCGGCGCCTGCCGTTCGCGTATGCCGTCCGCCGGCCACCGATTCCTCCGCGCGGTGGTCTGTCGCTGGCCTGTCTACCGGGGTTCGTTGGTTAGCCTGCTGGAATGACCGACGCCCTCAGGACCGACCCTGCCCTTCCGGCGGAGTCGCCCTCGGGCGATCCGCGCGCCGACCGCGTCGCAGCTGGCGTCAAGACGTGGCAGCGCACGCTCGTCGACCTCGGCGGGCGCAACACGCTGCTCTGGTACCGCGACCTGCCCTCCGGCACGCTCGACCTGACGACCGCACACCCCGGTGGCGTCTCGATGCTGCTCGCCGGCCGCCGCACCCGGCTGTCTGACCTCATGCGCGAGCCCGCTGCCTTCGAGGAGGCCCGCCGCCGGGCGCGCGCCATCCGGTCCAAGGCCCTCGAGCTGCGCGAGGAGCGCGGCATCGCGGCCGGTTTCATCGCCATCGGGATGGCCACCTGGTCCGTCCCGCGTGCCGCGCGCCCGCCGGCCTCGCCGGTGCTGCTGCGCTCGTGCGTGCTGCGCCCGACCGGAGCCGCCCAGGAGGACTTCGAGATCGACCTCGGGCCCGAGGCCGAGTTCAACCCGGTGCTGCGCGAGTACCTCCGCTCCGAGCAGGGCATCGAGCTCGACGCCGACGCGCTCGCCGACCTCGCCAGCGCCGGCAACGGTTTCGACCCCTACCCGGTGTATGCCGCCCTCGGCCACGCGTGCGAGCGCGTGCCCGAGTTCGAGATCACCCCGCGGCTCGTGCTCGGCACCTTCTCCTACGCCAAGCTGCCGATGGTGGCCGACCTCGCCCTACAGGGCGCCAGCCTCGCGGACCATGACGTCGTCGCGGCCCTCGCCGGTGACGAGTCGGCGCTCGCGGCCGTGCGGCTCCGCGTGCCCGACAGCGAGCCCGACCCCGACCCCGAGCACGAGTACCTCGTGCTCGACGCCGACTCCTCCCAGCACGCGGCCATCGATGCCGTCCGCGCGGGCGCCCACCTCGTCATCAAGGGACCTCCCGGCACGGGCAAGTCGCAGACGATCGTCAACCTCATCGCCTCGCTCGCGGCCGAGGGCAAGTCGACCCTCTTCGTGGCCGAGAAGCGCGCCGCCATCGACGCCGTCCTCAGCCGCCTCGACCGGCTCGGCCTGGGCGACCTCGTGCTCGACGCCTACGACGGCCCGACGAACAAGCGCGCGACGGCCCAGCAGTTCGCCCGGAGCCTCGACGCCGCCGTCGAGAACGATGCTCCGGAGAGCGACCGCACCACCTCGACCCTTCGCGACCGCCGGGCCCGGCTGCAGCAGCACGTGCAGGCCCTCCACGCGGTGCGCGACCCCTGGGGCGTCTCGGCGCACGAGGCGCAGGAGGCGCTCGTCGAGCTCGGCACCCGCACCCCGCCGCCGACCTGCCACGTGCGCCTCGGCAGCCGCGACCTCTCCGGTCTGAGCCGCACCCGTGCGGTCGAGCTCGGGCGGCGCCTGCGCGATGCAGCCGGCCTCGGCGCGTGGACCCGTGCCGGCGACGACCCGTGGTTCGGTGCCCGCATCCTCAGCGCCGACGACGCGTCCCGCGCGCTCGACATCACGACCAGGCACAGCACGAGCGGACTCGACGACGCGGCTCGCCAGCTCAACCGCATCCTGTCGGAGTCCCGTGTGCCCGAAGCGAACTCGCTCGAGGACTGGAAGTCGGCCTTCGCGACGATGTCGAGTGTCCGCGAGACGCTCGAGGTGTTCCGGCCCGAGGTGTTCGACATCCCGCTCAAGGAGCACATCGCTGCGACCGCGACGCGTGACTGGCGTGAGGCGCGCGACGTCGAGATGGGCTGGCTCGACCGCTGGAAGATCCGACAGCAGACCAAGCGGCTGCTCCGGCCCGGGCGTCCCCCCGCCAACCTCCACGAGGAGCTCGAGTCGGCGAGCGAGCAGCGCGAGCACTGGTTCGAGCTCGTCGGCGGTGGCGGCCGGCCCGAGATCTCGCCCCGGCTCGACGAGGGGCTGGCCCTGCTCGCCGACCTCACGGCCGACCTCGAGTGGCTCGACGAGCGACTCCAGCCCGGTCCCGACGGGCAGACGCTCGTCTCCCTGCCGCTGCTCGAGCTGCGGGAGCGTCTCGCCGCCCTGGCGAGCCGTCCCGACCGCATCGCGGTGCTGCCGCAGGTCACGACCGCCCTCGACGAGCTGCGTGCCGTCGGGCTCGGCGCCGTCGTCGACGACCTCGCAGCCCGGGGGATCCCCACCGACCAGGTGACGGCCGAGGTCGAGCACGTGTGGTGGGCCTCGCTCGCGCAGGAGATCACGGTGCGTGACCCCGCCTACGGCGCCCACGACGGCGCGGGCCTGCGCCGCGACGTCGCGGAGTTCGCCGAGGCCGACCGCGCGCACCAGTCGGCGACCGTCGCGCGGGTGCGCGCCGCTGTCGCCCGCAACGTCCGCGAGACGCTGGCCGACCACCCGGCGCACGAGGCGCTCGTGCGGGCCGAGGCCGGCAAGGCCCGCCGCCACCGGCCGCTGCGCGACCTCATGCCCCAGGCGTCGGCGACCCTCACGGCGATCAAGCCGTGCTGGGCGATGAGCCCGCTCGTCGTCGCGTCGACCCTGCCGCCGGGCCGCTGGTTCGACGTCGTCATCTTCGACGAGGCGTCGCAGGTGCAGCCCGCCCAGGCCATCTCGGCCATCTCGCGCGCCCGCCAGGTGGTCGTCGCCGGTGACGAGAGACAGCTCCCGCCGACGAACTTCTTCACGGTCGTGTCCGACGACGAGTCCGACGCGGCGGCCCCGGCCGACGAGACCCTGACCGAGGGCTTCGAGTCGGTGCTCGACGTGCTCGCCGCGGCGCTGCCGACCCGCAACCTCACGTGGCACTACCGCAGCCGCGACGAGCGGCTCATCGCCTTCGCCAACGAGGCGATGTACGACGGGCGTCTCACGACCTTCCCGGGCACCTCCCTCGACTCAGCCGTCACGTTCGAGCCGGTCGACGGTCAGGCCGTAGTCCAGCCCGGCGTCGACACCATCGAGACGACGGACGGCGAGGTGGCCCGCGTCGTCGAGCTGGTCCTCGAGCACGCCCGCAGCCGCCCCACCGAGTCGCTCGGCGTCATCGCTCTCGGCATCAAGCACGCCGACCGGCTCGAGGAGGCGATCACCGGGGCCCTGCGCACCGCGCCCGACGTCGCAGCCTTCTTCGACGACGCCCGGGACGAGCGCTTCTTCGTCAAGAACCTCGAACGCGTCCAGGGTGACGAGCGCGACGCCATCATCCTGTCGATCGGCTACGGCAAGACCCCTCACGGGCGGGTGCTGCACCGGTTCGGACCGCTCAACATCGAGGGCGGCGAGCGTCGTCTCAACGTCGCGATCACCCGGGCCCGCTCCCGGATGACGGTCGTGTCGGCCCTACGCGCCATCGACCTCGACCCGAGCCGGCTCAAGGCCCGGGGCGCGCTCATGCTGCGTGACTTCCTCGCCTACGCCGAGGCCGGTGGTGGTGCCGGAGCGGAGGACACCCTCTTCGCGACGGCGACCGCCACGAGCGACCCCCTGCGCCACGACCTCGCCGAGCGCCTCCGCCGTCACGGGCTCACGGTCCACGAGGACTACGGCACGGCAAGCCACCGCATCGACATCGCGGTCGAGGACCCGTACCACCGCGGCCGTGCGCTGATCGCCGTCGAGACCGACGGGAGCCGGTATGCCGCCCTGCGCAGCACCCGCGACCGTGACCGTCTGCGGCCGGAGCAGCTCACGCGGCTCGGCTGGGTGCACGAGCGGGTGTGGAGCACGGACGTGTTCCGGGACCCCGCCCGTGAGATCGCGCGCATCGTGACCCTGGCTCGCACGTCGTCGCCACCACTCGCCCCGCAGCCGACCTCGTCCGACGCGGACGCGGACGCGCCGAGCGAGCCCGCGACGGACGGTCCCGACGTCGGCGCGGAGCCCCATGCAGCGACCGACGCCTCGGCGTCGGGCGAGGCCGACGCCGACGCCGGGTCGTCGACGGGCGCGCCGACCCCGAAGCGCAAGCGCCGGCGCGTCTTCCGCAAGGGCACGGCGGCCGCCGAGGCGACCTCCGAGACCGACGCGAGCGAGCCGGGCGCCGCGCTCGGCCGCAGCAGCGACGAGCTCGACCTCGGTTGGGGGGAGCGGCCCTCCGGGTCGGGCCTCGGGGACCGCTGGCTGCAGGAGCAGCGGCCACCGCACTACGAGTGAACCCCTCGGAATGCCGCGACCCAGCCCCGCGTTGACGGGCTCATGAACACGACGACACCGTTCTCGCTGCGCCTCTCCTGGGCCCAGGGTCTCTTCGAGCGGGGTGACCACGCGGCCGCCGCCACCGCCCTGGCCGAGCTCGTCGACGAGGTCGAGTCGTCCCGCGCGGACTCGACCGGGTCCGACGCCGTGCTCCACTCGGTCACCGACCTGCGGCTCATGCTGGCCCGCGCCTACTTCCAGTCGGCCCAGCTCGGGCGCGCCGAGGCGACGCTGACCCAGGTCATCGAGCAGTCACCGACCGACTCGTACGCGCACCTGCTGCTCGGCCGGACGCTGCAGCGCGCCGGTCGTCACGCCGAGGCTGCCCGTCCGCTCGCCCTTGCCGAGATCCTCGGCGACTACGAGCGTCCGCAGGCCTACGGCAGCGCCCCGGGCGAGGCCGCTGAGCACGGCTGAGCCCACCGACCCCGCCTGAAGGGCCGGGTGGGGTATGGCGACCCGGGCACCCGACACAAGAAGTGCCCACTCGACGTGACGTCGAGTGGGCACTGTGTCGCTCGTGGGATCAGCGGGCGCGGAGGCTGTCGCGGATCTCGGTGAGCAGGATGACCTCCTCGGACGGCGCCTCGGGCTCGGGCTCGATGCCCGCCTTGCGCCGCTCCGCGAGGTGGTTCATCGGCACGACGACCATGAAGTAGACGGCCGCGGCGACGATGACGAAGCTCAAGAGCGCGGTCAGGAACAGCCCGACCGACACGCCGCCCGGCCTGAAGGACGAGAAGTCCGGCTTGCCGCCGATCTTGCCGACGAGGTCGAGGATGATCACCACGAACGCCTCGACGACCTTGGCGAACGCGGTGCCGATGACGACCGCGACAGCGAGGTCAACGACGTTGCCCCGCATCAGGAAATCCTTGAAACCCTTGATCATGAGCGTCCCTTCCTGTGCCCCGGGAGGTGGGGCGTGTGGTGCCGCGGGGGTCGGGTGGGGTGTCGACCCGCCCCCGAGGGTCGTGCCTGTCTCTGCTGAGCCTGAGGCCCGGGTGCGGCCCGTGTGCGACGCTGCGATGAGAGTGACTCGTGTGACGGACACTCCGGGCGTTCCGAGCCTACTGCGCGGACCCCGACCCGTGCCGGATGGCGATGACGAGACTCTGCCCGGCCTCGAGAGCACTGAGGCCACGCGCCACCTCGGTGGCCTGCGCGGGGTCGAGCGCGAGGGTCACTCGCGCCGGTGCCCCGGCGCCGAGCCCGGTCGACTCCTCGGCGTCGTGCACGGCGAGGACGACGACGTCGGTCGCGGCCCGGGCCCCGGAGCCGGTCGCGTAGAGGTCGACGTGGTGGCCCGGCCTGACCCCGATCGAGGCGGCGTCGAGGACGGGCACGCTGATCGCGACCCGATCCGCGGGCTGCCCCGCGAGCAGGTCGGGCCCCAGCAGGCGCTCGGGCGTCACGACGTCGTGCACCGTCAGTGGCGTGGTGACGACACGGCCCACTGCCGCCTCGACCCTCGCGAGGGCCGACCCCGGCCGTAGCCCGTCGGACCTCGTCGCGAGCGCCACGTCGTCGGGCCCGAGTCGCTGCCCGGCGCCCACGTCACGGACCATGACCACCGTCGGCACGCCGGCCCCTCCGGCCGCGACCGGGCGCAGGGCCCCGACGGTGACGAGGACCGCCAGCCCCGCGAGACCGGCTGCCGCCCCACGCCGCCATCGGGTGTGTCGGGCCCGGCGGCGTCTCGGACCGTCTGGCCAGCCTTCAGAGCCCCGAGCCCGGCGCCACCGCGAGGCTGCGCGCGCCGCCGTCATCAGGGGAGGGGGAAGGGCAGCTCGAGACCGTCGAGGCTCCGTCGGCACGGGCAGGTCGCCGTCTCGTCGGGCTCGTGGGCGGGCATCTGCCCGATGGCGTCGCGCAGGATGCCGGTGAGGTGCTCGACGTTGGTGGCGAAGACTCGGAGCACCTCGTCGTGGGTGACCGCGTCACCCCCCTCGACCCCGGCGTCGTGGTCGGTGACCATGGCGATCGTCGTGAAGCACATGGCGAGCTCACGGGCCAGGGCCGCCTCGGGCATCGTCGTCATGCCGACGATGCCGAAACCGGCGTCCTGGTGCATGAGCGACTCGGCACGCGAGGAGAACCGCGGTCCGTTGATGACGACGAGCGTGCCGTCGGACACGACCTGGAGCTCCGAGAGCCGGGCGGCGTCGACGGCGACCTGGCGGCCGTTGGGGCAGTAGGGGTCGGCGAAGCCGACGTGGACGACAGGACCCTCGGCCTCGTAGATCGTGTGCGCCCGTCCCCACGTGCGGTCGACGATCTGGTCCGGGACGACGATGGTGCCCGGACCGTGCTCCGGCTTGAGCGATCCCACGGCGCAGGGGGAGAGGATCTGGCGGACGCCCACGGCCCGCAGCGCCCAGAGGTTCGCGCGGTAGTTGACCCGGTGCGGCGCGAAGCGGTGGCCCTTGCCGTGCCGGGCGACGAAGGCGACAGTGCGACCCTCGACCTCACCGATGACGAGCGGGTCGCTGGGACGCCCGAACGGCGTCTCGACGTCGACCGTCTCGAAGTCGTCGAGGAACTCGTAGAGGCCGGACCCGCCGATGACGCCGATCTCGGCGCGTGCGCCGGGGGAGGGCACCCCCGAGCCTGCGGGGTCGGACACGGTCGTCTGCTCTGTCGTCATGGCAGGAGCCTAGGGTGGCCGCCCGGCCGGCCGGACGGCATACGTCCTCGGGTGGGGACAACGTCCCCCTGGCTCAGGGGGCTGTGGACGACGTGCTCGACGTCGACGAACCGGACGTGCTCGACGAGGACGACGAGGAGGTCGAGGGCGTCGAGGTGCTCGAGGAGGTGGACGTGCTCGACGGGGTGGTCGAGTCGGACGACGTCGTGGACCCGCTGTCCTTCTTTGTGTCGCCCGAGCCGTTCCCGGCAGCCGCCGCCGAGGCGGTCTTGGCCGCGGCGCGAGAGTCGGTCTTGTAGAAACCCGAGCCCTTGAAGGCGATGCCGACGGGGTGGATCACCTTGCGCAGTCGCGGCTCGCCGCACTCCGGGCACACCGTCAGGGAGTCGTCGGTGAACGACTGGCGGATGTCGAAGGCGTGGCCGCACTCTTGGCACGCGTAGGAGTAGGTGGGCACAGGTGAACCTCGGACGTCGAATGGGGGGAACAGGCCGAGGGTCAGTCTACGGCCAGCCGGCGAGGCGCCCGCCGCGGCTGATCTCACGGATGCGCTGCTCGGTGCGCTGCTTGACGCGAGACGTCGTGACGACGAGCAGCTGGTCGCCGTGGCGGATCGTCGTGTGCGGCTCCGGGACGAACCCCTCACCCCGACGCACGACGAGGGTGACGTTGGCTCCCTTGGGCAGGCGCAGCTCGAAGACGGCCACGCCGTGCAGCCGCGACTCGGGCCCGACGGTCACCTGGATGACGTCGGCACTGATCTGCATGAGCGAGGTGGACTCGAGGTCGACGTCGACCGAGTGCACCTGCTCGTTGAGCCCCAGACGCTTCGCCACCCACGGCAGGGACGGCGCCTGCACGATGGTGAAGATGACGACGAGCATGAAGACGAGGTCGAAGATCCACTCGGTGTCGGGCGTGCCGACGACGAGAGGAACGGTCGCCAGCACGACCGGGACGGCCCCGCGCAGGCCCGCCCACGAGAGGAAGAGCTGGTCGCGCCAGGGCACCTTGAACCACGACACCGACGCCACCACCGACAACGGCCGTGCGACGAGCAGCAGGACGAGGCCGATGACGATCGCCGGCACCAGCTGCTCCCCGAGGCGCGTCGGGTCGGCGAGCAGGCCGAGCAGCACGAACAGGCCGATCTGGGCGATCCAGCCGAGCGCGTTGGCGAAGCTCTGGAACGCGACCCGGTTGGGCAGCCCCATGTTGCCGAGCACGAGGGCCGACAGGTAGGTGGCGAGGAAGCCGGAGACGTGCAGGGCCGCGCCGACGGCATACGCGAGCACGGTCAGCGCCACGACGCCGATGGAGAACAGGGCCGAGGAGGCGCCCGCGACGCGGTGCAGGATCTGCCCGCCGAGCCAGCCCACGGCGCCACCGATGACGGCCCCGCCGACGAGCTCGACGGCGGCGTGCAGCAGGAGCACCCACCACGGGTCGGCCGTCCCGCCGGGCACTCCCTGGGCGGCGAACGCGACGACGAGGATGACGACCGGGGCGTCGTTGAAGCCCGACTCGGCCTCGAGCATCCCCGACAGGCGCTTGGGCAGCGGCACGTTGCGCAGGACGGCGAAGACGGCTGCAGCGTCGGTCGAGCTGACGATGGCGCCCATGAGCAGCGAGATCGTCCACGACAGCGGCAGCAGGGTGTGTGCGGCCACGGCGACGACGAGGACCGACACGACGACACCGACGGTCGAGAGCACCGCGGCCGGCGCGACCGACTCCTTGATGTTCGACCACGACGTCGTCAGGCCACCCTCGGACAGGATGAGGACGAGCGCGGCATAGCCGAGCACCCGGGTGATCGAGGCGTCGTCGAACTGGATGCCGGCCCCGGCGTTGCCGAGGGCCAGGCCGATGCCGAGGTAGATCAGCAGCGACGGCAGGCCCGATCGCACCGACAGGCGCACGGCCGCGACGGCCACGAGGAGCACGAGCGACCCGATGAGGAGCACGCGCGTCAGGTCGTCGAGGTCCATGGTCGACGACGTGATGGATGCGAGTGCGGGCAAGGGCAGCTCCTCAGGTGTGGGGGCAATCCAACCATCCCGGCCCCCGTCGCCGGGGAGCGGTCCGCGGGTTCGCCGGGCGTTCGTGGCGGGTTTGTCGTCGGTTCGGCAACGATGTGTGCCGCGCCCGCCGGGGTGCGTTCCGGGCCGTCGGCGGTGGCCTAGGCTCGTCGCGTGTCACGGTTGAAGCGCGCCCGTCGGATCCTCCTGCTCGTCGCCGTCCTCGTCGTCATGGCGGTGGTCGCCGTCGGGATCCTGGCGATCGGTGTGGTGCGACAGTCCTTCCCCGACACCACGGGCCAGCTCGCCATCGAGGGGCTCACGAGCTCGGTCTCGGTCCACCGCGACGCCCAGGGCGTCCCCACGATCTACGCCGACAATGCCAACGACCTGTTCCGTGCGCAGGGCTTCGTCAGCGCCCAGGACCGGTTCTTCGAGATGGACCTGCGCCGTCACGTGACGGCCGGGCGCCTGTCCGAGCTCGTCGGGAGCGCAGGCATCGACAGCGACAGGGCCATCCGGGCGATGGGGTGGCGCCGGGTCGCCGAGCAGGAGCTGCCCAAGCTCGCCCCGGAGACCCGTCAGTACCTCCAGGCGTACGCCGACGGTGTCAACGCGTACATCAAGAAGGCCGAGTCGCCCGAGAAGATGTCGCTGGAGTACACCGTGCTCGCGCGCCGCAACCCCAACTACCGCGTCGAGCCGTGGACGCCTGTCGACTCGCTCGCGTGGCTCAAGGCCATGGCCTGGGACCTGCGCGGCGACTACAAGGACGAGCTCGCGCGGGCCCGTCTGTCCCGCACGACGCGCTCGCTCAAGCAGGTCAACCTGCTCTACCCGCCCTATCCCGTCGACCGCAACCAGCCGATCCTGTCCCAGCAGGACTGGCAGCCGGCCGCGGCGCAGAGCGACCAGGCCGCCAGCCCCACGCCCGCCGCCCTCACGGCGCTGCGCTCCTCGGACGGGAGCGCGGCCGTCGACTCGGCGCTCGCCTCGGTGGACGCCGTGCCTGCGAGCCTCGGCCGCGGGGACGGCATCGGATCGAACTCGTGGGTCGTCTCCGGTGCCCGCACGACGACGGGCAAGCCGCTGCTCGCCAACGACCCGCACCTGGCCCTCGCGATCCCCGGCATCTGGGGGCAGGTCAACCTCCAGTGCCGCACGCTCAGCGCCGCGTGCCCGTTCCAGGTCTCGGGGTTCACCTTCTCGGGCCTGCCCGGGGTCGTCATCGGGCACAACGACAAGGTCGCGTGGGGCATGACCAACCTCGGCCCCGACGTCACCGACTTCTACCTCGAGCAGGTCTCGGGCGACTCCTACCTGCGCGACGGGGACAACGTGCCGCTCGTCAAGCGCCAGGAGACGATCAAGGTCGCCGGGGGCGCTGACGTGCCCCTGACGGTGCGCTCGACCGTGCACGGGCCGATCCTGTCGGACGTCGTCCCGGCCATCGACACCGCGGGCGACCGCAGCGTCGTGCGCGGGGCCCCGCAGTCCAGCCGGTATGCCGTGTCGCTCGCGTGGACGGCACTGACGCCCGGCACGACGGCCGACGCGATCTTCGCGCTCAACCGCGCGACGAACTGGTCGGACTTCCGCAAGGCCGCGGCCCTCTTCTCCGTGCCGTCGCAGAACCTCGTCTACGCCGACACGGCCGGCCACATCGGCTACCAGGCGCCGGGCAAGATCCCGGTCCGGCGCTCCGCGACGCCCGGTGCGCCCCCCGGCTTCTGGCCCTCGCCCGGCTGGGACTCGCAGTGGGACTGGAAGGGCTACGTCCCGTTCGACGACATGCCCAGCTCCTTCGACCCGGCAGAGGGCTTCATCGTCACGGCCAACCAGGCCGTCACGGCGAGCCCGACGCCGTTCCTCACGTCGGAGTGGGACTACGGCTTCCGGGCGCAGCGCATCCGCACGCTGCTCGCCGCGACGCCGAAGGTCTCACCCGAGACGATGTCGCAGATCCAGGGCGACACCCGTAACACCTACGCACCCGAGCTCGTCGAGCGTCTCCTGTCGGTGCAGGTCGACGACTTCACCGCCCAGGCCCAGCGGCTGCTGCGCGACTGGGACGGCAGCCAGCCCAACGACAAGTCCCGCGACGCGGCGTCGGCGGCGTACTACAACGCGGTGTGGAAGTACCTCCTCCAGTACACGTTCGACGAGCTCCCACCGGACATCGCCCCCGACGGCGGCAGCCGCTGGATGGTCGTCATGGAGCAGCTGCTCAAGGACCCGAAGAACGACTGGTGGGACGACAAGACGACGCCCGGGGTCACCGAGGGCTCCGGTGAGATCCTCAAGCGGGCTCTCGTCGAGGCGCGTCTCGACCTCGCCCGTGAGCTCGGCAAGGTCCCCGCGACCTGGCGGTGGGGACGCCTGCACCAGCTGGACCTCGAGCACCAGGTCATGAGCTCGGACGCCGTGCCCGGTGTCATCCAGAACCTCTTCAACCGCAACGACATCGAGCTCGGCGGCGGCAACTCCATCGTCAACGCCAACTCGTGGAACGCCTCGAAGCCCGGCTACGACGTGACCAACGGGCCCTCGATGCGGATGGTCGTCGACCTCGGCAACCTCGACGCGTCCCGTTGGGTCAACTCGACGGGTCAGTCGGGTCACGCCTACGACGACCACTACGCCGACCAGGTGGACGCCTGGGCGGCCAACGAGACCTTCGCGTGGCCGTTCAGCCAGGCCGCGGTCCGCGACGCGACCGACGACGAGCTGACCCTCGTGCCGCCGTCCGCGACGTCGTCCCCGTAGCTCGACGACCTGAGCTCGACCACCTGGGCTCCACCACCTGAGGGCGTATGCCGGGTGCTGGCCGCGTCAGCGCAGGCGCACGACGCGTCCGGTGGTCGTCACGTAGCCGTCGACGGGCACGTCGTGCGCGTCGGCCGGCAGGTCGGTGGTGCTCTGCTCACCCTCGTGCAGCAGGGTGACGACAGGAGTCGCGGGGTCGCGGTGCAGCAGGGCGCGGTCGTAGCAGCCGCCGCCCTGTCCGAGACGGGTGCCATGGGCGTCGACGGACAGGCCCGGTGTCACGATGAGGTCGCACGTGGCGAGGGTGTCGGTGCCGAGCCATCCCTGCCCGTCGGCGGCGTCCGGCCCGTGCCCACCGTGCCCACCGTGCCCACCGCGGCTCGGACGGCGCACCGTGGCCCGGTCGCCCGACGTGCCGGGCACGGCATACCTCCACTCGAGTGAGAAGTCGTCGAGCACGACGGGCACGACGACCTCGTGTCCGGCCGCTACGAGCGTCTCGACGAGGCGCCCGGTCGGCGGCTCGTCCGGCAGCGACTCGTAGACGGCGACCCGGCAGGGCTCGGGCACGAACCGCAGCACGGCCTCGGTGATCGCGGCGGCGGCCGCGTCGCGGGCGGCGTCGTCCATCGTGCGGGCGAGCTCGCGCCGCCGGGCGCGGGCGGCGTGACGCAGGTCACGCTTGGTGGCCGTCGTCATCGCAATCGGGTTCGCGAGACGGTCCGGACGCGCATGGAGCCCATCGTAAGGTGATGGCCATGAGTGACCAGGGCTTGCGCGCTTCCGTCGACCTGATGCGCCGGAGAGGCCTGGGCCCCGAGGCCATCAGCGTCTTCGAGCACTATTTCGAACAGCTGCAGGCGGGCGCGCTGGGCACCATCCCCGAGGACTCCATCGAGCCCCTGGGCGACATCCAGGCGCTGGGTGAGGTGAAGGTCGCCGACGACGAGGCGCGGGCGGCGCTGTCCAAGACCGCCGTCATCAAGCTCAACGGTGGTCTCGGCACCGGCATGGGCATGACGGGGGCCAAGTCGGCGCTCGAGGTGAAGGACGGCCTGACCTTCCTCGACATCATCGCCCTGCAGGTGCTCGCGCTCCGTGAGCGTTGGGACGTCGAGCTCCCGCTCGTGCTGATGAACTCCTTCCGCACGTCCGAGGAGTCGCTCAAGATCCTCGCGAAGTATCCCGACCTGCCGGTCCAGGGACTGCCCCTCGACTTCATCCAGAGCGCCGAGCCCAAGCTGCGGCCGGACGACCTGATGCCGGTCCAGTGGCCCGCCGACCCCGAGCTCGAGTGGTGCCCGCCGGGGCACGGCGACGTCTACGTCTCGCTCGTCACGTCGGGCGTGCTCGACGCCCTGCTGGAGAAGGGGATCCGCTATGCGTTCCTCTCCAACTCCGACAACCTCGGTGCGACGTGCGACCCCGACGTCGCGGCGTGGATGGTCGAGCACGGTCTGCCCTACGTCGCCGAGGTCTGCCGGCGGACCAAGAGCGACCGCAAGGGCGGTCACCTCGCGGTGCGCAAGTCGGACGGACGCATCGTGCTGCGCGACACGGCCATGGTGGCCGAGGGGGAGGAGAGGTTCTTCCGCGACATCAAGCGGCACAGCACCTTCAACGCCAACAACGTGTGGATCGACCTCGAGGTCCTGCGGGAGCGCATGACGGCCAAGCAGGGGGTCCTCGGACTCCCCATCATCGTCAACCGCAAGAACGTCGACCCGGCCGACCCCAGCTCGCCCGAGGTCATCCAGATGGAGTCGGCGATGGGCACGGCGATCGAGGTCTTCGAGGGGTCCGAGGCGATCCTGGTGCCGCGCACACGCTTCCGGCCCGTCAAGACCACGAACGACCTGCTCGTCATCCGGTCGGACTTCTTCTCCCTCGACGACGGCTACCACGTGGTCGCCACCGTCGACGGGCCCGAGCCCTACGTCGACCTCGACTCGGCCTACCGTTTCGTGCCCGGCTTCGAGAAGCGCTTCCCCAAGGGCGTGCCGTCGATGCGTGACTGCACCAGCCTGCGCGTCATCGGCGACCCCGTCTTCGGCCGGAACGTCCGCTGTGTCGGTGATGTGCTCATCGACGGCTACCGCCGTGTCCTCGACGATGCCGTGCTCGGCGAGCTGCCGGTGCCCGCGACGTCGCCCGCCGCGACGCCGCGCGACCTGCGCACCGTCGACGAGCACCTCAAGGCCATCCTCTCCACGCTCGAGCCGTCGCCGACCGAGTGGACGCGGCTCACCGAGGCCCTCGGCCTCGTCGTGGCGCGTGACGTCCGCTCGAAGGTCGACCTCCCCGGCTTCGACAACTCCTCGATGGACGGGTATGCCGTCCGCGCCGAGTCGCTCGCAGCCGCGGCTGACGCGCCGGTGCGGCTGCGCGTCGTCGGCGAGGTCGCCGCCGGTGACGACCCGGCCTTCTCGGTGGGCCCAGGAGAGGCAGCCAGGATCATGACCGGCGCCCCGATCCCCGAAGGCGCCGACGCGGTCATCGCGGTCGAGGACACGGACGGCGCCGCGAGCGGCGAGGTCGAGTGCCGGGCCTCGGTGCCGCGACACCGATACGTCAGGCCACGCGGCGAGGACGTCGCCTCGGGCACCGTCATCGTCTCCGCGGGCGAGGTCGTGGGTGCGCGCACCATCGCCCTGCTCGCGGCCTGCGGACATGCCGGCGTGGAGGTCCACCGCCGACCGCACGTCGTCGTGCTCTCGACGGGGACCGAGCTCGTCGAGCCCGGAGAACCCTTGGGGCCCGGGCAGATCCACGACTCCAACTCCTCGATGCTGTGGGCCGCGGCGGTCGGCGCCGGGGCGTCCGCCGAGGTGCGGGGCGCGGTCGGCGACTCGGAGAAGGACCTGCTCGCCGCCCTCGACGACATCGTGACCCGGGCGGACGTCGTCATCACCAGTGGCGGTGTGTCCATGGGCGCCTACGACGTCGTCAAGAGCGCGCTGCGCGGGAAGGGCATCGACTTCGTCAAGGTGGCGATGCAGCCGGGCAAGCCCCAGGGCTACGGCCTGCTCACCGGACCGGGCGGCAAACCGGTGCCGCTCTTCGCCCTGCCCGGCAACCCGGTGTCGTCCTTCGTGTCGTTCGAGGTCTTCGTGCGTCCGGCGTTGCGCCGCCTCATGCGGCTGACACCGGAGAAGCGCCGCCTGCGCCCGGCCACTCTCATCTCGGGCGTCGAGTCCTACGGCGGCCGGAGGCAGTTCGGCCGCGCCGTGGTGTCCCGCTCCGCCGAGGGCACGCTCGTCGCGGTGCCGGTGGCGGGTCAGGGGTCACACTTCGTCGCCGACCTCTCGAGGGCCAACGCCCTCTTCGTCGTGCCCGAGGACGTCACCGAGCTCGTCGCCGGCGAGGTCGTCGACGTCCTGCTCCTCGACAAGGAGATGTGATGACCGACCAGCCACCGCCGGCTCCGGCGCTGACCCACGTCCGCGCCGACGGGAGCGCGCACATGGTTGACGTGTCGGCCAAGGCCGTGACCGCGCGCCAGGCCAGTGCCGCAGGCAGGGTGCTGCTCAGCCCCGACGCCGTCGCCGCCCTCCGCTCCGGGCGGGTTCCGAAGGGCGACGCCCTCGCCGTCGCACGCATCGCCGGCATCCAGGCGGTCAAGCGGACGCCGGAGCTCATCCCGCTCGCGCATCCTATCGCCGTGCACGGCGTCGAGGTCGACGTCACGGTCGCCGACGACGGCGCCGACATCACGGCGACCGTGCGCACCGCGGACCGCACCGGCATCGAGATGGAGGCGCTGACCGCCGTGTCCGTCGCCGCGCTCGCCCTCATCGACATGGTCAAGGCCGTCGACAAGCACGGCCGCATCACCGACGTGCGTGTCACCGCGAAGTCCGGCGGCCGTTCGGGGGACTGGCATGAGTGAGGCCGCGGGTTCCGGCCTGGGCGAGGGCCCGGGCTCGGGCCGTCGGGCCGTCGTCGTCACGGTGTCGACCCGGGCAGCGGCCGGTGTCTACGCCGACCGGTCGGGGCCGGTCATCGTGGACCGGCTCCGAGGCTGGGGTCTCGAGGTCGGGGCCCCGGTGGTCGTCGCCGACGGCGACGAGTACGGCATGGCCCTGCGCGAGGTGCTCGCGAGCGAGCCCGACCTCGTGCTGACGACAGGGGGCACCGGCCTGACGCCCACCGACGCGACGCCCGAGCAGACCGCACCGCTGCTCGACCGGCTCGTGCCGGGCGTGGCCGAGGCGATCCGTGCGGCGGGAGTGGCCAAGGGGGTGCCGACGGCGATGCTCTCGCGGGGGCTCGCCGGTCTGTCGGGTCGCACCCTCGTCGTCAACCTCCCCGGGTCACGCGGCGGCGTCAGCGATGCGCTCGACGTGCTCGAGCCGGTCCTGGGTCACGCCCTCGACCAGATCCCCGGCAGCGACCACTGACGTGAGGATGCCGTGGCGTCCGCATCGCGACGGACGGGCCCGGTGGCCCGTCGTCCTGCGCGACGCGTCCGCCGACCCCGCCATCGTGCTGCGGCCGCTGAGGGTCGATGACGAGCGGGACTGGCAGCGCGTGCGACGGGACAACGCGGCATATGTCCAGCCGTGGGAGCCGACGCTCCCGCCGGGCTCGCCCGCGCGCACGCCGGTCTCGTTCCGGCAGTTCGTCCGCGATCTCGACACTGAGGCGAGTGCCGACCGGGCGATGCCCTGGTGCATCGAGGTCGGCGGGCGCATCGTCGGTCAGGTCCACCTCTTCGGCATCGTCCGGGCCGCGCAGCAGTCGGCGGCGGCCGGATACTGGCTGGACGAGGCGGTCACGGGGCGTGGCATCGCGACGCGCGCGCTCGCCCTCGCCGTCGACCACGCCCTCGGCCCGGGCGGGCTGCACCGGGTGGAGGTCAACATCCGGCTCGACAACGTGCCGTCGCTGCGGGTCGTCGAGCGTCTTGGCCTGCGCGACGAGGGGATCCGTCAGCGGTTCCTGCACATCGACGGTGCCTGGCGTGACCACCGGTCCTTCGCCGTCACGACGGAGGACCTGGCCGGTTCGACCCTCACGACCCGTCTGTCACAGGTGTAACACCAGCCTCTTGCGCGACACGCCTCGAATGTGCCGTGTCGTTACCGAACCGCGTCCTACCGTGGGTCACGTGCCTGTCAGCAGCCTCATCTTCGTCGTCATCGTGGCGATCTGGGCTGCCTATCTCGTGCAGCACTGGGCCCGCCGTCGCGAGGACGCTGCCGCCACGCGCTCCGTCGACGGGTTCACGCAGGCCATGCGCGTCCTCGAGAAGCGTCAGGCCCTCCCGGCCACCGAGCTGAGCACGCCGCGCCCCCACTCGTATGCCGTCAAGCCCGCCGGCGCCGGCCGTCCCACCGTGGACGTGAAGCGAGCGGTCCCTGCCGGCACGTCGCACCGGCACTCGCCGCTCGTCGCGCGACGCGGTGACGAGCGCGTCCTCACTGCCACCGTCCCGTCGGGCAACCGGCTGGATCCGGGCCACACCGACCACGCCCCCTACGCCGCCGAGGTGGACCGCATGCCCGAGTCAGCGAGCCGGACGAGCCACGGGGCGCAGCCTCGGTCAGGACGTCCGGTAGGTCGTCAGGCGGTTCCGGCTCCGGCTCGGGTCCCGTTGGCGCAGCGTCGAATTCGTGCCGTGTTGCTCCTTCTCTCCGTCGTCTGGGTCCCCGTCTCGATCGCGCTCACGGTCACCGGCCTGCTGATGTGGGCCTCGATCCCGTTCGCCGTGCTCACCGTCGCTGCCGTGCTCGTCTGGCTCAGGGCCGAGGCCCAGGCCGACCGGCTCCGCACCTCGGCAGACGCCGCCGAGACGGCCGGCGGCGGTCGCCGCGGCAAGCGCCGTCGTGACGGGCGCGCCGACTCCGGCCGGGGCCACGACTTCGCGCACCACGTGCCGGTGCTCTCGAGCGACGACACGCAGGTCATCCGCAGCACGCCCGTCCCGTCGCAGGTCACGGCGGCGTCTCCGGAGCCGCAGTCCCTCGTCGGCCAGCACGTCGAGCCCGGCGTCTTCGACGTGCAGGCGCCCGTCACGGGCGAGGTTCCGGTCGTCGAGGCAGAGGCGGCCCCGGCTGCCGAGGGCAGCTGGAGCCCGGTCCCCGTGCCGCGGCCGACCTACTCGCTCAAGGCCAAGGCCGAGCCGCGCTACACCGACACCGGCATCCCGGCTGACGTCTTCGACACGCCGGAGTTCGCCGAGGAGGCCGAGGAGCTCGACGACCGAGCCCTCTTCGCCCGCCGCGCCGTCTCCCAGTGACGCTCTAGCCGCAGCCGTCCGTAAGGGCCTCGCCCCACCGTCGAGAGGCCTTGTCGCCACACCTGTCTCGCATGACCGTGGGGCCGCTCGCGCTGCGAGCGGCCCCACGGTCACGCACGGGAGTGGGAGAGCGCGCCCCACGGCATACGCCATGAGGCATACGACCCCCGCCCTCGGGTCAGGCGTTGGCCGGTGCTCCTCCGTCGTCGGCGGACGCTTCCAGCTCGCGGTCGAGCTCACGCTCTGACTCGTCGCTGAAGAGGTGCTTGCCGACGGCGTTGAGGACCGCCGCGAACGGCACGGCGACGAGGGCGCCGACGATGCCGGCGATGATCGAGCCGGTCGCGATCGCGAGGATCACGGCGAGCGGGTGGACGCTGACGGCCTTGCCGAGCAGGAACGGCTGGAGCACGTGCGACTCGAGCTGCTGCACGCCGATGACGACGGCCAGCATGATCAGGGCGACGCCGGGGCCGTGCGCGACGAGAGCGAGCAGGACCGCGACCGCACCGGAGAGCAGCGCGCCCACGATCGGGATGAACGCCAGGATGAAGACGAGGACGCCGATCGCGAAGGCGAAGGGCACCTTGAGGATCGCGGCGCCGACCGAGATGCCGACCGCGTCGACGAACGCCACGATCATCGTCGCACGCACGAAGGCCGACAGCTGCTGCCAGGCGATGAGGCCGGAGGAGTCGACGCGTGGGCGGGTCGCGCGAGGGAAGAGCCGCACGACCCAGCCCCAGATGCGCGGGCCCTCGTAGAGGAAGAAGAAGAGCGAGAAGAGGGCGATGAACAGCCCCGCCAGGAAGTGCGTGGCGGTGAGGCCGACCGAGGTCGCGGTGTCGCCCAGGTTGCCCGACTCGCTGACCTTGTCGCGGACCGTGTTGAAGTACTGGTCGAACTGGGCGTCGGTGATCTTGAAGGTCGTGCGCACCCAGTCTCGGATGCGCTCCAGGCCGGTCGCCACCTGGCTCGTCAGGTCGGAGAAGCCGCTGCTGAACTGGGTGCCCACCAGCGTGAAGAGCGCGCCGATGAGCAGGATCGTGCCGAGCAGGGTGAGGCCGGCGGCCGCGCCCGGCTTCATCGACCGGTGCAGCCAGTTGGCGATGGGACGCAGCAGCGCCGTCAGCAGGATGGCGATGGCGACCGGCACGATGATCTCCGAGACCGAGCGCACGGTGAGCGAGAGCAGGTAGATGGCTGCGCCGATGAGCAGCAGCCGCCAGGCCCACTCGCTCGCGACCCGGATGCTCGGTGGCACGGCTGCAGCCTCCACCCCGGACAGCTCGCTCGTCGTGGTCGGGGTGCGGTCCTCGCGCCGGTGCGCGTCGGCGCCGTCGTGGGTGGGGACGGGCAGGGTCGCGTCGATAGGCGCGCCGGAGGGGGTGGCGTGGTTGTCGGTCACGACCACACCGTATGCCGCGTGGCGGGCTTCCGGTGGATCACCCGCCGCGGTCCGCGCCCCGCTGGCTGCCGCGGCGTCACGATCGAGCATCGTGTCGGGGCGTGACGGTGCGGGTCGGGCCGCAGGGCGGAACACTCCCGATGTGACGACGTTCTGGCAGAAGGCGCCACCGCTGCGTGAGCCCTTGCGTCGTCGTGCTCGCTGGTCGCGGCCCGCAGCCGTCGTCGTCGTGGGGTCGGCGATCGTGCTCGTGGCGCTCATGGTGATCTCGGTCGTGGGCCTGTGGGCCTATGCGAACCACGACCGTCCCGAGCTCATCGACCGGCCGGGTGTCGTGGCTGTCGTGGAGCACGGCTGCGCCCGGCTCCGCGCCGAGCTCGCCTCCCACCCTGTGCCGACGGGCGCACCGCCGTCGGTGCGCGCTGCGACCATAGCGGCGCAGGACGAGGCGATCCGCGACTTCGTGGCCCACGTGCGCACGCTCGATGCGGACACCCGGGCCGACGACCTGCCCGTCGACACCTGGCTGGCCGACTGGGAGCGTCTGGCCAGTGCCCGCGACGACGTCGCCGACGCGCTGAGCCGCGGCACGCCTGCCGCCCTCGTCGTGCCGCGCGACCACGGCCGCGCGGTCACGAGCCGGATGGCTGCGGTGGGCGTCTCCTGCGTCGACCTCGGCCGCCTCGTGCGGCTGACCTGACGGGTCTGCGTGCGTAGGCTCCTGGCATGAGCGGAACCGACAGTGGGCGTCCGTCCCTCGCCGTCACCGGTTCGACCGGTTGGCTCGGAGGCCTCGTCGCACGGGACCTGGCCGGGCGCGGGGTCGCGCAGCGGTTGCTGGTGCGGGATCTGGCGCGTGCTCCAGAGCTGCCGAGTTCGGTTGCGGCACAGTGCACCTACCGGGACGGCGTCGCGGCCCGAGCTGCTCTCGAGGGTGTCGAGACGCTCTTCATGGTCTCGGCGGCGGAGAACGAGGACCGGCTGGCCGAGCACCGCGCCTTCGTCGACGCAGCCGCGGCGGCCGGCGTGCGTCACGTGGTCTACGTGTCGTTCTTCGGCGCGGCACCCGACGCTACGTTCACGCTCGCCCGTGACCATGCCGCCACCGAGGAGCACCTCCGGGCCTCCGGCATGGACTGGACCTTCCTGCGCGACAACCTCTACCTCGAGTTCATGGACCAGATGGTGGGTGACGACGGCGTGATCCGCGGCCCCGCGGCCGAGGGCCGGGCGGCGGTCGTCTCGCACGCCGACATCGCACGCGTCGCGGCGGTCGTGCTGCTCGACCCGGCCTCCCACTCCGGCGCGACGTACGACCTGACCGGACCGGAGTCCCTGACCTTCGCCGAGATGGCCGAGACGATCACCGACGTCACCGGTCGGCAGGTGCACTTCCACGACGAGACCCTCGAGGAGGCGTATGCGTCACGCGCGGTCTACGGGGCACCGGACTGGCAGGTCGACGCCTGGGTGTCGACCTACACCGCGGTCGCGGCGGGCGAGCTCGACGGGGTGAGCGGTGACGTCGAGCGTCTGACCGGACGCCGCCCGACCTCGTTGCGCGAGTACCTCGAGTCGCGGCGCGACTCGAGGTGATCCCGGCAGCCGGGTGAGGGCCGGTAGGACCTCGACCGGCGCTCAGCACGGGGTCAGCCGACGAGGTCGGCCGTCTGGCGGGCGATGGCCAGCTCCTCGTTGGTGGGCACCACGGCCACCACCACACGGGAGCCGTCGGGGGAGATGACGCGGGCCCCGGACGAGTCGTCGTCGTTGAGCGAGGCGTCGACGGCGATGCCCAGCTCGCCGAGGCCGTCGGCGACCGCGGCCCGCACCGGCGCACTGTGCTGCCCGATGCCCGCGGTGAAGACGAGGACGTCGGCGCCGCCGAGGATCGCGAGGTAGGCCCCGACGTAGTGCTTGAGCCGGTGGACGAAGACGTCGAACGCGAGCTGCGCGTCGTCGTCGCCGGCCTCGACGCGCTCCACGAGCTCGCGGAAGTCGTTGACACCGCTGAGGCCGAGCACGCCGGACTTCTTGTTGAGCAGCGTGTCGATCTCGTCGAGCGACAGGCCGGCCTCGCGCGCCAGGTAGGCGTGCAGCCCCGGGTCCACGTCACCGGACCGGGTGCCCATGACGAGACCCTGCAGCGGCGTCAGGCCCATCGAGGTCTCGATCGCGCGCCCGCCCCGCACGGCCGACGCCGAGCAGCCGTTGCCGAGGTGGAGGATGACCTGGCGCAGGTCCTCGAGCGGGCGACCCAGGAGCTCGGCCGTGGCTCCGGCGACGAACTGGTGCGACGTGCCGTGGAAGCCGTAGCGGCGGATGGAGTGCTTCGCGGCGAGGTCGCGGGGCACGGCATACGTCGACGCCGCCGCGGGCAGCGACGAGAAGTAGGCGGTGTCGAAGACCGCGACGTGAGGGACGTCGAGGCGCTCGCGGGCCGCCTCGATGCCGATGACCGCGGCCGGGTTGTGCAGTGGCGCAAGGGCGCTCAGGTGTCGGATGCGA
This sequence comes from Terrabacter ginsenosidimutans, assembly GCF_039539425.1. Lineage (NCBI taxonomy): Bacteria > Bacillati > Actinomycetota > Actinomycetes > Micrococcales > Intrasporangiaceae > Terrabacter > Terrabacter ginsenosidimutans. Next base: position 25,269 of record NZ_BAABDC010000014.1, on the reverse strand, counting down.
TCCAGGACGGCGTCGTCGATGACGACGGGCTCGGAGAAGTCGGGACCGCCGTGGACCACCCGGTGGCCGACGGCGCGCAGAGGCACCTCGTCGAGACGGACGCTGTCGGCCCGCAGCTGCGCCCGCATCTGCTCGAGCGCGACGGAGTGGTCGGCGACCTCGCTGCCGGGCTCGCCGATGCGTTCGACGATCCCCGCGGCGCGCACCTCACCCGACTCGGGCACGACGAGCTGGTACTTGAGCGAGGAGGACCCGGCGTTGAGGACGAGGACGGGGCGGTCGGTGGAGGACTGCGTCACGTGGTGCTTCCCTGCTGCTCGGCGGAGACGCCCTGTGCCTGCACGGCGGTGATGGCGACGGTGTTGACGATGTCGTCGACGAGCGCGCCGCGGGAGAGGTCGTTGACGGGCTTGCGCAGCCCCTGCAGCACGGGCCCCACCGCGACGGCGTGCGCGCTGCGCTGGACGGCCTTGTAGGTGTTGTTGCCCGTGTTGAGGTCGGGGAAGACGAAGACGGTGGCGTGACCGGCGACGTCGGAGTCGGGCATCTTGGCCCGGCCGACGACGGGGTCGATGGCCGCGTCGTACTGGATCGGACCGGCGAGCGCGAGCTCCGGTGCGCGCTCGGCCACGAGGGCCGTCGCGGCACGGACCTTCTCGACCTCGGCTCCCGAGCCGCTCGATCCCGTCGAGTAGGAGAGCATCGCGACGCGGGGCTCGATGCCGAACTGCTGGGCGGTCTGCGCCGACGAGATCGCGATGTCGGCGAGCTGTTCGGCCGTCGGGTCGGGGATGACGGCGCAGTCGCCGTAGACGAGCACCCGGTCGGCCAGGCACATGAGGAAGACGCTCGACACCGTCTTGACGCCGTCGGCCGTCTTGACGAACTCGAGGGCCGGCCGGATCGTGTGGGCCGTCGTGTTGACGGCACCGGACACCATGCCGTCGGCGAGGCCGAGATGGACCATCATCGTGCCGAAGTAGGAGATGTCGGTGACGACCTCCCGGGCCCGCTCGACGGTCATGCCCCTGTGGGCGCGCGCGACGGCATACTCCTGCGCGAAGCGCTCGACGAGGCCGGGGTCGGTGGGGGAGACGACCGCGGCGGTGTCGAGGTCGAGCCCGAGCGCCGAGCCGCGCGCCCGCACCTTGGTCTCGTCGCCGAGGAGCGTCAGGTCGGCGACGCCGCGGCGCAGGAGGATGTCGGCCGCCTCGAGGATGCGGTCGTCCTGGCTCTCGGGGAGCACGATGTGCCTGCGGTCCGAGCGCGCCCGCTCCATGAGCTGGAACTCGAACATCAGCGGCGTGCGCACCTCGGAGGCCGACACGTCGATGGCCGCGAGCAGGGCGGCCTGGTCGACGCTCTCGGCGAAGAGGCGGCGCGCGGTCTCGATCTTGTTGCGAGAGCCCTTCGTCATGGGCCCACGCACCTGCATGAGCCTCTCCGCGGTCCGGAAGGTGCCGTCGTCGGTGAGCGCGATGGGCAGGTCCTGCTGCACGCCGGCCGACAGGCGCGCGATGGTCTCGGGGATCGGGTAGCCGCCGGTGAGGATGATGCCGGCCAGGGTCGGGAAGGTGCCCGACTGGTGCGCGAGCATGAGGCCGGGGATGAGGTCGGTGCGGTCGCTCGGGGCGATGACCGTGACGTCCGGGCCGAGCCGCGCGAGCACGTTGGGCAGGCTCATCGCGGCGACGACGAGACCCAGGCTGTCGCGGTCCATCCACGACTCGCTCCCGAGCACGAGCCGCGCCCCGATGGCGTCGGCGAGGGCGCGGAAGCTCGGGGCGGAGAGCAGCGCGTTCTCCGGCATCGCAGCCGTGACGGGGAAGGGGAGCCCGGCGAGGACGGAGCGCACCGCCTCGAGGTCGGCGGGGTCGACACGGTTGGCGACGACGGCCACGGTCTGGGCGTGGTTGGCGCGCAGCTCCGTGATCGCTCCGTCGGCGGCGACCCGGATCTGCTCGGGCGTGCGGTCGCGACCGTGCACGACGAGCACGACGGCGGAGCCGAGGTTGGCAGCGACCCGCGCGTTGAAGGACAGCTCGGTGCCGGTCGAGACGTCGGTGTAGTCCGAACCCAGCACGAGGACGACCTCGAACCTCGCGCTCAGGGCGCCGAACCGCTCGACGATGCGGTGCAGCGCCTCGTCCGGGTCGTCGTGGGCCTGGGCGTAGGTGACGCCGATGGCCTCGTCGTAGGTCTGGTCCACGCCGGGCTGGCTCACGAGCATCTCGACGATGTGGTCGACCTCGTCGTCGGGACCGGTGCCGCCGAGCGTCGTCAGCGGGCGGAAGACGCCGACCGACCCGACCTCGCGCAGCAGCGCGTCGAGCAGGCCGAGGGCCACCGCGGACTTGCCGGTCAGGCCCTCGGGAGAGGCCACGTAGACGCTACGGCTCACGTCACGAACCTACCGGTCCCGCGGGTCGCGGCGTCGCACCTCGATGGTGGGTGGGTGCCGAAGGGACTGCCCAACAACGCAGTAGCGCTCGGTCGCCGTAGCGAGCCGGGCCAGGGTCGCGTCGTCGGCCTCCGTCGAGACCTCGGCGACGACCCGCGGGAGCAGGACCCCGACCGGGGCCGTCCGGTCGACGCCCAGCGTGCCGCGCGCGTCGAACGCTGCCTCGGCGCGCAGCTCGACATCGCGCAGGTCGACGCCGAACGCGACCGAGACGGCGTGCAGCGTCACGCCCGCGCACGCGACGAGCGCCTCCATCAGCATGTCGCCCGAGCAGGCGTCCGAGCCGTCGCCGCCCGCGGCCGGGTGGAGTCCTGCCCGCACGGCACCGGCCGAGGTGCGCACCTCGACGGTGACCGGCTCGCCGAAGACGGCGCTCGCCGACACCGCGTGCACCGCAGCCTCGGGGTCCTCGCGGTAGCGCGCCTTGAGCGGTTCCTGCGCCGCGCGGAGCTCGTCCCTGTTCATCCCGCGTCGCTCAGGTGCTGCTGGGTCATCGCTGGCTCCCGTCGTCCGACTCCTGTCCCGACACCGTATGCCGGGTGGCTGCGCTGCGCTGCGCCCGTGCCGGAGTGCGGCCCCCTCCCGTTCACGCGGTCGTGTGGAGCCCGAGTCGCCGGACGAGACGCACCGCGTCGTGGGGTGCGTGCCCCTTCGCGTCGTTGTCGAAGTAGACGTGGACGTCGTGCCCCTGCTCCATCCAGGCCTCGCACGTCCGGGCCCAGCGGTCGAGGGACTCGTCGGTGTAGCCGCTCGCGTAGAGCTCGGTCTCGCCGTGCAGCCGGACGTAGCGGAAGTCGCTCGTCGCGTCGTCCATGACCGGCCAGCGCCCCGCGCTGTCCGCGATGACCATGGCGACGCCGTGCTCGGCGCACAGGGCCCTCGCCTCGTCCGTGTCGAAGCTGTCGTGCCGCGGCTCGAGGGCGTGGCGCACCGGCACGTCGACCTCGCACGTCGTGAGGAACCGGCCCTCCTTGAGCTTGTCGTCGTGCTTCTCCGCCAGCCGCGCGGCCTCGGCCGTCGACCGGGGCAGGAGCGCGAAGAACCCCGCGACGCGCTCGCGGTCGAAGACGAAGCGCTCCGGCAGCTGCCACAGGACCGGGCCCAGCTGCGGCCCGAGCGCCAGGACCCCGCTCGCGAAGAAGTTCGCGAGGGGCGTCTCCACATCCTTCAGCGCCTTCAGGTGGGTGATGAACCGCCCGCCCTTGACCGCGAGCACGACGTCGGTGGGCACGGCGGCCCGCCACGCGGCATACGAGCTCGGGCGCTGGAGGGAGTAGAACGACCCGTTCACCTCGATCGAGGTCATCCGCTCGGCGGCATACGTCAGCTCGAGGCGCTGGGGGAGGCCCTTGGGGTAGAAGTCGCCGCGCCACGACGGGTAGCGCCAGCCAGAGACGCCGATGCGTGCGTGTGGCATGCCCGCTCCTTACCCGCCCCTCGGCCGCTCTCCTAGATCCAGCGACGTCCCTTGAAGATCCCGTAGAGGCCGACGCTGACGAGACCCATCATGCCGATCGCGTAGAGGTAGCCGAGGCGCCAGTGCAGCTCGGGCATGGCGTCGAAGTTCATCCCGTAGACGGTGCCGATCAGTGTCGGCGCGAAGAGGATCGCCGCCCAGGCCGAGATCTTCTTGACCTCCTCGTTCTGGTCCATGCTCGCCTCGGTGAGGGTCTTCATCTCCTCGTTCTGCTTCTGCGCGACGAGGGTCGCGTTGACAGTGAGGATGTCGCGCAGCAGGTGGCGGAAGCCGTCGACCTGCTCGCGCACCTGGGTGAGGTGGTCCTCGACGTCGCGCAGGTAGCGGCGCAGCTCCTCGTCGGTGCCGTACTTCTCGAAGCCGGCCGACAGGGACTGGATGACGGTGGCCAGCGGACGCACGGCGCGCTCGAACTCGATGACCTCACGGCTCAGCTCGTAGATGCGGCGCGACACGGCCGGGTCGCCGCGGAAGACCTCGGTCTCGATCTCGTCGATGTCGTTGTGCAGTCCGCGGACCACCGGCAGGTAGCCGTCGACGACGCGGTCGAGGATCGCGTAGAGCACCGCCTCGGGGCCGAGGGCGAGCAGCTCGGGGTCGCTCTCGAGGCGCCGGCGGACGGCCGACAGGTCGGGGGCCTCGCTGTGGCGCACGGTGATGACGAAGTCGCGACCGACGAAGAGGTGCACCTCGCCGAACTCGACCTCCTCGGACGCGTCGACGTAGCGAGCCGCTCGCAGCACGACGAAGAGCGTCTCGCCGTAGCGTTCGATCTTCGGCCGCTGGTGCGCGACGATCGCATCCTCGACGGCGAGCTCGTGCAGGTCGAACTCCGCTGCGAGAGCAGCCAGCTCGTCCTGCGTCGGGCGGTAGAGACCGATCCAGGCGACCGACTCGGTCAGCTCGCGGAGGCCCCGGAACGTGTCAGCGAGGGTCTCCGGTGAGGCGGTGCGCCGCCCGTCGACGTAGATGGCGCTGTCGACCACGCTCGCGCCCTGCCGTCGCTCCTGGCGCGACGACGGGGCGGTCGGCTGCGGGCTCGTGCGGCTGGGGTGGGTGGGCGACGGACGGCGCACGCGGCCGGCCAGGGTGCGGATGGGGTTGCGAGGGCGCTCGGACACGACGACTCCCGGGTGGGACGAAGGGGCTGGCGGTCATCACGACGAGAACCGCCGCGAGCCCCTGCGGGAGTCTCGAGCGGTCAGCTCTCGTCGGTCGTATGACTGGGAGGCTCGCCGCACATGGCGCCCACCTCCCTGCCGTCGTCGCGCACGCGACGTGCCTGTCTGCCGTCGCCTCCCGGAGTGTAGACCCGGAGGCCTCGACCAGGAGAGCGAGCGGCTGGCGGGACGCGACAGCCACTGACGATTCCGACCGGCGACGGGCGCCGGTAGTGAAATATTCAAGCGCACCAGGTGAACGCGAGCCAAGTCCTGCCCACGGGGCCTGCCTTGCCCCTAGTGTTCGAAACAGCCCGCTTCGGGCACTCGTCACTGGGAGGGAATCGCATGCACTCTGTCCTGTTGCGCCGGTCCACCGGGATGCTCGCGCTGGTCGCCACGTCGGCGCTCGTCGTCAGCGCCTGCTCGGCGCCGACGAAGAGCTCCGACACCACCACCGCTCCCGGCGGCAAGAGCGCCGCCACCGCAACGTCAGCCGCAGACCTCGGCGGGATGGACGCGCTCGTCACCGCGGCCAAGAAGGAGGGCGCCCTCAACGTCATCGCCCTCCCGCCGGACTGGGCCAACTACGGCGCCATCATCAAGGCGTTCGGCGACAAGTACGGCATCAAGGTCACGAGCGCGCAGCCCGACGCGAGCAGCGCTGACGAGATCACCGCAGCCGACCGGCTCAAGGGCCAGTCGACCGCCCCCGACGTCTTCGACCTCGGTGCCGCCGTCGCCCTGGCCAACACGGCCAAGTACGCGCCCTACAAGGTGGCCACCTTCGCGGACGTGCCCGACTCGTTCAAGGACGCCAACGGTGCCTGGGTCAACGACTACGGCGGCTACATGTCGATCGGCTACGACTCCGCCAAGGTCCCGGCCGTCACCAGCGTCAACGACCTGCTCAAGCCGGAGTTCAAGGGCAAGGTCGCCCTCAACGGTGACCCGACGAAGGCCGGAGCGGCGTTTGCGGGTGTCCAGATGGTCTCGGTCTCGCAGGGTGGCACGGCCGGTGACCTCACCAAGGGTGTCGACTTCTTCAAGAAGCTCAAAGACGCCGGCAACTTCATCCCGGTCGACCCGACGCCGGCCACGATCCAGTCGGGCCAGACCCCGGTCGTCATCGACTGGGACTACCTCAACGGCGCCGCCACCGCGAAGCTGCCGTCGTGGAAGGTTGTCGTCCCCGAGGGGGCGGTCATCGCCGGCTTCTACTACCAGGCGGTCAACAAGGACGCGCCGCACCCGGCGGCCGCCCGTCTGTGGCAGGAGTTCCTCTACTCCGACGAGGGCCAGAACCTCTGGCTCAAGGGCGGTGCGCGTCCGGTCCGCTTCGAGGCCATGCAGAAGGCCGGCACGCTCGATGCTGCGGCCGCTGCCGCCCTGCCCAAGGTGAGTGGGACCCCGGTCGTGCCCACCCAGGCCGACGCGACGTCGGGCAAGGCCTACCTCGCCACGGCGTGGGCGAACGCGGTTGGCTGACACTCCCCGCCGAGGGGCGCTCGCCGGTCGTCGACCGTCGAGCGCCCTCCTCGGCGTCGTCCCCTTCTTCGCCTACGTCACGGTCTTCCTCCTGATCCCGACCCTCGTCGTGGTCGTCGGCGCGTTCATCGCGACCGGTCCGGACGGTCAGGGCGGGCTGAGCCTGGCCAACGTCAGGGCGCTCGCGGAGCCGGCGGTGACCTCGGCCCTGTGGCACTCGCTGGTGCTGTCGGCCGTCACGGCCGTGGGTGGTGCCGTGATCGGAGCCTTCCTCGCGTATGCCGTGTCGACGGCGAACGTGGACGGCGTGCTCCGCCGCTTCACGACCTCCCTGTGCGGGGTGCTGGCGCAGTTCGGCGGGGTCGCCCTGGCGTTCGCGTTCCTCGCGACGTTCGGTGCCACCGGCTACCTCACCAAGCTGCTGACGGCGTGGGGTCTCGACGACACGGGTGGCCTGTGGCTCTACGAGTGGAACAAGGGCTTGATGCTCGTCTACCTCTACTTCCAGATCCCCCTGATGCTCATCGTCTTCCTGCCGGCGGTCGAGGGTCTGCGTCCCCAGTGGCGTGAGGCGGCCGAGACCCTCGGTGGCAGCACGTGGCTCTACTGGCGCAAGGTCGCGGCGCCGATCCTGTTCCCCTCGTTCGTCGGCGCCCTGCTGCTCCTCTTCACCAATGCCTTCAGCGCCTACGCGACGGCGGCCGCGCTTGTCTCGCAAGGCTCCCCGCTCCTCCCGCTCGCCATCGGTGGCACGCTGAACTCCGAGGTGATCCTCGGTCAGGAGAACGTCGGCAAGGCCATGGCGCTGCTCATGGTGGTCGTCGTCGCAGGAGTCATGACGTTGTATGCCGCCATCGACCGCCGCGCGTCACGCTGGCTCGCCCGATGAGCGGGATCAGGGCGACCCGCCGTCGCCGTCAGTCCGCCCTGCGCTGGGTCGTCGTCGCCCTCAGCATGGCGTTCTTCGCAGCCCCCCTCCTGGGGATGCTCGACTTCACGACGAAGGACGCGCAGGGCAACCGGACGAGCGAGACCTGGGCCAAGCTCGTCGACGTGGAGGCGATCTCCCGGGACTACCCCGACCTGGCTGCCGGATTCACCGCGTCGGTCGGGCTGGCAGTGCTCACGGTCGTCGTCATGCTCGTGCTGCTCGTTCCCACGATGACCTGGGTGCGGCTTCGCCTGCCGGGGCTGTCCCGCACCGTCGAGTTCCTCTGCCTGCTGCCCCTCACGGTGCCGGCGATCGTCCTCGTGGTCGGGCTCACCCCCGTCTACTCCTGGGTGACCTACTTCCTCGGCGAGTCGACGATCTGGCTGGGCTTCGCCTACGTCATCCTCGTGCTGCCCTACGCCTTTCGCTCCATCGACGTGGGCCTGCGGGCCATCGACGTCAAGACCCTCTCCGAGGCGGCCCGGTCGCTCGGCGCCGGCTGGGGCCGGGTGATGGCCCGGGTCGTGCTGCCCAACTTGCGCACGGCGGTGCTGTCGGCAGCCTTCCTCGCGGTGGCCCTCACGCTCGGCGAGTTCACCATCGCCAACCTGTTCAGCCGCACCAACCTGCAGGTGGCGATGTTCCTCCTCGGCAAGTCCGACTCGCAGATCAGCGTCGCCGTCGGGTTGGCCGCGCTCGTGTTCGCCTTCCTCGTCCTCTTCGTCCTGTCGTTCGTCGGCGGCCGGCGACCCTCCCGCAAGGAGCCCTCATGAGTCGTGGTGTCGCGGTGCAGCTGACCGAGCTGCGCCGCACCTACTCGGGGGTGAACGCCCTCGACGGCCTCACCCTGCACCTCGAACCCGGGGAGCTCGTCGCCCTCCTCGGGCCGTCAGGCTGCGGCAAGACGACCGCGCTCCGCTGCCTCGCCGGGCTCGAGGACCCCGACTCCGGACGCGTCGAGGTCGGCGGCAAGGACCTGACTCGAGTGTCGACGAACAAGCGCGACATGGGGATGGTCTTCCAGGCCTACAGCCTCTTTCCGCACCTGACGGCGCGGCAGAACGTCGAGTTCGGCCTCCAGCTGCGCAAGCAGGGCAGCGAGCAGCGACGCCGGCGCTCGGCCGAGATGCTCGAGCTCGTCGGTCTCTCGGCCCACGTCGACAAGTACGCCCACCAGATGTCGGGCGGCCAGCAGCAGCGCGTCGCGCTGGCGCGGGCGCTCGCGATCGAGCCGCAGGTGCTCCTGCTCGACGAACCCCTCTCCGCCCTCGATGCCAAGGTCCGGGCCCAGCTGCGCGACGAGATCCGCCGCATCCAGCTCGAGGTCGGGACGACGACCCTCTTCGTGACCCATGACCAGGAGGAGGCGCTGGCGATCGCCGACCGGGTCGGGGTCATGCGCGACGGCCGGCTCCTGCAGCTTGCCGCACCGCAGGAGCTCTACTCGCGGCCGGCCGACGACTTCGTCGCGGACTTCGTGGGCCTGACCAACCGGATCGTCGGCACGTCCCACGGAGCGACCGCCGAGGTGCTCGGCGCGAGCGTCCCACTGCTCCCCGGCTCCGCGAGCGAGGGCCCCGTCACGGTCCTCATCCGGCCGGAGCACCTCAGCGTCACGCAGGAGGGGGAGGGGGCCGCGGTCGTCATCAGCTCGAGTTTCCTCGGCGCCCAGGGTCGGGTGGTCGTCAGCCCCGGTGAGGACCTGAACCAGGTGCTCGTGCAGGTGCCCAGCGCGGTCGTGGCCGACTTCGCACCGGGCGACCGCGTCACGGTGCGGCCCGTGGGGGCCCCGGCTCTCGCCGTCGCACGGGAGTGAGTCGCGGGCGTCTGGGGCTGAGGTCCTCGAGCCCCTGACCTCCTCGGTGCGAACGGTTGCTGTCCCCGAGGGCCCAGGGCCTGCGACGATGTCGGGATGTCGACGCTGCCGCCGAGGGATGCGCTGGGGCCGCCCTCGGATGTCAGGGCACGGACCTACCTGAGCCTCGGTGCGGCCGCGTGGCGCTGGGTCCTCGACCATGTCGAGTGGGACGACGACGGGCCCTGGATCCCGGACTCCGTGGACCCCGCGGGTGGTCCCGCGCTACGCCCGCAGTTCGCGCAGGGGCTGCACAGCGGCGTCTCCGGACTCGTCCACCTCCTCACCGAGATCGGGCTCGCCCGCGCGTGGACCGACGAGGAGACGCAGCTCGTCGACGGCGTCGTCTCGCGCCTGAGCGCCGAGGCCCCCGCCGAGACGGACGCGTCGTACTTCGACGGCCTCGCGAGCTCGGTAGGCGCGCTGATCGCCGCCGAGGCGGGGAGGGCGAGACCATCGGGGCCCTCCGGGGACCTGTCTGTTCCCGTCCCGGACCTGGCCGTCGTGGACACGGCGGTCGACAGGTTGCTCGAGCTGCTCACCCCGGACGGCTGGCCGACCGAGGCCGCGGGGCCTCCGCGCTACACGTCCGACGCGCGGGTTCATGACGCGACGACGGGCACAGCCGGCGTGCTCCTCGCGGCGCTCTGGGCGATGCGTCACGGCGCCCCGGCCGGACGCGAGCTCGCCGACCGGTGCGTCGACGTGCTCATCGCGGAGGCCGAGCCGGTGGCCGACGGCCTGAACTGGTCGATGGTCGCGGACCGCCACCGGCTGGGGCCGCGCCGCGACATGCCGAACTGGTCTCACGGCCTGGCAGGCATTGCGGCGGCGCTGGCCCTCGCCGGCTCCGCCCTGGACCGTCCGGACGTCGTGGAGCAGGCCCGCCGAGGGGCTGAGCACCTCGTCGGGCTGCGCGTGCCGGGCCATCCCGGGCTGGCGCTCCCGCACCTCGTGCCCGCGGCGCCCGAGCTCGGGCTGGAACCACTGTCCTATGGCTGGTGCCACGGTCCGACGGGAACCTCGCTGCTCTTCCTCGCCCTCGACGCGGCGGGCGTCCGCGAGGTGGCCGGGGAGCACCCCCTCAGGTGGCACCGACGGTGCCTGGACGCGGTGCACGCCTCCGGCATACCTCAACGGCTGCGGCCCGGCTTCTGGGACAACGACGGTCGCTGCTGCGGGACGGCGGGAGTCGGCGACACGCTCCTCGACGCCTGGACAAGCCTCGGTGACCCGAGAGACCTTGACCTCGCCATCCGGCTCGGTGACGCGCTCGTCGAGCACGCCATCGTCGAGGGGGACCGCGCGTACTGGCGGTTCGTCGAGCATCGCAACGCCGACCCGCTGCTGCCGCCGGGAGTCGGGTGGATGCAGGGCGTGGCCGGCATCTGCGCCTACCTCCACCGGCTGGGGCGCGTCGTCGACGGCGTTCACGGTGACGGGAGCGAGGGCGGTGCCGGTCGACCGGTGGCGGTCAGCCGGATGGACAACTGGTGGGCGGTGGAGCCGCGTCTGGCACCTGACGTCCAGCGAGACTGACGCCTCGGGGCCGGCGCCCTGGTCGAATTCGTTTCTCGTTCGAACGCCCAGCCATGCACTCTAGGGACGCTGGAACCCGCTTCCGTGTCAGGAGAAGTCGATGAGCACGCAAGGAGAACCGGTGGACCGGCCTCGCTCCTGGCGACCTCGGCTGCCCTCGGTCCTCCGTGAGGAGCCCCAGTACCGTCTGCTGTTCGGCGGTCAGGTGCTGTCCATCCTCGGTGACCGCGTCATGATGGTCGTGCTTCCGTTCGCCGTCCTGGCCGTCGGCGGCGGCGTGGGTGACGTGGCGATCGTGTCGGCCGCCCAGTTCCTCCCCTTCGCGGTCCTGGCACTGCCGGCCGGGGTGTGGGCCGACCGGCTCGATCGCAAGAAGATCCTCATCGCCTCGGACATGACCCGATTCGGTTGCCAGCTCGCGGGCGGCATCCTCCTGGTGACCGGTACGGCCCACGTGCTCCACCTCGCTCTCCTGGCCGCCCTGTACGGTGCCGCGGACGCCTTCTTCGCCCCCGCCTTCACCGGGCTGCTGCCCGGCACCGTCTCTCCCATCAACCTGCAACCGGCCAACGCCCTTCGCGGTCTCAGCTTCTCCACCGGCTCCATCGTCGGACCTGTGCTGGCGGGATTTCTCGTGGCGTTCGCCGGGCCGGGCGGCGCCTTCCTCTTCGACGCCGGGACGTTTGCCGTCTCGATCGCCTGTCTCATCCCGATCCGTCCCCGAGTCGCCGCCCAGGTGATGCACGACGAGGATCCCGGGGCATCGACGACGCGCTTCCTGTCCAGCCTCAAGGAAGGGTGGTCGGAGGTGCGCAGCCGCCCATGGGTCACGTCGTTCCTCGGGGGCATGGCCGCCTACCACCTCATCGTGCTCCCGGCGATCTTCGTGCTCGGCCCCGTGCTCGCCGCGGAGGAGCTGGACGGCGCGAGGTCCTGGGCCATCATCACGGCAGGGTTCGGCGTCGGTTGCGTGGTCGGAGACGTGCTCCTGCTGCGCTGGAGGCCACGATTCGCCCTCCGCGTCGCGAGCCTGATGCTGATCGGTGCATCGTGTCAGGCAGCGTTCATCGGCAGCGGGTTCGGGGTGTGGGCGATCGCCGGGCTCGAAGCACTGGCGGGCATCTGCGTGACCGGCACGTTCACGCTGTGGGAGACGTCGCTGCAGGAGCACGTGCCCGACCGCGCACTGTCGCGTGTCTCCAGCTACGACTACCTCACCAGCGCGGGCGTGATCCCGCTGGGCAACCTGCTGATCGGGTTCGTGACGGTCGCCATCGGGCTGCACCACGCTCTCCTCGCGATGACCGTCCTGGGGGTCACAGCCGCAGTTGACGTCGCCATGGTTCCCGCCGTTCGCCACCTGCCTCGGGCAAGGACGACGGCCGTCGCCGGCGACGTCTGACCTCTCCCCGTGGATCTGCGCTTGCGGCCTGGGACGTGGATCCGCCCTCCGGGCGGCAGATCCGTGCGTTCAGGCCGTAGCGGTCGGCTGGGACGAAGAGGAGAGTGAGGAGTCACCAACCCCGGGAGGTTCCCGATGTTCGCGCTCCTCGTGATCGCCGCGCTCGTTGTGCTTCCCATAGGTTGGGCCCTCCTGCTCCAGTGGCGACGAGGGGCGACAGGACGCGTCCGACGCGGCGGGCTCCTGGTGGGTGCGGTGGCGATGATGGTGGGGTGCGTCGTCGCGGTCGCGCCCGACGCGTCCGCGAGCAAGCCCTTCCGCATCCCTGCTCCGATCGGTAACAGCAACACCTTCCCGGCCGGAACCGCTTGCGCCTACACGCTGCAAGCGGATCTCGTTGGGGGCAACCGAGTCTTCACTTTCTTCGACAACGAGCGCTTCCACGCGACCGGGCGCCACATCGACCGGTTCACGAATGTGGATACCGGCACCTCGACCACGATCGACCAACAGGGCAGCTTCGACAGCGTGCCCAGCGCGGATGGCGGATCGGTTCTTCGAGGCAGTGGCATCAACGCGTTCGTGTTCTTCCCGGGCGACGCTGGCCCCGGGGACATCCAGAACGGCCGGACCTACCTGTTCACCGGCAACTTCGTGGCAGCCATGGATCCGGCCGGCGCCATCACAACCTTCACGTCGACTGGTACGAGCCAAGACGTCTGCGCGATGCTCATGTGATCGATGCGTCGGGCGGCGGCGACGTCCGCTCGTCGGCAAGACCGACAAACGGCAGATGCCGATGCCTCAGAGCCGGTCGAGGGCCACGAGGTACCGCTGCGTCATCCAATCCTGCACGGCTCGACCGATGGGTCCGCCGAGTCTCGTGAGGAACGACGCAGGTTTGGAGAAACCGGTGACCGTGAACCGAATGGTGCCGTCCGAGTCGTGGTCGAGGACGAACAGCTCTTCGCCCGACTCCGGGTGCCCCGGAAGGGTGCCGTAGGCGAACCCCTTGCGCCGCGGCTCATCGATCACCTGGACGACTCGGCACGGGATCCGCAATGACAGCGGACCGGGACCGAGTCGCATCACCACGACCGTGCCCGTCTGAACGGTCGCATCGGACGCCTGGACACGCAGGCCAGCCTTCTCGTGCATCAGCCAGCCCATCAGGTCCCGGGCGGCACCGTCGAAGTCTCGCCGCTTCAAGCGTCTGGTGACATGGAAGCGCCGGAAGCCCGGTGGGCACTCGCCGGCAGCGGTCTGATCTGCCGGGTACGACAAGGTGGCGGCTTGCAGGTCAGCGGCGACGTCCTGGCCGAGCAACTGGACTGGCATGCCTCCATGGTCTCCGACAAGGAAGGCGATCCGGCCGCTGGCCCGTCATTCGCCCGTTGGGCCTCCCGCCAGCTCGGCCACGATGTCGAGATGGCCCACGTGCCTTGCGTACTCCTGCACGAGGTGAAGCAACACCCTCTCGAGGGTTGCCGGTGGCTGGCCTTCCCAGCGCGGCCCAGGCTGCCCGACATCGGACAGAGCGTGAGCCTCGATGACAGCGTTACTGCGTGTGGCCTGCTCGCGGAAGGCCACCAGCAGGTCGGTGAGGGGCTCGGACTCGTCCACGAACCAGCGCCCATCGCGGCTGTCCGCCCACGGGTCGGCAACCGCGGCGCCCTCGAATCCCCACTCGAGCCATCGCTGCTCGACATGAGTCAGGTGCTTCAGGAGCTGTACGGGCGTCCATGCTGACGGCAGTCTGCTGGTCCGCTGCTCCGTCTCGGACAGCCCTTCGACCCTGCTTGCGACCTGGTCGCGGAAGTAGTCGAGATAACGGATGATCGCCTCAGTGGACGACGATGCAGGTTCGGTCGGTTCAGGGAACGGCACGCTCACGCATCGAGTATGACCGCAGGTCAGTCGGCGAGCGCGGCGGTCCTCGGAGCGGCATACGAGGACGTGCGCGTTAGGGTCTTCCGCGGAATCGCGAGCCACCGTTGGGTGGAGCGCACCTGCAGGAATCTGCCGCGTGACCGCCCCGCCCGGTGGCACATTGGACAGGACAGGACGCATCCGGTGCGACGCGTCGGGTTCTAGGGATCGAGGCGCCCGATGGCCTCTTCGACGTGGCGCAGGACCGGAACATCACACGGTGGACGCCGGATCCTTGTGGTGCTCATGCTCATCTTCTCGGCGCTGCTGCTGGCGAGCTGTGCAGCGGCGGCGAATCCCGCCGCTGGGGGAAGCGACTCGGCAGGTTTCTGGTTCGGCCTCTGGCAGGGATTCATCGCACCCATCGCGTTCCTGGTTTCGCTGTTCAATCACAACGTCGGCATCTACGAAGTGCACAACAACGGCGCGTGGTACGACTTCGGCTACATCGTGGGCCTGACCATCTTCTTCTCGGGCGGCACCGCCGGTGCCCGCACCCGGCCGAGAGCGAGCAAGGGAGCCCGGCCATGAGCCCCGCCCACGCTCCGCCTGCTGTCAACGGGCCTGAGGATGGACAGCACCAACGCGCCGCTCTCAACCGCGGGGCGATCGAGGCCGGCACGGGAGAGAAGATTCTCATCGGCCCGGTATGAGCGAGTGATCGACGCTCTGGGTCGCCAACGCAATGCGTTCGAGGCGACGTCGCACGAGAACGCGGGGACCTTGGCCCCTGTGGCGCTGACGTCGGCCGCAGGCACGCTGGTGCCATGAGCGCGCCGCCGAGAGAATCACGTGATGGGGAACTGGCCGGTGCAGCCGGCACACCTTCTGGCTCGCGGCTGCTCCTGGACGAGTTCGCGGCCCCACTTCGACGTTGCCGTCGTGCACTCCGACGTCTTCCGGGCAGTCCCTGTCGAGTGCTACCGGGCGGCGACGGACGTGGACCTCTTCAAGGCGCCTCTGGTTCGAGCCTTGCTCGTCATGCGGGCTCTGCCACGACGTGTCGCGGGAGAGCTGAGGGGGCGGCCTCCGACGGCTTCGGCTCCTGAGGCATCCCTGAGCACCTTCCGGCTCAAGGACCTGGTCGGTCTGGGGTGGATCCTCCTCGGCGAGACGCCCGGCGTCGAGATGGTGCTCGGTCAGGTCAGCTGCCCGTGGAGGGCGGTCGCGGACCCCGCTGACGCCCCGACCACGCCAGAGGAGTTCGCCAGCTTCGACGAGCCGGGGTACGCCAAGATCGCCGCCGGCCTGAGGATCGACCCCTACGGGAACGACTCGTCGATCCTGACGGTCGAGACGCGAGTGGTCTTGACGGACGACGAGAGCCGGCGCCGGTTCAGGCGGTACTGGCTCGTGATCGGCCCTTTCAGCTCCTTCATCCGTCGCGTGGCGTTGCGTCTGGTGGCGGACGAGCTCGACCGGGGAGCTGCACCCAAGGCGCGTGCGGTGGGGCGTTGAGAGCGCCGCGGCTTCAGCCTCAGGCCGCCCCCGCTCCGGGTGGGGAGTAGGGGCGGCCCGGCGACCGTCGGCGGAGGGTCAGAGCTGCTGCGCTCCGCCGTCGACGAAGATCTCAGCGCCAGTCATGAAGCTGCTCTGGTCGCCGGCGAGGAAGAGGGCGACGTTCGCGATCTCCTCCGGCTGGCCCATCCGGCCCATCGGGACCGTGGACGTGAGGGTGTCCAGCAGTCCCTGCGTGTCGGCGGGAGTGGGCGCGAGCCCCTCGACCCCAGGCGTGTGGGTCGGGCCGGGAATGACCGTGTTGACGCGGATCTTGCGCCCGACCAGCTCGGCCGCCCAGGTCCGCCCGAAGGAGCGGATGGCGGCCTTGGACGCCGCGTAGACGCCGAAGGCCGGCGTGCCGGCCGTGGCGGCCGTGGACCCGACCAGCACGATGGCGGCGCCGTCGTTGAGGACCGGCAATGCCTTCTGGACGGTGAAGAGGGTTCCGCCCACGTTGCCGTCGAAGGTCTCGGCGAACTGCTCGGGGGTGATGGCGCCGAGGGGCGCGAATCCGCCGCCGCCGGCGTTCGCCATGAGCACGTCGAGTCCGCCGCCGTGCGCCTGGATGGCCTCGATGAGCTGGTCGAGGTCCTCGAGCTTGCTGACGTCACCGCGGACGGCGGTGACGTTGTCGCCGATCGAGGCGGCCGCCGCGTCGAGCGCCTCCTGGCGGCGCCCCGTGATGAAGACGTGCGCCCCCTCGGCGGCGAACCGACGTGCCGTGGCCAGGCCGATGCCGGAGGTGGCTCCCGTGACGAGCGCGTTCTTGCCGTGCAGCTGTCCCATGATGATCATCCTTCGTAGTTGTGTATCGAGTGGTACAGAAAGAAAGTACGCTCCCATCTGCCGCTTGGCAAATCTGTACCGTTCGGTTTGGAACTGGTACCGTGACAGGCGGAAGAGGTGAGGTCGTTGAGTCCACGAGGCAGACCCAGAGGGTTCGATGCGGAGAGAGCGCTCGACGCGGCGGTCGAGGTGTTCTGGCGTCACGGCTACGAGGGCGCGTCGCTCGATGACCTGACCCGGGCCATGGGGATCAACCGGCCGAGCCTGTACGCGGCGTTCGGGAACAAGGAGCAGCTGTTCCGTGCGGCCGTGGCGCGCTACGCCGAGGTCGACATGGCGTACGCGCGGGAGGCCCTGGCCGAGCCGACCGCTGCCCAGGTCGCCACGTCGCTGCTGCGGCGGAACGTGGAGGCGGTCACCCGCCCGGGTCAGCCGGCCGGCTGCCTGACGGTGCAGGGAGGGACCGCGTGCAGCGCCGGCAACGAGGCGATCGCGGAGTTCCTCGCGGCGAGCCGGCTCGCAGGCGAGCGGGAGCTGGCCGAGCGGTTTGCGCGGGCGGTCGCCGACGGAGACCTGCCGGCCGACGCCGACACGGCCGGGTTGGCTCGGTTCGTCATGATGGTCGCTGAGGGCAACGCGGTCCACGCGGCGGCGGGGGTGAGCGCCGAGCAGCTCCTGGCAGCCACGGAGATCGCCCTCTCCGTGTTCCTCACGCACGAGGCGAGCGTCCGCGGGTAGCCCGACGTCGGCCGTGGGCTGCGCGAACAGTGGCGTTCGAGGTCTGTCCATGCTCACACCGCATCCCGTATGTGGTCCGCCGGTCCCGAAGTGGTGCTCGAGCCGTATCGGCCCGGGACCTCCCCACCCTGACGACGCACCGCCGTGGCGGGCATCAGCCGCGTGACTGTGCCTGCCGGCCTGCGCGCGACCCGGCACCCAGGCGTCGAAGACGTCGCGCTTCCGCAGCGGCCCGAAAAGAGGCGGGTGCCGTGCGCCCATGCCCGGCTCAATACGCGCCGCCAGGTGGGCTGGGAGGTGCGCAACGAACCCGGTTCCGGGTGGAACTCAGTCATTCGGCTGATGGCGCGACGCGCACCGGGCGTCATCGTGGAGGTGCCGCCCGCCGCCGGCCTCGTCGTCAGGACGACACCCGCCTCAGCACGGTCCAGCTCGATGCCCGTCCATGGCGGCGAGGCACTCCCCACGACGGCCGTCGGCTGATGGCTGCCGTCCGGGCCCGAGCTTCCGCGCTGCTCGCCGTGCCCAGCGACTGCTTCCAGCTGCCCAGAAGGAGAACAGCACCATGAACCCTCCACCCGAGTCATCGCGACACCCTGCCGCCACACCCGCAGACGTCACCGCGATCGCGGCCGAGGCGTCGGCGCCGAGCCGGCGCACGTTGCTGCGGGCCACCGCCGCTGCGGGAGCATCCATCGGCCTGGTCGCCGCCTCGCGACCCGGGGGCGCCGTGGCAGCCGGCCGACCGGCCGGTGACGCGGGTCGCGGCCGCGACCGGGCCCCGAAGCCACCACCGTTCTCAGGAACATGACTGGGGCCGGGCCGGGCGACAGCCCCAGCGGCCACCCCGAGAACGAGGTACCCCTCCCCGTGCGCCAGCACTCCGGCCTGCTCCAGCAGGACTGACTTCCCACGCCCGGCTGGCTCACCGGTGAACACCAGGCCTCGCCCGCGTCGGCTTGTGCCGGAGACGAGGTCGCGCAGTAGGTGCATCTCGGCTTCGCGCCCAACCAGCGGGAGATCCCCGGGCGAGGTTCCCACCAGGCGATTCTCCGGTCATGCCGAGGCCCGCCGCCCCTGCCTGTACAACCTTGGGTGGTCGACGCTCAGGCGCAGAACGATCGGCATCAGTCGGTCGGCGAGCGGGAGGCGACGCGCGGTCTGGCTGGGCCCACAGTGACACCGGGGGACACCCGGGGGGACACATCGGCAGGAGGACGACCGATGACAGAAGAGAACCCCGCCCCCTCCAGCGGGTCTCCGCAGGTGGGACGGGGTTTCCGTCTGGTGGAGCTGAGGGGATTCGAACCCCTGACCTTCTCATTGCGAACGAGACGCGCTACCAACTGCGCCACAGCCCCTTGGTGCGAAGGAACGATAACACCACGCCGACCGGCATACCCAATCGACCGGGAGGCCGGTAGGCGCCATGTTCAGACCCAGCTGGGGAACCACATCCGGGCCTGCCATTCCGACAGCGGGATGACGTCTGCGACGTAGATCGGGTGGAAGAACGCGAACAGTCCCATCGTGGCGAGGACGAACAGTCCCATGACGCCGTAGCCGACGCGGCGGCGCGTCAGCGACACGTCGCGGCCGCCGATGACGAGGCCCAGGACGTAGACGCAGGCGAGCACGACGTACGGCACGAAGGCGACCTCGTAGAAGGAGTAGATCGTCCGGTCGCCGAGGAAGAACCACGGCAGGTAGCCGGCGAACAGGGCGCAGAGGATCGCGCCGGCCCGCCAGTCGCGGCGCAGCGCCCACATGAAGAGCAGCACGAAGATCGCAAGGGTGCCGCCCCACCAGATCGACACGGTGCCGAGCGAGGTGATCGCCTTGCTGCACTGCTCGACGAGGCACCCGTCGGCGCCCTTCTTCGGGCCCTCGTAGAAGAACGACGTCGGGCGTCCCTGGATGAGCCAGGACCACGGGTTGGTCTGGTAGGGGTGCGAGCTCGTGATCGCCTGCGTCGAGGCGTACATCTGCTGGTGGTAGGCCCAGAGCGAGCGCCACCAGTCAGGCAGCCAGCCGTGGTCGGTGTCGGGGTTGTTCTGCGCCCACGTGCGGAACGACCCGCCCTTGGTGAGGATCCACCCGGTCCAGCTCGCGACGTACGTGACGACCGCGGTCAGCACGAGCTGCACGAACGCGTACGGCCCGTCCTTGACGACCGCGCCGACCGACCAGCCGCGCACACCGGCAGCCCGCCGGGCCCCGAGGTCCCAGAGGACGGTGAGCAGCCCGAAGAAGACGAGGAAGTAGAGGCCCGACCACTTCACGCCGGCACAGAGGCCGAGCATGATGCCGGCCACCCACCGCCACGGACGCCAACCGAGCCACGGTCCCAGCCACGACGTGGCCGAGCGGGCGCGGTCACCGACCGTGCGGGCGAGGACCTCCCGTGCCTTGTCCCGGTCGATGAGCAGGGCCCCGAATGCAGCGAGCCCGAAGAACATGACGAAGATGTCGAGCAGGCCGGTGCGTGAGTGGACGAAGTGGTGACCCTCGAAGGCGAGCAGCGCTGCGGCCACGGTGCCGAGCAGGTCCGAGCGGAAGAGCCGTCGCGCGATGCGCCCGAGCATGAAGATCGAGATGGTGCCGGCGAGCGCGACGGCGAAGCGCCAGCCGAAGGAGTTGAGGATGCCGAAGGGCGCCTCGCCCCACCCGATGAGCCATTTGCCGACGGGCGGGTGGACGACGAAGTCGCCCTCGGTGCCGTAGACCATCGGGTCGTTGGCGGTGAAGTGCTGGTCGACCTGGTTGGCCTGCTGCAGCACGTCGTCGTTCTTCATCTCGAACCAGTACAGGACCATCGACCAGCCCTGCTTGACGTAGTACGTCTCGTCGAAGACCAGCTGGTGCGGCGCCCCGACGTGCCAGAAGCGCATGAAGCCGCCGACCAGCATGAAGAAGAGCGGGCCGGCCCAGCCGAGCCAGGCGATGCGGCCGGCGGTGCGACGGGTCACGCGGAAGTCGTCGGCCGGGTCCCCGAGCAGGCGAGCGCGCACCTGCGTGGCCGAGTTCATGGGCGCCATCGTATGCAGTGTGGCTGGGTGGGTCGTGCCGGGCGGCCGGGCGCTCAGGGCGGGGTCGTCAGAGCGAGACGCCGCGGGCGCGCAGGACGGAGTAGCCGACGAACGCCACCGTGTCGAGGATCGCATGGCAGACGACGAGCGGCATGACGCGCCGGGTGCGGACGAAGACGAGCCCGAGGACGAGGCCCATGACGATGTTGCCGGCGAAGCCGCCGAAGCCCTGGTAGAGGTGGTAGCTGCCGCGGATGAGGGCGGACAGGCCGATGACGAGCGGCCACGACCACCCGGACTGGCGCCACCTCGTGAAGAGGTAGCCCACCATGATGACCTCCTCGAGCACGGCGTTCTCGATGGCTGCAAGCACGAGCACCGGCGCCGACCACCACACGGCCTCGAGGTTGGCCGCCGACACCTGGGTGTTGATGCCGATGGCCTTGGCGAGGAAGTAGAAGCCGAGGCCCGGGATGCCGATCACGGCGGCGAGCCCGAGCCCGCGGAGCAGGTCGCGCCCCGGCTCGCGACGGTCGAGCCCGACGAAGTGACCGGCGCGCACGTCGACCGCCGGCTGGCGGATGTGGTTCAGCAGGTAGAGGGCGAGGGCGACCGCGACGAGCGGGAGGACGATGCCGGCGAGCTGGAAGGCGAGGTCGAGCCAGGGGCGACCCGGGGTGGCCGACTGGTTCATCGCCGTCGTCTGCTGGGACAGCGGTACGGGGCGGGTCAGCTTCTCGATGATGCTGAGCACGGCGTAGACGGCCGACGACCCGAGACTCACCCCGAGGACGAGGACCGTCTCCCGGCGGAGCCCGCGCTGGACGGCCTGGTCGGTGACGGGCAGGGGGTCGCGCTCCGAGGGGGAGAGCAGTCCGGCAAACCGTCCGCGCTCCGCGGTCGCTGGCGTCGACATGGCGCCAGCGTAACTTCGTCGCGAGAGGACGACAGGGGGTCGGCGTAGTGTCGCTGCCATGTCGCTGCTGGAGGAGTGGGAGGCGGGGCGGCACGAGGCGGACGGCCGCGCCTACCCGACGTACCGACGCGGCAGCGGGCCTGCCGTCATCGTCATCCACGAGAGCCCGGGCCTCACGCCCGAGGTCATCGACTTCGGTGACGAGCTCGTGCAGGCCGGCTTCGCCGTCGTGCTGCCGCACCTCTTCGGCAGCGCACACGCGCCGCCGCGCACCTGGGAGGCCGCGCGCGTCGTGCCGCGGCTGTGCCTCACGAGGGAGTTCACCATGTTCGCGGCCGGGCGCACCGCGCCGCTCGCCGGGTGGCTGCGCAGCCTCGCCCGCGCGGTTCACGCGACGGCGGAGGGTCCTGGCATCGGAGTGGTCGGCATGTGCGTGACCGGCGGGTTCGCCCTGGCGATGATGGTGGACCCGGCCGTCGTCGCGCCGGTGGTCGCACAGCCGGCGACCCCACTGCCACTGGGCCGGAGACGGGCCGCCGACGTCAACCTCAGCGCCGAGGACCTCGCTGCGGTGGCCGAGCGGGTCGCTCAGGGATGTCCGGTGCTCGGCGTGCGATACCGGCACGACTGGGTCACCGGCACCAGGTTCGACACGTTGGAGCGGGTGCTCGGCGACGGCTTCATCCGGGTGGAGCTCGCGGGCACCGGGCACGCCACGCTGACGGACCACCGGCACCACGAGGCGGTCGATGCCGTCGTCGGCTTCCTGCGTGAACGCCTCATGTCCGAAGGCTGAGCGACGTCTGGGCGGGACGGGCGCTCGCTCGCCCGGTCGTGTCCTGGCGGCCGAAAACCATTGGCGCACAGGTCAGCCGGCGGCATACGGTCTCGTCATGACGTCGACGCTGCGCACGGTCCTGCGATCCCGGCTCACGACGGCGATGCGCGAGCGAGACCGGTCGGCCGTCAGTGTGCTGCGAACTGCCGTGGCTGCCATCGAGAACGCCGAGGCCGTTCCCGTGGGGGACGAGCCGCCGGGCGCTGCGTCCACGCCCGCATCCGCGTTCACGGCCTCGGACGTGGCCGGTGCGGCGGTCGGTCTCGGAGTCACGGAGGCCGAGCGACGCCGGCTCGACCATGCGACCGAGCGCTCCGTCGTCGCCCTCGAGGTGTCGTCGCTCGTCGAGGCAGAGACGGCGTATGCCGCAGCCGGCGACCGTGAGCGGGCGCGTTCCGCGGCCCACGGGGCGGCGCTCCTGCAGTCGGTGCTCGACGAGCTCGACCGTCCCGGCGGCTGAGGCCCGTCGTCCACAGGGCCGGTGCACAAGCTGTGCACGGGTGCTCCGGCCATGTGGAGAAGAAGGGGTTTGCTGTGGACGACACGCCGTAGCGCTGTGGACCGCCGAGAAGTTTTCGGGAAGTGCTTGCGGACCGTCCCCGGCAGGGATAGAAATCTCTCACGCCCTTCCTTCGGGGAGAGCGGGACGACTCGGAGACGAGGGTCCACACGGTGGGGCAACCCACCGCGGCAGCCGGGTGACGAGGCGGCCGGGACCGGAGCCGACGAGAAGTCGATCGGGAGCGTCACATCGACCGATCAAACCAGAAGGGCCCTTGAGACTCATACTCCCAAGGGCCCTTCGCCTTTGCGCTGCAGTGCTTTTCGTGTCAGACGCGGGTCGGCGCCGCCGGTCGCCACGGCTTGAGCCATGGCGTCTCGGGCCAGCCCTCACGGGCGGCCACCAGCTCGTACATCGTCGCCCCGTCGATCGACTCCCGGACGATGTCGGCGTGGCCGGCGTGGCGGGCGAGCTCCTCGACGAGGTGCATGGCGACCCATCGCACCGACCAGGCGTCGACGTCGTGGGGGAACCACGGGGCGTCCCGCGGGACCGGCACCGCGGCGCCCAGGTCCGCGTGGCGGAGGACCTCACGCGTGACGTCACCCTGCGCGCCCAGCGCGGACAGGAGCGACTCGAGGGTGTCGTCGTCGGTGACGCGGAAGTCGTCACCCCAGGCGGTGGCCTGCTCCTCGACGGTGCGGTCAGGCGGTGTCGGCGCCGCGGGAGCGGCCGCCATCCGCTCGGTCCAGCCGCGCTCGCAAGTCGTGACGTGCTTGATGAGACCGCCGATGCTGAGCGTGCCCGCGGTCGGGGCGAGACGGATCTGTTCCTCGGTGAGACCGTGGGCGACGGTGACGAACGCGTCGCGCTGCTGGTCGAGATAGGCGATGAGGCTCTCGCGCTCGTCGGCGACGGGTGGGACGTGGGCTGCCATGGCCGGTGCCTGCTCTCAGTCGTTGCGGTGGGCGTAGAGGTCACGGAGCAGGGCGATCTCGGCCCCGTGGTGGATGAGCTCGCGATTGATGTGGAGCACGAGCTCGACGCGAGGGTGCTCGGCCCACGGACCCTCGCTGGGGCCGCACGGCTCGGCGAGAGCCGCCGCATCCCAGCCGCGGACCCCCGTGGTCCACGCCGCGAAGGCCGCGTCGAGCTGCTCGAGCGCCTCCTGGGCCGTGGCGGCGTACGGGAACGACATGTAGTCGACGGCAGGGCCGCCGAAGTGGCTGTGCACGCGGGCGCCGAGGACGCCGACGATGACGTGCGCGAGCCGCCACGCGATCGTCGTCATCGGCGCGGGCACCGGCTCCGGGTAGGCCCAGTCGATCGTCAGCTCGCCGCTGCCGCCCTGGGTCTCGGTGCTGCCCTCGCCGCGCGGGTGGACGTTCCAGGCGCCCGGCGTCGGCTCCCAGACGTACTCCTCGTCGGTCAGGCCCTCGAAGCGGGGGCGCAGCTGGTTGGTCCAGTGCCAGGCTGCCTGGTCGACGAGGACGGCGGTCCAGTCGATGGAGGTCTGTGTCGATGTCATGCGTCGAGCGTCCCACCCATATAGGACAGCTTCTGTCCGCAGTGCCTGTCATGCTCGGGTCATGTCCACGAGCAGCGACGGCACCGGCACCACCGCGCGGGTGCTGCGCCTTCTCGACCTCCTGCAGAGCAGGCCGGTCTGGAGCGGCACGGAGCTCGCCGCCCGGCTCGGCGTCACGACCCGCAGCGTGCGCCGCGACGTCGAGCGCCTGCGCGATCTCGGCTACCCGGTCAACGCGGCCCACGGCGCCGGTGGCGGGTACCAGCTCGGCGCCGGTCGACGGCTGCCGCCGCTCCTGCTCGACGACGACGAGGCCGTCGCCATCGCGGTGTGCCTGCGGCTCGCCGCCGGCGGCACGGTCGAGGGTCTGGGTGAGGCCGCCGTCCGCACGCTCGCCAAGCTCGACCAGGTGCTCCCGGGCCGCCTGCGCTCGCAGGTCGAGGCGATCCACGAGGCCACCGTGACCCTCACGAGCGACACCGCCCCCGTCGACGCCGCCATCCTGCTCCTGCTCGCCCGGGCGTGCCGCGAGACCGAGCGCGTCACCTTCGCGTATGCCGGCCCGCGCGGTTCGGGCGAACGCCGGGTCGAGCCCTACCGGCTCGTCGCCACCGGACGCCGCTGGTACCTGTTCGGCTTCGACCTCGACCGGGACGACTGGCGCATCTTCCGGCTCGACCGGATGACTGCTGCGGAGTCACGCGGCTGGCGGTTCCGACCCCGCGACGACGCGCCCGACGCGGCCGACCACGTGCGTCGCTCTATCTCGCAGGGCGCCTACGACCACGTGTGCCGGGTGCGCATCGAGGCCCCGAAGTCCTTGGTGGAGAAGCAGATTCCCGCGTCCGTGGGCACGGTCACGGCCGACGGGCGGACACGCTGCATCTTCGAGGCCGGCGGCAACCACCTCGGGTGGATGGCCATGCACCTCGGGGTGCTGCCGTGGGAGATGACGGTCCTCGACCCGCCCGAGCTGCGGGATGTCATGCGCGAGCAGGCGGCCCGGATGCTCCGCGCGGTCGGCGTCCCCCAGCCACCACTCGAGTGAGCGCCCCGTCCCACTCGAGTGAGGGCGGTCTCAGATCGTCTGCGCAACACGGATGTCGTGTGGAGGCGGGACGATGGCTGGTGGACTGAGGCGGTATTCGGTAGCTCAGCGGGAACAGGCGCTGGGGCTGCTCGAGCAGGGG
>NZ_BAABDC010000013.1:0-78899 GCF_039539425.1 Terrabacter ginsenosidimutans | reverse complement strand
GCCGGGTCCGCGGTCGATCGGCCGCTGGTCAGCCCGCGGGCGGGCTCAGAGGTTGCCGCGCTTGTCCTGCTCGCGCTCGATGGCTTCGAAGAGCGCCTTGAAGTTGCCCTTGCCGAAACCGAGCGAGCCGTGCCGCTCGATGAGCTCGAAGAAGACCGTCGGGCGGTCGCCGAGCGGCTTGGTGAAGATCTGCAGCAGGTAGCCGTCCTCGTCGCGGTCGACGAGGATCTTGCGCTTCTGCAGCTCCTCGATCGGCACGCGGACGTTGCCGATGCGCTCACGGAGCTCGGCGTCCTCGTAGTAGCTGTCCGGGGTCTCGAGGAACTCGACGCCGTTGGCGCGCAGCGCGTCGACCGAGGCGAGGATGTCGTTCGTCGCGACGGCGAGGTGCTGGGCACCGGCGCCGCGGTAGAACTCGAGGTACTCGTCGATCTGGCTCTTCTTCTTGGCGATCGCCGGCTCGTTGAGGGGGAACTTCACGCGGTGGTTGCCGTTGGCGACGACCTTGCTCATGAGGGCCGAGTAGTCGGTCGCGATGTCGTCGCCGATGAACTCGGCCATGTTCACGAAACCCATGACGCGGTTGTAGAAGCCGACCCACTCGTCCATGTGTCCGAGCTCGACGTTGCCGACGATGTGGTCGAGCGCCTGGAAGAGGCGCTTGGGCTGCCCCTCGCGCTTCTCGTAGGACGAGCTCATGGGGACGTAGCCGGGGAGGTAGGGGCCGGCATACGTCTGCCCGTTCACCTGGCGCTGGACGAGCGTGTGGCGCGTCTCGCCGTAGGTCGCGATCGCGGCCGTGCGGACCGTGCCGTGCTCGTCGGTGCGGTCGGAGGGCTGCTCGAGGACCGTTGCGCCGGCCTTGACGGCCTGGGCGATGCACCGGTCGACGTCGGGCACCTCGAGGGCGATGTCGACGACGCCGTCGCCGTGGCGGCGGTGGTGGTCGGCGAGGGGGCTGTCGGGGTCGACGGCGCCCATGATGACGAACCGGATGGAGCCGCTCTTGAGGACGAAGGACTTGTGGTCGCGGTTGCCGTTCTCCGGGCCGGAGTAGGCGACGAGCTCCATGCCCCAGGCGCTCTGGTAGTAGTGCGCACTCTGGGTGGCGTTGCCCGCGACGAAGACGATCGCGTCCCATCCGGTGACGGGGAAGACGTCGGTGTTCTCGTCGTACTCGACGAGACCGACGAGCTGCTTGAGCTGCTCGAGGTCGAGGTCGGCCTCGCGCTCCTGGTCGGTGAGGTCGGTGGCCGCAGACGGCATCGTGTCGGTCATGGTGTGAGAGTGACCCAGGACGTCGGGGTGTGCAACAGCGACGTTCGCGGCTGAGCACAGTGCACAAAGTGTTGCCCGTATGCCGTGTGGTGCTGGACACTCTGCCCATGACCTCATCAGCCGGAGCAGCAGCGCGGGCACCCGTGGACGCCCTGGACTGCCGGATCCTGCTGCTGCTGCTCACCGAGCCGGGCATCGGGGTTCTCGGCACCTCCCGACGGCTCGGCGTCGCCAGGGGCACCGTCCAGGCCCGGCTCGACCGGCTGCAGCGCACCGGGGTGCTGAGATCGATGGCACCGGACGTCGACCCGGCGGCGCTCGGCTATCCCGTCACGGCCTTCTGCACGCTCGAGATTCGGCAGGGGCGCGGCGGGCACTCCCCCGTCGTCGAGCACCTCGCCGCGATCCCCGAGGTGCTCGAGGCCCACACCATCACCGGCTCGGGCGACGTGCTCATCCGCATCGTCGGCCGGGACAACGCCGACCTGCAGCGCGTCATCGACAAGGTCGTCGACGACGCCCACGTCACCCGGGCGTCGACGGTCATCTCGCTCGCCACCCGTCTCGACCACCGCACGATCCCACTCGTCGAGCACCTGCTCGAGACCTCGTCGTGACGGGGTAGGACCGCACCACCCAGCCTCGAGCACCACCCCTTCGGACCAGGAGCCTCCAGTGACCGCGAACCCCTATGCACCCCGGCCCGCCGTCGAGCTGACCCACCCGGAGTGGAGCCGCAGCGCGACGATCTACCAGATCAACCAGCGCCACTTCACGCCCGAAGGCACCTTCCGCGCGGCCGAGGCGCATCTCCCCCGCATCCGCGAGCTCGGCATCGACATCGTCTGGCTCATGCCGGTGCACCCCATCGGTGAGGAGAACCGCAAGGGAGTCCTCGGCAGCCCGTACGCCGTCAAGGACTACCTCGGCGTCAACCCGGAGTTCGGCACGCTCGAGGACCTGCGCCACTTCGTCGACACCGCGCACGGTCTCGGACTGCACGTCATCCTCGACTGGGTCGCCAACCACACCGCGTGGGACAACCCTCTCGTCCAGGAGCACCCCGACTGGTACGCCCGTGACTGGAAGGGAGACTTCCGCCCCACGCCGTGGTGGGACTGGGACGACATCATCGACCTGGACTACGACAACCCCGACCTGCGCCGCTACATGACGGACGCGATGAAGTACTGGGTTCGTGAGGTCGGCGTCGACGGGTTCCGTTGCGACGTGGCTGGATTCGTGCCCGTCGACTTCTGGGACAACGTCCGCCGCGAGCTCGACGAGATCAAGCCGGTCTTCATGCTGGCCGAGTGGGAGTCGCGCGACCTGCACGTGCGCGCCTTCGACATGACCTACGGCTGGAGCTGGAACGAGACGCTCCACAAGATCGCGCACGGGAAGGCCGACGTCGAGGCGCTCAAGGTCTACTACGCCTGGAACGACCGCTTCTACCAGCGCGACGCCTACCGGATGCTGTTCGTCAGCAACCACGACAAGAACGCCTGGGAGGGGACCGAGTACGAGCAGTTCGGCGACGCGCTCCTGCCCTCGATCGTGCTGTCGGTCATCAGCGAGGGCATGCCCCTGGTCTACAACGGGCAGGAGGCCGGCAGCGACAAGCGGCTCATCTTCTTCGACAAGGACGAGATCGAGTGGCGAGAGGACGAGCAGGGCGAGCTCTACCGGCAGCTGTTCGCCCTCAAGAAGGCTCACCCCGCGCTGTGGAACGGCGCAGCCGGCGGCCGGATGGTGCGGGTGCCGAACTCGGCCGAGGCCTCGGTCCTGGTCTTCGTCCGGGCGGTCGGCGACGACCGCGTCCTCGGGGCGTTCAACTTCAGCGCCGAGGAGCAGACGGTGACCCTCGGCGACGGCCCGCAGGCCGGCTCGTGGCGCGACGCCTTCACGGGCGAGGCGCTGCAGCTGGCGCAGGGACAGGAATACCGGCTCCCGGCGTGGGGCTACCAGGTGCTCACCGGGGCCTGAGCGCCGCTGGGCGAAGGCGGGACGCGCGGCGCGAGCCGACGGTCGGGGCCCCGGGCACCCCTCCACGAGCAGCCCGGGACCCCGGACGGCACAGGCCTGCGGTCCCGTCTTCCGTTAGACGATCGAGATCGCAGATCATGACGCGATCCCGTCGAAACAGATCACATCGAGCCCCCGGATCCGAGAAGATGGA
This sequence comes from Terrabacter ginsenosidimutans, assembly GCF_039539425.1. Lineage (NCBI taxonomy): Bacteria > Bacillati > Actinomycetota > Actinomycetes > Micrococcales > Intrasporangiaceae > Terrabacter > Terrabacter ginsenosidimutans. Next base: position 75,442 of record NZ_BAABDC010000013.1, on the reverse strand, counting down.
GGTGCGTACCCGTCGGTGCTCCCCTGTCCCGGCGGGTACGTCTCTCTGCCGTTCCGTGGTCCCACCCGCGTGCGGCGGGGAACCGGGGTGTCCCGCTGTCCTCCCAAGCAGCGGGGCACCCCAGCCATCGTCGGCCCACTCAGGGCGTGACGGAGATCGCGCTGCCGTTGCTGACGAGCTTCCAGTCCATGCTGGAGAAGGTCGGCGGGTCGATGACCTTGTTGGCCGTCGCCCAGTCGATGAGCAGCTGGCGGATCTCGATCTGCCGGTTGTAGACCACCGGGGCCGTCACGACACCCGGGAAGTTGCCACCACCGGACTGGCGGTAGTTGTTGATCGCGACGACGAACCGCGCGTCCGTGGCGACCTCCGCGCCGGCATACGAAAGACCCACGATGCGCGAGCCCACCGGCTTGGCGAGGTCGATGTCGTAGGTCAGGTCGGCGTCGAGCCCGCCCATGACGTCGTAGTTGTAGTCGGGCGTCGCGTTGGCGTTGGTCACGGCGTCGGCGGCGACCGGTCCCGTCGTCGTGCAGGGCTTGAAGTACTCCGCGCTCTTCTCGAGGTAGGCCTTGACCTGGGCGCCGGTGAGCACGATGCCGAGCAGCGTGTTGTCGTAGATGTAGAGGCCGGCCACGTCGCGGATCGTCACCTGTCCCTCCGGGATCGCGGCGAGCTTGTTGAACGGCGCGGCGATCGACAGCACCGGGAGCGACGCCTCGGGGGTGCCGGCGATGGCCTTCTTCACGGCGTCGGCCTGGACGAAGTTGATGAAGTCGATCGCGGAGGTGTCCTCGTAGCGCGACGTCGCCGCCGACATGGCCTGCGTGCACGTGCCGATGACGCCGTTGACGTAGGTGAGCACCTTCTGGTGGGCGGCCGCGACGGCACCGGTCACGGCGGGGTCCTCGGGCGCGACGTTGGAGTTGTAGAGGGTCGCCTCCGAGTGGACGACCTGCCACTGGCCGCGGACCTTCTGGACGTCGAGTGACATCCGCGTGACGCGCATGCCCCAGTAGTAGGGCTCGGACAGCAGGACCTGCTTGCCCGTCGCCTTGTTCGTGACGTAGCGCTGCGGGATCTCGAGGTGCGCGTGCCCGACGAGCACGGCGTCGATCCCCGGGACCTCCTCGGCGAGGATCGCGCTGGCGTTCTCGACGTAGGGCAGCGAGTCGCCCCACGACGACTTGCCGTTGTCGCCCGAGTGGCAGGCGACGATGACGACGTCGGCCCCGGCCGCCTTGAGGCGCGGCACCATGACCTTGGCCTGCTCGACGATTCCGGGGAACTTCACCTTGCCCTCGACGTTGGCCTTGTCCCAGATCGCGACCCCCGGCGTGACCAGCCCGAGGATGCCGACCTTGATCGCCTTGGTGTCGGCCAGCTTGACCGTCTTGATGATCCACGGCTTGAAGGCCGGCGCACCGGTGTTCCAGTCGACGGAGTTGGCCGACAGCAGCGGGAACGCCAGCTGCTTCTCGAAGGCTCGCAGGGTCTCGAGGCCGTAGTTGTACTCGTGGTTGCCGAGGGCGGCGGCGTCGTAGCCGACCTGGTTCATCGCGGCGGCCATGGGGTGCGTCGAGCCACCGGTGATCGGGTCGATCTTGGCGTAGTAGTAGGCCAGCGGCGTGCCCTGGATCGTGTCACCGGCGTCGATCGTCAGGGTGCGCTCGGCGCCGACCTCGGCGCGGATCGCCTTGATGATCGAGGACGCCTTGGCGACGCCGATGTCGTTGTGCGCCTTGTCGTCGTACTCGGCGTTCTTGAAGTAGTCCCAGTTGTAGACGTTGCCGTGCAGGTCTGTCGTGCCGAGCACGGTGAGCCGCACGACCTCCCCGTTGGTGCCCGGGCCGGGCGCCGCGGTGGCGGTCGAGGCCGCACCGACCGTGGCGAGCCCGGCGCCACCGACGGCGGCGAGGGCCAGCAGCTGGCGACGGGTGGTCGAGGATCCGAGGAAGTCAGGGGTGGCGGAGGTGCTGTCGTTGCTCATGTCGTCCTTCGTCTGTCAGGTGCTCGATCGGAGCAGTCCCGTGTCACAGGTGCGCGGCTCGCCCCCGAGGCGCAAGGCAGACCCTAGCCGGACAGCACCGCTCGATTGGGCCGAGCAGGCATCCGGATGATGAACCGTCAGCGACGCCCGACGAGCCAGAGCCGGATCTTGTCGATGCGCTCGGAGACCTGGTCGGACGACGCGGCCGCGAGGTCGGGACCGCCACACACGCGGCGCAGGTCCATGTGCACGTTGGCGTGCGGGAGTCCCTTCTGCCGCGCGTAGGTCGAGACGAGCTTGTTGAGCTCCTGGCGCTGAGCGGCCAGGGCTCGGTGCGCCGCCACCGGCATCGGCGCCGCGGCCCCCTGGGGGGCCTTCTTGACCTGACGGCTCTGCCGCTCGCGGAGCAGGGCCGACACCTGGTCGGGCTCGAGCAGGCCGGGCAGGCCGAGGTACTCCTCCTCGTCCGCGGAGCCGACCTGGGCGTGCATGCCCCACTGCTGCTTGTCGAAGAGGACGTGGTCGAAGTGCGCGTCGGACTCGAGAGCCTCGAACGCCCCCTCGTCGAGGGCGCCGCTCGCCTTGTCGGCGCGGTTGGCGTCGTCGATGAGCGCCTGCTCCTCGGCCCACATCTGCCCGATGTCCTCGGGGTTGGGCTTGAGGTCGAGGGCGTGGTCGCGCTGCTCCTCGAGTCTCGACGCATGGTCGAGGACGACGGGGACGGAGGGCAGGAAGACCGAGGCGGTCTCCCCCCGCCGTCGGGCCCGCACGAAGCGTCCGACGGCCTGTGCGAAGAAGAGCGGCGTCGAGGTCGACGTGGCGTAGACGCCGACCGCCAGCCGCGGCACGTCGACCCCCTCGGACACCATGCGGACCGCGACCATCCACCTCTCGTCACTCGCCCCGAAGTCCTCGATGCGCTTGCTCGCGCCGAGGTCGTCGGAGAGCACGACCGTCGGTGCCTCGCCGGTCAGCTGACGCAGGATCGCGGCATACGCCCTCGCCTGGGTCTGGTTCGAGGCGATGACGAGCCCGCCGGCGTCCTCGACGTGACGACGCACCTCGGTGAGGCGGCGGTCGGCAGCGGTGAGCACCGCGGGGATCCACTCCCCCTTGGGGTCGAGCGCGGTGCGCCATGCGTGCGCGACGAAGTCCTTCGTCATCGGCTCGCCCAGACGGGCCTCGAGCTCGTCACCGGCCTTGGTCCGCCACCGCATGCTGCCGCCGTAGGCCATGAAGAGCACGGGCCGGACGACGCCGTCGCGCAGCGCCTCGGCGTAGCCGTAGGTGTAGTCGCTCGAGCTGACGAGGGTGCCTTCGGCGTCGAGCTCGTACGTGACGAACGGGATCGGCGAGGTGTCCGAGCGGAACGGTGTGCCCGTCAGCGACAGACGACGCGTGGCGGGCTCGAAGGCCTCGCGTATGCCGTCACCCCAGCTCTTGGCGTCACCGCCGTGATGCACCTCGTCGAGGATCACGAGCGTCGAGCGCGAGGTCGTCAGCTCACGGTGCAGCGACGGCCGCGAGGCGACCTGGGCGTAGGTCACGGCGACACCGTGGTAGTCCTCGCTGTGCCTGCCGACGCTGTTGCTGAACTTGGGGTCGAGGCTGATGCCGACCCGGGCGGCGGCGTCGGCCCACTGGGTCTTGAGGTGCTCGGTGGGTGCCACGACGGTGATGCGTTGGACGATGCCGGCGCTCAGCAGCTCGGTGGCCACGCGCAGGGCGTAGGTCGTCTTGCCTGCACCGGGCGTGGCGACCGCGAGGAAGTCGCGCGGGGCCTTGCCGAGATAGAGGTCGAGCGCCTCCTGCTGCCAGGCACGCAGCTTGCTGGCGGTACCCCACGCAGCCCGCTCGGGAAAGGCGGGTGGGAGATGGAAGGCGGCCCCTGAACTCATAGAGCCACCACCGTAACGAATCCCCCGCGGCGACATGCCGAGGCCCCGCCTGCGAGCGGGGCCTCGGCCTGGATGGTATGCCGCTCAGTCGCTTTCGCGACCGGGCGCGGTCGTGCGCTGGCTCACTTGCCGGCGCGGTACGCCGTCCACTGCGCCTGCATGCGGCTGACCTGGCCGGTGGTGAAGGTGTTCATGCACGAGTCGTAGGTGTAGTCCATGAAGTTCTTGATCGGGTCGAGGCCGGGGCTCGTGCACGTGTCGCGGCCGGTCGGGCACTGGTAGGCGGCACTCGCCTCGGCGGGCGTGTCGGCGACGTAGTCGCCGTTGCCGTTACAGCCGCCCTGGAAGGTGTGGTAGAGCCCGACCCAGTGGCCCACCTCGTGCGTCGCGGTGTCGCCCTGGTTGTAGTTCGTGGCGCTGCCGCCCGGCAGGGAGGCCGTGAGGATGACGACGCCGTCCATGGCGTCGTAGGTGCTCTTGGGGAAGGTCGCCCAGCCGAGCAGGCCCTGCCCGATGTTGGCCGAGTAGAGATTGAGGTCGGCCATCGTGCCCTTGCGCAGGGTCGTCTTCATGCTCTTCTCGGCTGCTGAGCCGGGGGTCACGGTGTACCAGGACGAGTTGCTCGTCGAGTCGGACCCGGCGAGGGTGAAGCTGAGACCGGTGCCGGAGTAGGCCTTGTTGAGCACGCTCAGCTGGCTGTTGACCGTGCTGCTGCTGACCGCGCCCTGGCTGCCGTTGGTGATGGTGTGCCAGTAGACCTTGACCGTCGCGGACGCGAACGCACCCCCGGTGCCGGGCTTGCCCGTCGCGCCCTGCTGGACGACCTTGCCCGACGAGTCACGGGTCAGGCCCTTGGCCGCGAGGGCCTTGGTCAGCGCCGCCTCGTTGGCGCGCACTTGCGCCTCGCTCAGCTCGTGCGGGTCCTTCGCGGTGCCGTGGGCCACACGGGCTCCGACGGCCGCCGGGTCGAGGCAGGTGGCGCGGACGTGACCGTCGAGCACGGGCGAGCCCTGGGCGGGCGCGCCGAGCGACACCGCGGCGAGTGCGAGCGGTGCCGCGAGCATCAGGGAGCGAAGCTTCATGGGGTGACCTTTCTCGTCCGACACGACACCCGATCGGGTGTCGATCCCAGCGACTGTAGGTACGCGACCGTCAGCGGCGGAGCCGGGACGAGTAAAGAACCCTTAAGGAAAGCGCAGCAGGGTCGGGCACGGCGCAGGGACGGCGCGACGAAAGTGGACGAACCGGTCAGGACTCCCCGCCGCCACCGCTCTTGTCGCCGTCGCCGCCGTCCTGCGGGTCACGCAGGCCGTCGTAGATCTCCTTGCAGACCGGGCAGACGGGGAACTTCTGCGGGTCGCGACCAGGGACCCAGATCTTGCCGCAGAGCGCCACCACCGGCTCGCCGGACAGGGCGCTCTCGAGGATCTTCTCCTTGCGCACGTAGTGCGAGAAGCGCTCGTGGTCGCCGGGCTCCTGGAGCTCCTCCCGGACCTCCTCGCGCTCGATCGTGGTCGTGCTCGTGCGACGCAGCGGCTCGGGCTCGAACGGATCCGGAGGCATCGTGCTCATGCGGGAAGTCTACGGCTGGGGTCGAGCGACCGGAACGACGCCCGCTCTCGGCTCCCTGACGTCGGTTCAGTGGCTCGTTCCGGCCGGTCGACCCGTGGCCGGCGCAGCGAGCAGGCGTCGGCCTGCCGGGTAGGAGGCCCACGACTCGGGCAGGCGTCCGGGCCGGCTGCTGAGGAGCACCGCCTCGACGCCCGCGTGCGGTGCCGTCGCGTCCGGCTCGAGGCCGATGCGGCGCAACGTCTGGCGCGCCACGGCGACCGGTGAGTCGTGGACCGTCACGCCCTCCTCGAGGGCTGCGAGGATGCGGTCCACGACGAGCCCGTAGTGGGTGCAGCCGAGCACGAGGGACCGGACACCCGCAGGGGTGTGCGACGCGGCATACGCGATGGACTCCTCGATCGCCTGCTCGTCGCCGGACTCGATGGCCTCGGCGAGTCCCAGCGCCGCGACGGCATGGGTCTCGACGTCGGCGGCGAAGGCGTCGACGAGACCGCGCAGGTAGTCGCTCGAGGTCGTGGCGGCGGTGGCCCACACGGCGACCGGGCCGCCGGAGGCGGCAGCCGGACGGATGGCCGGGACGGTTCCGATGACGGGCACGTGCGGCTCGAGCTCGGCACGGAGGGCCCCGAGCCCGTGGACCGACGCGGTGTTGCACGCGACGACGACCGCGTCCGGCTCGAACGGCAGCGTGGCCCGCGCCGAGGCGAGGATGAGCCGCTGCACCTCGTCCGGGGTCCGGGGGCCGTAGGGCATGTTGTCAGGGTCCAGCGACAGCACGAGACCGAGGTCGGGGCGCAGCGCGTGGAGGGCGTCGGCATACCCGAGGAGCCCGAGTCCGCTGTCGACGAAGGCAACTCGCCTGGTCGACCTCGGCAGCTCGGGAAGCTCCCCGGTCAGGGGCTCTCCGATGTCGGACACGCCCACGTCAGTTCATCGACGGGTCGTCGGGGAAGCTGGCGACGTACGCGAGGCTGTCGCGCTGGCGCCGCAGCACCTCGCTCCACAGCCGGTCGGGCTCAGGGGTGAAGGCGTCGCGCACCTCGGCGTCGACGACGTACCAGTCCCCGCGCAGCACCTCGCCCTCGAGCTGGCCCGCCTCCCACCCGGAGTAGCCGGCGAAGATGCGCAGCCCAGCCAGCTCGGCCGCGACCACGGGGGTCGGCACGTCGAGGTCGACGAGCCCGATCGAGCCGAAGAGCCGCTTGACCCCGAGCGGCTCGGGCTCGTCGCCCGGCACGGTCACGAGGCCCAGCGCCGACGACGTCGACACGGGACCACCCTGGAAGAGCACGTGCGGCGCGGTGACGACGCGCTGCCAGCCCGGCAGCACCGAGTCCACCTCGGCCGACAGGGGCTTGTTGAGCACGACGCCCTGGGCGCCGCCGTCGTCGTGGTGGAGCATGAGGATGACGGACCGATGGAACACGTCACCCCCGACGGACGGCGTCGCCACGAGGAGGCGGCCGGTGTGGAACGTCGAGCTCACGAGCCCAGCCTTCCACACCGGCGACCGCTCAGAAGCGGGCGCCCCGACGTCCGCTGCGGTCATCGTCGCCCCAGCGGGAGACGAGGCCGTCTCCGCGGTCGCCCCGCTGTCCGCGACGGTCGTCACGACCGCCACCCTGGTGCGGGCGCGAGCCACTGCGCTGGCCCTGGCGCGGACCGCGGGGTCCGGCCGGGGCTCGACGGTGCTGCTTCGGTCCGGCGATGAGGCGCTGGAAGTCGTCCTCGGCGATCGCGACACCACTGGGCGTCGTCGCGCCGGTGGCCGCGATGATCGCGTCGCCGGGCGTCGCCCGGACCGGCGAGATCTCGAGGCCGGCATCCTTGAGCTGGCGCTCCATCGTCTTGCGCTGGTGCGGCAGCGCGAGGGTCACGACGGTGCCCTTGTCGCCGGCGCGGGCCGTGCGACCAGAACGGTGCAGGTAGTCCTTGTGGTCGGCCGGCGGGTCGACCTGCAGGACGACCGACACGTCGTCGACGTGGATGCCGCGCGCGGCGACGTCGGTCGCCACGAGCACCGGGAGGGTGCCGTCACGGAAGGCTCCGAGCACGCGGTTGCGCTGGCCCTGGTTGAGGCCGCCGTGGAGCGCGGCCGCCATGACGCCCTGCTCGCGCAGCTGCAGCGCGATGCGGTCGGCGCCGAGCTTGGTGCGGCAGAACACGACGGTGCGACCCTCACGGTTCGCGACCTCGGCCGTGATGACCTTCTTGTGCTGCGGGTCGACGAGCAGGACGTGGTGGTCCATGCCCTCGACGGAGGCGGTGGCGTCGTTCGTCGAGTGCGTCACCGGGTCGGTGAGGTACTTCTCCACGAGGGCGTCGATGCCGCGGTCGAGCGTCGCCGAGAAGAGCAGACGCTGACCGTCGGACGGGATCTTGTCGAGGCTCGTCGTGATCTCGGCCATGAAGCCCATCTCGGCCATGTGGTCGGCCTCGTCGAGGACGGTGATCGCGATGTCGTCCATCTCGACCGCGCCACGCTCGAGCAGGTCGTTGAGGCGGCCCGGGGTCGCGATGAGGATGTCGACGCCCTTGTTCAGGGCGTTGATCTGCGTGGTGTAGCTGAGGCCACCGGCGACGAGCTTGTGGCGCAGGCCGACGACGTGCACGAGCGGCTCGAGCGCGTCGGAGATCTGCATCGCGAGCTCACGCGTCGGCGTGAGGATGAGGGCGTGGGGCTTGCGCGGGCGACGCGGCAGGTCCGCCTCGAGCAGCCGGGTGATGAGGGGCAGACCGAACGCCAGGGTCTTGCCGGATCCGGTCTGGCCGCGGCCGAGGACGTCCTTGCCGGCCAGCGCGTCGGGGATCGTCGCGGTCTGGATCGGGAAGGGCGAGGTGATGCCCTCGCGGGCCAGGCGCTCGACGATGCGCTCCGGCAGGCCGAGGGCGGCGAAGCCGTTGTCGGCCGCGACGTCGACGGGTCCGTCGGACACGTCGGCGCGGGTCGACTTGGTCCAGCTGTCGGCGTCCATGCGCTCAGCCTCGGCGTCGTCGAAGCTCACGGGAGCCCGGTCGGCGCCACGGTCGTCACGGCGGTCGTTGCGACGGTCGAAGGACGGACGGTCGTCACGGCGCTGGAAGCCACCACGGTCACCGCCACGGTCGTCACGGCGCTGGAAATCACCACGGTCACCACCACGGTCGTCACGGCGCTCGAAGGACGGACGGTCGTCACGGCGCTGGAAGCCACCACGGTCACCGCCACGGTCGTCACGGCGCTGGAAACCACCACGGTCACCACCACGGTCGTTGCGACGGTCGAAGGACGGACGGTCGTCACGGCGCTGGAAGCCACCACGGTCACCGCCACGGTCGTCACGGCGCTGGAAACCACCACGGTCACCACCACGGTCGTCACGGCGCTCGAAGGACGGACGGTCGTCACGGCGCTGGAAGCCACCGCGGTCACCGCCACGGTCGTCACGGCGGTCGAAGGACGGACGGTCCTCGCGGCGCTGGAAACCGCGGTCGCCGCGGTCGTCACGGCGCTGGAAGCCCCCACGGTCACCGCCACGGTCGTCACGACGGTCGAAGGACGGACGGTCCTCACGACGCTGGAAACCGCGGTCGCCGCGGTCGTCACGGCGCTGGAAGCCCCCACGGTCACCGCCACGGTCATCGCGACGGTCGAAGGACGGACGGTCCTCACGACGCTGGAAACCACGGTCGCCGCGGTCGTCACGGCGCTGGAAACCACCACGGTCACCGCCACGGTCGTCACGGCGGTCATCGCGACGGTCGAAGGACGGACGGTCCTCGCGGCGCTGGAAACCACGGTCGCCGCGGTCGTCACGGCGCTGGAAACCACCACGGTCACCGCCACGGTCGTCACGGCGGTCATCGCGACGGTCGAAGGACGGACGGTCCTCGCGGCGCTGGAAACCACGGTCGCCGCGGTCGTCACGGCGCTGGAAGCCACCACGGTCACCGCCACGGTCGTCACGACGGTCCGAGGAACGGTGCTCGTCACGCGGGGCGCGCCACTCGCGGCCGCCGACGTGCGACGAGCCGGACGAGACCGGGCGGGAGCTCTTGGGGCCCGAGAACGATCCGGCGCCGCCCTGGCCCCGGTGGGGCTTCTTGGCTGCGGCGCTCTTCTTCTCGGTGGACCAGCGGGCCTTCTTGGGCGCGCCGGAGGAGGTGTGCTTGGGCATTGCGTATTCAACTCTCTTGACTCGATGCAGACTTCGCCTCGAGCCGTGAGTCACACCACGACCATGCAGACGAGCCTCAGGCGCAGAAGTGTCTGCGCCCCATGTGTACCGGTGCCCGGCATCTGTGCCGTCCGGTGTTCGGATCCGCTCCGCGTCGGTGCCGGGTCGCGCCGTCTGCGCGAGCTTCCGGTGGGGGTGTCACCCCGTCGGACGAGCCTGCCCGCCGGGCATCCCCGGCGCCATCTCTTCCGTCGTGATCCGAGGAGACCTCGGAGTCGGATGCCCCGAGTCTACCAGCGGCGCAGCCTCGCCCCGACCACGAGAGCCGCGGCCCCGAGCCCCACACCGACGAGGTCGAGCACGGCGTCCCAGACGTCGCCGGAGCGTCCCGGGAGCAGGAAGTGCTGCACGAGCTCGCTCACCGGGGCGTGGATGGCGAAGAGCAGGACGGCGACCCGCACGGACCCCAGGGCGCGGCCCACGGCATTCGTCGGCACGGCGAAGACGAGCAGGTGGACGACCTTGTCGGTCCAGCTGACGGGGCCCTCGACGGTGACGACGGGCCAGTAGAGGACGAGCAGCTGCACCACGACGACGGCGAGGGCCACCGCGACGACGAGTCGTGAGGCGGGCGCGGACCGTCGCGGAAGGCTCGTCATGGCACCGCAGTCTAGGTAGGTTGCGGGCAGGGCCCGGCTCCCTCCCGCGGGTCCGCGACGAGAGGAAGCCATGGGCAAGCGCACGGTCACCGTCACCGGCAGCGGCAGGGCCGCGGTCTCCCCCGACGTCGTGCGGCTCGACCTGCGCGTCGGTCACGACGCCGACGACGTCGCTGCGGCGCTCGCCGGGGCGGCCGAGGGCATCACCAGGGTGGGCGCGGTCGTGCGCGACCACGGCGTGGCCGATGCCGACATCCGCACCCTCGACGCAGGCGTCAACCAGCGCTGGGACAACACGGGCACGGCAGTCGGCTTCACGGCCCAGCAGCGCCTCGCCGTCACGGTGCGCCGGCTCGAGTCGGTGGGCGAGATCCTCGAGGCCGCCGCGTCCGCCGTGGGCAACGCGCTCCTGGTCGACCAGGTGCGCCTCGACGTCTCCGACCGGAGCGAGGGCCTGCGCCGTGCGCGAGACGCCGCCTTCGCCGACGCCGAGGACAAGGCGCGGCAGTATGCCGTCCTCTCCGGCGCCGAGCTCGGCGTGGTCCTCGGGGTGGCCGAGGCGGGCGCGGTCCCCGCACAGCGCAGCGCGATGAAGCTCATGGCCGCGTCGATGGACGCCGGTGGCATGCCCGTCGAGGGCGGTGACCTCGACCTCGGCGCCGCCGTCACGGTGACCTGGCGACTGCGCTGAGGGCGGAATACCCGCCACACACGATCCGTTGGGAGAGACATGGCTACCACTGACCTGACCGCGCAGTCCTTCGAGAAGACCGTTCTCGACAACGACATCGTCCTGGTCGACTTCTGGGCGTCCTGGTGCGGCCCGTGTCGGCAGTTCGCTCCCGTCTACGACGCCGCCTCGCAGAGCGGCGACAACGAGGGCATCGTCTTCGGCAAGGTCGACACCGAGGCCGAGCAGTCCCTCGCGTCGGCGGCGAACATCACCTCGATCCCGACCCTGATGGCCTTCAAGGAGGGCGTCCTCGTCTTCGCGCAGCCCGGCGCGCTGCCGCAGTCCGCGCTGCAGGACGTCATCGAGCAGGTCAAGAACCTCGACATGGCCCCCATCAAGGAGCAGATGGCGGCCGAGGCCGCGGCGGGTGCTCCCGAGCAGGCCTGACGACCGCCGACGCAGCACACGGCATACGCGAGAGGGCGTCCCGCGAACGGGACGCCCTCTCGCCTGTCCTGACAGCGAACAGCGTGACGTGGCCACCACGGAAGTGGTGGAGGTGGCGGGAATTGAACCCGCGTCCGATGACGAGAAACCAGGGCTTCTCCGGGTGCAGTGCGCTATGGCTTTTCTCGGCCTCAGGGCTCGCACGCACACGTCCCCTGACAGGCCCAGTTGAGTAAGAGTCCCGCGCAGCCCCCCAACATGACTGCGCAGCAAGTTTCCTAGCTGATGCCAGACACTGAGTCGGAAACTAGCTCAGGCTGACAGACTTCGAGGCTCGCTCAGGCGGCGAGGGCGAAGTCGGTGCGCTTGGAATTGGCACCTATTGTTTTGCAAGGAGCGTTTACGAGATAACCCTGCATCCTCGACCCGCTTCCCCTGGTGTGTCGATCACCGTCGAAACCGATCACCCCCATGAGGGGTGTCCACGTCACGCTGTTCACTTGTCAAGCAGCTCTGCGCTCCACCGGAGTGGAGACCACAGTATGCAGGAGGAACGCTCGGGGGGTCCACGCCATTCCCGACCACTCGCCTCCAGGCCGGGCGGGTTCGGGACGTGGGCTGGCTCTCGTGCGCCCCGCCACTAGGCTTCCGACCGTGGTCGACGCGGACCACCCAGTCGCCCCCGCACCCTGGAGGTCCGATGTTCCGCAAGGTTCTCGTCGCCAACCGAGGCGAGATCGCCGTCCGAGCCTTCCGGGCCGCGACGGAGCTCGGCGCCCGCACGGTCGCCGTCTTCCCGTACGAGGACCGCAAGAGCGAGCACCGCCTCAAGGCGGACGAGGCCTACCAGATCGGCGAGGAGGGGCATCCCGTCCGCGCCTACCTCGACCACGAGGCGATCGTCGCCCAGGCGGTCGAGGCCGGCGCCGACGCGATCTACCCCGGCTACGGCTTCCTCTCGGAGAACCCCCTCCTCGCGGAGGCGTGCGACGCGGCCGGCATCACCTTCATCGGGCCGCCGGCGTCGGTGCTGCACCTCACGGGCAACAAGGCGCGAGCCATCGCGGCCGCCCGGGAGGCCGGCCTGCCGACGCTGCGCGGGTCCGAGCCCGGCACCGACCTCGACGACCTCGAGGCGGCCGCCGAGGACATGGGTTACCCCCTCTTCGTCAAGGCGGTCAGCGGCGGCGGCGGCCGCGGCATGCGACGGGTCGAGGCCCGCGAGGGCCTGCGGGAGGCGCTCGAGGCCGCCCAGCGCGAGGCGGAGTCAGCGTTCGGCGACCCGACGCTCTACCTCGAGGAGGCCGTGGTCAACCCGCGCCACATCGAGGTGCAGGTGCTCGCCGACGGCACCGGCGAGGTCGTGCACCTCTACGAGCGTGACTGCTCGCTCCAGCGCCGCCACCAGAAGGTCATCGAGATCGCGCCGGCGCCCAACCTCGACGCGCAGACCCGAGCCGGGATGTGCGCCGACGCCGTGGCCTTCGCCCGCTCGATCGGCTACGTCAACGCCGGCACCGTCGAGTTCCTCCTCGGCGAGGACGGACGCTACGTCTTCATCGAGATGAACCCCCGCATCCAGGTCGAGCACACGGTCACCGAGGAGGTCACCGACATCGACCTCGTCGTCATGCAGATGCAGATCGCATCGGGTGACACGTTCGCGTCGATGGGACTGGTCCAGGACGACATCCGCACCAAGGGCTTCGCGTTGCAGTGCCGCATCACGACGGAGGATCCCGCCAACGGCTTCCGCCCCGACGCCGGGACCATCACGGTCTACCGCTCGGCCGGAGGCAGCGGCGTGCGCCTCGACGGCGGCACCGTCTTCGTCGGCGCCGAGATCAGCGCCCACTTCGACTCGATGCTCGTCAAGCTGACCTGTCGCGGCATGACGTTCCCGATTGCGGTCCGTCGCGCCCAGCGCGCGCTCGCGGAGTTCCGCATCCGTGGCGTCTCGACCAACATCCCCTTCCTCGAGGCGGTCCTCCACGACCCCGTCTTCCAGGAGGGACTGGCGACCACCTCGTTCATCGACGAGCGCCCCGAGCTGCTCTCGGCACGCGTCAGCGCCGACCGCGCGACGAAGCTGCTCACGTTCCTCGCCGACGTCACCGTCAACCAGCCGAACGGTCCGGTCACGACCCGGGTTCGCCCGCGCACCAAGCTCCCCCAGCTGCCGGACGCACCGGTCCCACCGGGCGCCCGTGACCGACTCGTCGCCGACGGACCGGCCGCCTTCGCGCGGGCGCTGCGCGAGGCCAACGACGTCGCCGTCACCGACACGACCTTCCGTGACGCCCACCAGTCGCTGCTCGCGACCCGCATGCGCACCCGCGACCTGCTCCACGTCGCCCAGCACGTCTCACACCTGACGCCGCAGCTGCTGTCGATGGAGGCGTGGGGTGGCGCGACCTACGACGTCGCCCTGCGTTTCCTGGCGGAGGATCCCTGGGAGCGCCTGGCCGCCTTGCGTGAGGCGATGCCCAACATCCCCCTCCAGATGCTCCTGCGGGGACGCAACACGGTCGGTTACACGCCCTACCCGACAGCCGTCACCGACGCGTTCGTCCGCGAGGCGGCCTCGACGGGGCTCGACATCTTCCGCATCTTCGACTCGCTCAACGACGTCTCCCAGATGCGTCCTGCCGTCGAGGCCGTCCTCGAGACCAACACTGCTGTCGCGGAGGTCGCGCTGTGCTACACCGGCAACCTGATGAGCCCGGGCGAGAGGCTCTACACACTCGACTACTACCTGCGCCTCGCCGAGCAGATCGTCGACACCGGCGCGCACGTGCTCGCGATCAAGGACATGGCGGGGCTGCTCCGCGCGCCCGCCGCGGCGCGTCTCGTCCGCGCACTGCGTGAGCGCTTCGGCCTGCCGGTGCACCTGCACACGCACGACACGGCGGGCGGCCAGATCGGCACCCTGCTCGCAGCCATCGACGCCGGGGTCGACGCCGTCGACGCAGCCGCGGCGACGATGGCAGGCACGACGAGCCAGCCCTCCCTGTCCGCGCTCGTCGCGGCGACCGACGACACCGAGCGGCCGACGGGGCTCGACATCACGAACGTCTTCGCGCTCGAGCCGTACTGGGAGGCCGTGCGCCGCCTCTACCGTCCTTTCGAGTCCGGGCTCGACTCCCCCACCGGACGCGTCTACTTCCACGAGATCCCCGGCGGTCAGCTGAGCAACCTGCGCCAGCAGGCGATCGCGCTCGGCCTCGGCGACCGCTTCGAGGCGATCGAGGACATGTATGCCGCCGCCAACCGCATCCTCGGCAACGTCGTCAAGGTGACCCCGAGCTCCAAGGTGGTCGGCGACCTCGCGCTCGCGCTCGTCGGCGCCGGGGCGGACCCGAAGGACTTCGAGGACGACCCCCAGAAGTACGACATCCCGGACTCCGTCATCGGCTTCCTCAACGGTGAGCTCGGCGACCCGCCCGGTGGGTGGCCGGAGCCGTTCCGCACCAAGGCCCTGGCCGGCCGCCAGTCCAAGCCGCGCCTGACCGAGCTCACCCCGGAGCAGGAGAAGGACCTCGTCGAGGCACCGCGGCGGACGCTCAACCAGCTGCTCTTCCCGGTACCGACGAAGGAGTTCGAGTCCTCCCGCGAGTCCTACGGAGACCTCTCCGTGCTCGGAACCGTCGAGTTCCTGCACGGACTGGAGCAGGGCGAGGAGTACGAGGTGGAGATCGAGCCCGGCAAGGTCCTCCTCATCGGCGTCCAGTCCATCGGCGAGGCCGACTCCAAGGGCATGCGCACCGTCATGTGCACCCTGGGGGGCCAGTTCCGACCGATCTCGGTGCGCGACCGCACCGTCGAGGCGGACGTCAAGTCCGCCGAGAAGGCCGACCCCGCGGCCACGGGCCAGGTCGCGGCCCCCTTCGCCGGCGTCGTGACCCTCGCCGTCGCCGAGGGCGACTCCGTCGAGGCCGGCGGCGTCGTGGCGACGATCGAGGCGATGAAGATGGAGGCCAACATCACGAGCCCCACCGGGGGCACGGTCTCCCGCGTCGCGATCGGCGCGCAGCAGCAGGTGGAGGGCGGCGACCTCCTCGTCGTGATCGGCTGACCTCGAGGTCGGGGTCGTCCCCGACCGACGAGCAACGGTGCGTATGCCGGGTGCCGGCCACACGGCATACGCACCGTTCTCGTGTGCCGGGACGCCTGCCCTCGCTACGCTCGAAGTCTCGGGGAAGATCTAAGCAGGTGCCTCATGGGCGATCCGGAACAGCCGCGTGCCGGCCCCGAACCGGCGGACGAGGGCGGGCGCGGCGGCCTCAGCGCGAGCGGGTGGGCGGCCGTCACGGCCCTCGGAGCCGCCGCGATCACCGCCGCCGTCACGCTCATCACCCACTTCGTGCCGCCGATGGGCGCGCAGCCGGTGGTCGACGAGTCCCCGGGCAGCGCCTCGTCCGCGAGCGTGCCGGCCACGCCTGCCCCGGCCACGCCCACCCCCACACCGACGGCCGTCCCGTCTGCGGCGCCGCGGTCCGGGCTGCTGAACCGGCTGACCGGCACGTGGTCGGGGCCGGCGAGGTCGGGGTCGCTGCGCTACACGATGACGCTCGTCGTGACGGGCTCGTGCGCCGAGGGCCGGTCGTGACGGGCTCGTGCGCCGAGGGCCGGCCGTGCGGGACCCTGACGACCGACCTGCTGCCGTGCATCGGCGCGATCACCCTCGTCAAGATCGACGACGGACCGGCGTTCGACTTCGCGACGGAGTCGTTCAGCCCGGACAGCTCGACGTCGTGCGTGCTGCGGACGGGTGGGGGCGACTACTTCGTGCTCGGCGACGACGTGCTCTCCTACCGCACTGGCTACGACGGAGGCACGAGCGGCACCTTGCGCCGGGTGCGCTAGGCCGACCGGGCCAGCTCGCGCACGAGGCGCAGGGCGTCCTCGACGGATCCCGTGACCTCGGGGATGGGGAAGAGCGTGGCGCGCACGACGCGGTCGCGGTCGACGACGAGGGTCTGCCGCTTGAGACGGGTCGCGCCGCCGGCACGGAAGGTCGGCAGTCGCAGGGCCGTCGTCAGCTCGAGGTCGGCGTCCGAGAGGAGCGGGAAGCGGATGCCGTTCACCGCGGCGAACGCGGCCTGCTCGCTCGGGCGCTGCGTCGAGACGCCGACGACCGATCCCCCGAGCGCCGCGAACTCGCCGAGCCGGTCGCGGTACGTGCACGACTCGAGGGTGCAGCCGATGCCGCCGGGAACCTCCTCGGCGCCGGGGAAGGCGTTGCCGGGATAGCAGTAGACGACGGTGAGGTCCAGGGCCGTGACGGGGTCCAGTGAGTGCAGGCGCGGGATCGCCTGTCCCACCAGCGCGCTCACCCGGCTCACCTCGTTGGAGTCGGTCGCGGCCCCGGCGTCGGGCTGCCCGTCGCCGAGCAGCCAGGTGTCACCGAACTCCTGCAGGGCACCGAGGACCGGCAGCGCGCCGCGGCCGAGCGCCGTGAGGACGTACTCGTACCGGGGTGGACGCTCGGAGTAGGCCCGGCGCTCGAGGAGGCCGTCCGCGACGAGGGCGTCGAGGCGCTGGGTCAGGACCTTGCGCGAGATGCCCGTCTCGGCGACGAGCTGGTCGAAACGCATCCGACCACCGGCGACGTCGCGCAGGACGAGCAGGCTCCACGGGTCGCCCAGGACACCGACGGCATGGGCGATGCCGCAGGTGTCGTCGGGCCGCGCGTGCCGCCTCGTCATGTCGCCATCCTAACTGAGTTCCCAAAAGAGACTGACTGTGGTCTGATGTCCGGATGAGCGACCTCAGGGACCTGCCGCGCGTCGTCTGGGCGCTGGCCGCCGGGCGCTTCGTCAGCTCGGCCAGCGCCTTCCTCATGCTCTTCCTCGTGCTCTACCTCACCGGGCCGCGCGGCCTCGGCGTCGTGCCGGCCGGCATCGTCGCCGGTTCGAACGGCGTCGGGGCCCTGCTCGGGAACTTCACGGGTGGCCGCTTCGGCGACCGCTACGGCCACCGGCGGGTCCTGCTCGTCGCTGCCAGTGTCGTCGGCGTCCTCACCGCCCTCATCCCCTGGCAGCCGGTCTGGCTGCTGGCCGCGACGATGCCACTCACCGGCTACCTCGGAGCGGTCGCGTCCCTGGGCCAGGGAGCACTCGCCGCGCTCGCCGTTCCGGCCGGGTCGCGACGGTCGTCGGTGGCCGTCAGCCGGGCCGCCTCCAACGCCGGCTTCGTCTTCGGGCCGCCCGTCGGCGCCCTGCTGGCCACCCGCGGCTACGACACGCTCTTCGTCGTCGACGGCGTGCTCACCCTGGTGCTGCGTCACGTCACGTCGCGCTTCCTGCCCGACGAGGCCCCCGTCGCACGCGAGCCCGACGCCCCGACCGGGCTCTGGCGGGCCGTGCGGTCCGACCGCTCACTCCTGCTGCTCCTGCCGGGCGTCGTCCTCGTCGACCTCGTCTACCGGCAGCTCTACTCCACCCTGCCGCTGCACCTGCGCGACCACGGCCAGCCCCTCGCGCTCTACACCCTGCTCATCGCCATCGGCTCAGGGCTCATTCTCGCGCTGGAGATCCCCGTCGCCCTCTGGTTGCGCGATCGACCCGCCATCCCCGTCATCGCCACCGGATATGTCCTCGTGGCAGTCGGTTTCGTCATCTTCGGGATCACCTCCCTCGGGGTGGCCGTAGCCGCGGTCGTGGCCATGGTGGTGCTGACCGCCGGCGAGATCCTCTACAAGACGACGGCCACCGCCCACGTCCTCGACGCCGCGCCGCTCCATCTCGTCGGGCAGTACCAGGGGCTCTACACCGGGGCCGCGACGAGCGGCACGATGCTCTCTGCACCGCTCGGCGGGATCGTGTATGCCGCCGCGCCGGGTCTGCTGTGGCCGCTCTGTGGCGTCGTGGCCGGGGTCGGCGCGGTGCTCGCACTGGCTGCCGGCAGGGTCGGTGCCGGACCGGCTACGAGCGCCCTACCAGGATCCGGACGACGAACCGCCGCCACCGCCGCCGGAGAAGCCGCCACCGCCGGAGAAGCCCGACGAGCCCGATGAGCCCGGTGTCGAGGTGAAGGTGCCGGTCGAGGTCGTCGAGAACGAGTCGACGCCGGCCGCGATGCTCGTGAAGTCGGGGAAGGCGTTGCCGCTCCAGACGTACCACGTGGGCATGATGAGTGGCTGGTTGGCCGCCTCCGCGGCCTTGGCGACCTCGGCGAACGTCTGCGCCCACCGGTCCGCCACCCCGAACACGACGGCATACGGCAGGTAGCGGCTGAAGACGTTGGACGCCTCCTCGAACTCGATCTGGCCGGCCTCTGCGGTGGTGAGGTACTCCTTGAAGCCCAGCGACTGCGAGAGCACCGCGGACCCCTCGGCCGTCTTGGCGGCCATCCGGCCACCGAGGACCCAGACGATGAGTCCGGCGACGATGAGCCCGATGCCGAGCGCCACTCCCCCGCTGAAGCTGCCGCCGAGGATGGCGCTCACTGCCGGGCGCCCGTAGAAGAGCACCAGTCCGCCGAGAGCCGCGATGACGAGGCCCAGACCCTGCCAGGCGCCGCGCTGCGCCTGAGGTGAGGAGCGGAACCAGCCGCGCGTCACGACCTCCTGGTACATCGCGCTCTGGATGCGCTTGAGGGTGCTCGCGAAGGTGTTCTTCAGCTCGGACAGGGTCACGACGTCGCCCCGGGAGGAGAAGATGCCGTCGAGGAGCTGCCGCTCGTAGGGCAGCAGACGCTCGTCCGGTGGCGGCGTGAGCCGCGTCAGGCTCCAGTCGGTGCGGCTGAAGAGTCCCTCCGCGCCGAGCTCCTCGATGCGCAGGAAGCCGCGCACCGCAAGATCGATCAGGGTGGCTGACACGTCGATCGG
Organism: Terrabacter ginsenosidimutans; assembly: GCF_039539425.1. Classification (NCBI taxonomy): domain Bacteria; kingdom Bacillati; phylum Actinomycetota; class Actinomycetes; order Micrococcales; family Intrasporangiaceae; genus Terrabacter; species Terrabacter ginsenosidimutans. The sequence goes on along the minus strand of NZ_BAABDC010000013.1, from coordinate 56,215 downwards.
GTTGGCGGTCTCGTCGATGATCGTGCCGACCATGCCGGGCTGGACCCCCCGGGGTGGCTGGAACTGCACCGCCACGGTGGCCGACCCGCCCCGGACGGTGGCCGCGGCGGGGGTGCCGTCACCGGCGGCTCCGGTGCCGAACGCCGGTGACAGGCCGGGGGTCAGGTCGGCGTAGCGCTCGTCGCGCCCGCGCGTCCAGACGAGCGCTCCCATGACGGCGAGGGCCAGCACGGGGGCGCCGATGGCTCCGGCCCAGGCGGCCGCGTTGGCCGCCGGAGCGGCGTCGGACCCGACGGACGACCCGGAGTCGCCCTGCCGGACGTCGGCCCGCACGTTGCCGAAGGCCGAGGCCGGGTAGGAGGCGAGCACCGACATGGCATCGCCGGGCGCCAGGGCAGCGGCCGAGAAGCGCGCCGGGTTGCCGGAGCTGGACTGGCACGGGGTGTCGGACCGACTGACACCTCGGTAGCAGGCGACCTTCGTGGACCCCGTGGGCGCGTTGACCGTGATCGAGACCCGGTCGCGCGGAGTCAGCTCGTTGGTGCCGAAGACGTTGTAGTAGAGCTCGACGGTCGAGGCCTGGCTCGAGTCCGGAGCGGGCTTGCCGTCGGCCGTGATCGGGTTGAGCACGTCGTGCAGGGTGTAGCTGATCTTGTAGACCTGCGTGCCGCTCGTGTACTCGTTGGAAGACCCGATGCGGATCTCGCGGGCGGCGCCGTTGTCGCTGACCTTGAAGGCGTCCGGCGCCCCGCTCGGGCTCGAGACCGCGACATCGGTGAGGTCGTAGTAGCGGTAGCGGTTCTCCTCGTTGTTCCAGCCCATCCGCACGACGACGTCACGGAAGATGCCGTGCTTCTGCTCACCGGACGGGAAACGCCAGGTGATGGTCTCGGTGACCTTCATGCTGCCGTCGGGCTGCAGGTCGTAGACGGCCGCGAAGGAGTCCATGCCCTCGTCGCCCGCGGCAAACGCACTGCCCATCGGTGTGAGGAGCAGCAGGGCGGCCGCGAGGAGGAGACCCAGCACACCGAGCCGGCGGCCGCGCCTCGCAGCCGGTCGCCTCGATCCGGTCCATCCAGCCATCGGGTCCCTCCACGTCGTTGGTCCCACCCATCCTGACACCGGACGCGGCACGCGAGCGCACGGTTCCGGCCGCCCGACTGCGTGTCGTGCGGCACTCGGCGACGGGTGTCAGTGGCAGGTGGTCAGCGGCAGGTGCTCAGCGGCGGCGGTTGGCCGCGCTCATCGCGCGCTCGGCCTCACGGTTGTCCTGGCGTTCGCGAAGCGCGTGACGCTTGTCGTACTCCTTCTTGCCGGTCGCGATCGCGATCTCCACCTTCGCGCGGCCGTCCTTGAAGTAGAGGGCCAGCGGCACGATGGTGCGACCGCTCTCGCGCGTCTTGTGGGCGATCTTCTCGAGCTCGGCCCGGTGCAGGAGCAGCTTGCGCTTGCGCCGCGGGGCGTGGTTGTTCCACGTGCCGTTGAGGTACTCGGGGATGTGGACGTTCTCGAGGTAGAGCTCGTCGCCCGTGAACATCGCGAAGCCGTCGACCAGGGAGGCGCGCCCCATCCGCAGCGCCTTCACCTCGGTGCCGGACAGGACGATGCCCGCCTCGAAGGTGTCGTCGATGAGGTAGTCGTGGCGGGCCTTGCGGTTGCTCGCGATGAGCGACCGCCCCTTCTCCTTCGGCACCGGACCGTCCTTCCGACTCTGTTGCGTGCAGGACCGCACGGCGCGGTCAGCGCACCAACGCTACCCCGAAGGAGTGACCGACTCAGAGTCGGTTTCGCCTCAGACGCGGCTCAGAGCCACTTGCGCGGGTTGACCGGGGTGCCGTCCTCGTAGACACCGAAGTGCAGGTGGCACCCGGTCGAGTAGCCCGTCGTGCCGGAGTAGCCGATCAGCTGGCCACGGTTCACCGAGCCGCCGAACTTCACGATGCTCGTCAGGTGGTTGTACGTCGTCACGAGGTCGACACCACGGTGGATGCCGTGGTCGATGACGACCTGGTTGCCCCAGCCGCTCGCCCGCCAGCCGGCACGGATGATGTCACCCGGCGCCGCGGCATACACCGGGGTGCCGCACGGGATGCCCCAGTCGAGGCCGTCGTGGAGCATCCACTTCTGCAGCACGGGGTGCCACCGCATGCCGAAGCCGGACGTCGTGGGTCCGATGGCCGGGTAGCTGAGGTAGTTCGACGGAGTGGGGTCGCTCTGGACGGGCGGCGGGGTCCTGGGGACGTAGACCTGTCCGCGCTTCTTGGCCGCCGCCGCCTTGGCCCGCTCGGCGCGGAGCTTGGCCTCGCGCTGGGCCCGGAGCTTGGCCAGACGCTTCTGCTCGGCGATGCGCGCCTTGCGGGCCTGCTCGACGAGGATCGCCTGGAGCCGGGAGGACTCGGCGCGCGCGGAGGCCAGGTCGGAGGCCTCGTTCTTGCGCTGCACCGCGAGGTCGGCCGCGTAGCTCGACTGCTTGGCCTTGAGCTGGTCCAGCTGCGTCCGGGCCGCTGCGGCGTTCTGCGCGGCGGTGATCGCGTTGTTCTTCGCGACGATGGCCTGGTTCTTGGCCTGCGTGGCGGCAGCGGCCGCGGCCTCGGCCCCGCGCAGCGCAGCCTCGGCCTGACGCTTGAGGTCGGCGATCTCGCCGCGCACGGACGTCAGGTAGGAGCGGGTCGAGGTGTTGTCGGCCGTCATCGCCGCGAGCTTGTCGATCGTGTCGCTGGCGACCGCACTGGCCGTGTCGGCCATGACGAGCCGGTCGGCGAAGTCCTGCGGGGAGCTCGACCCGAACACCATGCCGAGCTGGGACTCCTGGTCCGCGCCCTGGAAGACCTCGGCGGCATACGAGTCGAGGGCGTCCTGGCTCGTGACCAGCTCGGTCGAGCTCTTGGCGAGCTGTTCCTTGGCACGCTGCTCGTTGGCCTGCGCGACGGCCAGCCTCTGGGCGACGGCCTCGTTGTGGGCCCGCGCCTTGGCCTCGGCGTCGATCGCGCGCGCCTCGGTGGCCTCGGCCGCGGCCTGCGCCGCAACGGCGCGCGCCTGGGCACCCTGGGCCGCCACGACACGCTGCTGCGCGATCGGGAGCGCCGCGTTGGTCCGTTGGAGGTTGACGTAGGCCCGGGCGAGCGAGGCGTTGGTGCCCTCGAGCTGCTGACCGAGCGCGGCGATCTTCTGGTCGTTGCGCTTCTTCTGGTCCGACACGGAGTCGGCACGTGCGACGAGGGCCGTGCCCACGGACACCGAACACGCCACGACGAGCCCCGCGGCCGTCAGCCTCGTCGCGGGACCGCTCTTCTCAGAACGCCTCATGAGCCACATATGCTCCATTGGTACCACAGGTCACTCGCGTTGGGGAGATTTCGCGCGTTTCGGCCGCGGTCAGCATGACGCCGCCGCCCCGTCGCAGGGGTGAGAACCGCGAAAACCGTCCGACCAGAGGTCCGACCGAGAGGTCAGACCGGAAAGGTCAGACCCGCAGGTAGCGGCGCAGGGTCACCCAGGAGGTGAGGCTGGAGAGCACCACGACGCCGAGGATGACGAAGGGTGCCACGTAGTAGACGTCCGCCACGCCGATGAACGCCGTGTCGGTCAGGGTCTGGCTGAGGAAGCCGACGACGCCGTAGCGCACCGTCGCCCACAGCATGCCCATCGCCAGCACCGCCCCGAGCACGCTCGACAGGACCGTCTCCATGACGAACGGGAAACGGATGGTGAAGTTCGAGGCCCCGACCAGGCGCATGATGCCCGTCTCGCGCCGGCGGCTGAAGGCCGTCTGGCGGATCGTGGTCGAGATCAGCATGACGGCCGCGAGGACCATGAGCGAGGACAGGGCGATGGCCGCCCACGAGACGGTGTTCATGAAGGTGAAGAACTTCTCGAGGAGCTTCTTCTGGTCCTGCACGTCGGCGACGCCGGGCATGCCCTTGATGGAGCTCGCGACGACGTCGAACTTGCCGGCGTCGTTGAGGTTCACGCGGTACGAGTCGGCGAAGTAGGACTCCCCTGCCCGCGCGAGCGGCGAGTTCTTGTAGGTCTGCTTGAAGCGGTCGTACGCCTCGTCGCGGGACTCGTAGTAGACCTCCTTGACCGTCGGCTTGAGCGCCTCGAGCTCGGCCTTGATGGCCGTGCGCTGCGCGTCGGTCGTGGCCTCACCCGCGCAGTTGGTGAACCGGGTCTTCTCGGCACACAGCAGCACCGTGACCTGGACCCTGTCGTACCAGTAGTCCTTCATGGTGTCGACCTGCCGCTGGCCCATGAGGCCGAGGCCGAGGAGGTACATGGAGATCATCGTGACGATGACGACCGAGACGGCCATCGAGAGGTTGCGCCGGAGGCCGTTGCCGATCTCGCCGAGGAGGAACTGGAATCGCATGTCGTGTCTCGCTCCGTCTCGGGCTCAGCGGTCGCTCGTCTGGACTGCCTTGTGCCGGCGGAAGATCCCGCCCTTGGCACGAGGTGCGTCCGCGTCGCGCCCGATGGGCGCCATCGTGGCCGACTGCTCGCCCGCGGCGTCGCCGTCGGGCTCGTCACCGTGGTCGTCGCCGTGGTGGTCCCCGGCGTATGCCGCGGGGTCCGCGTCGTCGAAGCCGTCGGAGACCTCGGGCTCGGCCGAGGACCGCCCTGACGTCTCCTCCAGCCGGACGCGCGGGATCGAGCCGGTCGTGTAGTCGCCCGCCTCCATGTCGCTGATGAGCACCCCCCGGTCGAGCCGGATGACGCGCTTGCGCATGGCGTTGACGGTCACCGTGTCGTGCGTGGCCATGACGACCGTCGTGCCCGTCCGGTTGATGCGGTCGAGCAGCTGGACGATGCCGAGGCTGGTGTCGGGGTCGAGGTTGCCCGTCGGCTCGTCGGCGAGCAGGATCGGCGGTCGGTTTACGAAGGCGCGGGCGATGGCGACCCGCTGCTGCTCGCCACCGGAGAGCTGGTGCGGCAAGCGCTTCTCCATGCCCTCCAGGCCCACGAGCTCGAGCGTCTCGGGCACGGTCTGACGGATGCGAGCGCGGCTGCTGCCGAGCACCTGCAGCGCGTAGGCGACGTTCTGGAAGACCGTCTTGTTGGGCAGCAGCCGGAAGTCCTGGAAGACGCAGCCGATCTCACGGCGCAGGGCCGGGACCTTGCGCTCCGGCAGCCGGTCGAGGTCGCGACCGGCCACGAGGATGCGACCGCGCGTGACGTCCTGCTCCTTCATGACGAGCTGCATCATCGTCGACTTGCCCGAGCCCGACGTGCCGACGACGAACGCGAACTCGCCGCGCGCGATCTCCAGGTTGACGTCGTCGAGCGCCGGACGCGTGGTCCGGGGGTAGGTCTTCGTGACGTTCTCGAAGAGGATCATGCAGCGTGCCTCGACTCGTACTGGGCTGGGCGTCAGCGGGACAGCGGCTGGGCTGGGTGGGCACGTGCCGGCATACGACGGCGGGCGTGCACGAACCGCCTACGAGGCTACGTGCACCGGGGCGAATCACCCGGAAAGCAACGGGGCCCGGCGTGGCGAGAGTCCCGAGAGGGTCCCGTCAGCACACGAGCGAGCTGAGTCCCTGGGCCGACTCCGAGCCCGAGCGGGCGAGCTTGCCCCAGCCCTGCGTGCACGACGTCGTCGTGCGCACCGGCACCGAGTAGGTCAGCTGCTGGCGGTTCGCGCCCGTGGTGAAGCCGCGCGTCTCCGGCTCGCCGCGGACGGCGACTCCGGCAGACGCCCGGTAGGCGAACCCTCGGGCGTGGTACTGGTCCCAGACGTAGACGGACGCGAAGTTCATCCACGCCGAGCCGCGGGAGTCGCTGCACCAGCCGATGTACTGGCGCACCGTGAACGCGGACATGCCGAGATCGGAGACGACCTTCTTCTCGCCGAGCTGCCGGACGCTGCCGCACGGCACCGATGTGCTCGATGTGCTCGAGGTGCTCGACGCGGTGGTGGCTGCTGGCGCGGCGGTGGCCGCGGGGGCGATTGCGACGAGGACGACGGTGGCGGAGAGCACGGCGGCGACGGCCGTGCCCAGACGGTGGAGGGGTGACATGGGCGGAACCTCTCAGGCGAGTGCGTGAGCTGCCCCGACCCTACGAGCGACGCGGGCGCCCCGCTCGCCGAAAGGCTGAGCTGTCCGTCATGTCAGTCCTGCTGGCGGTTCTGGCCGATCTGCCAGCGGATGCCCGCCTCGATGAAACCGTCGATGTCGCCGTCGAAGACCGCGCTCGGGTTGCCGGTCTCGTACTCGGTGCGGAGGTCCTTGACCATCTGGTACGGGTTGAGCACGTAGGAGCGCATCTGGTCACCCCAGCTGGCCTTGACGTCGCCCGCCATCTCCTTCTTGACCGCGGCCTCCTCGGCCTTGCGCTGCAGGAGCAGGCGCGACTGGAGCACGCGCAGGGCGGCGGCGCGGTTCTGGATCTGGGACTTCTCGTTCTGCATCGACACGACGATGCCGGTCGGGATGTGCGTCATGCGCACGGCCGAGTCGGTGGTGTTGACGCTCTGGCCGCCCGGACCGCTGGAGCGGAACACGTCGATCTTCAGCTCGTTCTCGGGGATCTCGATCGAGTCGTCGCTCTCGATGAGCGGGATGACCTCGACCGCAGCGAAGCTCGTCTGGCGACGACCCTGGTTGTCGAACGGGCTGATCCGCACGAGGCGGTGCGTGCCCGCCTCGACCGAGAGGTGGCCGAACGCGTACGGCACGTTGACCTCGAAGGTGGCCGACTTCAGGCCCGCCTCCTCGGCGTAGGAGGTGTCCATGACCTTCGTCGGGTAGCCGTGGCGCTCGGCCCACCGGAGATACATGCGCATGAGCATCTCGGCGAAGTCGGCGGCGTCGACGCCGCCGGCACCCGAGCGGATCGTGACGACGGCCTCGCGCTCGTCGTACTCCCCCGACAGCAGGGTGCGGACCTCGAGCTCGCCGACGTCCTTCTTCAGCGTGGCGAGGTCGCGCTCGGCCTCCTCGAGGGTGGCGGCGTCGCTCTCCTCCTGACCCATCTCGACGAGGGTCTCGAGGTCCTCGATGCGCGCGTCCATACCGAGGACGCGGTCCCGCTCGGAGTTGGCGCGGGAGAGGGCGCTCGTCACCTGCTGGGCCGCGTCGGGGTCGTCCCACAGGTCGGGGGCGGAGGCCTGCTGCTCGAGCTCGTCGATGGTACGGGCGAGGTCGTCGAGGTTCGTGACCCCGCGCACGGAATCCATCGTCGCGCGCAGTTCCTTGATCTCTTGCGTGAAGTCAACAGCCACGATCGAACAGCCTACGGCAGCACGGAGGCGCCCCGCGCACGCCCGGCCGGCCGGGTCCGCCGAATGCCTCCTCGACGTCACCTCTGCGCGGACGCAACGCCTCCGCGCCGAAGGACAGGGACGACGGACGCGGGACGAGTGGGACGTTCGACCCTGACGGTCCCCTGTCGAAAGGCGTCATGCTCGGATGGGGCCTGGGCGCGCGTCCGCCGTCCCCACCGCCGCAGGGGACGCAGGAGGAGGTGGGCGCGATGACCGTCATGCCGGCGCCTGAGAGGCCGCGCATCCAGGTCGGGACCTCCGTCGCCGCGCCACCGAGACGATCGCACCGGTGGAGGTGGTGGGTCGCCGCGGTCCTCGGCCTCGTGCTCGCCGGGCACGTCGCCGGCGGCTGGTACTTCTCCGGCCGCATCGACAGCGATGTGCTCGCGGTCACCCCGGGCACGATGACGCCGGCGTTCGACGACGCGCAGGTCGTGTCGCTCGTCGGGGACCGCATCACGTTGCGGCGCGGAGCCGACGCCGCCGCCAACTTCGAGGCGCCGGCCTCCTACGGGCTGTCATGGGCGGGAGGCACCGGCCACGCCGGGCCGGCCGTCGTCAACCCGGACGGGACCGTGACCCGCCCGCTCGACCTCGTGACCGGGGTGGCTCCCAAGGCGGGGCAGGGTGCCGCCATCGAGCGGGCCTACTACTTCGGGGACCCGGCGAAGGCACTCGGACTGAAGACCCGGACCGTCACCATCGCGGGCGCGCCCGCCTGGTACGTGCCGGCCGCCAGGTCCTCAGTCAGAACCGTGGCGATCTTCGTGCACGGGCGGAACGGCACCCGGATGGACGGGCTCCGTTTCGTCGAGGCGGCGCACCGTGCGGGGCTGCCGGCGCTCGTCATCAGCTACCGCAACGACGAAGGGGCACCGGCCGACCCCTCGGGACGCCTCCAGTACGGCGTCACCGAGTGGAGGGACCTCGATGCCGCCGTCGCCTGGGCCCAGAAACAGGGCCTGAGACGGGTCGTGCTCGCGGGGCAGTCGATGGGTGGCGCGGTCGTCGCGGCGTTCCTGGAGCACTCGTCGCGTGGGAGCGCCGTCGCCGCGGTCTTCCTCGACTGCCCCATGCTGTCCCTCTCGCAGATGGTGACCAACGGCGCCTCGTCGGCCCTTCCCGGGGGTCTGGCGGTGCCCGGAAGCGTCGTCTGGGTGGCAGAGCAGATCGCCGGAGTGCGCTACGGAGTCGACTGGGGCGCGGTCGACTACCTCGACGACACGAGCTGGCTCAGGGTCCCGACGCTCGTGACCCACGGGACCGCCGACCCGACCGTGCCCGTCACGACGTCGGAGCAGCTGCGCGACGCGAAACCGAAGCTCGTCAAGCTCGTGGAGTTCCCCAGGGCGCTGCACGCCGAGTCGTGGAACTTCGACATGTACCGCTGGGACGGTGCCGTCGTGACGTTCCTCAGGCCCCTGGCCCGCTGACCGGGTCGCGCGGCCGGATCGTCGGGGACCGGCCCCCATTGCGGTGACGTCCCCGGGCGGCGAGGATGCCGACACCGCGTGACCGGCCGGTCGCTCGGGAGGATCAGGGGAAGGACAGGGGTATGCGCATTCGTGCTGCGCTCGTACGGCTGCTCGCGGTCGTCGGGCTCGTCGCACCCATGGGGGTCGTCGCGGCCACCACGTCGACGGCGGCGGTGACGTGTCCGCCGAGGTTGGGACTGTCATGGTTCACCGACAACTTCGACGTGGGGACGACGATCCCCTACACGAACACCGACTACGTCTCACAGGGTGTGGCCTACTGGCCGGCCAAGGACTGGATCATCACCTCGCTCAGCGACGACACATGGCTTCCCGGCCGCAACATGCTGGCCGTCAAGAACCGCTCGACGGGCACGCTCGTCAAGCGCGTCTTCGTGCAGTACTCCAGCGGTGCCGAGATCAAGGGCCACATGGGCGGTGTCTCCGTCGCAGGTGGCAGTCTGCTGCTCTCGACGAGCTCGGGCGACAAGAACCTCTTCCGCTTCTCGCTGCGAGCGCTCGAGCTGGCTCCGCACAACACGGCCCTCAAGACCAACGGCTCGTATGCCGTCAAGGCGAGCTCCTACAACACCGCTGCCGGCGGCTACCTCTACGTCGGCAGCTTCAACGACGCGCTGACCGGCTCGTCGACGATGTGGCGCTACCCGCTGACCTCGTCGCAGGCACCGACCGGCACACCGGTGGCGATCAGCACGCCGACCCGGGTCCAGGGCGCCGTCGTCGCCGACGGGCACTACATCTTCAGCACGTCCTACGGCCGGAACTGCTACAGCCAGCTGAAGTTCAAGAAGATCAGCACCGGCCGCTACGGCCGGTCCATCGAGATCCCGCCGATGAGCGAGGGCATCGTCAACGTGCCCCGCGGCGCCTCGGGGCCGGCCAGCGACTGGGTCTACGTCAACTTCGAGTCGGGCTCTGACCAGTACAAGGACGCAACCATGCGCCAGTTCCGGTTCCAGCACGCCTACCTCACGTCACTGACCCCGTGACGAGGGTCGGCTGAGACGCGCATCGGGCCCACGGCAAGCGCCGTGGGCCCGATGTCGTTGCGGTGCAAGCTCCCCCGAGCAGTGATGCGGTCGATCAGTAGTTGCCGGCCATCCAGGTGATGTCCTGGCCGGACGGCCGCGTCATGGCCGTGTAGGAGCTCGTCGCGGCATACATGACGCTCTTGAGCGAGCTGGAGTGCGGCAGCCCGCCGCAGTGGCCGAGCTCGTGGATGGCCATGTGCTCCGAGTAGAGCTCGTTGGCGAACGCCGGGCCGAGCTTGACCGTGCAGCCGGTGATGACGCTGCCGCTGCTGACGAGGGTGGCCTCACCGATGGCCCCGCTGAGCGGCTGCTCGGGAAGGACCTTGATGTTGGCCTTCGTGGAGTCGGTCGTCATGCTGACATTCCAGCCGGACTTGCGCCATTCCGAGACTGCCTCGGCGACCTTGAACTTCGTGTTGGTGCCCGTTGCGTCGTAGACCAGGGCCGGGGTGGCCCAGTGGCCCCAGTACGCGGGGTTGATCGTGGGGGCCGGCTTGGCTGCCTGCGAGGGGGCGGCCGCGCCGACGGCGAGTCCGATCGCTGCCAGGACGACGAAGATGATCCGCTTCATGTGCCTTCTCCTGCTGTGGGGGATGTGCTGGGGGCTCAGGACTGGGTTGGCTCCATGCGGTGTGTGTTCGGACAGACGCCGAGACCACCCGTGGGTGAGTGGTCTCGAGGGGGTATTGGCGCTGTTTGTCCAAATTAACGATTTCGTGGGGCTATGAGGCTTATTTGACGATCTCTTGACCTTTGCCGACCGACTGCTGGGACAAACTCCCTGCTGGGACTCAGCCAACGGGTCGGAACGGGGTACGCCGAAGGCCCGCCCCGGGGTTCGGGGCGGGCCTTCGGTCGTCAGGGTGTCAGCAGTACTTCGCGGTGCCCGCGCCCTTCCACGTGCACGTGTCGACCGTCGTGCCCGAGGCGTTCTTGAGGTAGGCCGTGTCGCCCGTGTTGTTCCAGACGTACCAGGACTTGTTGTAGTAGCGGTGCGCCGAGGTCGCGGACCCGCGGCCGGTGTGCACCGTGACGGAAGCGCCCGCCTTGAGGGTGAAGCTCGGGAACCGGTAGGTGTAGCCGGTCTTGTCGCGCAGGGTCCAGCCGGTCAGCACCCGGTTGCTGCGGGTGGTGTTCTTGATGACGACGTACTCGGCGTTGAGGCTGGCGTTGCTGCCGGTGTCAGAGCCCGGCGAGTCGTACTGCACCTTGTAGATCATGATCGCGGGCAGCGCCTGCGCGGAGCTCGCTGCTGCGATCGGGGCGGCGACGGCGAGGCCGAGACCGGTGGCGGCCACGAGGGCCTTGGTGATGAACGTGCGCATGTCTACCTGTCTGTCGTCGCGACCCCCTCGGCCGCGGCACGTGCGGATGGCGCCGCCCGTCGGACGGCGCCATCACTCCCTGGCTCGACGCTCGCGCCGCCAGGCCTTGGACGTGCTGGGCGGCGCGGGCGTCTGCCCCGGACGTTAGTGCGGGTTCGACAGGCGTGACCGTTTTGCGCGATCTGTACGGATTGCTCACGCCAAGGGCGCGCGCGCCCGCGACGTCACGGTGATCGTGACGCTGCCACCCAGCGACTCGAGCACCCAGCCACTCATCGGGAGAGTGGCCGTGCCGCGGACCGTGACCACCGCGGTCGCGCCGTCGCTGGTGCCGGTGTCGGGGACGACGGACCATGACGTGATGCCGGGCGGCATCGGCGTGCGGGCGAGGTGAGCGTCGGCGGCTCCCGCAACCGACTCGTCGGTCAGGGCGAGCTGGTCGAGGACGCCGCCCTCGTAGGCCGCCCGCTCGTCGAGGGCGTCAGCGGCGTCGAGGGCGGCCGAGTCGGCCGCGTCGAGGAGCCGCATCCGGGCCAGCTGCGCGGCCGTGACATCGATTGCCCCGAGGATGAGCACGGTGGCCAGCACGAAGAGGCCGAGGGCGAGCACCCCGATCTGGCCCTGGTCGCCCTCCCGTCGCGGCCCGGGACGAGATCCTAGCCACCCGGAGGACGCCCGTGCGAGCTCGACGAGCCGCACGGCATACGCCCTCGTCCGCTCCCAGATCCTCGCGCCGGACATGACGCCGGTCATCGCGCCACGAACCGGTCGACGGAGGCCACGTGGGTCGACGAGATCGTCACGGAGGCAGGCACGTGGGCTGCGATGAAGTCGGGCACGAGTGGCAGCCGGACCGCGATGCTCGCCGTGGAGGTCACAGACCCGTCGGGCCGCAGGCAGGGTGAGCCGTCGCAGCGCAGCGAGATCTCGGCGCCGTCGTCGAACGAGAAGTCGGTGAAGGCCAGAGCTGCTGCTGCCCGGGCGCGGGCGTGCCCGGCGTCGTCCGACGCGGCCGTGACGAACGCGCGCCCGGCCTCGCGCCCAGCCAGGGAGGCGGAGAAGGAGGCGGCTTGCAGGCGTGCCGCGGTCAGCACGAGGTACGTGAGCGGGAGCAGGAGCAGGATGCCGAGGAAGATGAACTCGAGGATCGCGCGGCCCTCGTCACAGGACCTCTCGCCCGCAGGGCCTGCTCCGGTTCGACGAGCGGTGGCACGGACGAGGACGTCCCGTGGCCGGATCATCGGCTCGCTCCGGAGACGACCTGCTCCTCGCTGAAGGCGCGACCCGACACGGTGAGCGCGCCGGACGGGCCGATCGGACCGATGACCGGCAGGGGCGCGATGACACGCACCTCGACCACGCGCACACCCGAGGCCGTCACGGAACGCGCGGCGCGGACGTCCTGCGCGAACGACGCGCTCAGTGACGACGTGATGAGCGCCTGCGTGCGAGTCACCCCGTCAGTCGGCAGCGCGTCGGCCCGCGCCCCGTAGCGAGCGCCCTCGGACGCGGCCGAGATCAAGGTATTGCGGACGTAGAGCGCGAGCCCGAGCTGGAAGACCCCCATCGCGACGAAGAGCAGGAGCGCGGCAACCATGACGAACTCCGCCACGGCAGAACCGCCCTCGCTGCGGACACCAACGCACCGATCGAGCTGGTCGCCGCGAGTAGCACCGGATGGGCCCCGAGGGTTTCGGCGCCTCGAGTCCGACCGGTGCCGCAGCCGCGCGAGAGCTGGACCGGGGCGCGGGACTGCCGCGAGACCCCGAGGCCTCACGGGCCCTTGACGTCCGAGATGGCGTCGCTGAAGAGCTGGCCGAACTGCGGACCCGCGATGGCCCACAGCGCCGTGACGAGTCCCGCCGTCATGATGGTGATGAGCACCCAGCCGGGGACGTCGCCGCGATCCCGCGGACCGGCGATGCGCCGGGACATGGCGGACGTGAGTGCCGCTCGTGCGCGGGACTGCCTGGTGATGAAGCGGTTCATTCTCTTTCTCCCTGTGTGGTGGTGCGGTGGCAAGACACCCGGGGGCCGGCTGTCAGAGCTTGAGGTGGAGGAAGCTGAGCCCGGGGTAGAGCGCGAAGAGCACGGTCACCGGCAGGGTCAGGAAGACGATGGGGAGTATGTTTGTCTAGACCTTCTCCTTGTGGAGCGTGCGCGATGACCCTGCCAGCCGGCATCTACGTCCGGATCTCTCGCGACTCCGAGGGGCTGGGCCTGGGGGTCAAACGTCAGCTCGCCGACTGCGAGCGGCTGGTCAAGCAGCTGGGCTGGGCAGTCGCGGGCGTCTACGAGGACAACGACGTGAGCGCCACCCGTGGCAAGCCCCGGCCGGCCTACGAACGCATGATGCGAGACGTCGGTCAGGGCGTCATCAAGGCGGTCGTCGTGTGGGATGTCGACCGACTCACCCGCAGCCCAAGGGAGCTCGAGGACGTCATCGACCATGCCGACCGGCTCGGGCTCAAGTTCGCCTCCGTCGGCGGTGACATCGACCTGGCCACCGAACAGGGCCGCATGATGGCCAGGATGAAGGGAACGGTCGCCCGGTACGAAGTCGAACAGCAGCGCCGCCGGCTCAAGTCCAAGCACCGAGAGCTCGCAGCCAACGGCACTCACATCGGCAAGCGTCCCTACGGCTGGGACTTCCGCCCCGACCGGACGCTGGCGATCAACCCGGAAGAAGCAGCGATAGTCCGCGAGTGCGTCGACCGCGTCCTCTCCGGCCAAGGGCTATGGAGGGTCTGCAACGACCTGAACCGTCGCAGCATCCCCACCAGCACCGGAAAGCCTTGGCAGACCGTCGTCCTGCGACAGATGCTGCTGCGCTGGCGCAACTGCGGGGTACGCACCCACCTGGGCAAGGAGGTCGGGCCCGGGCAGTGGGACCCCATCATTGACCGACCGACCCACGAACGCGTGGTGGCCCTGCTCACCGACCCGGGCCGGCGAAGCAACAACCGCGGCACCGAACCCAAGTACCTGCTCACCTCGATCGCCCACTGCGGCGTCTGCGGCGCTCCCCTGGTCGGCACCAACGAGTACACCTACGTGCTCCAGAACGGACGCACCCGCGTCTACCCCCACAGCTACACCTGCGCCCACGCCGGATGCATGAAGGTCCGCCGCCGCATGGCCGACGTCGACCAACTCATCACCGAGGTGGTCCTGGGCGTTCTCAAGCGCGACGGAGTCCGGCTCCTCGGCGGAGACCCCGGCGCCGCTACCCACGCCCGAGACCGCATCGCCGCTCTCGAGGCCAAGCTCGCCCTCGCCGCCGACCAGTTCGCCGACGACACCATCACCGGCGACCAACTCCGCCGCATCTCCGAGGGCCTCAAGCCTCAGCTCACCGAAGAACGCGCCCGGCTGGCCGCCGCCCAACCCAACCCCGAACTGGCCGGCTTCACCGGCACGACGGTCGACGACGCCTGGAACGCCGCTGACGTCGAAACCCGCAAACGCGTCATCCGGCTTCTTGGCATGCGCATCACCATCAAACCCATCGGCTCCGGAAACGGGAACGCCTTCAACCCGGAATCGGTCGGGATCGACTGGCCAACCGCACTGCAGGCGTGACGCCTGCGGCAACCGCGGAACTCGGTGGCGGCGAGCAAGGAACATCACATAGATACCCTCGCCCCGGGTAAGTCGCCGGCCGTTCGCAATGGCAGCACGGACGACGACGCGACGAGCCAGCTGGCAAGGCTCGTCGCGTCCGGGCGAGCAATCGCGAATCTTGTGTGAAGGCTGTCCCGTCGCTCGAGCGAAGGATCGACGCGATCCAGACCAGTGGTGCGCCAGCATGCCCTCAATCGCGTCGCTCACCCTGACCCACCGCCCCGTACCAACAAACCGCGCCTGCAGCGTGGCGAGTGTCGACTTGCCGCTCAGCTGCTCGACAGCCCTGAAGTCCCCGCCGTCGATCATTGAACGCTGCGTGCCCGTCGTTCAGGACGATGGGATCGGCGGCGGTCTTCGGCAGGAGGGTGGTGATGGGAGGGATTCGGCTGGCCAGCTCATGCAGACTCGTCGTCGATGGCGACCACAGTGTCGAACAGTCCGTAGTGCGTCAGGCCCTCGTGCGAGTCGATACCCGTGTAAGCGAGGCTGGCGTCCTCGTAACGACGGAAGTTGAATACCGCGTCGTTCATGTGGGCGCTATTAAAGACGTTGAGGCTAACCAGCAAGTCGAAGTCGCCAACCGTCAGGCCGGTGACGGTGCGGAACAGCTCCGGCTCCAACTGCGTGATGACGTCCTTCAGAGTGTTTTCACGGAAGTCGGTGAGGTACATGAAGGCTGGGATACGAGTGGCGAACTTGATGAGTTTCTCCTGCACCAACTTCCGCTTCGACTTGTACTCCTTCTCCTCCTCGGAAAGTTCCTTCTTCTCTTTAGGAGTTAGGTCGCCATTCTTCTGCTTCTCTTTCAGGCCTTTGATCTTCTCTGCCTTCGAGATGATCGTCTCTATGATGTTGTCACCGAGCGCCCGGAAGCCCTCGATTCGCTGGACGGCAGCCATCGCTTCGGCGCTGTCTAGGACTTTGCGAAGAGTGTCGTTGTCGACGTTGACCAGGACCGCGGATTCCCATTTGCGGGCAAGTAACGTTGCGGAGGTGCCCGCCATTGCGATGTCAAGGACGCCACCAGCATCGATCTGCGTCATGTGAGAGCCATCGTAGGCGAGCACGGGCAAGAACGACATGAGGTCGGCAACGGCCCTCTCGGGGTTGGACTCATACGGCGACAAGCCAATGCCGTACTCACTCAGCTGACGAAGCGCCCGAGTCGGCGCGAAGTCGAAGACGTAGCAAACCGGCTTCCAGATGAGTTCCTCGCCCAGTTTGTCACCGTTGGGGTTCTTAATCGACCAAGGTGACTGCACGCGGAAGGCGGCTTGGAAGTAAGTTTCCGGACTCTTCAGGTTGCGCAACATCAGGATCGCCGACCACTGGGGGATGGTGACACCGGTGGTTAGTTTGCCAACCGTGAGCGTTATGGTCTTGGTGTCGAAGCCGCCAGCGATGGCAGCTCTTACCGGCGGCAGCGCATCGAGGCCGACTCCTATGGTGGGCGCCGACAAGTTGACGACCCTGTAGTCGTGCCAGAAGACGTTCTGCTTCTCGGCCAGTAGGTTCGCCATCGCGTCACACGACGAGCGACGGGGAAGCGACCATAGCGAGTGGTTCAGGTATGGCAGAAGACGCACGTCGGAATAAGGAAAGGGCGGCTTAGTGCCCTTCTTCAGTTCGGATTCGATCTGGCCCGAGTGCTGTCCACGGATGATGTTCAGCCACTTCTGGACCTCGTCCTTGTACTTGAACTGAGCGTCCGAACCCGTGCCTTCGGCGGTGAAGAACTCATTGAGGTCAAACTCGTCGAATTCTCCGGCTGAAGCAACGGCGAGGATCTCATCGGGCATCTTGTAAGTCAGCAGGCGCATCTGCGGCAACGCGCCGTAGGGGTTCCACTCGTTGGGCTTCGTCGCCGCAAACTCGGCACGCGCGCGCTGCTCGTCTGTGTAGGTCCAGTTAAAGATTTGCTCTTCGATGAAGTCACCACTGGCCAGAGCCCTGAACGGTGTGCCAGACAGGTACAGGTACGCCCGAGTGGTGATCGGCAGGAAGTCGTCCTCGTCAAGATCGACGTCAAGATCATCGTTGACCTCGGCAAGACCCTCGGCGTACTCCACCTTCATCGCCTTCTTGACAACAACGTCGTCCTCACCTTCGAACAGTTCCTTCGCAGTGTCGCGCCAAGCACCGAAGTGGTACTCATCGAAGATGACAAGGTCCCAGTTCGTGGTGTGCACCCATTCGTTCCTGAACTTGATGCCGCCCGACTTCTCCTTTCCGAGCAAGTCCTGGAACGAGCCGAAATAGACGATGGGCCTCGCCTGGTCCAGCTGGACGACGTCGGTGCCGGATGCCTTGGAGGCGTACTGCCAGCTGTCGAAGTCGACGTGGGACTCCAGATCGGTCCTCCATGCGTCCTCCACCGCAGGCTTGAACGTGACGACCAAGACCTTCTTTGCTCTCAGTTCGCGTGCCAACTGGTACGAGGCGAAGGTCTTGCCGAAGCGCATCTTGGCGTTCCAGAGAAATCGAGGCACCGCCTTGGCATCCTCGTCCCAGCGGGATCGGTAGTAGTTGGCCGTCTCCGCTACGGCGAGCTTCTGCTCCTTCCGCATCTCGAAAGTCTCGTGATGCGAGCCGGTCAGGCGCAGGCCTTTCTGCATCTCGACAACGGCGGACTTCACATCCGCAGGGGTGCAGCGCATCCATTCGCGCGAAGAGCCAATCTTGACGTTTTCGAAGCCCTTATCGACGAGCCGCTGACGCACGTGGTTGTCGCGAAAGACGGTCCCGTCCTGCCGCTCGGCAGGTTCGTCAACGTGCAGTGTGTAAGTCTGCTGCATCTGCCCCTGCGACTGCTTGATACGAGCGTTGACGTCGGTCTGGGCCGTCTGGCCGACCTTGATGAGACCGACGTAGTCGGCGGGGGGGTCATTCGGGGTCCAGGCGTAGATGCGAAGACGTTGTTCGGGCTTGGGTACGAGAACCTCCTCGACAGTCGGCTTCTCCACGCTCAAGCCACCTCCATCGGTCGGATCGTCGACTCGATCAGTGCTATCTCTGCGTCATCGAGGCCGTACCTGTCGTACAAGTCCTTGTCCGTCCAAATGCGATCCCAACTCTGGATTGGCACCCACGAATAGGTAGAATGAGTGGCGTGCTGTGTGATCTTCCGGAGTGACACAAGGAACCGAAAGAAGCGGGTCGAATAATAGGAACGCAAGCTCTTTGCTTCGTCTTCGGAGTCCAAATAGAAGAAGAGGAAGGACTGAGTGCACACAGAGGGCGACGGTGCGATCATCGATGGCCCTAGCACCATGTCCACGCCCGACTTCTCGCGCTCTCTCCCCGACCCGACGGCGGGGACAAGGACCTTCCAGGTGTCGATCAAGTGGGCACTCTTCGTTACCTCACTACGGGCGATGTATCCGTGCCCCCGCCTGACAGAGCGGATGTAGTAAAGCGGAACATCCCCCGGCTTCTCTTGGTGGTGAAATCCATCGAAGTTGGAGGTCCAACCGAATTCTTTGTCTCGCGCCAGAATCGTGTTGACAGAAGGTTCGCTGAACTTCATCACCTTGCGCAGGATCTGCAAGGCTCGCGCGTCTCGGACGAGTACGTCGAACTCGCCCAATGACCGCAAAGTTGGACCGATGACTTCGCCGTTGCGGATCATTGTGACATTGCAGTCGCCGTCGTAAGTCGAGTCCCAGGCGAAATAGCACACTCCCCCGTTGATGCCGACCGACGGGAAGGCCTCCGCCGCATTTGGAAAATCCACCAGTTGCCGGATCCGCCGGTCTGCCAGCATCGTCTTCCGAAACTCGTTGAGACCGAGCCCCCCAGCCATCCATCTCGAGGGAATGACCATCACCAGGAGTCGTGGCTCGAGTTTCTTGGCTTGCTCTACGAAGTGCTGGTAGATCGGAACATCCCGCGTGCCACCGTTCGATTGCAGCTGGTACGGGGGGTTGCCGACGATGACGTCGAACTTCATCTCATCTCCAAAGAACTCCGCGATGCGCGTAGTGATGTCACTTGTATGCGTGAATGCATAGGCATGGGTTTCGGCATCTGCTCCGCGGTCGAGGGTCGACTGAGGTGACCCGCAGTAACTGCACCTGCCGTTGGTGTAGCGCTTGACCTGATTACCACCTTTGTCGGCGGTGTAGACCCACTCGGTGCCGCCCACCCACGTGTGCTCAGTCCGCTGGAACCAAATGTTGCCGTCCGGGTCATGGAACGACTTCGCGATGGAGTGCTCACCGGTCGCATCTTTGGAGCAATAAAGGCTCCGTCGAGCAAGGTAGGAGCAGATTTCGGTGATGGCGATGCCGAAGACCTGCTTGGTGAGGATGTGGTCGACGCGGGCTTCCAGGTCAGGAATCTCCTTGGCCAACCCATCGACGAGGCGCTTCGTTATTTCGCGAAGGAATACCCCGGACTTGGTGAACGGGTCGAGGAACGTAACCGTCGGGTCCGCCCAGATATTGGCGCCACTGTTGGCGGCCGCCCACCCATCGGCCAGCGTTTCGAGCATCTGATTGGCGATCTCCGGAGGCGTGAAAACCTCATCATTCGACAGATTCGCAATGCACGAAAGAACGTCGGGGTTACGAGTCCGCATCGCGTAGGCGGCCTTGGATTCGCTCATCGTGCCAACTCCTTGATCGTGGCGGGCTTGTAGACCTTTAGTGGCGTGAAGATCTCGTGCTTGCCAGAATCTGCGAAGCGACTGTCCGTGACCCGGAACGCGGCGCGCTGAGTCATCGACTCGAAGCGAAAGTCACGGCGCTGGTAGCGACCGCGGCCGAGGTAGGACCATTCGGCGAAGATAATTGGGTCCCCGAGGGGCGTCCTCATCGTCAGGGCGTCGGCATGGACGATATTCACGCCGAGAACATAGGACGCGGCACGGTAGAGATCATCGGAATCACGAAGTTCGAGGTACTCAGAGAAGGGGATCAGGACCTTCTCCCGACACTCAGCGATGTTGTCTTCAAGAAGTTCTATACCGTAGGTGCACATCAGGGCATGCAGTGACTGGTGGCGCTTCTCGAAGTTGGATTTGCCGTACCGACGCTCAACCGCGGCCAACTTGCGGATGAGCACCTGGACGAGAAAGTTGCCAGAGCCGCAAGCGGGCTCCAAAAAGCGAGAGTCGATTCGCTCAGTCTCACCTTTTACTAGATCGAGCATGTCGTCTACCAGCCACGTCGGCGTAAAGACCTCACCGTGGTCGGCGACGCGCTTCCTCGACTTGACAAGTGACTCCGGGAGTGCCGGGGCGCCACCGGTCACGACGTCTTGCCCTACCTTCACATTCCTACCCTTGCTGCGTATCGGCCGCTGGTCGCGCCCTGCCCATAGTCTCTCGTTGCCGTCGGACGCTTCGCGGCCCGCCCACCGTGTTGTGACCGAAGTCTTGGCTATTCTGCCGCGACTCAGCCGTCGACCCGGGCACTACGAGTCGACTCCTCTGGTGCCGCCCGTCCCAAGGCTTGACTGGCCGTCGCACCTAGTTGACGAAGCCACCTCCGAGCCCCTGCCGAACGCAGCGAGTTGGCGGAACTGAATCGTACTGGGTTGGTTGAAGTCCCGGGCGCGGGCAGACAGGGCAACGCAAGACATGCCAACGGGCGGAGGCTAGCGCCGGAGAGCATCGCGGTCAGCCCAGGGCATGTTGCCGATGAACAGCTTCAGGCAGCACTCGCTCGCGGGGACAGGCGCGCCCAGGAACGGGCAGCATGAGGCTGTACCCGAGGTCAGCGCCGAAGTTCCACACGCTCAAAGCTAGCCTCACGGTTCCACGGTGCTCCGCAACCGCGCAGCCAAGTGCAGCACCGGGCGGCCCGCGTCGATCACCTGCACATCCACCGGTCCTTCAACAGGGGTCGCCGCCGCAGGCCAAGCGCCACCGAGGCCCCGGCCGCGAACAGGGAGCAGGCCGACCCATCCCAGAACGGGCACCCGTGACTGCCGAGATGAACGCGTGCAAGCACCAACTTGCCGAAGTTGGGGCGGATCCCGCACTCGGCGCCCTCGCTCAGCGCCGGGGTCTCATACCCGCGGGCTGAGGCGGCGACACGATCGCGGCGCGATGCTGTCACAACGTACAGAGACATTGTCCGAGAGCAGGCGCGCAGGATGAAGGCATTCGTTGTGGTGCGTGGTGAAGTGGATGAGCGCGACATCTGGCCCTTTCGCGTCCGAACAGGATCGCGAGGGAGTGGTAACGACGTTGACGGTCCACGCCCATGACTCCCGTGAGCTCGTCGGGGAACTTTTGGCCCTGACCCGATTGCGGCTCGAAGTCGTTTCGATGCGGGTCATCACCGACCCGTCGGGCAGTGTCATCACCCCCGGAACCCAAGGCATGAAACACGGAGCGGCCAGATCCCGAGCACCTCGCGATCCTCGGCTCACAAGATCCGCGTGCGAGGAGCCCACCTCGCCGGACGCCTGGACTTTTCATCCAACCCAAGCAGACGGCAACGCGCCTTAACAGCGCGGACCTCCCTGGCAGCTTCGACGTAGCCTGCCGGCGTGTCGTCGGCTCGGTGGCATAAGCCGCTAACGAGCGTAGGCGGCGGTCGCATCCGCGGGAGGTTCGCCACGTTCAATCCCGAGTGGCACTCGGTCGGCGTGCGCAAACACGCTTCACGGCGGCGGAACCAGGTCCGCGGAGCACCGAAGAAGAGGGCCAGCGCAGGACGGCGTGAGCGCGGCCCGGGGTGATCTTCGAGATCGAAGCCAGCATGAGCGCCTGCCTTCGGCAGCACTTCGTTGAAGAACGCCTCCTGCGCCTTCTCCAGCCCTGTTGGGTCCTCGGCCGTGTCACGGGCATAGCCGAGAACAAGTCTTCCGTGCTGTTGGGGACACCACCTGTCTGCTTCGATGCCGCCCACGGCGTCAGTAGCCGCTCCGACGGCGCTCCCACAGGAAACGCCTCGGCCTCTACTCATTTGGCGACGCACCACGTCCGAGCTGCGATGCGTGCCCGCCTCGAGGACGGGTGGCGTCAGCGGATGTGTGGAAGATGCCTCGAGCGGCGGGCAGCGGAGAACGTCTAGCCAAGAACTTGCGTGCGTTGGTGCACTGCGCATGGGGAGCCAGCACTACCGGAGTTGCTCGCGAAGCGCTTTGGCATTGGGGCGGCGGTAGTCGTCATGCCAGCTTGAGATCGGGGCGGTATTCCACCCGATAGCCAAGGCCGCGCAGATCCTCGGCGATTGCCTCCGCGTCCGACCACTGGAGATCCATAGCGGGTCCGTTCAACACTGAGTCGAAAGCCTGGCCGTACTTCTCGCGCACCACACGGGGCAGGGCGTCGCGCATTTTCGCGGCGAGCCACTGGGGGTAGTCACCGTCGGAGTAACCGGGGAGACGGTCAGCCTCGAACGGCCCCTCCGTAGGCATCTCGTTGTCTTGGCTCTCCATAATCGCTGCCCACTCGGTCGCGGGCATCATCTTAATGAATCCCTCCCACGTCGCCGCTGTCTTGATGGCGTTCCAGATGGCGCTGACAGCCTCGGCCTCAGGGCGACTGGCAAAGACCACGAGTTCGTCTGACATGAGGGAACGGTTGTACACAAGGTCCATGCGAGGCATCGTGCCAGCGTCCGGTGACAGTCGCTGGTATCGGCGTCATGCCTGAGCAGAGATACTTGACTGCGACCGCGACCCGGTCCTCCTCAGGGCAGGACAGGTGACCGCCCGCCGCCTCCCCGACGTCGCTCTTCGACCGGATGTCTGTTGACGACAGCGAGGACACCGGCGTCAGCGACTTTCAGTCGGCCCGCGTGCTGGCCAATGCTTCGCGGGTGTTCCTGAACCGAAGTTGCGACACCCGCGCTCGCCTCCGAGTTGGTGTGTCATGACCTCAGTACGCTCCCCCTGATCCGATCAGCGTGAGTCGGCCTGACGAGCCAGGCCTATTGAGTCAGGGGTAATTCTCGGTGTCCGACCCGACCGCTTTCCTGCGCGAGAAGACGTGGCAGGTGGAACCAGGATGGTGGGAGGTCCACCCGGACGGGTTCTCGCACTGGCCGTTTCGTCTGCGTCAGCGCATAGCTCATGAGGAACTGGACGACGGCTTCGTTCGGTGGTCGGCGACCACGGACGTCATCCGTGACGTACGGGATCTCGACCAGGCACTGTCGCTATGCCATGCGCTGAACCGTCACACGGCTGGCTGGTCGTATGTCGTCAATGAGCAGTCGCGCACGGTCGAGGGCATCGCCACCGCCGTGATCCAGCCGGAGTGGGACCAGCCCTACGCACGGTGGGTGAGCGCTGCCACCGTTGCCTTCTGGCACGCGGACACCATCGCGGACGCCTTCGCAGGCGCCGTCGGCGGCACGGTGAACTCTTCCCACCCGCTAGGGGCGTCGGGCATCCGAGCCGAACCAGACGGCATGTTCCACCTGGTCCGCAGCGAACGAGGCCGACCCGAATGGGCCTTCGACCTCACCCCGGCACGCGTCGACCTGATGGCTTTGGGTTCACAGGTGGAAGCGTGGATCGGAGCTAAGGGTGGGGACTCCTCAACCGAGCAGCAAGTGTGCGTTGACGGCATCGACCACGAACTCCTCTCTGCCTCGGCCGCAGCAGGCACAGCGCCTCGAAAGGTGCCGCCGAACGCCCGGTACCGGGTGACCGGCCAATTCCGAGACCGCGAGCCGTTCGGGCTGGGGTTCCTCGCTCGAATCCGCTTTCCTCTTCTCGGCGGCCGAACGGTCCCAGACGCCTGGCTAGCCAATCAGCTCGCACTGGACCTCGCCGCTCAGTGGTCACTGAGCGGCGCCTGGACTGTGTCCGAAGAAGCGGTCCAGTACGAGATCTTCGTCCCCTCCTTCACGTTGCGAACGATGACCAACAGCTCACCAGATCAGAGTCTTCAGAGCGTGCTGCACAACGTCGTCGCCGGATTGAGCGCGGCGATGGCCGTCGCCGACTCCGCCGGACAGGCCGGCCCCGCGCGCACCGAGACGCTCGACGATGCCGTGCTCCCGGACGTCGCCGCCGACCTCCTCGCCGTCTTTGAGCAGCCCGCCATGGAGGCAATGATGGGCGTGCCCAGCCCGACACCGGATCGGGCTGACCGCCGATGGCTCACCGCCCGAACGTTCGCCGAACTGTGTCTCTACGGGATCTTCAACCCCATAGGCCCGACGGTTGTATCTCTGAACCTTGTTGAGGTACCGGGCAGCGACGGAGAGTTCGCCGTCCTGCATCTGATGCGCCACCCGTTCCTGCCCGAGTACAAGGAACTGGGCCGAGTTCGCACCGAAGACGACGTCCGTGATCTCATCGGCTCCCAACTCGGCGATGAGCTCGGGTCGATGCCCGAGTTCCTACTCGTCCAAGCCCGCGACGGTATCGGTGAAGCGGTGGTTGACGGCCTGCGACGGGCCCTGTCACAGCATGCCGAATCGGTCGAGGAGGATCTGGCCGCCTCAGCCGCGGAGTACAACCGCTATGCCGGCCGCGCTTGGGACAGGCTAAACGGCACCCACCCCACCCCGCATAGCGAGGCCGGCCCGGCTGGCATGGACCCGTTCGAAGACTGGTTCAAGGCAGTCACCGACCTCGACCACGTCTACGGCACGCTGTTTTCCTTGCCGAGCGCGTGGGAGGGCGCCATCAACTTCCAACTTGAGCACGGCTCACTTGCACCCTTTGACATGGAGTAACAGGTCGGCGGGATATCAGGAAGACGTTTACGTCAGGTCAGGGACCAGCCGCACCACGGCCGGTCTCGAGTACCCGCCGCTACGAAGAAAGCAGGACCGACGCATGTCCGAAGACCCTTGGGCCAGCTACGAGGCGGCCGTTGTGCGGCTACATCTGCCGGACGGGTTGGTCGTCGTGGGCCCGGACCAGCCGGATAGAACTAGCGGGACATTCCCTCCCGCTGCCTCCGGCGGCGCCATCGTGGTGATCACGGCCCACAACCCGGGCGGTACCGAGGTCACGACGACGGAAAATGCACGGGCCCACCGTCAACTGTTGGAACGACTAGACCGGGAGGGAACGGAGTACCACCCGGCGGCCGGCGGCGACCAGAACTGGGCCCACGTCGAGGAGAGCGTCGCGATCCTAGGCATGGACGTGGAGGTAGCTTGTGGCATCGGGCGTGACTTCGGCCAGGACGCCATCTTCGTCTGGACCGACAACGGCTTGACCGTCACCTCCTGCACCACAGACGCGACGACACGCGCCGGCTGGCAGATCCTGGACGCCCCCGAGACTGCCCGGCGAGTGGACGAGGCCTACCGAAGGTTCGGGTTGGACAGTCCCT
Source organism: Terrabacter ginsenosidimutans (assembly GCF_039539425.1). NCBI lineage: Bacteria > Bacillati > Actinomycetota > Actinomycetes > Micrococcales > Intrasporangiaceae > Terrabacter > Terrabacter ginsenosidimutans. Next base: position 31,217 of record NZ_BAABDC010000013.1, on the reverse strand, counting down.
ACGTCCAGGTGGCCCGCGCGTACGCGGCCGCGCAGCGTGTGATCGACGACACTAAGGACCCCGACGAAGCGGAGAGACTCGAGCAGCTGTCGCTGGCCTTCACCCAGGAGTACTGGCGACTCGCGGACGCCCGCGCCGGACGTGAGGCCGCCCGCCGCCGCCGGACTCGCCTACCTCCCTTGGAGGACGAAGAAGCCGCCCGCGCCCGGTACGCGCTGGCGCCAATCCTTGAGGCGGCGGCGTCTGGTGGCTTCGACCCAGACCTCTGGGTACCGGAAGCCGGCCGAGCGCTGGCCGACTCGATCGCGCCGCGCACCAGAGCCTTGGAGACGGAGGGCATACCTCGGCACCTCTTGGACCTGTGGAGTCATCTCTGCCATGCGGTTGAACAGGGCGACGCCGCCGGCGCTCGGGACGTGGCCGAGCGTCTTGGCGAATCCGCCCTGTTCTACGCCGCGGTCGCATCACGTCACCCGGAGCCATAACCGAAAGCGCGCCGCCGGCTCAAATCAATGTCCTCTTTGCGCGTTTGAGCCGCCTCGCAGTCCCCTGGCGTGGCACTCTGGTGAACAGGTTCAGAGAAGCGACGTGAACGCCTCGGAGTAGTCGCTCGGCAACCGGTCCCGCGCCGGTGCCCACCGAGGAAGACCTGACCGACTAGCGTCCGCCAGTCGGTAAGCGCGGGTTCCGGTTCTTGGGACCCAAGGAACCGAGAGGGACACCATGTCAAATGCCCCACCCGTGCGGTCCGAAGTCGCCACTCCCCCTGCGATCCTGGAGGCCGCGGTCGCCGCCGAAGCCGCGCGCGCCTGGGCCAGCACCGTACCTGCACCTGCGGCCGACTCCGACAGCCAGAATCTACGGGATCTGCCCGCAAGCGCCTGGTGCGCCCGCCCACCAACCGCCGACGAGCAGCAAGCTGAGGCCCTGCGCGCCGAGAAGGAACGCGAGTCCCAGCCCGATCCGGTCGAGGTGGAGCTCGACCAACTCGCGAGCCACCTCGTCGGAAGGGCGTACTACAGGAACCGCTCGACCTTTCCCGAACTTGGCATGGTGCCGGTCGCCAAACCAACCATGTCCGTGGAGGCGAGAAGGCGAGCGCACGGTTGCCGGATCGGCAGGGTGCGCATCTGGAAGTACTTCAGCAAGCAGGCCTTCGTCTGTCTGGACTGCCAATGGATCGGTGAACCCGTGCCCGCCCAAGTCGACGGGGTAGAACCAGATGCTTCCGCCGCAGCCGAGCACCCGTGCCGGAGTAAGAAGGCATGACCGAGCGACCAGACGCTGCGACTGGCATGGTCGTGCTGATCGATGACACTCGCCTCTTCCGCGACGGGCGCCCATGCCTGATGGCCCGCACCCCCGACCACGGGATCTACCTGCTCAATGAGCTTGCAGGACAATGGATCGACGAGCTGTGGCTGGACTACGACCTCTTCGACGAGAACAGCGAACCCATTGTGGAACACCTCATCGGACTAGCCGCGGCTGGGCACCCCGCTCGCATCCGCCAGATCCTCGTGCACAGCGCCCGCACCCTCGAGGGCTTCCAGATCACGACACGCCTCCGCCTCGCAGGGTACCCAGCGCGCCGCGAGTTCAGTGCCGGAATCTGGACTCGCAACCTAGACCGGCGGCCCCTCCCCCACGAATACCCGCGGACCGCACACACTTAAGGGTGCCCGCGGGCGCCCTGGCGAAGCCTGTCGAGCGACCGTCGCCTAGACGAAACAGGAGGGATCCTGTTCGGCTGCCTCGTTTTGCATTGTCGCCTTGGAACACAGTGCGAGTCATACATGCACTGGGATTGACGTCCCTGTCGGGGCGCGCAGCGAAGCTACGCCTAAACACGCTGCTCGTGCGGTTGAATCTGATCATGCTGGGTTGGAACATCTCCGTGTTGAGGCTTGATCCGCGACTGTCAGCGGGAGGCCCGGATTCTGGAGACTCCGTGCATGGACGGCTGACCATCGACGAGGCGCAAGCCCTTCCCGAGGTGACGACAGCCGCAGAGCGACTCGCGCTCTGGCAAGCAGGCGTAGGCGGTACCGATTGGCTGCATGCGCTGGTAGACGCCAATCGAGCGATCATGACCGCGGTGAACGGGTATCCCAGCATTTACTACGCCCTCGCAGCGGATGTGATTCCACAGCTTGAAGCGCCCCCGCACGCGAACGCGACCTGGCACTTTGACGTAGGCGACATCATCGACCCGCACTGGGTAGGAAGAGGCCCCGAGGTCGACGCTTCGGCGGCGGCCGCCTGTGCCCCTAATGAATGGCTGCTCGTGCAGGTGTGGGACGAAAGTTGATGCCTGCCGACACACCTCGCGCTGATGAACCGCGTGACGTCATGAGTTCAAGCAGCAGGTGGGGGGACAAACGAGTGACCACTCTTCCCGAGGGGTTTCTCGCAGCTTCCCCGGATGACACTTGGGCGGATCGCCGACGTGCGGATGGAACGCGCACCTTGTGGTTGCTGTCTGGATCGGGTGAGTCGCTGTTGAGGCGCTGGGACAGCGTCGACGAGGAGTGGTTGGTCGCCTCGGAGCAGGAGGTGGACTCCGTCCGTGAGGCATGCCAGCCCGGTTCGGAGTGGCTGACCCTGCTCGAGGACGAGATGACTCTTTACGGGACGCCCGATCCGTTGATGCTGGTCGACTGTCTTGCCGTGGACGGTGATGGCGGTGACCCCGACATCATCGACTGGCCTTTCGACGTGGAAAGGTTCCTTTCCGAGGACGACGTCTTCGACTATGAAGGAGACAATCTCCGGCGGTGCGCGCTCGTCAACGGGTACAGAGTTCACTTCGCGCCGTGCGGTGATCAGGCCGTGGCCTTCCTGAGCAACGAGGAGGAGGTCCTCGGGGACCTTATGGCCGAATTCCACTGGGGAAGCGAGGCCGGTATGGGCCCTGGGGCGGGCGGCTGGGTGCTCCACCGCAGCGGTGCCCAGCATGCGGTCACGACGCCTCGCGGCGACAATGCTGGCGAGAGCATGCGCGGCTTCACATTCCAGCCGGAACCCTCCGGGACGGCTCAACTTCTACGACAGTGGATGGACCACGTCGAGTACTCGTGCCCTGGGGTATTCGGCGCAGCCGCCATTGCATTGGAACCGCTGGACCCGGCCGGCATTCTGAGCGCCGAACGACGGCGGGACTGGGAAGTTCAACTAGGTGCCTTGACGAGCGGTTACGGAGAGACGATCGAGTTGACGGTTCGGACCGATCCATCGGTAACTGTCACGCTTCGAGCCATGCTCTCCAGCGACGACACTTACCGCTCGGTTCAGGAGGCTCTGGCCGACCCCGTCAAGGGCGACTGGATGCGCGCCGCGCTCGCCGAGGGAGACCTCTCGCCGTTGATGGGGCCTCGTGACTGAGGCCCGCTGCTTCGTACTGCAGCGGATCCCAACACATTCGACCCCGCCGCGTTCATGCAGATACTCATCCTCAATGCTGAGGATCCCGACAACTAGACTCAGATCGACTACCTGGGAGGAAACTTGAATAAGGCAGAATGGGCTGGCCGCCTGTCAGAGATCGTGGGGCCGACAGTCGGGACTTCGGAGCGCGTTTGGCTTGAAGGCTTTCCGGCCCCCGACCCGTCAGGGTTCCGGTTTCGGGCAGCACACCTCGAAGTTGACCCTTTAAACGGACAAGTGGACCTCAGTCCTGTCACAGCGACGCCGCAGGATGCTCTGCAGGCAGCCCGACAGATGGTCATGCGGGCAACACAACTCCGCCAAGAGACGGCCCGGGTGGCCGAAGAATTCGCAGGCAGGGCTGAGCGAGCCCGTCTCTTCAAATCTGCGGCCTCCAAAGAGGCGCAAGCGTGGGCAAGGCGACTGGCTCTGGTGGACGATTTCGTGGCCTCAGGTCGACTCCTAGTCTCCTCGGCCAGCGGTGGGCGGTCGCTAGACGTTGACACCTTCCAGAAGGGGACGAGACGACTGTTGGGTTGCTATGACTCATTCGTCGCCGCCTAAGCCCGCGCTCGCCGCTGGGCTCGTTAATCCTCTTTTGCGCCGACGCCGACTGGTCGCGCTAGAGCGAGCCGCCATGTCCGGTCGTCTGACTATCTGCGTGTCGCGTAGGCGATCTCTCGGCGCGACGGTGCGACGGTGCGACCTCCCTGAGGTGGCTATCTCTCGGCGGGCGAATCACCGGTGAGCACCCGGACCTCACGTACGGCAGTCGACAGGCGAACCAGGCTGTCGAGATCCGCGTCCGCCACCTTCACTCGCGCGCAGCCACCCGAGCCATGCGGGCGCAGTCGTGCATCTTTGGCCTGCGCCAAGAAGCCCTCAAGGTCATCGGCGTCGCACGCGACCAGGAAGGCGTCGATCGTCGTCTGGTAGCGCCTCCGCAGGGGCAATTCCATGTCAGGTCCCGCCCATGCCGCGGCGTCCCATTGAGCTGCAACCTCGACGAACCGCAGCGCACGCTCGTCCCATCCCGCAACGTCGGACAAGCGCGCAGCTTCAGCGATGATGTGGAGCCGGGCCCGGATCGCGTCCTTGAAGCCGGGCCCGCGGGCGACCATGTATGCGTCCAGGAACCGTGCTCGCAATGCCGACTCAAACGGTGAACCCGATGCCTTCCAGCGCAGGCTCAACTTCTCGAACCCCTCAGCGTCCCAATAGGGAGCACGCGCGAGGTTCTCGGCCTCGGCGACGACACTCTCCTGCTCAGCCCGCCGTTCCTCCGCATCCCGGATCGCGCGCTCCCGATCCGCCGTCGCCCGCGCCTCATCACGGGCCTCGAGATAGGCCGCTTCAACTCCCTCGAACGCTTCAGACAGCTCTGATTCGCCTTCGCTGGCGAAATGACCTGCCGTGATCCACCGCTGCTTGATCTCCCGGTACCGGCCGTCGGCAACGCTCCAGTCTGCGGTCCGCAGGAGAGCCTCCAACGCTGTGATCAGTTGCGTCTTCGTCGCAATCCGCGCCTCGCGGGCGCGCGCATCGCGCCTTGCGGCGGCCTCCGCCAATGCCCGAGCGCGCGCCGCGGCATACGTCGACTCCGCCTCCCGGAAGGCCTCCGAGAGCCAGGCCTCGTCGCCCTCTTTGAAGTGGCCCGTGCTATTCCAGCGCTTCTTGATGTTCTGGTGTCTGCGATCGGCGACCGACCAGTCGGTGGTCTGGGCGAGACCGTTCAGCTCGGCGATGAGCTTCTGCTTCACTGCGACTCTCGCGATCTTTGCGCGAGTCCGCTTGGCATCGGCCTGTTTGGCTAGACAAGCCTGCTCTGCGGCCACGAATCGGTTGCCAAGATCGGCGGTTCCGGAGCGGCCGAGGCCCCCGCCGGCTCGCCAGCGCTCGAGCACCTCAGCGAAGCGGGTGGAGACGGACTCCCACTCGGACGAGTGAGCCAATGTCTCCAGTTCGGAAACGAGGCGCTCCTTCTCGGCCAGCTCCGCACGCTGCGCGCTCACCACTCTGTTCTTTGCGCGGGAACATGCTGCGTGGAACCGAGCCCAGTGCGGATTGGCCTCGTCTTCGGATAGATGCTGCGCCCAGGTCGCAACCACCCGTTCAAGCTCGTCGAACCGTCGGATGGCCTTCTCAATGTCAACGACCTCAGCCTCGTCCTCGGCGATGGCGACGACCTTGAGAAGTCGCTCGATGATGTGCCTGGTCTGGCCCGGGGCCGACCGTGAGATCTGGATCGACCGAGGCGCTGCTCCGGTATCCAGCTCCACGAACGAGATGATGGTGTGCCCGCCTTCGTCCCACGGCCGCATCGCAGCAGCGGCTGCGCCACGAACACGTACCTCTTCATCCAGAAAGACCTGGAACTCGCGGTAGCCACCCTCCCACGTGACGCACCGCATGGCATGAGCGCCGCTGACGCGAGTCGAGGACTCGATCTGAATCGGAGCCCAACCGTCGACTTGCCAGCCTGCAAGACGGCGATCAGCGGACAGGCGCCGAGACGCCGTCGGCGCCGGTTTGGGGGCCAGAGCCACCGAGACTCGCGGGTTGTCCGTGCACGGGTGCTTCGGCCACGGAGGGCCGAGCTCGTCGAAGAGCACCCGACCACCCGAGGGTGCCTGGTAGAAGAACACGTTGTCGCCGCAGACTGGGCACCGGGCGTTGGGATCGGTGTAGCTCTCAAAGATCCGTGTGACGGGCAGCGAACGCCGACTGGCGGCTCGCCTCGGCGCCATTTGATACCCGCCCGGCGAACGACCGAGGTGACCTTCTCCGCCCCAGCCACACCGACAACCGGGTGGGTGGTTCGACGCATTACACATGTGACGCCTATCCAGGAAGCTCGAGCAAGATGTGATCGCAGCGAATCGAACGGATCCTACGAATAGGGATCAGGATCCGCTGCCCAATCGGACAACCTTCTGACTGGGCCCGGTGGTCCGAGTCGCCAACGCCTTGACAACGGTGAACCCGAGCGCGTGTCGTGGCATGCTTTTCGACGGTCACGACTGGTTCGGCCACCACGACGTCATCGCTCACGGTGGCATTCGATCACGTGAGACCGACATGTCGGCGCACGACGGCGTGCATCGTCGACCTCTCCGCGGTGGATCAACGCAAGCGACACATGATTTAGTCGAGCTCGAGGTCCCCGCCAACCCAGCAGCGGCGACCCTCGCCCTGCGACGCCAGAAATGCAACGGCGCGTTCTCAGATCCCGAACTCCTCATGGTCCCCGGCCCCCCAAGCACCGCCGTCCGCGGCGGCCACGCCTTCGGCCGCTTCCCTCTCCCTGGTCCTGGCAACCGGCAGCGAGCCATGATGACCGCGCGGACCTCGGAAACCGCCTCACATCAGCAACCATGCCCTTCTCCCTCCGCGCCGACGAGGACGCCTGCAAGGGCCACGCCTGAGGCGTGCGCCGCTGTCTCATCATGTCGCCCGTTGGGTATGCGGCGAATCGCGCGTAAGCCAGCGGACCGTCACATATGCGGGAGGGAAGCGAGTCAGGAAGGCGGCCGATTGCCGTTTAGGCATCACCATCGGTGTATGAGGAAGAGAGCCACTGACCCTCATGCGCTCGCCCCAGGATGGACTGGACGGCCTGACTCAGATCCGACTTACGCGTCAGCGGAATATCGGACATCGCTTTCACCGCTTCCCGCACGCGATACGCGGTCGTCAGATCGACGCCGAACTCCTCCAACACCCACGGCTTGAAACTCGGCCTCGGTGAAAGCTCCTTGAAGCGTCGAACGACAAATGCCCAACCGGGAAAATCAGGGCTGTGAAGCTGTCGGACAACGTCGTCGTCTATATAGGCAACAATGTCGGGCCAGCGAAGACCATAGACGTCGATGGGCCTCCCCTTGCGCTTGCACTCCCGCTCGAGTTCACGCAGAGACCTTTCTTCACCCGTCAGGAACCGATCGGGTCGAGACGACCGGACATGCTCCATCGACGCGTAGTCCACCATCACGCCAACAGGGACGTTCATGTGACGGAGTAGGAAATCCATGTCCGCGGTAGCGAGGAGATGGGAGGTGCCGTGCATGCGCAAGATCGCGACACCTGCCTCCCGCAGGTCCTGCCCGTACAGCTCTTCCAAGACGATTCGGTCATGCTCGCCCTCGACCACTAGGACGTAACTAACCAAGGACAACAGCTCGCCACGGGTCCATCCCATGGCTACTGCCAGACCGTGCCGTGCGTCAGTCTCCCCAGGCGTGAGCACGTGAATGGTAGTTCCGGCGAGCGTTGCCTCAACATGCACCAATTGCCAATGAGGAAGGTCGAGGAACTGGGGGCTGTGCGATGCCACAACGATGTTTTCGCCGCGCAACCTGAGGCGCTCGAGGGCACTGGCGATTGTGCGTTGCGCAGCAGGGTGCAGGTGCGCTTCCGGTTCGTCGATCACTCGGACCGTGGTCGGTCGCCGCAGGCTCGACAGCCCTGCGAACTGAGCCTCGACCAAGCCCCTATTCAACGGATCGTCAGCGTCCTTCAGCACCTCTTCCGCGGCCGCTACGAGCGGGTCATCAAGCGCGCGCAGCACGGCGACCATGGCCTCTCCGCTCCAATAGCCATCCCGGTCGTACAGTGTCTGCACCGCGGCGGTCACTTCACCGAGGGCCCCGATCAACTCCGACTCATGCACCCGCTCCAACATTGGCGCTTGCCATGCCGCGCGCGCTGCCGCCCTGGCAAGCGCCCGAGCGCCGCTGGCAAGGGCCTCGTCCACCCACCTGCGCTCCCCCGCCGAGAAGAACTCCAGAACGTTCGAGTCGCCTGTTCGGGCCACTGGCCGCTCCCGCCGCCTGTCGACTAGAGCTAGGTCTGGGCGGCCTTCGGCGATGATCTCGACTTCCATATGCGGGAGCGTGAGCGATAACTCCTCTTGCAATGCCTGTCGTAGCACGAGGTGAAGCCACCAGATCACGTCGGGATCAAACTCGACCGTGCCTATCGGAAGCAAGGACAGCTGCGCGGCGAGCTCTTTGGCTGATGTCTCGGCAACTTCGTAGGCCTCCTCTAGGTAGGCGTTCGCCTCTCGACTCTCGCGAGCCCTCGGGAGCCACTCAAGAGCAATAGGGCTCGCTTGCACGTCCGGCAACCGAACGAGCTCAACGAAGCCCGCAAAGTCGCTCAGGTCCGCAGGATCGAAGGCGCCGTGGAGCGACGGCCACGCGCTCAGCGACTCTAGATCGCCATGCCCGACCTCGGCGACGAGTGTGCGCGCGAGCCGGCGTTCTACTTTGTCCAGGCGGCTAACCGCATCGACGTGCTCGGCAATCTGAAGGGACTCTAAGTCGTACCGAACGTAGGCATGATAGAACCCCTCCTCCATCTCTCGAATCAGTTGCAGCACGTCCTCGTCGACGCCCTGTTGAGCAGATGCCAAGCCATCCGCGAAGGACCATCCTTCCGTTGCACCCAGCTCTTGCCACCAAGCACGGTCTTGAAGGACGCGCCCGACGACCGGGTACTTCTTGATAAGGTCCTCCCCTGCATGAGCGAGATTGAGAGGCGCTATCACGTCGGGTGCCAACGGCATCTCATCCCAAGCGACTCTGCAGACAATGGACAGCGACACCGACTCTAGGTCGGGAAATCGATGACGGGCCAACGCAACCGTGTGGTCAGTGCCGAGCAGGATCGCAAGCGCCTCCAGAAGGTTCGTCTTGCCGACACCATTCAGACCGAACAGGGCAATGCCGTCTGCCCATGGCAGCCAGACGTTTTGAAAGTTCTTGTATGACCGAATATGAACCGCAACGGGCTGCGGCCCACTTCTATGACTGGCTACCACGAAGACCCTCTTACCTATTGAGTGCACTCAACAACCTGCTACACGCTCACCGCGGCTCTCGTGCCCACCGCCTTAAAAAGGGTGGCGTCCATCCACGACGCCGAAAGGTTCATTGAGCAAGCGCGGAGTCGTCCTCTAGCTCCCGTTCTTCGGCAAGCTCGTCCTCCAGTACCTCCACCACGTCGACCGCCTCTTCTCGCTCCTGGGTGCCGTCGGTGACAGGATCGGCCGAGGGAGCGCCGTCCATCCACTCCTTGGGGTCGATGCCGTAGGTCTCAGACAACCAACGCAGCCGGTATACCGCCTGCGCCCGCCGGAACGTCTGCTCGGTCAGTTGAGCGCTCAGGGTGGCGTTCAAAGCAACACCTACGAATGGCACCGCCTGTGCCAGCTTTCGCTGCGTCAGCCGCAAACCGAGCATCTGATACGCCTTGGCGACCGCGCGGACGAGCACGTGCTCGTTGAGTTGCCTCCAAGTGGCCTGGCGCATCATCTGTTGCGTGAGTCGCGACAGCGCCGCCAAGGCCTGAGTCTTGGAGCCGAGCGAGGCCGCCACGCCAAGAGACAAGACGCCCATGGCAAAGAGCTCCTCGTCAGGCAGGCGCACGTCATAGCCGTAGCGGGTAGCGACAACGCCGATGGTGCGGCCCATCATCGCCATCGACGCGACGGAGTCCGCAGCCACAGCACCGACCACGACGGCTGCGGTGGTGCCGCCCGACACGGTAGTGGCAACCTCCGCACCTGTCACCGCCAGGGCGGTGACTGCGCCTTGGCCGGCGGAAGCGGCGGTGTAGCCGAACTTCGGCGGAATCATGGCGTCGCGCGCCTCAAGACTCAGTTTTCGGATGTCACCAAAAGTGCATACTTCCTGGTGCCGCTCGGCGTACCGCTTGAGGATCGAGTCAGGACGGGCGCTCCGCATGGCGGGCTGGAAGGTCAGCGCAAGGGTCCCGTCGAAGGCTTTCTCCGCGATTTCCTTGACCTGATCGGCGCCAGGCAGGTCGCTGAGCCTGTCGACGACCGCACTGCCCAACGACGAGATTCGGTCCCGGGCCTTCTTCGGGATCAACTTGCGGCGTGAAGGTGCATAGAGCACCCCGATGGACTGCTGCCAGGCCCTCTGCTCATACGGTGTCATTGCTTCGAAGCTCATCTTCACCATTCCTATTGACCTACTTGCGACGGACACGCGGGCAAAGTCTGCCTGAGCCACCCGCAAAGCGCAGACGCGGGCGCTTGATCGCGGTGCCAGCGAGGGCACACTCGCTGCCGAGCCCATCCGACTCATTCCGCATTGCGTGGCGCAGTGATCAAGGCCCCTAGCGCTCACCCGCCGTGATGCCCCTATTGGGCATCAGGTGCGGAATCCGGGGGTCTCGCTGATTCGCGGCACCATCTCAGGCTCGCCGGAGAGCCAAGCCTGAATCACGTCCGATTCTTCTGCGGTCAGTTCCATTGCGGCTGCTTCAGCTCGGCGCAGGACGTTATTCGTGAAGGCGGCGGAGATTTCCTCGGCGCTAGGCGCTGGTTGCCGATACACGGGACACCCACCGTACGAAGAGCCGCGGGCAACGAAGGCGACCGCATTGCGGCTCACGTCGACGCCCTGCTCCGCGAGCCGGTCTCGCGACCAGCGTGTCGCCTCTGTCAAGTTGAAGTGGTGCGTCCCGGCGTAGTCGGCAAGCACCCGGTACAAGGGTCGCCAACTGGATTGCGGAAGACGAGGCAGGTTCAGAACGGCACTCACCTTGCTCACGGGCTGAGGCAGTGTGGCCTGGAGACCTTGGGTCTCGGTGAGCCCCTCCGGCGCTTCGTGCCGACTCGCGTCCCACAACCAGTGTTGCGACAGTCGGAGATGCGGAAGGTCGAGGAGCTCCACGGCGCGCACGAAGCTACCGGCGCCGAACCACCCAGTGCGGGTAATCCACGGCCCAAGCTCTGTGCGCACCTCCCCGGCCAAGGACGCGAGGTTCAGCGGACGAAGCGCCTGAGAGTATCGGTCCCGGACCATGGAACCGAACGCCTCGAAGGGCTGCTCGAGGGCGGCGCTGTCGGACGGTCTTGGACTTGGGGGCGATTCACCGGCGTCCGCGGAGGCTTCTTCCGGCAGGACCGGCTGATCTACGTTGGGTTCTGCTTGGAGCAGCTCGAGGACGTCCTGACCGGTGACCAGTCTGTCGGCGATAGCGGTGAATGCGTCCGCCGCATCGGACGGGGAAACGATCGTAGTGCGCCTGTCGGCCGCACGAAGCCGTACCAGCAGGGCGGTCATGTCTGCATCACCGGAGGCGATGACGAACTCATCATAGGGAGACGTCATGCTGAGCGTGTCCATGGCGTCAACGACCATCCGGATGTCGGCGCCGTTCTTCGTGTGCGCCAGTCGGGGGCAGTCAACGACATCGAACCCGGCGCGCGTGAAGGAAGGCCGGAAGCGCGAGAAGTAAAGCCGCGGCCCACTCGCACCGGTATCCGGATGAGGGACCCAGCCAGCCGGATTCATATAGCAACGCAGGACGAGCCAGCGACGGTCACCATCGACGGTGAGCGAGGACGTGAGCCGGTCCAGCCACAACCTCGGCTCCTCGGCGAATTGGATGGCGGCTTCCGGATCTAGTTGGAGCAGGCCGCTAAAGACGTTGTCGAAATCTAGGTACAGCGCGGCCCGAACCGGTGTCATGAACGAGAACCTACCCTCGCAGTTGGGGAGCGTTCTGCTTAGTCAGTGCATTTCGCGCCAGATCGATTGAGCGCCTGCAGGTGGAGGCCCGTCTGCCGCCTTGAGCGCGTCGCCCATCCAGCGTGATTCGGCGTCGGTCTCGGCACAGTCTGCGCACAAGCACTCGGAGAAGACTTGGTCGTACTTCCAATCGGCACTGCCGGTGTAGTAACGATCAAACTCAGCCTTCACTTCATCAAGGTCGAACTTCCTCTCGCATCGGTCGCACACGGTCAAGGCTGGAGTGTTCTCGTCCATGCGCCCAGTGTCGCCGCTTGCCTCCTGCAACCCAAGCGCCGCGGCGCTCGAGGTCCAATGTGTCGCCGCTCCTTCAATGTGCAGCCCAAGACAGGCAACGCGGCTCCAGCTACAGTCCCAGCGCCTCCCGGTCCTTCTCCGACAGGACTACCGTTCGTGGCGTCCAGGCTCCCGGCTGCTTCGACCCCTCGTGCAGCCCGACGAGCCGGCATCGGGCCATGATGACGGCCCTGACCTCTCGTGCCGCCTCCACATCACCAGCCATGGCCTGGTCCCATAAGGCGGCCTGCAGGGCGTCCAACCGCGCCAGCTCGAGCTGCTGGTGGTTCTCGACGGCGTCCTTGCCGTGGCGGGCCAGCGCGGCGTGGACGATGTGGTGCACGGTGCCGCGGTTGGCGTAGCCGAGCTCATCGGCGATCTCCTGGTAGGTGCGACCCTCCGTGGCCAACTCGACGGCGCGGGCCTGCCGGGCAGCGGCGAGGGCGCGGTTGCGGTGCTTGCCGGAGACGAGGGGGATGGCTGCAGGGAGGCTCATGAGAACCATTCTCGCCGCCGGTCTTGCTGTCGTGCTGCAACCTCGCCGGTCGGTCACGTCATCCGTCAAAGCGCGTGTCCATTGTCTGGCAGGGCGTTGTCCGATGGGCCGCATATAGGGACGGCATGAAAAAGGCCATAACGGCAAATCACCCGACCCGGTAGTGCCACGATCAGTGGACAGGGGGCCCGAGATCTCAAGGCCCGGATTTGCCGTGTGGAGGGTCTCGTGACTACCAGTCCGTATCAACCCGTTCGTGAACCGGAAACGCTGAACGGTTCGCCGTTGCCCGCGACCCTTTCTCCGGTGCCCAGCGGAGGTCGAGGAAGGGTCGCGTCCTGGGTGGTGGCGGCTCTCCTGCTCGCCAACTTGGGAGTTCTGGGCTACGGCGTCGTGCAGCAACGTCAAGGCGATGCCAAGGTCACCGAACTGACAGCGGCTCTGGGTAAGCAGGCCTCACTGATCAAGGATTTGCGCACTGACCTCGGAACCGTGAGCAAACGAGCGGCGGGGGCCGAGGCTGCAGCAAAGAGCGCCAGCAATGACGCGGCGAGGGCGAGTGACGCCGCGTCGAAAGCGGGCACTGAGGCGTCCAAAGCCAACACCGAGGCCTCGAAGGCGACCAAGGCGCAGCAGGAGGCAAAGGCAGCGACGCTTGATACGAAGAGCGTCGCCGATAAGGCGACGCCCTCCATCGTCACCGTCCACTGCGGGTCCGCTCTCGGGTCAGGATTCGCGATTAAGGCGGCCTCACCCAGCGGATACCAGACGGCCATCCTGACCAATGAGCACGTCGTCGACGAATGCACGCTCGTCGGCGGGCCAGACCCCTATGCCTCGCACGGAACCACCAAGTTCGCCGCGACGCTAGGCGAGTTCGACACCTACAACGACCTTGCGATCATCTACATCAAGCCGAAGCTCTCACCACTCGAGGTCGCCGCAACCGCGACCGTCGGCGACCCTGTCGTCGCGATCGGCTCCCCGTACGGTCTCGAGGGCACTGTCACCACCGGCATCATTTCCCGCATGAACCAGGACTGGTACCAGACCTCGGCGCTGATCAATCACGGCAACTCCGGCGGACCACTGCTCGATCGCAGGGGCGACGTCCTGGGCGTGAACACGATTGACGTCGGCGGCGGAGGCACCGGGCTCGGTGGCTCCATCCGGTTCCGCCTCGTCTGCCAGGTCATCGCCAAATCGGCGTGTAGCTGACCTGCTCCGCTGCCAAGTAGTCCGGCCGCCCGAGCGCGAGGTGGGACCGCAGGCTGTGCGCTGGGTGCTCCACGGCGGTCACTGCCCGAACGCGGCCTCGTACTTTTCGGCGACCGACGGCTTGAGCTTCCCCGTGACGCGCAGCAGAACCGGCCCGTTCTGGGTGTGGTACTCCCTCCCCTAGGGCCCCGTTGGCGCCCTTCAGGATCGCGAGGATGTACTGGGAGCGCTGCGTGGCGGACGCCTCGTCCGGCCAGACCTCGACACTTGCGCTCTCTGGTCCTTCGGGTCCTTCGGATCCTTCGCTGCCTGCCTCTCGGCTCGAGAAGCCGCCCGAGGGCTGCCGCGAGCTCACCGGGATCGTCGTGCGTGGCTCTCAGAATGCGGTTGGCGGCCGTTCCCCACCCCGGAGTTGCCGATTCGTACTTGGGGCCTGCGTCCTATTGACACCATATGTTCCATGGGTCGACGCAAGATGGCAGCGGTGTTGGGGCTGGGCGCCTGGAGCGCACTTTGCGGTATCGGAGGCGCGGTAGACGCCGTGCAACTCCCCGCCGTCCAGGAGAACCTCCGCTGAGCCGACGGCTCACGGGGGATCCAGGGGCAGACTGGGCCTGCCGGCCCCGCTGGCTCGGTCGGACCTGCAGGGCCTGCCGGGACGGCCGGCAAGGACGGGGCGAGTACTTCCGCAGTGGATCTCCCTCGGCTGCTCTCCGGTGTCGCAGTGGTCAGCAACGGCGACTGTCCGCTGGGGAGCTCCGTCACGGGCAGAGTCGTGACTCCGGTGGACCTCATGCGGGACCCGATCGCCGCAACGACCGCACCGCCGTCTCGTCTGGTAGTCACCTCGGCCAAGCTCTGTGCCTTCTGAATCGCATCTGCCCAACCGATCCTCAGCTTCTCCACCAAGGGCGACTACTGAGCCAGGTCGGACACACGTTCTTCGGCGTTGACGGACTTGGTCGCGCCTTCCGGCACTGGGTTCGCCGTCACGTACGCCTTGGTGGCCTCGTACTGGTCGGCGATCCACTGATCGAGCATCGTGACTTCGACCCGCCAATGCCCGCGTCCGCCGATCTTGATGGCTGGCAGATCTCCGGTTCGTACGAGCGAGTAGACCTGCGCCAACGTCGTGGCGAGTAGGACTGCAACATCGTCCAGGGTGTAGAACCGCGGCGCCAGCTGCGACGCAGCCGCCTTGACGGAGTCCGATCTCTTCCGAGGCATGCTCGACATGATGTCAGGCGGCATGTGGCTGCCCCTCGACCCCAACCGACCAACTTCACTTCCCGCGCCCTTCGCTCGCTCGTTGCAGACCCCACTGCAAGACGGAAATGCGAAGGGCTCGAAGGACCCGCTCGGATGACCCCTATTAAGACCCGACTGGTGAGTGCACCGCGACGGTCCTTCGGGTCCTTCGCTCGTCACCCGATCCTTGTGAGCCGCTCGGCAGAGAGCCACTGTTGCACGAGGACGCGGTCGGCCTCGATGAGGTAGGCGACCAAGGCGAACCAGGCGCCGTCCCGCTGCTGCCACTCGACGACGATCCCTGGATGGGGTCCTGGGGCGTCGGGTCCACCAGGAACCCAGCAGTGCCGGCGGCTCGGTGGGGTGGGCGGGATCGGATGCTCGTGCCCCCGTCCTGATCCGCCAGCCATCGCACAAGTGTGGCTCATCCTCGAACACCTGTTCTACCGATCCGCTCGACGGCCGCCGAGCAGGTGCCCGGCGCTGACCGCGACGTGGCACCGACCTCGCCTCCTCCGGCTAGCCGCCTCGCCAGAGACGCGTGGATGCCGGGATGCGCGACGTCCTGGCAATCCTCCCGAATTCAGGACATCTGGTGCAGGGGGCCCGTAGCCTCCAGGGGCACGTGAACCAGGGGAGAATCTTGAAGCTTCAAATGAAGGCCGCCCTTGCGGCTCTTGCGGTTATCGCGCCCCTCGGCGGCTGCTGCACCGCGCAGCAGCTCGCCACTACGCCGGTCAAGGGCTTGCGAGTGGCGTCACAATCCGCCTCGCTCGTGAGCACCTCCACCGCCGATGCAGCGGCTCAGCAGGCGGTCCAAGACGCGGCCGCGGCTCAGGCCTCTGCAGCGCAAGCCAAGGCCGCGACTGACGCCAGAGCTGCCGCGGCGAAGGCTGCCGCCGCCGCGAAGGCGAAGGCTGCCGCTGCCGCGAAGGCGAAGGCTGCCGCCGCCGCGAAGGCGAAGGCTGCCGCTGCCGCGAAGGCTCAGGCTGCCGCCCAGGCTCAGGCCGCGGCCCAGGCCCAGGCCCAGGCCCAGGCCTCCCAGGACGCCGCTGCTGCGGCCGCAGGCTCATTCGACAAGGCATATGCCAAGGTCATCGCTGGCCGAATCATCAGAGACATCGCAACCGGAGACGAGCGATTCCTTGATCGTCCAGACCTCGGTGGATCGACCACCATGGACTTCCTATCGAGCGACATGGAAAAGCTCTTGAGCTGCGGCACCCCCGGTGGCGTATCGGCGGCGAAGTACCAGGCACTGGTCACGACGCTGCAGGACTTCTACGCCAAGGCGGCCATGCAGCTTCCCGATGACATCACCGGCGCCGCGGCCACCTACACAGTGGCCAGACAGCACACCGCTGACCTACTCAAGATGCTCAACCCCGCCTTGGGAACGAGCTACTCGTTGCCTCGGTGGAGTTACACGTGAATAGCGCGCGGGCAGGACGCGCTAGCCCAACTGCAACCAGCACCCTCGGCTGTGTGGCGTGGTGAACGGAGCTAGTCGATGATGGTGGACCGACCTGGCCGACTGCTGTCACAGGCGGGGGCATCCTTCGCGGTGCTGCCGGTCCCAGACCTTGAATCATTCGCCGCGCGACGGGCGGACCCCGCACTGGTCGATATTGAACTTCTCACGCCCGACCGGCTGGTGCGATACCTCGGCCGACGTGTAGGGCTCAAGTCTTTGGACGAGCTCGCGGGTGCATACATGGACGCAGCGTCCGTGGACCATCCGGAGGTGGCCGTGCCCTCCGTTCAGGACCGCGAGGCAGGGTTGCTGGTCAGTTTCCTTGAGTCCACGCCTTTCTCAGTCACTGTCGAGATCCAAGTGAATCCCGAGCTCGAGGGTGAAATCCTCGATCCTGACGGTTTGAGCTTCGATGTGACCCGTGCCGCGCTGGTGACCGCCGCCATCGAGCTGCGTGAATGGCTGGGTCCCGATGCAACGGAACGGGACCTGCAGTGAGCGCGTTGGGCAATGCCTTGGAGCTTCCTGATGGGAGCCGCCTTGCGGCCGTCACTCTTACTCCGCGTGCATCGGAGTGCCGCGAATCAGACGCTCAGTTGTTCCTGCACCGGATCAGGTTCCAAGATGTCGTCGAACCTGGCCCCGCGACGCAGGCGCTGTCCTGCTTCATCGAACCAGCCGTCGTCACGTTGTCGGGTTCGGAGCCCGACGGGCGAGGCTGGGGTGCCCTGTTCCAGTACGTTCGATGGCCGCGCCTGCCCCGACGCGTGCCCCTGCGGGCGCAACTGCTGGCCGCAGCCGGATTCGCGCGGGCCCTTCACCTCACCGGACTCGCTGGCGAGGTCGTCCACCAGAACTACGGCGAGGCCACACTGCGACAGTGGTACTCCCCCTCGATCCACAGCGTCGAAACATGGCCGGCGATGGACCTTCTCTCCGGACTCGTCCTCGAGCTAGCGACCAACGTGCCCCTGGAAGACCTGGCCCGGCAGGCCAACGATCTGAGCCTGGACGGATCCGATGTGCACGAGTATCGCGAAGCCCATTTCGCCCACCTGCTCCGGGAGTGGGCCTCCACGTACGAAGGGCCTGGCGCCCATTGACTCGACGGGTCTCCAGAACCTCAAAGACACTGCGGTCGCGAGCCCGACATGATTGGTTGGCTTCCGGAGGGGGCCCGATGAGCCGGCCGCGGACGAGCCGTGGGACGCATTCGGCCGATCCGTGGAGCTGAGAGGAAGTCTCGGTATGGAAGTAGGGCACACCGCGCCGAGGGCGTCCCGCGGGAGTTCAGCCGCTCAGGAGGCGGTGCGCTGCCTCGAGTCGTGGGAGTGGCACCCGGAACCTGACGGCGACCTGATCACCTTCGACTTCGATGGCATCCCAGGAGTTGCTGACCTGCGCGCACGTCGCGGTCTGGGTGGCCCCCTCCTCAGGGTGGCTTTCGTGATCGACGACAACCCGCACGCAGACCTCGCGAGAACCTGGGCGAAGACCACTAATGCCTCCATCGGTTCGGTGCACGTCACAAGCTCGGCTCCGCCGCACGTCCTGTTCGTGGTCGAGGTGCCGCTTGCGAAGTGCGACGCAAACCAGGGCCGGGATCTCGAGGCGGCGGCATCTAAGGTCTGGGACGCCTGGGAGGCCGCGGTGCAGACCGAGGAGCAGATCCTTGTCGGACACCTGAGGAACTGGGGCCTGGAGCCCGACACAGCGGATCTCACCGCGCCGGCAGACCACCCCTCGGGCTGGGTGTCCTTCCACGGGGACGACGTGTCGGGGCGGGTCTACCGAACGGGCGAGCAGCTGGCGCGAGTCCGGGTCATGTACGTGCTGGATCCGAGCCCGAACGAGGACACCGCACGCTCGTGGATGGCGCGGCCGCGCGAGGGTGGCATGGGCCGAATCGAGTTGGAGCAAGTTGATGACGAGCCGCCATATCTCCGTCTGGTGGACGAACTTCCGTACGACGACCCGCGTCAGCGCGGCCGGAGGCTGCGGGATCGAGCCGCGAAGCTGTGGTGGTCCTGGTACGAGTTCAGCCTCACGGAGGTGCTGCCGCCCCCTGATCTCAGCTGGGAGCAGGCGCTGACCCAAGCACCCCGAAGCGCGTGGCTGCTGCTGGGGGACGAAGCCAGCTACCCGAGCGCCGATGCGCTGGCGCGACAAACTGCGGCAGCCGAACGAGGCGTCTTCGACGTCTGGACCGCGAGCCCCCAGACCCAGCCAGGGGACCTCCTGCTCTTCTACTTCACGGGTAAACGCAAGGCCGTCCACTTCGCCGCCCGTGCCGTCTCTTACGCCCACTTCCGCGGCGACATCAGTGTCAACGCGACCACGGAGGTCAACGACCATCAGTGGTGGGTCAGAGTGAGCCCAATGATCGAGCTGAACTCGATACCGCTGGACAGCCTCCGCGAAGCGTTCAACGGGCACCTAATGCTGAAGGGCCGATCAGGCCGGTACATCCCGACCGCGGCAGTCAGTCAGATCTTGGCGCAGGCCCGCGCGCGCCGACCGAGGGAAGGCCGCCGCATGCTCAAACCTGTCCGCGCGTCGGTGGCACTCCCCCGAACACTGAGCCGGTGGCGCGACTTCACCGCCGGAGAGCTAACCCTCACTGGCAGACGAGTCTTGGAGGCACGTATCGAAGAGCACATCGTCAACCCGCTCCTGTCGCTCGCCTGCATCACGTTCTACCAGCAGCAGTACCGGGTAGGCCGCGGGTTCGCCGACTACGTCGTTCAGGACAGTGGCCTCCCGGCGTCCGTCATCGAGGTGAAGGTCCGTGTCAAGGAGCCGCTGCACGCTCCGTGGGTCACGTCTCCCGACTTCGCTCAAGTCATGCGGTACTCCCACGCACTGGGCGGCTGCCCGGCGATGCTCATCGACTCCCACCGGGTCTTCCTCATTGGCCCCGGAGACGACTCACCGTCGCGGATCATCGAGCGCGCCCGAGCGAACCGCAACGATCTGAAGGACATCCGATCCCACCTGCTGGGTCACTGAACGGCGCCACCCGCACTCTCGCACCGAATGGCGCCCCCGAGCGCTCAGGCGAATTGGTCGGCACCTCATCAATCATCCGCGGTAGGCGATGGCCACGTAGTTGACACCAGGATCTGCATCGAGGCAGAACGCAGCTACGTTCGTACTGCTGTCGTCCACCACCTGCATGTCAGGGCGAAGGTCAAGTTGCTTCGTGCCATCACTTGCAGCCGCAGTCGCTTGCACTGACTTGAGCCCTGCAACGGTGCCAGCGAGGGACTCCGTGAGTTTTGCGTCAGTCGCGGCGACGGTTCCCCTCTCGAGATCGTCGGCCCACTTCTTGAAGAAGTCGGCGATTACATAGTGCGCCTGCGGATTGGTCGCCATGGTGGTGATCATCTTGTTGGCAGTCTGCTCCACCCGTTGATACGCCTTACAGGCCGCCACGTCGCCCGCGCTAGCAGCGGGAGTAGTCGTGGTGGTGGTGGTGGTGCTCGCGGTGGTTGACGTTGAGGCCGCCCCCGTGGATTGGGAGGGCGTGGCCTGAGCACATCCCGTCAGGGCCAGAGATGCTAGGACGATCCCGATAACGCTCTTCATACAATCTCCCTTGTTGAGGCCGCCCCCGTGACGACCCGCTGATCTTGGTTGAGTCCGGCCGATAGGAAAAGTGCGGCACGCTCAGACGGGTGCAGATATCTCAACCGCACGTGCAGCACGTCCGGGCCCCCGCATGGACGACTACCCCTCCGGCGCCGCTGGTATCGCCCAGCGCCACCGCGTCATCGGCTGAGCCCGGCGCCGAGCGGCGGCGTCCTCGCTCGGGCTATCTCCGACTTCAGGTCGTTGGCATGGCGCTCGGGCTGCGCCCCGGGCAGCGGATCACCAGGTCATCGGCCACCCGGGTCCGTGCAAGGAGATGCCAACCGCAAGAATCGCCGGAGTAGTAGTACCGCGCGTCTTTCGGTTGGTATCGACTTGCACGGGCGCGTAGCCGCTTGACGAGCTAGCGCTAGAAGGGCTGGCGTGCGGTACAGGAGATGCAACTCTCGGTTCGTAAGGTGAACAACAAAAAAGGAACCTCGGCGGGAGGAGTTCTTTGTTGTTCACCTTGTGGCGCTGCAACCCTGGAGATGCAACATGGCCGGCAGAGGGCGCCTGGGCCGCCCTAGCGCACCCCTTCCAGCAACATTCCCCGGCGCAAATCCGGGCGGCGCGTCGCGACCGCTCCAAGCGCTGAGCCCGTACCGTTTCCCCCGTCAACGACGACCGATCAAGGGAGCATCCGATGGCGGGCAATTTCGAGCTGTACAAGGACGCGGCGGGTAAGTACCGGTTCCGCCTCAAAGCCAGCAACGGCCAGGTCATCGCGACCGGCGAGGCTTACGAGAGCAAGGCCAGCGCTCTGAAGGGGATCGAGTCGGTGCGCAAGAACGCGGGAGACGCCGCCTTGGAGGACCAGACCGCCTGAGAGACAGATGAATGAATCAGAGACGCGCCACACGCCCACCCCTCGACTTGCGCGGCTCTTCGAGGACTGCTCTACGGATATGTGACACCTGATCTGTGGCGCTGAAAGGCATCACAGGAAAGGCGCATCACAGCAGGATGCTCGCCCGCCCCGTATCTCCGAACGACTGACTAGAAGGTGCACCATGACATACCCGCCTCCACGGAACGCAAGGGCGGCACCCGTCTCCGCCAGCTCGCTTGGCCGTATGTCGCGGCACCTTCTCGTTGCGGCAACGGTCGCCTACGTCGCGCAGGTCATGACGACCTTCATCATTCTTCCCCTGCGCAACACCGGTGGCCTCTGGTTCTTCAACGACTACGGCCAGACCCAGGTGGTCGTTCTTTTCGCACCCCTCGTGGCGCTCTGCCTTGCCCTCCTTATCTCTCGTGTGCGGCAAGTGCTCACCGCTGTGGCCGTGGTGCTCATGGTGGGTGCCCTCATCCAGCAGGTGAGTGGGTCGTGGGGCGCCCCGTCCGGTGACTTCGCAGTCGTGACGGTCTTCGCCATAGGACTCGCCATCGCTGCCTTCGCTGTAAGTCTGACCCGGGCCGCCCCATTGCCACGCCGCCGCGTCGCCGAGGTCCCGAGCAACCTGGTCGGCGGTGCACACCCGCTGACGATCATCCGCACGACCGGCTCGGTCTTGCTCGCGGTGGCCGCTCTCTGGATCTTCTTCGGCCTAGCCCCAAAGAACGTAACCCTAGACGCGAGCGCACGAGTGGCCTCGGTGATGGCCGCCGACGCCTCCAACCAGAGCCGCGCCGAAGGGGCGCCGCAACAGGCAGTTGTGAACGGGTGGACCGCACGTGACCTTCTCGAGATCATCGCAACTCAACAGCAGCCTCAGCCTCGGGACGAGCGCCCGGCCGCGCTCCTGACACTCGCAGTCGTGGGCATCGCCCTCGGACTCCTCACCAGTCCCACACTGCGAGGCCCAGTGCGGACGTTTACACCCGTGCTGGGGGACGGGGACCCACCCAACTAACCTTCAAGACCTATTGATCGGTGGGCGCCGGGGCGACGAACGACACGAGCGCGTGGACAGCGTGGTCGTCCAGCTGAGTGCGGTTCCGGTCGTAGCGCATGGTCGTGCGTGGCTCGCTGTGGCGGGCCAGGTCCATGACCTTTCTGAGCGACGCGCCTGCCTCCAAGGCGTTGGTAATGGCGCTGTGCCGGAGGACGTGGGAGTTGAAAGGGAACTCGATGCCCGCCCGCCGCCCTATCGTGTGCACGATGGAGTTCAAGCCTGATCGGCCCAGCGGGAGGCCATCGAGGCGAAGCAAGATGGAACCGTCGGTACGGTCGCCCACAGCGGCATCGAGAGCACGCAGCACGGGTACTGGGAGCGGCATTTGGGCAGGCAAACCGGCCTTGCCGATGAACTCAAGGACCCGGTGCCCGCGAACCGTCTGCTGGTAGTCCCCGACCTCCAGGGAGCAGGCTTCGCTTGCGCGGAGGGCCATGCAGCCGAGCAGAAAGGCCGCGGCGTAGTAGCGGCCGCCCATGGCGGTTCCCGCCGCAAGGAACGCGGTCAGTTGGCTGCGGTCGAGCCCGAGTGTGTCACTGGGGCGGAAGTAGTAGCGGGGCCTTCGCGCGTGCACGGCGGGGTCTCGGTCGATGGCGCCTTCGTGGTACCCGAAGCGGTAGAACCCGCGGACCGGGCACAGGGCCGTGGCCACGCTCGAAGGGCGCATGCCCAGGTCGATGTGGAGATGGTGCACGTAGCGCTCGACATCTGCGCGGGTGACGGTCAGAGGCTCGTACGCCTGGAGGGCACACCAGTCGAGGTAGCGGTCGAGGTAGTACGTGTACAACTTCCGGGTGCCACCAACGTAGGGCATTAGGTACTCGTCGCGGATCACTTGAACATCTGGGTGGAGGGTCATCTACCCGATGAAACTCCGACAGGGCTGCCCGCCGCCAGTGGCGTCGCCGCTCGCGGTGGTGCACCAAGGACAGGCGGGTTCCGACCTAAGCCGTAGTAGGCCCGGGTGATCACCTGGCGGCCGTCAAGACCGTGCGAGCTCGATTCCCCGGATGACGTGCTCTAGCCGATTGGCGGCGATCTCGCTGTTGACGCGGCCGCGTTCAACGTCCGCCTCGACCTGGGACATGGTCGCCGCCAATCGGTCCGTGCGCGATCGCACAGCATCCACCTGTGCGGATCCCCAGCGCTGGCGAGCCTCGTCAGTGGCGCAGGCCCAGAACCACTGCCACGAGCTCCTGCGGGAATCCGAGGTGTATGTCATGCGCCCACAGTACGTAAGTAGAACGGAACCAGCCCGCGAGCCACGCCGCACTCGCCGAAACCATTCTCTTGCAATGGAATTCAAGGTAGAATGGAGAGCACGAGGCATTGGGATAACCACGTCCGAGGCTGGACTGGAGAAACCCCCTCGCAACAGTTTCACGAAGGGCCCGTCACATCCGTGGCGGGCCCTTTCGCATGCCCGAAGTCAGACCGGGCTCATCTGGAAGGAAGACCATGACCGCATCACCCATCAAGCTGCGCAGTCCCGCAGAGCTGCTCGCCGTCCTCCCCCACCTGCTCGGCTTCCAGCCCCAGCACTGCATCGTCGTCGTGGCCATCCGCGACAACAAGATCGGTCTCACCCAGCGGATGGACCTCCCCGACCACGAACGCGTCAAGGCGGTCGCTGACGCCCTCCTCGGGCACGTCCTCAGAGATAGCGCCAACGCCGCACTGCTCGTCGGCTACGAAGAGTCCGCTGGCGAGAGCCTGCCCCTCATCGAGACGGTCAGCGCACGGCTGAAGAGCAGTGACGTGTCGGTCCGTGACCGGCTCGTCGTCCACGACGGCCGGTGGCGCTCCCTCGATTGCAACCGCCCGTCCTGCTGCCCTCCAGACGGCAACCCAGTCCCAGCCCCGACCGAGGTCGCCTCAGCGGTCGCCGAGTTCATCGGCGTCGGGAGCTCGCCACTACCCGATCGGCAGTCACTCGCCGACCAGGTGAAGGCCGGCCCGGCCGCCCGCGATGTCGACGAGCTGTTGTGCCGCGGCCGGGAATCGAGCAGCACGTCGGCAGGCGGCGAGGCTCAGCACCAACTGGCCGAGGTCTGGGCGCGGGTCCTCGCCATCGGGTCGGCTCCGATCACCGCCGCGGACGCTGCGGTCGCGCTCCAGTCCCTGACCGACATCAGCACCAGAGACGGCATCACCTCGCTGCTCAGCCCCAACAACCTCGACCTCGAGACCCTGCCCGACGACACCCAGGCACTCGTGCGTCGCATCACCTCAGCTCGTGCAGTCGATCACGACGAGGACTCGACGACCGGCGCCATCAAGGCCCGGCTCATCGACCTCTGCCAGCACGCCACCGACCGGCACGCTGCCCCGGCCCTGACCGTTCTCGCCACCTACTCCTGGTGGCACGGCGACGGAGCCCTCGCCCGGGTCGCCATCGACCGAGCCCTGAGGTGCGAACCGGGCTACCGCCTCGCGCGGCTGCTGTCCCTGATGCTCGACGAGGGCATCCGACCCGAACCCTCCTGACACCTCACCACCCGAAGAACCAGGCCTGCCGCACCACGCGGCGGGCCTTCCTCATGCCCGGAGACAACCACACGACCGGGCCTCAACCAGAAGGAGATCCACCATGTCCACCGCACCCATCGACGGGCGGCTCTACGCCGTCCCGGCCCCACCACAACAGGAACAGTTCGCTCTCCTGCTCCGCCTCCGCAGAGCCGCGCGTGCGGCTTTCGACACCGTCCTCGCTCTGCCCCGCGGCGCGGCCGGTTGGGTCCTGCGCCGGGTCCAGGCTGTCATGTCCGCACTCGGCGGCAACCCGGTTCTGCAGCGCCTCGGCGCACGCCTCGCGAGCCTTGGCGACCTTCTCAGGTCCGCCGGGCCCGTCACCGCAGCGGCAGCTGTCTTCAGCATCCCAGCCGTCTGGCGGGCAACGGTCCGGCTCGGACGATTCCTCGGCTCGAAGATCGCATCAGGCGCGAGCGCCCTGTGGCAGCAGACCCGTTCGCTGCTCGGGAAGCTCGGCCCGACCGGCACCCGCATGGCCACCGGGCTCGAAAGTGCCGGCACGGTCGTCCGGCGAGTCTTCGTCGCGATCGTCACCCACCCGGTCACCCAGAGCGTCATGCGCGGCGTCGCCGCCGTCGCCGGCCTGGTCCGTCCGGTCAGCCAGACCGCCGTCCTGCACCGGCTCCTGAGCCGACTCGTCGGCGCTTCCTGGATGCGCTGGACTATCGAGATGCTCCTCCTGCCGCTGGTTCTCGCACCGAGCCTGCTGGGCGACCTCCTCGGCGAACTGCGCACCACCGCAACATCCTCGGGGGGTTCGTCGACACGGCCATCACCCCGAACGACGCGTTTCGTCACAGTCCCCCCAGCAACCGTGAATGAGGAGAGGGTCCACTCGGAAGCGCCAACCGAGTCGGAAGCCCGGACCGCGGTCGGTGAGCCCCAGAACCGGGCCGAGCGCCGCTCCGCACAGCGGGCCCAAGCCAAGGCCAAGCGCAACCGCATCCGGCACTGACCGACACCACCCTCGCAGGAGGCCCGCCCCACCCCGGCGGGCCTCCTGCCCTGTCCCACAGAGGAGAACCGATGCTCATCGTCTTGTCCGTGGCCGCCGCCGCGGCCCTCGTCGTCGTCGCCTACCGCAGGCTGCGCGAACAGGAACCCGAGACCGCGAGGGCCGGCCTGAGCGCCGTCCGCGACCTCGCCGACGTCGTCCCCGTCTGCGTCAAGGCCATCGAGGGCGTCGTCGAAGTGCTCTCACGTCCCGCACGTGTGGCCTCCCCCGCCAGCAACAGTTGGGCCGACGATCCCGACTACGACCTCGAGGACGAGCCGCTGTGAACGCCACTGTGCCAACTGTGGAGGTGTCCAGCGGGGTAGACCCCAACAAGACACCACAGGGCCTCCACGGGGCACGTCCAACTGCGGTCCCTTCCGCGGGTATGGGACACATCCGGGGAGGGGTCTAGAGATGCCGGGACAGGTTCTGGCCTACGTCCGAGTCTCGTCCGTCGACCAGAACCCAGACCGGCAGGTCGCCGCCATCCGCGACGCGCTCGGCCGCGAGCCGGACCGGTGGTTCACCGACCACGCCTCCGGCGCCAGCACCGATCGCCCAGCCCTGACCGCCACGCTGCAGCACGCCCGCGACGAGGACACGCTCGTCGTCCCCTCGATGGACCGCCTCGCGCGCAGCGTCGTGGACCTGGACCGACTCGTCACCCAGCTCACCGGCGAGGGCGTCACAGTGCGCTTCCTAAAGGAAGGCCTCATCTTCCAGCCGACGGCCAGGGCCGATCCGCTGGCGATCTTCCAACTGCAGGTCATGGGTGCGTTCGCCCAGCTCGAGCGGGCGCTGATCCGTGACCGCCAGCGCGAAGGCATCGAGGCAGCCAAGGCTCGGGGTGTCTACCGGGGCCGCCGACGCAGTCTCACGCCCGAGCAGGTGGACATCGCGACAGCGGAGATCGCGGCCGGCGTGCCGAAGGCTGTGGTCGCTCGACGGCTCGGTGTCGCGCGACAGACCCTCTACAGCGCCCTACAGCCTGGCTCAGTGTCGACGACAGGCGTGTGAGACCGCAGTTCCACTCCATCGCGCACCATCACGCAGCCTTGGCCCCTCTCGCACCCGTGGCGAGAGGGGCCCAGGCTGCCTTTTTGTGTGTCCTGAAACGCTGGCCCCGCAGGTCGGCAGGCGCGTCGGGTATAACAGTCAGAGAGTTCTCAGGCGCCGTCCGTCGCCTGGCATCGGCAGGATGTTGAGCTCTATAGGCACGCCGTGGCCCTACTCAGGGACCCAGCCGACGTCGTACTTCGCGGCGAGCCAGTCCTCCTCGGTCCGGTCCGAGGCACGGTCGAAGTCGTGCAGGATCCGGCGCCGTGCCCGGCCGCGCCCGGCCGTCTGAGGTCGGCGTATTACAGCAGGACCCCCACCAGTGAGTCCCGGCCGATCGCCGCCGCCGGGTCGGCGCCGTACTGCCTGACCGCGTCGTCCCAGTTCCGCGCCAGTTGGTGATCCGCCGGGCCCGCTGCCTGAGGGTCTGCAGCAGCACCCACGAGCATGCGCCGCGTGCGGTGGACACCAAGGTACTCGGTCCACGGGACTGGGACGGAGTGAAGGTTGCCGTCGCCGCCGCGCACCGAGACGTGGTCGACCCGGCTGAAGCCCTGGTAGCCGTAGGCGGTCACGTCGACCGCGTGCACCGACGGGTTGACCTGCACCGCCGACGTCTTGAGCACGTTGCGCGTCACCGATGCGGAGTGGTGGAAAGCTGCCTCCCCGAACGTGTTCGCCACGCGCTCGTGCTCCCACCAGGAGCTCGACGGGACGCCGGCGAGCGCCATCGGGATGGTGCGGCGCTCCCGGTAGAGCGGGATTGCCAGCAGTGGCGCGAGGCTGAAGTAGAGCGCCTTGAAGTAGTCCGCGTGGAACGAGAGGAAGCGGCGGCGGGCGTCCGCCACGTCGTACCTCCAGAACAGGCGCGGGTTGTCCTCGAGACCTGCGCGCAGCAGGTGCGCCGGCTCGAGGATGTTGAGCGACCCTCGCTTGGTGAAGCCAAAGTCGTCGCCGTAGCCGAACTGCCGGTCGTTGAGCAGGCTCACCATCTCCTGCTGCGCCAGCGGGGTGAACAGCAGGCGGAAGTCGATCTCGTTGGTGCGGTCGACCGCGTGGAAGAGCGCCTCAAACTCCCGGTTGGCCATCACAGTGAGCTGCCCTCGCCCGGTAACCAGGTCACGGCGCGCCAGGCGCTCGACCTTCTTCACCTTGCGGTCCTTGCGCCAGTCGGCGAACCTGCTCTCATTCCGTCCGGACAGCCACGTCGACGTCCGGCTGAAGGACAGTCCCGGCACGGACTCGTGGCCGTATACGAAGGCCACGTGCTCGTCATACTCGGGGAAAGGCTTGGTGACGCTTGCGGTCAGGGTCTCCGACCGCGACTGCGTGACCCACTGCCCCTCGCTGGTGCGGACCTGCTCGGTCCACTGGATGTGCAGCGAGCCGTTGTAGGCCCGCGATCCCATCCAGTGGCGCAAGAAGCGCACGGCCACGAACGGGTTGTCCCGGAACGAGCCGCTCTGCGCCACCGTCACCGAGGTGGCGTCGCCGAGCTGCGGGTCGAAGCCGTAGGCGGTCTGCAGGTCCGCCACCCGGGAGGCGGTGACGTAGGGGTCGAGCCTCATGTCAGGGAACGTCCGCTCGAGCAGGAGCCGTGCCACACCCCACGAGTGGAGTCGGTTCAACGGCTCCGTCTGCTTCCAGGCCATATCGCGCCGCGCGTCCCGCTCGCACTCGGCGTCGCCTAGCAGTGCGTTGACCCGCGCCAGGTCGGCTCGGACCTTGGTGGCCAGGACCGCCGACACCAGCACCGCGGGCACGAGCAGGAGAAGGGCGCGGTGCTGCACCGTCAGGGCGACAACCGTCGCGCCCAGGGCGAGCAGGGCGCCGATGACGAGGGCAGCGACACGGGCGTTCCGCGCGGACCGGTACGACGAGGCGGCGCGCTCCAGCTCGCGCAGCTCGCCGACCAGCCGAGCGTTCTCCAGCTCGTCGACGCCGGACAGGGAGACGAGGGTGTCGAAATAGTCGCTGGCGTGCGCTGCATGACGGGGCGCGAAGTGGTCGGCATACGCCGCCAGCGGGTGGCCGAGGTCAGACGCCGAAGAATCGGTCACGGGCGGCGGCCTTGGTCTCGAGCGAGGCGGTGAACGGGATGCGGGTCGTGTAGCCGCGGTTCGAGGCGACGATCACCTTGGTCGGCCAGGCGAAAATGTCCCGGTTCCAGGTGGCCACCGTGTCGTTGTAGAGCGTCCGCGCGGCCGTGACCTCCTTCTGGAGGTAGGCGTTCTGCCGCATCGCCTCCGCGATGTTCGCGTGGGAGCGCAGCTCCGGGTAAGCCTCGAAGGCGACGTTGATCCGACCGAAACCGGTGTCCAGCTGAGCGGCCTTGTCGTTCAGGTCCTGTGCCCCGGCGCCCGGCAGCCCCGCGCGATAGGCGGCGATGGAGGTCATCACCTGCTTGTCGAGCTCCACGCTGCGGGTCACCAGTTGGGCGAGGTTCTGCAGGATCTGCACGCGCTGCTCCAGGTAGTTGTCGATCTGGGATGCGTCGGCCTGGACCTTCTGCTCCAGCTGACGGAGGTAGACGCCCGCGTTCGTCTTCATCAGCTGGAAGACCAGTCCGGGCACGAGGCCCACGAGCATCGCCAGAGACACGACGGCCAGGTCAGCCTGCGCGGCGAGCGCCACGCACGCGGCTAGGACCACGCCTCCCACCCAGATGCCGGCCTCGAAGACCCTGGTCCCGGCGCCGATGGTGGCTGGGATCTGCTTGTCGATTACGTTGACGTCCCGGCCGTCGTGGCGCGTGGGTCCGGTGACCTCGTCGAGCTCGTTGACCATCGTTCTCCCCTGTGTCGGACCTACCCGCGCCCGGCACGGCCACCCGACGGTCGAAGCTAATGGTGGTGGACCGCGGGCAGCGATGTGCGGCTTTTGGACAAATTTGTGGCTCGACGGAGACCCGTCCTGATCGGCTAGGAGTGGATGTCCGACCCACGCAGCATGCGGGCAGACGGGTTCATCGTGTCGAGTTGCTCCATCTGACCGCTGCCGACCACGACTGACCGGATCTGCCCCTGTTGGTGAACTTGGTTCACGCCGGGGAAGTTGGCCTCCGGCCGGGGCCGCTTCGGTGTCTGGTCGATGGAGCCCACCGCCGCGGCGGACAGCAGGACACCCGTGAACCCGATCGCGAGCATGTCCAGCGTCTGCTTGGCTTTGACCTTCCACCACACCCGTTGACCGGGCACGGTCGGGTAGGTGCCGGCGGGCGTCCCTGATTACGAGGCCTTTGATGCCACAGCTGACATCGTCAAGAACAGCTCGCAGGCCTCGACGCACTGAAGAATGCGGGCATGGAGGCGATCGACTGGGGCGATGTGTGGCGCGATGTCGCGACGCGCATGTCGGCCCACCGGCAGGCCGGCCGAGCTCACCTGCTAACCGAGGACGCCGTCCGCATGGAGACCGTGCTCGCCCTCGGCGAACACGGAGTAGAGCCTGCGCGCCTTGCAGCCGAGGTCTCGGCGCCGGCGCTCGCCGGCGGCAAGCTTGACCTGGCCGTCGACCCGCCGGGAGGGACCGTCATTGAGCTGAAGTGCCCCCCGGGACAGCCGCACGGGGATTTCGCCAGACACCATGACCTTCGGCGAACTGCTGCGCGACTTCCTCCGGGTCGCCAGCGTGCCAGCGACTGACCGATGGGTGGTGCAGCTGCTCAACCCAAGGCTGGTGCGCTACCTGGACGGTGCAGCTCACCGGCACGCGCTGCACTGGCCGACGGCTGCGGACGACGTGCTCACGCTGACGCCGGAGGTGCTGAGCACCCTGCCGTCCACTGCCACCCGTGCGATTGGCACCATCGCCACCTCAACCGCTGTTTCCGCGACCTGCACCCAGGTGGCCGCCGTCGACGAAGGGCTCACGCTCTACGGGTACAGAGTGGCCTACGACGGCTACGACGAGCCACCCTGAACTACCTCAGGTGCCAGACCCCTATCTTCGCGTCCGACGTCCAAGTTGGACCGCCGAGATCGCGCAGTTTGGTGAGCGTCTTGCACTCGATCTGGCGTATGCGCTCCCGCGTCACGCCGTGGGCCTCGGCGATCTCGTCGAGGGTCTTCGGCTGACCGTCGGTCAGGCCGAAGCGCATCGACACGACGCCGGCCTCGCGCTCGGCCAGGGTGTCGAGGGCCGCGGGCAGCTGCTCCCGCAGGAGCGCGAACAGCATCGCATCGGCCGTGGGGACGGCTTCGGAGTCCTCAATCAGGTCACCGAACTCGTCGAGTAGGGCTTCCAGCGAAATCGGCTGCCGACCCCACCCCCTGGCCTCGACGACCTTCTCCGGGGTCATGTCGAGCTCCTTGGCGAGCTCCTCCGGGGTGGGCTCACGGCCCAGGTCCTGGAGCATCTGGCGCTGCACGCGGGCGAGCTTGTTGATGACCTCGACCATGTG
>NZ_BAABDC010000012.1:0-90049 GCF_039539425.1 Terrabacter ginsenosidimutans | reverse complement strand
CCCGGAGCGCACTCGGGACGAGTCCACCCAGACGCCGGACGAGGCCTGACCGCCCGGGCTAGGTGACTCAGAGGGCCATTCACCCTTTGGCGGGATCGCGTAGAAATCGAGCGCCCGGCAGGCGGCGAAGTGACGCAGCTTTGGGACCGTCCGGACCGCGGGTCGAAATGTCCTCATTAGCAACCGGTCGCTGCCCGGACGAGTTCAACCAGGAGCTGCCAACTCGCCATCTCCCGACAAGCCGAGTGGCAAGCGCTTGTGTCACCACCGGCACAGACGAGGCCGCGGCCGAGGCCGGAACATCTGGGCATGGCAACGACAAGCAGCGGTGCACGTTCGGGTGGCGCCACTGGAGGTTCGCGAATGAGGACCACACCGGCGTCCGCTTCTGCGCCGACTGTTCTGAGCGGCGCTATCACGGTTCGGACCGAGCCTCAGACGTCGCGATTGAGGACGCGCCGTTCGGCACCAGTCTCGCTGAGCCCTCTTTCGACGGCATGGGCGGCTCCCCAAACGCCTGCGGAGTCCTGTCGTAACCGATCTGTTGGTACCAAGCGCGTGACGAAAGGGCCGAATGCCCCGCTTGCCGCACGGCATGGTCAAGTTTCGGCCCCAACTCGATACCGGCTGGCTACCGTGATTTTGAGGTTGTGGAGGAGGGGTGCTCGCCATGCCCGCTGACTCGACTAGTGCTCCTGAACCTGCGCGTCCAGGGTCGTCGTCGAACGATGGACCCGAGGGGTCTGCACAGAACAGAGACGCCGCGGTGTCGGCTACTCAGCCGAGCTCCAACGGCGTGGCTGGGCATGACCCGCCGGCTGCGCAGCGGCATGAGGAGACACCGGGCGGTACCGCGGCGGCGGGCCCACCCAAGGGCGAGGCGGTCACGAGCGCGGCTCGGGGCACGGAGCCAGTCCTGGTCCGTACGCGCGGCTTGCGTCAGCTCGCGATCGCGACAGTGTTCATGGTTGCCGCGACCGGTCTGAGTTACGCGCTGCGGGCCCCGGCTGCAGGCACGAGGCCCGCCGAAACGTCCACGATCTCGGCCGGGGCAGAGACCCGCGGCGCTGCGTCTTCCGCGCCAAGATCGTCCTCGGCGCCTACTGGAACTGAATCAATCGGGGTCACGATGTTTTGGGAGGACATCAGGCCCGGAATGTGCACCCGGGATCCGCCATCGACGGACCCCGACGTCGTGGTCGTCGATTGCGGCTCGGCGCACTACGACGAGGTCATTGCGAAGGAGTCGCTGCCTGGCCCG
This sequence comes from Terrabacter ginsenosidimutans, assembly GCF_039539425.1. Taxonomy (NCBI): domain Bacteria; kingdom Bacillati; phylum Actinomycetota; class Actinomycetes; order Micrococcales; family Intrasporangiaceae; genus Terrabacter; species Terrabacter ginsenosidimutans. The sequence continues at coordinate 88,788 of NZ_BAABDC010000012.1, read as the reverse complement.
GCCAAGTGGCCCGGCGATGCGCAGATCGTCAAGGCGGCCACGAAGAAGTGTGAGCCGAGCTTCGAGCGGTATGTGGGCGTGAAGTACGAAGACTCGCGGCTTTCGATCGACCCTTGGACCGCGGACGTGAGCGGGTGGCAGGACGGGGACCATACGGTGGTCTGTCTCGTGTACGAGGAGACGACTCCCCGCACCGGCTCACTGCGAGGCAGCCGCAGATGACGGCAGCCCTATCAACGTGATGACGCCGGCGCGTACACGTCGCGCATCGCCAGTAGATTCCGGCGCGCATCATCGAGGTAGGTGCCAGGAGAGGCACTGCCGGTTAGGAACTCCACGCCGAAGCTGCGGGGTTCGCGCGTCACCAACACCATCCCATACAAGATTCCGCTGATCAGCGAGCCGTCCGCTGGAGCAAACTCGATGTCGTCCAGCTGAGACCACGGGATTCGGATCTGCTTGAAGGCATTGGTGAGAACCAGCGCCTCCTCGTCCGCGACGATCCCGAGCTGCAGAAATGTGAGAAACAGGAACAGCCCCAGGATGGACAGGGAGCCACCGATGATGAATGCCCCCGCGTCGAACGTCGATGAGGGCGTGACAAAGGCGTAGATCATTCCCAGTCCCATGGCGAGGAAGATCGCGGCCCACACGAGCCTCGCTCTGGAGCGCACCCTCAGTTGACGCGGGACGTGCAACGGGGCGTCTAGCAGCGTTGCGTCCTCGGCCTTCACCGGGGCTGCGTTTTCGTGCCGCTCCTCGTCAGCCACCTCGTCTCCTTCGACCGCAGCGCTGGAAGTCGCGCTTGGGTGTAGGCGAGACGCAACCAACTTGGCGCGGCGGGAGGTCCACAGCACGAATGTCGGGATCAACAGGAACACCGGGAACGCCCACCATGCGTGGGTCGACTTCGCGATCGCGATCGTCAGCGCAGACAGGCCGGCGATGATGGCCGCAGTGACGGCCCCGGGGACGTTACGCGGTCGCCTGATCACCGCTGCACCCGCGCTGGCTGGCGGACCCCACGAGGGGCTTTGATTGTCGGTGGTCGACTCCGCCTTCCGCCCCGGTTCACTGCCCAGCGCCGCCTGGACGGAATCGGACCCATTCACGAGCAGACGCCTGGTTCCCACCATGCTGCGCACCACCACATGTGCCACCCAGAGAAACGCCATAGCCACAACGCCGAACGCGGCCGCATCCACCAATGTCCCGTTGCGGTAGATGATGGCGCCGATGCCCACGCCCACTGACACCAGCGCCGCGAGGCTCGGGTGCACCGCTCCGTCGCCGATACCGCGGCGGCGGATCCGTCTGTGGGCGGCCCACAGAACCAGCACGAGACTCACGTAGATCATGGCGAGGATCGTGAATCCTCGGATGGTCGCCTGCCGGGCGTCAGGTCCCTGTCCCCACACCTCTACCGCGTGATCAATGCCGGCGGTTGCCCACAGGCACGCAGGCAGCGAGACCGCCGCGATCGAGGCCGAGAGGGGGTGATCATCCATCCACCGAGAAACTGAGCTCATGACCTAATCGACCACCTCTCAGGAACAGGCGACCACCGTCGACCGCCCGTCGACGTCGCGCATTACCCATGCTACGAGCACGCGGCGGGCCGCGGTCCCGGCTGGGGCTGCCCTGCAGGTGTGGTTGCCGAGCGCAACAAGGCGGCAACGGAATCCACGCGGCGATGTGACGCGCCTGGGGGTTTCCCTTCCCAGGCCGCAACGGGCAACGCGGTCAGGATCCGATGAGCGACTTGTACTTGGGGCACTCGAACAGGATCGCGGCCACGGCCACCTTGGCGGCGACGTCTCCCTTGAGGTGGAAGTCGTTCTTCATCCACGGGCCGACAGTGGCGGGCTTTCCGGCCGCAATGCGACTGCAGATTCCTTTTGCAGGTTGATCCATCTTTGCGCTGTCGTTCATACCGGCGGCCTTGGCGACCGCGTAGAACGTGATCTTTGCGGCGAGCTTCTCGCCTACGGCTTCCATCGCTTTGGAACTCGCCGTCGACGTTGGCCGACGGCCACCGGCGACGTCGTCCTCGCGATACACGCCATGGCGCCCCTCCCCGCGTCCGCGTTCGCCCTCGTGGGCAAGTCGGTCGAGGCCGCGTCCGCCCTCGCCGACTCCATCGGACAGCCTGCCGCTGCCGGTGCTGACGGTTCGGGGCCGGGCGCTCCGGCCGACGGCGATGCTGCCTGACCGCGGCTGGCAGTCCTACGAGGACGCCCTGCGCCGTGTCGGCGAGCGCAGGGCGTCCGCGCCGGGGGACGACCCCCTGAAGGCCTTCTTGGTCAGGCTCGGGCTGTTGCGGGAGGACCGGCAGACCCTGAGCGAGGCAGGTGAGACCTACTTCAACGCGAAGTTCATCCGGGGGAGCCACGCCGAGGGGGACGCGACGCTGCAGGACTGCGTGCTGAACTACCCGCCCGCCACGGCGGTGACCCAGTTGTTGGCGGGGGTGCGTAACGCCGACCGCGCGCGCGTCGAGACGGTCCTGCGCAGCCAGGGCGTCTGGGGAGTGACCGACCGGACGGTCGGCTCGCTCCTCACGCTCATGGACCGCGCCCACATCGTTGAGTACAACCCACGGACCTCGTCAGTCCGGGTCCTGCTCTCGCCCGTCGCGGCCGAGGTCGACACTGTGCCGCCGAGCGTGTACATCTCGCCGGAAACCCCGTTCGGGAACAAGGTCTGGCTGCGTCGGGTGCTGGCGGAGCGGACGGGGCACATTGACTGGCTCGACAAGCACTTCATGCCGGTGGCCTTCGAGGCGCTGTGGGAGGCTGTCGACGGGGCCAAGGTCAGCCGGGTGCGTGTGCTGTCGCTGCGTCTGTCGGACCACGACGGCAAGCGCCCCCTCAAGCAGTACCGCGACCTCCGCCGCGAGTTCGCCGGTCGTTCCGTCGATCTTTCGTGGAGGACGATCGACAGCACGAAGGTCCGGGACACCCATGACCGCTGGATCATCGGAGCCGACTCCGCGCGCAACGTCCCGAACGTGAACGCGATCTACACGGGCCAGCACTCGGAGCTCCACCTGAGCGGTCGGCACGAGGAGTTGCAGTCCTTGTTCGATGCGTACTGGCTGGAGGCCACTCCCTTCGACCCTGCCGAAGCGGCGGAGTAAGCGGGCGAGCGTTACAGGGCAAGGCCCCTGCCGCGATGTTCGCGGCAGGGGCCTTCGCGGCGGACGTCACGCGCGCCAGACGACCTTCAGCCGGTCCGGCGTCCACGGGGCGCTCGGCCCGGCCGACGACCACCGCCTCGACGAGGGAGTCGACGACCGCGCGGCGCCGGTCGAGGGTCGAGTGTCGGGAAGGCGTAGGCGCTCGCGACGGACGGCCGGGTCGCCGCGCGCGGGCGGTCCCGCTCCAGCGCAGCCTGCTCGGCCTCCAGGGCCTGCACCTGCGGGAACACGATGGCTCCCGACAGGACGCCGCCGCCGAACGCGGCCATGAGTTCCTTGATTTGCCTCGGGATCGCCCGCAGCCGCGCCTCGCCGTCCCACTCCTGCGGCGCCGCCGGCTCGCCGGAGAGGTCGACGTGGGCGAGCCGCTGCTCGACCAGGAGGGTCAGGAGGTCGTCGGTCTGCCGGCCGGCGATCGTGAGCCTGTGGTCCTGCCCCTCGACCGAGCAGGCGTACGCGTGGCCCTGCTTGGTCCGCGACCCCGTCATCCGTGAGCCGCACACGCCGCACCTAACGATGCCACTGAGGAGGTACTTCTGCTCCCCGCGCCGGCTCCTTGGCCGTCAGCCGTCGAGCGCGGCCCGCAGGGCGTCGTACGTCGCCTGGTCGACCATGGCGTCCACACCCCGCGGACGGGCTGGCCGCTCGCGTCGCGGGCGGCCGCCTTCTAGTGCGTCCGCCACCCGGCCAGCCCCGGGTTCCGCGCCACCTGCCGGACGGCGGTGTGGTCCCCCTTGCGCCGCGTCGTGGTGACGCCCGAGGCGTTCCAGCGCCGGGCGATCTCGCGCGTGGGCACGCCGTCGATGACGTCCTGGATCGCCTTGCGGGGGAGGCGGCTCTCCTTGGGGTGCAGCGCCTTCTTGTCGTCGCCCCCCCGAACGGGCGCGTGCCTTGGTTGACCGCGCCGCGCTGGGCCTTGGCGAGGAGCGTTCTGGATCCCGACGCCACCGAGTTCGTTCGTGCCCGCGCAATGGGTTTCGGACCTTCTCGATGACACCGGCCCCCCGCATTGAGTTCGAGGTGGTCGTGTCGCGGCGGAAGGACGGACTTGGACACATGCCGCGTCTGGTGCCCAGGGCACCGCCATCGTTGCGGCTGAGTCCACGCCACCGTCGTGCGTCACAAAGAAGGCCCGTTGGGCAGGATGCCCAAGAAAGTCCTGCAGCACGACCACTCGCTCAACCAGCTCGTCGTCGCTGTTCCGTAGACGGACGAGTCCAAGCGGCTCAAACAACAACTGCATCGTGACCTCGCCCCGTCTGCAGCCCTCGGACGAACTTCTTGAGTGGCGCCCGCCCGGTCACCAAGGACGCTGTAGAGCACTTGGTGACACCGCTAACCTACCCGTGCTTGTCGGCTCGGTGGCTGAGGCCGTCCAACCCGTCTATGACGAGGAGCGGCACGAAAACCCGTATCTCGTCGCCCGATGGATACGGGGGCCAGGGTTGTCTTGCAGAAGCCCGTGCCAGTCAAGACTGCCGAAGGGGCCGGCCGCCCGGGAATCAGTATTCAGGTGCTGTCGACACGATCGTGAACGATTGTGTTGACTCTTTGCCGGTTGCGCGGCTGAACCTCCCGACGTTGCAGGAGGGCTTGTCGCTCCTGCGACGTCGGCCGGCGCAAGGGCTCGAACGTGTGAGGGGAGCGGGCCCAGAGCCTTGCGAGCTGTCGCCCCGCTCACTTGCCCTTCGCGCACTCTCAGCTGTATTCGCTGCTGACGACCGTCGCAGAGCCGGATGACCCTACGAGCTCGGCTGCGCGGGCTACCGCACCGGACCGGTGGACATGGATTGGGACGAGACCATCGGCCGCGCGGTCTGGTGAGTTGGTCCGCTCCCTCGAAAAGGGTCTGCGCGTGGCCTCAACCTCACCGGCGGAGGATACTGAATCGGGCCCACGCATCGACCAACATCCTGCTCAAACCAGAGGCTCGCGCCGCGAGTTTCAACGAGCACCGAGTTAACGAACTGAGCGCATTATGTCCGTCGCGACAACATCATCTGCCGAACAATGGTCTCTACGGCTGCCCGGGCGGGAGGGCTCGTGAGCGACGCCCCGGGTCCGCGGTCAACGTTTGCGCTCTACCTCAATCGGGGAGCGTGGTAATGCCGGGCAAGGAGCGCGACCCGTGGAGGGAGCCGGGTCAGCTGGCGGTGCGATCGCTCACTGCAGAGCAACGCCGCCAGCTGCGGAAGACCTACCAGATGATGATGCAGTCCACGCAGATGCACGTGTCGATCATGCAGATCTCCGAGGCGCTGAGCGAGCAGCTGAGACCCGCCTCTCCAACCTTCTTATCGTCTGAGGCCAGGGAGGCCATGGACCTCGCCGTCACCCGAGCGGTAGAGCCGTTCTCCCGACAGCTCAGGGAGCAGTTCGTCGACGTGGCCAAAGCGCAGATTGGCCCTATCCGCGAAGTGGTCCGAGACGCATTCGGCGCAGCGCTGGGCCCAGACCCCTTCGGGGTGAAGCAGCTACAAAGAGACCTGGCCCAGACACTCCTCAACCGTCGTCCTTCGCATCTTTCTCCCGATGACGTCGCTCAGCTAGCCGCTCACCTCGTGGAGGTGCAGTTGGACCAGTCCCTTCCAGATCCCGATGCCGAGACAGAGCCCGTGCGGCAGCGCTTGGCCGCGGAGTTCCACGCGATTGACGCGATGGCGCGGATCAGCCGCCGGCAGCCGCGCGATGCCCGCAACCAGGCTCGGCTGGCCAAGGCGGCGTTGGCCTCGTCGCTGCTGGAAGGCGTTCGGCCTAGCCCTGCCACAGTCAAGCAACTGCTTCTGCTGGTGCTGGAGGAGGATGTCGAAGCTGAAGAGGCGGCGCTGGACCAAGCGCAGGAGGCAATTCGAACCCGCGTGGAGACGAACCAGCAGAGGAACGCTGAGTCGTGAGCCTTTCTCCCGTCGAAGATGATGATCCTTACCTCATCCCGGGCACCAACGTGCTGAGAAACCTGCTGGGCATCACCGACCGCGAGGAGCTGAACCAGGCCGAAGCCGATCTGGCCACGCTGTCCAACCGACGCGCGGTGCGGTACCTGAAGGGAGTGATCGGGTCCTTCCAGCCCAAGCACCACCTCGAGGTGCACAGACTGTTGTTCGACCGAGTGTACGACTGGGCGGGGCAAGTTCGGGTCGTATACCTCAGCAAGGACACCTCGGAGTTCCTGTCTGGCCCCCCTTTAATCGGCCTGCAATATCAGTACGAACAGATTGAGGCGGATAATCGACTGCACGCCGACGAGCCACGGGACCAGGTGCTGGATGCACTGACCCAGCACTACTCTGAACTGAACTATGTGCACCCTTTTCGCGAGGGAAATGGTCGCACTCAGAGGTTGATCATTGACGCACTGGCGGAACGGTGCGGCTACCAGATCGGCTGGGAGGCAGTCCTGCCCAACGAGAACAATCGCGTGTGCATCATCGCCATGAATGGAGGGGGCACAGGTGAGATGCGCGACATGCTAGGCCGCATTCTGACTTGGTAGGGCCTGCCCTGGCAGTAGGTAAGGTCGCGCACAAGCGAGCCGCGGCGGCTGTTCCCGCCTGCAAAGGACCCGAACGACCAGTGCGAGGACAGCGCCGGGCGCGCGTTCACGAAGGTCATACGCCCCGGCCGTTCCGGTACGTCAGACCCTCTGTGGCGAGGTGGACGGCACGGAAGTGCCGGGCAGCAGCGAGGGCTCGATCCTGTGCCGGCCAGCCGCCGGGGTATGACCGCAGGAGCGCTCATGGGAATCATTATCCCCCCGCATCCGCTCGTAGATGTCCGGGCGGGTTGCTTCCACGCCTCGGGTCCGCTGTCTGACTTGGAGCCGTTGACGTCGACCGCGACCGCGCGCAGTTCGGCGCTAGCCAGGTAGTTGGCAAATGCCTCATTCTTGGCGGCGGACCCGGCCCAGATCACCGCCGGCTCCGCCGCATCCACGCATGAGCGCTGCCTGGCCGCTCGCACCGGCGTGGGCTGTCCTTGACCAACACCCGCAGCACGGCGCTCAAGGACACTCGCAACCGACGAGCGATCGCTCGATCGGCATCCGCTCGGCCCGCGCAACCGGCGAATCTCTGCCCAGTGCTCCACGCCGATCACCCTCTCCAGGCTCACGGAGGGGGTCCGTTTTCACCCGATCAGGGGTCAGTTTCACCCCTGCTGACTCAGCCTTGAGAGCGGCTCAACCGGAGACCGCCCACTTGCGTGGGCAGTTGCGCTTGTCGTGCCCGTGGTAGCCACACACGCTGCACGCACCTGCATTCGGCGAAACAGTGCACGAACGCTTGTCGTGACCGTCCTTACCGCACCAGGAGCACGTGCGGGTTCTACTCGCGGCCATCGGCCCTCCCTTTCCTCGTCGCTTCGGCAGACTCTAAGGCACACATCTCACCGAGGCATCGCGAGTCCTGGTGGCCCGGCCCAGCAAAGTCGACCCCCAGCCCATGCCGGACTGTCGCCGAACGCGCCCGGCGCCGGAGCAACTGCTCATGGACCTCGAAACCGCCCGTCTGGACTACAGCTAATCAGGATCTCTTGGAGTACGTTCACCCAGCTGCCTGGCACGCCCTATGTGGGCGGGATGGGCTACCTGTCGTCATGCTTGGTCGCTGAGGGAACGGGCCGAGGCGCGATTCCTTGTCGAGCCCCGGCCGTTCCGCGCAGACGCGGACCGTTACGGCAGCAGGGAGTGCTCCCCCGGGGCCAGCTCTACGGGGAGGCCGTCGACGATGACCGTCGTGCCGCCGTCCTCGTCGAGCCCGAGCCGGAAGCGGATCGTGCCGTCGGCGTCGACGCCGGCGATCTCCGCCGTGGCCCAGTCGAGGCGCCGCCCGGCCACCTCGAGCCCCAGGGGCAGGATGTGGCCCGACCGTGGGGGCACGCTCAGCGTCGCGCCCGCAGCGATCGGGGTGCCGTCGAGCGCCACCGTCACCGTGGCCGGTGCGCCCGAGGTATTGATGACGTGCAGCGCCCGCTGCCCGTCGTCGGTGCTCGTCGTCGTGGCGAACACGCCTGGCCACTGCGTCTCGAGCCGCAGGCCAGGAGTCACGCCGAGGCTCGACAGGGCCCGGTCGAAGAGCAGCGGGTCCGACGGCACCTGCGCGGCCAGGACGATGGCGCGACCCTCGCCGAGCGGCACGTCGACACCACACACCCCGCCGTAGACGTCCGTCAAGACCACGTCGCCGCGCTCGTGCGAGAGTCGCTGGATCCACCCGGCACGCATCTCGGGCCACGGCTGCGCCCAGCCGTGCGCGACGAGCGACGGGAAGTAGTGGCCGGTGTCGCGCACCACCTCACCCGGAGCAATACCCAACGCGTCCGCCAGCACGGTGCACTCAGACCCGTCGAGGTCACGCTCCGGCACCCGTCCGAGCAGCACGACGTTGCCGCCCGAAGTCGCATGCCCGACGAGGCGCTCCTGCACGACCCGGGACAGGAAGCGCCCGGTCCCGACGAGCACCGTCGACCCCGGCGCGGGGTCACGTCGCTCGAGATGCGTTGCGCCATAACGGAACCCGCCAAGCAGAAGAGAGCGCGCCAGCGCCTTGCGCTCACCAGCGCCTCGGTGTGACGTGAGGTCGTCCACGACATCAGTCATCACCTCGGACCCGGGGTGGTGGTACTCCGTCATGTAGGCGTCGAGCACGAGCCCCAGCGACACGTCGTCGTGGTCCTCGTCCATCCGGGCCAGCCACGGCTCGTTCGCCTTGACCGCCCGCACGCCGGCCGCCGTCGCCTCGTAGGCATAGCCCCGCTGACCCTCCGGGCCGACCGGCGCCGCCGTGCCGTGCCGCTCACCGGTGAAGCTGACGCGGTCGTTGCCGTCGTCGACGCGCTCGTCGAGCGGCGGGTTGATGCCGCCGGCGAAGAGGTAGTAGTTGATGAGCCGGTTGCCCTGGGCGAGGCACAGGCGCGTCTTGAGGTCCGCCGTCGACGGGTCGTACTGCATCTCCGCGCCAGCGCCGTAGTCGCCCGAACCCGCTTCGAACTCAAGGGAGGTGAGCGGTTGGTCGGCGTCGTGCACGGCAGCCATGAAGGCGTTGATGACGTAGAGGTCGGTCATCGTGTTGAGCGTCGCCTCGCCGAGGTAGTGGTCCGACCCCGACACCATCCCCGGGATGCCGGCATACGTGTCGACGAGCTGGCTGATGCCGATCGGGAAGGGCGCGCCGTTGCCGCCCTCGGTGCCGTGGATGTTGACGAAGAAGGGCACGCCCGAGACACCCCGCGACTCGCACAGACCCCGCAGCGCCGCCACGTACGACGCGAACCGCTGCCGCATGAAGAGCCCCAGATCGAGGCGCAGCGCTCCCGCCCACTCCTCCTTCGGCGACCGCACGACCTCGGCCCAGCCCTCGTCACCCGGCGACACGGCATACGGCCCCGACCCGCCATGGCGCGACCGCACGAACTCGCCGAACGACGCGACGAGCCCGTCGGTGAGGTCGGGAGAGTTCGTCACCCAGGCGAGCATCCCGATCTCGTTGTCGAGCTGCACGCCGATGATCGGTCCACCGGCCGGCTGCAGCCGCGGCGCGAGCACCGGCATGATCGCGTCGAACCACCGGGCGCTCTCGGCGAGGAACGCCGGCGCCAGGTAATCGACGGTCCGCGACGAAACCTGCACGCCGTCCCAGCCGAGCGGCACGATCTCCGGGTGGTCGCGGTAGACGCGGAACGGGATGCCCTCGTTCTTCAGCTCGGCCATGATGAACGGCCCCGGCCGCGCGATGAACCGCAGCCCCTTCTCGGCGGCGAGGTCGATGAACGCCCCGATGTCGCGCTCGGGACGCGTCTCACCCGTCACGTCGAGGGTGCCGTCGGGCAGCTCGTGGAAGATCCACGGGATGTAGGAGGCGACGGTGTCGCAGCCCGCTTCGACGAGCAGGTCGAGGCGCTGCGCCCACTCCGCGCGCGCGACACGGAAGTAGTGCACCTCCCCCGACATGACGATGGACGGCTCGCCGTCGATGCGGATCTGGCGGCGGACAGTCTCGATCATGAGGAGGTCTCCGGGGAGGTGATGGTGACGGAAACAGGCTGGAGGCGGGCCGAGTCCGGCCCGGTGAGCAGGACGATCTCTCCCGCGTCGACACGCGTCGTGAGGTCACGGCCTGCGTATGCCGTCTGCCCGGCCCGCACGTCGAAGGTGACCTCGCGCGCCTGGCCGGGCTCGAGGTCGACCAGGGCCCAGTCGGTCAGCTCGACGAGGGGGCGGGTCACCTCGGCGACGGGGTCGCGGAAGTAGAGCTGGACGACCTCGCGGCACGGCCGGTCGCCGGTGTTGGTGACCGTCACGGTGAGCGTGACCGAGCCGTCGACGGGCAGCGTCGGCGACGACACGACCGGCGCGCCGTAGTCGACGCTCGTGTAGGACAGGCCCAGCCCGAACGGCAGCCGCGGGTAGGTGAGGGCGTCGATGTAGCGGCCCTCCTCGTGGTCGACGTCGGCACGGATGAGTCGGCCCGTCGGCCGCTGGTGCGTGCTCGTCGGGATGTGCCCGGTCGAGAGCGGGAAGGTCATCGGCAAGCGACCATGCGGCTCCACCTCGCCGAGCAGCACGGACGCGAGAGCGTTGCCGGCCTCGACGCCGGGGTGCCAGACGACGAGCACGGCGTCGGCGAGGTCGAGCACCTCGCTGAGGTCGAGCGGTCGGCCGGTGTAGACGACGGCGACGAGCGGTTTGCCGAAGGCGGCGACCGCCCGCAGCACCTCGAGCTGGCCGGGCGGCAGACCGATGTCGACCACCGACTGGGCCTCGCCAGAACGGGAGCGGTGCTCGCCGAGCAGCATCACGGTCGTCTTGGCGCCCCGCGCCTGCATGAGCGTGACGTCGGAGAAGCGGCCGTCAGCGACGGTGACCCGGTCGCCGAGGCGCTCGCGGAGCGCCGGGCCAGGCGTCACGACCTCCTCGCCCCGGCCGTCGAGCACCCACGTGCCGAGCAGGGCGTCGCCGTCGTCGACGAAGGCCCCGCTGAGCAGGACGGAGCCGGCGTCCGGCGACGCGTCGAGCGGCAGGACCCCGTCGTTCTTGACGAGCACGTGCGCGGCCTGCGCGGCCCGGAGCGCGACGGCACGGGTCTCGGCGGTCGGCGCGTTCGAGGCGCCCGGGCGCGCGGCATACGGCCGCTCGAAGAGCCCGAGCCGGAACTTCAGGCGCAGCACGCGCCGCACCGCGTCGTCGACGAGCGCGAGGTCGACCTCGCCCGACTCGACGAGCTCCTCGAGGTGCGCGAGGTAGGCGCCGCCGCACATGTCGAGGTCCACCCCGGCGCGGATCGCGAGCACCGCGGCCTCGCGCAGGTCGGCCGCGACCCCGGCGTTGACGAGCTGGCCGATGCCGTTCCAGTCGGCGACGACCATGCCGTCGAAGCCCCACTCGCCCTTGAGCACGTCGCGCAGGAGGTGCTCGTGCGCGTGCATCGGGGTGCCGTCGACGTCGTTGAAGGCGGCCATGACGGTCGTGACCCCGGCGTCGACCGCCTCCTTGAACGGGCGCAGGTGCAGGTTGCGCAGGGTGTTCTCGCCGACGCTCACCGTGTCGTAGTCGCGGCCACCGGCGGACAGACCGTAGCCCGCGAAGTGCTTGGCGCACGCGGCGAGCCGGTGGGGGTCGCTCGGGTCGTCGCCCTGGAAGCCGCGGACGAGCCCGGCCGCGAGACGCCCCGAGAGGACCGGGGTCTCGCCGAGCGACTCGGCGACCCGGCCCCAGCGCGGCTCCTCGGAGATGTCGACCATCGGCGCGAACGTCCAGGCGACACCGTCGACGACGGCCTCGCGGGCCGCGATCTCACCGATCTCCTCGGCGAGGTCGGGGTCGAACGACGCGGCGATGCCGAGCGGGATCGGGCACACCGTGCGGTGACCGTGGATGACGTCGCGGCCGAAGAGCAGCGGGATGCCGAGGCGGCTGCCCTCGACGGCGTGGCGCTGGGCGGCGTCGATGTTGCCGACGAGCACGCCCTCGTCGCGCTCGTTGCCGCCGGTCGGGCCGGACGCGTAGAGGCTCGAGCTGATCCGGCCGGCCGCGATCTCGGGGGCGTCGGCGTCGGGGTCGATGTTGGCGACCTGGTGGGTCTGGCCCACCTTCTCGGCCAGGGTCATCTCGGTCATGAGGAGGTCGATGCGCTCCTCGACGGGCAGGGTGGCATCGAGCCACGGCCGCACGGACGTGGCGGTGACGGTGGTCATGTCAGTGGGTCTCCACGATGATCTCGGCGGGCGCTGTGGGCTCGGCGCCTTCGGGGGTGGACAGCAGGTCGGCGGCTCGGACGGCCACGCCGGCCCGGCGGTAGGGGTTGCTCAGGGGGCGCAGGTCGAGCTCGCGCCCGTCCACAGTGATGCGGTGCACGCCGTGGCCCTCGGGGCCGACGACGTAGCGGACCGTGAGGTCGTTGCCGGCGAGCGGCAGGCGGGCCGTGAGCTCGCTCGCGCCCTCGGACGCGTCGGCGGGCGGCAGCACCGGGTCGACCTCGACGTCCGCCCCGCGCTGGCGGATGCCGAGCAGCACCTCCGTGACGAGGCGCAGCACGAGCCCGGGCCCGGAGGAGTAGACGCGCCACCCGCCCTCGAGCGGCACGTCGCCGGCCATGAGCGCGGCATAGCGCTCCGACGCGTCGTAGCGGTCGGTGAAGGCACCGTCGGACGAGGAGTAGTAGCACGTCGTCTGACGCGGGCGTGCCTGGGGTACCAGCGAATCCAGCCCGACCGGGCTCGCCTTGGCGAGGGCGGTGAGCAGGGCCGCGCCGTCACCGACACGGGCCAGCGCCTCGGCGTAGCGCAGGTGCGCGTGCATGTACATCAGGCCGATCTCGCGGCCCCAGAAGGTGCTCGCCTCGGCGCGCTGGAAGACCGCCATCGGCCCGCCGACGTAGCTGACCGGACGGTCGAAGAGGCGCGCCCCGTCGGGACCGAGCAGGTGCTCCTCGATGAGGTCGAGGTGGTGCCGGGCCTGCTCGGGCGTCATCAGGTCGGCGCCGATCGCGTGGATCCACGGCAGCACGCCGTAGTGCAGCCCGGTGCGCTCGTCGCTCGGGTGCACGAGCGGCTCGAAGCTCCCGTCCTCGTGCTGCAGCAGGTAGCCGGGCAGCACCGGGTCGGCGGCCAGCTGGTCGAGCAGCGCGTCGTGGGTGCGCTCGGCGAGCTCGTCGGCGTCGGCGCCCAGGGCGGCCGCGTCGCCCAGTGCCCCGACCGCGTGCAGCCCCTCGGCGAGGGTGCGCAGCGACTGCGTCTGCAGCACGGCGGTCCACGTCGAGACGAGGTGCGCGGCCAGGTGCGGGTCGGCCGGCTGGAGCGAGTCGTTCCAGTCGCCGTGGCCGTATGCCGGCAGCGGGCTCCCGGGGACCGTGCACTCCGCGATGCGCGCGACCGCACGCCGGAGGTGCTCGGCGACCGTCGCGGGCTCGCCGAGGGCGTCTTCGCCGACGAAGGCGACCGTCTCGTCGAGCAGGCTCGCGTCACCCGTCGTGCGCAGGTAGTCACCGGCCGCGAGGACCGGCCAGAAGACGACGTCGCCGTGCGAGTCCTGCTGCCCGGTCTCGGGGAGCGGCGGCAGGAACTCGAAGGCCTGCGGCCAGTCGCCGCGGGCGTTCTGCGCGCGGAAGACCCGCAGCAGCACGTCGCGCACGGCATCCTGACGGCCGAGCGCGGTGAGCAGGCCGACGGGTCCCTGGCACACGTCACGCGTGCCCCAGGCGCCACCGGAGAACTGCTCCAGGCCGCGCGGCGAGAGGTAGTGGACGAAGGCGTTGTGGGTGAACCACGGCAGCGCCGCGGAGAGGTTGTCGGCCGAGTCGCCACCTGCACCGAGCGACGAGCCGTCGAGGCTGACCGCGTGACCGGCCTTGTCCCAGAACGACGTTCCGAGGCGCTCGCCGGTCGGGGTGATCTCTCCGGCGACCGCATCCCCGGCGCCGGGGCCCGAGGCGACGACGACCTCGACCTGCTCGCTCGGGTCGAGGAGGACGGTGAGCCAGCCCGGTCCGCGGCTGACGCCGTCGGCCTGGAGCCGGGCGTCGCCGACCTCGGGGCTGCCCGTTCCGGACCACGAGACGCGCCACGGGCGCGGGTCGCCCACCGTCGTGATGTCGACGTGGTCACCGGCCGTCGTCACGGACGGTGCCTCGGTGAGGTCGTCGGCGACCTGCATCGCGAGCAGCACCCGACGCGGTGCCCCGCCACGCTGCCCGACCGACAGGGTCAGGGCGTGCTCGTCGGCAGGGGCGCTCGAGGTCACGGTGAGCACGGGACCCGAGGTGCCGGCATACCACCACGTGCAGTGGTCGAGACCCGTGAACCACGCGCTCGGGCACTCGAGGAGGCTCCACGAGCCGTCGGCGTCCTCGACGAAGAGCCGCACGCCGTGGGCGCGCTGGAGGCCGAGGTAGGTGCGGCGCCCCGTCGCGACCGGGTTGCGGCCGACGTGCCCGCGGGTGATCTGCGAGTGGAAGGTGCCGGCCATCCACACCGTCGAGGCGAGCGAGCGGGAGTCGGGGGTGAACGAGTCGCCGGTGCGGAGCAGGTGGCCGTGCGGGCGCAGGACCGCCAGCTCCTTGGCGGGCGTCACGAGCTGGCCGCCGCGGACGGTCCAGGCGAGCTCGGTGCCGTCGCCGTCGGTCTCGACGTGGGTCCGACCGTCGACGAGGTCGGCGTCCTCGAGCTCGGCGCGGTCGAGCGGGCGCGAGGCGAAGGCGGGGGCTGACGACCACAGCGTGGCAGGGGTGGGCTCGGCCACGCTGTGGTCGGATCGGGGGGCGTCGCTCAGCGCGGCGCGGGAGGCCAGGGCGGCCTCGGCCCAGCGGGCGTCGGCGTCGGAGGTGGCCTCGGGGTGGTCCTCGAGGGCGATGCCCCAGAAACCGGTGCGGCGGGTGTCGGCCGGCGCGATCTCGGCCGGGGCGTCCTGCAGGGCGATGAGCGAGTGCTCGTGCTGCAGGCGGGCGTTCGGCAGGTCGGCCGCGTCGAGGCCGGGCCAGCGCACGCCGTGCGCGGTGCGCTCGGCGAGCTGCAGCGCGTCCGTGGCCCAGCCGGTCCCCGTGCCCGTCGTGCCGACCATGAGCCAGGGCACGCGCTCGCCGGGCATGTTCTGGCGCACCGCGACGGCGATGCCGTGGCCGTCGGTGGCGACGGGGGTGAGGTCGAGGTACTGGCTGACGTAGTACTCGTTCGTGCGCACCGCGCCGAGGGGTGCGAGGGCCGGGTCGTGGGTGAGCACGACGTCGGCGGTCACCGGCTCGCCCGAGGTGTTGGTCAGCTCGAGGTCCCAGTGCCACGTGGCCTGCTCCGTCGAGCCGCCGAGGCGCAGGACGAGGCGGTAGTCGAGCGACTCGTGGTGCCCGGTGACGGTCACGGCGTCGTCGGCCGCGGTCACGACGGAGCCGCTGCCGGGGCCCAGCAGGGCGAGACGACGTAGGCCGTCCGGTCGGTGCACGCGCAGGTGCACGTTCGTCAGACCCGCCTCTGCGACGGTCGCGGGATGCAGCAGCAGGCTCGTCCCGAAGGCCTCGAGCCGGCGCAGCGCACCGTTGTCGAGGACCTCGGCACGGATCGTGTCGCGGCTCTCGAGGGAGTGGACCGGCGGTGCGGTCAGGACGGCGTTGTCGTCGAGCACTGTTCTTGTCTACCAGCGGGCCTGTTTTCACTCCATAGCGAATCCCCTTGAAAACAAATGAAAGTCAGGCTGCGCACGAGCGACCCCATGAAAGTAGTTACATGCCCCCAGAACGTTGACAGTCGTCATGAGTGCGCACCTAACCTGACAAAAAATCCCCCTGACGGAGGTCCGCAATGACGCGAACTCGCACCAAGCCCACGTTGATCGTGACCGGCCTCGCTGCCGCCACCCTCGCCCTCACCGGCTGCGCCGGCAGCGCCGCCCAGAAGGACAGCAAGGCGTCGGCGGACGGCATGATCGCCCAGCTGACGTTCCCGTCGGAGGCCGACGCGGCCGTCGGCGGCCTGGTGAACTACAACCCGAACTCGCCGAAGCCGCTCACTGCGACGTGGCTCTACGAGCCGCTCATCGTGCGCAACAGCCTCACCTGCGAGGAGACGCCGTGGCTCGCGACGAAGTCGACGTGGGAGGGCGGCACCAAGCTGACCTTCGACATCCGTGACGGGGTCAAGTGGAGCGACGGCCAGGCCTTCACGGCCAAGGACGTCGCCTTCACCTTCAACCTCATGAAGCAGTACCCCGCCTTCGACAAGGCCGGCGTCTGGAACGACACGTTCGGCGCCCCCGCCAAGTCCGTGACCGCCCAGGGCAACCAGGTCGTCTTCGAGTTCACCGGCAACGCGGCCCCGAAGTACGACGGCATCATCAGCACGAAGATGCTGCCCGAGCACGTCTACTCCAAGGTGGGCGACCCGACGAAGTACGTCGACAAGACCCCCGTCTCGACCGGCCCCTACAAGGTCGGCAGCTACAACGGCCGCCGCCTCGTGCTCGAGCGCCGCGCGGACTACTGGCAGGCCGACAAGGTCAAGGTCCAGAAGATCGTCCTCGAGGGGCAGTACGACGCGGCGCAGGCGGCGCTCAAGCTGCGCGCCGGCCAGCTCGACGCGTACTACGGCGAGGTGCCGAACCCGAAGAAGACGTTCGTCGACGCGGACCCGAAGAACAACCACTTCTACTACGCCCCCAACGGCATGACCGTCCTGACGGGCAACGACGAGAAGGCGCCGTTCAGCGACGTCAAGTTCCGCGAGGCCATCTCCTACGCGATGAACAAGCAGGACATGTCGCTGAAGGCGACCTACGGCGTCATGAAGCCCGCCAGCCAGACCGGCCTCAAGCTGCCCTCCATGGCCTCGCTCGTCCCGGCGGAGTACTCCGGCGAGGACACCGTCATGCCGTTCGACATGGCCAAGGCGAACCAGCTGCTCGACGCGGCCGGCTACAAGAAGGGCGCGGACGGCAAGCGCACCAACCCCGACGGCTCGCCGCTCGCGGTCAACTTCTCCGTGCAGGCCGGCTTCATCGACTACCAGGCCATCGCCGACGTCGTCGTCAAGGGTCTCAACGACGCCGGGGTCAGCGCCAAGGTCACCGCCTCGGCCCCCGACTCGGTCGACGGGCAGAAGAAGACCGGGGACTTCCAGCTGATGCTCGAGTACCTGCACGGTGGCTGCGAGCTCGCCAAGAACATCGGCGCCAAGCTGTCGAGCACGCAGATCCCGACGAAGACCGACATCTTCCCGAACGTCCAGCGCTTCAAGGACCCCGCCGTCGACGCGGCCGTCACCAAGCTGGCCTCGGACACCGACAAGGAGGCGCAGAAGACCGACCTCGCGCCCCTCGTCGAGACGATGATGACGAAGTACCCGGTGACCGCGCTCATCTATGCGCCCGCTCGCATCCTCTACCGCACGGACAAGGCCGTGGGCTGGCCCAGCGAGGAGAACGCGTACGCCAACCCGCAGGACGACAAGCTGCTGGTGCTGACGCACCTCACTGCCCCGAAGTGACCCACCCACGTCGGTCCGGGACGGCTCGCCGAGCCGTCCCGGACCGGGTCGGGAGGCCCAGATGACTTACTTCGCAAGGAAGTTCGGCTTCTTCCTCGCCACCCTGTGGGCGGTCGTGACGCTGAACTTCCTCATCCCGCGGCTCCAGCCGGGCGACCCCGCCGAGATCATGGTCAAGCGCCTGGCCGGCAAGGACGCCGCGCTCGACCCGGCTCAGGTCAAGGCGATGCGAGCGATGCTCGGTGCGCCCGACGGCTCGCTCTGGAACCAGTACGTCACCTATCTCGGTGAGCTCGTGCACGGCAACTTCGGGCTGTCCTACACCTACTACCCCTACTCCGTCACCGAGGTGATCGCGCAGGCGTTCTGGTGGACCGTCGTGCTCGTCGTCTTCACGCAGGTCGTGTCGTTCGTCGTCGGCGTCGTCCTCGGGGCGTATGCCGCGTGGCGCCGCAACTCGCGCCTCGACTCGATCGTGACGCTGGGGTCGACGTTCCTGGGCACGCTGCAGCCGTTCTGGATCGGTCTGCTCCTGCTCTACGTCTTCGGCTACAGCCTCGGCTGGTTCCCGACGTCGGGTGGCTACGAGGAGGCGACCCCTGGCTTCAACTGGCCGTTCATCCAGGAGGCGGTCTCGCACTCCTTCCTGCCGGCGCTGGCCCTGCTCATCGTCACGCCGATCGGCTGGATCCTCGGCATGCGCAACACGATGATCATGAACCTCGGCGAGGACTACATCCGGCTCGCCAAGGCCAAGGGCCTGCGCGACCGTGACGTCGCCCTTCGGTATGCCGCACGCAACGCCCTGCTGCCCAGCGTGACGGGCTTCGCGCTCGCCCTCGGCGGCGTCCTCGGCGGGGCGATCCTCGTCGAGACCGTCTTCGACTACCCCGGACTCGGCCGGCTCATGGGCGAGGCCGTGCAGAACAAGGACTACCCGCTGCTGCAGACCCTGATGCTGCTGACGACGGCGGGCGTGCTCGTCGCGAACCTCGCGGCCGACCTGCTCTACGGAGTGCTCGACCCGCGCGCCAGGAGGGCCGAAGGATGACCACCCCGATCCCCATCCCGACCGAGGACTTCATGGCCGAGGGCGACCCTGCCCAGCTCGGCCAGGAGCTCGCCGTCGAGCAGGTCAGCGACAGCGCCAGGCCCGACCAGTGGTGGCAGGTGATCTGGAGCAGCAAGAAGGCCCGCGTCGGCGTCGTCATCCTCGTGGTCTACATCCTCGTCGCCGTCTTCGCGCCCCTCATCGCGCCGCAGGACCCGCTCGACAGCTCGTTCGAGCCGTTGGCGGGCCCGAGCGCGGAGAACTGGCTCGGCACGACGACGAGCGGTCAGGACATCGCCTCACAGCTCATCTACGGCTCGCGGATCTCCTTGATGGTCGGGCTGTTCGCCGGACTCATCTCCACCGTCATCGCGACGGTGATCGGCCTGATCTCCGGCTACGCCGAGGGCACGATCCTCGACGACCTGCTGTCCTTCGTCACCAACGTCGCGCTCGTCATCCCGGCGCTGCCGCTCATCATCACCCTCGTGGCCTACTCCGAGGTCCGCGGCATCTGGCTCATCGTCGGCGTCATCTCGATCACCTCGTGGGCCGGTGCGGCTCGTGCGAAGCGCGCGCAGATCATCAGCCTGCGCAACCGCGACTTCGTCACGGCGGCCAAGTTCTCCGGCGAGGGGACCTGGCGCATCGTGTTCCGCGAGATCATGCCCAACATGACCTCGCTCGTGGCGGCGAGCTTCGTCGGCGCGGCCACCGGCGCGATCGGCGCCGAGGCGGGCCTCGCGGCCCTCGGCCTCGGCGACAGCCAGAGCGTCTCTTGGGGCACGATGCTCTACCAGTCCAACGCCCAGGGCGCGATCGCGCAGGGCCTGTGGCTGTGGGTCTTCGTCCCCGGCCTCGTCCTCGCGATCCTCATGACGGCCATGACGTTCATCAACTTCGGCGTCGACCTGCTGAGCAACCCCCACCTGAGGGAGGACGCATGACCCTGCTCGACGTCCGCGACCTGAGCGTCCGCTACGAGCCCAAGGCTTCCCGGCCCCTCGACGCCGTGCAGGAGGTCAGCTTCGGCATCGAGCCGGGCGAGTTCGTCGGCCTCATCGGCGAGTCCGGCTCGGGCAAGACGACACTCGGCACGGCGCTGCTGCGCCTGCTCCAGCGACCCGGCCGGATCAGCGGCGGCTCGATCACCTTCGACGGCACCGACATCACCGACCTGCACGAGGACGACCTGCGCGCCCTGCGCTGGCGCGACATCTCGACGGTCTTCCAGAGCAGCATGAACTCGCTCAACCCGGTGGTCCGGGTCGAGGGGCAGTTCCGCGACGCCATCGAGCAGCACTCGTCGCTGCGCGGTGAGGCCGTCACGCGCCGCATCCGCGAGCTGTTCGAGATGGTCATCATCGACCCGAAGTTCATGACCGCCTTCCCGCACGAGCTGTCGGGCGGCATGCGCCAGCGCGTCAACCTCGCGCTGGCCCTCGCGCTCGAGCCGAAGTTCATCCTCCTCGACGAGCCGACGACGGGGCTCGACGTCGTCGTGCAGCACTCGATCCTCGAGAACGTGCGGCGCCTCCAGGCCGAGCAGGGCTTTGCCGTGCTCTTCATCAGCCACGACATCGGCACCGTGCTCGACCTCTCGGACCGCATCCTCGTGATGTATGCCGGCCGCATCGTCGAGGACCAGAGCGCCGGCGCGCTCCTGCGCAAGCCCCTGCACCCGTACACGAAGGGACTGCTCGGCTCCTACGGCGACCCGCGCCAGGAGACGGTGAAGATCACCTACGTCCCCGGCCGGCCGCCGGACCTCAGCCTGCCGATGGTCGGCTGCAGCTTCGCGGCACGGTGCCCCGAACGGATCGAGCGCTGCCTCGAGAAGGACCCCGCGCTCGTGCCGCTCGAGGGCGGCCGCGCCGCCTGCCACGTGGCCGTGCTCCAGCACGAGGAGGGCGGGGCCGGCCCGCACGGCGAGCCGAAGCGCGGCTTCGAGGGGCCCCAGTTCGTCAAGACGGCCGACGAGTCGCGCAGCGCCCTGACCAACGACGTCGTCCTCTCGGTGGAGGGGGTCAGCAAGGTCTTCGAGCGGCGTCGGGGGTTCACGGTCACGCGCACCGAGGCCGTGACCGACGTCAGCTTCGAGCTGCGCCGCGGCGAGGTCACGGCCCTCGTCGGGCAGAGCGGCAGCGGCAAGTCGACCCTCGCGCGGATGATCACCGGGGTCGAGAGCCCCACGTCCGGCCGCATCGTCTTCCACGGCGCCGACGGCGACAAGCAGGTCTCGGGCTTCCGGGGCCGGGCGCTGCGCCACTACCGCAGCGACGTCCAGATGGTCTTCCAGGACCCCTACAGCTCGATCAACCCAGCCAAGCGGCTCGGCTACGTGCTCTCCCGCCCACTCGCGAACTACCACGGCCTCAAGGGCGAGGCCCTGCGCGAACGGGTCATGGAGCTGCTCGAGCGGGTCGCCCTGACGCCGGCCGACCGCTTCGTCAACCGCTACGGCTACGAGCTGTCCGGCGGTCAGCGCCAGCGCGTCATCATCGCCAAGGCGCTCGCGGTCGAGCCGCGGATCATCGTGGCCGACGAGCCCATCTCGAGCCTCGACGTCTCGATCCGGGCCGAGGTCCTGGAGCTGCTCAACGACCTCGTCAAGGAGAACGACGTCGGCATCCTCTACATCACGCACGACCTGCTGAGCGCCCGCATGCTCTCGGACGAGGTCATCGTCCTCAACAACGGCAAGGTCGTCGAGCAGGGGCAGACCCTCGAGGTCATCCGTGCCCCCAAGGACGACTACACGCGCACCCTGCTCGACGCCATCCCCAACCCGTTCTGACGTGCCTGTCCGAGTTGTGCTGCCTGACGCTCCCGTGCACAGTGGTCCCGAACGAGGGAGCCTGGGTGTCCACGGAGCACGACGACGCGCGACCGGTCACGATCTACACCGTGGCCGAGCGTGCCGGCGTGTCCATCGCCACGGTCTCTCGCGTGCTCAGCGGCTCGACCCCGGCGTCGGCGCTGACCCGGCAACGGGTGCTGCGGGCCGTCGAGGACCTCGAGTACGTCCCCCTGCGCGGCGGCCGCCCCGTCGACGTGCCGACGCACGAGACGCACGGGCTCGTGCTGCCGGGGCTGCGCGGGCCCTACTACTCCGAGCTGCTGTCGGGCTTCGAGTCGACGGCGGCCCGGGACGGCCAGTCGGTCGTCGTGGTCGTCTGCGACGCGTCCAAGGACGCCGAGGCCTCGGTGCGCAAGATGCTGGGCCGCATCGACGGCATCGTCATCGCCAACGACACGATCAGCGACGCCATGGTGCGCCAGATCGTGCGGACCACGCCGACGGTGCTCGTCGCGCGCGACGCCATCGAGGGCTGCGACGCGGTGCAGGTCGAGAACTTCATCAGCTCGGCCGAGCTGACCCGGCACCTGCTCGAGCACGGCCGCAAGCGGCTCGTCTTCGTCGGCGACCCCGACACCTCGCACGACGTCTCCGAGCGCTACCGCGGCTTCCAGCACGCCCTGACCCGGGGCCGCGGAGCCGAGGTGGCCGGTCCGATCCGGGTGCAGTACGAGGAGACCTCGGGCCGCCGGGTCCTGGAGGAGCTCCTCGCGGCCGACGCTGCCGGTGTCGGCATCGACGGGCTCGTCTGCGCCAACGACGAGCTGGCGCTCGCCACGATGGTGCTCCTGGACCGCGAGGGTCGTCGGGTGCCGGGCGACGTCGCGGTGGTCGGCTTCGACGACATCATGACGTCGCGCTACCTCGCGCCCGGCCTGACCACGGTGCAGCAGCCGATGCGCGAGCTCGGGCGGTGGGCCGCGATCCGGCTCCACGAGCGCATCGCCGGGCGCCGCTTCGACGTGCACCCGCAGGTGCTGCCCACCCGCATGGTCGTGCGCGGCTCCTGCGGCTGCGACTGGGACCAGACCTCCGTCGCCGGAGCCTGACCCTCCCGCACGTCGTGCCGGCCGGGGTCGAGTGCCCAGTTCTCCACGCATCCCCGCCATCCCAAGGACGTTCGTATGCCTGATCGCACCCTCCTGCTCCGCTGGGCCGCCGACACCTGGCGCTCGTTCGAGGCCATGACCGACCCCGACACCGGCCTGCCGACCGACAGCATCGCCGCCTCGCTCGACCCGGCCACGCGCAGCGGCTACACGTCGCCGACGAACATCGGCGGCCTGCTCTGGTGCACCGTTGCCGCGCGGGACCTCGGTCTCGTCGACGCCGACGAGGCCCACGACCGGCTCGCCCGAGTGCTGAGGACGCTCGCCGGGATGGAGGTGCACGACGAGTCCGGGATGTTCTTCAACTGGTACGACGACCGGACCGGGACCCTGCTGCGGCAGATGCCGGACAGCGGACACGAGATCCGGCAGTTCCTCTCGAGCGTCGACAACGGCTGGCTCGCGGCCGGCCTCATGGTGGCCGCGGCAGCCGAGCCGCGCCTCGCGTCGCACGCCCACGCCGTGCTGGACCGGATGCACTTCGGGGTCTTCCACGACGCCGCAGCCGGACCGGAGGGTCCCGGTGGACGCCTCACCGGCGGCTTCTGGGTCGAGGACCCCGGAGAGCCGACCCGCCGCGCGTCGTTCGTCGCCGGGCACGCCGAGGTCTTCCACACGAAGCACCATTACGACCTGCTCGACTCCGAGCCGCGGATCGCGAGCTACGTCGGCATCGCCCACGACCAGATCCCGCCCGAGCACTACGCCGCCCTCGACACGCCGATGCGGCACTACCGCGGCCGCGACGTCGTGCCGACCTTCGGCGGGTCGATGTTCGAGGCGCTCATGCCGACGATCTTCGTGCCCGAGGCGACCTGGGCGCCGGACACGTGGGGCGTCAACGAGGCCCGCACGGTGGCCCTGCAGCGTGAGTACGCGATGGACGAGAAAGCCTATGGCTACTGGGGGTTCAGCCCGTCGGCCTGTCCCGGAGAGGGGTACTCGGTGTTCGGGGTCCCGCCCATCGCGTGGGAGGCCGACGGCTACCCGAGCGAGCGCGACGGCGAGGTCGTCGTGACGCCGCACGCGTCGGCGATGGCCCTCATGGTCGAGCCCGACGCCGCCACCGACAACCTCGCCCGCATCGAGAGCGACCTCGGTGCCTACGGACCCGGCGGCTTCGTCGACGCCGTCGACACGCGGACCGGTCGGCACGCGGGTCGCCACCTCTCCCTCGACCAGTCGATGGTGCTGGGGGCGCTCGCCAACGTCCTCGCCGACGACTGTCTCCACCGCTGGTTCGCCACCCCGGAGGTCGAGGCCGTGCTCCGCCCGGTCGTCGCGGCCCGTCGGATGCCCCTGACCGGACCCGCCTGACCCCGACCCGGCCCGGTCGTACTCTGGTGAGGTCCGGAACGCGCGAGAGGTGGTGTGGCGGACGTGTCGCAGTGGCGAGAGCAGTGGTCGGAGCAGGAGTGGGCGACGCTCCGGCTCGCGCCCGTCTGGGTGCTGAGCGCCCTCGCCGGCCAGGTCCGTTTCGACGAGGACGAGCGCGGTGCCTTCTGGGACGCCGTGACCGACGCAGCCCTGCGCAGCACCGGCCCTGGCCGGGAGTTGCTCGGCACCGCAGCAGCCGAAAGGCGTTGGCTGTTGGACGCGTTCGAGCTCGACAGCCGACCCGTCGTGTCCGGGCTGCTCTCCGTGACGCGGCTGCTCGAGCGCATGTCCCCCGACACCCGGGACGACGTCCGCGCGAGCATCCTGCGGGTCGGTGAGGGCGTCGGCCGCGCCCGCGGCCACTTCGGACGCCGCATGACGCTCCAGGACGAGCAGACGCTGCTGCTCGTCCACCAGCTGCTCCAGACCGCCCGGGAGACCTCGGGCGACAACCCGCTCAACTCCCCGGCCGCCATCTGAACCGCGCCGAGGTCCGGCGCGGCCCACCCGGCATACGCGGACGTTGCGGGCATACGATCGCACGGTGGGCGAGGTCGAGCAGACTGGCCGAGCGCCCGCCGTCGTCGACGACGCCCGCACGCTCGGGCAGGAAGGACGCAGGGGAACCTATGTCTGACAAGCAGATCGGTCACGAGATCGGCCAGGCCCTCGGGGCCAACCTCACCCGACGCTCGCTCTTCGCCCTCGGCGGTGCCGCGGCGGTCACGGGTGCGCTCGCCGCGTGCGGCAGCAACACCGGCCGCGAGCCGGTGGCCACGGGCGGCGCGAGCGGCGGCGGCAGCGGCGCCACGCTCAACCAGTGGTACCACCAGTACGGCGAGGCCGGCACGCAGCAGGCCGTCGAGAAGTACGCCGCGGCCTACAAGGACGCCACGGTCAAGGTCAGCTGGAAGCCCGGCGACTACGACCAGTCCACGGCCGCCTCGCTGCTCACCGACGCGGGTCCCGACGTCTTCGAGTACGGCAACGGCCCGACCATCGACATGATCAAGGGCGGCCAGGTCGTCGACCTCACCGACCTCATCGGCGACGCGAAGAGCGACTTCAACCAGAGCATCCTCGAGCGGATGACCTACGACGGCAAGACGTATGCCATCCCGCAGGTCGTCGACATGCAGCTGCTCGTCTACCGCAAGTCGATGCTCGACAAGGCCGGCATCGCCCCGCCGCAGACCATCGACGAGCTCATCGCCGCGGCCAAGAAGCTGACCCAGGGCAACGTCAAGGGCCTCTTCCTCGGCAACGACGGTGGTGCCGGCCTCATGGGCGGCCCGATGCTGTGGTCGGCCGGTCTCGACTACCTCACCAAGGACAACCAGTTCGGCTTCGACGACCCGCGTGCCGCGACCGCCCTCGGCAAGCTGCGCGAGATGTGGGACGCCAAGGTGCTGCTCCTCGGCGCGCCCAAGGACTGGTTCGACGCCTCGGCCCTCACCGCCGGTCTGACCGCGATGCAGTTCACCGGTCTGTGGACCTTCCCCGACATCAAGAAGGGCCTCGGCGACGACTTCGGCGTGCTGCCCTGGCCAGCCCTCGACGGCAGCGGCAAGGCGTCCGTGCCCGTTGGCGCCTACGGCTCGTGCGTCAGCGCGAAGAGCAAGGACGTCGAGGCCGCCAAGAAGTTCGCCAAGTGGCTGTGGATCGACCAGACCGCCTACCAGCTCGACTTCGCCACGGCCTACGGCTTCCACATCCCTTCCCGCACGAGCCTCATCAGCCAGGCCTCGACCCTCAAGAGCGGGCAGGCTGCCGACGCGGCCAAGCTCGCCACCGACGTCGGCCACGCGCAGAGCCCGATCCTGTGGACGCCCAAGTGCGCCACGGCCTTCGGTGACGCGATGAACCGCATCGTCAAGGAGGGCGCCGACCCGGCCGGCGAGATCGCCAAGGTCAAGGCCGTGGCCGACCCCGAGCTGAAGCGGGTCCTCGCCTGACAGCGCAGGCCGGCCCCGCTGCCTACGACAGCACCGCGCAGCGGACGGCGACCGACCGGGCGACGCCACCCCCGACCGAGGGGAGGCCGTCGCTCGGTCGCCGCCTGCGCGGGCGCCAGGACCGCAACCTGTGGTTCTGGGTCTTCGTGGGCCCGTTCGTCATCGGGCTCATCGTCTTCGTCTACGTGCCTATCGCGTGGTCGATCTACCTGTCGTTCTTCGAGTCCTACAACACCGTCACACCGACCAAGTTCGTCGGCGCCGGCAACTACCTCGACATGCTGCGCGACCCGGCGTTCCGCAGCAGCCTCGTCACCTTCCTTGCGTTCGCCGTCTTCATCGTGCCGACGACGTTCGTCATCTCGCTCGGCGCGGCGCTGCTCGTCGCGCGCACCCGGGTCATGCAGTCGTTCTTCCGGTCGGTCTTCTTCCTGCCGACGGCGTGCAGCTACGTCGTGGCGGCGCTCATCTGGAAGATGTCGATCTTCAGCGGCATCCGCTCGGGCCTGGCCAACGGGGTGCTCGGCTGGTTCGGCATCGACTCGATCCCGTGGCTGAGCCTGGCCGAGCCGCCGTGGTACTGGCTCGTCATCGTCACGGCGCGGCTCTGGCTGCAGGTCGGCTTCTACATGATCCTCTTCCTCGCCGGCATCCAGCGGATCAGCCCGACGCTCTACGAGGCGGCCGCGATCGACGGCGCCGAGGGGTGGAAGGTCTTCCGCCACATCACCCTGCCGCAGCTGCGCGCCACGTCGACGGCGGTGCTGCTGCTCCTGCTCATCAACGCGTTCCAGGCGTTCGACGAGTTCTACAACATCCTGTCGACGTTCGGCACCTACCCGCCCTACGCGCGGCCGCCGCTCGTCTACCTGTACTACACGGCGCTCGGCTCGGGCCAGGACTTCGGCCACGGGTCGGCCGGCGCCGTCATCCTCACCCTCATCATCGCGGTCATCGCGGTCGCGCAGGGACGCATCCTCAGACTCGGCGACAGGGGCGACTGATGGCCATCGTGCGCAGCAGGCGCCAGTCCCGCGCCGTCGGGTGGGCCCGCTACAGCGCCCTCGTCGCGGCGGCGCTGCTCTTCCTCATCCCCTTCTACCTGCTGATCCGCAGCGCGTTCATGCGGGAGCAGGACCTCGGCTCGCCCGACTTCCACTGGCTGCCGCCCGTCTGGGAGACCTCGAACCTCACCGGCCTCTTCGACAACCCGGCGATCCCGATGGCGCGCAGCCTGCTCAACTCGGGCCTCATCGCCGTGACCCAGACGGTCGGCGTGCTCATCGTCTCGGGGCTCGCCGGCTACGGTCTGGCCCGCATCCCGTACCGCTGGTCCAACGCCGTCTTCTACGGGATCACCGCGACCCTGCTCATCCCCGCGGCCGTGACGTTCGTGCCGAGCTTCGTCCTCGTCTCGACGCTCGGCTGGATCTCGACGCTGCGGGGCCTCATCATCCCGGGCCTGTTCCAGGCGCTGGCGACGTTCCTCTTCCGGCAGTTCTTCCTCGGCTTCCCCAAGGAGATCGAGGAGGCCGCGTTCATCGACGGCCTCGGCTACTGGGGCACGTTCTGGAAGATCGTCGTCCCCAACTCGATGGGCTTCGTCGCCGCCATCGGCACGATCACGTTCATCGGCTCGTGGAACGCCTTCCTCTGGCCCCTCGTCATCGGCCGCGACCAGGAGTCGTGGACGGTGCAGATCGCCCTGTCGACCTTCCTCACCGCGCAGTCGGTGCAGGTGAGCCAGCTCTTCATGGCCGCGCTCGTCGCGATCGTGCCGCTGCTGCTGATGTTCCTCTTCCTGCAGCGCTGGATCGTCGAGGGCGTCGAGCGCACCGGCATCGCCGGCGACTGAGGGCGTATGCCGTGTGGCCCGGTCAGGGCAGCTTGGCGACGGTCAGCAGGACGGCGCAGTCCTCGAGCGCCTCGAGCGAGTGACGCGCCTGGGGCATCACGAGCAGGTCGCCCGGTGCGCCCTCCCACGAGACGTCCCCGGAGCTGATCCGCACGCGTCCCCGCAGCACCTGGACCGTGGCCTCACCCGGGTTCTCGTGCTCCGTCAGGGACTGCCCGGCCGCCAGTGCGACGACGGTCTGGCGCAGCACGTGCTCGTGGCCGCCGTAGACGGTGTCGGCGCCGCGACCGCTCGAGGTCGTCGTGGCGTGCTCGAGCAGCTCCCGCGCGAGGGCGGTCAGGGATGACTTCTCCATGGACTCACCATGGCACCCCTGGCGGCGGCCCGTCGATGGTCCGAGAGACACGGTGACGGGTGCCGTGCCGTGCGGTGTCGCCCGGCAGGCCGCTCAGCGCTCGCGGCGCAGGTGGTCGGGTGCCGGCATACGGCGCACCTCGACGCTCCAGAAGCGGACGACGACGGGATAGGCGGGGACGAGCGTGACCCGGTGCTCGAAGCCGCCGTCCTCGGTGCGGCGGATCTCGGCGTGCTCCACCTCGGCGGCGGCCGCGACGGCGCGGTCGAGGTCGCGGCGGTTGGTGTGCAGCACGACCGCCCCGACGTAGGTGACGGTCGCGAGCTCGTGGCCCCGGTCGGAGTCCCCGGCGAGGAGCGTCCACGTGAAGGAGTCCCCGGCGATCGACCAGTCCTGCACCTGCGCGGCTCGCAGCTCGAGGGCGGCGAGGTCACGGACGTCGTCGGGCAGCTCGGTCACTCCACCATCGTGCCCCGTCGCGACGGATGAGGCTCAGTCGAGGTCCTGGACGTCGGCCCGTCTCGCGATGGTCGCCGTCGCGCGGCGGCAGGCGAGGACCGGCACTCGCGGCACGATGTCGTCGAGGAAGCCGAATCGTCGTCGGAGCGAGCGGTGGTAGGCGTCGCCGCTCGTGTCGGAGACGAGCGCCGTCCACCAGTCGGCGAGGTCGCCCCAGCCGGGAGCGGCGAGCGAGCCGCCGTACTGCTGGAGCGCGAGCCCGGCGCAGAGGCTCGCGAAGGTCATCCGCTGCTCGAGCGGCCACTCCGCGAGGGTGCCGACGAGCAGGGCTGCGCCGAAGACGTCGCCGGCCCCGGTCGGGTCGACCTCCTGGACCCGCAGCGAGGGGACGCGGGCCTCCTCGCCCGTGCGGGCGTCGATGCCGAGCGCGCCGTCGGCGCCGTTCGTGACGATGGCGACGGGCACCCGGTCGGCGAGGGCGTAGACGGCCTCGACCGGCGACCCGGTCCCGGTGTAGGCCATGGCCTCGACGGCATTCGGCATGAAGACGTCGCAGCGGTCGAGGCGCTCGAGCACGTGCGGCGACCACTGCTCCTTGGGGTCCCAGCCGACGTCGGCGAAGACGATCGCGCCGTTGTCGCGGGCACGGTCCACCCAGGTCGGGCCGGTCGCGCCGAAGGCCTCGTCCTCGCCGAGGTCGACCATGACGGCGCGCGACCGCGGCGGTGTCCCGATGAGCTCGTCGGCAGGCACGGGCGACGGGTGGCCATGGGAGACCATGCTGCGGTCGCGGTCCACCGACATCGAGACCGTCACTGGGCTGTGCCAGTCGGCGAAGCGACGGCTGCGCGTGAGGTCGATGCCCTCCTGCTCCTCGAGCGTGCGCCAGCAGAAGTCGCCGTAGTCGTCGTCGCTGAACGCAGCCGCGAGGCCGGTGCGCAGCCCGAGACGCCTCGTGGCGACGGCGAGGTTGGCGATGCCGCCCGGGCACGACGCGAGGCCCTCGGCCCACACCTCGGTGCCCGGCTTGGGCGCGCTCGGCAGCCCGGCGAAGATCATGTCGAGGAAGACGGTGCCCCAGACGAAGACGTCGAGCGGTGGCTCGTCGGCGCCGCGGAGCGACGCGAGCGGGTCGAACGTGTGGTGAAGGGGCACGTCCCCATGATTCCGCATCGTCGTGCGCGACTCACCGTGATTCCGACGGCGTATGCCGTGTGGCCGCCTCCCGCCGGCCCGTCCCCCTCGTAGAGTGCCCAGTTCCCGACGGGAGTTCGTGGGCAGTCGAGTGTCGAGTGGTCTCGCGGTCACACCTTGGTACGGTCCGAGGGTGGTGCTGAGATGAAGCTGGTCATCCTCGGCGGGGGCGGGTTCCGCGTGCCGCTCGTCCATGGTGCGCTGCTGCGCGACACCGCCGACCGACGTGTCACCGAGGTCGTGCTGCACGACACGGACGTCGCGCGCCTCGACGTCATGCGACTGGTTCTCTCCGCGCAGGCGGACCGGGTCGCCGCCCACGCGGGCCTGCCGGTCGCCCCGCCGACGGTCACGGCGACGACCGACCTCGACGCCGCCCTGGAGGGCGCCGACTTCGTCTTCTCGGCGATGCGGGTCGGCGGCCTCGAGGGTCGCACAGCCGACGAGCGGATCGCGCTCGATCTCGGCCTGCTCGGCCAGGAGACCACCGGACCCGGTGGAGTCGGCTACGGCCTGCGCACCGTCCCCGTCGCGCTCGACGTCGCCGAACGCGTACGCCGTCTGGCACCCGACGCGTGGGTCATCAACTTCACCAACCCGGCCGGCCTCGTGACGCAGGCGATGCAGTCGGTGCTCGGCGACCGGGTCGTCGGCATCTGCGACTCACCGCTGGGCCTCGCCAAGCGCGCCGCCGGTGCGCTCGGGCACGACCTCGACGACCTCGAGATCGACTACGCGGGCCTCAACCACCTCGGCTGGCTCACGGGGCTCCGGCGGGACGGGCGCGACCTGCTGCCCGACCTGCTCGCGGACGAGCGTGCGCTCTCGGCGATCGAGGAGGGCCAGCTCTTCGGCACCGACTGGCTGCAGACCCTGGGGGCGCTGCCCAACGAGTACCTCTACTACTACTACTTCACGCGCGACGCGATCGGGCAGATCACGAGCGCCCAGCAGACGCGCGGGGAGTACCTCCTGGCCCAGCAGGCCGCGTTCTACGACGGGGTCGCCGGCTCGCCCGGCGAGGCCTGGCAACGCTGGGACGCGGTGCGCCGCGAACGCAACGCGACGTACATGCAGGAGACCCGCGAGGCCGACGACGGCGAGGCGCACGAGCGGGCCGAGGCCGACGTCGAGGGTGGCGGCTACGAGGGCGTCGCGCTCGCGCTCATGGCGGCCATCGCCCGCGACGAGCCGGCCCGCCTCATCCTCAACGTCCGGGGCGGCGGCGCGGTCGCCGGGCTCCCGGACGACGCCGTCGTCGAGGTGCCGTGCCGCGTCGACGCCCGCGGACCCGTGCCGGTGGCGGTGAGCCCGCTGCCGGGCCACGCGCTGGGACTCGTGCAGCAGGTCAAGGCCGTCGACGAGCTCGTCATCCGGGCCGCCCTCGAGCAGTCGAGGTCGCTCGCCGTGGAGGCGTTGGCGCTCCACCCGCTCGTCGACTCGGTCACCGTGGCGCGTCAGGTCATGAGCGGCTACGTGCAGCGACTGCCCGCCTTCTACTGCGCGCTGCGCTGAGGCCATGGGCGACGGGCCCCGGGTGCGGGAGAATCGAGTCATGCGCCTCGACCTCAACGCCGACGTCGGCGAGTCCTTCGGGGCGTGGACGCTCGGCGACGACGCGCTCGTGCTCGACGTCGTCACGAGCGCCAACGTCGCCTGCGGCTTCCACGCCGGGGACTCCGTGACGATGCGCGCCACCTGCCGGTATGCCGCCGAGCGGGATGTCGTCGTCGGCGCCCAGGTCGCCTATCGCGACCTCGCAGGCTTCGGACGGCGGTTCATGGACGTCCCCCGGGACGAGCTCGCGGCCGACGTGATCTACCAGCTCGGCGCCCTGATGGCGATGGCGGGCGCCGAGGGCACCCGCGTGGCCTACGTCAAGCCGCACGGTGCGCTCTACAACGCGGTCGTCCACCACGAGGAGCAGGCCCGGGCCGTCGTCGACGCCGTCCTCGCCGTCGACGCGTCGCTGCCGGTGGTCGGGCTGCCAGGCAGCCTCCTGCTCGAGCTCGCGACGGCCGCCGGGCTCCGCGCCGTGACCGAGGCCTTCGCCGACCGCGCCTACACCCCCGAGGGCCGGCTGGTCCCCCGCACCGAGGGCGGGGCCGTGCTGCACGACGCCGACGAGGTCGCGGCCCGGGTCGTGCGGCTCGCCCGGGACGGCGTCGTGACGGCGGTCGACGGGTCCCTGGTCGAGATCCGGGCCGACTCGGTGTGCATCCACGGTGACACGCCCGGGGCGGTGGCCATGGCGCGGGCCGTGCGGACCGCCCTCGAGGCCGCCGGGGTCGAGATCCGTCCGTTCACGGGCTGAGGGCCGACCATGCACGCGCGGCTGCTGCCGATGGGACCCCTGGCCCTGGTCGTCGAGGTCGCCGACACCGGCGCGGCGCTCGCCCTGCGCGCCCATCTGGACCCGCTCGTCGAGCGGTCCGCCGGCGTCTGGTCGGCCGTCGACCAGGTCGTGCTCGGCGCCCGCTCGCTGCTCGTGGTGCTGCGCCGGCCGACGCGGCGCGAGGAGGTCGTCCGGGCCTGCCAGGAGGCTGCCCTGCGCGTCGACGTGGCGGTGCCACCGGAGAGTGCCGACGTCGTCGAGGTCGAGGTGCGCTACGACGGCCCGGACCTCGAGGAGGTGGCGCGGCTCACCGACCTGTCGCCGGACGAGGTGGTGCAGGCGCACACCAGCACGCACTGGCGGGTGGGGTTCGGCGGTTTCGCGCCGGGCTTCGCCTACCTCGTCGGCGGTGACTCCCGCCTGGCGGTGCCACGCCGGTCCGAGCCGCGCACGTCCGTCCCGGCCGGATCCGTAGCTCTCGCAGGCGAGTTCAGCGGCATCTACCCGCACGCCTCACCGGGAGGCTGGCAGCTGCTCGGCAGCACCGACGCCGTGCTGTGGGACGTCGACCGCGACCCGCCGGCGCTTCTCGCTCCCGGACGGTCCGTGCGGTTCGTCGCGCTCGACGCGCAGGCCCTGTCGAGTGGCCCCGCCGTCCCCCGCATCGCGGACCTGCGTGAACCACGTGGGGCAGGGGGCACGACGCGGGCACTCGACGAGGCAGGTGGCCGGGGACTCGAGGTGCTGGCCACCGGCCCGCTCACGCTCGTCGAGGACACCGGCCGTCCTGGACTGGCCGGTATGGGGGTGAGCCGTTCCGGCGCGGCCGACCCGACGGCATACCTTCTCGGTCTGCGTCTCGTGGGGCACCTGCTCGATGACGAGTCATCAACAGCAGCAACAGCGCCCGCGTCGCTCGAGGTCACGCTCGGGGGTCTGTCGGTCCGCGCCCACGGCGACCTGCTCGTCGCGCTGACCGGGGCACCGTGCCCGGCCGACGTCGACGGGCGTGCCGTCCCGAACGCCGCGCCGGTGGCCCTCGCCAACGGACAGGTGCTGACCCTCGGGACACCCCCGGCCGGCCTGCGCACCTGGCTCGCGGTGCGAGGCGGCATCGCCGTCCCGCCGGTGCTGGGGTCGCGCTCGACCGACACGCTCTCCCGGGTCGGCCCCCGGCGCCCCGCTGTGGGTGACGTGCTCGCCGTGGGACCGGCGCCACGGACCTTCCCCGTCGTCGAGGCCGCACCCCAGCCACCTCCGGCCGAGGGTGAGGTCGTGCTCGAGCTGGATCCCGGGCCCCGCGCCGACTGGTGTGACCTCACCGAGCTCGAGAGTGGCACCTGGTCCGTGTCGTCGAGGAGCAACCGCGTGGGAATCCGTCTGGAGGGCAAGCAGATCCACCGCAAGAGTATGTATGCGGACCGCGAGCTGCCGAGCGAGGGCCTGGTCCCGGGAGCGGTGCAGGTGCCACCCGGTGGAGAGCCCGTCGTCTTCCTCGCCGACCACCCGGTGACGGGGGGATACCCCGTCGTCGCGGTGCTCACCACGGCGTCCGTGTCGCGTGCCGCCCAGCTGCGGCCGGGTCAGGCCGTGCGTCTGCGGTGGGCGAGCCGGCCCTGACGGTCAGGCGGTCGAGGTCTGGACCGGGCGGAGGGTCTGGGCCACCGGGAGCTGCGGGACGAGCGGCAGGATCATCGCGACGTCGGCCCCGCCCCAGGCGGACACCCCGAACTGGACCCACCCGCCGCGACGGGTCGCGACGTCGCGGACGAGGGACAGGCCGAGCCCGGTCTGCGAGAGGTCGTCGCGCACCCCGTCGAGGACCTCGCCGGTCGCGGGCGACAGGCCGTGCCCGGCAGCCGTGCGCAGCATGTCGGTGGTGAAGCCGCGTCCCGAGTCCGCGACGCCGAGGGCGATGGCGTCGCGCATCGGACGGGCATAGAGCAGCACGGTGTCGTCGTCGCGCTCGGTGTAGCGCAAGGCGTTCTCGATGAGGGTGTCGAGGCAGGCCCGGAGTCGCTCGACGGAGCACTCGAGGGCGATGCCCGACGCCTCGACCTGCCAGTTCCGCGGTGCCACCGTCGACCACCGTTGGGCCGTCTGCCGGAGCACCGCGTCGATGTCGATGTTCGTGACCTCGAGGTCGGTCCCCACCCGCATGCTGCGCACGAGCCGCTCGCACACGCGGGTGAGCCGCGCCAGCTCCTCGTCGACGACCTGCAGGTCGGCCAGGTCCTCGCCCGGTGGGGTGCGGTCCATGAGCATCTCGAGGTAGCCGCGCGAGATCATGAGCGGCGAGCGCATCTCGTGCGAGGTCCGGAGGGTGAGCAGCTCGCGCATCGTCGAGTCGGCCCGTTCGCGCGCCGCGTTGTCCGTGAGGTCCGACAGCGCCTGCTGCCGGCGTCGCACGTGCCAGATCATGAGCGCCATGAGCAGCAGCATGAGCGGGATCTCCGTCGTCTCCTGCCAGTCGAGGACCCCGTTCGCGACGCGGACGACGAGGATGAGGCCCGTCACGCCGGTGTAGAGGCCGAGGCCGACCCACGTGGCCCGCGGGCTCCACTGCTCGAGGCCGAAGCACAGCGCGAACGCGGCCCACCCGACGTGGTACGGCACGGTCTCGCTGCCGGGGACGAGCAGCATCGCGCCTGCGCAGGCCGTCGCGACGACGCTCCAGACGAGGACCATGCGCCGCCGAGCCATCAGGCGTCCTCGTACAGGCCGTACCCGACGCCGCGCAGCGTCTCGATCGGGATGTCCGCACCGAGCTTGGACCGCAGCCGGCCGACGCAGACCTCGACGACGTTGCTGCCGGGGTCGAAGTCCAGGTGCCAGACGTCGTGGAGCAGCTCCTCCTTGCGGCACACCTCGCCCGCGCGTCGCATGAGGTGCGCGAGCAGGCTGAACTCCCGCTCGGTGAGCGACGCGCTGGCCGAACGGAACGTGGCCCGACGTCGCCCGACGTCGAGGCGTATGCCGCCCGCGTCGAGATAGCGGTCGTCCGTCGGCCTGCGTTCGGTCCCGATGTTGCGACGGACGCGAGCGAGCAGCTCGGTCAGGCTGAACGGCTTGGACACGACGTCGACGGCGCCCCGGTCGAGCGCCGCGACCCGGGTCCCGACGTCGGTGACCCCCGACAGCACGATGACGGGCGTCGGCTGCCTGCGCTTGTTCACCGCGTCGAGCACGGCCAGGCCGCCGAGGCCCGGCATCACGAGGTCGAGGACCACCAGGTCCACCTCCCTGGACTCCAGCCGCTCGATGGCGGCACTCGCCGATGCGGCGGTCACCACCGAGTGCCCCTGCGATGCCAGCGACTTCGCCAACAGCGTCCGAACTCTTTCCTCGTCGTCCACCACCATGACTGTGGCCATGAATGCCCCCCACTCCCCGATATGTCGATCAGTATGCGGGCGTGCTCAGAGGTCAGGAGCGAAAGCTGTGACAAGTGCCCTCGGTAGGGCTTCGCGCGCCGGACCTATCGCCGCAAACCGGACGCCAACATGACAGGAAGATGACGGGATCCTCTCGCTGTGGTGAGCCGTCCGTGAGCGATCGGCCACCGCCTCGATGACAGTTGGCTGAGTCCTGCGGCCATCTCGCCGGGGCCCTGGCAGGGCGCGTGCGACCTTCACGGAACGACGGGCTCGCTCCGAGCCCGGCAAGAGCATCACGTGGGGGTTTGCCGTGGACATGTCGAAGCTGCGCCGGCGTTGCGTCCCGATCGTCGCCACTCTGACCGCGCTAGCCCTCGCCGGAGTGGCCCAGGTGGGCGGGCCGTTGGCAGCGGCGGCGGCTGCGCCGAGACCCGCTGCCGCACCAGCGGCCGCTGCGCCCGCCTCGCCCGCTGCAGCGCCTGCCGCAGCCACGCCGACGGGTGGTCCCTGCCCGTCGACGACGACGGCCGGCAAGGGCTGCATCTCCCTCACGGTGACGAGCGCGCGCACCGTCGGACCGGCGAACGCCCCGAAGAAGGGTGACGCCGTCCCGGCCTACAGCTGGATGATCAACGAGGACAGCAGCGGTGACCCCGGGACCGCCGACGCGCCGCTCCTCGACCGCTGCCTGCCCTCCCGGGCGCCGGGCGGGAGCACCAAGCCGGCGAACCCGGCCGCGGGCGACCCCACCGAGCCGTATGCCGACAGCTGCCCCTGGCCGTCCGTGCGAGCGACGTCGGGACACTCGAAGATCGTGGCCCAGGGCGACGAGACCGATCTCGCCGCCGGTCACGTGCTCGAGGGCCTGCAGCCCGGCAAGTACCTGATCTCCGTGACCGCGGACGGCTACAAGATCGACGGCGCGCACTTCATCGTGACGCCCGGCCTCAAGGGCCTCGTCAGCGTCGGGATGCAGCCGCTGCCCCTGCCGCTCGCGACGATCAAGATCCAGGTCTTCAACGACAACGTCCCTGCCGACGGCACCTACGAGGCCGACGCCGAGCGGGGCCTCGCGGGCTTCACCGGCAACCTCTCCGACGTGCTCGGGCCGGTGACGACCGACTACTACGGCAACGCCCTGTGCACGGTCTACAAGCACGGGACCGGTGGACGGATGCTGTACGGCACCGACGGCAAGCCGGTCGTCGACACGACCCGCTCGACCGGCAAGTGCACGAGCGACGCCTCGGGCGTCATCACCATCCCCAACCTCGGCCCGAACCGCTACGGCGCCACCGTGTCGCCGCCGGCCGGCCAGTCGGGCTGGGTCCAGACGACGACCCTCGAGGGCGGACACGACCACGACATCTGGGTGCAGGAGGGCGACACCGGCCTCGACACCGAGTTCATCAAGGGCGCCGAGCCGGTCCCGGCCACCCAGTTCGGCTTCGTCCGGGTCCGGGCGCTGCCCACCTCCTCCGCGACCGGTGAGATCAAGGGCGTCGCCGTCGCCGGCCTGCCCTACATCGGCGGCCAGAACGGCCAGGTCGTCCCCGAGACCGGCTGGGCCGGCGCGAAGTCCGCCGGACCGATCCCCGCTCCGTGGGTGGCCCTGTCGGACCTCACCGGCGGTGACGCCGCGATCTACGTCGGCCGGGGCGCCGCGAACGGGTCGTTCGACATCAAGAACGTCCCGGACGGCACCTACCAGCTGACCCTCTGGGACGACGCCCAGGACTACATCCTCTGGAGCTTCAACGTCGAGGTCTCCGGCGGTGACCTCGTCGACGTCGGCAACAAGATGCTCGTCGGCTGGTTCACGCATGTGCGCGGCACCGTCTTCGTCGACGACAACGGCAACGGCAGGCGCGACCCGGGTGAGGCGCCGGTCCCCGGCTTCACCCTGACCGTCCGCGAGCGCGACAACTCGCTCATGGACCAGTACACGAACCTCGTCAACACGAGCGACCAGGGCGTCTACGACATCAAGGAGGGCTACCCGCTCAGCAAGTGGCTCGTCCTCGAGGCCTTCAACACCCGCTACCGGACCACGGGCGTGACCTACCAGGCCGACAACGAGGACTCCCCGACGACGATCCTCGGCGGCCTCGTCGACATCGACTTCCTGCCCGTCATCGGCCTCTCCGGCCGGATCGACTGGGGCGTCGAGCCCTACGGCACGAACGAGAACGGCGGCATCGCCGCGACGGTCTCCTACGACACGACCCGCAACGAGCTCGACCCGGCCGACGCAGTGAGCGAGGACTACCAGCCCGGCATCCCGGACGTGAACGTCCACGTCTACGAGCCCGTGCCCTGCACGGCCACGACGGACGCTGAGAAGGCGAACGCCTGCCGTCAGGGCAAGGCCGTCGTGCCCCTGTCCATCCCGAACCCTGCCTACGACGCGACCACCAACCCAGGTGTCCCCCAGACGATCCCGAACCCTGACCCGGAGCGTGGTGCGCTCGTCAAGGGTGCAGAGGTCCAGCCGAAGTACACGACGGAGGAGTGGGCTCCGCCGCGGGGTTGCACGGCCCGCCAGTGGGACGGCACCGAGCTGACCGACCAGCTGGCCCTGCCCGAGTCCGGACCCGAGGCGAACAACCTCTGCGTCGAGGCCCCGATGATGGGCGTGCAGGTGGGCCCGTCCGACAACACCCCCGGTGCGGCCGGGCAGACGGTCAACGGCAACTACGGCTTCGGCGACCTGTCCGCCGGCGACTACATCGTGGCCGTCGACGTGCCCAAGGACCCGGTCGACGGCAAGCCGATGTACCAGGTGACCCGTGAGGAGGACGTCAACGTCTTCGACGGCGACACCTACCTCCCCCAGGAGAACTTCCCGCCGAGCTCCGTCGAGGCAGCGTCCGACGGTCCCGGCACCGGCAACGACCCGCTGCCGCCGACCCAGCCACCGTCGCAGGGAGCCGGCATCATCTCCGGCTGCGCGGGCGCCCTCCACACGGTCCGCGTGTCCGACCCGGCCTTCCTCGCCGGCGGCGGCAGCCCGTTCGAGGGCCAGGACCGGCCACTGTGCGACGCGAAGCTCATCACCGTCCGCAGTGGCCAGACCGTCGCGCCGAACTTCAACCTCTTCACGCCCGTCCCGCTCCCGACGCACTTCTGGGGCCTGACGATC
The DNA here is from genome assembly GCF_039539425.1 of Terrabacter ginsenosidimutans. Lineage (NCBI taxonomy): Bacteria > Bacillati > Actinomycetota > Actinomycetes > Micrococcales > Intrasporangiaceae > Terrabacter > Terrabacter ginsenosidimutans. The sequence continues at coordinate 50,060 of NZ_BAABDC010000012.1, read as the reverse complement.
AACGACCTCGGCCTGTCCCTCGACAAGCGGAGCGCCAACTACGGCGAGGCCCAGGGCCTGCCCAACGTCCCCGTCGGCCTCTACGACTGGAGCGGCCGCCTCGTCGACACGACGCACACGGACTTCAACGGCTTCTACGAGGCCCTCGAGCCCTCGACCGGGACGTACAACTGCCCGGTCCCGGCCGGTCCGTGCCCCAACATGTACCGCTTCACCGGCAACGACCCCGGAGGACTGGGTGACCCGAACCCGGACTACAACCCGGCCTACCGGACGATCAGCACCAACTTCCAGGGCTGGCCGGGGCTCTACACCGTGACCGACACGGCGCCGACCCAGGCCGCCGCGACGGTGCTCGCGCCCGGGACCACCGCGTCGAACCCGGCGCGCTGCAACCTCGGCACGACCGACCCGCAGCTGCTCGCGGTGAGCAAGCCGTACGTGCGGTCGACCGAGACCGACCGGGCCGTGACCATCACGGGCAAGGGCTTCGGAGCGACGCGGGGCACCGGCACCGTGTCACTGACCCGGACGTCGGGCTCGACGACACCCGTCCTGCCTGCCGTCACGAGCTGGAGCGACACGAGCATCACGTTCACGATGCCGGCGCTCTCGACGCTGGCCGGGTCGGCAAAGCTGTCGATCACGAACGGCTCCGGACGCTCCACCTACAACGGTCTGACGATCTGGAACCTCGGCACACAGACGAGCACGAGCGGCTCCACGCTGAGCAACCCGCGCGTCGTCGACGTGGGGCCGGGCAGGACGTACGCGACCGTGCAGGCTGCGCTCGAGGCGGCGACGCCGAGCTCCGCCCGCAGGCACTGGCTCGTCGTGGTCTGGCCCGGCGCGGCCACCGCCCTCAACCCGCGCGGGGAGTACAACGAGAACCTGCTGGTCCACCACCGGGTCGCCATCCAGGGCGTCGGCCCCGGCGGCTTCGTCACCAAGGCGGACGGCTCCCAGCAGTGGGTGCCCGGCTCGATCATCGACGGCTCCGGCTTCAGTCCGGACCTGCCCGGTGGCACGGCCTGGATCACCCGGCTCGCCGGCCTCACCTACAGCGGCGAGCTCGACGTGCCCGACGCGGCGACGATCACCGTGCTCGACGATCCGGCCCGCGCCAACGTCAGCGACACGGCATACCCCGTCGCCATCGACGGACTGCAGGTCACCGGAGGCGCGCAGTCCGACTTCCCGGGCAACGTCAACGTCCTGACAGGCGGCGTCACGACGCCCTACGGCGCCACCGGCGCGCTCGTCACCCAGGGCGGCGGCATCTACCTGCACAACAACAACCGCAGCGTCCGCATCACCGACAACGTCATCGTCGGCAACAGCGGCAGCTACGGCGGCGGCATCCGCGTCGGCACGCCCTACACGGGTGACAACCGCAACTACGATGCCCTCATCGCCGACAACCAGGTGCTCAACAACGGCGGCACCAACCTCGCCGGCGGCATCGGGCTCTTCACCGGCAGTGACGGCTACAAGGTGACGCACAACGCCATCTGCGGCAACTTCTCCGCGGAGTACGGCGGCGCCCTGACGGCCTTCGGCTACATGGCGAACTCCGGTGGCAGCAACGGCGGCACCGTCAACGGCAACACCGTCTGGTTCAACAGCTCCTACGACGAGGGCGGCGCGGTCATGCTCGCCGGTGAGCTGCCGGCCGACCCGACCGGCCTCAGCCCCGGCACCGGTCCGGCGACGATCGACGCCAACGTCATCGACGCCAACCTCGCGAGCGACGACGGCGGCGGCATCCGGCTGCTCCAGGTGAGCGGCACGCACGTCACGAAGAACGACACGCAGCCGATCGCCATCACCAACAACACGATCACCAACAACGTGTCGGCCCACGAGGGCGGCGGCATCGCCCTCGACGACGCACCGTTCGTCACCATCGCGGACAACACCGTCGCAGGCAACATGACGACGGCCACGGCGGTCACCTCGGACGGTCTCCCGGCCCCGGCGGGCCTGTCGACCGGGCCCAACAGCGACCCGCTCATGGCCCGTCTGAACAGCAGCAGGACCTTCTCGTCCTTCTCCCTGGTGAAGGTCGACGGCCAGCAGACGTTCAGCCGGCCGGTGCTGCTCGACAACGTCTTCAACGACAACAGGGCCGGCACCTACATCGGTGGCTACGTCTACGGCATCGGGGGCACCCTGCCCGACGGCACCGACAACTCGGTCGACCCGTGGGACATGGGCGTCGTGGGGGACCCCGGCCTGCTCCACCCCGTGGGCGGCGTCATCCAGACGACGACGGGCACCGACGGCGGCGCCAACGTGACCGTCTCGGACACCCCCGGCTTCAAGGACCCGACGCCCGAGCTGACGGTCACGGTCCTGGCGGCCCGCACCTACCCGGCCTTCCGGGAGGCGGCCATCGTCACGGCGCTGCTACCCCCGCGGCTGCGGGCGGACTACCACCTCTCCGGGACGTCCGCGACGGCCTACGGCAAGGGTCGTGGGACCACGACCGTCACCTACGGCAGCCAGCTCGTCCTCGGCCGGACCGTCCTGTGGACCGTCACCGTCACCGCACCCCCGCGGGACATCGACAACCAGCCGAGGCCCACGGTCGCGGGCACGAGCCGGCGGTTCGACTCCGGTTCCGACCAGTTCGTGCCGTGACCCGCCGACCGGCCCCCGGGGCAGACCAGTCTCTCCCACTGGCCCCCCGGCCCCGGGGGTCCTCGGCGGCACTCCCACACACCACCGCCCGGCGCGAGCGTCGGACCGACCTCAGGAGCACCTCATGACAGACGAAACGCGCTCAGACGCCAGCGGGTTCTCCGAGCCCTCGGGGCCCTCGGGGTTCGGCCGGCGGGCCATGATGCTGGGCGGCGCGGGTGCCGTCGGCAGCGTCCTGCTCGGCACGCGCCTCGGCTTCGGGCAGCAGCCGTCCCGACCCACCGTCGTCCGGGCCGCCGCCTCGGGCACGGCGAAGTCGGTGCACCTCGCAGGCACGGACGGCTGGGTCAGCATGCCGGCCGGCTCGCCCGACGACCTGCCCTTCTTCCCCGACTCGCTCGCGCCCTCGCCCTTCGACACCTACGTCTTCGGCTTCCGTGACGTGACGGGGATGACGGCGCAGCAGGTGGCGGCCACGCGCGGCAAGGCGCAGATCTCGGCCCCGATGCTCGCCTTCGACGAGGGCGACGACGTGACGATCACGCTGTCCAACCTCGGCCTCGTCATGCGCCCGGACCTCTTCGACGGGCACACGCTGCACTGGCACGGCTTCGTCAACGCGATCCCGCTCTTCGACGGGGTGCCGGAGCTGTCGCTCGCCGTGCCGATCGGGCGCGACCTCTCCTACTTCTACCGCCCCCACGACGCGGGGACGTACATGTACCACTGCCACTTCGAGGACGTCGAGCACGTGCAGATGGGCATGACCGGCATGGTGTTCGTGCGGCCGAAGCAGAACGGCACGCGCGTCGGGACCGCCCCGGCTGGGGCGCGTCTGGCCTACGCCTACAACGACGGCGACGGCAGCACGCGCTACGACCGCGAGTTCGCCTTCATGATCACCGAGCTGTGGTCGGCGGCCCACTACCGCGACGCGCACATCCAGGTCAGCGACTGGACCGACTACGCGCCGAGCTTCTGGCTGCTCAACGGCCGCGGCTACCCCGACACGATCGCGCCGGCCGGCAACCCGAGCGTCGCGACGGCGGGACGCCTCCAGTACCAGCCGATCAGCTCGCTCATCACGTGCAACGTGAACGAGACGGTGCTGCTCCGGCTCTCCAACCTCGGCTACCAGAACCACGCGCTGACGCTCGACAACGTCGACATGCAGGTCATCGCCAAGGACGCCAGCCTGCTCCGCGGCCGCGACGGCTACACGAACTACCTCGAGACCAACACGGTCGACGTGGGCCCCGGTGAGAGCCGGGACGTGCTCGTCACGCCCCACCAGCCCGGCGAGTACCTGCTCTACGACCGCAACTACGCCTACCTGGGCAACGGCGGCGGACCGGGGTGGGGCGGCATGATGACCGTCCTCCGCGTCGGCCCGGCCGGCACGTACGGCCCCCAGACCCAGCCGAACACCTGAGAGCCGACGGAGGACGACCATGCGACTTCACCGATCACGACGTCAGACGGGCGACCCGGCCCGTGCCGCGCGCACCCGTCGGCGCACCGGCATCCTCGCCGCCGTCGGCGCGCTCGTGGCCGCGGTGGCCATCGGCTCGACCGCCGGCGCCCAGGCGGCCACGTCCGAGGGCCTGCTCTGCCAGCAGGACGCGCACCAGACGTTCTCGCTCACGGCGCGCACCGGCTACGTCTCGACGCCGGACGGCAACTCGATCTACATGTGGGGATACGGGATGAGCTCGGGCCGGTTCCAGCTGCCTGGCCCGGTCCTCTGCGTCACCTCGGGCCAGCCCGTCACCGTCATCCTGCACAACGAGCTGCCCGAGGCGACCTCGATCCTCTTCCCCGGCCAGCGCGGGGTGAAGGCCAACGGCAACCCGGCCCAGCCACAGTTCGATGGCCCCGGTGTCACCGGCTCCATGACCTCGATGGTCCAGCCGGCGGCGGCCGACGGCGGTTCGGTGACCTACACCTTCACGGCGGGATCGCCCGGGACGTATCTCTACTCGAGCGGCACCGACGTCACGAAGCAGCAGCAGATGGGCCTCTACGGTGCACTCGTCGTGCGGCCTGCCGGGGCGGCCGGCCAGGTCAACGACCGCGCCGACTCCGCCTTCAGCCCGCAGCACGAGTACGTCTTCCTCCTCTCGGAGATCGACCCCGAGGTGCATCTCGCGGTCGAGCGCAGCCAGCCGGTCGACTGGTCCGCCTACAACGCCCGCTACTACCTCATCAACGGCCGCAGCATGCCGGACACGCTCGCGCCCAACAACGCGTCCTGGCTGCCGAGCCAGCCCTACGGCGCCCTCGTGCACATCAAGCCGTGGGACGCGGCGACGAACCCGCTGCCCGCCGTCATCCGCTACCTCAACGCTGGACGCGTCAGCTACCCGTTCCACCCGCACGGCAGTGACGAGCGCGTCGTCAACAAGGACGGCCACGCGCTGCAGGGTACGAGCTCCACTGCGCCGCAGGACCTCTCGTATCTCAAGTACGACATCGACGTCATGCCGGGCCAGACCGTCGACGCGTTGATGGACTGGCGCGACGTCGAGCACTGGAACGCGACGACGAACCCGATCCCGACGCAGCTGCCCGCCATCACCGACCAGCTCCTCGTCGGCGCCGACACGTGGTTCAGCGAGAGCCCCTACCTCGGCACGCAGGGCACCTACCCGGCCAACATCACCGTCAACAACGAGTGCGGCGAGTACTACCACGTGGCCCACAGCCACGCGCTCCAGCAGGCGACCAACTACGGCGCAGCCTTCGGCGGCATGATGACGGTCTTCCGCATCGACCCGCCCGCCGGCTGCCCGACGAGCTGAGGACGATCCGATGACCTCTCGACACAGCCTCCGGCACCGTCTCGGCGTCTCCGCCGTCGCCGCCGCGCTCGCGACCGTCCCCTTCGCGGGCACTGCACTCGCCGCCACGACTGCGTATGCCGCGTCGCCGGCCTCCGGGTCCGCGTCGGCCGCCGCTGCGGCACCGTCCACGGCCTCGGCCGCCGTCCCCGCCGCGCCCGCGGCGGCGGTCGGCAAGCTGACGCCGAACACGCCCGGCTGCACCGTGACGCCGGCCACGGCTCTCGATCCCGAGATCGTCTCGTGCGACCTCTGGGCCAAGACGGGCACGAACCAGGTTCTGGGACAACCGGTCCCGATCTGGGGCTACTCGACGACCGAATCCGGGGCGGCCACCGCCCCGGGGCCGGTCATCATCGCCCGGCAGGGTGACCGGGTCGTGCTGACCCTGCACAACGGCCTCACCGAGCCGACGTCGCTCGCGCTGCCCGGCCAGCCGTCGACGTCGATCAGCGAGGGCCTGCCCACCGCGGCGGCGACGCCCGGGGTCGCACCGGGCGCCACGGCACGCTACGTCTTCACCGCGGGTCGGGCCGGCACGTTCCTCTACGAGGCCGGACACACCTCGGGCGGTGCGCGGCAGGTGGCCATGGGGCTCGCGGGTGCGCTCGTCGTCCTCGGCGACGGCACGGCATACGGCCAGGCCTACGACGACGAGTCGGTGCTCGTGCTCAGCGAGATCGACCCGGCCTTCAACGCGCACCCGACGACGTTCGACATGCGCGAGTTCCACCCGGCCTACCGCCTCATCAACGGCAAGCCCTTCCCGTCGAGCGACCCCGTGCCGACCGACCAGGGCCACCGGGTGCTGCTGCGCTACGTCAACGTCGGCTCGGAGCTGCACTCCATGAGCACGCTCGGCACCGACCAGACCGTCCTGTCGCACGACGGGCACGGGCTGACCTTCCCCGAGCCGTCGGTCGTCGCCGCGGTCGACCCGGGCGTCACCGTCGACGCGCTCGTCACCGTGCCGACCGGCCCCGAGTCGAAGATCGCGGTCTTCGAGTCGTCGGCCCGCCTCGACAACGCCGGCCAGAGCACGGCCGACCCGCTGTCAGTGGCCTTCGGCGGCATGCTGACCTTCCTCGACACCAACGCGCCGCCGCCCAGCCTCGACCGGGTGGGACCGGTGTCGACCGGCATCACGGCCACCCCGAACCCGTCGGCCGGGACGAGCCCGGTGACGGTGACGGCGACGGTGAGTGACGCGACGACGGGCAACCACGCCGTCAGCGGCGCCGAGCTCGTCGTCGACGACGCCGTCTCGGTGGGGCCGGGCTTCGGGCTGGCCATGGGGGGGACGTTCGGGACCACGAGCACGACCGTGACCGGGACCATCCCGTCCGTCGCCACCGCCGCGGACTGTGCCCTGCCGGCGCCGCCCCTCGACCTGCACTGCCTCACGTCGGAGAAGCACACGATCTTCGTGCGCGGCCTCGACTCCGAGGGCAACTGGGGCGTCGTGGGGTCGGTCATCCTCAACCTGGCCAAGACCGGACCCCAGACGGTCGCGCTCAGCGTGAGCCCGTCCCCGGCGAGCGGCAAGGGCGCCGTCACGGTCAACGCGACGGGTGACGACACGGCCGCGGGCGGCACCATCACCGACGCCGAGTTCTTCGTCGGCGCGGCGGCCGGCGCCGACGGCTCCGGCACGGCCATGACCCTCAACCGGGTCGCCACGAAGGTCGCCGAGACCGGGACGATCCCGGCCGCGACGGTTCTCGCCCTCGGCGAGGGCACCGCCCAGGTCTGGGTGCACAGCCGCAACTCCCAGCGCATCTGGGGACCGGCCGTGCCCGTCGACCTGACCGTCGACCTCACCGCGCCGGCCGTCAACGCCGCGACCGTCGGGCCCAACCCGAGCAACGGTCTGGTCGGCTCGAAGTCCTACCCCGGCTACCTCGTGGTTTCTGCAGAGCTGCAGGACCGCGACGCCGGCAACGGGCTGCAGAGCACCGTCCTCGCAGGTGAGGCCTTCATCGACCCGACGAGCACGACCCCGGCCTTCGGCAAGGGTCTCAGCCTCATCGCCGTCGACGGATCGTTCGACTCGCCGACGGAGCAGGTCTACGGCCTCATCCCGCTGACCCAGGTCAAGGCCATGACGGCGGGCGAGCACAAGGTCTACGTGCACGGCAAGGACGCCGCGGGCAACTGGGGCAGCCTCACCGCGAGCAACGCCCTCGTGCGGCTCTTCATCGACAAGACGGCGCCGGTCCTCGGGACGATGACCGGGAGCCCGAACCCGACGAACGGTGCGGCGACGCTGACCCTCACGGCCGGTGTCACCGAGACGCCGCTCGCGGCCTACGTCGGTCCGCGGTTCCAGGGCGCCGAGTTCTGGACCGGCACGACCGACCCGGGCGCCGGCAACGCCACGCGTGTCCAGGTGACCGACACCGGCACCGGCGTCACGGCGGCGATCCCGCTGACGGGCATCCAGAACGGCACGGCCCAGTTCAACCTCCGCGTCCAGGACGCGGCCGGCAACTGGAGCAACGCCGCCTCGGTCTCCGTCAAGGTCGTCCGCGCCAACGCCATCTTCAGCGACTCGTTCGACACCGCGCTGTCGGCCTGGTCGACGAAGGTCGGTGGGGTGGCCGGCACGACAGCGGCGGGCATCCCGTTCGGCGGCACGAACGTCGGGCTCGCGGCGACCGTGGGGACGCGCAACGCCCCCGCCTACGTCGCCGACGACAACCCGGCCAACGAGCCGACCTACCGCGCCCAGTTCTCGTTCCACCCCAACACCCTGTCCACCGGCGCCAGCGCGACGGCCTGGGCGACGGTCTTCGAGGGACGGACGAGCACGGGCCAGGCCTTCGCGGTGCAGTTCCACCGCGTGGGCACCGGGGCCACCGCCGGCCAGCTGCGGATCGTCATGAACCGCAACACGATCGGCAACACGACCGGTCCCGCGGTGAACCTCGCCGCAGGCGCGCACACGGTCCGGGTCGACTGGGTCCAGGGCACGGGTGGCTCCTTGGCCCTCCGCGTCGACGGCACCCTGCGCGACACCCGTACCGGCAACAACACGGGCACCGCGATGCAGGTCCAGTCGGCACGACTGGGCGTCACCGCCGGACCCACCACGACGTCGACCATGGCGGGCACGGCCTGGTTCGACTCCTTCGTCTCGACCCGGAACAGCATCCCCTGATCCGGTCCCACCTCGTGCCGGGGTCACCTGCCCGTGACCCCGGCCGGCAGCATCGGAGGGCAGTCCGAATGACCACCACCACGGCCCCCTCGGGGCCACCGCCAGCAGGCACCGACCACCCGTCGGCCCGAGCCGGGCGGGACGGTCGCGCCCGCACGGCGCTCGCCGTCCTCGCCGTGCTCCTCGTCGCCGTCCTCGGCCTGCTCGGGGCACGGGCCCTGCGGGCCGGGGACGACGACCCGGGCCGTGCCGTCCCGCAGTCCGCCGAGATGGAGACCGCCCTCGGCGTGCGGATCTCACGGGTCGCGGTCGTCGGCGACGGCGGGCTCGTGACGATGAGCTACGTCGTGCTCGACGTCGACAAGGCCTCGCGGTTCCAGGCCGACACGAAGCACCCGCCGGTGCTGCGCAGCGAGGCGCGGGACGAGTCCACCAACCGCGTCTCGGTCATGCGGCAGGGTCACATCAACCGGGCGGGCGCGACGTACTACTTCGTCTACCAGAACACCCGCGGCGCGCTCCGCGCCGGCGAGGACGTGACGATCGAGTACGGCGGGCTCCGCCTCGAGCACGTGCCGGTGCTGTGATGGGCATCCGGCGGGTGCTCGTGACCCTCGCCGTGGCCCTCGGCACGGCGCTGCTCGTCGGGCTCGGGGCATCGCCGGCCTCGGCCCACGCCTACCTCGCCTCGAGCAGCCCGGGCGACGGGGTCACGCTGGCCGCGGCGCCGCGCACGGTGGAGCTGCGCTTCACCGAGCACGTCGTCCTCGAGGCCACCGAGATCACCGTCGTGACCGGCGACGGGCGACGGCTGGCCCCGACCGGCCTGACCCTGGCGGAGAGCGACGAGGACCAGGAGGCGCCCGCGACCGTCGTCGCCACGATGCCGGCCCTGGGTGTCGGCGCCTACCACGTGGCCTGGCGGACCCTCTCGAGCGACGACCTCCACGAGTCCGCGGGGACCTTCGCCTTCGGCATCCAGAGCGAGGTGCAGGCGTCGGGCCCGAGCGAGACGAACCCCGACCTGTTCGAGCTCGCCTCCCGGTGGGCCGTGCTCGCCGGTCTCGGCGCCGGCCTGGGTGCCCTCGTCGTGGGACGCCTGCTCGGCAGGCTTCCGGCTGCGACGGGGCGTATGCCGCGGGCCAGGTTGCACCGTCTGGCTGGCCGGATCCTCGTGGTGGCCGCGGGTGCCGCGCTCGTCGTCGCCCTCGTCGACCTGGTCCGCTTCGGGACCGGGGCCTTCACGACGGGCTACGTCGTGCGCTGGGGGGTGCGCGAGGTCGCCCTGCTGGGTGCCGCGTTCGCGCTGGGGCGCGGGTCGTGGCGGAGCGCCGGCGCAGCGCTGGTCGGGGCCGGCCTGCTCACGGTGAGCATCGGCCACTTCGGGCTGCGCGGGGGGCCCACCTGGGAGGTGACCTCCACGGTGCACCTGCTCGCGGCCCTGCTCTGGGCGGGGTCGGTCGGGGCCCTCGCGCTGCTCGGGCTGCGGTCAGCCCACCTGGGACTGTCGCACCCCGACGTCCGCAGCGTCCTCAGGGGATTCCGCCTACCGGCGACGGTCTCGGTCGTCGTCGTCGCGGTCACCGGCACCTACCTCGCGAGCGACGTCGTGGTCTCGGTCGACGCCGTCCTGCTGACGACCTACGGCCGCGTGCTGCTCGCCAAGGTCGCGCTCGCGGGCCTTGTCGGCGCCGTCGCCCTGCTGACGACCCGCCGCCTGCACGCTCGGGGGGTGCGGGGGGCGGGGGCCGGCCGACCCCTCGTCGGGGTGGAGGCCCTCGGCCTGCTCGCCGTCGTCGCCCTGGCGGGTGTCCTGGCGACGGGGCAGCCGGCCGTCTCGCCTCGGCTGGTCACCGAGCAGGCGCCGAGCGTCATCGACGACCGGCCGGTCGCCGACCTCCAGCAGACGGTCGCGCTCCGACCGAACCGCCCGGGGGCGAGCGTGGCCCTCGTCGACGTCCTCGACACGCGCCGGCCGTCCCCCGGTCCGGTCACGGGAGTGTCCGTCACGGTCCGCGACGTCGCGTCGGAGGGCGCGGGCGGGGGGACGTCGCGTGCCACCTCGGAGGCGGCCACCCCGGTCACGCCGTCCCGGTGGTCGGCGAACCTCGTCCTCCCGGCGGCCGGAGCCGTGGACCTCGACGTCGTCGTGCACCGACGGGGCGTCGACGACGTCCGCAGCACCGTGCACTGGGTCGTCGGCCCGAGCGGCTCCGACCCCGCGACCGTCGTCTCCCGCGCCCCGGTGTCCGACCTGCTCGCGTGGGTCTCCGTCGCCCTCGCGGTCGCTGCGCTGCTGGCTGCCGTCGTGCTCCTCCGGAGGCGCCGCCCGTTCGCGGCACCGTCCCGAGGGCGTGTGCGTGGTGCGGGGGAGGTGGACGGTCCTGCACCTCGTGACCCGGCGCCCGAGAGCGGCCGGTCCGGTTCCGAGCCCCCGAGCGGGAGACAGCCGGACGTCGCGCGAGGGAGCGTCACCCGCGCCGGCGCCGAGCGGTGATGTCGTGAGCTCCCCCGCGGGCGCCGGGGCCGCTGTCGTGGCAGCATGGTTCGCTCCCTGTGGGAGTTGGCGTTCGTCGCCGTGAGGGCACGATCCGGGGTGTACTGGAGAGCAGACCGGCCGCGGGCCGGCCACGGAAGGGATGCGACATGCGACGCCGGACCGAGCGACGGCTGACCACGGCCCGCGCCGCGGTGGCCTCGCTCGCCATGAGCGGGCTCCTGCTCGGCTCGGCGACCGGAGCCGTCGCCGCCGACCAGCCGCCCCCGACACCGACGCCGGCACCGCTGCTCTCACCACTGGTCCCCGGAGGCAGCGCGGCCCCCACCACCGGCACGGGAGCCGGGCCAGCGGGCTCGCAGCTCATCGGGCCCGGGTTCGGTTCCGTGGCAGGCGATCTCGTGCTCCCCGTCTTCGACGAGATCCGTGTCGCCGCCACCCTGTCGGTCGAGAACGCGGCCCCGGTTCCCGCGGCGGCCCTCGAGCCGGGCGGCGGGACGAGCAGCAACCCGACGCCGTGGCAGCCCAAGGCGGTCATCAAGATCCCGGTCGCCGCGCCGGTGCCGCGCAAGACCACCACCCGCAAGAGCGCGCTGACCAAGGACGAGATCATCTGGGCGGCCTACGCGTCCGCGGCCCAGCGCCAGAGCAGCTGCCACATCCCCGTCATGCTGCTGGCCGCGATCGGCGAGGTGGAGTCGTCGTCGCTGCGTGGCCGCAGCCTCGACGCGTCGCACGACGCCGTGCCCCCGGTGCGTGGGCCCGCGCTCTCGGGCGGCTCGTTCTCCGCGATCCGGGACACCGACGGTGGCCGTTGGGACGGGGACCCGGTCTGGGACCGCGCCGTCGGGCCGATGCAGTTCATCCCCGGCACGTGGCGGCTCTGGGGCGCCGACGGCAACGGGGACGGTGTGGCCGACCCGCAGAACATCGAGGACGCGGCGCTCGCGGCCGCCGACTACCTGTGTGCCGGGGGCCGGGACCTGTCGCGTCCGGCGGACCTGCAGGCCGCCGTCCTCTCCTACAACCACTCGCAGCGCTACCTCGCGACAGTGCTCGGCATCGTCCAGGCCGTCGACTCGGGACAGCTCGCCGGCCCCTGACCGGACCCGGCGACGAGCGGCACCACACGGCATTCCCACTCGGTTGGTGGGAAAGGGCCGCACTCTGGACCCGAGTGGGTCCAGATAATGATGGGTTATACATTCGATTACATGACCGTCACCGACTCCACGACCGGCGCAGCCCGACCGGGCACCCGTCCGCCGCGGACCGACCGCTCCAACGGCCAGTGGAAGGTCGACGGCCCCGCGCCGCTCAACGGCAACGAGACGTGGAAGCACGAGGACAACGGCCTCAATGTGCGCGAGCGCATCGAGCAGGTCTACTCGCGCGAGGGCTTCGACTCCATCCCGACCCAGGACCTGTCGGGCCGTTTCCGCTGGTGGGGGCTCTACACGCAGCGCCGTCCCGGCATCGACGGGGGCCGCACGGCACAGCTCAGCGACGACGAGCTGAGCGACCGCTACTTCATGCTCCGAGTCCGCAGCGACGGCCAGGCCCTGACGCCCGAGCGCCTCCGGGTCCTCGGCGGCATCTCCACCGACTTCGCCCGGGACACGGCCGACATCACCGACCGGCAGAACATCCAGTACCACTGGGTCGGCATCGAGGACGTGCCGGAGATCTGGCGGCGCCTCGAGACCGTCGGCCTGCAGACGACGGAGGCCTGCGGCGACACCCCGCGTGGCTTCCTCGGCAGCCCGGTCGCGGGGGTGGCGGCCGACGAGATCATCGACCCGACGCCCCTCATCGCGCGGATCACCGAGAAGTACCTCGGCGACCTGGACCTGTCCAACCTGCCGCGCAAGTTCAAGACCGCCATCACCGGTCACCCGAGCCTCGACGTCGTCCACGAGATCAACGACATCTCGCTCGTCGGCGTCGTCCACCCCGAACTCGGCCCCGGCTACGACCTGTGGGTCGGCGGCGGCCTCTCGACCTCGCCGCGCCTCGCCGAGCGCCTCGGCGTCTTCGTGTCCGAGGACGAGGCCGTGGACGTCTGGCACGGCGTCATCTCGATCTTCCGCGACTACGGCTACCGTCGCCTGCGCAACAAGGCCCGCCTGAAGTTCCTCCTCGCCGAGTGGGGCCCGGCGAAGTTCCGCGAGGTGCTCGAGACCGAGTACCTCGGACACCCGCTCCCCGACGGCCCGCCGCCCGCGCCCGCCACGGGCCCCGGCGACCACGTCGGCGTGCACCTGCAGAAGGACGGCAACTACTACGTCGGGGCGGCCCCGACGGTGGGACGGATCAGCGGCACCCTGCTGACCCGCCTCGGCGACCTCGTCGAGTCCTACGGCGCCAGCGCGGTCCGGCTCACGGCGCACCAGAAGCTCGTCGTCCTCGACGTGCCCGCCGACCGGGTCGACGACTTCGTGGCCGACCTCGAGGGCCTCGGCCTCACGGCCCGACCGAGCCCGTTCCGTCGCACGACGATGGCCTGCACCGGTATCGAGTACTGCAAGCTCGCCATCGTCGAGACCAAGCAGACCGCCACGGCGGCCATCGCCGAGCTGGAGACCCGGCTCGCAGACCTCGTCGAGGACGGCTCGCTCGACGCGCCGATCCTGCTCAACGTCAACGGCTGCCCCAACTCCTGCGCCCGCATCCAGACGGCCGACATCGGGCTCAAGGGCCAGATCATCACCGTCGACGGCGAGCAGCAGCCCGGCTACCAGGTCCACCTCGGTGGGGGTCTCGCGTCCTACGACCGGGACGAGGCCGGCCTCGGTCGCACGGTCCGCGGCCTCAAGGTCCCGGCCACGGAGCTGCCCGACTACGTCGAGCGGGTCGTGCGCTCCTACGTCGCCGAGCGCACCGACGGCGAGACGTTCGCGCAGTGGAGCCACCGAGCAGACGAAGGAGCCCTCCAGTGACCGCAGTCCCCCTCGCGACCCCCACCGTGCCGCGCAGGCGGCGCACCGAGGCCGAGCTCAAGGCCGTCGTCGACGACTTCAACGCCACCCTGGCCGCCGACCCCGAGCGCGAGCCGACCGCCGACGAGGTCGCTGCGTGGGCGGCGTTCCACTTCGACGGCACCCTCGCCGTGGCCTGCTCGATGGCCGATGCCGTTCTGCCGCATGTCGTCTCGCGGTTCGCACCGGGTGTCGACGTGCTCTTCCTCGACACCGGCTACCACTTCTCCGACACGATCGTGACCCGCGACATCGTGGCCGAGGACCTCCCGATCACCCTCGTCGACGTGCGTCCAGAGCTCACCGTCGCTGAGCAGGACGAGAAGTACGGCGCGCGCCTCTACGAGCGTGACCCGGCCCTCTGCTGCCAGATGCGCAAGGTCGAGCCGCTCGCGCGGACCCTGCCGCTCTACGAGGCGTGGGTGACGGGCGTGCGTCGCGAGGAAGGTCCCACCCGGGCCGACACCCCGCTCGTGACGTGGGACGCCAAGAACGGCCTCGTCAAGATCAACCCGCTCGCGGCCTGGACCTTCGACGAGCTCCTGGCGTATGCCGGTGAGCACCAGGTCGAGGTCAACTCCCTGCTCTCCGACGGCTACCCGTCGATCGGCTGCGAGCCGTGCACGCGCCGGGTCGAGCCCGGCGAGGACCCCCGAGCCGGCCGCTGGGCCGGCTTCGCCAAGACCGAGTGCGGACTCCACACATGACGACGACGACCGAGGACCGCGCGACGACCGTGTCGGCATACGACAGCACGGCGAGCGACCGGCGGCTCAGTCAGCTCGACGTGCTCGAGGCGGAGGCGATCCTCGTCATCCGCGAGATGGCCGGCGAGCTCGAGCGGCCGGCGCTGCTCTTCAGCGGCGGCAAGGACTCCGTCGTCATGCTGCACCTCGCGGCCAAGGCCTTCTGGCCGGCGCCGATCCCGTTCCCCGTGCTGCACGTCGACACCGGGCACAACTTCCCCGAGGTGCTCGCCTACCGCGACGAGACGGTCGAGCGGCTGGGGCTGCGCCTCGTCGTCGCGAGCGTGCAGGACTACATCGACGACGGCCGGCTGCGCGAGCGCGCCGACGGCACCCGCAACCCGCTCCAGACCGTGCCGCTGCTCGACGCCATCAACGACAACCGTTTCGACGGCGTCTTCGGCGGCGGCCGTCGCGACGAGGAGAAGGCGCGCGCCAAGGAGCGCATCGTCAGCCTCCGTGACGAGTTCGGCCAGTGGGACCCGAAGAACCAGCGCCCCGAGCTGTGGAACCTCTTCAACCCCCGGCACCGTCCCGGCGAGCACGTGCGCGTGTTCCCGATCAGCAACTGGACCGAGGTCGACATCTGGCGCTACATCGACCGTGAGGACATCCCGCTCGCACCGCTCTACTACGCCCACGAGCGCGAGGTCTTCCGGCGCGACGGCATGTGGCTCGCCGTCGGTCCCGTGAGCCAGCCGCGTGACGACGAGCCCGTCGAGACACGGCTCGTGCGCTACCGCACCGTCGGCGACATGTCGTGCACGGGGGCCGTCGAGTCCCCGGCCACCACCAACGCCGAGATCGTCGTCGAGGTGGCCGCCTCGACCCTGACCGAGCGCGGGGCCACGCGTGCCGACGACCGGATCTCCGAGGCCGCCATGGAGGACCGCAAGAAGGAGGGCTATTTCTGATGGTCGCCCCCACCACCACGCCCGTGCTCGACCCGGCCGCCGTCGCAGGCGCCGCCCGCGGCACGCTCCTCCGCCTGGCCACCGCGGGCTCCGTCGACGACGGCAAGTCGACGCTCGTCGGCCGGCTGCTCCACGACACGAAGTCGGTCCTCTCCGACCAGCTCGCCGCCGTCGAGCGCGTCAGCCGCGACCGGGGCCTGACCGCGGCCGACCTGGCACTGCTCACCGACGGCCTGCGCGCCGAGCGTGAGCAGGGCATCACGATCGACGTCGCCTACCGCTACTTCGCCACGGCCCGCCGCTCGTTCGTCCTCGCCGACTGCCCGGGCCACGTGCAGTACACCCGCAACACCGTCACGGGCAGCTCGACGGCCGACGTCGTCGTGCTCCTCGTCGACGCCCGCAAGGGGGTGCTCGAGCAGACCCGCCGGCACCTCGCGGTGACCGCGCTGCTCCGCGTCCCGCACGTCGTCGTCGCCGTCAACAAGATCGACCTCGTCGACTTCTCGCAGGAGGTCTACGACCGCGTCGAGGCCGAGGTGCAGGCCGTCGCGCGCGAGCTCGGTGTCGTCGACGCCATCGCGATCCCCGTCAGCGCGCTCGACGGCGACAACGTCGCGGAGCGCTCGGCACGGACGCCCTGGTATGCCGGTCCGAGCCTGCTCGAGCTGCTCGAGGCACTTCCTCCGTCGGACGACCCGGCAAACGAGTCCTTCCGCCTGCCGGTGCAGCTCGTCATCCGCCCGCAGGGTGCGGCCCGCGACGAGGCGCACCGCGACTACCGGGGGTATGCCGGCCAGGTCGCCTCCGGCGTCGTGCGCGTCGGTGACGACGTGGTGGCGCTCCCGTCCGGGAGGCGCACGACGGTCACCGGCATCGACCTCGGTGAGCGGTCGCTCGACGAGGCCTTCGCGCCCCAGTCGGTGACGCTGTGCCTGGCCGACGAGATCGACATCTCCCGGGGCGACGTCATCGCCGCGGCCGCGGATGCTCCCGAGCCGACGCAGGACATCAAGGCGGTCGTCTGCTGGCTGGGCGACGTGCCCCTGCGTCCCGGGCAGCGCCTGCTCCTCAAGCACGGCTCGCGCACGGTCCAGACCGCGGTCCGCACGCTCGACGGCGTGCTCGATCTCGACGACCTCCACGCGGTGCCGTCGGAAGCCTTGTCCCTCAACGACATCGGCCTCGTGACGCTGCGTCTGGCCGCGCCCGTCCCGGTCGAGAACTACTCGGTATCGCGCCGAGGCGGTTCGTTCCTGCTCATCGACGCCCATGACGGGCGCACCGTCGCGGCCGGGATGGTGGGCGCGACGCTCCCCACCGCGGCAGCGGCCCCCACCGAGCCCGAGGGTGACGAGGAATGGGAGATCTGAAGCCGGCGCTGCCGGTCGTCCTCGACCTGACCGGACGTCTCGTCGTCGCCGTCGGCGGGGGTCCCGTGTCCGCGCGCAGGGTCCGGGCCTTCCTCGACGAGGGAGCCGTCGTGCGGGTCATCTCGCCCTGGCTATGCGAGGACCTGCGCGAGCTGGCGCTGGCCGGCCGCATGGACTGGCTCCAGCGTGACTACGCCGGCCCCGGCGACCTCGAGGGCGCCTGGTTCGCCCACACCGCGACGGGCGAGCCGTCCGTCGACCGCGAGGTCGCCGCGGACGCCGAGGCCCTGCGCGTCTGGTGCGTCGACGCCACCGATGCCGCCGGCACCACCGCCAGCGTCGCGGCCCGCGCCGACGTGACCACTCCCGACGGCCGGGTCACCGTGGCTGCGTATGCCGCCGGCGACCCGGGCCTGGCCGTGACGGTCCGCGACGGGGTCGAGCGGGCCCTCGTGTCGGGCACCCTCGACCTGCGCCGCACCCGCACGCACGGGCGCCGTGGCTGGGTGGCGCTCGTCGGAGGCGGCCCGGGCATCGACGGCCTGCTCACGGCGCGCGGCCACGAGCTGCTCGCCTCGGCCGACGTCGTCGTGGTCGACCGGCTCGCACCCCGTGCCGTCGTCGACCGACTGCCCGCCTCGGTGCGGGTCATCGACGTCGGCAAGACGCCCGGCCACCACCCGGTCCCGCAGTCGCGGATCAACGACCTCCTCGTCGAGGAGGCGCAGCGGGGTCTGGGTGTCGTCCGGCTGAAGGGTGGTGACCCGTACGTGCTCGGCCGCGGAGGCGAGGAGCGCGACGCGTGCGAGGCACACGGCATACGCGTCGAGGTCGTGCCCGGCGTGACGAGTGCGGTCAGCGTGCCTGCGGCCGCAGGCATCCCGGTGACCCATCGCGGGGTCGCGCGCGGCTTCACGGTCGTCACCGGTCACGAGGACATCCCGGTGCTGCCCACCGGCGGCGACCACACGCTCGTGCTGCTCATGGGGGTGACCCAGCTCGCACGCACGACCGAGCTGCTGGCCCTCCACGGCCGGTCCGCGGACTGCCCCGTCGCCGTCGTGGAGCGCGGCTTCGCGCCCGACCAGCGCACCACCGTCGGCACGGTCGCGACGATCGCCGGGCTCGCTCGGGACCGGGGCGTGCGTGCCCCGGCCGTCGTGGTCGTCGGCGACGTCGTGCGACTCGGGCCCGACTGGCGCGCCGGCTGACCTACTGCCCGGAGCCGAGGGCCTGCAGGGCCTTCGACAGCCGTTCGCGGGCGTCGGTCGCGACGGTGGCGAGCGTCTCGTTGTCGGTGAGGCGCACCATGGCGTCGGGGTCGATGGCCTCGACGACCGTGTGCTGCGCGTCGACCGAGCGCACGACCACGTTGCACGGCAGGAAGACCCCGATCGACGGCTCGGCCTCGATCGCGGCGAGAGCCAGCGGCGGGCGGCAGGCGCCCAGGATCACCTGCGGCGCGATGTCGGCGCCGAGCTTGGCCTTGAGCGTGCCCGCGAGGTCGATCTCGGTGAGGATGCCGAAACCGACCTCGGCCAGCTGGGTGGGGGTGGCCTCGAGGGCCTGCGCGAAGCCGAGCTCGAGCGTCGTGCTGAGGCTGTGCGTCATGCTGGCTCCTCGAGTGCTGCTCGTCGGTCAGGCGTTCGCGTCGTCGTGCTGCTGGGCCGCGACCCTGCGGCGGACGTCGTCCATGTCGAGCTCACGGACGGCGGCGATGACCTGCTCGAGGCCGGCTGCCGGGAGGGCGCCCGGCTGGCTGAACACGAGGATGCCGTCGCGGAAGGCCATGAGGGTCGGGATCGAGGTGATGCGGGCGGCCGCGGCGAGCTGCTGCTCGGCCTCGGTGTCGACCTTGCCGAAGACGATGTCGGGGTGCTGCGTGGACGCGGCCTCGTAGACCGGTGCGAACATGCGGCACGGGCCGCACCAGGACGCCCAGAAGTCCACCAGGACGATCGGGCTCTCGGAGATCGTGGTGCCGAAGTCGGCGGCCGTGAGGGTCTGGGTTGCCATGGGGGCTCCTTCTCTGTCGTTCGATTCTATACCCACCGGGGTATGCAACGACAGGTGTGACGCCGATGTTCCCGGTTGGCCGACCCGGGCCGTGTCGGCTATCGTGATCGCAGACCGATACCCCCATGGGTATGAATGACGCATCGAGGAGAGACCACCATGTGCCGAGCCGCCACCTGCAGGAGCTGCGGCAAGACGACGTGGGCCGGCTGCGGCCAGCACGTCGACCAGGTCATGCGCAACGTGCCCTCGGGCCAGCGCTGCCCCGGTCACGCCCCGGCCGAGAAGGCCTCCGGCTCGGGTTCCGGCTTCTTCGGTCGCTTCCTCGGTCGCGGCTGACGCCTCCTCGGGCCTCAGGCGAGCGCTGCGACCTGCGCCTCGACGATCTCGGCGAGCTGCGGCCAGCGCACTGCCTCGGCGCGGCCGCCGAGGGCCGTCACGACGACGGTGTGCCCCGCCACGCACCAGACGGTGAGGGTGCGCGCGTGCTCGCCGTCCAGCACGAACGGCTGCTCGGCAGCCTCGACGTGGCTCGTGCCCGTCACCGCGGGCGGCGCCACCGTGCGCATCTCGCCGACGTCCGAGAGTCCCTTGCTCTTCGGCATCGTCCGCGGCAGGGACCGCAGCTCCGTCAGCGCCGTGCGCGCGTCCTCCGGTGACGCGAACGGGATGACCTGGATGAAGAGGTCGGCCCGTCCGACCTCCTGGTAGCCGCGCACGCTCGTGACCGAACGGATGGCGCGCGCCCGGGTGATGGCCTCGCTCGTGCTGCCGCTCGCCCCGGTGCGATACGTCCGTCCGCCCCGCGCGACCCATGGGCCGCCCGGCACGTCTGCCGCTGCCAGGCAGGCGTTGCGCGACCCGATCGACCTGACCTGCGCCAGCATGAGCCGTCCGATGTTCGTCACGCGGTCACGATATGCCGCGGCGGCCGCAACGTCCGGACGTCCGGGGTGGCGGTGCGGGAGGATGGCAGGGGTCGCGGCCCTGCGTTGACGCGGCTGAACGACCAGCCCGCCCGCACCGACCTGACGAGGACGACGATGCCCGAGACGCCCCACCCCGAGAGTGCCGCCCGCCTCCCGGAGACCGAGGCCCGGCGCCTCGACGACGCGGCGACCCGGCTCGTCGACGTGGCGACCCGCTCGCTCGACCCGGCGGGCGGCTTCGGCTGGCTCGACGACGCGGGCCGGCTGACCCCGGGTCGGCCGGCCGAGACGTGGGTGACGTGCCGGATGACGCACACGTTCGCGCTGGCCCACCTGCACGGTGACCCCCGGGCCGCTGACCTCGTCGACCACGGGGTGCAGGCGCTGCGCACGACGCTGCACGACGAGCGCCACGGTGGCTGGCTGTCCGTCGCCGGCAGGGCCGACGGCGGCAAGGAGGCCTATGCCCACGCCTTCGTCGTCCTGGCCGCCGCCTCCGCCACCGGGATGGGCCACCCCGACGGCCGGGCCCTGCTCGACGAGGCGCTCGGTGTCATGGTCGACCGTTTCTGGGACGAGGACGAGGGGCTCGTCGTCGACCAGTGGGACGCGTCATGGACCCGTCTCGACCCCTATCGCGGTGTGAACGCGAACATGCACACGGTCGAGTCCTTCCTCGCGGCGGCAGACGTGACGGGCGACCGGGTCTGGCTCGACCGGGCGACCCGCGTGCTGACCCGGGTCGTCGACGGCTTCGCGCGGTCGCACGACTGGCGGCTGCCGGAGCACTTCGACGAGCAGTGGAGTCCCCTGCTGGACCACAACGTCGACAACCCGGGTCACCCGTTCCAGCCCTACGGCGTGACCATTGGCCACCTCATCGAGTGGTCGCGCTTGTCGCTGCACGTCGCGACGGCGCTCGGCGACGAGTCCCCGTCCTGGATCCCGGGTGCCGCCCGCGACCTCTACGCCGCCGGCGTCCGGCGGGGGTGGGACGTCGACGGCGCTCCCGGCTTCGTCTACACGACCGACTTCGAGGACCGGCCCGTCGTGCGCGAGCGCATGCACTGGGTCGTCGCCGAGGCGATCGCCGCGGCGTGGACGCTGCACCGCGCGACGGGCGACACGGCATACGCCGACGACTACGAGCGGTGGTGGGCGTATGCCGTCCAGCACCTCGTCGACCCCGCCGACGGCTCGTGGCGCCACGAGCTCGACGTGCACAACCAGCCCTCGAGCCGCGTCTGGGCGGGCCGTCCCGACGTCTACCACGCCTACCAGGCCACGGTGCTGCCGTTGATGCCCGAGGCCGCGAGCTTCATCGGTGCCGCGCAGGGCGGCTGGTGACCGGCGCAGTCCCCGTCAGGTGACGGCGGCGAGCACCCGGTCGATGCGCGGCAGCGTGACCGGGTCGTCGGGGATCTCGAGGAACCAGCGGGCCAGCCGCTCGCGCTCGGAGTCGCTGCTCGCCCCCACCCAGCGCGAGCACGCGAGCTGACCGATGTGGGCCTGCTCGGCCACGAGCATGGTGAAGTGGCCGCGCCGGGTTACCCGTGCGGGCCCACCGGCGTCGCGGTATGCCGTGTGCAGCAGTCGCGCTCGCGACGGGTCGTCGTCGCCGAACTCGAAGAGCACCATCGCCAGCTCCTGGCTGGGGTCCGCCGGGCCGAGGTTCTCGAAGTCGATGACGCAGACCCTGCCGTCACGGGTCGCGAGCACGTTGTCGGCCCAGAGGTCGCGGTGGCAGACGATCGGGGCCTCGTGCGGCTCGATGACCGACTCGACGGCGACGAGCTGGTCGACGAGCGCGCCGAGCTGACCGGCGAAGGGGGCGCCCTCGTCGACGACGCGCCGGTGCACGTCGTGCCAGCGCTGCTCGCCGAGGCCGGTGGCGAACCAGTTGTCGACCGGCTTGTCCGTCGGGGTCCCGGCGCGGTGCAGCGCCGCGAGCGCCCGGCCGACCGCGACGGGGTCGAGCCGGCGCGAGCGGGGCTGCAGGTCGACCCACTCGAAGACCCGCACGGCGGTGCCGTCCACCGACGTGGCCACGTCACCCGAGGGGGTGCGGCGGATCGCCGGCGTGACGACGCCCTCCTCCCGCGCGGCGTCGACGAGGTCGGCGTCGCGGGACGCCTCCTCGAGGTCGGGCGTCGCGAACCACTCCTTGACGGCGTGGCTGCCCTCTCCGGTGTCGAGCCGCCACACCTGACCGAGCTGGCCCCGCGCGACAGGGCCGGTCAGGGTGGCCGACCCGCCCAGGCCGTAGGCGTCTGCGACCTCCTGCGCCGTCGCAGCCGTGAGCATCGGGTCCTCTCCGTCTCAGACGGTCCCGTTCACGGCAGCAGTCGCCAGACGGCGACGCCCACCGTGACGATCGCGAGGGCCAGTGAGCACCATCCGAGCGGCGAGCGTCCGGCGCGGCCACGACCGAGGAGCAGCAGCAGGGCGGCGAGCACCGACAGCACCGCGGCGACGACGGTCTCCTCCGCGCCCAGGTCGATGGTGCGGATGAGGATCGTGTCCGTGAGGCCGCTGCGGGTGAGGAAGCCCAGGATGCGGATCAGGAAGAAGAGCCACCACCCGACGGTGATCCAGAAGAGCGCGACGCCGATCTGGCCGAGCAGGGGGTCGACGCTCTCGTCGACGGCGCGTCCCGCCGGGCCGGGCGTGACGGGAGTCCCCGGCCAGACCGCCTGTCCGGCATACGGGTTCGGCGGAACGGGGAGCTCGCGGGTGGGCTCGAAGACCGGGATCGCCTGGGTGGGAGCGGCTGCGGGAGCAGTCGTCGGAGCAGACGTCGGGGCCGGCGGCAGGTTGGGCACCGGCACGGTGAACTGCTGGTCGGGTGTCGACCCGCTGGGCCCGCCCGCGGCGGGGGTGTCGCTCATGGCGCCAACGTACCTCGCCCCGGCACGTGCGATGTTGAGGCTGCCCCCACGAGGATTTTCCGAGAGGGTGTCGTATCGGGGCGCGATGGTTCGTGGAACCGGTGTGAGGCCGGACCGGCCTCGCCACAGGACCAGGAGGAGACGAGCATGACGGAGTACCTGATCACCTTCAACGACGAGTGGGTGCAGGAGCACACGGAGGACGAGATCAAGGCCAAGGCGGTGGCCGCCAGGACCGTGGTGGGCGAGATGCAGGAGCAGGGCGTCCTCGTCTTCACCAACGGCGGACTCGACCGGGACACCGCGATCTGCAGCGTCGTGGCAGAGGAGGGCAAGCCGGTCTTCACCGACGGGCCCTTCGTCGAGACGAAGGAGCATCTCGGCGGCTTCTGCGTCGTGGACGTCGCCGACGACGAGACCGCCCGCTACTGGGCCGGACGCCTCGCCGTGGCTCTCGACTGGCCGCAGGAGGTCCACCGGTTCCGCGGGGCCGGGCTGGGCCGCCCCGAAGCCTCCGTGAAGGCGTGAGCGCCATGGCGAGATACCTGCTGTCCGTCTTCGGACCCGCCGAGCCCACCGAGTTCGGCAGCTATCCGTCGCGCGAGGCGATGCTCGAGGCGTTCGCCGACACGGGCGCCTTCAACGACAGGCTGCAGAGCGAGGGCCGCCTTGTCTTCGCCGACGGCCTCGAGCCGGCGACGACCGCCACGACCGTGGACGGCCGGGGCGAGCGACCGACCTTCACCGACGGCCCCTACCTCGAGACGAAGGAGCACCTCGGGGGCTTCTGGGTCATCGAGGCGGCTGACCTCGACGAGGCCCTGGCGCTGGCTGCCGAGGGGTCCAAGGCGTGCCGTGGCACGGTCGAGGTGCGCCCGTTCCAGACCGCCGACTCCATCCGCGCCCTGACGGAGGGCTGAGCGGGACCGTGCTCCCCGCTGACGTCGACGAGGCGATCACCCGGGTCCACCACGAGGAGTGGGGCCGGGTGGTGGCCGGCCTCGCCCGCCGTTTCGGCGACCTCGACGTCGCCGAGGAAGCGGCCGCCGAGGCGTTCACCGTGGCCACCGAGCGCTGGCCACGTGACGGCATACCGCCCAATCCCGGCGGCTGGCTCACCACGACCGCGACGCGCAAGGCGATCGACCGGCTCCGCCGCGAGTCCCAGCGCGACGCCAAGCACCAGGCGGCCCTCATGGTCCACGACGACACCCCGGCGGAGCCGACCGGCCCGGTGGAGGACGACCGGCTGCGGCTCGTCTTCACCTGCTGCCACCCTGCGCTCGCGATGGAGGCCAGGGTGGCCCTGACGCTGCGCCTGCTCGGGGGGCTCACGGTCGCCGAGATCGCCCGCGCCTTCTTCGTGCAGGAGACGACGATGGCCCAGCGGATCACCCGGGCCAAGGCCAAGATCGCCGCGGCGCACATCCCCTACCGCGTCCCCTCGGCCGAGGACCTCCGCGAGCGGGTCACCGGCGTCCTCGCGGTCGTCTACCTCGTCTTCAACGAGGGTTACCTCGCCGGCGAGGGTGACGACGCCGTCCGCGTCGACCTCACGGACGAGGCGATCCGCCTCGGCCGTCTGCTCCGCCACCTGCTGCCGGACGACGGCGAGGTGACCGGGCTGCTCGCCCTGATGCTCCTGACCGACGCCCGGCGAGCGGCGCGGGTCTCCCGCACCGGTGAGCTGGTGACGCTCGACGAGCAGGACCGGAGCGCGTGGGACCCAGACCTGATCGCCGAGGGCCGGGCACTCGTCGACGAGCGGCTGCGGGTCGTCGCGGCGGGCGGCGAGCGGCCGGGGCGCTACCAGCTGCTGGCCGCGATCAACACGGTTCACACCGACGCGCCGACCGCCCGTGACACCGACTGGTCACGCATCGTCGCCCTCTACGACGCGATCGTCCGCCTCGACCCGTCGCCGGTCGTGCGCCTCAACCGGGCCGTCGCGCTCGCCGAGCTCGACGGACCACTGGTCGGCCTGGCCGAGGTCGACCGCCTGAGTGAACCCCTCGACGGCTACCACGCCTTCCACGTCGCCCGGGCGGAGCTGCTGCGCAGGCTCGGTCGCAGCGGCGAGGCCCGAACGGCCTACGACCGCGCCATCGGGCTGACGGGCAACCCGGCGGAACGGGCACACCTCACCCGCCGACGCGACCAGCTCGTCGGCGCAGGTCCTCCGAGAGGGCCACGATGATGCCCTGGGGCCCGCGGACGTAGCAGAGCCGGTAGACGTCCTCGTAGCGGACGACCTCCCCGACGAGCTCGCCGCCGTGGGCCAGCGCCGTCTCGACGGCGGCATCGACGTCGTCGACCTCGAACATGACGCTGCGCAGTCCCAGTGTGTTGCTCGGGGCCGGCTGGGGGCCTTCGCTGACCGCGGCCGGCGAGTGGAACTTCGTCAGCTCGAGCCGGCCATGACCGTCGCGGGTGCGCATCATCGCGATGTCGACGCGGAGGCCGTCGATGGCGTTGATGCGGTCGGCCCAGGCTCCCTCGATCGGCGTCTCGCCCTCGAGCTCGAGGCCGAGCGCGGTGAAGAAGGTCTTGGCCGCGTCGAGGTCGTCGACGACGACGCTGACGTGGTGCAGGCTCTGGATGCTCACGGTGCTTCTCCTTCGGTCGCGGGCTCTCGTGGCCGCTCGTGTCAGTGGGACGGAGCCGGCAGCGTGTTCTCGACATGGACCGGACATCGGGTCACGGTGCCGGTGGCTCGTGCTGCCCGGAGCCAGGGTCGAGGTGGGCGCGCCGGCCCTCCCGGTCGAGCACGACGATGATCTCGACGGGGCCCTCCGCGGCCGTGATCGCGTGCGGCACCATCGTCGAGAACTGCGCGGACTGGCCCTCCTCGACGAGCAGGATGCGCTCGCCGAGCTGCAGGCGGGCCGTGCCCGACAGGACCGTGAACCACTCGTGTCCCGGGTGCACGCCCGGCTGGGCCGTCCGCCGCCGGTCCGTGATCCGCATCTTGGCCACGACGAGGCCGTGGGGCTCGTCCTCGCGCGTGAGCAGCCACGTCGTGTGGCCGTGGGCGGCGTTGCGGCGCGGGTGGATCACGACGTCGTCGTCGCTCGCCAGCTCGACGAGCTGGTCGATGCTCGTGCCCAGCGCGCGGGCGATCGGGCTGAGCTGGTCGACGGCGATGCGGCGGTGCCCGGTCTCGATCCGGCTGAGCGTCGACGCGCTGAGGCCGCAGCGCGAGGCGAGGGCGTCGAGGGACCAGCCACGCGCGACGCGGAGCCCGCGGATGCGGGCGCGGATCACGGCGTCGAGATCAACATCTTGCGTCATCAGCAAGATCGTATGCCGTGTGCGCAACGCCGTCCTACCGTGGCTGTCATGACGCACTCCCATCACGCCGCCTCCGCCCACAGGGTGCACGGGCAGGCCACCGACGACAACAGCCACCGGCACGACGACGCAGGGTTCCCCGACGGGGGTGACGACCTGCTCGACCTCGACGGCGAGGTCCTGGCGGCGTACTGGGACGCAGCCCTCGACCGGGTGGCGGCCGCCGTCACCGAGGCTGCCGGGACCGGCACGCGGTCACCTGCTCGTGTCGTCGACCTCGGCGCCGGCACGGGCACGGGCGCCCTCGGGCTGGCGCGTCGGCTGCCGCAGGCCGAGGTCGTCGCGGTCGACGTGGCCGAACGGTCGCTGGCTCGCGTCGCGGCCAAGGCGCAGGCCGCCGGTGTCGCTGACCGGGTGCGCACGCTGGTGGCCGACCTCGACGACGGCTGTCCCGACCTCGGGCCGGTCGACCTCACGTGGGCCTCGATGTCGCTGCACCACCTCGCCGACCCGGTCCGCTCGCTGACCGAGCTCCGCGAGATCACCTCTCCCGGCGGGTACCTCGCGGTCTCGGAGTTCGACGAGCCGGTGCGCTTCCTGCCCGACTACCTCGGCGCCGGACGTCCCGGCTTCGAGGGGCGGCTGCTCGGGGCGCTGGAGTCCGTGCACGCAGAAGCCGTGCCCCACATCGGGTCGGCCTGGGCCGACCTGCTCGCGGACGCCGGGTGGACCGTCGTCGACCAGCACGACGTCGTCATCGACGAGCGCTCCCCCGAGCACCCCCTCGCGGGCCGCTACGCCCAGGAGTGGTTCACCCGGCTGGCCCACGGCCTCGAGGGCCGGCTCGACCCCGACGACGAGCGCACCCTCGCGGCGCTGCTCGACGACGACAGCCCGCACGGGCTGCTGCGGCGTGCGGACCTGCACCTGCACGGCATACGCACTCTCACCATCGCCCGCCGCTGACGGCCGGGTCAGCAGTCCGACCTGGCTGTGCTCTACGAGTCGAAGGAGGAGCCCGACCTCGACTTCGACGGTGCGACGGGCACGGCCAACTGTGTCGCGGACGCCTGGGAGTCGTGGCACCGGGAGGTGGAGCACGCCCGCGAGGTGCAGGCCCGCTACGCAGACCTGCTGCGCGAGTGCATCGACGGCCGCACCGGCCAGTGACCGGTCCCGCCGGGCGACTCCTTCGGGCCGCCTTCGGGCCGGCTTGGGCTCCCCAGCCGGCGCGGGTCGGTCAGCCGACGGGGTCGGCGAGTCGCCATCCCTCGGCGACGACCTCGTCGACCGCGGTGGTGGCTGCGGAGAGCCGCTCGTCGCGGCTGCCCCGAACCTCGATCCACGGCACGCCGCGAGCCGCGAGCTCCTCGCGGAGGCGTGCCTGCATCCACGCCCGCCCGTGCTCGCCGTCGTGCAGGCTGTCCTGCACGACGGGGATCTCGTCGCCGGTGAGGACGTAGAGCGCGGGCGCCGGACGCCCGTCGGCGAGGGCCCGCACGCTGGGTGACGGCCTCCCGACGTAGCGCTCGTGCCACAGTGCCGTCGCGAGGACGTCGGTGTCGCACACGAGCAGCGGTCGCGGCGCGGCGGCGGCTGCAGCGTCCTCGAGCGAGGCCTGCTCGTGCGCCACGAGGTCGAGCTCGGCGGTGTGCCACGGTGCGGTCAGCCCACCGGGGCGCCGCCCGGTCCACTCGCGCCAGAACTCGGGCACGACGGTCGTCGCGTAGTGCGCGCCGAGCGCGTCGGCCAGCGTCGTCGTCCCCGTCGACTCGGCGCCGAGGACGACGACCCGCTTGGTGAACCACGCCCGCACGGGTGTCGGCAGCGCCCACCACGAGCCGGCCACGTCGGCGCGGACCGCCGTCCCGGAGATCGGGGTCGACGCGCGGCCGGGGTCGACCTGCACCCACGTCGCCCCGAGGCGCCGCGCCATCTCCTCGCCGTAGGCGTCGCTCGTGAAGACGGCGTCGACCGGGCCGTCGAGGTGCGACTCGATGACCTTCATGTGCAGGTCCCAGACCTCCGGCGAGTCGAAGTCGACCTCGTGGTCGTCCGGCGCCGCGACGACGCGTGCCGTCGGGTGCTCGGCCTGCACCCAGCCGACGCGGACGTCGACCGGGATCGACTCGACGACGTGCGCCATGACCTCGACCGTGACCCGGTCGCACGAGCTCGTCGCGGCCCGCACGAGCGCCTGGTGTCCGGCGTGGAAGGGGTAGAACTTGCCGATGACGAGCCCGTGCCGGTGACGTGCCGCGCTCATCGCGCGCTCCGGAGGAGGTCCCACACGCTGCGGCGCACCCCGGGGGTCGCGCCCACGGCCCCCCTTGCGGGGCCGGCAGGCTCGGTCCAGTCCATGACGCGCAACGTAACAGCGTCAGGGCAGTGCGGAGGTCGGGCGGTCACGAGCACCAGGCGGGGAAGCCGGGAGCGAGCTCGTGACCGCCCGACGTTCGGGCGACCGGTCGTTCAGGCGAAGGCGACGTAGGCGATCGGGTTGGACGTCGGCTGGTCCGAGCCACCGGCGGGCTCGACGGTGATGCCCGCACCCTTGGAGTGGCTGGCGTCGCCGCTCAGCACGACCACCTGGTCACCGCCACCCGGCATCAGGCCCGCAGAGGTCATGTGACCTGTCGCGTCCTGGAGCCAGAGCTGGAACACCTTCCCCGCCGGGGGCTGCGACATCCCCGAGGTGACGATGACGGCCTTGTGGAGCGAGTTCGACCGCACGATCGTGGCGGTGGCGCCGCCGGCGAGCCGCTGGCCGTAGCGGGTGGCGTCGGGTGCCGCGAGCACCTGGTCGGCAAGGGCCTGTTGCGGGTCCTTGTCGATCTGGCGCCACACGGTGAAGCCGCCGATGGCGAGGACTGCGACCGTGGCGGCCGCGACGACGACACGCCAGCCGCGGGCGAGCCCACGGGCGGACCGGGACCGACGACGCTCGGTGAGGTCGTCGGCCTGCTCGACCCGGGTCCCGGTGGCACTCGTGGCGGCCGGAGCCTGGACCGGCGCCGCCGGGGTGGAGGTGACGTCCTCGTCGGTGGGGCCGTGATGCGGGGCCGCGAGCGGAGGAAGGGGACGGACCGTCGAGATCTCGGCGAGCACCTTGGCCCGCAGCGAGGCGGGCGGGGTGACCTCGGTCAGCACCGACAGCTCTGACGCGGCGGCGACGAGGCTCTCGACCTCGGCACGACAGGCGGAGCAGCCGGCCAGGTGGCTTTCGAACCGAGCCCGCTCGACCTCGTCGAGGGCGTCGACGGCATACGCGCCGGACAGGGCGTGGATGTCCTCGTTCACAGGGTCACCCCCAACGTGTCTCGTAGTCTGATGAGTCCATCACGGATGCGTGTCTTGGCGGTCCCGAGTGGCAGGTCGAGCATGGTCGCCACCTCCGTGTGCGTGTATCCCGAGAGGTAGGCCAGCTCCAGAGCCTGCCGTTGGACCGGGGTGAGCGTCTCCAACGCCCGATGAACCCGCTCCGCATCGAGCCGTTCGACGACGGCCTCCGCAGTCGAGTCGTGGGTGACGTCCTGGTTGCTGGCGCCGTAACCCTCGTCGCGGTTGCGAGCCGCCTCCGCCGACCGGACCCGGTCGACGGCCTTGCGGTGGGCGATCGTGAGCATCCACGACATCGCCGCACCCTTGCTCGGGTCGAAGCGGGCGCTGTGCCGCCAGATCTCGAGGAAGACCTCCTGGGTCACCTCCTCGGACTGGGCGGGGTCGCGCACGACCCGCCGGACGAGACCGAAGAGCCGGGGCGAGACCGCGTCGTAGAGCTCTGCGAACGCGGTCTCGTCGCCGGTCGCCGCTCTGCGGAGCAGCTGCTCCACTGGGACTGGGCGGGTGGGCCCCTTCGGCGACTCATCGCCGGAGGGGACCACCGAGAACCGTGACATGGGGTCCATTGTGTCGCCCGTCGTCGTGTTCTGCGTCAGCCTGGTCGACGGACGATCAGGGCATCAGCACGCCGTCGATGATGTACACCGTGGCGTTGGCCGTCGGGACGTTGCCACAGATCACCTTGGCGTCGGCCTTGCCGACGGTGAAGTTCTCACCGGAGCCCTTGACCGTGATCGTCGTGCCGGCGAGGGTCTTGTGGTCGCCCGCGAGCTGGTCCGGCGACAGTTTGCCGGCCACGACGTGGTTCGTGAGGATCTTGGTGAGGGTCGGCTTGTCGGCGAGGACCTTCTTGAGGTCGGCCGCCGGGATCTTGGCGAACGCGTCGTTGACGGGCGCGAAGACGGTGATCTCGGGAGCCGAGTTCAGGGTGTCGACGAGGCCGGCCTGCTTGACAGCCGTGACGAGGGTCGAGAGCAGCGGGTTGTTGCTCGCGGCGGTCGCCACCGGGTCGGTGGCCATGCCGTTGAACGAGCCCTTGCCGTCCTTCGGCACGGCCGCGCAGCCCTCGCCGAAGACGGCGGCGGTCGCGTCCATCGACTCGGAGGACGTCATCGTGTCGGACGGGGTGCTCGACATCGTGTCGGCGGGGGTGCTGGCGGCAGGCGTGTTGCCGGCTGCCGGCGTTGCGGCGTCGCTCGAGCTGCTGCAGGCCGCGAGGCTCAGGGGCAGGGCGATGGCGAGGGCGACGAGGCTGGTACGGGTCTTCATGCTCTTCATTTCAGTCACTCCTTGGTGTGGCTGTTGGTGCACGGTCATCTGGGATTCGGTGCCGCTGTGGCTCCGGATTGCTTGTCGGACAAGTTTTTTCGCGGGTATGCCGGGTGGTCGCGTTCACGCGACGGTCACCACCACCTCCTGGATGCCGCTCGACCCGCTGGGGAACGGCGTGGCACGTTCGGTGATCTGCGCCCGACCCTCGAGGTCGGTCGCGCGCACGGAGATCCGGTGCAGGCCCGGCTTGGCGTCCCACGGGAGGTACCACTGTCGCCAGTAGTCGACGCCGACGTCGGGGCCGAGCTTGCCCTGCTGCCAAGGGCCGTCGTCGATCTTGACCTCGACCTTGCCGACGCCGCGGTGCTGGGCCCAGGCGACGCCGCCGATTGCGGTCGTGCCGGCCTTGATCGTCGAGAGCGGCGCGGGGGTGTCGATGCGGGCGCTCGTCTTGATGGGGGCGTCCGTCGCCCACTGCCGCTTCGTCCAGTACGACTGGTCGGCGGCATACGTCGTCAGGGTCAGCTTGGTCAGCCACTTCGTGGCGCCGACGAAGCCGTAGAGGCCTGGCGTGATGAGCCGGGCAGGGAAGCCGTGGGTGTCGCTGAGCTGGGCCCCGTTCATCCCGATGGCGATCATCGCGTCGCGTCCGTCGCGGACGACCCCGAGGGGGGTGCTGATGGTGAAGCCGTCGACTGCGGTGCTGAGCACCTGGTCGGGGCTGCCCTTGGTCCCGGCCCGGTCGAGCACGTCGGTGAGGCGGACGCCGAGCCAGCGGGCGGCGCCGATGTAGCCGCCGCCGACCTCGTTGGAGACGCAGGTCATCGTGATGTCGCGCTCGATGAGCGGCATCGCCGCGAGCTCGGCGAAGGTCATCGTGAAGGGCTTCTCGACCATGCCGTCGACCTCGAGGGTCCAGCTGTCGACGTCGACCTTGGGCACGACCAGGTTGGTGTCGACGCGGTAGAACTTCTCGGTCGGGGTGCGCAGCGGGGAGATGCCGGCAACGGTGGTCTCGAGGCCCTTGGGCAGTGCCTTCGCTGCCTCCATGGCCTGGGGCAGCACGATCTTCTTGACCGACTGCGCGCCGCTGCGCAGCTGACCCCCGACGGCGGCGAGCACCGAGAGCGCGGTGACTCCGAGCGCACCGCCGATGAAGCGACGTCGGCCAGTCGCCGCGACGGTGGTCGGGCTCGTGGTCGGGCTGGCGGTCGGGCTCGTGCCCGGCTCGGCGCCGCTCCGAGGACCGGTGTCGGCGCTCGCTGACGCGCCGGCCAGCCGTGCGAGCCACACGAGAGTCGCCACACCGACCGCCATCGCGGCCAGCGCGGGCAGCACGTCGAGTGGGCGGGCGGCAGGGCGCAGCAGTGCAGCCGCGCCGGCCAGGCCGGTCAGCAGCACGATGAGACCGACGGCAAACGGCATACGGCGGCGGGCGAGCAGGCCTGCCACGGCGGCAAGGACGAGCGTCACGACGAGGACCGACCCCTGCAGGATCAGCTTGTCGTTGGTCCCGAAGGTCGCGATCGCCCATTCCTTGACGGGCGTGGGCGTCAGGTCGATCACCGTCGACCCGATGGCGAGCACCGGAGACGATGCAGGAGCGAGGAAACCTGCGACGAGGTGGCCGGCGGCGATCCCGGCAACCGCGGCGAGGATCCCGCTGAGGGCAAGTCGTAGGCGCGTCATGCATCGTGGTTCGGGGCGGGCGGCCCCCACGGATTGTCCGACCTCATCGCCCGGGGCCCGGGAAGAGCGCCAGCACCACGGTTGTTGACCGCACGTGAAGAACATCGGATTCCTCTCGTTCGGGCACTGGAACCCCTCCCCGCACTCCGGGACGCAGTCGGCGGCCGACGCCCTGCTCCAGTCCATCGACCTCGCGCTCGCCGCCGAGGAGCTCGGCGCGGACGGCGCCTACTTCCGGGTGCACCACTTCGCCCGGCAGCTGGCGTCGCCGTTCCCGCTGCTGGCCGCGGTCGGCGCTCGCACGAGCCGCATCGAGATCGGCACCGGCGTCATCGACATGCGTTACGAGAACCCGCTCTACATGGCCGAGGACGCGGGCGCCGCAGACCTCATCTCCGGCGGCCGGCTCCAGCTCGGCATAAGCCGTGGGTCACCCGAGCAGGTCGTCGACGGCTTCCGCTACTTCGGCTACGAGCCGACCGACGGCGACCACGCCGCGATGGCCCGGCAGCACACCGAGGTCTTCCTCGAGGTCCTGTCCGGCAAGGGTTTCGCCGAGCCGAACCCGCGGCCGATGTTCCCCAACCCGCCCGGCCTGCTGCGCGTCGAGCCGCACTCGCCCGGTCTGCGCGACCGCATCTGGTGGGGCGCCGGCAGCCGCGCCACCGCCGAGTGGACGGCCGAGCAGGGGATGAACCTCATGAGCTCGACCCTCCTCACGGAGGACACGGGCGTGCCCTTCCACCGCCTGCAGGCCGAGCAGATCCAGCGCTTCCGGGACGCGTGGACGGCGGCCGGCCACGAGCGTGAGCCGCGAGTCTCCGTCAGCCGCAGCGTCTTTCCCATCGTCAGCGACGTCGACCGCGCCTACTTCGGCCGCGAGTCGGCGAGCCAGGACCAGGTCGGCATCATCGACGGCGGCACGGCGCGCTTCGGCAAGACGTATGCCGGCGAGCCCGACCAGCTCGTGCGTGACCTCGCGGAGGACGAGGCGGTCGCGGCCGCCGACACCCTGCTCATCACCGTGCCCAACCAGCTCGGGGTCGACTACAGCGCGCACGTCATCGAGAGCCTCCTGACGCACGTGGCGCCCGAGCTCGGCTGGCGCTGACGGCGGTCCCGCAGGACGCACCACGTCCGTGCGGCGTGGGGTGACCACGCACACGGTCCGCCCCCGCGCGGCACTTCGTGTGTCGCGAGGGACCGCGCGGGGTCCTCAGCCGCGGGCGAGCAGCCGGCGCAGGGTCGAACCGTAGGCGGCCCGGGCGATCCTCGACACGACGGGGTCGAGGATCGCCGGCACACCCCGGACGCCGATGTGCTGCCGCCACCGGACGCTCGACCCGGCCTCCGTCGGTGTCACGACGAGTTCGATGAAGCCCCGAACCACCCTGCCCTCCTTGCGGATCCGCGCACTGCCGGCCGTCGTCCCGATGGGCGGCACGATGCTGTCGACGACCATGACGTCGTCGAAGCCGACCGGGCCGAGGCTGGTGCGGGCGACGAAGCGTGACCCGTCGACGAGGTCGTCCGCGACCATCGCGTCCCCGGTGACGGTCGTGAGCGGGATGACGGCCGTGTGCGCGCGCAGGTCGAGGATGCGCCTCCACGCCTCGGGTGCGGGCAGGGACGGGTCGAGGTGCACCTCGAAGTCGGCCATGACCACAGTCTGTCGGGCCCGGGCCTCCGTGACACCTGTCATGGGGAGGACGTGACGCCTGCTGGTGACGGGGAGCGCCGCGCCACGGGAGAGTGGCCCATGACCATCACACACTCCTCGGTCGCCGGCACCTCGGGGGCGCCGGCGGTCGAGCTGCGTTCGCTCGTCAAGACCTTCCCGCCCCGACGCGGGTCGCACGACACGGAGGTCCGCGCCGTCGACGGCGTCGACCTGCGCATCGAGCCCGGCGAGGTCGTCGCCTTCCTCGGCCCGAACGGGGCCGGCAAGACGACGACGCTCGACATGGTGCTCGGGCTCACCGAGCCGACGAGCGGCTCGGCCGCGGTCTTCGGCCGCCGTCCCCGCGAGGCCGTCGTCGCCGGCTCCGTGTCCGCCGTCCTCCAGACGGGAGGCCTGCTGCGCGACCTCACCGTGCGCGAGACCGTCCGCATGATCGCGTCGACGTATGCCGTCAGCACCCCCGTCGACGAGGTGATCGACCGCGCCGGGCTGGGGTCGCTGGCGAACCGCCGCGTGTCCAAGTGCTCGGGGGGTGAGCAGCAGCGCCTCCGTTTCGCCCTGGCCCTGCTGCCCGACCCGCGCCTCCTCATCCTCGACGAGCCGACGGCCGGCATGGACGTGACGGCCAGGCGCGCCTTCTGGGACACGATGCACGCCGACGCGAGTGCGGGGCGCACCGTCGTCTTCGCGACGCACTACCTCGAGGAGGCCGACGCCTTCGCCGACCGGATCGTCCTCATCGCCGGTGGGCGCATCGTCGCGGACGGCACGACCGCCGAGATCCGGTCCCGGGCCAGCGGCCGCACCGTCGCGGCGACCCTGCCGGCAGGGTCGGTCGAGTCGTCGGTCGAGCGGCTGCGCGCCGTCGCAGGAGTGCGGAGCGTCGAGGAGCGCGGCACTCGTGTCGTCGTCACGGCCGCCGACTCCGACGCGGTGGCCCGGCTGCTGATGCTCGACCTCGACGGCACCGACCTCGAGATCGTCACCGCCGGCCTCGAGCAGGCCTTCATGACCCTGACCGGCGACGACCGGACCGCCGCCACCCCCGATCTCGAGAGCGAGCTCGCCCGATGAACGCCACCTTCACGCTGCTCGAGATGCGGCGGATCACCCGCGACTGGAGCGGCATGTTCTTCACCGCCGTCCTGCCGGCCTTCTTCTACCTCATCTTCGGCGCGACCGTCGACGCCAAGGACGCGAGCATCGGCAACGGCAACGTCGCGATGTACGTCATGATCAGCATGGCCGCCTACGGCGCGGTCACAGCGACGACGAGCATCGGCGGCAACGCGGCCGTCGAGCGCCAGCAGGGCTGGGGCCGTCAGCTCGGCCTGACCCCGCTGGCCGACTCCTCCTACATCGCCATGAAGGCGCTCATCGCCATGACCGTCGCGGCCGTGCCGGTCCTGCTCACCTTCACGCTCGGGGTGGCCACCGGCGCCAAGGGCTCGCCGCAGGCGTGGGCGCTCAGCGCCGCGCTCGTGCTCGTCGGGTCGTCGGTCTTCGCGCTCTACGGCCTGCTCATCGGCACCGCGTTCCGCTCCGAGGCCGCGGTCGGCGCGGCGGCGGGCACGCTCGTCATCTTCGCCTTCCTCGGCAACCTCTTCATCCCGCTGTCGGGGGCGCTCCTCTCCTTCGCGAAGCTGACCCCGCTCTACGGGTATGCCGCGCTGGCCCGCTATCCGTTGACCGAGGGCTACCTGCCCGACGGGTCGCAGGACCCGTTGTGGCTGCCTGTCGTCAACGTGCTCGCCTGGCTCGCGATCTTCGGAGTCCTCGCCGTGCTTCTCGTGCGCCGGGGCCGGGAGCGCCAGTGACCCAGGCGCCCGAGCGCAACCCGTGGGAGCGCTACGGGTGGATCGTGCGGGGCGTCTGGCTCGTCTTCCTCGTCTTCCCCGTGCTCGCCCTCGTCACGACTCCGCGCCCGGTCTGGCAGGTCGTCGTCGGGCTCGTGCTCGTCGTCGTCTTCGCCGTGGCCTACGTCAGGGGCTCCTCGCACCTCGAGCGGATGGGCCGACGTGGGGCGTCGAGCCGGCGCCGTGCCGTGGCCTACCTCGCGCTCCTGCTCGGCTGCACGGTGGGCTCGGCCCTGCTCATCGGCGCCAGCAGCCTCGGCTTCCTCCCGTTCGTCGTGGCCTTCGCGATGTTCGCGCTGCCGATCGTCCCGGCGATCGCGATCGGCGTGGCGGCCACGGTCGTGGCCGGTGCGGCAGCCGTCGTCACCGACCCGGGCGAGGGCACGTGGAGCGTCGCCATCATCGTCTTCGCCGTGGGCGTCATGACCGGTGGCGTGCGGCTCGTCGCCGATCGCGGAGAGCAGTACGAGCGGATGTCGCGCGACCTCGCCATCGTCGAGGAGCGCGAGCGCGTGGCCCGGGACGTGCACGACGTGCTGGGCCACTCGCTCACCGTCGTCACCGTCAAGGCCGAGCTGGCCGAGCGCCTGGTCGACCTCGACCCGGAACGCGCCAAGGGCGAGCTGGCCGAGATCCAGACCTTGAGCCGGCAGGCGCTCGCCGAGATCCGGGCGACCGTCGGCGGGCTGCGCGTCGCGCGTCTCGGCGACGAGCTGGCTTCCGCACGAACGGCCCTCGCCGGCGCCGGCATCGAGGCGCACGTCCCTGACGACCCGAACGTCGTCGACCCCCGCCACCGCACGGTGCTGGCCTGGGTGCTGCGTGAGGCGACGACCAACGTCGTGCGCCACAGCGACGCCGACGCCTGCTCGGTCGAGCTCGGCACGAACCGGCTCACCGTCCGCGACGACGGACGCGGCATCGACGGGCGACCCGAGGGCAACGGCATACGCGGGCTGCGTGAGAGGGTCGAGGCCGCGGGCGGTCGGCTCGCGATCGAGACCGGCCCGGAGGGCCACGGGACCGTGCTGGAGGTGACGTTGTGAGCGGGACGATCAAGGTGTTGCTCGCCGACGACCAGGCCCTCGTGCGTGGGGCGCTCGCCGCGCTGCTCGCCCTCGAACCGGACCTCGAGGTCGTCGCCGAGGTGGGTCGCGGCGACGAGGTCGTGGCCGCGGCGCGGGCGTCCGGCGCGGACGTGTGCCTGCTCGACATCGAGATGCCGGGCGCCGACGGCATCGCCGCGGCTGCCGCCGTCCGCGACGCCCTACCCGGCGTGCGCACGCTCGTCGTGACGACGTTCGGCCGGCCTGGCTACCTGCGGCGAGCCCTCGAGGCCGGCGCGTCGGGCTTCGTCGTCAAGGACACCCCGGCGCGCCAGCTCGCCGAGGCCGTCCGCCGCGTGCACGCCGGCCTCCGCGTCGTCGACCCCTCGCTCGCCACCGAGTCGCTCGTCGACGGCGCCAACCCGCTGACCGAGCGCGAGCGCGAGGTGCTCGCCGTCGCGCTGCGCGGCGGCACCGTCGCGGCCATCGCCGCCGTCGTCCACCTCTCGCAGGGCACGGTCCGCAACCACCTCAGCTCGGCCATCGGCAAGACCGGCACGTCGACCCGCGCCGAGGCTGCCCGCGTCGCCCAGGACCGCGGCTGGCTCTGACCGGCGCTCCGCCTCTCGAACGCGCGCACCCCTTCTCGAGCCCGGGTCAGGCGACCACGACGCGTGCCCACTGGTAGTGCCCACCGTCCGTGAAGTGCGTCCACGTGTCGAAGGCCACGACCTCACCGACGGCGGCCAGCAGGCCGCGCAGCTCGTCGTCGCTGCGGCTGCGGAAGTAGCGTCCGCCGTCGTCGGTCCACTCGCCGCTCGTGTCGGAGCCCCACACGCCGACCTCGATCAGCCCGCCGGTCCGCACCACCCGTCGCAGCTCGGCGAGCGCGGTCACCATCTCGTCACCCGGCAGGTGCATCAGGGTGCTCATCGTCCAAGCGGCGTCGAAGGCGTCCTTCTCGAAGGGCAGCTCGGTCGCCCGGCCGACGTGCGCGTCCAGCCCGAGACCCCGGCACAGCTCGACGGCGGCCGGGGTCAGGTCGAGGCCGGTGTACGCCACCCCCGCCCGCGCGATGACGACCCCGTCGCGCCCCGCGCCGCATCCGACTTCGACGACCGAGGTGAACCCCTCCCGGCGAACCGTGTCGAGGAAGGCGGCGAGACGCCGCTCGCGCTCTTCGCCGCGGGGCCGGGTGGCGCGCTCGGCCATCTCCCGCTCGTAGTAGTCCACCAGCCGGCCCGCGACGTCGCTCATGACGGCCAACCTAACCATCGCAGGTCATTCGGGAAGCGACGTGTCGAGTCGGGGCGACACCGATCGACGTCGTGGTGGAGGCTGGGACAGACCCGGCACACGAGGCAAGGAGAGCCCATGCGCTACCTGATGATCCACAAGATCGACGAGTCCCGCCCGGAGGCCTGGAACCCCAGCCCGGAGTTCCAGGCGGCCATGGGTGACTTCATGGCCGAGTGCGCCGAGTCCGGCGTGCTGCTCGCCGCCGAGGGCGTCACCCAGAGCAAGGACGGCGCGGTCCTGCGCAAGACGGAGGGCGGCGGTGTCACGGTCACCGACGGCCCGTTCACCGAGGCCCGCGAGGTCGTCGGTGGCTTCGCCGTCGTCAACGTCGAGAGCAAGGAGCAGGCGGTCGAGCTCGCGCAGCGGTTCATGTCCCTCTTCACGGAGGTCTCGGTCGAGGTGCGCCGCATCCACGAGTTCGAGGACGTGCCGCAGGCCTGACCGGGCCGACGTCGTGGAGGTCCGCCCCCGCCGAGGGGAGCGGACCTCCACGCCGCCGTGTGCCGTCAGGCGGCGTATGCCGTCAGGCCGGGCTGGGCGCCGCCGTGCTGCCCGTGCCCGCACCCGTTCCCGCGGCGCGCCGGGCCATGAAGGCAACGACGAGCTCGACGATGCCGATGACGACGAGCGCGATGCCGGCGATGCGGGTCAGGACCACGAGCGAGGACCCCGGGAAGATCGCGACGATGAGGCCGCCGAGGATCGACACGACGCCCATGACGATGAGGAAGACGCGTGCGCCGGTCGTGCGGTCCGAGCCGAAGCCCTGCGCGAGCGCTGCGATGCCCTCGGCGATCCAGCCGACGGCGATGAAGATCGCGATGACGAGGAGCGACGTGCCCGGTCGGAAGAGGCAGATGATGCCGGCGATGATCGAGAGCACGCCGAGCCCGATCGAGACCGGCTTGAGCCAACCCGGGTCGCTCGGCAGGTCACGGCTCACCGAGAGGCGCACGGCCCCGGCGACGATGAGCTGCAGACCGAAGGTGATCGCGACGACGAGGAGCGTCGCCTTCGGCCAGACGAGCACGAGCACGCCGAGGATGACCGAGATGATGCCCATGGCGATGAGGGCGCCGGACCAGCCGGACGAGGTGGCGGTTGCGGACCAGGTGCTCGTCGCCTC
The DNA here is from genome assembly GCF_039539425.1 of Terrabacter ginsenosidimutans. Classification (NCBI taxonomy): domain Bacteria; kingdom Bacillati; phylum Actinomycetota; class Actinomycetes; order Micrococcales; family Intrasporangiaceae; genus Terrabacter; species Terrabacter ginsenosidimutans. Next base: position 10,474 of record NZ_BAABDC010000012.1, on the reverse strand, counting down.
GCGCCGGGTCCGCGGCTGCTGCGACGAGGGGTCGGCCGGATCAGGTGACGCTGGGTTCGGGACGGTGCTCGACATGTCTTCCTCCGTAGGGGTGAGGTGCTGCCCGAGGTGCGACAGCACCAGTCTCACCCTCCGCCGCCGCGGATGCCCGCTTTTCGGGTGCGACCCGCCCGACGGCATACGTCCGTCCGTGGCAACCCTTCCGGAGGACCGATAGCGTCGGCGGGGTGAACATCATCTTCGTGGAGCCGTCGTTCCCGGCGAACCAGCGCCGCTTCGTGCACGCGCTCGCCTCGGTGGGCGCGAACGTCTACGGCATCGGTGAGACCGACGAGGCGCACCTCGGCGACGAGGTGCTGGGTGCACTCCGCGGCTACTACCGCGTCGGCTCGGTGACGAATGTCGACCAGATGATCGAGGCGGTGCGCTACTTCCAGGGCAAGGTGTGGATCGACGCCCTCGAGGCGACGGTCGAGGCCCACACGATGCCGGCGGCGCAGGTGCGCGAGGCGTGCGGCATCCCCGGTACCAGCGTGCGCACGACGTGGCTGTGCCGCGACAAGCCGTCGATGAAGGAGGCGCTGCGGCAGGCCGGGGTCCCCACGGCTGCAAGCGCGGCCGTCGACTCGGCCGACGAGGCACGCTCCTTCGCCGAGCGCGAGGGCTACCCCCTCATCCTCAAGCCGCGCGCGGGCGCCGGCGCGCAGGGCACGGTCCGGGTCGACAGCGACGCCGAGCTCGAGCAGGCGCTGCAGGGCTACGCCCGCGAGGGTGCGAGCTCGATCGCCATCGAGGAGTTCGTCGAGGGTCACGAGGGCTTCTACGACACGATCAGCCTCGACGGCCGAGTCGTGCACGACTGGGCGACGCACTACTACCCGAACGTGCTCGAGGCGATGCGGCACCGGTGGATCTCTCCGGAGTTCATCACGACCAACCGCATCGACGAGCCGGGCAACGCCTTCTACGCCGAGGTCCGCGACCTCGGGCGCCGTGTCATCGAGGCGCTCGGCATCGAGACGTCGGCGACGCACATGGAGTGGTTCTACGGCCCGAAGGGCTTGAAGTTCAGCGAGATCGGCGCCCGCCCGCCCGGCGTGGGCGCGTGGGACGTCTACTCCGCCGCCAACGAGGTCGACGTCTACCGGGAGTGGGCGCACGTCATCACGCACCGCGCGCCCGAGCAGCAGATGAGGCGCACGTATGCCGCGGGCATCGTCGCGCTGCGCCCTGACCGCGACGGCGCGGTGACGGGTTACACCGGCATCGACGAGATCCAGTCGCGCTACGGCGAGTGGGTCATCGACGGCTACTTCCCGCCGGTGGGTCATGGCACCCAGGCGGTCGAGGCGGGCTACATGGCCAACGCGTGGGTGCGCCTGCGCCACCCCGACTTCGACACGGCGCGCGCCATGCTCGACGACGTCGGCCGCACGATCCGCATGCACGCGGGCTGAGCGCCCGTCCATGTCCACGACGATTCTCCTTGGGCCCCAACGGTTCACGACGACGGTCGGGTCCACCGTGCGCTCCCTCGACATCAGCGGGCGCATCGCGATGGTCAACTCCGGCTGGGAGGAGCGCGAGTCCGACGACGCCGAGCTCGCCGGCCACCTGGACGGGCGCGGGGTCAACCTCAGGCTGCACCACCGGATGCTCGACGTGCTCGTCAAGGACGAGCAGATCGCCGCGGCGGCACTGGTGTTCCGCGACCGCATGGACGAGCTGCGCGCCTTCTACGGCATCCGCCTGCAGGCTGCGATCGATGCCGTGCAGGCGGTCTCGCACCGCACCTCGCTCCACGCCGTCGGACCCGTCGCCGAGGACGCCGCCATCGAGGCCGTCCGCGAGGTCGACCGGTGGTATGCCGGCCAGCTCGACGAGCTCTACCGCGCGGCCCGCGCCACCGCCGCGCCCGACGAGAGCGGCACCGTCGGCTGGCACCGCGGCGAGATCGGGGCGGTGCTCGACGAGTGCGACGCCGTCGTCATCGCCGGCGGCAACGTGCGCACGCTGCTGTGGACGCTGCGCTTCTTCGACGTGACGCTCCGGCCGGAGCAGACCGTCGTCGCCTGGTCGGCGGGGGCGATGGCACTGACCGACGAGGTCGTGCTCTTCCACGACTTCACCCCGCTCGGCGTCACGGCGGCCGAGGTGCACGACAGAGGGCTCGGTCGCCTGCCGGGCGTCATCGCGCTGCCGCACGCCAAGCGGCGCCTGCGGCTCGACGACCATGCGCGGATGTCGGTCCTGGCGAGGCGCTTCGCGGAGCACCAGCTGCTGCTCCTCGACGACGGCGCCGTCGTGCGCTTCCCCGACGGCGTCACCGACCTCCCGGCCGGGGCTCGAGTCCTCGACCGGACGGGACACGTGACCGTGGTGGGGGTCGCATGAGCGCCATGGAGCGTCTCGCCGTCAACCTGCTGCGCGAGCGCATGCCCCTCGACGGCCCGACCATCGACCGCTTCGTCGAGCGATACGGCTGCCCGATCATCGAGGGCGAGCGCGCGACCTTCCTCTACCGCGGCGATGTCGACGAGGTGTGGGTCCGGCACCGCGTCGTGGGGCTGCCGGACCCCTTGCCGCTCAAGCGGATCGGCGAGTCCGACCTGTGGTCGGTCACGACCGTGCTTCCCGAGGGGTCGCGGGTGGAGTACCAGATCGAGATCCGCAAGGGCGAGCACTACGAGCGTTTCAACGACCCGCTCAACCCGCGGCTGGCGCACAGCCCGATGGGGTCGTCGTCGGTGTGCGCGGCGATCGGCTACCGCGTGCCCGAGTGGGTCGCCTTCGACCCGGAGGCACGCCCGGGCACCCTCGTCGAGGAGCAGGTCCGCAGCAAGGCCCTGCGCCGCGACCAGCCGGTCCAGATCTACCTGCCGGCCCGCTTCAACCGGGCGCAGCGCTACCCGCTGCTCGTCGTCCACGACGGCACCGACTACCTCGAGTTCGCGGCGATGAAGACCGTCCTCGACAACCTCATCCACCGCCTCGACATCGACCCGCTCGTCGCGGTCTTCGTGCCGCCGCGCGACCGGCTCAGGGAGTATCCCAACCACGCCCCGCACGCCCGGTTCGTCGCACGCGAGCTCGTTCCGCTCCTCACCGAGCGGCTGCCCCTCATCGACGCCCCCGAGGCGCGCTGCCTCATGGGCAGCTCGTTCGGCGGCATCGCGTCGCTCTCGACGGCCGTGCGCTATCCGGGGTTCTTCGGCTCCCTGATGCTGCAGTCCGCGTCGCTGGTCTTCACCGACATCGGTTTCGATCACGGCGGTGGTCCGGCGTTCGACCCGGTCGTGAAGTTCGTCAACCGCTTTCGCGAGAAGCCGTCCGCCGTCGTCGACCGGATCTTCATGTCCTGCGGCGTCTACGAACCGCTCATCACCCCGAACCGGTCGATGGTGCCGGTCTTCCGTCACACCGGCATGACGGTGCGCTACACCGAGTCGCGCGACGGCCACAACTGGGAGAACTGGCGCGACCGGCTCGGCGACGGCCTGTCCTGGCTCTTCCCTGGACCCCAGAAGTTCGTCTACGAGTGAAGCAACTGAGAGGGCAGGCAGCTCATGAAGGTGACCGACCGGTGGTACTCCGACCGTCTGGGCCAGGACATCAGCGTCGCGAGGTGGGGCAGCTACGGCGCCCCCGTGCTGCTCTTCCCGACCGCAGGCGGTGATGCCGAGGAGGTCGAGCGGCACCACATGATCGCCCACCTCGAGCCCCTCATCGCCTCGGGTCGCGCCAAGGTCTACTCCGTCGACAGCGTCGCCGGCCGGGCCCTGGCCCAGCACCGCGGTTCGGTCGAGGACCGTCTGGCCCTGTTCAACGCCTTCCACCAGACGATCGCCCGCGAGGTGATCCCCGCGATCCACTCGGACCTCGGGGGCCACCACGTCCCGGTCACCGTCGCGGGCTCGTCCATCGGCGCCTTCAACGCCCTCGCGATCACGTGCCGCTATCCCGAGCTCGTGCACTCCGCGGTCTGCATGAGCGGGACGTATGCCATCGAGCGGTTCCTCGACGGCCACGTCAACGACGACCTCTACTTCAGCTCGCCGCTGCGCTTCCTGCCCGGGCTCGAGGGGCCGGCCCTGGACGTGCTGCGCACCCGGATGGTCGTGCTCGCCTCGGGCAGCGGCCGGTGGGAGGACGTCGGGGAGTCGCGTGCCGTCGCCCACGTGCTGGGCAGCAAGGGCATCCCCAACCGGGTCGACGACTGGGGCCCGTCCTACGACCACGACTGGCCCACCTGGTGGGAGATGCTGCCGCTCTACCTCGACGACCTGCTGCCGTGACGGGACGCCCCTTCCTGCTCCTCACCACGCGGGTCGACGACACGCTCGCCGTCCAGGAGCGCGCCGCCTTCCTGCGGCTGACCGGCCTGCGCGAGGACGCCGTGGTGCAGCACCGCCTCGAGCAGGGGCCCGTCCTGCCCCTCGACGTGACGGCATACTCCGGCGTCGTGCTGGGCGGCAGCCCGTTCACGGTGAGCGAGCCCGACTCCGCGAAGTCGCCGACCGAGCGGCGCGTCGAGGACGAGCTGACCGTGCTCGTGCGCGAGCTCGTCGAGCGGCAGGTGCCCTACCTCGGGCTCTGCTACGGCGTCGGCGCGACGAGCCTCGCGCTCGGCGGCGTCGTCGACCGCACGTACGGCGAGCCCGTCGGCACGACCACGGTGCGGGTGACGGACGCCGGCCGCGAGGACCGCATCTTCGGCGCCCTGCCCGACACGTTCGCGGCCTTCGTCGGCCACAAGGAGGCCGCCACCGAGACCCCTCCCGGCGCCGTGGTCGTCGCGACGAGCGATGCGTGCCCGGTGCAGGCCTACCGCGTCGGGCCGTGCGCATGGGTCACCCAGTTCCATCCCGAGCTCGAGGTCGAGACCTTCGTCGAGCGCATCCGCGCCTACGCCCACCTCGGCTACTTCCGCCCGGACGAGCAGGACGCGATCATCGAGGTCGTCGAGGCCGCCGACGTGTCGGCAGCGCACGACGTGCTGCGCCGGTTCGTCACCGAGTTCGGCTGAGCGGCACGTCCCACCCCACCCCCTCGAGTGCCCACGTCCCGACGGAACCTCGACGTCGGGAACTGTGCACACGACGTCGCCACCCGCGGGCGGCCGCGGCGTCGTAGCGTACGTCGCATGGAGACGAAGACCGCCGCCACCAGGACCGCACCGGCCGCCTCGCGTGAGTCCCACCCCGCCGACGTCCACGACACGATCCGCGTCCAGGGCGCGCGGGAGAACAACCTCAAGGACATCAGCCTCGAGCTGCCCAAGCGCCGCCTCACGGCCTTCACCGGCGTCTCCGGCTCCGGCAAGAGCTCGCTCGTCTTCGCGACGATCGCGGCCGAGTCGCAGCGGATGATCAACGAGACCTACAGCGCGTTCGTCCAGGGCTTCATGCCGTCGCTGGCACGCCCGGACGTCGACCTCCTCGAGGGCCTGACGACGGCGATCATCGTCGACCAGGAGCGGATGGGCGCCAACCCGCGCTCGACGGTCGGCACCGCGACCGACGCCAACGCCATGCTCCGGATCCTCTTCAGCCGCATCGGCACGCCGCACATCGGCCCGCCCACCGCCTTCGCCTTCAACGTGCCCACGCGGGTCGCGAGCGGCGTCATGAAGACCGACCGCGGCAACCGGCAGGAGACCTCGATCGTCCGCGAGGCCGTCTACCAGGGCGGGATGTGCGCACGGTGCGAGGGGATGGGGGCGATCAACGACTTCGACCTCACCGCGATCTACGACGAGACGAAGTCGCTCGCGGAGGGAGCGCTGCTCGTCCCCGGCTACAGCATGGACGGGTGGTACGGCCGCATCTTCAGCGGCGCCGGCCTGCCCATGGACAAGCCCATCGGGAAGTTCACCGACAAGCAGCGCCAGAAGCTGCTCTACGGCCAGCCCGAGAAGATCAAGGTCGAGGGCGTCAACCTCACCTACGAGGGCGTCCTCACCAAGGTGCAGAAGTCGATGCTGTCCAAGGACCTCGACGCGATGCAGCCCCACGTGCGGCGTTTCGTCGAGCGCGCCGTCACGTTCACGACCTGCCCGGACTGCAACGGCACCCGCCTGTCCAAGGAGGCGCTGTCCTCCAAGATCAGGGGCAAGAACATCGCCGACCTGTGCGCGATGCAGATCAGCGACCTCGCCGAGTGGCTGCGCGAGCTCGACGAGCCGTCGGTGGCGCCGCTGCTGCGCGGGCTGCAGCACCTGCTCGACTCGTTCGCCGAGATCGGCCTGGGCTACCTCTCGCTCGACCGGCCGGCCGGCACCCTGTCCGGCGGAGAGGCTCAGCGCACGAAGATGATCCGGCACCTCGGCTCGTCCCTCACCGATGTCACCTATGTCTTCGACGAGCCGACGATCGGGCTGCACCCGCACGACATCGCCCGGATGAACTCGCTCCTGCTCCAGCTGCGCGACAAGGGCAACACGGTCCTCGTCGTCGAGCACAAGCCCGAGACCATCGCCATCGCCGACCACGTCGTCGACCTCGGACCGGGTGCCGGCACCGGCGGCGGCGAGGTCGTCTTCGAGGGCACCGTCGAGCAGCTGCGTCGCAGCGACACGGTCACGGGTCACCACCTCGACGACCGGGTCAGCCTCAAGGACGCGCTGCGCGAGGCGTCCGGCGCGATGGAGATCCGTGGCGCGTCGACGCACAACCTGCGCGACGTCGACGTCGACATCCCGCTCGGGGTGCTGTGCGTCGTCACCGGCGTCGCGGGCTCCGGCAAGAGCTCGCTCGTCCACGGGTCGCTGGCCAAGCGCGACGGGGTCGTCGTCGTCGACCAGGGCGCCATCCGGGGTTCCCGCCGCAGCAACCCGGCCACCTACACCGGCCTGCTCGAGCCGATCCGAAAGGCGTTCGCGAAGGCGAACGGCGTGAAGCCGGCGCTCTTCAGCTCCAACTCCGAGGGCGCGTGCCCCGCCTGCAACGGCGCCGGCGTCATCTACACCGAGCTCGGTGTCATGGCCACGGTCGAGTCGACGTGCGAGGAGTGCGAGGGGCGCCGCTTCCAGGCCGCGGTGCTCGACTACGAGCTGGGCGGACGCAACATCGCCGAGGTGCTCGCGATGCCGGTGACCGAGGCGCTGGACTTCTTCGCAGAGGGCGAGGCGAAGACCCCGGCCGCCCACACGATCCTGACCCGGCTCGCCGACGTGGGCCTCGGTTACCTGACGCTCGGCCAGCCCCTGACCACGCTGTCCGGCGGCGAGCGCCAGCGCCTCAAGCTCGCCGCGCAGATGGCCGAGAAGGGTGACGTCTACGTCCTCGACGAACCGACGACAGGCCTCCACCTCGCCGACGTCGACAACCTGCTGGGACTGCTCGACCGCCTCGTCGAGTCGGGCAAGTCGGTCGTCGTCATCGAGCACCACCAGGCGGTCATGGCGCACGGCGACTGGATCATCGACCTCGGTCCGGGCGCCGGCCACGACGGCGGCAACGTGGTCTTCGAGGGGACACCCGCGAAGCTCGTCGCGGACCGCTCGACCCTGACCGGCGAGCACCTGGCCACCTACGTCGGAGCGTGAGGCGTATCAGCGCGGTCGACGGCGCCCTCTGAGGGGAAGGGTCCGTGGGGTCGGGCCCCTCCCCGGAAGGACGCCTCATGAGCGTGACCGACGTGTTCCCCCTCATCAAGGCGCCCGAGGCCTGGCCGGTCCCGGTCGTCGCGACGATCGCCATGGTCTGCCTCGCCGGGCTCGACCTGCTCGGCGCGGTCTTCGCCAAGGAGTGGGCCGAGAACGGCAGCATCCGCGCGCTGGTCCTCGGCGCGGGCGCCTTCCTCGTCCTCTTCTGGGTGTATGCGTCGTCGCTGAGGTACGCCGAGCTCGCCCTCGTCACGATGGGCTGGGTCGTCATGCTGCAGGTGGGACTCGTCCTCGTCGACCGTTGGCGCTACGGCGTGGAGCTGCCCACCGGGAAGTGGGTGGCCATCGGTGTCGTCCTCGTCGCCCAGGCCTATCTCGTGCTCGCGCCGACGGCCGAGCAGGCGGGCACGGCGGCGGGCGCCGGCGGCTAGACTCCGGACCACGGACAGGGGTGCTCCGGGTTGCCGGCGGTGCCACCTGCCGTCTCCTCGTTCCTGCCGCCGCCCCGAGCCCGGCCTGGGTCCAGTCCCGGCCGGGCGCCCCCGAAGGAAGTCCATGCGCCGACGTCTCGTCCGCCCCACGGTGGTGGCGACGGTCGGCGTGCTCGCGCTGGCCACCGCTGCCTGCACCAGCGCCCCGACGAGCACGGCGACGCCCGTTCCCACCGGCGGTACGACACCGGGCGCAGCCACGACGACGCCGGCCCCCACCACGGCATCGGCCCCGCTCGTCCTGGGTGCCGTCTTCGACCACTCGACGCTCGACCCGACGCGGCAGTTCGACCGCAGCGGCTCGATGCTGACGCACGCCCTCTACGAGACGCTGACGACCCTCGACCCCGTCGACCCGACGAAGGTCGTGCCCGGCATCGCCGAGTACACGCTCTCGCCCGAGGGCCGCTGGCTCACGCTGCGGCTGCGCAAGGGCCTCGTCTTCTCCGACGGGTCGCCCGTGACGACGGACGACGTCATCTTCACCCTCGAGCGCGCCAAGGGGCTCTCCGGTCCGGCCTCGTCGATCATCGGCACGGTCTCGATCACCAAGGTCGACGACCGCACCTTCACACTCAGCTCGACCGGCTCGAACTTCGCGCTCCCGGCGATCCTCGCCAACCCGGCCTTCGGCATCCTCAACGCGACGGCGGTCAAGGCGCACGGGGGGACCATCGGCCCCGGCGACACCGCAAGCGGCTATCTGTCGCAGCACTCGGCGGGTTCGGGCCCCTACGTCATCGAGAGCGTGCGAGGCTCGTCGGAGGTGCGGCTCAAGGCCAACCCGCTGTGGACGGGCACCAAACCCGCCTTCCCCGAGCTCGTCGTGCGCAACCTCGACGCGAAGCGGCAGCTCTCCGAGCTGCAGTCCGGCGGTGTCGACGTCGCCCTCGACCTCTCCCCGAGTCAGGCCGAGAAGGTCGACGCCGGGTCGAAGGTCCCGCCGGCCACGGTCACGACGATGCGCTCGAGCACGCTCGTCTACCTCGCCCTCGCGCGCAACAAGGCCCTCAACCAGTGGACCGCCGACCCCGACTTCGTCGAGGCGGTGCGCCGGGGTCTCGACAGAGAGGCCCTGGCTCGCGCCGCACCCGGATCGACCCCTGCTGCAGGTCTCATCCCCGCCGGGATCGTGGGCGCGCTCGAGGACCTCGCGCCGTCGCCCACGCCGACGGCGACCGACTCCACCGGGGGTGTCGGCACCGGGACGCCGAGCCCCTCGTCCGCCACCTCGTCGTCCTCCTCCCCCGGCGTCTCGTCCCCGTCGTCCACGGGAGCTCCGGCGACACCGAGCCCGGCCGTCACGACGGGGGCCAACGGCATGCCCACCCCCGTCGTGACCTTGCCGCTCGTGCCCGCCCGCGACGTCGGGGCCGCCAAGGCCGCGCTGCGGCGCTCGGGCTACCGCGGCCAGCCGATCCCGCTGTCGTATGCCGCGGACCTGCCGATCCAGGGCATCCCGACGAGCGCGCTCGCCGTGGCCGTGCGCTCGCAGCTCGCCGAGGTGGGCATCAAGGTGCAGCTCAACCCGGCGCCGGCCGCGGAGGCGCTCGCGGCCTACCGGTCCGGGCGCAGCGCCTTCAGCCTGTGGGGATGGAGCCCGGACTTCCCGGACCCGGAGAACTACCTCGCCTTCGCACCCGGGGAGCTCGTCGGCTCGCGCGCCGGTTGGGCACGCGGCACCGACCAGGTCGTCGACGACCTCACCGAGGCCGCGCGGGAGTCCGTGGGGGACAACAGGGCGGGGGCGTATGCCGCGTGGCAGCTCGCGATGAACGAGCGGAGCCCGTTCGTCCCCCTCGTCCAGCCCTCCACGCGCTTTGCGACTGGCGACCGGGTCAAGACGGTGCCGGGCAACCCGGTGTGGACGCTCGATCTCGCCCGCATCCGCTGAGCCCGCTGAGGCCACGGGCGACCTTCTCGGGCAGCGCTGGAGGCGGTCCCAAGGACGGCCTCGGCCGGATTATGCGATCCGGGAGGCCCCATGTAATGTTCTCTTCGTCAGCCCGACAGGGAGGAACGGACGCCACCGCGGAGCGAGTGATCGCGAGCGAAGTTGGCCGGTCCCGGGGTTGGCGAGATGGTCCGAGGCACTCGAGTTGATCGGGTAGCCTTGGAGGGCAAGAACCGCTGAACCAAGCGGGTCGAGCTGCGCGGTCTGAAGATCGTTTCGCGGCTTTTGACTCCCAAGCTTGAGGCGGGATAACTTTGAAGGAATGCCCCTGAGGCTGGCTCACAGAGCCGGGTGAAGGTGTGTGTCCGATTCTTGAGAACTCAACAGCGTGTCAAAAATCGATGCCAATTACCTCGTCTCGAGGCGTGGCTCGGTCCATCGTTCTGGTGGTCGGGTTGTGTTTTGGGCGAATTATCCTTTGGT
>NZ_BAABDC010000011.1:0-94045 GCF_039539425.1 Terrabacter ginsenosidimutans | reverse complement strand
CCCGGAGCGCACTCGGGACGAGTCCACCCAGACGCCGGACGAGGCCTGACCGCCCGGGCTAGGTGACTCAGAGGGCCATTCACCCTTTGGCGGGATCGCGTAGAAATCGAGCGCCCGGCAGGCGGCGGAGTGACGCGCAGGCCGAACCGTTCATCGCACGTACGCCAGCATGTGCGCCATGCGTGAGGGGTGTCCGCCTTGAGTGAGACATTCGCTTCATGCACAACTACCTGCCGTTCCTCTCCAACGTCCTCCTGCTCGTTGGTGCTGGCATCCAGTTCGTGCTGGCCGCCGTCGAGTCCGCGAAGCGCGAGAAGGAAAATTGCGCCAGCGCGAGCAACCGTCGATCAATTCGACGTATCGCATCGCGTGAAGGGTGGTATCGCAACGGCTGGGTCGTGTTGCTGGTCGGGACTGGAGTTGGCGCCTGGAGCACATGGCCGTGGTGAAGAAGGGACGCGTTCCGGCGGTGCTGCTAGAACGGCTTTGTTGAACAGCTCGCGACGGAAGGACGCACCATCCGGGGTGGTGCGGAGGTGACACGTACGCTGGAAGGGGAGACGGCGTCACGGATTCGATCTCTGCCGCACCGGACCGGAAGCGTCGAGCCGGGCTCTCTATCGGGATGCTTGAATGTCGCCGTTTAGGGGGTGGGCTTGACGCGTGTCAACCCTACCCCCTAATGTCTGTTGCATGACTGAGACACCCGGACCGATCAGCTGCGCAGCCCACGGCCTCGCCGATGCCAAAGCCGCCATCAAAGGGCTCAACGACCCTCTCGAACGGGCGAATGCAGCGCTCGACCTGCTCGAATACATCACGCAGATCGTGCCTACCACGCTGCGACGCCTGCGCTTCGAGGCGCTCGTCGAGGCGCGACAGACAAAGAGCGTGCACGAGATCGCCCAGCATCTCGGCATTTCTGACGCACGCGTCTACGAAATCCTCGCAGACGGGAAAAGGAACTAAGGGGGCCGCGTCGTCCTTGCCCTCATGGCGTCGCGGGTCAGCCCGTGAGCACGTGGCGATGTGACCCTGACAGTTCGGCTCGTGGCCGCGGCCTACCGACCCGAGAGTCAGGTCGTCGCTGTCGCCGACCCTCGGGCAATCCTGTGTCATGCCTAGATCGCTGACACCAAGAAGTCGAACGTCGCTACAGATTGGCCGAACGATCCATACCTCAGATAATCCAGATCGCGACTAGAACCAGAACCACTGTGAAGAGGACGAAGACTCCAGTGCTGGTCCCGCCACCCGGACGGTTTCGGCCGCACTGCGGGCATGACGTGGCTTTGTTTGAGACCGGGCTCTTGCAGGTCTTGCAGGGAACAATCTTGTCCGACATATCGCGCCTCTCTTTGTGAAGCCTCAAGGTATGAGGGATTGCCCCAGCGAGGCCGCGAAACGTGGATATTCCGACCCTGGGCACTGCAATCACGCTCCCGCGCGCCGCATCGCTGTGGATAGACGCGGATGACTGTGAGGCTGGCCGGGGGCGCCACCACAGACCTGAATCGGGTCAGCCTGAAATGGGCTCTTCCCCACCCCAATACGCTCGGGGACTCGCGGTAGTTGTTGCGTCAGCGGTCGTAGAACGGGTCGTCCGGCAACTCGGACGCGAGCGTTTCGAGGTGCGCCTTGAACTCGCCGGTCTTGCGCTTCCGGTCTCGGCGCGTCAGGCATTGGAGCAATACGCCGCGGACGTCGGCCGAACTGCACCGTGGCGAGAAGCCGGGCAGCGGGAGTATCAAGGGTCCAACGTTTCCTCCCGCCGTGGTCGTCGCTAACGGTGACATGCTGCTGGCTCCAGTAGAGGCCGTGGTTGCCGCCCTTCGCGACTCCCCTTGATCTCAAACGGCTCTCTTGACATGGACGTTGCGCGATCCCCCCGCGACGGATAGACGCACTTCCATCTCCGCGCAGAGCGCAGGTTCCTAGGACGAGGCGGCTTGAGCCCTGAGGCGCATCGTCACGCGAACCGTCATCGTTGAGTCGCCCTAGCGCACGCAGCGGATGCGCGGTGATGTCCCACAACTTGGTAGGTCCCATCCGGCCAGGCGATCGCCCCTGGGGCGTGCTCACCCACGAAATTGTCTGAGGGTACTGAAGCCGGATTTGCTACATGCGTCCTGGAGACCTGTGCCTGATAACCCCAGATGCGCTCGAGCGGTACGACGATCTCCTCTACGGGACTCACCAAAGACAGCGGGCCGCGCCTCTCATCATTGATGATCGTCAGTCCGAAGTGAGAGGCGGGCACCAGATCGTCAGGGTCTTCGTACAGCGTGACTTGTTCGCCGTCGACCGCGGTGGCTGGGTCGCCCCAGCGGTACATACGCGGCACGGAGACATCCTCGCTCGTCATTCCCCAATTCTGCCTGACGGCCTTCAAGGTAGGGGCGCCACGCACGTAGCCGCATCAACGGCATGAAGCTGGCGTCTCAAGCCCAGAACCGTCGCGCCGTCATAGCGGTTAGAGAATTCTGACACCTACGGTCGTTCGTGACAGATTGTGCGCGCCCCCCGGGACGGGTTCAGGCGAAATGATGCGATAGCGCTGATAGTCCTTCCTGGAGGTCGTCGTACGCCTGATCTATCTCGTCCGCCTCATGCTGGCCGTGGCCGCGATCTGATACCAGCCTTGAGTAGGCCTCCGTTTGGCTCGCAGCCGCTTGGAGGTCGTCACGTGCATGACCGGGAGGGAGGTCCCCGGCGAGCTCCCGCATGAGCCTCGCGCCCTCCTCGCGGTCCACAGCAGCGCCTCGCCGCGCCCAGGCAATTGCGTCGCGACCTCGGAACATTTGCTGCTCGTCCATGCCTCAAAGGTAGCCCGAGTTGCCCGACGCTGGCGCAGCGTGAGTTCGCTCGTTATTGAGGCATGCAACAGGCCTCCCTGCCCGCGCAGATTCGTGACAGATCAGCGACAGATCCGAGTCGCCAACTCGCGGCGCTAAGACGCAACCTCCGTGAGGCGCATCGCCGTTGATGGAAGTGGGACGGGTGGTTTGCGGCCGGCCGCAAACATCGTGATGGTGATGGCGGTTGCTATTCGGCGGTGGGCGCGCGGGGATCGACTTCGAAGTCCGCCATGTACAAGTCGCTGCCGGAGAGCAGACCCTTGAGGGCGTCGTTCTGCTTTCGTTCGCCGGAAGCGTCGGGAGGCGCCGGGAGCCCGAGCTCCTCGTAGAGCCAAAATCGGTTCAAGTCCACCCAAGCGCGCAGTGCCGCTCCGTATCCGTTAGCTGCGACAACCGCTCCACGATACGACAGCGGGCCCGCCCCGTACGGAATGAGAGTCAGCAGCACTGGCGAGCCCTTCGGCCACAAGATCAGGAAGGTCGCGATAGCTCCCACCTCAGCTGAAGCAGCGACTCTCACGGCCAGATCCACCTGTGTCCGCTGGTCATTGACGTAGCGGGTGCGCGCGGGATTGGCGACCATGCCGATGTGCGTCGCCCACTGCAAAATGGGCAAGTGCACTGCCGCGCCGGCCATGAGCTCGTGCTGGCGAAGAGCGTTGCCCAACATCGTTGGAAGGATGGCGCGTCGATCGCTCGGGTAGTCCGCGCTCACCCGCTCCCAATCCTCCACGTCCACTTGGGTCTCGACCACCTCATGCGCTGCGAAGAGGTGCTTCTTGAGTCGTTTCGGCGCGAGGTACTTGTTTAGGTCACCACTGAGTGGCTGTTGCAGCCTGACTAGTCGCACGTTGGCGTCGCGTCGGCGAAGGTCCGCTCGGTGCAGACACTGAAGATGGCCCATCACCATTGCTCATGGGCTGGTTCCAGAACCGCAGGCGGGACTATGAGACTCGGTGTCTGTGCCAGGCCCGCGCCGGCCTCCCGAGCGCCCTTCCGAGGGGGGAGCCGCATTCCTCGGAGGTTGCTGCAGCGCGGCTTCAACGCCCGAAGTGCACACCTTGGCGTTCGCCTGGCCCTGCGCTATCCCGTCAGGAAGCCATCCTCACTTACCGCAGCAGTGGCAAGGAAAAAGTTGGCTGGCGGTGCGTCTTCTGCAACAGTTGGATCGCCCCCCTGCATCAATACTTGAACCCATGTCGGCTGCTCTGTCCACACACCGCCGGGAGAGTTCCAGAAGTCTTCCAACTGATAAGCGCTATCAGTTGAGTTAAGACGAGCGATCTGCGCAGCCAGACGCGAAATGCGGGGGGAAGCCTCTTTTGAAGAACTGAACGCCCAACTTGGGCAAGTCAAGCATTCCCAAGGGAGCGCGGCCCCATTGAGCGCGCTGGCGTGCTGGCTGCTCGCTGGCGCGGGGGCCACAAACTGTCGTACGTCCTCGGCGTGAGCAACGGTGATGCCAAGGGGGCTAAAACCGCTGTTCCCTGGGGGTCCATGCTTGGGTTCTTCCCGCCGCAGATCGATTCGTCCGCACGCCCCGAGTCTCACGTTGTGGCCGACCCTGCCGAAAGGAGCCAATTCGCTATTGTAAAAGGCGTAAATCGGAACCGCGTTAAACACTGACGCGGCACTGATTAGGTTATCTATCTGAGTCAACGCTGATGCTTTGCGCAGTTCGCGATACACCCCGAATCGACGCCCATCGATTTGTTTGGCCTGACGAGCATCACGACCCAGCCAGCCCTCGTTTCCAGTGCCCATGCCCAATCGAGGCCGTACTTTACCTCGTCCCCGGTTGTTGCCTAGTGGACCCAGCATGTCGAACCACCTTCTCGGACGAACTCGGTAAGCAAGGACTCCGTTATGGTTTCCTCTCTTGGCCGGAACGGAGCATCCCGCAGGAACTGCCACGTCCATAGAGAAGTTTGAGACAGCAAGTGGGTGATCATGAGTGCATCATGCAGGCATCAGGGACCAAGTGGCCACGTGCGACTCGCTGAAGAGACGGCGCCCTCGCTCGCGTCGCTGCCCCCGGACGATGGCTCCGCAAGGGTTACCGTTCGCGAGCTGGTTTGGCCCCTGGAAGATATGCGGCCAATGCACCCGCCCGGCGCACGGATTCGCTGAGGCATCCGACGATGTTGTGGCGTGTCACGCGGGCGGAACCATAGGTACCGCGACCACAGTCATTGCCTTGAGGCGACGTAGTCCTCTTTCGATAGTGCGCTCGGGAAGGCGACGAGCACCTTCAGGTCTGCCGACCCGGCAGGCGGCGGAGTGACTCACCTCTGCCCGCGCGGTTGAGCCAGGCACCCGCGTCCGAGTCCTGATTGCGACAGGATGAAGGATGACCAATGAGGCCGTTATTGACGCAGCGATTGGATCGTTGACCGTCATCCGACACAGCTAAAACGTTGCCGTCGGGGTCGTGCCGGACGAGATCGGTCTTTACGCGTTCTACGGCGACAGACCAGCTTGGTCGTCTCTCGGCCTCACTCCGGCGAGGCAATGGCGCATGCGATGACGGCCAGGTAGGAGCCATCACAGAGCGAAGGGCGACGGGTCGGGCGGAACCATCGGCAGCCGGAGTGGCTGTCAACGCTGCGGGTATATCCCCGGCTGCGCCGAAAGGAGCGCGCGCCCGCGCTGCAAGCGGAGACTCAGAAGATGAGAGTCAGGAACGTTGCCTGCGCGGCAGGGGTCACACGTTCCACCTCAAGGCGGGGGCAAGCAGATGCTTGTCTGCCAGGGATGCGGCAAGCAGGAGCTAGTAGCGATGAAGCACGGAAACTAGCGGCGCGTCAGGTTGGCTCGTGCCGAGGGGCCCACAGGCGTCAGGCTTCTGGCAAGATCCGGGAGTGTGTTCCCGTGGGTGCACGGATGCTGGTTTAGTCATCAGTAATCACAATTCGGACGCAAGGATCTTATCGTGAGTCACCGGGATGCCATGAGCCAAGAAGGTATAATGGCCGTGTTGGATTCGCTGGAGTTTGGAGACGGAACCGCCGAGAATGAAGAGAATCTTCTCGAAGTGTTTCTCTACTCCAGCGGAGCGTATTCCAGGGTGATCAAAGATGAAGCCGATGTGATCACGGGACCAAAGGGATGCGGCAAAAGTGCCATTTACCGGGTCATTACTGAGACTCAGATCGCCAAGGATTTGACTGTGCTACCCGCGGCCAATCCAACGGGCACGCCAGTATTCAAGGTATTGTTCAAGGAAGATAGCTCTGAAAGTCGCCTAAGGGGAATTTGGACGGCGTATATTACGTCCCTGGTCGGGAACTGGATCGTTGACGCCTTTGACGGCACCCCTGGCTACGGCTATCAAGTCGAGGAGATTCGGGACATCTTAGAACTCCTCGGACTTCGGCGAGCGCAAGAGGCAAAGCGCTCTCTGATGCAGAGAATTCGAAGGGCTCAATCGATCGAGGCTGGTGCGGAGGGATCGTTACTGACCGGTGCTCTCGGCGCTTCGTTGAAGTTTGAACTGGCAGATGCTGATCAAGAGGCCTCAGGAGCGGTCCTTCTGGAGCCAGCTGACTTCTTTTCTGTCCTGCAAAAATCCGCAGAGGTGCTTATGGATGCAGGGCAGCGTCTATGGGTAGCGTTCGACCGCTTAGACGAGTGCTTCACATCGGACTCTCCGGTTGAAAGGCGCGCTCTGCGCGCTCTGCTTCGGACGCACTTGGATATTTCACAGGCTTTGAATTATTCGCGTGTAGTAAATATGAAGATCTTCTTGAGGTCTGATCTGCTGGCGAGGATGTCATCTGACGTAGCATTTACGAACTCAACACATCTTCGCCAAGAAGATATCCGATGGAACTCGGATGCTATCGCAGACCTCATCGCCACAAGGGCGCAGCAGAGCCAACTCTTTCGGGAGCGCTACCTCGAACCTCGCGCAGGGCACTCACTAGTGAAGCGCAGTTGGGAAGCGCTCGTGCCTGATCTGTCTTCGGGCAGACGTAGGCTCTCGACGTCGCAAGTGATCTGCGAGCGAACTGCCGACGGTAATCGAGGCTTCAATCCAAGGAATGTCTTGAGTCTTTTCTCGTTCGCGTTGGCGAGCGCCCGTAGCCGCCAACGTCGCGCTCTCGACCTAGGCGATGCGCAGCGCGCCGAAGTGCCGCTACTAGAGCAACGCGACATCGAGTCCGCGGCTGGAGACCTGTCGCGCCGCAGGCTCACCGATTCAGTATTGAACGAGTTTCCCGGTGTTGCCAAGTACGTGCGGCGTTTGGAGAAAGGGCCGGCCGAGTTTCCAAGTCTGCGGTCGTTGATGATTAGAATCGGCCAAACAGCGGTGGCTCAAGATAGGGCGGAAGAGATTCTTCAGCAACTTCAAATGAGCGGCGTCATCGGAACCACCAGAAATGGGTACTCCATCCCGCGTCTCTACAGGGCATCTCTTAATGTAAATGGTGCTGCCGATGCGAAGCCGGCGCACGAGCGGTACCGCGTTCGTCGTCACCTCTTTGCCGATAAGGGGTCGGCTGACGCTGTAGAATGATGAGCTTGTTTACCGGTGCGGATTGACCGCTAGCCGCTGATCTTCCATTCGGGATTCTTTCTACGGCTGGCATGTGGTCATGAGAGGATTCGCCGCCGATGCATCATGCCGCCTAACTGGTTACGGTCGTGGGTGAAAGAAGCCTGCCCCGTCGTCTGTCGCCACGCAAGTTATTCCAGCCATTGCAGGGCGGCCAAGGGGAAGTCCACCCTTCTGCCTACTCCACATTCATCATTTTGCATTCCTGTCGGACGCTCCGTACCGAAGCAACTCTCCTGACCGGGGATCGGCGCCCATCGGTAGCCCTATCTGGGCGGGATGGGCGCCCTAATGGAGGCCTGAGTAGAGCGACTACTGGACAAGTCCCGCCGGGTACGGATGCTTCTCAGGATGGACGCCAAGGGACGGCGCGGCCTGCGCCGAAGCCACAGTCAGGACGACGTTGGGCGCACGAAGCAGGACCGGCAGCGCGCTTCGTAGGTGAAGGTGCCGTCGTCGGGGAGCGCCTCGGACCCCCCGAGGTGGTCGAGGAACGGCTCCCCCGAGCGGAGCACCTGGGTGTGGGTGGCGCTGAAGTCGCGGCACTGGTCGCACACGGCGCGCCGGTAGGTCACGCGGTCAGGGCCGAGCTCGAGCAGGGCCCGCACCGGCGCGAAGAGCTCGCCGCGGTGGTCGAGGTCGATGCCGGCCACGACGACGCGGGTGCCGCGGCGCAGAAGCTGGTCGACGACCGCGACGTCGTCGAGGTCGAACATGTGCACCTCGTCGACGGCCACCACGTCGAGCTGCTCGTCGAGCGCCTCGTGCAGGCTGCTGACCTTCGTCGTCGCGAGCACGCCGCCGCTACGCGAGGTGACGCCGCTGTCCCGGACGTGCCGCTCCGACTGGTAGACGCGGTGGCGCACGCGTGTGAACTGCAGCGGCGAGAGCAGCGAGATGAGCGCGAGGCTCTTGCCCGACTTCATCGGTCCCAGGACGACGTCGAGGGACGCCTCGGACGCGGTGCGGACGGCCTGCCTGACGTCGTCGATCGTGGTCACGGGCGAGAACGCTATCGGCCGCCGGTGTCAGTCACGAGCACCGACGTCACCGGCCGTAGCCGTTGGCGCCGCGGACCACCGCGTCGACACACTCGGTGTCGAGTCCCGAGGTCGTCACCTGACTGACCAGAGCCTTCCCGTGGCCGGCCGCCCCCGCTTCGGCGCCGACGAGCCAGCACAGCCCGGGATCCATGGCGCCCGACGGCACCGACACCTGGACGTCCGCGACCTGCGACCGGAGCATCTGGAACTGCTCGTCCTGGTGGTGGACGAACCAGAGCCAGCCGACGGCGTTGGCTGCGACGAGGAGGAGCACGAGCCCCACGGTCACCGGGCGGCTCATGGAGCGCTCGACGCCCATGAGCGGCGAGTCCGGCCCCCGCTGGGCCGGCTGTCCCTGCGCGCCCGCTGTCTCAGTCGGCGTGCCGGTGGTCGCGGTCTCGTCCATGTGCAGCCCCTGTCACCCGTGGCGCTCCCCGCGCCCGTGACGCGAAGGTACTCCGCAGGTTCGCGGCGTGCCCGGTAAAGCAGTCGCCCGCTCGTCGGGCCGGGGCCTAGCGTGACCGGGATGCCGATGCACGAGAACGAGGTCCGCGCGACCCCCGAGCTGGTCGAGCGGCTCGTCGCCGACCAGTGCCCCCAGTGGTCGGGCCTGCCCGTCACACCGCTGCCTGACGACGTCGAGGGCACTGACAACGTGCTCTTCCGGCTCGGCCAAGAGCTCGTCGTGCGCATGCCGAAGATCGAGTGGGCGCAGGACCAGGCGGAGTCCGACGCGTGCTGGCTCCCCCGCCTCGCCCCGCACCTGCCCGCGGCCGTGCCGGTCCCGGTCCATCTCGGCCAGGCGTCGGACGGCTACCCGTGGGCGTGGTCGGTGGTGCCGTGGGTCGACGGCGCGACACCTCCCCGGCTCGGCTCCGACGACGTCCCGCTCGCGTGCGACCTCGCCGCCTTCGCCCTGCAGCTGCGAGAGATCGACGCCACGGGAGGTCCCACCAAGCCGCCGGGCTCGCGCGGCGCCCCGCTCGTGCACGTCGACGACGCCGCCCGGGCGGCCCTCGAGCGCCTGCGCGCCCACGACGACGGCATCGACCTCGACGCCGCCGAGCGCGCCTGGGATCGGTGCGTCTCCGCCCCGGCATGGGACCGCGAGCCGGTGTGGATCCACGGCGACCTCCAGCCCGGCAACCTCGTCGTCGACGACGGCCGGCTCGTCGCGGTCATCGACTGGGGCGCCCTCGGGGTCGGCGACCCGGCTCCCGACGTCGCCGCCGCCCTCTGGACCTTCACAGGCCGCGCCCGCAACGCCTACCGCGAGGCCGTGTGCCCCGACGACGCGACGTGGCTGCGCGCCTGCGTCTGGGCGCTCGCGCCGTCGCTCACCGGCATCGACTACTACCGGCACACCTTCCCCCGGATGGCCGAGCACGGACGCCAGATGGTCCGGGCCGTCGTCGCCGAGCTGACCTGAGCGCCCTGAGCGCCCTGAGCGACCTGAGCGCCCTGAGCGCCCTGAGCGCCCTGAGCGCCCTGAGCGCCCTGAGCGCCCTGAGCGACCTGAGCGACCTGAGCGGCGACTTGACGCCTGTCTACTCGCCGGTCACCCAGATGGCGTGGAAGGCTGCAGGGTGCGACACCACCCCCGTCTGAAGGAGCACGCATGATCTCGCGCATCGCCATCGTGAACCGCGGCGAGGCCGCCATGCGGCTCATCCACGCGGTGCGGGACCTCAACGCGGCGGCGGGCCGCGACGGGCACCGCATCGAGACGATCGCCCTGCACACCGAGGGCGAGCGGCGGGCGATGTTCGTGCGCGAGAGCGACCACGCGTACGACCTCGGTCCCGCGTCGGCCCGCCCCTACCTCGACCACGCCGTCCTCGAGCGCGCCCTGCGCGAGACGAAGGCCGACGCCGCGTGGGTCGGCTGGGGCTTCGTCGCGGAGGACCCTGCGTTCGCGGAGCTGTGCGAGCGCGTCGGTGTCACCTTCATCGGCCCGAGCCCCGACGCCATGCGCAAGCTCGGCGACAAGATCGGCAGCAAGCTCATCGCCGAGGAGGTCGGCGTCCCCGTCGCGCCGTGGAGCCGCGGCGGCGTCGACACCCTCGAGGACGCCAAGGCCGCGGCCGCGCGCATCGGCTACCCCCTCATGCTCAAGGCGACCGCCGGCGGTGGCGGCCGCGGCATCCGGCGCGTCGACTCCGACGCCGACCTCACCGACGCCTACGAGCGCACCCGCGACGAGGCGCAGCGCGCGTTCGGCTCGGGCGTCGTCTTCCTCGAGAAGCTCGTCACCGGCGCCCGCCACATCGAGGTGCAGGTCATCGCCGACGGTCAGGGCACCGCGTGGGCCGTCGGCGTGCGCGACTGCTCGGTGCAGCGCCGCAACCAGAAGGTCATCGAGGAGTCCGCCTCCCCCGTGCTCAGCCCCGAGCAGGAGGACGAGGTCCGCGCGAGCGCCGAGCGGCTCGCGATCGCGGTCGGTTATGCCGGTGCCGGCACGGTCGAGTTCCTCTACCACCCGGGCGAGCGGTTCTTCGCCTTCCTCGAGGTCAACACCCGCCTCCAGGTCGAGCACCCCATCACCGAGGTCGTCACCGACACCGACCTCGTCAAGCTCCAGATCCACGTGGCCAACGGCGGCCGTCTCGACGACCTGCCCGGCGGCCGCCCCACCCAGCGCGGCCACGCCGTCGAGGCCCGCCTCAACGCCGAGGACCCCGACCGCGACTTCGCCCCTTCGCCCGGCCGCATCAGCCTGCTGAACTTCCCCGCCGGTCCCGGCATCCGCGTGGACACCGGTGTGGGAGAAGGCGACTCGATCCCCGCCGACTTCGACTCGATGATCGCCAAGATCATCGCCCACGGCCGCGACCGCGACGAGGCCCTCGCCCGCCTGCGTCGCGCGATGGCCGAGACCACCGTCGTCATCGACGGCGGCTCGACCAACAAGAGCTTCATCCTCGACCTGCTCGACCAGCCCGAGATCGTCGACGGCTCCGCCGACACCGGCTGGATCGACCGCGTCCGCGCCGAGGGCCGCCTCGTCTCGCACCGCCACTCCGGCGTCGCGCTCGTCGCCGCCGGCATCGAGGCCTACGAGGACGCCGAGGCCATCGAGCGCGCCCGCCTGCTCGAGTCGGCCCGCGGTGGCCGCCCGCAGGTGCAGCACACGGTGGGCCGCGCCATCGACCTCAAGCTGCGCGGCACGGCGTACAAGGTCATGGTGCTGCGCACCGCGTCGCACCGCTACCGCGTCTCCATCACGAACGGCGGCGACGAGCACGTCGTCGACGCGACCCTCGACCGCATCGACGAGTATGCCGGCCGCATCGTCGTCGAGGGACGCGCGCACCGCCTCATCACCGCCACCCACGGCCCGGTCCACCTCGTCGAGGTCGACGGCATCACCCACCGCGTCACCCGTGACGAGGGCGGCGTCGTGCGCTCGCCCGCGCCGGCGCTCGTCGTCGCGACGCCCGCCCAGGTGGGCGACGAGGTCGCCGCCGGCGCACCGGTGCTCGTGCTCGAGTCGATGAAGATGGAGACGGTGCTGCCGTCCCCCTTCGCGGCGCGGGTGCGCGAGCTGCTCGTCAGCGTCGGCAGCCAGGTCGAGACCGGCGCACCGCTCGTGCGCCTCGAGCCGACGGGCGACGAGGAGGAGGTCGCCGAGGCTGCGGCCACCGAGACGGTCGACCTCGACCTGCCCGACTCGAGCGCCGGCCACGCGACCGTGCGCGAGCGCGTCGACCGCGGCATCGAGGACCTCTCCGCGAGCGTCCTCGGCTTCGACGCCGACCCGAGCGGCGACCGCAGGATGCTCGACGGCTACCTCACCGCCCGCGACGAGCTCGCCGCTGCCGGCACGATCCCGCTCTCCGAGGAGATCGGGGTCCTGGAGCTGCTCACCGACTTCGCCGAGCTGAGCCGCAACCGGCCGGCCGCCGAGGAGCGCCACACCGAGCTGCTCGTGCACAGCCCCCGCGAGCACTTCCACTCCTACCTCCAGAGCCTCGACGTCGACCGGGCCGGGCTGTCGGCCGACTTCCGCGACAAGCTCGCCCGCGTGCTGCGCCACTACGGCGTCACCGACTTCGAGCGCACGCCCGACCTGGAGGAGGCGGTCTTCCGGGTCTTCCTCGCCCAGCAGCGCTCGGCCCCCGAGGTGCAGGTGGCGACCTCGATCCTGCAGCGCTGGCTCGGCGAGCCGATCCCGCAGCCGCCGCTCGACGCCGCGGCCCGGGAGGTGCTCGACCGTCTCGTCGTCGCCACGCAGCTGCGCTTCCCGGTCATCGGCGACCTCGCCCGCAGCGTCCGGTTCCGCTGGTTCGACCAGCCGCTCGTCGACGAGGAGCGCGAGAGCGTCCTCGCCGGCGTCCGCGACAAGCTGGCCACCCTGGCCGCCGAGCCCGACGCCGCCGACCACACGGCGCGCATCGACGAGCTCGCCGCGATCCCCGAGCAGATCGTCCGCTTCCTCACCGAGCGCCTGCACGAGGAGGCGCCCGAGCGGCTGCCCGAGCACGAGCCGATGCTCGAGGTGCTCATCAAGCGGCACTACCGCGAGCACGAGCTGCACGGCCTGCGCACGTTCTCCGAGGGCGGCCGGCCCTTCGCGGTCGCCGACTACACCCTCGACGACCGCCCGACGCACCTGACGTCGACGATCGGCGGCGTCGACGAGCTCGTCCCCGGCAGCCCCCTCGACGCGGCCGTCTCGAACGACGTGTGGTCGCGCGCCACCGGCCTGCACTCCGTCGTCGACCTCTACCTGCGCTGGCCGCAGGAGCCGGAGTCGCCCGACGCCGCGAGCGAGCAGCTGGCCTCCCTGCTGCAGCAGCTGCCCTTCGCGCAGGACGTCCGCCGCGTCGCCGTGGCCGTCAGCGCCGGGCAGGGACGTCCTGTCGGCTACTTCACCTTCCGCCCGGTGGACGGCACGCTCGTCGAGGACCGCCTCGTCCGCGGCGTGCACCCCATGGTCGGGCGCCGCCTCAACCTGTGGCGCCTCACGTCCTTCGACGTGACGCGTCTCGACGCGCCCGAGGACGTCCTGCTCTACGAGTGCGTCGCCAAGGACAACCCCGACGACCGGCGACTCGTCGCCCTGGCCCAGGTGCGCCAGATCGTGGTCGTGCGCGACGAGTCCGGCCAGGTGTCGGGTCTGCCGCACGTCGAGCGCGCCATCGCCAACTGCCTCGAGGCGATCCGCCGGGTCCGCGCGAGCCGCGGCGCCAAGGGCTCCAGGCTCGACATGAACCACGTGTGGGTGCAGATCTGGCCGACCATCGAGGCCGACCTCGGCCAGCTGACGGCGCTCCAGAGCAAGATCGCCCCCGTCACGGCCGGCGCCGGCATCGAGGAGGTCCTCGTCCAGGCCAAGGTCGCCGGTGCACCCGGCGAGGCACCGCTGCCGATCGCGGGCCGCTTCTTCTACCAGCCCGGTTCCGGTGTCACCGCCGCCCTCGGAGCGCCTCCCACCGAGCCGCTCAAGCCGCTCGACGACTACGCCTCCAAGGTCGTCCGGGCCCGACGACGCGGTCTCGTCTACCCCTACGAGCTGCAGTCGATGATCGCCGGCGAGGGCGGCACCGTCGTCGAGCACGACCTCGGCGACACCGGCGCGCTCGTGCCGGTCGACCGGCCCCAGGGCCTCAACAAGGCCGGCATCATCGTCGCCGTCGTCAGCACGCCGACGGTGCGCCACCCCGAGGGCGTCACGCGCGTCGTGCTGTCGGGCGACCCGCTGCGCTCCCTCGGGTCGGTCGCCGAGGCCGAGTGCGCCCGTGTCATCGCGGCCATCGACCTGGCGGAGCAGATGAAGGTCCCACTCGAGTGGTACTCCCTCTCGGCCGGCGCTCGCATCTCGATGGACTCCGGCACCGAGAACATGGACTGGGTGGCCCGGGCGCTCAAGCGGATCATCGAGTTCACCCAGGCGGGCGGCGAGATCAACATCGTCGTCGCCGGCATCAACGTCGGCGCCCAGCCCTACTGGAACGCCGAGGCGACGATGCTCATGCACACCAAGGGCATCCTCGTCATGACGCCCGACAGCGCCATGGTGCTCACCGGCAAGCAGTCGCTCGACTTCTCCGGCGGCGTCTCGGCCGAGGACAACTTCGGCATCGGCGGCTACGACCGCGTCATGGGCCCCAACGGCCAGGCGCAGTACTGGGCCAAGGACCTCGCCGGCGCGCGAGCCATCCTCATGGCGCACTACGACCACGCCTACGTCAGCCCCGGCGAGAAGGGCCCGCGCCGGGTCTCGACGAGCGACCCGTCGCACCGCGACGTGACGCTCTTCCCGCACGACGCACCCGGCTCGGACTTCAAGACGGTCGGCGAGATCTTCAGCTCGCTCACCAACCCGGACCGCAAGAAGCCCTTCGACATCCGCACCGTCATGCGCGCCGTGTCCGACCAGGACCACGAGCCGCTCGAGCGGTGGGCCGGCATGGCCGACGCCGAGACGGCCGTCGTGCAGGACGCGCACGTCGGCGGCATCCCGGTGTGCCTCATCGGCATCGAGAGCAAGTCCGTTGCGCGGCGGGGCTTCCCGCCCACCGACGGCCCCGACACCTACACGGCCGGCACGCTCTTCCCGCGCTCGTCGAAGAAGGTCGCCCGGGCCATCAACGCGGCCAGCGGCAACCGTCCGATCGTCGTCCTCGCCAACCTCTCGGGCTTCGACGGGTCACCGGAGTCGATGCGCGCCCTCCAGCTCGAGTACGGCGCCGAGATCGGCCGGGCCATCGTCAACTTCGACGGCCCCATCGTCTTCACCGTCGTCTCGCGCTACCACGGCGGCGCGTTCGTCGTCTTCTCCAAGACGCTCAACCCGCGCATGACGGTGCTCGCCGTGGAGGGCTCCTTCGCGTCGGTGCTGGGCGGCGCCCCCGCCGCCGCCGTGGTCTTCTCCCGCGACGTCGACGCCCGCACGGCGTCCGACCCGCGCGTCGCCGCCCTCGAGGGCCGTGTGGCGGCGGCCTCCGGGGTCGAGCGGGCCCGTCTGGCCACCGAGCTGGACGAGCTGCGCACGGCGGTGCGCTCCGAGAAGCTCGGCCAGGTCGCGTCGGAGTTCGACACGGTGCACAGCATCCACCGCGCCGTCTCGGTCGGCTCCGTCGACGCCGTCATCGAGGCCCACGACATGCGCCCGCGCATCATCGCGGCCATCGAGGCGGGCCTGCAGGGCTGATCCCCCGCGCACGACGAAGAGGGCGTATGCCGGGAGCTGGGCTCCCGGCATACGCCCTCTCTCGTCGGGGTGCGTCCGGTCAGGCGCGTCCGGTCAGGGGCGACCGGTCGGGTGCGACGACGGCGTCACGGGAGGGGTCGCCGTCGGGGTGGGCAGGACGGTCGGCTTTCCCGTCGGCACGGTGGTCGGTTTTCCGGTGGGCACGGTGGTCGGCTTTCCGGTCGGCACGGTGGCCGGCTTGCCCTTCGTGGTCGGCTTGCCCTTCGTGGTCGGCTTGCCGGTCGCGTGGTCACCGGACGCACCGGGAGCCGCGACGGTGGCGCAGAAGGACGCGACCTTGTCGGCCCCGCCCGCTGCCTTCGCGAGGTTGGTGAAGGCCACGGAGTCCAACGCCTTGCCGTGCCCGTTGGCGGCCACGGCCTTCCACGCGGTGCACAGCCCGTGGGCGGCCGGCCCGGTGGCGTCGGGACCGTCGGCGGTGCCACCGGGTGTCGGGGTGCCCGTCGGGTGGGCGGACCCGGCGGGCGTGGTCGAGCCGGCGGGGACCGCCGACGCCGTGGCGTTCGCGTGCGTGTCCGGCGTGTGGGCGACGTTCGAGGACACGTAGACGACGGTGGCGGCGCCACCGAGTCCGACTGCGATCCCGGCGATCGTGGCACCGAGCTTGGCGCCGGCGAGGGTTGCGAGCATGGATGGTCTCCGTCGTGATGGGGAGGGGGCGGGGGTGACGTGAGCCGCGCGCAGGGCCGACAGCGTCGACGCATAGCCGTCCAGCTCGTGGGCGGAGGCGGGCGCGGTCAGCGCCGCCAGCACTGGAGCGAGGGCGGGGTCGTCGACGGAGGAGGCGTCGGGCCGTGGATCGGTCATGTCACCCCCCGAAGCGTCCGCGGGCCCTCCGGCGTTACACCTGTCGGGTCCACCATCTTCCTCAGCGCCTGCAGCCCACGGTGCGCAGCCACCCGGACCGCTCCGGGGCTGCGGCCCACCAGCTCGGCGACCTCGGCCACCGACAGCTCTGCGACGACTCTCAGCAGGACCACCTCGGCCTGCAGCGGTGGGAGCCGGCGCACGAGGGCGATCGCCTCCTCGGTGGAGAGGGCGTCGACCACCTCGTTCGCGCAGTCGGCGGCGACGGGCTCGACCCAGGTCGACCGCCAGGGCAGCCGGGAGCTGCGGGTGCGCTTGCGTCCGGCATCGACGGCGCGACGGCGTGCCGTGGTGAAGACCCAGGCACGCCAAGCCATCTCGTCACCCCGGAAGGTGTTCAGTCCCCTGACGACGGTGAGCCACGTCTCCGCGGCCACCTCGTCAGCGGCGTCTCCCCCGAGACTCAGGTAGCGCAGCAGCGGCGGGTTGAGGTCTCGCCACAACCGGGCGAACGCGGCCTCGTCTCCGTGCTGTGCGCCGGCGAGGACGGTCTCGAACTCCGCGCCGATCACCGCGCCAGTGTGGACCACTGACCCGGCTCGTGCGACCCGAGTGGCCAGGTCCGCGGTCCCCGTATCATCTCCGCCGGAGGCAGGGCCCGGTCAGCAGGACCGGTCCTCGGCCGACCAGGAGTCAGGGGAGAGCATGAGCAGCAGCCAGCAGGAGTTCGTCGACCGTGCCCGCGCCGCCGCAGAGGGCACGCCGTATGCCGTCGCGGAGCGCCCGTATGGCTTCGACCTGACGGTCGACCTCGCGGACGCCCGGTGGCTGACCATCACCCGGGCGCACGGGCTCAAGCGCGTCTTCACCCACGAGGTGCACCTCGAGGACAACGGCCGCTACGGCATCACCGACGTCGACAACACCGTCAGCTACAGCGGTGGGGCCGCGTCGCTCTCGGCCGAACGGTCGTTCAAGCGTGGCCGGGTGATGAGCTACTCGCGGCGTGTCGAGTTCGGGCTCGACGCCAGGACGGGTCAGGTCGGCAAGGTCGTCGACTACTCGTTCCGGGCCGGCGAGGGCAGGGAGCTCGTCCGCCGGGTGGCGAAGGAGCTGGGCTGGACCGAGAAGATGAACGGCGAGCAGCTGGGCGCGTTGTGGTTCGCTGGCATCGTCGTCGTGCTCATGGTGGTCGCGTTCGGGGCCGTCGGCATCCACGCCCTCCTGACCTGACGCGTCAGGCGGGCGGCCCCACGGGCGGACTCGATGCCGGAGACGCGGCGGGAGCGGGCGCGGGGACGCGGAGCGAGGTGACGCCGCCGAGGTCGAGCCACACGGCGTCGGGCGTGCGGACGATCCGGAGCAGCACGTCGTCGCAACCCGGGCACCGACCGACGAGGCCGGGGTCCGGCCCGTAGACGCGCAGGGTGGCGACCTCGGCGGCCCTGCCGCAGCCGCGGCAGCGGGCGACGGCTGCCGTGACGTCGAGGGCGAACAGCTCGGACAGCGGGCCCGCCATGAGGTTGCCGTCCCAGTCGGCGGTGGCGTGGGCGCCGAGCCCTCCGTGCGTGCCGTCGGGTTCGTCGATGTTCGTCATGGTGGGCGCCTCCTCACGGGCCGCTCGGCCCGAATCTCTCGGTCCTGATCCGGTCGGGCGCGTGGCCCAGTCCGACGAGCAGGTCGGCGGCGGCCTCGACGAAGCCCGTCGGTCCGCAGACGTAGCACGTGGGTGCGTCCTCGGCGCCCCACGCGGACCCGACGAGGTCGTCCGCACGCAGCCGCCCGACCGGTCGGGTGGCTGCCTCGGGCGCCCGCCGGGTGTGCACGAGGTGCACGTCGACGGCGTCACCGGTCCCGAGCCCTGCCAGCTCGTCGCGGTAGATGACGTCGCCGGGCTCGCGCACCGAGTAGACGAGCCGGAAGGGCGGGCCGCCGGCGTGGTCCACCTCGCTGCAGGCCCGGAGCATCGACATGAGCGGCACGACGCCTGAGCCGCCCGCGACGAGCAGCACGGGCTCGGCCTGCGTGGCGCGCCAGACGAACCAGCCGCCGACCGGACCCCGCAGCCGCACCGCGTCACCGACCGCCAGACCGTCGGCGAGGAAGCCGGAGACCTCGCCGTCCGGCACGCGTTGGACCGTCAGCTCGACGCGGTCGCCGCGCTCGGGCGCCGACACGGAGTAGCTCCGCGTCGCGGTGTAGCCGTCGGGGGCGGCGAGCCGGACGTCGACGTGCTGTCCCGGCAGGTGTCCCGGCCAGTCGTGGACGTCGAGGACGAGAGTCACGGCGCTGTCGGTCTCGGGACGGCGCTCGACGAGCGTGGCGTCACGCCAGGCCCGCCGGGCGCTCAGTCCCCCTGGTACCGCTGCTCGCGCCATGGGTCGCCGTAGTCGTGGTAGCCGAGCTGCTCCCAGAAGCCGGGCGAGTCCTCGAGCATCAGCTCGATGCCGCGGACCCACTTGGCGGACTTCCAGAAGTAGAGGTGCGGCACGAGCAGCCTTGCCGGACCTCCGTGCTCGGGCCGCAGGTCGTCGCCGTCGAACTCGAACGCGACCCAGGCCTGTCCGTCGAGCAAGTCCTCGAGCGGCAGGTTGGTCGTGTAGCCCCCGTAGCTGTGCACCATCGCGAAGTCGGCGGCGGTCTCGACGTCGGCGAGCAGGGTGTCGAGCGAGACCCCGCGCCACTCGGTGTCGAGCTTGGACCAGCTCGTGACGCAGTGGATGTCGACGGTCACCGTCTCGTCAGGGAGAGCCATGAGCTCCTGCCACGACCACGTGTGCCGGGTGCCGTCCTCGGTCGCGACCCACAGCTCCCACTCGTCGTGGTCGACGGGTGGCGTCGGTCCCGCCGAGAGCACCGGGAAGTCGCCGGTCAGGTACTGACCCGGGGGCAGCCGGTCGTCGCGGCCGCGCGGTCGGCCCTGGAAACCTCGCGTCACGAAGTCCATGCCCACTGACTCTAGGGGTGAGCGCACCACGCCCGACACCCCTGCGGAGATGTCAGTCCAGCCCGAGCTCGGCGGCCCGGCGCACGACCTCCCGGCGTGTTCGCAGTCCGAGGCGCGAGAGGACCGCTGACACGTGGTGGTCGGCCGTCTTCGGCGAGATGAACAGGTCCTGCGCCAGCTCCGCGTTGGTCAGCCCGCGCGCCACCAGCCGGGCGACGTCGAGCTGCCGGTTGGTCAGTCCGGACGGGTTGGCGCGGGTGCTGGCCCGTCGCCGGCCGGGGACGCGCCCCAGGCCGCGGGATCTCAGCACCTCGCGCCCCCGCTCGGCGACCGCGCCGGCCGCGAGGCCTTCGAGCTCCTCGACCGCCCGCACGGATGCCTCCGGGTCGGCGCCGTGCAGGGCTGCGAGCGCCCGCTCGTAGGGCGCCCCGATGACCGCCCACGCGGCCTCGGCCTCGGCATGGCGGCCGTCGAGCTCGAGGCGGTACGGCTCGGCGACCGGCATCGTCGACCCACCCGGCAGGGCGGCCCGGGCACCGAGCCGGTCGAGCCGGTCGAGCCGGTCGATCCGGTCGATCCGGTCGATCCGGTCGAGCCACACGAGCAGGTCCCCCACGGCCCACTGCACGCCCGGGAGCGAGCCCACACCGACCAGGGTGGCGGGCGCGGTCGCCAGTCGCGGGTCGTCCAGGCCGAGCAGCCAGGACCGTTCGGCCAGCGCCGACAGCACCGGCAGGTGCGCCAGCGGCTCGTCGAGCCGCTGCGCGAGGTCCCAGGCCTCGTCGAGATGGTCGGCGGCGCCGGTCGTCCCGTCCCCCGTCCGCAGGGCGACGAGCCCGCGGACGAGGTGGGGCCACAGCGCGGAGAGCGGCATCCTGCGCTCGCCGATGACCGCGTCCGCGTCCTCGACCGCGGCGGCCCACCGGGCCCGCTGGAAGTGCAGCCGCGACCGCATCCCCGTCTGCCACTGGTTGCACACCGGGATGTCGCGCTCGACGGTGATCGGGATGGACCGTGCGAGCACCTCCTCCGCCTCACGGAAGCGGCGGTGCTCGATGTCGATGGACGAGAGGTTGGAGTATGCCGTCGTCCCCACCTCGTCGAAGGAGCGCTCCAGCGCGAGGGCCGCGTCCAGGAGCAGCCGCGCCCGGGCTCCCACCTCGCCACGGAGGAGGTCGCCGGCGTCGTCGATGACGTCGCAGCGCAGGCGCACGGCCTCGTCGCCGGATCGCTCCGCGGACCGGCGCGCCGCCCGCCCGCTCAGCTCTGCCGTGGCGTAGTCGTGCCGTCGGTAGGCGAGGTAGGCGTGGGTGGCGCACGCCGAGCCGTAGGCCGGGGTGTCGTCGCGCTCCGTGGCGAGCCGGGCGTGCAGCTCGGCCTCGCGACGCCGCGCCGAGTAGTACTCGATGAGGGCGCGTCGGTCGTGGGCCGCGGCGAGGCCGCCCTCGTCGCCGACGTCCTCCCAGAGGCGCAGCGCCTGCGTGATCGACTCGACCGCCTCGGGGAGGCGACTGACCATGTACTGCTCCTGGCCGAGCAGCTCGAGCATGCGGGCGCGCTCGGCCGGCCCGCCGTCGCTGCGGTCGAGGGCCAGGGTGAGGAAGGCGACCGCCTCGGTGTGCGAGCCGGTCCGCGCGGCCTCGGCGGCGGCCGACGCGGCATACCGGCTCGTCCGCGTGCGGTCGTGCGCGGCGTCGGCGTGGTGCGCGAGCACGGCGTGGTCGCGGGAGCCCACCCCCTCGAGGGCGTCGAGCAGACGGGCGTGCAGGCTCGGCTCGCCACCGAGCGGGATGGCGTCGCGGACGGCCAGCCGGGCCAGCTCGTGCCGGTAGCCGATGCCCCGGCGGGTGCGCACGAGCAGGCCGGTGGACTCGAGCCGGCGCAGGCGCGGCAGGTCGAGTCCGAGCAGCGGCAGGAGCCGGTCGTCGACGGCGTCCGGCGCCGTCGCCACGAGCTGCAGCGCCTCCAGGTCCTCGTCGTCGAGCAGGCTCGTGCTGGCGAGGACGGCGTCACGCACGGAGGCCGGGAGCCCGACACCGGCGTGCCGGGCGATCTCGTTGACGTAGAAGGGGTTTCCACCGGTAAGCCGGTGCACGCTCGCCGCGTCGAGCGAGGTGTCCGTCAGGAGCCGGCCGACCGCGTCGAGGCTGAGCGGGCCCAGCGGGATCGTCAGCGCGTGCTCGAGACGGGCCAGGTCACCGAGCAGCGGGCGCAGCGGGTGGCCGGCCCCGATCTCGGCGTCGCGGTAGGTCAGGACGAGCAGGACCGGGAGGGCGTCGATGCGGCGCACGAGGTAGCGCAGCACCTCCACCGACGCCTCGTCGATCCACTGGGCGTCCTCGACGACGAGGGTGGTCGGTTCACTCGCCACAGCCCGGGTGAAGTGGGCCTCCAGCTCGCCCCGCCCGGCCGCTGCGGCTCCTCCCGAGGCGTCCTGCGGGGAGCCCTCGAAGGCAGCCTCGGCGGCACCGAGGTCGGTGAGGACGTCCCGGACCGGACCGAGTGGCCGTGGTGTCGCCAGCGGGTCGCAGAGCCCGCGCGCCACCCGCCTGCCGGCCGAGCCGCCTGAGCCGGACGAGCCGGACGTCACGGCCCGGAGCAGGCTCGTCTTGCCCGCCCCGGCCTCACCGGTCACGGCGACCACCTGCCCCGCACGGACGCTGTCACGCGACGCCCGTCGCAGGCGCGCGAGCTCGGGCTCGCGCTCCAACAACCCCACCTTCGAAGGGTAGGGCGCTCGGGCGCCGGCGACACCGGCATTTTCCGAGGCGCGGACGACGGGCGTCGGGGCCGGGAGGGCGATGGCCCTCCCGGCCCCGTGGGCCCCCGCCTCGAGCCTCAGACCGGCTCGGAGTGCCGGCGCTGGCGGCGCACCGCGAGTGCGATCTCGCGGGCACTGCGCTTCAGGCCCCGGTGCCGGTCCGTCCGGCGCGCCACTGCCGCCGGATGCCGCGGGCGGTCGAGGTCGTGCAGCTGCACGTACATGTTGGTGTCGATCATGTCTCCCCCCTCCCCCGTGCTCAGGCCGAGACGGCGTCCGCGGTGTGCGGACCGAACTCGCTGGCGACCTCCACGACGCGGTTGGCGGGGAAGCCGCCACGCCGGGCGTGCTCGAGGATGGCGTCCGCGTCCTCCGCCTCGTGGAGGCAGTAGACCTTGTCGCCGGCGACGTAGCTGGTGATCCAGCGGTAGGGCACGCCCAGCGAGTCGACGGCGGCGTTGGACGTGCGAGCGGTCTCGCGCAGGTCCGCCGCGGTCATCGACGAGGCCCCCGGGATCTCGCGCTCGATGAGAAATCGTTTCATCGTGTTTCCTTCTGTCGGTGGTGCTTCGGTGGTGTTCCGTCGACGGTCGTCGACGCCTCACCAGAGTGCGACGGGGCGGGGTGCCCGCACATCGGGGGCGACTCCCCATGTTGGGGACGCGACCTCCCCACGTTCGCTCCCTTCGGGCCCCGCACGCGGCAGGATGAGTGCGTGACGACGACGGTGCCGCAGGTGGTGCTGTCGGCGTCGGACGGCGTCGCCACGATCCGGCTCGCCCGACCCGACGCCGGCAACGCCCTCGACCTGCCGGGCGCCCTCGCGCTGCGCGCCGCGGTCGGCGAGATCGTGAGGGCCCTCGACACCGTCCACGTCGTCGTGCTCCGGGCCGAAGGCCGGCTCTTCTGCGCCGGCGGTGACGTGCGCGCCATGGCCGCGGCCGAGGACCGGCCGGCGTTCGTCGCCGAGCTGGCCGGTGTGCTCCACGAGGCGCTCGCCGAGCTGCGCGCCCTGCCGGTCCCCGTCGTCGCCGTCGTCCAGGGCGCCGCCGCCGGCGCCGGCGTGGGTCTCGTGCTCGCGGCCGACGTGGTGCTGGCCGCGGAACGCGCGACGTTCGTGGCGGCATACCCCTCCGTCGGGCTGTCGCCCGACTGCGGCGTCAGCGCGCTGCTGCCCGCGGTGGTCGGTGCCCGACGGGCCGCCCTCTTTCTGCTGACGGGCACGCGGGTCGACGCGGCGACGGCCCTCGACTGGGGGCTCGTCACCGAGGTCTGCCCGGTCGAGACGCTCGACGCCCGCGCCGGTGAGGTCGTCGCCGCGATCGCCGCCCTGCCGCACCGCGCCGTGGGTGAGGCGGCCCGGCTGCTGCGCCGGTCCGGCGAGCGGTCGTATGCCGCCCAGCTCGCCGACGAGGCCGCGACGATCGCGCGGCTCTCCGCCACGGACGATGCAACCGCCCTCCTCACCGCCTTCGCCCGCCCCCACCCGACCGACGGAGCCACCTCATGAGCAGCACGAGCACCATCACGTCGAGCACCGTCGACGACATCGTCCGGCGCGGCGCGACGCGTCACCCCGACCGCATCGCGCTCGTCTTCGAGGACCGCTCGTGGACGTATGCCGCCCTCGACCAGGCCGTGTCGCGCGCGGCCGCGCACCTGCTGGGTCTCGGGCTGGTCCGCGGCGACCGGGTCGCGACGGTGGGGCTCAACTCCGACGCCTACCTGCTCGCCTTCCTCGGCTGCGCCCGCGCGGGACTCGTCCACGTGCCCGTCAACTACGCCCTCACCGGCCCCGAGCTGACCTACCTGCTCCGCGACTCCGGGGCCCGGGTGGCCCTCGTCGACGTGGCCCTGCGCGACTCGGTCGAGGCGGTGCGCGACGACACGGACCTCGAGCAGGTGCTGCTGCTGCACGGCGGCGACGACGCCGTCCTGCCACGGTGGAGCGAGGGTGAGCTGCCGTCCCTCGAGCTCGAGGTCGACGACACGGACCTCGTCCAGCTGCTCTACACCTCGGGCACGACGTCGCAGCCGAAGGGCGCGATGATGACGCACCGGGCGCTCGTGCACGAGTACGTCTCGTGCATCGTGGGACTCGACCTGCGCGAGGACGACGCGCCGCTGCACTCGATGCCGCTCTACCACTCGGCCCAGATGCACGTCTTCCTGCTGCCCTACCTCGCGGTCGGTGCGACGAACCACCTGCTGACGCGGCCCGACGTCGAGACGATCCTCGACCGCGTGCAGGTCCACGGCATCGGCTCGCTCTTCCTCGCCCCCACCGTGTGGGTTCCGCTGTCGAACCACCCTGCCCTCGACACGGCCGACCTCGGCTCGCTGCGCAAGGCCTACTACGGCGCCTCGATCATGCCGGTCCCGGTGCGCGACCGGCTGCAGCAGCGGCTGCCCGGGCTCGGCTTCTGGAACTGCTTCGGCCAGTCCGAGATCGGCCCGCTCGCGACGGTCCTGCGTCCCGAGGAGCACGCCGAGCGACCCGAGGCGTGCGGTCGCACCGTGCTCTTCGTCGAGGCGCGCGTCGTCGACCCCGAGGGCAGCGACGTCCCGGCCGGCGAGCCGGGAGAGCTGCTCTACCGCTCGCCCCAGCTGTGCACCGGCTACTGGAACAAGCCCGACGCGACGGCCGAGGCCTTCCGCGACGGGTGGTTCCACTCCGGCGACCTCGTGACGCGCGACGAGGCGGGCTACCTCACCGTCGTCGACCGCATCAAGGACGTCATCAACACCGGTGGCGTCATGGTCGCCTCGCGCGAGGTCGAGGACGCCCTCTACACGCACCCCGCCGTCGCCGAGGTCGCCGTCATCGCAACGCCGCACGAGCGGTGGGTCGAGGCGGTCACGGCCGTCGTCGTGCTCCGCG
Organism: Terrabacter ginsenosidimutans; assembly: GCF_039539425.1. Classification (NCBI taxonomy): domain Bacteria; kingdom Bacillati; phylum Actinomycetota; class Actinomycetes; order Micrococcales; family Intrasporangiaceae; genus Terrabacter; species Terrabacter ginsenosidimutans. The sequence goes on along the minus strand of NZ_BAABDC010000011.1, from coordinate 68,974 downwards.
CCGGTCAGTCGGTGACCGAGACCGAGCTCGTCGACCACGCGCGCGCCAGCCTCGCACCGTTCAAGCTGCCCAAGGCGATCCACTTCGTCGACGAGCTGCCCCGCAACCAGAGCGGCAAGCTGCTCAAACGCGTGCTTCGCGACGACCTCGCGCAGCGCCCCGCCACGTCCTGACCGGGGACGCGTCGGTCAACGCGGCAGGACGGCATACGCGAGGAAGGCGGTCCCCGCGATCCACACGCCGAGACCGGCGAGGTTGACGCGCGGGTGGAGCGTCAGCGCTGCGAGGAACTCGCGGAGGAAGGCGCCCGGGAGAAAGGCCCACGCCGTCGGGGCGCCCGTCACGTCGGCGTCGAGCTGCAGACGGCGCGTGAGCAGCGCGGCCCGCCCGACGTGGTAGTTGCTCGTCACGACCCGGAGGTGGCCGGTGTCGTCCAGCCCACGGGCGCGGAGGATCTCGCGCGAGAGCAGCAGGTTCTCCTCCGTCGTCGTCGAACGATCCTCCGTCGCAAGGGCTTCCGGGGGGACGCCGTGGGCGACGAGGTAGGCCGTCATGGCCACTCCCTCGGCCATCGGCTCGTCGTCGCCCTGGCCGCCGCTCGCGACGACGAGCGGGTCGTGGCCGAGGGCACGCTCGCCGCGCCACGTCTCCGCGGACGCGTCGAGGCGGTTGGCGAGCAGCGTCGGCACGGTGCCGTCGACGAGTCCCGACCCGAGGACGATGACCGCGGCCGGCGCCGGGCGAGGGCCACGACGCAGGTAGGCGAGGCAGTAGAGGACGTACGACACGAGCACGAGGCCCGGGTAGCCCGGGAGCAGGAGCACGACGACGGCGATGACCGCCTCGCGGCTCGTGCTCGTCGGGAAGAGCCCGATGGCGAGGGCGGTCGCCGCCAGCATCGCGAGACCGAGCACGAGCGCGACCGCGTTGATGCTGTTGCGCCCCGCAGCCGAGAGCATCCGCAGGCCGTTGCCGAGGAAGAGCAGACCCAGCACGGCCGACCCCACCCACGGCAGCACCAGCGGCGAGGCGCCGAGTGCAGTCGTGGCCGCCCACAGGGCTCCGGCGAGGACCACACCCGTCAGCCAGCGCCGCGGCTCGGCGCGCACGGTGAGCACGAACAGGACGAGGAACGCCGCCACGAGGACGAGGTCGACGAGCGGGCGCATGCGACGAGCATGCCTTCCCGGACCCCCCGTCACGAAACCGGCTGGTGGCCGGGACCGTCCGGGGTGTCGAATCGAGGCATGGGCATCGGCACGGGCATGGACGCAGATGAGATCCGCAGCGCCTTCCTCGACCACCTGGCCCGGCGCGGCCACGCGGTCATCCCGCGTGCCTCGCTCGTGCCGGACGACGACCCGACGACGCTCTTCACCGGCAGCGGCATGCAGCCGCTCGTGCCCTACCTGCTCGGCGACGACCACCCTGCCGGCCTGCGCCTCGTCGACAGCCAGACCTGCCTGCGCGTCCAGGACATCGAGGAGGTCGGCGACAACCGGCACACGACCTTCTTCGAGATGCTCGGCAGCTGGAGCCTCGGCGACTACTTCAAGGACGTGCAGCTGCGGCAGTTCTGGGCCTTCCTCACCGACACGGTGGGGTTGGACCCGGCCCGCCTCTACGTCTCGTGCTTCATCGGTGACGAGGCACACGGCATACCCAAGGACGACGAGTCGGCCGCGCTGTGGACCGAGCTGTTCACGGCTGCGGGCGTCGACGCCGCCCAGGTCGACGTCGGCACCGAGGAGCACGCGGCCCGGGTCGGCACCGGCGGCGCGCGAATCGCCTTCTACGGCAGCAAGAACTGGTGGTGCCGCGAGGGCACTGCGGAGCGTATGCCGGTCGGCGAGCCCGGCGGCCCCGACACCGAGGTCTTCTACCTCTTCCCGCACGTCGAGCACGACCCCGCCTACGGCCTGCACTGCCACCAGAACTGCGACTGCGGCCGGTTCATCGAGCTCGGCAACTCCGTCTTCATGGAGTACCGCCGGACCGAGACCGGCTTCGAGCCGCTGCCGCGCCGCAACGTCGACTACGGCGGGGGGCTCGAGCGCATCGCGGCCGCCGCCCTCGACACGTCCGACGTCTTCCGGATCAGCCTGCTGTGGCCGATCATCGAGCGACTGCAGGAGCTGTCGGGCAGCACCTACGAGAACGAGACGCTCGCCATGCGGGTCATCGCCGACCACCTGCGGGGCGCGACGTTCCTCGCGGTCGACGGCGTGCGCCCGAGCAACAAGACGCAGGGCTACGTCATGCGCCGGCTCGTGCGGCGGGCTGTGCGCTTCGCCCTCGACCTCGGGATCGAGGACAACTTCTTCCCGCACGTCATCCCGACGGTCGCCGAGATCTACTCGGCGGCCTACCCCGAGGTGGCGGCCGCGGCCGAGGACGTGGCCGAGGTCCTCGCGCGCGAGGAGCACGCCTTCCGTCGCACCCTGCGCCGCGGCCTCGAGCGGCTGGAGAGCCATCGGGAGACCGGGGTGACCGGTGCGGACCTCTTCGCGCTGCACGACACGTACGGCTTCCCCGTCGAGCTGTCCACGGAGGTGGCGCGCACCGAGGGCATCGCCGTCAGCGACGCGTGGCAGGCGGAGTTCGACGACCACATGGCCGCGCAGCGGGCGCGTTCACGCGCTGCTCCGCGCGAACCTCGCTGAGACCGCGAATTCTCGGTCGCTACTCCACAATTGGCGCGCCCCGCGGCGTAGCGTGTCCTACTGGAAGGGCCGGGATTGACTGTCACTCCACCCCTCCCTCACGGCTTGGCAGTCAGGTGGGGTCCGGCCCTTCCGCCATGCCCACCGGCCACCCGACCCCCGGGTCGCTCACCGGGTCGCTCACCGGGTCGCTCACCGGGCCGTCGCGCACCCAGCGAGGATCCGAGCGATCTGGGCGGCCTCGGAGGCGGTGACCCAGAGGCGGTAGCGCTGCTTGACGGCGACCTGGCGCGCCACGTAGGCGCACCGGAAGGCCTTGTTCGGCGGCAGCCAGGACGCCGCGTCCGCGTCGCGCTTGGCGCTGTTCGTCGGCCCGTCGACGGCCAGCAGGTTGAGCGGGTCGTTGGCGAGCGTCGCGCGCTGGGCGGCCGTCAGCTGCTGGGCGCCCTTGACCCAGGCGTCACCGAGGGCCACGACGTGGTCGATCTGCACCCGTGACGACGTGTCGCGTCCGCGGGTGAAGGTGATGGACCGCGCGGTGTAGGGATCGGCCAGCACGCCGGCCAGCACGACGCAGCCGTGCGTGCCCGGCTTGAGCCGCTCGGCGGCGAGGTCTCGTCGCAGGATGTCGTTGCGGGTGTCGCACCCGTTGTGGCCGAGCGCGACGTCGACGTCGTCGGTCCAGGCCGGCCCGAAGGCGGCACGGGAGTAGCCGGTCTTGGGAGCCCGGCCCTTGACCGGGAGCGTGGCCAGTGCCGACACGGCCGCCCGCACCTGCGCCGGGGTGAGCGGCGGGGTCCTCGTGGTGCTCGTGGTCGTCGGGCCGCCGCTGGGGGTTGCCGCCTCGACTCGCGTCGAGACGTGAGGAGCACGAGCGCCCGCGCCCGGAGACACCAGCGGGAGTCCGCAGCCGGTCAGGACGCCTGTCATGACGACGAGGGCGAGGCATCGGACCAGCAGCGGCTGAACAGGTCGGGAGGGGGACGAGCTCGACAACGGCACGATGAGAGACCCTGCCACACAGTGGAATTCACGTGGTCACGGCACGCCGATGGGCCGGCGAACGTCGGCGGTGTCAGTGGTGTCGCCGGGGCTGGCTAGAGTCTGCCGTCGTGACGATGGTGGCCGACGGTGCTCGGTAGGACGCATGCACTGTCCGGCGCTGTCGCGGTGCTCGCCCTGACGCCGGTGCTGCGCTCCCACGGCGTCACGGTCGACAACTGGGCGGTACCGGTGGCGGCGGTGACGGCCGCGGGGGCTGCGATCCTGCCGGACGTCGACCACGCGCACGCCACACCGGCCCGCTCGTTGGGTCCCATCTCCGCCGGACTCGCCTGGTGCGTGGGACTGCTCAGTGGCGGCCACCGCAACGGCACGCACTCGATCGTCGGCCTGGCCGCGTTCACCGGACTGTCCCTCTGGCTGACCCACCTCGGCGGGCTGCCCCTCGGGCTCTTCCTGTCGTTCCTCTTCGCCATCGCGGCGGCGGCGCTCCGCGTCAACATGGTGCGCGCCACCGTGGGGCACACGCTCCTGTGCCTCGTCATGGGCGCGATGCTGGTGCGCGGCGCCGTGCTCGACTCGTTCCCCGTCGAGGTCGTGCCGTGGGCGGTGGCGACCGGGGTCACGGTGCACCTGCTCGGCGACATGGCGACGGTGCAAGGGTGCCCGCTGTTCTGGCCGGTGTACCGGCACCGCTACAACTACCTGGCGCTGAGCACCGACCACACCGTCGAGCGCTACGTCGTCGGGCCCGCCCTCACCCTGGCTGCCGCGTGGCTCGTCGTGACGATGGCCGGGGGTGTCGACATCGTCGGGCCCGCGCTCCGCACGACGTGGCGGACCGTCCAGTCGCTCGTCCCCGGCTGAGCCCGTCCGGCGTTGACGTTGACGTCGAAGCCGAGGTCGTGGCTGTCGCGGCGTGGCCTAGGGTTAGCCGGCGACCTCGGCACCCGCCACACGCGTACGACCGGCCGGTGCACCCCTGGAAGTGGCACCCCCGACGATGGATGGAAGGGCAGCGAAAGACCCCATGGTCAACGTCCTGTTGGCTGGCGGCATCTCGATGGCCGTCGCCCTGCTGTGCACGAAGCCGTTCATCGCCTTCCTCGTCCGGCGACGCTGGGGCCAGTTCATCCGTGACGACCTCGTCCACCACCACGTCAAGCGAGGAAAGCCCACCATGGGCGGCGCGGTGATCATCGGAGCGGCCCTGGTCGGCTACTTCGCCTCGCACGCGGTCGTGCTGGCGTTGGGCGCCACCGGGGTGCTCAAGGTGGTTCACAGCAGCATCTCGCTCGGCGCCCTGCTCGTGCTCTTCCTGCTCACCGGACTCGGGGTGGTCGGGTTCCTCGACGACTACACGAAGATCCGCAAGGAGCGCAGCCTCGGCCTCACGTCGAGGCAGAAGCTGCTCGGCCAGACGCTGGTCACGGTGGTCTTCGCCCTGGGCGCCCTGCTGATGACCGACGAGCATGGACTGTCCCCGGCCTCGACCGCGGTCTCCTTCATCAGGGACACCGACATCGACCTGGCTTTCGCCGGCCCTGTCGTGGCGGTGGTCCTCTTCGTCGCGTGGTCGAACGTGCTCATCGCCGGGGCCTCGAACGGGGTGAACATCACCGACGGCCTGGACGGGCTGGCGACCGGTGCCTCGGTCATGGTGTTCGGCGCCTACACGGTGATCGCCACGTGGCAGTACAACCAGGGCTGTGGAGTGGCCCCCGGGCCGAACTGCTACGACGTGCGCGACGCGCTCGATCTGGCCGTCGTCGCGTGCGCGATCGGTGGCGCCTGCTTCGGCTTCCTCTGGTGGAACGCGTCGCCGGCCGAGATCATCATGGGCGACACCGGCTCCCTGTCGCTCGGCGCGGCCCTGGCCGGGCTGGCCATCCTCACCAACACGCAGCTGCTGCTGGTGGTCCTGGGCGGGCTCTTCGTCATCGTCACCGCATCGGTCATCATCCAGGTCATCAGCTTCAAGCTGACGGGCAAGCGGGTCTTCCGGATAGCCCCGCTGCACCACCACTTCGAGATGGTCGGGTGGTCCGAGGTCACCATCGTGGCCCGCTTCTGGATCATCGCCGGGCTGTGCGTCGCGGCAGGCTTGGCCCTGTTCTACGGCGAGTGGGTCTCCAGCCAGTGAGCCCCTCCCCGCGCTGAGCCCGCAGCGACTGCGCTCAGGACTGGGTGCGCAGGTATCTCCCGAAGTGCGGCACTGTGAAGGCGATGAGGCCCCGCTCACCGGAGTAGATGAGGCCCTTCTTGATGAGGGCGTCACGCGCCGGCGAGAGCGACTGCGGCTTGCGCCCCAGCACGTCCGCCACGGACGAGGTGGGGACGGCCTCGCGCTCGGTCACCCCGTCGCGCACGTATGCCGCGACGTCGCCGTCCAGCGCGCCGTCACCTTCCGGGTCCGCCTCCGTCACAGACGGGTTCACGAGGGCGGCGTCGGCCATAGCCCGGAGGTACTCGCGCTCTGCCGGGGTCGCCCGTTCGAAGCGGGAGCCGAAGAAGCCGACGGCCAGCTCGGACTCGGCCTCGGGCACGGCGACGCGGATGTCCTGGGCGGTGACGGGCGAGCTCGGCGCGACGTCCCAGACCACCTTGCCGTAGGCCTGGATGAAGTAGGGATAGCCGGCGGTGACGGCATACATCTCGTCGAGCGCCTCGGGAGTGAACGCGCACCCCTCCTCGGAGGCGGGCCCGACGAGGGCGCGGTCGGCAGCCTCACGCGGCAGCCGGTCGATACGGGAGTAGCGAAAGAGCCTCTCGGAGTAGGACTTCGAGGCCGACAGCACGGCCGGCAGGTGCGGCAGCCCGGCGCCGACGACGATGACGGGCAGCCCCGACTGCGAGATCTCGTGACAGGCCGCGCAGAGCGCCGACACGTCCTCCGGGTCGAGGTCCTGCATCTCGTCGATGAAGAAGGCGATGCCCTTGCCGACGTCGGCGGCCAGACCGCCGATGTCGGTGAGCAGCTCGACGAGGTCGATCTCGATGTCGCCGGAGTCGGCACGCCCGGTGACGGCCGGCACGTCGATGCCGGGCTGCCACCTCTCGCGCAGCTTGGCCCCGGTCGGGGCGTCCCGCAGCGCGAAGGCCTTGATGCTCCCGAGCACCTGGTCGACGTCCTCACCCCGCGGGTGGCCGAGCTCGCGGACGGCCTGGTGCGCGGCTGCGGCCAGCGGCCGGCGCAGCCGCTGGTCGGGGCGCGCCTCGAACTTGCCGGTCCCCCAGTCGGCCCGGACGGCGGACGAGCGGAGCGCGTTGAGCAGCACCGTCTTGCCGACCCCGCGCAGTCCGGTCAGCACGATCGAGCGCTCGGCGCGGCCGCGGGCGATCCGCTCGAGGACGACGTCGAAGGTGCGCAGCTGCTCGTCGCGGCCGGCGAGCTCGGGCGGGCGCTGGCCCGCGCCCGGGGCATACGGGTTCGTGATCGGGTCCACGATCGGAGGCTATACGCGTCTCTACCGCAAACCTGAGACATCCGCAGAGAGCCTCATCGGCGAGTCGCGGCCACCCGCGCCACGCACCAACTCGATGGATTCCGAAGTCATTTGATTCGGATTCCAGTGAATTCGAGCAAGAAAAAGCGCCGTTCCGCACGGTCAGGGGTGGTCATGCGGAACGGCGCGTTGCGACTATAACGCGGATCTGGGCGAAACGGTCAAGCGATCTGAGAGATTTCAAAAACTTCGTCGGGATGGGCGATCGCATCCTGCTCCGCGACGAGCAGCATCTCGTCCGAGCCGCTGGCGTGCGTGCGCTCGAGCACGGCATACATCGTCGCCGCGGTGCGGCGCAGGGCGACCTCGGCCCCGTCGGTCAGGTAGTGCGCGAGGAAGACCGCGGCAGTGACGTCGCCACCCCCGCGGACGGTCATCGGCAGCATGGGGGTCGTGACGACCCACGCGTCGTCGGCGGTGACGCAGGCCATCTGGATCGAGTCGGCCGGCGTGTCGGCCGTCAGCGCCGACGTGACGAGCACGACCGCCGGCCCCTGTGCGACGAGCTCACGAGCGGCCACGACGAGGTCGGCCTGCGTGGCGACCTCGCGCCCGACGAGGAACTCGAGCTCGAACTGGTTCGGCGTGACGATGTCGGCGCGGGGCACGACATGGTCGCGCATGTACTCCGGGATGCCCTCCCGCACGAAGAAGCCGCGACCGACGTCACCCATGACCGGGTCGCAGCAGTAGATCGCCGCGGGGTTGGCCGCCTTGACCCGTGCGACGGCGTCGAGCACGACCTCGCCCACGGCCTCGGCGCCCTGGTAGCCGGAGAGCACCGCGTCGATCGCCGGGAAGGCGCCGCGCTCCTCCACCCCGTCGATGACGGCTGCGACGTCGGCGGGGGCGATGAGCGGGCCGCGCGTCGAGCCGTAGCCGGTGTGGTTGGAGAAGGTCACCGTGAGCACCGGATAGACCTCGTGCCCGAGCCGCTGGAGCGGGAAGACCGCGGCCGAGTTGCCGGCGTGACCGTAGGCGACGTGGGACTGGATCGACAGGATCTTCACGCGCCCAACCCTAGCCGCGTGAAATCGCCGACCGCTGAGTGCGCGGCGAGGCTGTCGAGCCCACCGACGGACGACCGTTGGTAGCCCCTTCGCGCAGCGCCCGGCGTGTCACGCCGCGCGCCGCACGTCTGCAGCGACCAACGGTCGTCCGTCGGCTCGGTCGGCCCGGTCGTGTCAGGATGGATGGCATGAGCGCCATCCCCACGACGACCGTGTCCGAGCTGCCTGACGACGCCGTCCTCGTCGACGTCCGCGAGGCCGACGAGTGGGCCGCCGGACATGCCCCCAACGCGATCCACATCCCGCTGGGCGAGCTGCCGTCCCGCATCGACGAGCTGCCGGAGACCGACGACACCGTCGCCGTGGTCTGCCGCATGGGCGGCCGGTCGGCGCGTGCCGTGCAGTGGCTGGTGCAGCAGGGCTACGACGTCGCCAACGTCGAGGGCGGCATGGTCGAGTGGCAGCGCGCGGGCAAGCAGCTCGCCGCCGACGGCGCCCCCAGCATCATCTGAGGGGACCCGAAGGGAGTGACGCAGAGGTGACCGACCGCAGCCGGGAGGACGACGCGGGTCAGCCGGACCCAACGGCCGACACGTGGTCGGCGTGGCTGCCGCGCCTCGACCCGCCGACGACACCGCTGCCGCAGGCCTCCGCGCCGTCCGAGTCCGCCACCCCGCCCGCCCCGCAGGCCCCGCGGGCCGACCCGCCGCCGTCACCTGTGCCGCCGGTGCCACCGGCGCCGCCTCCCAGCGTGCCGATGAAGTGGCATGTCGCGTGGCCCCCTCAGGCGCCCATGCCCTCTCCGGCCGGCCCGCAGCTCTACACCGCTCCCCCGCCGAACCGACTCGGCCTCGCGATCCTCTGCACGATCTTCTGCTTCACGCCCTTCGGCATCGTCGCGCTCCTCAAGGCTCTTTCGGTCAAGCCCTCGTTGGCTCGGGGCCGCTACGACGAGGCGCGCCGGACCTCGGCCTCCGTCAAGAACTGGTGCATCCTCGCCGCGCTCGCGTGGCCGGGCTCGGCCATCTTCCTCGCCTGCACCGGGATGCTGCTGGGCCACTGACCAGCCGCTGACGAGCCGCTGACGAGCCGCTGACGAGCCGCTGACCAGCGCCGACGAGCCATCGGCGCCGTGGCCGAGTCGTCGCCGAGCCGCTGGACGACCGTCAGGCGACGGGGATCGTCGCCGGCTGCGTGCAGACGAGCTCGTCACCCTGCGGGGCCACCGAGGGTGCCTGCACGACGCCGGAGCCTGCCGCGGCGGGCCTGGCCTGCGCCGCGCGATCGTCGACCTGAACGCAGAACTGCCACTGCTTCACCCCGGGGTCCACGGCGCCGCGTGGGGCCTCGAACGACTCGCCCGGCACGTCCAGCGTCGGCGGCGACGCGGCATACGCCTTCCCGGTGACACTCGCTCCGGGAGCCAGCACGTGGCCACCCATGACCGGCGCGGCGGCGAAGCGCACGTTCGGGGCCGGCGAGAAGCCCTGCTTGCTCAGGCGCAGCACCCCGGACTGCTCGTAGACCCAGGCGTGCTTGGCATCGACGTCGGCAGGGACCGTGGCGCTGCCGAGGTCCTGCGGCACGACGTCGTAGGCGAGCAGCGGCTTCGCGCCGGTGTTGGTCACGGTGTAGTCGACGACGAGGCCGCCGGTCGCCGCGATCCCGGTCCCTGCGCCGGCGGTGCCGGCCGGCTTGGGGCCTCCTGGAGCCATCGTCGCCTCGAGCCGCACCGCCCCCGAGGTGACCACCTGCACCGCCGGGACCGACCCGCCCGCCGACGTGGGCGTTCCCGGGGAGGGCGTCGCCTGGCCACAGGCACTCGTGACGAGCACCGCTCCGAGGGCGGCGAGCGCGGCAAGGGTCATCGGCTTGATCGACGTCATGGGCTTCATGATGGGGTAGACAACCACGAGGTCCGGATCGTTGCAGTTCGAACCGGTTCCGCCCGTTTCTGGGCGCCACCTGAACGTTGTCGCCGAGAGTGCTGACAGGAGTGTCAAGGCACGACGCGGTTTCGGCAAACACTCCTTAAACGATCCGCCGGGCTCCGCTGCTGCACCCCCGCGCGGGCGTACCTTGGCCCCGGCCCCGAGCGATGCGCCTGGCGCGTCCCGGCCGTTACGATCGCCAGAGGAGACACCATGAAACGCTCCGCCCGTCTCGCGCTCGCAGGCCTGGGTGCTGCCGCCCTCGTCGCGCCGGTGGTCGCCGCCGCCGGTGCCGTGGGTGCCGCCAGCGCCCAGCCTGCGCCGGTCCGCCGCGCCTGGCCGGTGGTGACGTCCACGCCGATCAAGCACGTCGTCGTCATCTTCGGCGAGAACGTGTCGTTCGACCACTACTTCGCGACGTACCCGAAGGCCGCCAACATCCCCGGTGAGACGTCCCAGGGCTCCTCGGCGCCGGCACCGCGGTTCACCGCGTCGCCGCTCACCCCACGCCACATCGCCACCCTCGCGCAGGACCGGCTGCTCGCCCCGAACAATCCCAACGCCGCGCAGCCGCAGCGGCTCACCCCGGGCCAGGCGGTGACCTGCGACCAGGACCACACCTACACGAACGAGCAGAAGGCCTACAACGCCGGCGCCATGGACAAGTTCGTGGAGTTCACGAGCCGGGACGCGTGCGCCGCCCCGATGTACGGCCGACCGGGCCTGACGATGGACTACTACGACGGCAACACCGTCACCGCGATGTGGAACTACGCGCAGCACTACGCGATGAGCGACCACGCCTTCAGCACGACGTTCGGTCCCTCGAGCCCCGGCGCGATCAACCTCGTCTCGGCGCAGACGCACGGCGTCAAGGAGTTCAACGCCGACGGCACCCCCGCCGCCACCCCGGCTTCCGGCGACTACACGGTGCGCTTCCCCGACGCGAAGGGTGTCGGCACCATGACGGGCGACCCCGACCCCGTCTACGACGACTGCTCCAACAACAGCCACACGAGGAGCAACACCCTCGCCGCGATGACGGGCCGCAACATCGGCGACCTGCTCAATGCCAAGAAGGTGTCGTGGGGCTGGTTCCAGGGCGGCTTCACGCCGACGACCGCCGCAGCAGGCGGGGCGCCGGCCTCGTGCCTCGCGACGCACACGAACGTCGCCGGGGTCTCCTCTACCGACTACAACCCGCACCACGAGCCCTTCCAGTACTACGCGTCGACGGCGAACCCGCACCACCTGCCGCCGGCCACCGTCGCCGAGATCGGCCACGACGGCCAGGCGAACCACCAGTACGACATGACCTCCTTCGACCAGGTCGTCGGCACCGACAACCTGCCCGCGGTGAGCTTCCTCAAGGCCCCGAACTACCAGGACGGGCACGCCGCCTACTCCGACCCGCTCGACGAGCAGCACTTCATCGTCAAGGAGGTCAACGCCATCCAGAGGTCGAAGCACTGGAAGGACACGGCGATCGTCCTGGCCTACGACGACTCCGACGGCTGGTACGACCACGTCGCCGCGCAGGTCAGGAACGCCTCCAACACCACCGACGACGCCGCGTTCTGCACCGATGCGGCCGCCTCAGGAGTGCCGATCGCCAAGGGCTACCAGGACCGCTGCGGCCCCGGCCCGCGCCAGCCGCTCGTGGTCATCTCGCCCTTCGCGAAGACGAACTACGTCGACCACCGCCAGACCGACCAGGCCTCGATCCTGCGCCTCATCGAGGACAACTGGGGCGTCGGCCGCATCGGTGACGGCTCCGCCGACGCCTGGGCGGGCTCGCTGCGCGGACTCTTCGCGTTCGACGAGGCACACGCGCCGCAGGTCATCCTCGACGAGACGAACGGCACCGTCACCTCGGTGCACCGGACCAGCCAGGACTGACGGCCTCCACCCAGGGGCCCAGGCGGGCGTCGGGGCTACTTGAGCAGCCGGGACATCCGTCGGTCGGCGAGCGGCTTGCCCCCGGTCTGGCACGTGGCGCAGTACTGCAGCGACGTGTCGGCGAACGACACCTCGCGCACGACGTCGCCGCACTCGGGACACGCCTCGCCGGTCCGGGCGTGGACCCGCATGCCGGCCCGCTTGGCGTCCTTGAGCTCCTTGGCGGGCTTGCCCGACGCCGTCGTGACCGCGCTCTTGAGCGTGTCGCGCAGGGCGGCATACAACCGCTCGACGACCTCGGGGGCGAGGGTGCCGGCGATCGCGAAGGGGCTGATCTTCGCGACGTGCAGGATCTCGTCGGAGTAGGCGTTGCCGACGCCGGCGATGAACTCCTGGTCGCGCAGCAGCCCCTTGATCTGGGTGCGGCGGCCCTCGAGCATCGAGCGGAACCGTTCGAGGGTGAAGTCGTCGGCCATCGGGTCGGGTCCCAGACGCGCGATGCCGGGCACCTCGGCGGGGTCCTTGACGATGTATGCCGCGAGCGACTTCTTCGTGCCCGCCTCGGTCAGGTCGAAGCCGGAGCCGTCGGACAGCCGCACGCGCAGTGCGATCGGCGACTTGCCGGGACGCACGACGGTGGGCGGCAGCTGGTCGGACCAGCGCAGCCAGCCGGCCCGCGCGAGGTGGAAGACGAGGTGGGTGCCGTCGGCGTCGATGTCGAGGAACTTGCCGTGGCGGTGGACGCCGTCGACAGGTGCACCCTCGAGCGCCTGGGGCGGCGGGTTGAACGTCTTGAGCACGCTGAACGACGCGAGCTCGACCCCTGTGATGGCAAGGCCGTCCGTCCGCTCGGCGAGGAAGTCGACGAGCGCCTGCACCTCCGGCAGCTCAGGCATGACCCCAGTGTGTCATCCGGAGGGGACGGATCGGCCGGGACGCGAAGGCTGCTCGTCCGGCGCGACGGGCTCCCCGACCTTGCCGGCGCCGTCGAGCACCCGCAGGAGGCCGTGCCCGTCGGGCGCCGAGAAGGTCGGCACCGAGCGCGCCGCCCAGGGGCGGATCGGCGAGTCGATCTTCATCGGGTTGGACAGCACCTGCTCGGTCGGAGACAGGTGCCGGATGCAGATGGCGTCGACGCGGTCGGGCCTGGCCTCGGCGAAGTCGGCGTAGATCTGCGGGTCGTGCTGGCCGTCGTCCCCGACGAGCAGCCACCGGATGTCGGGGAAGTCGCGGGCGAGCCGGTCGAGACAGCTGCGCTTGTGGGCCTGCCCGCTGCGGAACCACCCGGTGTTGGTCGGGCCCCAGTCGGTGAGCATGAGCGGACCGAGGGGGAAGCCGTTCTCGACGAGGAAGCGGTTGAGGGTCGCGGCGGTGTTCCAGGCGCCGGTCGACACGTAGACGATCGGCGCGCCCGGGTGCGCCGAGAGGATGCGGCGGTACATCGGCGCCATGCCGGCCACCGAGTGTCGCGCCTTGCCCCGGCGGACGAAGGTGTTGAACGCCGCGATCATCGGGCGCGGCAGCATCGTGGTGATGACGGTGTCGTCGATGTCGCTGACGATGCCGTGCGTCACGCCGTCGGCGACGATGAACACGTCGGCCGCGACCGGGTCGGTGCCCTGGACCTCGACGACGACCTGCTGCCAGCCCGGCTCGAGACCGTGGTCGCGGGCGACGATGTCGACGTGGCCGCCGCGGTCGGACCGGCCGTAGACCTCGCGGTCACCCGCGGTGACCTTGACCGGGACGCCGGTCGCGGGCGAGGTGATGAAGGCGCGCCAGCCACGGTCGTAGTGGGCGGGGCTGAGGGCGCCGGTCGCGTCCTGACGGGCCTCGGGGCCCTCGGTGTGCTCCCGACCCTTGCGGCCCAACAGGATTCGCGCGTAGACCCTTACGAAGGACGACGAGCCGTAGCCGACGTGGGTGATGACGCGGTTGCCCCAGCCGCGGCTGCGGAGCACGCGTTCGACCTGCTCGTGGACGGTGTCCTCGATGATGGCGGCCGCGTGCGGTCGTGACATGGCCACAACCTACCCGTGAGGGCGGTCGCCCGCGCCAACGGCACGGTGCCAACAGGTGGACCCCGACAGGCGCGGGAGCGACACGGCGGGTTTGATGGACCGCGTGCACCTCATCGCGGAAGTCCTCAGCAAGGCCGCCGGTGGCGACTTCCCCGCCGTGGACGGCAGCTGGCAGCGCGTCGAGCCGTGGCGCCCCGGCGTCGAGGGCGTCGTCGCCTTCACCGGCCACGCCTACCTCGCCGTCGACGACGACGTCTCCGACGGCACGCTCGGCTCGCTGAGCCCTGACGGCTTCGGCGGCGCGAGCAACCCCCGCCTCGTGTCGCGCCTCGCGGGCACCGGCTGGATCGATGCCCTCGACATCATCCTCGTGGCGCGCGGCACCGGCGGCGAGCCCACTCTCGTACCGCGCAGCGACCTGCGCAACCACCCCCGCGCCCAGCACGCCACCTCCGTGCGCAGTGACGTCACGACGTTCGGGTATGCCGCCCCGGACGACCACACGCTCGTGACCCTCTCGACGGGGCTGGGTGGGCTGCCCGAGGTCGGCCTCGAGACCGACCGGGACAAGGACCACGTCGGCGCCGACGTCGTCCGGGACGCCCTGACGCTCATCCCGGAGGGCGAGGTGGTCGTCGCCGCCTGCGCCCCGGGCAACGCGCGAGCGCTGCGCGCCTTCCTGTCGGCGGGATTCGAGCCGGTGGCCTCCGTGCAGCTCTGGCGCCCCGAGCGCTGAGCGCGTCCCGAGCACCCGGCGAGCCACCGGCCAGCAGACCGACGACTGGCGGATGTCGCTCGGACATGATCGGATCTGCGCGTGAACACCGGCGTTGACGTGCGACGAGGCGTGGGCCGACAGTCCCACCTCCGGCAGGCCCGCGCCCACCTCTGGCCGGTGCTGCCCCTCGCAGCCGCGGCCTGGTGGGTCGGCGGCGCGCTGCCCTGGGTCCTCGACGGGCTCGGCGCGCAGTCGCCGCGCAACTGGCCCTTCGACGTCGCCACGGGGTCGGCGACCGACGGCTACATCAGTCTGCTGCCCTTCACGACGGCCCGCCTCGGGCTGCTCCTGACGATCACGCTCGTCGGCGGTGGGCTCGCTCCTCTCGCCGTCCTCTGGGTGCGGCCTCGCGGCACCCGGCGCCTCGCCACCGCGACCCTCGCGACGCTCGGTGCCCTGACCTCCGCCGCCTACTCCATCGCCCAGTCCGCGGGAGCCACGCGCCAGCTCGGCGGCGACTTCGACCGTGACGAACGTGTCCTGCTCGGCGTCCTCGTGGTCGCCGTCGGCTGCACGCTCCTCGGACTCGCTCTGGGGCTGCTCGTCGCACTCGGCGGTCCCGTGCTGCGGGCCTTGGCCGCCGCTCCCCTCGCCGTCGCGCTCGGCAGCTGGGTCAACGCCGTCGTGATCGCCCTGACGGGGGTCGAGCGCGCGCTCGGCGTGCTCCGGTGGACGTCGGTCGTCGTGGGCGTCGCCGCCGGACTGGCCCTGGCCGGGCTCGGCCTGCGACCCGTCCGGCGCCTGCTCACCTGGCCGGCGGTGCTGCTCCTCGTCGCGGTCACCAGTGCGGGCCAGACCGCCTTCGCCTACCTCGCCACCTACGTGCGGCCCCGCTCCGGCCTGCCCAACGGGCTGCGCGACCACGTCGAGGCCAGCCGCGACGTCTTCGTCGCAGCGCTCGGCCCCGCCCACCAGGCCTGGGGCGTCCATGCCGCCGCCATCGTCATCGGCGTGCTCGGGTCGCTCGCGCGGTGGCGCCGTTCCGGGACCCCGTCGTCCGGGAAGGCACCGTCCGGGAGGGCACCGTCCGAGCGCGACGGGGGCACCCGGCATACGACCGCTCCGGCACCCGATCGTCACGTCGACTCCACGGTCCCATGACACGGGCGTCACGGAGCGGCACGTACCGTTGGCGCATGCTCCGGGGATCTCGCGTCAGGACTCTCGTCTCCGTCTCGCTGACGGGTGCGCTCGTCGGCACGCTCGCGGCCGGTTGCTCGATGTTCGACTCGCCGCCCGACCCCGGTGACGCTGCGCGTGCCCTCGCCTCGGGACTGGCCTCCGGCGACCTCGGTGCCGTCACGTTCAAGGGCACGACGCCGGCCAAGGCGACCGCGTTCGTCAAGGCGGCCTACAAGGACCTCGGCACCCTCCGGCCCCAGGTGTCGCTCAGCGAGATGAGCCACAACGAGGGCTCCGACCACGCCACGGCGACCCTCTTCAGCCGGTGGGACGTCTCGAAGTCCCCCACCGACTGGACCTACGAGACGCAGGTCAACATGACCCTCGTCGACGACCGGTGGCGGGTGTCGTGGACGCCGGGCGTCGTGGCGCCGCAGCTGGCGTCCGACGAGACCCTCGACGTCGCCCGCAAGTGGCCCCAGCGCGCCGACATCGTCGACTCCTCCGGCGGCAAGATCATGACCGAGCGCGAGGTCGCTGCCGTCGGCATCGACAAGACGAAGGTGTCCGGTGGCGAGGCCGCCGCGTCCGCGAAGAAGCTCGCGACCCTCCTCGAGATCGACCCCGGCCGGTTCGCCGCCAAGGTCGCGGCGGCGGGTTCCAAGGCCTTCGTCGAGGGCGTCACCCTGCGCGCGACCGACCCGCTCCTCGAGCGCAACGGCGCTGCGATAGCCAAGGTCAAGGGCGCGATCACGGTGCCGGCCATGCAGGTGCTCGGCCCGAGCCGCACCTTCGCCGCACCGATCCTCGGGAGCGTCGGTGAGGCCACCGCCGAGCAGATCAAGGCCTCCAAGGACACCCTGCAGCCCGGCGACACCGTCGGCAGGACCGGGCTGCAGTACCGCTACGACGCGCAGCTGCGGGGCGCCCCGGGCCTCGCGGTGCAGGCCGTCAAGCGCGGCGCTGACGGCAGCGTGCTCGAGAAGCGCGAGCTCTTCGCCGAGCAGTCGACCGACGGCACGCCGCTGACGATCACCCTCGACCCGAGGGCCCAGAGCGCTGCGGAGGCGGCCCTCGCCAAGCAGACGAAGTACCCCACGGCGCTCGTCGCGGTGCGTGTGTCGACCGGCGAGGTGCTGGCCGCTGCCGTCGGTCCGGCCGCCAACGGCTCGACCCTCGCCCTGGCCGGCAAGGAGGCGCCCGGCTCGACCTTCAAGATCGTCAGCTCGCTCGCCAACGTGCGCAAGGGTGCGACGGCCGACACGAAGCTGCCGTGCACCGAGACGCTCACCGTCAACGGCCGCCGGTTCAGCAACTACACGACCTACCCCGCCAAGCACCTCGGCGACATCCCGATGCGGACGGCGCTGGCGTTCTCGTGCAACACGGCCTTCATCAGCCAGCACGAGAAGGTCAGCCAGCAGGACCTCATCACCGCGGCACAGTCGCTCGGGATGGGCGAGAAGCTCGACCTGCCGTTCACCGGCTTCCTCGGCTCGGTCCCGCCCACCGACAACGTCGTCGAGCACGCCGCGTCGTTCATCGGCCAGGGCCGCGTCGAGGCCTCGCCGCTGACGATGGCTCTCGTCGTCGCCTCGGTCATGAAGGGCGAGACGGTCCGACCGCAGCTCGTCGCCGGCCTGCCGGCCCTGCCCAAGCCGGCCACCCCGCTCGACCCGACCGAGGCCGGCGTGCTGCGTCAGGAGATGCGCGACGTCGTGGCGGAGGGGTCCGGCACCGTCCTCAAGCCGCTCGGGGTGGAGTACGCCAAGACCGGCACCGCCGAGTTCGGCACGAAGAACCCGCCCGACACGCACGTGTGGATGGTCGCGGGCCGCGGCGACATCGCCATCGCCGCCTACAACGAGGTCGGCGACAACGGCGTGACCGGAGCCGCGCCCTTCATCGTCAGCTTCCTCAAGTCCTACGACCTCCGCTGACCCCCCCTCCCCGACACCGTCGAGAGGCCACGTCTGGCCCAGCCGACACCGTCGAGAGGCCACGTCTGGCCCAGCCCCGACACTCGAAAGGCCACGTCCCGTCGGGGGGACGTGGCCTTTCGACGTCGATCAGGGGCCTTTCGTGGCCTCTCGACGGTTGGGAGGACCCGGGGCTACTGGGCCGGGACGACGTCGACGTCCGCGGCGCGCACGTACGCGAAGCGGTGGCCGAGCGAGATCTGGTAGTAGCGGTCCTGCCCGACGACGTCGACGTGGTCGTTCGCCGTGTCGGGTGAGAACGTCGTCGCCCGGTAGTAGTCCGTCGGCACCGTGAGGTCGCCCACGGCATACCGCTGGCCCTGCGTGAAGGAGTACTGCAGCGGCGCGAGGGCCTGGACCGGGATCCCCGCCGGGTAGGCGGATGCCTCGGGGTAGGCGCGGCCGTAGACGGGCGCCTTGGCCAGTCCCGCCTTGGGCACGACGTAGGAGCCGGTGACCGGGACGGCGGTCGGGTCGGACGCCGGGTTGAGGAACCAGCCCTTGACGCCGTTGAACCAGATGGCCGTCCAGTCGCCCTGGCGGTCGGCGACGGCGAAGGTCAGACCGGTCTGGGCGCGAGCACCGATGTCGGAGACCGACGTCGTCGACGGGGCACCGTTG
Organism: Terrabacter ginsenosidimutans; assembly: GCF_039539425.1. NCBI lineage: Bacteria > Bacillati > Actinomycetota > Actinomycetes > Micrococcales > Intrasporangiaceae > Terrabacter > Terrabacter ginsenosidimutans. Next base: position 50,442 of record NZ_BAABDC010000011.1, on the reverse strand, counting down.
GCCTTGCGACCGATGTCGTTGACGAGCGGGGCCGTCTCGGACGGGGCGTTGTGCAGGTAGACGAAGTTCGTCGGCTGCGAACCGCAGCTGTCAGCGACCTTGCCGTCGCAGAACGTCACCGTCTGCCGGTTGTCGTCGAAGCCGGGCAGGATCCGGACGAGGTCCTTGGCCGCGCCCGACTGGTGGGACTGCAGCGGCGCACCGAGGAGCTGGAAGTAGTGCTCCCAGTTCCAGTAGGGGCCCGGGTCCCAGTGCATGCCGGCGACGTTGCCCGGCGCGACGCCGGGGACCTGGTCGTGACCGAAGATGTGCTGCATGTCGAGCGGGATGTCGTACTTCGTGGCGAGGTAGCGCACGAGACGTGCCGACGAGCGGTACATCGGCTCGCTGAACCACTCGGCGCCGGTCGCTGCGAAGCCCTCGTGCTCGAGCCCGATCGAGTGGCCGTTGATGTACCAGTTGCCGGCGTGCCAGCCCACGTCCTCGGGCTTGAGGTGCTGGGCGATCTGGCCGTCGGAGCTGCGCAGGCTGTAGTTCCACGCGAGGTACGTCGGGTCGGTCACGAGCTTGAGCGTCGTGTCGTACGACGCCTCGGTGTTGTGGATGACGATGTTGGTGATCTTCGGCGCGACCGGGCGGCTCGCGAGGTCGTGGTTGCCGTAGTCGCCGGGGTCGGAGCCCAGCTTCTCGTAGGGCGCGGGGACCCACTCGCAGTCGAGGCCGGGCGGGCAGTCGACGTCTCCCTTGTTCGCCTTCTTGAGCAGCCCGAGCCGGTCGACCTGGGTCGCCTGCGGCGTGACGCTCGAGGGGAGCAGCGAGACCTGCTTGCCGTCGACGGTCCGACGTGAGGCGCCCGAGGCGATGACGGAGTATGCGTCGTCGGCGAAGGCGTTCGCGACGTCCTCCTGGGCCGAACCCGAGGCGTCGGCCACGGACGCGAACCAGGCACCGGCGTCGGTGGACTCGCCGGTCGGCAGCCCGAGCCGCTTCTGCGTGGCGGCGAGCAGGGCGGCGCCGCCGCGGATGTTGGCGAGCTCGTCCGTGCGCAGCGCGTCCTCCGACAGGCCGGTCAGCGTGGCGGCCCGGCCGAGGGTGTCGGCAGCGGGTGCCGGAGCGGCGGCCGGGGCCTGGCCGAGGCCCTTGCCCTCCGCTGCCGATCCGAGCTCGCCGTCGACGAGGTGCATCGGCCCGTAGCCGCCCGACGTGCTGTGCCCGGGGTTGAAGTCCCAGCGCGTCTGGGCGTAGGACACCGCCTCGAGCACCGTGCGCGGCACGCCGTACTCGGCCGACGCGGCCGCGAAGGCACGCTCACGGCTCGCCGGGTCACTGCTCGCGCTGCTGCTCGCGCCGCCGCCGACGGCGCCCGCGGACGGGTCGGCCGCCTGCGCCGAGGGGCTCGACAGAGCCATCCCGGCGGTGACTGCTGCGAGCGCACCGAGCGCTGCCACGGACCGTCGCACTCTGCGAGTCCCTGGAGTTCGGTGCGGTGTGGAGATGGGTATCACTCGATCGTCCCTTTCGTGTCCCTAGGACCGCAGGACGCTCAGCCGCCGATATGGGTCCATCGGCGCCGACGTCCGTGCGGTTCGGTGCGTCCGGCCCCCGGCCGACTCACCTCTGACTCCGAGCATTCCCGTGCACCGTGAGGCCCGCCACTTGAAACTGTCATCCAACCGTCGTCCCGCATCCATCGCGTCCGGCGTGCATCGTCCGCCGACTGGGAGCACCATGGTTTCCATGGGGCGCGCAGGCCTGTGCGTGGGGTTGGCCATCGCAGCACTCTCCGTCGGGGGCTGCGGCGCCGCCGTGTCCGGCGAGGCCGGCGGCTCGGGTACGGCCGGCAAGGCCGGCACGACGTCCTCGGCTGCCCCGTCGACGACGTCAGCGCGGCTGCGGGTCGGTGGCGGCGGGTCCGACGCTCGCGAGCCCTCCTACGGGCCGGCCTTCCCGCTGACCCTGCGCCGCACCGGCGGCATCGCCGGCTTCGACGACCGCATCCTGCTCGGTCTCGACGGCCGGGTCCGCGTCGAGACGCGCTCGGTCCACGGCCGCGTCTGCACGCTGGGCGCCCAGCAGCAGCGCCAGCTCGTCCTGCTCCTCGCCACGGTGCGCCTCGACCCGTCCGGGTCCGGCCCGTCGGTCACCGACCTGCCGACCGGCGACCTGGCCCCCGTCGACCCCGACAGTCCGGACAGCGTGACCGACCCCATCGTCATCTCGGTGACCGACGCCGAGGCACGCCCGATCGACCTCAGCGACCCCTCGCTGGGCGAGGTCTCGGGACTCGTCGGCAACCTCGTCAACGACGTCACGCTGTCGGTGCCGGCGACGACCCGCTGCACGACGCCGTCGGCTTCGACGACACCGTCGACGTCCGCCGCTGCTCGCTGAGCGGCCGGCACACGCAGAAGGTCGGTATGCCGCGAGCCTGGGCCCGCGGCATACCGACCTCTGGTGGTGCGTGACGTGCAGGGCTGCTCACGCAGCCCGGAGGGCTCCGTCTGTCAGAAGTTCGTCGAGACGTCGTCGATGACGAAGCTCGTCTGCAGCGAGGAGTCCTCGGTGTCGGCGAACTTCAGCGTGACGTTCGTGCCCTTGTAGGCCGTGAGGTCGATCGTCTTCTGGACGTAGGACGCCTTCGGCGTGGACAGGTTCGAGTAGCTCTGCTTCGTGACGCCGTTGATCTGCACGGTGGCCGTGTCGTAGGCGCTCGTCGTCGTCGTCTCGGACGTGTCGATGCGGATGTAGTAGGTCAGCGTCGGCGAGGTCGCCGTGGACGGGACGGCGAAGGTCTGCGACTCGTTCTCCGAGCCGGCGGTGCCGTTGCCACCGAGCCACAGCTTGTACGAGCCGGTGCGGGCCGGGCGTCCCGTGTTGTTCGTGATCGGGCCGGTGGTGCCGGTCCAGCCGGTCTGGCCGGACTCGAAGCCGCCGTTGGTCAGGGCAGCACCCGTGCCGCCACCGCCGCCGGTGCCGCAGGTCTCCGTGCTGGCCGGGGCCGAGATGGCGCCCATGGCGTTGTCGACCGCGGTGCACTCGGCGGAGCCGGCGCCGTAGAGGTCCTTGGCCGCCTTGATGACGCCGGTGCGGGCCGCCGCGTAGTTGCTGCTCGAGGTGAGGTAGGTCGACAGCGTGCGGTACCAGATCTTCTCGACCTTGGTGTGGCCGATCCCCGTCACCGTGGAGGCGTTGCAGGTCGGGCTGTTGTAGCTGACGCCGTTGATCGTCTTGGCGCCCGAGCCCTCCGAGGCCAGGTAGTACCAGTGGTTGAGCGGGCCGGAGGAGTAGTGCGGGTCCAGGCCGCCGAGGGAGCTGCTCCAGCAGTCCTTCGAGGCGCCGTCCTTGCTCGGCTTGTCCATGTAGCGCAGCGGCGTGCCGTTGCCGTTGAGGTTGATCTTCTCGCCGATGAGGTAGTCCGGCGTGTCAGAGGCGTTGTTGGCGTACCACTCGACGGCGGTGCCGAAGATGTCGGACGTCGACTCGTTGAGGCCGCCCGCGTCGCCGGAGTAGGCGAGGCCCGCGGTGTTCTCGGTGACGCCGTGGCTCATCTCGTGGCCGGCGACGTCGAGCTCGACGAGCGGGGCGGCGTTGTTGGCGCCGTCACCGTAGGTCATCTGCGTGCCGTCCCAGAAGGCGTTGACGTAGTTCTGGCCGTAGTGGACGCGGCTGCGGGCGCCGGTGCCGTTGTTCCAGATGCCGGCACGGCCGAGCTGCGTGTTGTAGTAGTCGTACGTCTTGCCCGCGCCGTAGTGCGCGTCGACGGCGGCCGACTGGCGGTTGCTCTGCAGGCCGTTGCCCCAGACGTCGTCGGCGTCGGTGAACGTCGTGCCGTTGCCCGAGGTCGCCTGGTTGAGGTCGGTCGTGTAGTTCCCGTGCGTGTCCTTCATCGTGTAGGACGTGCCGGCCGTGGTGGCGAGCGTGACCGAGCCGACGAAGATGCCGTTGCCCGTGCCCTCCTTGACGTCGTCCCAGCTCGTCAGCGTCTTGCCCGTGGTGGCGTCCACGATGGTGTGGAGGCGGGTCGGGGTCTGGTCGGCCTTGATGCCCTCGGTGATGACCTCGTAGGCCAGCTTGGGACCGGTCGCCGACTGGAAGACGACGAGCTCGCCCGGGGTGGCGGTCTCCTTGTTTGCCTTGGAGGCCGCGAGACCGGCCTCGTGCGCCTGGCTCTTGGAGACGGTCGGGGTCATCGTCGACGGCGTCACGTTCTTGCGGAGGTTCCACGTGACGCTCTTGACGGCGCCCGAGGAGTCCTTGTGGCTGACGAAGTCACCGCCGATGACGCGGAGTCCGTCCAGAGTGCGTTCGTACCGGACGTGGGTGGCACCGTTCGGGTCCGCGATGACGGACTTGACGATGAGCTTCTCGCCGGAGGCGAGGCCGAGGGCGCTCGCGGACGATGCGGCTCGGGACTGCTCGGTCGCCTTGAGGCTCTGCGACTCGGGGGCCGGCGCCTTGTCGCGCCCTGCTCCGGCCGCTGCGCCCGCCGGGATCGCCGGCGAGATGGCGAGGGCGAGGGCGAGCAGCCCTCCGGTCGCCAGCCCAGACTTCAGTCGATTCACTGGTTGCTCCTTGTCGAGATGCGGCGTGTGGCCGCTTGGAGGGAGTTCCGCCATCCCACGACTTGAGATCGGGCCGGAACGAGCGCGACGTTGGCAGCAGCGGAGAACACGGGTCAACGGGGCTTACCAAGTCTTTGCCATATGCGTCCCAAGTTCTGAGTAGCGCTTGGCTGCAGGGGGATTCGGCACAGGGCGCGACTTGGGCGATCTCCCAGAGTCGCCGGGACCAGCCGTCAGTCGGTGGTCGGAGCCTCGTCCGAGAGGGCTCGACCACGGTTGCGAGCACGGTCGCGGGCACGGGCCAGGTCGTCCGGGGTGTCGACGTCGAGAGCCAGCTCGGCGGGGTCGTCGACGAACTGCGTGCGTATGCCGTCTGCGAGCCTGCGCATGCTGCTGCCGTACGCGTCGCCGAGGTCGTCGAGCCTGGCCCGAAGGGTGGTGAGGCGCCAGGCAGCGCAGAGCCAGTTCGGGCGCCCGTCGCGGTCCACGGTGACGGCGAGATCCGCCTCGCCGGGGTCGTGGAGGGCGGCGAGCAGCCGGTCGACATGGGCGGAGGTGACGAACGGCAGGTCGGCCGCGAGGACCGCGACGGCATACGGAAGCGGTGCCTGCGGGTCGGCGGTGAGTGCTTCGACGGCGGCGGCCAGCCCGGCGACGGGGCCGCCTCCGGGCACGCGCTCCATGACGACACGGACGCCCTCCGGGACGCCCTGACCGGGTCCCACGACGAGCGCCGGACGGTCACCGGCCGCGTCGAGCACGCGGGCGACGAGCGGTCGGCCACCCACGTCGAGCACCGGCTTGTGCGAGCCCATGCGCCGTGACGCGCCGCCCGTCAGCACGACGACGGCCGGGGGCGCAGCGGCTGGGACGGGTGGCACTCTCGGAGTCTGGCACGGAGTCTGGCAGGCTGACTCCATGGGACGGGTGACGGTGCGGCGCAAGGTCACGACGATCGATCTCGCGACCCCGGCCACGACGACGCGGCCTGACACGCTCACGGTGGAGGAGCCGCTCGAGCTGCGCGTCAACGGGACGCCGCTCACGGTGACGATGCGCACGCCGGGTCATGACATCGAGCTCGTCCACGGCTTCCTGATGTCGGAGGGGCTGATCCGGTCGGCCGACGACATCGCGCTGGCCCGCTACTGCGAGGGCGCCGTCGTCTCGGGCGAGAGCGGCTTCGACGAGAACACCTACAACGTCATCGACGTGACCCTGGCTCCTGGCGTCGCGGCTCCTGCGGCCTCGGCGACCCGTGCGTTCTTCACCAACTCCTCGTGCGGGGTCTGCGGCAAGGCGAGCATCGAGCAGCTGCGCGCACAGTCGGCCTTCGACGTGCGTTCCGACGCGACGGAGTTCGCGGCCAAGGTCATCTCGGAGCTACCCGACGCCCTGCGCAGCGAGCAGCGGTCGTTCGACAAGACGGGCGGCCTGCACGCCGCGGGCCTCTTCACCGCCGACGGCGAGCAGCTCGTCGTGCGAGAGGACGTCGGCCGGCACAACGCCGTCGACAAGGTCGTCGGGTGGGCGCTCCAGAGTGGCCGCGTGCCGGGGGTCGGATGCGTGCTCGTCGTGTCGGGGCGGGCGTCGTTCGAGCTGACCCAGAAGGCGATCATGGCGGGGATCCCTTGCCTTGCAGCGGTTTCCGCGCCATCGTCACTGGCGGTCGAGTGCGCGGAGGACGCCGGGATGAGTCTGCTCGGCTTCGTGCGCGGGAGCCGTCTCAACGTGTATGCCGGCGCACACCGGATCACGACCAGCTGACCACCGACGTCCACCCGAGCATCTGGAGGCCCACCCGTGGCGATCTACGCGATCCACTACACCTATCCCGACGACGTGACCGAGATGCTGACGATCCGACCCGAGCACCGGGAGTTCCTCAGCGGCCTGTCCGGCCTCCTCGTCGCCGGGATGTACCAACCCGGTCTCGACGAGGTGAGCGAAGGTGAGCCGACCGACCAGGAGCCGGCCAACGCCGCGCTCATCGTCTACTCCGCCGAGTCGATGGAGGCCGTGACGGACGCGTTCGACCAGGACCCCTACTGGCTCGGCGGATACGTCCTGCGACGCGTCGTGCGCCAGTGGGACCCGCCACTGGGACCCTGGGTCGCCGACCCGACCAACTCCCCCGGCTGACATCGCGGGTGATCAGTGAATTCGTCTGTGCTTCAGGCGGATTGCGCATGCACCTGCCGATGCCCTCGCCGCCTGAGCCGATCCGACCCCGAGCTCAGAGCTGCTGGGCCAGGCCCACCACGTGACCCTGGGGGTCGGCGATGAGGGCGAACGACACTCCCGGGACGGTGACGGGCTCCTGCACGACGCGGCCGCCGAGCCGGGTCGCGTTCGCGATGGAGTCGGCCATGTCGTCGACGCCCACGAAGAACGTGACGAGGTCACCGTCGCCCTGCAGCGGGCTGATCGCCGTGTAGAGCGCGCCCGGGACGCCGGTCTCGACGAAGGTGTAGCCGGGGAAGGCTCCTTCGTTCGGATAGGTCCATCCGAACAGGTCGCCGAAGAAGGCGCGGGTCGCGTCGGGGTCGCTGGAGCGGATCTCCGCGTGGACGATGGGGTGACTCATGATGACCTCCGTGGTGTCACGGCCACCGGGCCGGTGACCGCTCATCTCCTTGACGCACGAGCGGTCCGGAAATCGACACGAGGGCAGGGTCAGAGGCCGGTGACCTGTCCGGCCTCGACGTGCCAGCGCTCGTCGAGGCGGACGTTCTCGAGCAGCCGGCGGTCGTGCGAGACGAGCAGCAGCGCCCCGTCGTAGGAGTCGAGCGCTTCCTCCAGCTGCTCGATCGCGGGCAGGTCGAGGTGGTTGGTCGGCTCGTCGAGGACGAGCAGGTTGACGCCGCGAGCCTGCAGCAGTGCCATCGCGGCGCGCGTGCGCTCCCCCGGCGAGAGGCGCCCGACGGCGCTGCCCACCTGGTCGGCCTTGAGCCCGAACTTCGCGAGCAGGGTGCGGCGGTCGGCGGGGTTGACGTCTGGCACGGCCTCGCCGAACGCGTCGCCGAGCGGCAGGTCCTCGCGCAGCCCCGTGCGCGCCTGGTCGATCTCGCCGACGGCCACGCTCGCGCCGAGCGACGCGCTGCCGTCGTCTGGGGCGATGCGGCCGAGCAGCAGCGACAGCAAGGTCGTCTTGCCGGCGCCGTTGGGTCCGGTGATGCCGATGCGGCGGCGCGCCTCCACCTGGAGAGAGGCCGGCCCGAACGTCCAGTCGCCCCGGCGGACCACCGCCTCGTTGAGCGTCGACACGACCGAGCTCGAGCGCGGCGCCGCCCCGATCGAGAACTGCAGCACCCACTCCTTGCGCGGCTCGGCGACCTCGTCGAGCCGGGCGATCCGCGACTCCATCTGCCGCACCTTGCGCGCCTGCTTCTCGGACGACTCGATGCTGGCAGCGCGACGGTTCTTGTCGTTGTCGGGGCTCTTCTTCATGGCGTTGCGAACGCCCTTGGACGACCACTCCCGCTGGGTGCGCGCCCGCGACTCGAGGTCGGACTTGGTGCCGGCATAGGCCTCGTAGGCCTCTCGCGCGTGTCGCCGGGCGACCTCGCGCTCCTCGAGGTAGGACTCGTAGCCGCCGTCGTGGACCGAGACCGAGTTCTGCGCGAGGTCGAGCTCGACGATGCGCGTGACGCAGCGGGCGAGGAACTCGCGGTCGTGCGAGACGAGCACGACGCCAGCGCGCTGGCCGTGGACGAACGCCTCGAGGCGGTCGAGACCGGCGAGGTCGAGGTCGTTGGTGGGCTCGTCGAGCAGCACGAGGTCGAAGCGGCTCAGCAGCAGCGCGGCGAGCGCCGCCCGCGCGGCCTGGCCGCCGGAGAGCGACGTCATGAGCGCGTCGGCGCCCACGTCGAGACCCAGCTCGGCGAGCATCGGGGGGATGCGCTCGTCCAGGTCGGGCGCTCCGCTGACGAGCCAGTGGTCGAGCGCCACGGCATACGCCTCGTCGGCCTTCGGGTCGTCGCCGCCGAGGGCGCCCGCGGCCTCCTCCATCGCGGCGGTGGCGGCGGTGGCGCCGGTGCGCCGGCCGATGTGGTCGGCGACGGTCTCGCCGGGCACGCGTTCGTGCTCCTGCGGCAGCCAGCCGACGAACGCGTCGGAGGGAGCCGTCGTCACGGTGCCGTCGAGCGGCAGGTCTTCGCCCGCGAGGAGGCGCAGGAGCGTCGACTTGCCCGCACCGTTGGCGCCGACGACCCCGACGACGTCACCCGGGGCGACCGTGAGGTCGAGGTGCTCGAAGAGGGTCCGGTGGGCGTGGCCCCCGGCGAGGTCCTTGGCCACGAGGGTCGCGCTCACGTCCCACAGCCTAGGGGCGCCGGGCAGGTGCCCCGTTCACACCGGGTGGACGACGACGACGTCGCCGTCGATGAGCTGGTCGATGCCCTCGGGCACCTCCACGAGGCAGTTCGCCGCAGCGAGCGCCGTGAGGTGGCGGGCATCCGGGGACGTGACCGTGCCGTCGTCGTGGAGCACGCTCGTGACGAACTGGACGCGTCCGGCGCGCGTGCGCCGGGTCCTGCCTGCGTAGGCCGCGTGGCCGGGTCTCGCGCCCGGCTCCCCGTGGCGTCGGTCGAGGCCAGGACGGACGAGCACGTGGAAGGCGACGAAGGCCCCGACGGGGGTGCCCGGCAGGCACACGACGGGCGTGGACCCGTAGCGGCCGAGGCCCTGGGGTCCACCGGGCTGCATGGCGAGGTGGACGAAGTCGAAGGTCGGCAGCGGCGAGCACACCTGACGGACGACCTCGTAGGCGCCGACACTGACTCCCCCGGTCGTGACGACGAGGTCCACCTCGGGGTCGGCGTCGAGCTCGTCGAGGAGGCGTCGGAGGTCGTCGGGCTCGTCGGAGCACACCTCGACGCGGCGCACGTCGCAGCCGGCGGCCGCCGCGAGCGCGGCGACCATGTCGGAGTTGGACTCGTGGATGCCTCCGGCGCCGGGGTCGGTCTCCGGCGGGGCGAGCTCGGCGCCGGTCGCGACGACGGCGACCCGGGTGGGCAGGTGGACCTCGACCGTGGTGCAGCCGGCCGAGCGTCCGAGGGCGATCAGGGCCGGTGTCACGGCCGAGCCGGCTGTCCCGATCACCGTTCCGGCCGTCACGTCCTCTCCACGGAGTCGCACGTGCTGGCCGGCCGCGACCTCGCCCACCACGGTGACGCGCGACGGGGCCGGGCCGGTGGGGCTCGCGTCGGTGCGCTCGACGGGGACGACCGCCACCGTGCCCTCCGGCAGGCGCGCGCCCGTCATGACCCGGGCCGCCTCACCGGGCGCGAGCACGAAGTCCGGGGCCGACCCGGCCGGCACGTCGCCGACCACGGGGTGGCTGCGCTGATCCGGGGATCCGGGGCACACGGCATACCCGTCCATGGCCGAGTTGTCGAAGCGTGGGAGGTCGTCGGCGGCGACGAGGTCGGCGGCGAGGCGACGCCCGGCGGCATGCCGGTCGAGCGCGACCTGCGCGACCCTGCCGACCCCGAGGAGCCGCGCGACGGCGGCACGGTGCTCTGCGACGGAGACGTGACCCACGCGCGCCAGTCTGTCGCATCGGCCGCCGGTACGTTGAGTCGCATGGCGACCGTCGACGAGGTGACGCACGGCTTCCGGCTCGACGGGATGCTCCTCGGCGTCGCGACCGCCGCCACGCAGGTCGAGGGTGGCGACGTCGAGAGCAGCTGGAACGACTGGGCGGACCGTCCCGGCACCATCGCCGACGGCTCCACGCCGCGGCGCGCCACCGACCACTGGGCGCGGTGGCGTGAGGACACCGAGCTGCTGGCCGAGCTCGACGTGCAGGTCTACCGGATGAGTGTCGACTGGGCGCGCCTCGAGCCTCGGCCGGGTCGCTGGGACGAGGTGGCCTTCGCCCGCTACCGCGCGGAGCTGGAGCTGCTGCGCGACAAGGGGATCCGGCCTCTCGTGACACTGCACCACTTCAGCCACCCGCTGTGGTTCGAGCGCGACGGCGGATGGCTCGCACCCGGCGCCCTGTGGGTGTGGGAGCGCTTCGTCGCCGAGGTGGTGGAGCGGCTCGGCGACCTCGTCGCGGAGTGGGTGACGATCAACGAGCCCAACGTCTACGTCACCGGCGCGCACGTGTTCGGCGACTTCCCACCCGGCCACCGCAGCCTGCGTGAGGGGCTGCGCGTCTTCGAGGTCCTCGCCGTCGCGCACATCCGGGCGTATGCGCTCATCCACGCCCTGCGACCCGCCCCGGACACGATGGTCGGCGTCGCCCACCACCTGCGGCCCTTCCAGCCGGGCAACCCGCTCAACCCCTGGCACCGCGCGCTGACCGTGGTCATGCGCCGCCTCTTCCAGGACGCGATCGTGCGGGCCATGACGACCGGTGAGTTCACGGCGCCGCTGCGTCGGCCGGCGGGGATCACCCCCGGGCGTTACGCGGACTTCTTCGGCCTCAACTACTACTCCCGCACGACCGTGACGCGCTTCGACGACGGCACGCCCCCGGGCGTGCCCGTCAACGACCTCGGCTGGGAGGTGTATGCCGCCGGGCTCGGTCAGATGGCACGGTGGGCGTGGGAGACCTACCGCCTGCCCGTCTGGGTCACCGAGAACGGCACGTGCGACGCGGTCGACGCGTTCCGGTCGCGCTACCTCTGGGAGCACCTCGAGGTGTTGGGCACGGTTCGGGCCCGAGGAGTTCCGGTTGACCGCTACTACCACTGGTGCTTCGTCGACAACTGGGAGTGGAACGAGGGTGAGGTGCCCCGGTTCGGTCTGGTCGCCCTCGACTACGAGACGCAGCAGCGCTCCGTCCGCGACTCGGGTCGCTTCTTCGCCGAGGTCATTCGCGAGGCTGGTGGCACTACGGACCTGTATGCGAGATACGTTGCAGGACATACATATCCGATCAGCGAGGCCGAGGGCCATCATCGCTGACAGCGGTCTTCGGGAGACGCGCCCCAGCGCGCGACCACGGGGGTAACGTCAAGGGAGTGGACTCTCTCCGAGGAGGCTCTCATGCGACTCCGGCACCTGTGCGATGCGAGCTGGACCTACGACCTCATCCACGAGGTCGAACCCTCGGCCGGACGTGACGGCCGGATCTACGGCCAGGGCACGGGCACGCTGACAGGGCGCCTGTCAGGCACGGCCTCGTGGTCGAACTTCCCCCGTATCCGGGAGGGGTGGGCCTCGCCGGACGCCCGCGGCGTCATCCACGTCGAGGACGGCGTGGTGCTCTTCACGTTGACCGGGTTGTCCTCGCTGACGGACGGACGCGGCGTGCACGTCCTGACCTTCCAGGCGGAGGCGCCGTCTCACCGGTGGCTCGACGACGTCATCGCCATCGGCGAGGGGACCATCGACGTCGAGCGGGCGCGCCTGGCCATGCGCTACTACGAGTGCGAGGTCGAGCTGCCCCTGCCGGACCTCGACGAGGCTCCGCAGGAGTCCTGACAGGGCAGCCGCCCCGCCCCTGACCAGGGCGAGGCGGCCACGGAGCCGACTGCTCCGCTCACCCCTCCGGAGCGGAGCAGGTGCCCTTGTCCCACGTGAAGCTCGCGCCGGGGGACCAGTGGCTGACGATCTGCACCTTGACGTTCCCACCCGTCGTCGTGTCGTGCAGGACCCAATGCTCCGTGTCGGTGAAGACCATGGGCGTGCCCGTGGCGTCCATCTTGCCGCCGAACCACGAAGCGCCGGAGACCGTGTAGAGGTCGCCGTTCGCACCCATCAGGGTGACGCCGTGCGTGTTCACGGTCCCGGTCTCGTGGAACACGCCCTGACCATCGACCGTCCAGTGGTCGACCATGCTGACCGTGCCGCTGAGCGCCGTGATGTCCCCCGTCGGCGAGCTGCACTCGAAGACGGCCCCCGCTGCCGGGAACGACGAGTGCTCGGTACCTCCGCTCGCGGGCACGGCGCCTGCCGGTCCTGCAGCTGCTGTGGCCAGTCCGATCGTGCCCAGTGCGGTGATGCCGGCCAGGACGGCGCGGCTGCGCAGTGAACGCATGAGTGTCCCCTTCTCCCTGTGTTGACCAGCCGGCGCAGAGCCCCCGAGGTCGGCGGGTGGCGCCGATCGACGCCACCTCCCAAAGTGCTCCGAGCCCGGTCCCCAGAGACGAAAAAGGCCGAACTGTCAGCGAATTCGCAGAGAAGTGCTCAGTTCTGAGCATGCGCTGCACGCAAAGCCGACATTCACGGCGCCGCCGCGGATCCTGCGGAAGGGCGGGGTCAACACTCGATGACGTTGACCGCGAGGCCGCCGCGCGCGGTCTCCTTGTACTTCACCTTCATGTCGCGGCCGGTCTCGCGCATCGTCTTGACGACCTTGTCGAGGCTCACGACGTGCGAGCCGTCACCGCGCAGGGCGGTGCGAGCCGCCGTGATGGCCTTGACCGACGCGATGGCGTTGCGCTCGATGCAGGGGATCTGCACGAGGCCGCCGACCGGGTCGCAGGTGAGGCCGAGATTGTGCTCCATGCCGATCTCGGCGGCGTTCTCGACCTGCTCGGGCGTGCCGCCCATGACGGCGGCCATCGCGCCGGCCGCCATCGAGCACGCGGAGCCGACCTCACCCTGGCAGCCGACCTCGGCACCGGAGATCGAGGCGGTCTCCTTGTAGATGACGCCGATCGCGCCCGCGGTGAGCAGGAAGCGGACGATGCCGTCGCGGTCCGCGCCGTTGACGAAGTTCGCGTAGTAGTGGAGCACCGCGGGGATGATGCCGGCGGCGCCGTTGGTCGGAGCCGTGACGACGCGCCCACCCGACGCGTTCTCCTCGTTGACGGCGAGGGCGTAGAGGGTGATCCAGTCCATGCCGCGCAGCGGGTCGTCGCTCTGGCCCTCGAGCTGAAGGCGTCGGGCCAGCTCGGGCGCGCGGCGACGCACACGGAGGCCACCGGGCAGCACGCCCTCGGTGGCGATGCCGTTGCGCACGCACTCCTTCATGACGCGCCAGATGTCGAGCAGGCCGTCGCGGACCTCCTGCTCGGTGCGCCACGACAGCTCGTTCTCGAGCATGATGCGGGCGATCGACTTGCCGGTCTCGCGGCAGTGGGCGAGCAGCTCGTCGCCAGTGCGGAAGGGGTGCGCGACGGGCGTCGAGTCCTCGACGATCTTGCTCGACCCGTCGGCGTCCTCGCCGACGACGAAGCCGCCGCCGACGGAGTAGTAGGTGTGCTCGGCGAGCGTCACGCCGTCGGCGTCGCGTGCTGTGAACGTCATGCCGTTGGGGTGCAGCGGCAGGGTCTTGCGCCGGTGCAGGGTGAGGTCCTCGTCCTCGACGAAGTCGATCTCGTGCTGCCCGAGCAGGGCGAGACGGTTGCTCGAGCGGATCTCGGCGAGGCGCCCTTCGACGGCGCGCGGGTCGCACAGCTCGGGCCGCTCCCCCGTGAGGCCGAGCAGGACGGCCTTGTCGCTGCCGTGCCCGTGTCCGGTGGCGCCGAGCGAGCCGAAGAGCTGCGAGCGCACGCGCGCGACCCGGTCGAGGACTCCCTCGTCACGCAGCCGCTCGGCGAAGAGCGCGGCGGCCCGCATCGGACCGACCGTGTGCGAGCTCGACGGCCCGATGCCGATCGAGAAGAGGTCGAAAACGCTGAGCGCCATGATGTCCTGACTTCGTGTCGTCGTTGACGGCTGCCACCCGGGGTGGTGGGCGACCGCACGAGCGTACGTCCACGGTCGTCCTCGGCGCACATGCCCGGCCAGGCGCCCTCGCACGCCGACACCTAGAGTCGACGCGTGCCCCAGGTCAGTGCTGACGTCCATGTGCCGCTCCCGCCACCTGTCGCCCGAGCGCTGACCGCGACGGTCGGCGAGCCGGCGCTGCTGCTGCCCGCCCACGTGAGGGCCGAGCCGCTGACCTGGCGCTTCGACGCCGAGGACGAGGGGACGCTCGTCGTGCTGACGCTGGCGTATGCCGTGTCGCCCGGCTGGGTGCGCCGGTTCACCCACGAGGTCACCCAGTGGACGCTCGCCAGGCAGCTGCGGGCCCACCTGGCGCAGGTCGCCGACGCGGCCACCGACCCGGCGCGAGCCGAGCGGGCCCGGTCCAGCGCCGAGCAGGCCTGACGTGCAGCAGCCTCGCTGGGTCGACGCCGCCACCGTGCGCCGGAGCGTGTCGCCGGACCGCGCCCGCAGGCTCATCCGGCGCGAGCTCGCCGACGGGCTCGACCCGGCGTCGGACCCGCCCCGTCTGGCCGCGTCGGTCGGCGACGGCCAGCTCCTCGTCATGCCGTCGACCAACCGGCGCTCGGCCGGCACCAAGGTGCTCTCGGTCGCGCCGGGCAACCCGGCCCGCGGTCACGACCGCATCCAGGCCGTCTACGTCCTGCTCGACGCCGACACCCTGAGCCCCTCGGTCCTCATCGACGGCACCGCTGTGACCTCGCTGCGCACCCCAGCCGTGTCGGCCGTCGCCATCGACGCGCTGGCCCCGGCCGAGGTCGGGTCGGCAGTCATCTTCGGCAGCGGTCCGCAGGCGCTCGGGCACGCGGAGGCGCTGCTCGCCATCCGGCATACGCCATCGGTGACGGTCGTCGGCCGGCGCGGTGACGCCGCCCGCTCGACGGCGCAGCGCATCTCGGGACTCGCGTCGACCCACCGGCTCGCCACGCGCGGGCTCACGGTCGGCGACCCCCAGGTCGAGGCGGCGGTCCGCGAGGCGCAGGTCGTCGTGACCGCGACGTCGGCCACGACCCCGGTGCTCGACGACGACTGGGTGGCCGACGGGGCCTGCGTCGTCGCCATCGGCTCGCACGAGCCGCACCGGCGCGAGCTCGGGTCGGGCCTGCTCGGACGCTCGCTCGTCGTCGTCGAGGAGATCGGGACGGCGCGCCGCGAGGCAGGCGACGTCATCCTCGCGGCGGCGCAGGGCGCGCTCGACTGGGCCGACGTGCGCACCCTCGCGGACGTCGTGCTCGGCCGGGTCGAGCGCGCGACGGACCGTCCGAACGTCTTCAAGAGCGTCGGCATGGCGTGGCAGGACCTCGTCATCGCCGAGCACGTGGCCCGCCCCTGACGTCGAGTGAGCGCCCCGTCCCAGTCGAGTGAGCAGGCGACCCCACACGACCCATGCACGTGGGACGGAGCGCTCACTCGAGTGGGACGGAGCGCTCACTCGACGGTGGTGGCGACGACCTCGTCGATGGGCTGGAAGCCGTCGTTGAACGCCAGGATGCGGCGGGCCGTCGGGTCGGGGTGCTCCACGACCGAGCGGATGACGTGGGCGACGTTGTCGCGGGACACCTGACCGGCGACGACTCCTTCACCGGCCGCGATGTGACCGGTGGCCGCGTCCGTGGTCAGGCTGCTCGGGCGCAGGATCGTCCACGCGAGGTCGGTGCCCTGGAGGTACTCGTCGGCTGCGGTCTTGGCCTCGGCGTAGGCGTAGAAGCCGTTGTCCTCGGGCACGCCGTGGTCGGGCCCGGCGCCGAAGTAGGACACCATGACGTAGCGCCCGACGCCGGCCTGCACGGCCGCGTCCATCGAGCGGATCGCGGCGTCGCGGTCGACGGCATACGTCCGCTCGGGGCTCCCGCCGCCGGCTCCGGCCGACCACACGACGACGTCGCTGCCACGCAGCAGCTCGGCGATCTCGTCGGTCGACGCGTGCTCGATGTCGAGCACGGCGGCCGTGGCGCCGGTGGCCTCGACGTCGGCCACGTGGTCGGGGTTGCGGACGACGGACGTGACGTCGTGCCCGTCGTCGACGAGCAGCGGGGCAGCGAGCAGGGCGACCTTGCCGTGGCCGCCGAGGACAGTGACGCGGGACATGACTCTCCTGGGGTTGGTGGGCTCTTCATCGTCCAACACGGCGAGCCGACGAGGTATGCCGCAGGCCCGGTCGCGACGGCGACCGGGCCTGCGGGTGGGGCTGGGTGGAGGTGGGCTCAGGACCTGCTGCCGCGGCCGACGAGCCAGCCGATGACGACCCCGATGGCGGCCGCCGCCGCGTAGCCGGCATACCGCTGGATGAGGACCGGCATGACGGCCGAGCCGAGGTCGAGGGGCGCATCCTCCTCGATGTCGGCGGGGACCCGGCGCGGCGGCTTCGGCGCGTGTGCCACCGGAGGCGACGACGCCGTCGGCGCCGCAGCCATCGCCGCGCCGGTGTCGGCCGCGAGCGCGTCGGAGCCGGTCTCGACGTAGCCGTTCGAGCCGGCCGGAGCAGCCGCAGCCATCGCGGCCGGAGCAGCCTCCGGCTCGGCGGGCGGTCCGGTGAGCTGCGTCTCGATGCAGGCGACGAACGCCTGGAGCAGCTTGTCGGACACGTCCTGCATGACGCCCCGGCCGAACTGGGCCGGCTTGCCGGTGACGGCGAGGTCGGTGACGACGTCGGCCCGGGCGCCGGTGCCGTCGGGGCTCAGGGTGATGGTCACCGTGGCCCCGGCGGTGCCGTTGCCGCGCTTGTCCTTGCCCTTGGCCTCGATGACGGCGTGGTGCGTCGCGTCGTCGCGCTCGACGAAGGAGCCCGACCCGGAGTAGACCAGTGCGATCGGCCCGAGCTTGACCTTGACCGTGCCGGAGAACCCGTCGTCGGTCACCTCCGTCACGGTGGCCCCGGGGAAGCACCCGCCGACGCGCTCGAGGTCCATGAAGAGGGCCCACGCGTCGTCGACCGAGGTCGGCACGGTGAAGGAGTGCGTCAGGTCCATCCGGCGATCACGCTCCTGCCGCGGCGAGGACCGCGCGCCGCGTCAGCACCGTGGCGAGGTGCTTGCGGTAGTCGGAGTCGCCGTTGAGGTCCGAGGGCGGGTTGGTGCCCTCGGCGACGGACGCGACCGCGGCACGGACGGCTTCGTCGGTCGCGGGCTGCCCGACGAGGGCCTCCTCGACCGAGCGCGCCCGCAGCGGCGTCGAGCCCATGTTGGTCAGCCCGACGCGCGCCTCGGCGATCGAGCCGCCCTCGCTGCGCACCGTCGCCGCCACGCCGACGATCGACCACTGGTGGCTGACGCGGACGAACTTCTCGTAGTGCGCACCCCAGCCAGTGTGCTTCGGGACGCGGATCTGGGTCAGCAGCTCGCTCTCGCCGACGGCGGTCGTGAAGAGGTCCTCGAAGAAGTCCTCGGCCGCGACGGTACGCGTCGCTCCGCCAGCACCGGCTATGACGAACTCGGCCCCGAGCGCGAGCGCGGGAGCGCCGACGTCGCCGGCTGGGTCGGCGTGCACGAGTGCACCACCGATCGTGCCGCGGTGCCGGATCTGGGGGTCGGCCACGGTCTGGATCGCCTTGGACAGCAGGGCCGCGTGGGTGGACACGGCCTCGGAGGCCAGCACGGCGGCATACGTCGTCATGGCGCCGATGACGAGGCGGTCGCCGTCCTCGGAGACACCCTGCAGCTCGGGGATGCGCCCGAGGTCGATGACGACCCCCGGCGCGTTGAGGCGCATGCGCAGGATCGGCAGCAGCGACTGCCCTCCGGCGAGCACCTTCGCGTCGTCACCGTGCTCGGCGAGCGCGCGGATGGCCTCCTCGACCGACGCGGGCGCGAGGTAGTCGAACTGTGCGGGGATCATGCCTGGCTCCCTTCGCTCCCGGCACCGGGATCCTGGTTCGGCACGCCCTCGTCGAAGTGCGGCTGCGCGTCCCGCTCACCCTCCCCGGGCACCGAGCGGCCCTTCTGGATGGCCTTCCACACCCGCTCGGGAGTGCACGGCATGAGGATGTCGTCGACGCCGAGCGGACGCACCGCGTCGACGATCGCGTTGACGACCGCCGGTGTGGAGGCGATGGCGCCTGCCTCGCCGACTCCCTTGGTGCCCAACGCGGTGTAGGTCGCGGGTGTCGTCGTGTGGTCGGTGATGAAGCTGATCGTGTCGGCAGAGGTCGGCAGGGTGTAGTCGACGAACGAGCCGGTCACGAGCGTGCCCTGCTCGTCGTACTCCGCCCCCTCCCAGAGTGCCTGGGCGATGCCCTGGACGAGACCGCCGTGCACCTGACCCTCGACGATGAGCGGGTTGATGATGGTGCCGATGTCGTCGACGCAGACGTACTTGCGCATCGTCGTCGCCCCCGTCTCGGTGTCGACCTCCATGGCGCACAGGTGCGTGCCGTGCGGGAAGGAGAAGTTGTCGGGGTCGAAGGTCGCGTCGGCGTCGATGGACGGCTCGAACCCGTCGGGCAGGTTGTGTCCGGTCCACGCCGCCATCGCGATCTCGGCCATGCTCACGCCCTTGTCGGTGCCCTTGACGCCGAAGGTGCCGGCCTTGAACTCGATGTCGTCGACGCTTGCCTCGAGCAGGTGGGCCGCGACGGTCCGGGCCTTCTCGATGACCTTGTCGGCGGCCCTGACGACGGCCTCGGCGCCCACGACGAGCGAGCGCGAGCCGTAGGTGTCCATGCCTCTCGGCGAGGTCTGCGTGTCGCCGTGCAGCACCTCGACGTCCTCGAACGGGACGCCCAGCCGGTCGGCGACGATCTGGCTCCATGCCGTCTCGTGGCCCTGGCCGTGCGGCGAGACGCCGGTGATGACCTCGACCTTGCCGGTCGCGAGCATGCGGATGCTGGCACTCTCCCAGCCGCCGGCGCCGTAGTTGAGGGCGCCGAGGATGCGTGAGGGCGCGAGGCCGCACATCTCGGTGAAGGTCGAGATGCCGATGCCGAGCTGCACGGGGTCGTTGCTCTCGCGGCGCCGCTTCTGCTCGGCGCGCAGCTCGTCGTAGCCGAAGAGCTCCTTGGCCTTGGCGGTGGCCGCCTCGTAGTTGCCGGAGTCGTAGGTCATCCCGGCGACCGACGTGAACGGGAACTCGTCGTGGGTGATCCAGTTCTGCTCGCGGACCTCGAGCGGGTCGCGGCCGAGCTCTGCGGCGAGCTCGTCCATCATCCGTTCGATGGCGAAGGTCGCCTCGGGGCGACCGGCGCCGCGGTAGGCGTCGACCCACGTCTTGTTGGTCAGCAGCGTCCGCACGGTGAAGTGGTAGGCGGCGAACTTGTAGATGGAGTTGAACATCCACGCGCCGAGCACGGGGACGCCTCCGCCGACGACGCCGACGTAGGCACCGAGGTCGGCGAGCAGCTCGACCTTGAGGCCGGTGACGCGTCCCTCCTTGGTGGCGGCGAGCGTCAGCTTCTGCCACTGGTCGCGGCCGTGGTGGCCCGAGAGCAGCGACTCGCTCCGGGTCTCGGTGTACTTGCACGGCTTGCCGAGCCGGCGCGCGACGGCGATGGTGGCGAACTCCTCGGGGGTCGTCTGGAGCTTGCCGCCGAAGCCGCCTCCGACGTCGGGGGCGATGATCCGCACCTTGGACTCGGGGATGCCGGTGGTCGCCGCGACGAGGAAGCGCAGGATGTGCGGCACCTGGGTCGAGGTCCACACCGTCATCTGCTCGCCTGTCGGGTCGCAGACGGTCGAGCGCGGCTCCATGAAGGCGGGGATGAGCCGCTGCTGGCGGAACTCCCGCTCGATGACGATGCCCCCGTCGCGGGCCTTGGCGATCTCGTCCTCGACGTCGGTGCCCGAGCCCTGGGCCGCCGAGTCGAGGGTCCAGACCGCGGAGGTGTTGGTGCCGAGGTCGGGGTGCGCGAGCACCTCGTCCTTGACGGCCTCCTTGAGGTCGAGCACGGCGGGCAGCTCGTCGTAGTCGACGTCGACGAGCTCGGCCGCGTCGCGGGCCTCGGCCGCGGTGCGGGCCGCGACGACGGCGACGATCTCGCCAGCGCACGCGACGTGGTCGACGACGACGGGCAGGTGGTTCGGGGTCTTCTGCTCCGCGTTGAGCGGCCACGCGTTGGCGACGACGCCCTGGACGTCCTTGATGTCGGCGCCGGTGACGACCCCGACGACGCCCGGGGCCTTTTTGGCCTCATCGGTGTTGATCGCCGTCACGGTGGCGTGGGCGAAGGGGCTGCGCACCATGGCGAGGTGCAGCATGCCGGGCAGCTGGATGTTGTCGGTCCAGCGGGTGCGGCCGGTGATGAGGCGCTGGTCCTCCTTGCGGGTGCGGGCCTTACCGATCTCGGGGGTAGGTGCGTCGGCCGCGCGGTCCTCGGTGATCGTCATGACGACACCGCCTGGGCGCTCGACTGCGAGCTCGAGCTGCTCATCGCGCCGGCCGCCTGCTGCACGGCCTTGACGATGTTGTGGTAGCCGGTGCAGCGGCAGAGGTTGCCCTCGAGACCCTCGCGGATCTCCTGCTCGCTCGGGTCGGGGTTGTTCTTGAGGACGTCACACGCCTGCATGATCATGCCGGGGGTGCAGTAGCCGCACTGGAGGGCGTGGCACTCGTGGAAGGCCTGCTGGACCGGGTGCAGCTCGCCGTCCGTGGCGAGCCCCTCGATCGTGGTCACCTCGTGGCCGTCCGCCTGGACGGCGAGGACGTTGCACGACTTCACACTCGTGCCGTCGAGGTGCACGGTGCAGGCACCGCAGTTGCTGGTGTCGCACCCGACGACGGTTCCGGTCTTGCCCAGGCCCTCGCGAAGGTACTGGACCAAAAGGGTCCTGGGCTCGACCTCGTCGGAGTAGCTCACCCCGTCGACGGTCACATTGATTCGGGTCATGCTGTCGGTCCTCCTGCCACGCTGCAGTTGACATCGTTGACTTCCCCACGCGCAGTCTTACTCGCCGTCACCTGCTTCACAAGGGCAACAGGAAGAACCCTCCACATCCACATCGGACGCCCGGGCACGACTCGACACAACCCCGCCTTTCGCGGCATGCGCGATGCAGACGAGACTGGGGCACATGACACTTCACGCCGACGACTACCAGGCCGCACCCAGCCGCTACGACTCGATGACCTACCGCCGCACGGGCCGTTCGGGGCTCGACCTGCCGGCGGTCTCGCTCGGTCTGTGGCACAACTTCGGCGACGACGTCCCGCTCGACCGCCAGCGCGCGACGCTGCGACGGGCCTTCGACCTCGGCGTCACGCACTTCGACCTCGCCAACAACTACGGCCCGCCCTACGGCAGCGCCGAGCGCAACTTCGGCACGATCTACGCGCAGGACTTCAAGCGCTACCGCGACGAGCTGATCCTGTCGACGAAGGCGGGCTACGACATGTGGCCGGGCCCCTACGGCCAGGGCGGCGGCAGCCGCAAGTACGTCCTCTCCTCGCTCGACCAGTCGCTGGCGCGGATGGGCGTCGACTACGTCGACATCTTCTACAGCCACCGTTTCGACGAGACGACGCCGCTCGAGGAGACGATGGGCGCGCTCGACACCGCGGTCCGCTCGGGCAAGGCGCTGTATGCCGGCATCTCCAGCTACTCGGGCCCGCGCACCAGGGAGGCCGTCGAGATCCTGCGGTCCATGGGCACGCCGCTGCTCATCCACCAGCCGAGCTACTCGATGCTCAACCGCTGGGTCGAGGAGGACCTGCTCGACGTGGTCGGCGAGGAGGGCGTCGGCTGCATCGCCTTCAGCCCGCTCGCGCAGGGCATGCTGACCGACAAGTACCTGAACGGGGTTCCCGAGGGCTCGCGCGCGTCGCAGGACAAGTCGCTCTCGACCGACCTGCTGACCGAGCAGAACCTCACGCACATCCGCGCCCTCAACGAGATGGCGCAGTCGCGCGGCCAGTCGCTCGCGCAGATGGCGCTCGCGTGGATCCTGCGCGACCAGCGCGTCACGTCGGTGCTCATCGGCGCCTCGTCGGTCGGTCAGCTCGAGAACAGCCTCGGCTCGCTCGACAACCTCGAGTTCTCGCAGGAGGAGCTCGACACGATCGACCAGCACGCGGTCGAGGGCGGCATCAACCTCTGGAAGACGTCGAGCGCCCACTGAGCCCTCTGGCCCACTGAGCAGCGGTCGTATGCCGTGTCGCCCGTCGGCGACCCGGCATACGACCCGCTCAGGCGCGCGGGAGAACGGTGAGCACGCGCACGACGTGGTCGCGGAACTCCTGCATGAAGTCGGTGAGGAAGGCGGCGGTCGACTCGTCGGTGACCTCGCCGTCGTCGGTGATGAGGCCGGGCCGGAGGCTGACGTAGGCCTCGGGCGCGGTCATCTGGCGGGCGTTGCAGAAGCTGAGGACGCCGCGCAGGCTCTGCTGGGCGAGTGCCGTGCCGATCTGGCCGGGCGACGCGCCGATGACGGCGGCCGGCACGTGGTTGAAGGAGTTCTGGCCCCACGGGCGCGAGGCCCAGTCGATGGCGTTCTTCAGGGCGCCGGGGATGGACCGGTTGTACTCCGGCGTGACGAAGAGGACGGCCGACGACGCGGCGATGGCGTCCTTGAGCGCGCGGGGCTCGGCCGGGTAGTCGGCGTCGAAGTCGGGGCTGTAGAGCGGGAGGTTGCCGATGGGGATCTCGGTGAACTCGAGGTCCTTCGGCGCCAGCCGGATCAGCGCCTTGCTCAGCGTCCGGTTGATCGAGGTCGATGACAGGCTGCCGACGAAGTAGCCGACCTGGTAGGTGCTCACGATGGTCCTCCTCGGTCCGGGAGCGCGGGCCGCTCACCGCCTCCCATCGTGGCCCCGGGTGCCGGGCTTGACCAGCCCTCCGCTCAGGTCCCGGGCTGCCAGCCCGGGCCGCGGAGGACGTGCCCCAGCCGGTCGCGCCAGGTGCGGGCGGTGCGGACGTCGGCCCAGATCGACGCGTACTCGTGCGTCGCGACGACGAGCGGGTTGTGGGTGCGCAGCTGCTTGGTCAGGCCGTAGACGACGCGCTCGCCCTCGGGCTCGAAGGAGCGGAAGAGCCGGTCCCAGATGACGAGGATGCCGCCGTAGTTGCGGTCGAGGTAGGCGTTGTTCATGCCGTGGTGCACGCGGTGGTGCGAGGGCGTGTTCATGACGTATTCCACTGGGCGCCAGAGCTTCCCAACGCGCTCGGTGTGCAGGAAGAACTGGTAGATGAGGGAGATCGACTGCTGGAGGAAGATCGCCCAGACCGGCACGCCGAGCAGGGCGAGCGGCGCCCAGAACGGGATGCCGCCGAAGGGCGTCCACGTCTGGCGCAGCGCCGTCGAGAAGTTGTAGCGCTGGCTCGAGTGGTGCACGACGTGGCTCGCCCAGAGGATGCGGACCTCGTGGTGGGCGCGGTGGTACCAGTAGTAGGCGAGGTCCTCGGCGAAGAAGATGACGACCCACACCCACCAGAGGGAGGTGTCGAGGCGAAGGGGCGTCACGGCATACAACGCGGCGTAGACGACGAGCTGGAGGGCCTTGTAGAAGATGCCGACGCCGACGCTGCCGATGCCCATCGTCAGGCTGGTGACGGTGTCGCGGACCTCGTAGCCGACCTCGTCGTCGTCCGGTGCGAACCACAGCGAGACGACCTCGATGACGATGAACGCGATGAAGAACGGGATCGCCGTGAGGATGATGTCGACCATCACGCGCCTCGCGTCACCGGGTCCAGCGTGCGTCCCGAGTCGGTGAGCGAGGCCCACACGTCGACGGCCTGGCTGAGGATCGCGTCGGCGAGGCGCGCAGCGAGCTCGCTGTCGCGGGCGGCGATGGCTGCCGCGAGAGGCGCGTGCGCCAGCAGGTCGGCCCGGTCGGCGGCGAGCAGGGCGTCCATGACGTCGGGGCCGCTGTCGATGGCCTGGACGAGCGAGTTGAGGGCGAGCCGGAAGGCGAGGTTGCCGCTCGCCTCGACGACCTCGAGCCAGAAGGCACGGTCGGCGTCGGTCTGGTCGTCGAGGCCGTAGGCCGCCGCTGCCGCCACGACGCGCGCCCGGGCCGCGTCGGACGCCCGGGCGGCGGCGACCCGGGCCGCCTCCACGCCGATGCAGCGGCGCATCTCGAGGCCGTCGCGCAGGATCAGCGGGTCGAGGCCCTCGCCCGAGCGGGCGAGGTGCGCGAGCAGGTCGAGGCCGGCGCTGCTGCGGACGTCGAGGACCGTGGTGGCGCCGCCGTGCACGATCTGGACGAAGCCGGCCTCCTGCAGGCGCTTGAGGGCCTCGCGCACCGCGTGCCGGTTGACGGCGAAGGAGGCGGCGAGCTCGCGCTCGGGCGGCAGGGCGTCGCCGGGCTGGAAGCGGCCGGTCAGGATCGCGTCGCGCAGCTCGGCGAAGACCTCGTCGGACACGGACCGGCGCTTGACGGGGCTGAACCCGCCCTGGGGTGCACTCTCGGGCATGGGGTCGAGGATGACACCTCGACCCGCGACTCATCAAGAGGTTGGACCAGTTCGTGGGCATGAGGCGCCGGTAGCGTGACCCGCATGCCCAGCATCCAGGCGCGCCTCTACCCCGACCTCCCGTGCTTCGGCTGCGGGCCCGGCAACGCGAAGGGGCTGCAGCTGAAGAGCTATCCGCTGGGCGAGGGCGCCGGGTCGGGAGACGGGTCGCCGGAGGGCGTCGTCGCCGCCTTCACGCCGTGGCCCGAGCACGACAACGGCCTCGGCTACCTCAACGGCGGGATCATCGGGACGGTCCTCGACTGCCACAGCGCGGCGGCCGTGATGCTCGAGGCCGAGCGCCGCGGATGGCCGCCCCTGCCGGGAGCCGACCTTGCCTACGTCACGGCCGGTCTCGACGTGCGCTTCCTGCGTCCCGCGCCGCTGCACGACACGGTCCAGCTGCACGCCGTCGTGACGGAGGCGGACGAACCTCAGATGACCGTCGCCGTCGAGCTGCGCTTCGACGGCAAGGTGCGCGCCGAGGCGACCGCCGTGTGGAAGCGCTGGCGCCCGCGCAGCTGAGTGGCCGCGGGGCGCCGCGTTCCCGTGCCTACGGCTACCCGAACATCGCCTTGACGAAGTCCGCCGCGATCTTCGTGTGCCCCGACCGGACGGGGTGCAGGCAGTCGGTGCCGCCGAGGAAGTCACCGGCGCCCAGGGTGCCGAAGGTGTCGGCGACGCGGGCTCCGTTCTGCGCCGAGATCGCCCGGATGAGGTCGTTGAAGCCGACCGGCAGCGTGCCGAGGCCGGGCAGCGTCCCGCCCTCGAGGAACCAGTCGGCGAAGGCGCCGGCGCCGGGGTTGGCCTGCCCGATGTAGCAGTACGGAAGTGGGTTGTAGTAGGTCATGGCGATGATCGGGGTCGTGGGACCGGCTGCCGCGCGCAGCTCCGCGAGGATCGTCGAGTACCTGCCGGAGAAGGCGGTGAAGGCCGTCTGGATCGCCGCGGGGCAGCCCCTCGGGTCGGCGCCCAGGCAGGCCGAGGTGATCGGCCCGAAGATGTCGTTGCCGCCGACGGTGAGGGTGACGACCTCGACGTCGTTGCGGGGGTTGGCGTCGTGGTTGCGGGCCTGGAGCATCGGGAGGGCGACCGGGAGCTGCTCGTCGATGACGGTCTGCGTCGTGACCCCGGGCCGCTCCGGCTGGCCGTTCATGGCGGGAACCGCAGAGCGGGCGAGGTTGACGATCTGCAGCTGCTTGCAGCCGGTGCGCGCGTTGGTGCTCTGCGCGGGCAGGCAGTCGAGGCGGTCCTCGAGCACGGCGTCGAACTGGGCGACGTAGCCGTTGGCCCGCCATCCGGCAACGGTCGTCGCGTAGTCGACGATGCGTGGTGCGGACTCCTGGCCGTTGGCGATCGAGTCGCCGAGGGCGAGGTAGACGGGCAGGCCCGGGACCGGGTCGACACCACCGGACTGCGCCTGGGCGGCTGGCGTGCTCAGTCCCGTCAGACCCGTCACCAGCAGGGCGACAGCCCCGACGATCCACACCGGACGCTTCATTGATGTCCCCTCTCGTGCCGCCCCGAGTCCGTGACACACGCTAGACCCGAGGAGCGCCGTCCGGGGGCGAAGTACGCGGTCGCTCCCCCACGGGGTTGTCGTGCGCGGGATGGTGGTGGTGGATCGGCCCCTCGGTGGCAGCGAGCCGCTCGCCGGCGCCGCCCCAGCGCAGCGCGATGATCTCGGCGGCGATCGAGACGGCGGTCTCCTCCGGGGTGCGCGCCCCGAGGTCGAGGCCGATGGGCGAGCTCATCCGAGCGAGCTCGTCGTCAGTGAGCCCTGCCTCGCGGAGCCGCTCGAGCCGGTTCTCGTGGGTGCGGCGCGAGCCCATGGCGCCGATGTAGGCGACGTCGGGCAGCCGGAGCGCGACCTCGAGCAGCGGCACGTCGAACTTGGGGTCGTGGGTGAGCACGGCGATGACGGTGCGGCTGTCGATGCGACCCTCGTCGACCTCGTTCTGGAGGTAGTCGTGCGGCCACTTGACGATCACCTCGTCGGCGCCGGGGAAGCGCGTCTTCGTCGCGAAGACGGGCCGGGCGTCGCACACGGTGACGTAGTAGCCGAGGAAGCTGCCGACGCGCGCCACGGCGGCGGCGAAGTCGATGGCGCCGAAGACGAGCATCCGCGGCTTCGGTGCGTGCGCGGCGACGAAGACCCGCATCCCCTCGCCACGTCGCTCACCGTCTGGCCCGTAGGTGAGGATGGCCGAGCGTCCTTGCGCGAGAAGCCCTCTCGCGTCGTCACGGACGGCGTCGTCTGCGCGCCCGCTGCCGAGTGAGCCGAGCACGGATGCCGTGTCGTCGCCGTCGTCCTCCGGGTGGACGACCACGCGGCGCCCCACCCAGGCGGGCTCGGGGTGCTCGATGACGGTCACGACGGCGACCGGCCGTCCGGCAGCGATGTCGGCGGCGACGTCGCCGAGCTCGGGGAACGTGTCGCGTGAGACCTTCTCGACGAAGACGTCGAGGATGCCCCCGCAGGTGAGGCCCACGGCATACGCCTCGTCGTCGCTGACGCCGTAGCGCTGCAGCACGGGGTGGCCGGAGTCGACGACCTCCTGGGCCAGCTCGTAGACGGCACCCTCGACGCAGCCGCCGGAGACGGAGCCGACGGCCTCGCCGCCGGGGCCGACGAGCATCGAGGCGCCGGCCTGGCGCGGCGCCGAGCGCCACGTGCCGACGACGGTGCCGACGCCGACGGTCTCGCCGGCCGACCACCACTGCATCAGCTCGTCCATCACCTCACGCACGGGCCACCACCTCGATCAGCTCCTCGAACGCCGCGAGGGAGTGCCCTGCGACGAAGTCGTCGATGTGCGGCAGGGCCGCGACGATCCCCTGCTGCACCGGCTGGTAGCCGGCCTTCCCACGGTGCGGGTTGGCCCACACCACCCGGTGCGACAGGGCTGCGAGCCGGCGCATCTGCTCACCCAGCACCTCCGGTCCCTCGCGTTCCCAGCCGTCTGAGAAGACAACGACGACGGAGCCGCGGGCCATACCCCGCCGCCCCCAGCGGTCGAGGAAGGCGCCGATGGCCTCGCCGAGGCGGGTGCCGCCCGACCAGTCGGGGACGACGCGGCCGGCGGCGGCGAGTGCGCGGTCGGGGTCGCGCTCGGTGAGGGCCCGGGTCACGTGGGTCAGGCGGGTGCCCATCGTGAAGACCTCGACGTGGGGCACCGTGCGCACGAAGACGTGGGCGAGGCGGAGGAGGCTGTCGGCATACGCGCTCATCGACCCGGAGACGTCGATGAGCAGGACGATGCGGCGGGGGCGGGTGCCGCGGCGGCGGTGGTGGATGCGGCCGGGCTCGCCCATGCGGCGCAGCTGCTCGCGGAGGGTGGCGGGCCCGTCGATGGCGCCGCTGCGCGCGCGGACGTGACGACGGGCGCGGCGCAACGGCGAGCGGGGGTCGAGACTCGCGAACACCCGTGCGGCAGCAGCACGGTCGGCCGCGCTGAGGGTTGCGACGTCGCGGTGGCGCAGCACCTCCTGGGCGCTCGCCTGGGCCTGGAGGGTGTCGAGGTCACCCTCGCCGCCGTCGCCCTCGCCGCCGTCGAGCGGAGCCTGGCGCACGGGCGGGCGCTGGACGTCGACGCGGCGCCCCTGCGGGATGGACTCGCCGCCGAACCAGCGCTCGAAGAGCTCGTCGTAGGCCGGGAAGTCGGCCGGGGTGCTCGTCAGGGTCGCGCGGCCGGCCCAGTAGACGCCGGCGCGCTCGCCCATGCCGACGGTGGCCGCCGCGACCAGGAAGGTGCGCTCGCGGTCGGCGGTGACGTGCAGGCCGGCGGCGCGCAGGGCGCGGGCGAATCCGAGGAGCAGCTCGTCGACGTCGGGCTCGGTCGGCGGCCCTGCGGGCGGTGGGGCTGCGGTCAGGGTCATGCGGTGAGCAGCTTGTCGAGCGAGGCGCGGATCCTCTCGGAGTCCTCGCGGTACTTCAGGGCGGCGCCGAGCGTGGCGGCGGCGACCTCGGCGTCGAGGCGGGTCGCGCCGACGGTCTCGAGGGCGCGCGCCCAGTCGAGCGTCTCCGCGACACCCGGCGGCTTGATGAGCTCTCCGGTGGCGCGCAGTCGCTGGACGAGGGTGACGACCTGCTCGGCGAGAGCGGCGCTGACCTCCGGGAGGCGGGTGCGCACGATCTCGAGCTCGCGGGCCAGGCCCGGGTGGTCGATCCAGTGGTAGAGACAGCGGCGCTTGAGCGCGTCGTGCAGCTCGCGGGTGCGGTTGGAGGTGAGCACGACGATCGGCGGGGTGGCGGCGCTGACGGTGCCGAGCTCGGGGATCGTCACCTGCCACGTGCTCAGCACCTCGAGGAGGAACGCCTCGAACTCGTCGTCGGCGCGGTCGATCTCGTCGATGAGCAGCACGCACGGGGCCGCACGCAGCGCCTCGAGCACCGGACGGGCCAGGAGGAATCGCTCGTCGAAGAGCTCGGCCTCGAGCGCCTTGGGATCGTGGTGCTCCTCCCGCGAGAGCGCCTCGACGGTGCGCAGGTGCAGGATCTGGCGTGGGAAGTCCCAGTCGTAGAGGGCCTGCGTCGCGTCGATGCCCTCATAGCACTGGAGCCGGATCAGGCGCAGGTCGAGCGCCTGGGCGAGGGCCTCGGCGAGCGCGGTCTTGCCGGTGCCGGGCTCGCCCTCGAGCAGGATCGGCCGGTTCAGCCGGGTCGCGAGGAAGGTCACCGTCGCGAGCGCCTCGTCGGCGAGGTAGCCCGTGCCGCCCAGGGCGGTCGTGACGTCGTCGGCACTGTCGAACAGGTGGTCCATCCCCTGAGCATCACTCATCGGCGTGGGTTGTGGAAGCGGAGACCCCTAACGGGACGAGTCGAGCTCGTCGGGGGTGTCGGCGTCCCGGCCCGTCGCGAGATCGCCGCACTCGACGAGCTCGTGCGGGTGCGCGCGGTAGTAGTGCCGGGCGCCGTGGTCGCCGACGGCCGTGGCGATGACGCCCTCCCAGTGGTCGCGCCCGATGAGTGCCGGGTGACCGGGGACGCCGTCGTATGCCGCCCGCCGCAGTGTCGCTCGGAGCTCCGGGATGGTGGGACCGCTCGTCTGGTGCAGGTCGACCGCGTGCTCGTCGGGGTCGGGGTGCGGGGAGTGCGCGTTGTCGACGTGGCCCGGGGTGTCGAGCACCCGTGCGACCACCTCGGGCGTCAGGTCGGGCAGGTCGACGAGAGTCACGAGCACGGCGTCGACGCAGCCCTCGCCCTCGTGCGTGGAACGAGTGAGCGCCGTGAGGCCGGCACGGAGGGAAGCGCCCATGCCCTCGTGCCAGTCGGGGCACGAGACGACGTCGACGTCACGGCCGAGCGCGGTGACGATGGCGGTGACCTCCTGGGCGGCGGCTCCGACGACGACGGTGATGCCGGCACACCCGCCGGCGTGGAGGAGCGTGATGGCGCGCTCGACGAGGGTCGGGTCGCCGGGGTGTCGGCGGACCAAGGCCTTGGGACCGCCCATCCGTCGACCGGCACCGGCCGCGAGCACGAGGCCGCGGACGTGCGTGGCTCGCCCGTGCACCGCCGCCGCGTGGGATCCACTCTGCACGTCACTCACAGTCGTGAACCTACTGGCGTCTCCTATGTGCTGGGCTGCCAGACAGGCGCGACGTCGCGGTGGTAGGACCTGCCGGCAAGTCTGCTGAGCAGGAAGGTGACCGGGGCCGGAATCGTCGAGCGAAGGTAGGCACGCTCCGCGTCGGGCATCCCGTCCTGCACCCAGGCCATGAACCGGCCCGACTCGGCGAGGGACGGGGGTCGCAGCTGCTTCTCGACGGCCTTCCACTCCGGCGTCTCGAGGTGCGGCAGCATGAGCGGCTCGAGGTCGTTCTCCTCGTGATGAAGGTGCCGCTCGACGACCTCGCTCGCCCTCACGATGGCGTCCCTGGCGGCGCGGGCGTCCTCGGCGGCCCCGGTCGAGGCGTAGGTGTCCATCGCAGTGCGCGCGCCGGCGAGCGCGTCAGCCATGGCCTCGTGCTCTGTCTCCATGACCCCGACCAGCTCCGTGGCCCCTTCCACCCTGGCCAGGAACGGGAAGACGTGCGTGTCCTCCCCTTCGTGGTGGTGCTTGAGCTGGTCGTGCAGGTTGGCGTAGGCCACCTGCAGCTGCTGGGCGCGGGCCCGGTCACCGTCGGGAGCGGAGGCGAGGGCAGACTCGAAGCGATCGAGGTCGCGCCGCACCGCAGCGTGGATGACGCGGTTCATCGTCATGGGACCTGTCATGCCGAGACGATATCCATCCAGCGCTCAGGCGAGGGCCGGAATCGGCGCAGCCGCGGTCCAGACCAACCAGTGAGCCTCCGCCGCGTGGATCGGATCGCTGGGCGCCGGGCCGCGGGCTGAGCGTTGCCCGGACGCGGTCGGTCCATGTCGGCGCGGCCTGTCCCTCAGCTGTCGGGGAAGCCGGAGTCGAGGCAGAGGATGTTGCCCTCGCTGTCCTTGAACCATGCCGCCTTGCCCATCGGACCCATGTCGGCGACGCCGTCATCCCACTCGACTCCCGGCAGGTCGTAGGTCTCGAGTGCGACGCCCTTGGCCTGCAGGGCACGCGCCTCGGCGACCACGTCGTCGACGTGGAACTGGGCGACGGTGTGACCGGCCTGGCCGGCGTACTCGGTCTGGTAGACGCTGAACGTCGTCCCGCCGTCGGTGCGGTAGATCAGCATCCCGCCGTCAACGAATTCGACGGCTGGCTTCAGACCGAGGGCGTCCGCGTAGAACGACCGGGCCCGCGCGAGATCTGCGGCAGGGATGTTGGCGGTGACTGATGCGCTGGTGAGCATGAGGCCCTCCTGATGGCTGTTCCGGGCCAACCTGCGATGGCCCTCATCCCGCCCTACACCCTGCTGTGGCGAGGCCGCAGCCCAACGACGAATCTGAGATCGGAGGGCCTGTGGCTGTGGCCGGAAGCAGCAGCACGTGCGCGGACTCATCGGGAGAGTCGAGCTCCCCTCGAACGTCATGCCCGCCGTGGAGAGCTAGGCGGTCGTGTTCTCGAGCAGGCTCTTCAGCGTCTGGAGGTCCCTACGGTTGGCGCGTCGCATGGCGCGTGCCATTACCGGGGCCGCGAGCTGGCCGAAGCCCGACGGCTCTCCCCGGTTCCGCAGGGTCATCCGGGTTCCACCTTCCGCCGTATCCGACCAGGTGTAGGCCGTCTCCATGGGGAACGGGCCCTCGGCGGTGCTCATCACGAATCGCTCGCCGTCCACCAGTTCGCGAACCTCGTACGTGTACGCGATGCGCCGGCCCAGAAAGTGTGCAACGAATGCCATGCGCGACCCGACAGTGACCGGCGGCGGTGTCTCCAGGACGACGGAGCTGATGTTCACGTACCAGCGCGGGGCGTTCCCGGGATCGGATGCGAAGGCGGCAACACGATCGCGAGCGGCGTCGATCTCGATGGAGGTCTCCACGTCTACAGCCACCGTTCGAGCCTACTCAGGAGCGGCGTGACCCGAACGGTCCACGAGGCAGGATCAGAGGAAGTCGGCAGGGTCGAAGTCCTCGATGGCGATGATTCGTATGCGGGGCAGTGACTCCCTGAAGGCCTGCACGTCGTACTCGAGGTCGAAGGTGGCCAGACCTTGGGTTCTCAGCTCCAAGAACGCGTTGCTGCGGAACTCCTGGAATCCGACGACGCCCACCCGCCGACCGTCCAGAAGGTCACCCATCTGCTCGACGAAGTCCCCGTCGTTGCTGACCAGGAGCACGTCGGCCTGGCGTCGACGAATCTCGACGAGAGTCCGCTGGATGGCGATGTCCACCACTTTTTCGCCCGCAGCGCCGGAGAGCGGCACGGGGCGGTAGCCGATGGCCATCAAGGCCTGGACGAACGGCATCGGGAGCTCGTTGTTGGCGGCGAGGAAGAAGAGCCCAGCGACCGGCTGCCCCCAGAGCTCCTCCGCGAACTGCAGCAGCCGTTCCCACCTCGGGCGCTCTTCAGGTCGGGGGCGTCGTCCCAGGATTGACGTGCCGAGGGTGGCATCGATGTTCTCCCCGTCGATGAGCACGTACGTGATGCGAGGAGCGTCGGCCATGAGAGGGAGCCTACGTCGACCTGCGTCCGGTCGAGTGTCACGTGGCTGGACAGCAGCCGTCAGTGGACGGTCTCGTGGTTGTGGCACATCTCGACGAACTTCGCGATGCGCGCGGCCCGGGTCTCTGGCTTCTTCGCGTCGTGAACGCGGTAGAGGATCGCGTAACGGTTGGCGCCCGTGAGTGTCTCGAAGAACGCCTGGGCCTGCGGGTCGGCCGCAAGCGCGGCGGCCAGGTCGTCAGGGACGGTCGCGCTCTTCTGGCCGGCATAGGCCGCCGCCCACCGGCCGTCCGCCTTCGCGGTGTCGACCTGCGCCTGCCCGGCCGGGCGCATGCGACCGGCCTTGATCAGCGCCTCGGCCTTGTCCCGGTTGACCTGCGACCACTTGCTCCGCGGGCCGCGCGGGGTGAAGCGCTGCAACCAGTAGGTCGCGTCATGTCCCCGCTTCTGTCCGTCGATCCAGCCGTGGCAGAGCGCGACCTCGAGCGCCTCGGCGTAGGTAACCGTCTCCGCGGCACCCACCTTCCCGATCTTGAGCCAGAAGCCGCGGTGATCGGCGTGGTGCTCGGCGAACCAGGCCTCGCAGTCGGGGACGGTGGCGAACGAGATCACCGGCTCGCCAGCCACCTCCACCGGCGTCTGCTCGGCGGACCTGCGGCCTGCGCTCACAACGTTCCGATGTGACGTCGTGCCTGCTGAACGACGGCATCCACGTCGACGCCGTAGGCCCAGCGTCCGGTCGCGGCAAAAGCCGTCAACCGCTCCGCGGCCCGGTCGAAGAGTCGATCAGCCCCAACCTGGTTTCCGCGGGCTGCATGCGTCATGGCGACACAGACCTGCGCAAGACCCTGCCACAGGTCTCGTTCCTCGACCGGCCCCGCCTTCCAGCGTGCCTCCAGCACCTCATGGGCGGAGAACGGACGGCCTGCTCCCACGAGTTCTCGAGCCGTCTCGAGTGTCTCCTCGGGAGGCAGCGGCTCCTCCGACACCGGCTCGACACCCTCCGCGCCGTAGGGCAGCGGTCGGCCGAGA
This sequence comes from Terrabacter ginsenosidimutans, assembly GCF_039539425.1. Lineage (NCBI taxonomy): Bacteria > Bacillati > Actinomycetota > Actinomycetes > Micrococcales > Intrasporangiaceae > Terrabacter > Terrabacter ginsenosidimutans. The sequence continues at coordinate 16,768 of NZ_BAABDC010000011.1, read as the reverse complement.
GCGTCGCGAGGTCTTGCCTGGCGAGCGCGGCCTTCGATGTCCCGGTCACGATCAGCTGCCGTCATGCGCACAGTCTCCCAAGGGCGGCCACGTCTGCGCAGCGCGCGGTCACAGCCGTCGGGCGATGGTCAGACCGTCGAAGGCGGTCAGGACCACGGTCTCGACACGATCGTCGGAGGCCACCAGGTCGTTGAAGGCGCGCAACGCGGCGGTGTTCGCGTCGGCGACGTCGGGATCGGCGATCCGGCCGCTCCACAGGACGTTGTCCGCGAGCAGCAGCCCACCAGGGCGAACGCGCGGCACCAGCTCGGCCCAGTAGGCGGCATACGACGGCTTGTCCGCATCGATGAAGACCAGGTCGATGTCGGCCACCTCGGGCAGGGCCCGCAGGGTGTCCAGCGCGGGCGCGATCCGCAGCTCGATCCGGTCAGCCAGACCAGCGGCGGCCCACGCACGTCGGCCGATCTCGGTCCACTCTGCACTGACGTCGCAACACAGGAGGGAACCTCCCTCGGCCAGCCCGCGGGCGATGCACATGCTCGAGTAGCCGGTGAACGTCCCCACCTCGACGGCCCGGCGCGCCCCGATCAGCCGGGCGAGCAGGGTGAGCAGCTGCCCCTGGTCGTCGCCGATCTGCATCCCTGCCGCGTCCCCGAGCTCGGCCGTCTCTGCCTGGAGCTCGCGGACCACAGGATCGGGGCGCCAGGTCCCGTGCGCCACGGCGTAGGAGCGAATCTCGTCCGTCACAGGAAAGCTGCGCATCCTCGGACGCTACGCCACCCGCCGACACGGTGCGGGACCTTCAGCGCAGGACGAGGGCCAGCGTCGCCCCGACGATGAGGACCGACTGGACGCTGTGCACGACGATTCCGAGCCAGGCGCTGCGATACCTCCGAGATGGATAGGCCAGCGCCAGGGAGTCCAGCAGCGCAGTGGGGATCACCCACGGCATGTGCAGGTGGTAGACGGCGAACAGCACCCCGTTCGCCAGCCAGTCGGCCCGGCCGAAGACGCCGCGCATCCGCGGCAGCAGCAGCCCTCGGAAGAGAAGCTCCTCGCCGAGCACCGTGTTGAACAACGCCATGACGACGATCACCGCGAACCACGGCCAGTTGCCGGACAGGAAGTCGTGACCAGTCGTCGACCGGAGGAACTCGCCCAGGTCGCGGCCGGCCGGGGCGGACAGCGACGGGAGCACCTGCTCGAGCCCGACGACCAGCACCGCCGGCACCAGGACCCACCACACCCGTCCACCGACACGACCCGTGCGCGGGCTCCGGGGCCGGTGCAGCCACAGCGCATCAGCGATCGCCCGCCAGCGCAGGCTGCCCGTCTCGCGCCGCACCAGCACGAGCACGAGCACGCCCTGCCAGACCAGGCCCGCCGTCAGGCAGGCCACCAACGCCCGCGGCCACGCGGTGGGGCCGTCGAGCCACGCGGCGAGCGCCGGGGCAACCAGCCATGAGAGTGCGGCCATCGGCAGCGCCGCGGCAGCCCACACCCCGAGGATCCGGCCCAGGTCGTACTGAGGCGGCGTCGCACCGTCGCGCGACCGGTTCACCGCAACCCGCGGCGCATACGAGTGGGACATGGTGACCTCCTGCTTCTCGTGCAGCAGGATGCGCCCTTGCGATCAGGTCCCACATCCGGGATCACCCTGAAGTCCGGGCTGACTCGACCCCGAGCCGAGACTCCAAGGCCCTTCGGCTGCGCGCCGGCCGGTGCGAGGCCAGGTGCATGAGCGACGACGCCTACACCTTCCGCTGGGAAGATCCCGATCCCGATGACCTGGCCCCGGCGCGCTCTGCCGCTCGGGTCAGGAGACGCCGCTTCCGGTGACGACGACGGCTGATGCGCTCGCCGCGATGATGGCAGCCATCATGCTGTCGATGGCCGAGCGAACCGCGGAGGCCGCCCAGTCCCCCTCGGCGATCCGGCTCGCACTCGCGTTCAGCTCCCGCTTCGAGAGCCCGACCGCTCCCGGATCCACGACCTCGTGGACCACGTTCAGCGCGGACAGCAGGGCGATCAGGGCGCCCGTCCGCGGGTCTGTGGCTGCACGGTTCTTCAGGGCCGTGTCGAGCGCGGCCCGAACCGCGGCTTCGTGCCCCGCGTCCTGCGTGGGCCAGTGATGCGTCGGGAAGAGCCCAAGGACCCGGCCCTCCTCAGCCCGGAGTATGCCGCTGGCCGCGAGCCGCTCGTAGAGTCGGCCCCGGGCGCCCTTGCCCAGCGCCGTCACGACGCCCTGCGGCTTCTTGCCCTCCTTGCTCGCGGCCCTCGTCAGAGCCTCGTCGAGGACCTCGTCACCGGTCGGGCCCGCATCACGCACGACGAGGCGCCCCTGCGGCACTCGCTCGTCAGGCCCCGCGACGTCGACACGCTCGGTGAGCGCCAGCTCGACGAGCAGGGCCCCGCCGAGCGCGATGTCCACCAGGGTGGTCGAGGCGGCGAGCTTCCCGGAGTCGTCATCGGTGAGCAGCAGCAACAGGTCTTCGGCGATCAGCATGCTTCGATCGTCGGCGCCCCCGCCGGGAACGAGTAGGGCCATAGGGCCCGGCCTCACCACGGTTGGTCAACGCGCGGGCTCCACCGTGACAGCGACCTTGCCGCGCACCAAGCCGGCCTCGAGGCGCCGCATCGCGTCGGCTGCCTCGGCCATCGGATAGGTCCGATCCAGGCTCGGCACGACCTGCCCCGACTCGAGCAGCGCGGCCAGCCGCGCGTAGTCGGCACCCCGCTCCTTGGCGATGACGCTCGTCAGTCGTCGGCGGCTGAAAGCCGACGACAGCCGCGCGCGGAGCTGACGTCCGATCGTGCCGCCCGTCCAGTCACCGTCGCCCTCGCCGCCGACGAGCACGAGGGTGCCTGTCGGCGTGAGGGCGCGCCTCAGCCGGGAGAGGTCGGACAGCCCCGCGATGTCGATGATCAGGTCGTAGTGCGTCGTCCCGTCGGCGAAGTCGTCCACGGCGTAGTCGAGGACGTGGTCGGCGCCCAAGGCACGGACCAGGTCGGCCTTGGCTGCACTGGCCACACCGGTGACCTCGGCCCCGAGCGCTGTCGCGAGCTGGACGGCATACGACCCGACGCCACCTGAGGCTCCGGTGACGAGCACCTTCTGCCCGGCGGTCACCGTGCCGGCGTCGACGACGGCCTGCAGGGCCGTGCCCCCGGAGATGGGGACGACCGCGGCCTGCTCCCACGTCACGGTGGACGGGCGGCGAGCGAGCTTGTCCTCGCGGGCGACGGCATACTCCGCGACCGACCCGGGTGCGACGCCGAAGACCTCGTCACCCACCGCGAACGTCGTCACCTCGGAGCCGACCTCGGCGACGACACCGGAGACGTCGCGGCCGATGACGGGCTGCTTCGGGGAGCGGAGGCCGAAGACGAGACGCAGCAGCCGGGGCTTGCCCTGCATGAGGTGCCACGTGCCTCGGTCGAGCCCGGCGGCGCGGACCTCGACGAGCACCTCGCGGGGGCCGATCGCCGGGCGGGTGACCTGCGCGACGCGCAGCACGTCGCTCGTGCCGTAGCCGTCCTGCACGACGGCCCGCATCGTGCTCGCGACACGGGCCGCCTGACCGGGCGTGGTCCCACCGATGAGATCGACCGGTTGATCCTTCATGACTGCTTCTCCTTCGTCTGCGGCGCGCCCTTCGCGTCGTACTTAGTACGAACACGGTAGCGTACTAAGTACGACGCCGACTAGGGGTCAGCGCGACCGACGACAGGAGGCACGACGTGACGACGAGCAGAGGCGGCGGGCCCGGGCCCTCGACGCGCGCGTCGCTGAGCCGGGATCGGGTCCTCGACGGGGCCATGCGTGTCGCCGACGGCGGCGGGCTCGGCTCGCTGACGATCCGCTCCATCGCCGAGGAGCTCGGCACGAAGCCCATGTCCATCTACCACTACGTCGGCGGCAAGGACGAGATCATCGACGGGATCGTCGACCGGGTCTTCGGCGAGATGGATCTGCCTGCCAGCGAAGGGGACTGGCGCTCGGAGATGCACCGGCGCTGCGCCTCGGCGCGCTCGGTCCTGCGTCGCCACCCGTGGGCCATCCCGCTGCTCCAGTCGCGGACGAGCCCGGGTCCGGCGACCCTCCGTCACCTCGACGCCGTGATCGGCTGCCTCCGCAGGGCCGGCTTCTCCCTCGAGCTGACCGCGCACGCGTATGCCGTGATCGACTCCTACGTCTACGGCTTCGCCATGTCGGAGGCCTCCCTGCCGATCAACGGCCCGGAGACCGTCGGCGAGGTGGCCGAGTCGATGATGTTCCAGTACCTCGCGGCCGACTACCCGAACCTGCTCGAGTTCACGACCGGTCACGTCCTGCAGCCGGGCTACGACTTCGGCCTCGAGTTCGACTTCGGCCTCGACCTCGTCCTCGACGCGCTCGACGCCAGGCTGCAAGACGAACATCCCGACAGGACAACCGCCCGCGCCGGCTCGGCACCTCGCGGCTGAGCTCACGAGCCTCCTCCCCCCCGAGCAGCGGCCGCGCCAAGCCACGAACGCCTCCGTCGGCACGGTCGCCGGCGACTGGTCATCGGGGTGCGTTCGGATCGTCCGGGGGTGTCACTACCCTTGACCAGCAGATCGAGTGGGCGACGCCTGCAGGTCGCCCACCCAACCGCAGGTCGACCGATCCACGAGGAGCACTGTGCTGGCCAAGTTCCCTGGACGCTGTGCGCGTTGCCAGAGCCCGATTCGAACCGGTGACGAGATCAACGGCGCCGGCGGCACGTCCACCGCGTGGGTGCACGCTGACTGCGGGACCGAGCTCGCGCTCCCGGGCCTCGGCACGCCACAGCCGGCGACCTCCAGTGGGCCGAGCGGCAAGACAGCAGGCAGGGCTCGGGCGCCGAAGCCCGCCATGGTCGCGCCCGAAGGAGCGACGTTCGTCTACACCGACGGCGCCTGCTCGGGAAACCCCGGCCCGGGCGGATGGGCCTGGGCGATCGACCGTGACCGCTTCGCGTCGGGCTCTGAACGCCCGAGCACGAACCAGCGGATGGAGATCCGCGCCGCACTGGAGGCCGTCACCGCCCTGCCCGGCCCGCTGGTCGTGGTCAGCGACTCGACGTATGTCGTGAACTGCTTCCGCGACCAGTGGTGGGAGGGCTGGCTCAGGCGCGGCTGGACCACGTCGGCGAAGAAGCCGGTCGCGAACCGCGACCTGTGGGAGCCGCTCGTGACCGCGGTCCGGGAGCGCGGCGACGTCGCCTTCCAGTGGGTCAAGGGCCACTCCGGCCACGAGATGAACGACCTCGTCGACGAGCTCGCCGTGGCGGCCAGCCTCATCAGGGACTGAGAGCCCACCCACCGCGCCGTCGAGCCGAGCGCGAGGCCCCCCGGCCGACTCTGGACACCTCCGACGCCGGTGCGCGACGCTGATCGGGTGTCCTCGGCGCCCCCGCCCGTTGGGCGCTCGGTCGAACTCGCCCTCGCGACAGCTGCGGTCCGCGCGCTCGTGGACGGACGCGCCGGCGCCTTGGTCGTTGAGGGTGAGGCGGGCATCGGCAAGACCCACCTCGTGCAGGCCCTCGCCGAGGAGGCCCGCTCCCGCGACGTCACCGTCTGCTACGGCCGCGCGCACCCCTTCGAGCGCACCCGACCCTTCGGGGTCGTCGCCGCCTCGCTCGACCTCCGGCGCCGCTCGCCCGACCGCCGGAGGGCCGCTGTCGGGGCCCTGCTCGCCGGGGAGGGCGCGGGGGCAGGAGGACAGCCCGGTGGCGACTTCCAGTACCGGGTCGTCGAGGAGGTCGTCGACCTCGTGGAGTCCGCGTGCGCCGAGCACGCCGTCCGTGGCTACCGAGCCGCCTTCCGCGACATGCGCATGGACGTCATCGAGGTCCTCCCCAGCGGTGACCGGACGGTGGCGCGGGTGAAGGTCTCGGGGACCCAGACCGGGGACTTCATGGGCCTCCCGGCATCCGGTCGGCACGCCGAGGTGGACCTCATCGACATCATGCGGTTCGACGACGCCGGACTCGTCTGCGAGCACTGGGGCGTCGCGGACATGCTGTCGCTGCTCCAGCAGCTCGGAGCAATACCCGCGGGCGCGGCGACGGCCTGAGGCTTCAGAGGAGGCGAGGCGCCGGCGGGTCACACACGGACGACAGTCATCCCGGGGGCCGCCTGGCGGTCCATGCCGGCGAGCGCTGCCCCGGCGTTCTCGAGGTCGATGACCCGGCCGACGAGGTCGCCGGGGCGGAGCGTTCCGTCCTCGATCAGGCGGAGCATCGCGGGGTAGTCGCCGGCCGGCATGCCGTGCGAGCCGTAGATCTCGAGCTCCTGGGAGACGACGAGATCCATCGGGAGCGGCGGGGTCGACCTCGGCCCGAGCAGCAGGCCCGCCTGGACGTGCCGGCCACGGCGACGCAGGCTGCGCACCGAGGCCACCGCCAGCTCGGGCGAGCCGAACGCGTCGATGGAGACGTGCGCGCCGCCACCGGTCACCTCCCGGGTCGCCGCGGCCACGTCCGCAACGCCGCCGGCGTCGACCACTGCCGCCGCCCCCAGCGACGAGGCGCGTTCCAGCGCAGCCGGGTTCACGTCGACGGCGACCACCCGCGCCCCGAGGGCGACCCCGATCATCACGGCCGACAGCCCGACACCGCCGCACCCGTGCACGGCCAGCCAGTCCCCGGCCCCGAGACGCCCGTGCCTCGTCAGGGCCCGGAACGCCGTCGCGAAGCGGCACCCCAGCGACGCCGCCGTCACGAAGTCCACCGAGTCCGGAAGCCGCACGAGGTTCGTGTCGGCGCCGTGGATCGCCACGCGCTCGGCGAACGACCCGGGTCCGGTGAAGCCCGGCTGCGTCTGGTCCGGGCACACCTGCGCCTCGCCGGCCTCGCACCACGAGCACCGACCGCACCCGCACACGAACGGCACCGTCACCCGGTCGCCGACGGCCCAGTCGCGCACCCCAGCACCCACCGAAGCCACGACACCGGCCAGCTCGTGACCGGGAACGTGGGGCAACGACACGGGGTCGTGCCCCATCCACGCGTGCCAGTCCGACCGGCACACGCCCGTGGCCCGCACGGCGACGACGACCCCGCCGTCCGGACAGGGAGGCGAGGGCACGTCGGCGAGTGACGGCATACGCCCGTACTCGTCGTAGACGACGGCCTTCACGGCGCGTGCGGGTCCGTCAGGACGTCGCGCCACGAGTGCTGCGGCGAGTAGCCGAGCAGGTCGCGGGCCTTGTCGATGGAGTAGAAGGTCTCGTTGCGCCCCATCGGCCGCCGCACCTCCACCCCGTCGTAGAAGCGCTCGCGCACCTCGTCGGTCGTCGCCGCGACGGACATGTCGGCGTTGGCGACGTTGAAGACCTCGTAGCCCAGCCCGTCGACCTCGAGGCAACGCTGCACCATCTGGCCGAGATCGCGGGTGTCGATGTAGGCGAAGACGTTGCGCCGCCGCAGCGACGGGTCCTGAAGGAACGGGGGGAACATCTCGGCGTACTCGTGCGGCTCGATGACGTTGTTGATGCGCAGGCCGTAGATGTCGGCGCCGGTGCGGGCCTGGAAGGAGCGCGCCGTCACCTCGTTGGCCACCTTCGACATCGCGTAGGAGTCCTCCGGCACCGTCGGGTGCTCCTCGTCGACCGGCACGTAGAGCGGCCGCCGCTCGCCCTGCGCGAAGCAGATGCCGTAGGTCGTCTCCGACGACGCGAAGATCACCTTGCGCACGCCGAGCCGGGTCGCGGCCTCGAGCACGTTGTACGTGCTGAGCACGTTCGTCGCGTACGTCCTGGCCTCCGACGTGAGCAGGATCGCGGGCACGGCGGCGAAGTGCACGACGGCGTCGTAGGCCGGCTTGGCCGCGAGCTCCAGCTCGTCGAAGCGGGCGAGTCCCGCGAGGGCGGAGTACGTCTCGCCGAGGTCGGTGAGGTCGACCTTGAGGTCGTCGACGGCCGTATGCCGTAACGGGACGAGGTCGGCGTTGGTGACCTGGTGGCCCTGCTCGGCGAGGAACGGTGCGACGTGCTTGCCGGCCTTGCCGCTGCCCCCGGTGAAGAAGATGCGCATGGCCCGATCCAATCACCTGAGCCTCTGCGACACCGGATCGTCCGCCTCCGGCCGCATGCTGGGTGGGACACGGCAACGCACGCCGCGACGACGCGTCGCGACGAGGCGGAGGAGGGACCGGTGACGGACGACGAGGTCAGGGCGCTGGCGCCGCAGACGACGTCATGCGCCGCACCGTCCCGTGACGCACGTCGACGTCACGGGGTGAGGTAGCTCATGGAGAGCGGGCCCTGGTGGGCGCTGGTGACGACGTGGGTGGTGGTGAATGTCGTCAACGTCGCCCAGACCGTGGGGTTCGCCTCCCGGCGGCGCCACGGGATGGCGGTCAACCACGCCGTGGGCTACCTCATCGCGGCACTGGCCGTCCCGGCCACGGCTGCCCTGGTGGGGCAGGCCCGCGCCGGGAGTCCGTGGTGGGTCGGATCGGCGGTGTTCGACGCCTTCGTGGTCCTCATGCTCGTGGTGGACTACCTGCGGCCGGTCCAGTTCCGCAATCCTCCCAGGCCGGCGGTCCTCGTGCCGTACCTGGTGCTCTTCTTCGGCAGCATCGTCCTGATGGGCGCCTCGATGTACCCGGCGAACCGGAGCCTGTGGCTGGTCACGGTCGCGACGAGTGCCGCGCTGGTCGCCAGCATGACGTGGGCCCTGCGCCAGGGGACGGCGTGAGACCGGAGACGGCACCGCAAGGGACCATCGCCTCTGGCGCCCACCCACCACCACCGGCCTAGCGTCGAGAGTGGGAAGGAGGTGAATGCAATGGCAACGTTGACACGAAGCATCACGATCCAAGCCCCGGTCTCGACCGTGTTCGACATCGCCCTCGACATCGGCAGGCTGTGGAGGGCGGACGACGTGGCTCTGGCCCAGGTGGACATCAAGCCCGAGGGCGTCGGGACGTCGGCACGGCTCTTCTCGCACCTGCTCGGCTTCCACATCGAGGGCGGACTCGAGTACACCGAGGTCGTCCCTCGCGCGCGCATCGTCGCGCAGGTGCACTTCTTCGCGGAGAAGCCGACGTGGACCTTCACGTTCGCCGAGGCCGACGGCGACACCACCGTGACCGCCGTGGGCGAGTGGGTGGTGAAGGTGCCCGTCGTGGGGCGTCCGATCGAGGGAATGATGGTGAGGGAGCACGAGTCCTTCCTCGAAGGACTGCTCGAGAACCTGAAGTCCCAGGCCGAGGCCCAGGTGCTGGCCTGAACCGGGGTGCTGGCAGTGCCGGCGGTCCCGGCAGCCAGCAGCGCCGGGCAAAAGCAATCCCCCGACCAGATGGTCGGGGGATTGCCAGGGACGGAATCCCTGAAGACTGTCTTAGGTCAGATGCCCTTGACCTTCTCCGCCTGCGGACCCTTCGGGCCCTGCGTGACGTCGAACTCGACCTTCTGGCCCTCCTGCAGCTCGCGGTAGCCGCCGCTCTCGATGGCCGAGTAGTGAACGAAGACATCGGCGCCGCCGCCGTCCTGCTCAATGAAGCCGAAGCCCTTTTCGCTGTTGAACCACTTCACGGTGCCTGTTGCCACTGGTGTTGCCTCTTCTTGTTGAGCGAGGCCTCCCGTGTGGAGACCTCATGCTGACGATGATCACGACGAGCGCATTTCGCGAACCTTCGCGCGGCGACCCGATCGTGCCGAGCCCGATATGCGTGGACTCGGACGGCAGCTGGCATTGACGGTAGCAGCCACAGGGGCCGTTTGCCCCGGTCTCCCACAACGGTTCCTCCACGTCGACCCACGAATCCTGTTGGATCGGCCCGGTCGGGGCAATCATGGAGGCATGGACTTCCCGCAGATCTGGCCCCAGCTGAGCAGCTCCAGCCGTTCCTGGCTCGTGGAACACAACGGGGAACCGCTGCCGGACGAGCTCGTCTCCGAGCTCCGCAGCATCACCGGCGACGAGTCGAGCCAGCCGTGGTGGACCGGCCCCTCGGTGGAGGGGCAGACGCAGCTCTCCGACGAGACGGTGGACTGGATCGAGACGGTCGCCAACGAGGAGAGCTGACCGCTACGTCAGCAGCAGCAGCGCGATCCACCCGAACCATGCGACCAGCGCGCTGTAGCCGAGAGCGATGACGAGGGCCAGCGCGCGCGAGCGCCGTCCCGTCGTGCCGAAGTCGCCAATGAGCAGAAGCACGCTCGCCGCGACGCCCAGCCATCCGGGGGCGCTCGAGACGCCGCCGACGACCATGAGGATCGAGAGCACCAAGGCGCCCCCCATCAGTCCGGAGCGTCCCGCCTCGCCCGTGATCCTGAGCAGCGGTATGCCGGCGAGCGGCTGGGCGATCGCCAGGATCATCCAGAGCGGCTGGTGCACACCTGGACCGGGCCAGAACCCGACGAAGGCTGCGGCTGCCAGGACGAGCAGCACCACGTCGATCCCGGCGAAGCCTCGAAGCGTGTCCTTGGAGACGCCGCCCACGCCGGCATTGATCCCGAAAAGGACCATCAGCCAAGGACGCTCGCGCCGACGGCGCCTCGCCAGCGCAACGATGCCGATGAGCAGCAGCACGGCCGCCACGATCGCAGCGACACCGCCGACTGCCGACCGCAGGTCCATCGCCAACCCTTCAGTCCAGGCAGAACTCGTTGCCCTCGACGTCCTGCATCACGAGACACGACTCGTTGACGCCGTCGGCGACCAGCAGCCGCACGCGCGTCGCGCCGAGCTCGAGCAGCCGCGCGCACTCGGCCTCGAGGACGGCGAGGCGCTCCTGTCCCCTGAGCCCGGTGCCGACCCGCACATCGAGGTGCACGCGGTTCTTGACGACCTTGCCCTCCGGGACGCGCTGGAAGAACAGCCGTGGCCCTGCGCCCGACGGGTCGACGCACGCGAACGCGCGGCCCTGTTCCTCCGGCGGGAGTGCGTGGTCGAAGTCCTCCCACGACGCGAAACCCTCCGGGGGCGGAGGCACGACATAGCCCAGCACCTCACACCAGAACCGGGCGACGCGCTCCGGCTCGGCACAGTCGAACGTGACCTGGAACTGCTTCACCGATCCCATCCGCCAACCCTAGGAGCGCGCCTGTCCGTCGTCACTCGGTTTGGGCGGACGCCACTCGACAGCGCGCCGGCACCACGCACGTCCAAGCCTCTTCAGCGGTCGTATGCCGTCAGGACCGTCGCGAGGTCGGCTCTCGTCGAGAGCCACTCGGCGAACGCGGTGCCCTGCTCGTCGGTCCACAGGCTGGCCGGCGACGCCGCGAGGAAGTCCGTCAGCACCACCGCGGTGCGTTCCCGGCCGAGCACGGTCAGGAGCCTGCCGAGGACCTCGGGGTGGGTGCGCACCAGCAGCGAGAGCCGCGCCTCGTCGGTCAGGGCCCGCATGAGCGTCGCACCGGGGTCGGGTGTGCTGAGCAGGTTCGAGGCACGCGTCGTGAAGGCGACGAGCTCCGCCTCGCGCTCTGCGGTGCCGGCCGACACGGGCCGGCCCACGCTGGCACTGGGGGACCTGGGCGGCCGGGGCACGGCGAGGCCGGACGCGGCGCCGTCGGCTGCGGAGACCGCCGGTGCGTCGACGATGCGATGCATGCTCGTCAGGACCTCGCGCAGGCCGGCCACGCCCTGCTCGGCCAGCGACGCGGGCACGGCCTCGTAGATGACGGCACGGACCCGGGGCAGCGTCGGCACCACGCGCGCCGCGAGCGCGAGCAGCTCCGGGTCGATCGGCCCGACGTGCGCGTCGAGGTAGTAGCCGTCGGTCTCGAAGCCGCCGGCGAGGTGGACCTCCCACACCCGGTCGAGCGGGATCATCGAGAGGAAGTCGTCCACGCTCTGGCGGCCGTTGCGCTCGTTGGTCCAGATGTTGTGCAGGTCGAGCAGGATGCCGCAGTCGGCGGCCTCGGCGATGGCCGCGACGTACTCCCCGTCGCTGAGGTCGCCCGGCACGGGCTGCAGGTAGTTCGTCGGCGTCTCGACGAGGAAGGGCCGGTCGAAGGCGTCCTGGTAGGCGCGAATGTGCCGCACGGCCGCGGCGACCGCCTCCGGTGTCTGCACGGGGGGCAGCAGGAACCCGGCGTGCGCGTCGCCGGCGACGTTGAAGGCCAGGTGCTCGCTCCAGTGGACGGCGTCCAGGTCACGGGCCGAGGCGGCCGACGCCAGCACGCCCTCCGGGTTCGGCGCGGTCATGCCCCCGACCGGGTAGCCGACGCCGTGGGCGAGCAACGGACGCCCGCACGAACGGAGCCACGCGAGCGGCTCGGGCGAGATCACCTGGCCGCCGCCGAACCGCGTCTCCCAGAGGGTCTGCGGCTCGACCTCGACGACGTCGACCAGGTCCTCGATGCCGTCCCACAGCTGGTCCAGCGACCCGAGGGCGATGACTCCGACGCCGAGGTCGAACCGCATCCAGCTCATGACACGTCGCCCCTCAACCCATCCGGAGCTGGGGTCCGGCCAACACCGGCTGCAGCTCGAGGTCGGGCGTCACGACGAACTCCTCGAAGCGGCGCCAGTCGATCTGGATGCCGGAGTTGCAGTTGCCGCAACCGAACCGGTCGAAGACGCTGGCCTGGACCTTCTGGAAGGTCTCGAGGTTGCCGAGGATGTTGCCGGGGACGTGCACGGTCACAGCCACACCGCGCGGCGGGAGCGGCTGGGGGTTGAGGTCGGCCATGGTGGTGGTCCTTTCCGATCTGGAGCCGGTCGCGGCGGACTGCCGCCACCTGGCATTCAGAGCGGTCGGCCACCACGGCTGATACCGAAAACAGGACACTCTCGGCATCGGCGGCCGCGGCGTATCAGGGGCGCCACGGGCTCCTCTGGCTTGCACGCACCACATGGAGGAGGCACAGTCGTGGCCATCATGGAGCTCGTCACGAGCTACAACGTCCGCGTGACCCAGTCGAACCTGACCGCAGCGACCCGAGAGATCCAGCTCAAGCTGGAGTTCGGGTCGACGGTCAGCATCTTCTTCGCCCCTTTCCGTCCCAATGTCTGGCTCAGCTTTCCGGCGCCCGGGGTCATCGAGATCTGGATGACGCAGGACCAGTTCCCTGACGTTCACCGCGTCCTCCAGACGGAGGACCCCGTCTACTGCACGGCCCTCGACCTGTTCGGGCTGCAGGTCGGCTCGGTGCACACCCAGCTCGACCTCAGTCTCGGCGAGCCCACCGGTGAGGGCTACCGGGACGGCAGCCTCGAGGCCCTCGTCGTCCGGGCGCGCAGCGCCGCAGCCTCGGAGGGCGCAGGCTCGGAGGGCGCAGCCGCCGAGCAGGGCGTTGGCTAGCGGCTCGAACGGTCAGGCGCGGAGGACCTTGTCCATCGCCTTGCCCTTGGCGAGCTCGTCGACGAGCTTGTCGAGATAGCGGATCTTCTGCATGAGCGGGTCCTCGACGTCCTCGACGCGCACCCCACAGACCGTGCCCGTGATCGCGGAGGCGTTCGGGTTGAGGTGGGCCTGCGCGAAGAAGTCCTCGAACGTCGTCTCCGCGGCGAGGTGCTCCTTGAGTGCCTGGTCGTCGAAGCCGGTCAGCCACTCGATGACCTCGTCGAGCTCCCCCTTGGTGCGGCCCTTGCGCTCGACCTTGTTGACGTAGTGCGGATAGACCGACGCGACGGACGTCGTGAAGATGCGGTGCGCCATCCTTCGAGGGTAGCGACGGGCTGTGACGATGCAGCCCGGACGGGCGATTCCGAATGGCCGCGACATGCGGGGTCGCGGGCTGGCGGGCCGACAACGGCTGGCACCGGCGCCGGGCTTCCCCGCCCCTACGGACGCGGATCGTCCGGGACCCGGTCTAGCCTCCGTCCCATGGCTATCGCTCGCTACCCCAGCTTCGTCATCGACTGCCCCGACGCGGAGGCACTCGCCACCTTCTACGGCACCCTGCTCGGCTGGACGGTCAAGGCGTCCGACGGGTGGGGCGAGATCCGCGACGAGAGCGGGCAGCAGTGCATCTGCTTCCAGCAGGTCGAGGGCTACACGCCGCCGCAGTGGCCAGGCCAGGAGGTGCCGCAGCAGATGCACCTCGACGTCATGGTCCTGGACCTCGACGAGGCCGAGCCGGAGGTGCTCGCACTCGGGGCGACCCGGCACGAGCACCAGCCGGGCACCTCGTTCCGCGTCTACCTCGACCCGGCCGGCCACCCCTTCTGCCTCTGCGTGGACTGACTGCTCAGCTGATGAGGTGCTCGAGCGCGAGCTGGTTGAGGCACACGAAGCCGTAGTCGCGCTCGGCCGCCTTCGCCGGGTCGAAACCGTCGTCGGTCGCGAGGAAGTCCTCGAGGGACTCACCGGCGCCCAGGGTCGGCTCGGCGAGGTCCAGCACGCCGGAGTACGCCCACGCCTCCGCGGTGCGCGGGTCGGCGCGGAAGGCGGCTGACTTCTCGGCGAGCATGAGGTACATGGCCATGTTGGCCCGGGCCGACTCCCACACGCCGTCCATGAACTCCGTGCGCGACGGCTTGTAGTCGAAGTGCCGCGGACCGGTGTAGCGCGGGCCGTCCGGCGTCCCTGGGAAGCCGTTCTCGAGCAGGTCGACGGTGAAGAACGCCGAGGCGAGGTCGCCGTGCCCGAAGACGAGGTCCTGGTCGTACTTGATGCCGCGCTGGCCGTTGAGGTCGATGTGGAAGAGCTTGCCGCTCCACAGCGCCTGCCCGAGCGCGTGCGTGTAGTTGAGGCCCGCCATCTGCTCGTGGCCGGTCTCGGGGTTGAGCCCGACGATGTCGCCGTGCTCGAGCTCGGCGATGAGGGCGAGGGCGTGCCCCACGGTCGGCAGGAAGATGTCGCCGCGAGGCTCGTTCGGCTTGGGCTCCAAGGCGATCCGCAGGTCGTAACCCTGCGACTTGATGTAGCCGGCTACGGTGTCCAGACCCTCCTTGTAGCGGTCGAAGGCGGCGTGCAGGTCCTTCGACCCGTCGTACTCACTACCCTCGCGACCGCCCCACATGACGAAGGTCGACGCGCCCATCTCGGCGGCGAGGTCGACCGCGCGCAGCACCTTGCGCAGGCCGAAGCGGCGCACACCCCGGTCGTTCGCCGTGAGGCCGCCGTCCTTGAACACCGGGTGGCTGAAGGTGTTCGTCGTGACCATCTCGATGGTGAGGCCCGCCCGGTCGGTCGCATCCTTGAGCTGGCCGCAGATGCGCGCACGGGTCGCGTCGTCGGCGTCGAACGGGAAGACGTCGTTGTCGTGGAAGGTGATGCCCCACGCGCCGAGCTCGGCCAGCTTGTCGGAGTACTCCCACGGGTCGAGCACCGGGCGGGTCGGGCCGCCGAACGGGTCCGTGCCGGTCCAGCCGACGGTCCACAGGCCGAAGGAGAACATGTCGTCGGGGGTGGGCTGGCGCGTCATTGCGACTCCTCGTCCAAAGGTTTGTTTTGTCATGCAACTTAATGCCGTGACCAACTAGGGTCAAGGCATGGCCAACCTGCGCCAGGCGAGCCTGCGCCACGCCAACCTCGCCCTCGTCGCGCGCACCGTGCTCGGCGCCGACACCCCGCCCTCGCGTGCCGACGTCGCCGCCGCCACGTCGCTGACCCGGTCGACCGTGTCGCGCCTCGTCGACGAGCTCGTCGCGGGCGGAGTGCTCGAGGAGGTCGAGTCCGTCCTCGGCGGCACCGGTCGCCGAGGACGGCCGGCCACGCCACTCGTGGCCTCGAGGGCCCGGTTCGCCGCCGTGGGTCTGCAGGTCGGGGTCGGCCAGCTCGCCGCCCGACTGGTCGACCTCTCGGGTTCGGTGCTCGCCGAGCAGCTCGTGACCGCGGACCTCGCCGGATCCTCACCCGCCGACACGTTAGGCCGGCTACGCACGCTGGCCCGCATCGTGCTCGAGGGCGCTCCAGG
Organism: Terrabacter ginsenosidimutans; assembly: GCF_039539425.1. Taxonomy (NCBI): domain Bacteria; kingdom Bacillati; phylum Actinomycetota; class Actinomycetes; order Micrococcales; family Intrasporangiaceae; genus Terrabacter; species Terrabacter ginsenosidimutans. The sequence continues at coordinate 948 of NZ_BAABDC010000011.1, read as the reverse complement.
GGGATGTCGGGTCGTCGGAGCGGGGCTCGCGCTGCCCGGGATCGTCGACGTCACCGAGGGACGCCTGCTCAGCGCTCCGAACCTCGGCTGGGAGGACGTCGCTCCCGGGCCCTTGCTCGTGGACGCTCTCGGCGGACTTCCGGTCCGCGTCGGCAACGAGGCCGACCTCGCTGCTCACGCACATGCCCATCCGGCCCCCGGCCGTGACCTGGAGTCGAGGGACTTCATCTACCTCAGCGGGGAGGTGGGCATCGGTGGCGCGGTCGTCGTCGACGGCGCCGTCATGACGGGGCGCCACGGGTGGGCCGGCGAGATCGGCCACGTCTGCGTGGACGCCGACGGACCCGCCTGCCGGTGCGGCTCCACCGGCTGCCTGGAGCAGTATGCCGGCCTGCTCGCCCTGCTCTCGGCCGCGGGACTCGACGCCGCCACGACACCTGCCGACCTGGCGCGACTCGCTCGGGGTGGCGACGACCGGGCGCGGGAGGCGGTGGGATCGGCCGGGCGCGCTCTCGGTGTCGCCCTGGCCGGAGTCGTCAACGTCCTCGACCTACCCACGGTCGTCCTCGGCGGGCACCTGGCGAAGGTCGGCGACCTCCTCGCCCCCGACGTCGAGGCGGCGCTCGGGCGTCGGGTGCTGTCAGCGCACTGGGTGACACCCCGCGTCGTCATCGCCCCGGACGACCTGGCCCCCGGCGCGACGGGGGCAGCGCTGCTCGCCCTCGACGAGGTCGTCCGCCATCCGGCTGCCGTGCTCGCCCCATAAGGGCGCTCCTGAATGCGCACCGGACATGGCCGGCGCGGCACTGCTCTGCCGAACGGAAAAGGGCATGGAAATGCGACAACCCCGCCGGTTTCCCGGCGGGGTTGTCTGAAAGTGTGTCCGGCTGCGTCCTACTCTCCCACACCGTCACCAGTGCAGTACCATCGGCGCTGAAGGGCTTAGCT
>NZ_BAABDC010000010.1:0-101541 GCF_039539425.1 Terrabacter ginsenosidimutans | reverse complement strand
GAGGGCCTCCTGTTTGGCGAAGTGAACCTTGAGCAGTTCCACTCCACCGCGGGAGGCCCTCCCATGTCATCAGCTCACAACGCGAAGTCGCATTCCCTCAACCAACGTGCCCGGTCAGTACACCTAGCGGCGGGCGGCCCTCGGCGAGAAGGCGTCGCCGTCAGGCGCCGTGCGCGGCAACCTCCCACAGGCGTCCCTCGCCGCGGATGCCGGGCAGGGCGTCCCGGATCGATCGCTCGGCGAGCTCGGGAGCGACGCCGAGGTCGACGGCATACCGCAGTGCGACGGCCGGGGTGCGCTGGACGCCCTGGCGACAGTGCACGAGCACCCGCTTGCCTTCGGCCCGGAACTGGCGCAGCGCCGACGAGGCGTCGTCGAGGACGAAGTCGAGGTGCGGGTTCGTCTCCTCCTGCTCCTCGTCGTTGATCCAGAACTCGATGTGGTCGCGGGCGGTCATTCCTGCGGCCGGGATGTCGTCGAGACCGAGCGCGCAGAGGGAGACGATGGCCTGCACGTCGAGCTCTCGGACCCGGCCCAGGTCCGAGATGGTGCCGAGCACGATGTCGGGGTCGATCGGGTGCGGCGTCCCGAGGGTGGGGATGTCCGGGTCCCCCATGGACGCGACCGACGGCCACTCCTCGTGCCGGCGCCCGCCACTGGAGGTCGACACGGCGAGCTCGACGAGGTCGTGCGCGCGCAGCCCTGGCCAGCCGTGCACCATGCGGCGCCACTGGGTGGGCACGGCCGAGGCGCCGTAGCGAGCCCCGAGCAGTGAGCCCGCGATGGCCGCGACGGTGTCCGTGTCGTGACCGGCCCGGACCGCTGCCTGCAGACCTCGCTGCAGGTGCATGGCCGAGCCGTCGCCGCGGTCGGTCGTGGTGATGGCGGCCCAGGCGTCCTGCAGCGCGGTGACCGTGTAGCCGTTGTTGCCGAAACCGCCGGGCTCCGCTCCCGTCGCGGCCTCGATCCAGTCGCCCCAGCGGCCGACGTGGATGGCGCTCACGAGGTCCAGCCCGGCGGTGAGGTCGAGGCGTCCTTCGGTGACCGCGACCCGGATCGCCTCCGACCACAGCACGGCCGAGTCACCCGCCAGCGGGTCGGCGTGGGTGAGCAGCGCGATGGCCCGCGCGGCCCGTGCGGTGGCGTGCCGGTCGTCGAGCGCCGACAGGCCGACGATGGGGGTGCGCATGAGTGCGCCGTTGCCGGCCGTCATGCCCGTGCGTGCGTGCAGTGCCTCGCTGGCCCGCGTCAGGCGCTCGTGCGGGGCGCCGGCCAGGTGCTTGGCCTCCGTCAGCACGGACCGGGTCTGGGTCCCCACGTCGGTGGCACCACCGTCAAGCCAGGCCGTGAACGCCTCGGAGACCGCGTCGAGGCCCTGGGCCGAGGCGAGGTCGATGCCCTGGGCGGCGACGCGGGCCACGCAGAGCGTCATCTGGGTGTCGTCGCTCCACTCGCCCGGCTCGTACGGGCCCAGGCCACCGCCCTTCATCACCGCCTCACCGATCGGCGGCGCCGCCATCTCGTAGGGCACGCCCAGCGCGTCGCCGCAGGCCTCACCGAGCAGGACCCCGGCCGCACGGTCGACGGCGATGGGGCGGATCGGCACGGCTGCTCCTCTGACATGGCGACGGTGGTCAGGGATGCAAACTACCGTCCGCGCCGGCTCCCGCGACGCGTGGTCCGACCCTCGACGCCGGTGCGGTCGGGCGATGTCGACGCCGTAGGCTTCTCGCGTGCTCCAACCCCTGACCGTCGTGCTCCTCGTCGGAAGCGGCGTGCTCGGCCTGCTGGCCGCGCACCACCTCCTGCGCGGCCGTCTCGTCGACGACCCGCTCATCATCGTCGGAGCCGTCATCGAGCTGGTCCTGCTCGTGCAGCTCGTCGTGGGCCTGGGCAAGGCGTCGGCCATCAGCGACGGCGCCGAGAGGGCGACCTTCATCGCCTACCTCTTCACGGTGCTGCTCGTCATCCCCGCGAGCGTCGTCATCGCCGTCAAGGAGAAGACGCAGTGGGCCATGGCGGTCGTGCTCGGCGGCGCGCTCGTCGTCGCGATCCTCGTCGCCCGCCTCCAACAGGTCTGGAGCCTCAATGTCTGACACGACGCCCGCGTCCTCGCAGCAGTCCCCGCAGCAGTCCCCGCCCGCCGAGCGCCCGCACACCGGACACGGCTTCGGCCGCCTGCTCGTGGCCGTCTACGGCCTGCTGGCGCTGGCGGCGACGGGGCGCTCGATCCTGCAGATCGTCGAGTACTTCGACAAGGCGCCCGTCCCGTTCCTCCTGTCGGCCCTCGCGGCGGTCATCTACCTCGTCGTGACCATCGGGCTGGCCCGGGGCGACCGCACCTCCGTGCGCCTCGCGACCGTGGCCCTGTCCGTCGAGCTGCTCGGCGTCCTCGTCGTCGGCGCCTGGAGCGTCGCTGATCCTGCAGCGTTCCCCGAGAAGACCGTCTGGTCGCACTTCGGCCAGGGCTACGGCTACGTCCCCCTCGTGCTGCCGATCGTCGGCCTCTGGTGGATCCGCCGCACGGCCCGTGCGACTGCCACCTCCGATGCTGACGTGGCGCGGTCGGGGCACTGAGCCGGCGCCGATAGGGTGGCCGCCATGACCGAGCAGATCCCTGCCCCTGTGTCGACGACCGACGCGCCCGCGCCCGTCGCCGGCCCGCTGACGGTTCGCGAGATCAGCGCAGACGAGGCCGTCGAGACCCTCCTCGAGCTCGGTGGCAGCTTCCTGCAGACACCGGCGTGGGGCCGCGCCAAGGCCGGCTGGCGTCGCACGCACCTCGGCTGGTTCGACGCCTCGGGCCGCCGGGTCGGTGCCGGCCTCGTGCTGTCGCGCACCATCCCGCGACTGTCGCGGTCGTACGCCTATCTCCCCGAGGGACCGGGCCTGCCGTGGGACGTCGTGGCCAGCGACCCCGCCGCCTGGCTCGACCCGCTCGTCGCATGGGCCAAGGCGCACAAGGCCTTCGCGCTGCGTCTCGGCTACCCCGTCGTCTCCCGCATCTGGGACCGCGAGCCGGTCAAGAAGCAGGTCTCCGAGAACGGGCTGCTCAGCTTCACCAGCCTGCCGACGGCCGTCGACAACCCTGCCGCCCGCCGGCTCGAGGCGTGGCTCGACCGCAACCGGTGGCTCCCCCTCGGTGCCGACGGGGTCGCCGTCGGGCAGCCGCGTCTCCTGTGCGTGGTCGACCTGCGTGGCCGCACGGACGCCGAGCTGCTCAAGGGCATGAACCAGCAGTGGCGACGCAACGTCAAGAAGGCCGAGAAGGCCGGCGTGCAGGTGCGCACGGTCGGGCCTGAAGGGCTCGACACCTTCCACGCCCTCTACGTCGAGTCGGCCCAGCGCGACAACTTCCTGCCGCGCCCCAAGGCCTACTTCGACGTCATGGCTCGCTCCTTCGCGTCGGAGGGTGGCGGTGACCATGACGGCGCCGTGTCGGCCCGCTTCTACGAGGCCCACGTCGACGGCGACGTGCTCGCGTCGGCCCTGATGATCCGGTTCGGCCGGACCTTCTCCTACCTCTACGGCGGCTCGACCGAGCGCAACCGCGACGCCCGCGCCTCCAACGCCCTGCAGTGGCAGGCGATGCGTGACGCCGCCGCGGCCGGTTGCGAGGCCTATGACTTCCGCGGCTTCAACACCTCCCTCGGTGCCACGAGCCCGCTCACCGGCCTCCTCCTCTTCAAGCTCGGCGCGGGTGCCGACGTCGTCGAGATGGTGGGGGAGCGTGAGCTCGTCATCAACCGGTTCTGGCACCTCGCCTTCGCGCGGGCCATGGCTGCCCGGATCGCGATCAACAAGCGCCGCAAGGCTGCTCGAGCCACGTCTGACGCCGCCGACATCTGAGGGGCGCCCTCCGAAGGCGGTGGGTGAGGCAGGTCAGCGCCGCTTGATGTCGAAGTACGGACTGATCGAGCAGGTCGCGTAGCGCTGTCCCTGCTGGGTCGTCACGACGATGCCGTCGACGAGGATGCGGCACGACACGGCTCCGCGCACCCCCGATCCGGTCGGGTCACTGATGCGGACCCGCAGGCTGTAGTAGTCGTTGCTCGTCGCCCCCGGGTCGACCGGCGCCTCGAAGGCGAGCGGCGCGGCCTGGACGGGGAAGTCGATGCGCTGGTGGGTCGCGTCCGAGAGGGACACCTCGATGCGCGCGCCGTTCTCGGCATATGTCTCGAAGCGGATCGTCCGGGCGTTCGCCGGGACGGGCGTGACCGGTATGGCCGGGACCGTGACCACCTTCGGCGGGGACGTCACGACGGAGCGCGTGGGCCTGGGCACCGCCGGCACGGTCTTGGTCGCACCCTGGCCCGACGGGCGCTGGCCGGGGACGGTGGTGACGGGCGTCGGGACGGCGATCGGCCGTGTCACCGACGGACGATGCCGGGTGATGCTGACGGTGGGCCGGGCGAGCGGGTCGAGGTCTTCGGCGAGGCTCGAGACCGCCCAGAAGCCGACGGGCACCAGCAACCCGACCATGATCGCGACGACGTGCCACGCCTGGAGCCGACCTCCGAGCGAGCGGGTGGCGGCAGGAGGCAGGGTGATGGTGCGCGGTCCGACCACGGCGGAGAGGCGCGTGGCCGGCGGGGGAGGGGGCGTCGGCGCAGCCCGGCCGCCGGCCCGCTGCGGCACCCAGCTCGACCGGGGCGCCGGCTGCAGGCCGAACGTGGTGTCGTATGCCGTCACGCCCTCGGGCGCCGACCCCACGGTGGGCAGGTCGGCCGGGTCCGCGGGGGTGCCGGGCTCGGCTGCGACGTCGCTGGTGGCTGATACCTCGGCCGACTCGGCCGACTCGCCGGCGGCATCGGCCGTCGTATCACGCGTCGGGTCCGGGTGGTGGGGCGGGATGTCTGACACGGGGTCCCCTCGTCTCGTGTGTCGGCGGCTCGATGCTGGTTCGGTCGTGCGGGTCGACGGTGATCGACGGCGGTCACAGCGCCGGGCTGCACCTCGCCGTCGCGGTGGAGGTGTCGATCGCCACGAGCGTGCTGCCCGCATAGACACGGCACTGGACAGTGCCCGACCCCGAGGCGACAGTCACCTGGACCTGGAGGTCCGTCGGCCGCTCGGCGAGATGGACGTCGAGCGCGTGTGGGGTGCCCTGGTCCCACGAGGCGATCGGAACGCCGCCGGCCGTCGCGTCGATCTGGGTCTTGAGGGCGCTCGCCCGGGCGTCGCGACGGTCCCCGGTGGAGTCCGTCGTCGACACGACCTCGACGCGGACGACGGTGGCGTCGGCAGGCACCGGGGAGACCTTCTGAGACCCGCGCAGCACGGGCGCCAAAGGAGAAACGGACGCCGTGACGTCCTCGGCCGTGACCGCGAAGGAGGGGTCGCAGGACATGGTCTGCGGGTCGGCACCTGGGTCGGACCAGCACTCGCCGGTCACGGTGCCGGACTCGCCGCCGCTCCCGCCGCTTCCGTTGTTCGCGAACCCGATCAGCAGCCCGGGGATGAACAGCAGGGCAGCCCAGCCGCGGCCACGGCGACGCGGCTCGGGGCGCACTGGCGGGGTGGTGAGGATCGTGTGGACCGGCACGCCCTGGGCGTGCCCGGTCAGGGTGACCCCTGGCGTCATCGCGGGCTCGGGGCTCGGTGTCCGGGGGGCCCATGCCTCAGGGGGCAGAGATGCTCCCGCCGTCGTGGGTCCGCTGGGTCGGGCATCGTCCGGGAAGGAGACGTGGCGGTCCTGCTGCGGGTCCGGCACTGCCGGACGGCTGCGGTCGGGATCGGACAACGGTGCCTCGTTTCGGATGGGTGGGACCACGGTAGGTCCTCAGGTGCCGTTCGTCTCGACCATTCAGACCCCGCGAACCCGTGCTGCGTTCCCGGGCCGCGCCTGACCACGGTTTCGCACCTCTCCGCTCGTGACGACCGGATATCCGTTCGGAGCAGTCCTCGTCCGCGCCTATCCTGTCGACCATGCCCGACGAGCCCGTGAACGCCCCCGCGCGCTCGCGGCCACCCCGACGTCGGGGCCGTCGCCGCCCCGCCTCCGGGGAGGCAGCGCCGCATGCGGACGTGAGGCCCCAGGGCTCCGGTGAGGCGACCGATCGACGGGGCTCTGGCCGAGGGCCGGCATCTCGCCGCGCTGGCGGCCGCGACCTGACGCCCGAGCAGCGGGAGGCTCGCCGTGCCGCCCGGGAGGCGACGGTCCCGCCGATCACCTATCCCGAGAACCTGCCCGTCGTCGAGCGCCGCGACGACATCGCCGCTGCGATCCGGGACCACCAGGTCGTCGTCATCGCCGGCGAGACCGGCTCGGGCAAGACGACCCAGATCCCCAAGATCTGCCTCGAGCTCGGCCGAGGCCTCGACGGCGTCATCGGCCACACCCAGCCGCGCCGTATCGCGGCACGGGCCGTCGCCGAGCGACTCTCCGAGGAGTTGGCCGTCGAGCTCGGCACCGCCGTCGGCTACCAGGTCCGGTTCACCGACCAGTCCAGCCGGGACACGCTGGTCAAGGTGATGACCGACGGCATCCTGCTCGCCGAGATGCAGCGCGACCGCGACCTGCGGCGCTACGACACGATCATCATCGACGAGGCCCACGAGCGCAGCCTCAACATCGACTTCATCCTGGGCTACCTCAAGCAGCTCCTGCCGCGCCGCCCCGACCTCAAGATCGTCATCACCTCGGCGACGATCGACCCCCAGCGCTTCGCCGAGCACTTCGCCGACCCGGCCACGGGAGAGGCCGCGCCCATCATCGAGGTCTCGGGGCGCACCTTCCCCGTGGAGATCCGCTACCGCCCGCTCGTCGATCCCGACCGCCCGGACGCGGAGGAGCGGGACATGGTGACGGGTGTCTGCGAGGCCGTCGAGGAGCTGTGGACCGAGCGTCACTCCGGCACGAGCAGCGACATCCTCGTCTTCTTCTCCGGCGAGCGCGAGATCCGTGACGCGGCCGACGCCCTGAACGGGATGAAGCTGCCCGTCACCGAAGTGGTCCCGCTCTACGGACGCCTGTCCGCCGCCGAGCAGCACCGCGTCTTCTCGTCACACACCGGGCGGCGAATCGTCTTGGCCACCAACGTCGCCGAGACCTCGCTCACCGTCCCGGGCATCCGCTACGTCATCGACACGGGCACGGCGCGCATCAGTCGCTACAGCCAGCGCACCAAGGTCCAGCGCCTGCCCATCGAGCCGGTCAGCCAGGCCTCCGCCAACCAGCGCTCGGGGCGCTGCGGCCGTGTCGCCGACGGCATCGCGATTCGGCTCTACTCCGAGGACGACTACGAGAGCCGACCCGAGTTCACCGACCCTGAGATCCTGCGCACCAACCTCGCCTCCGTCATCCTCCAGATGACGAGCCTCGGGCTCGGCGACATCGCCCGCTTCCCGTTCGTCGACCCGCCCGACAGTCGCCAGATCACCGACGGCGTCCGGCTCCTCGAGGAGCTGCAGGCGTTCTCGCCCGAGGACGACCAGCCCGCCGCGGGAGGTCGGCGGCGTCCGGGACGTCGCCTCACGGCATACGGCCGCACCATCGCAGCCCTGCCCATCGACCCCCGCCACGCGCGCATGGTGATCGAGGCCGACAAGCGCGGCGTGCTCAGGGAGGTGCTCGTCATCGTCGCCGCCCTGTCGATCCAGGACCCGCGCGAGCGACCGCAGGACAAGCAGGAGCTCGCGAACGCCTCGCACAAGCGCTTCGCCGACGAGACGAGCGACTTCGTCACGTGGCTCAACCTGTGGGCGTATCTCAAGGAGCAGCAGAAGGAGCTGAGCAGCAGCGCCTTCCGGCGGATGTGCAAGGCCGAGTTCCTCCACTACCTGCGCATCCGCGAGTGGCAGGACCTCCACAGCCAGGTCAAGCAGGCCGCCAAGCAGGCCGGTCTCGACATCAGTCGAGGCTCGGTCCACGTGGGTGAGGGCGAGGTGGACGCCGATGCGATCCACCAGTCGCTGCTCGCCGGGCTGCTCTCGCACGTCGGCGTCCGTGACGAGCAGAAGCGTGAGTATGCCGGTGCGCGCGGCACGCGCTTCGGGATCAGTCCCGGGTCGGCCCTGTTCCGCAAGCAGCCCCAGTTCGTCATGGCCGAGGAGCTCGTCGAGACGAGCCGCCTCTGGGCCCGGGTCAACGCCCGCATCGACCCGGTGTGGGCCGAGCAGCTCGGCGAGCACCTCGTCAAGCGCCAGTACTCCGAGCCGCGGTGGTCGGGCAAGCGCGGCTCGGCCGTCGCGACCGAACGGGTCACGCTCTACGGGGTGCCGCTCGTGGTCGGGCGCGTCGTGGGACTCGGCCGCGTCGACCCCGAGCTCGCGCGCGACCTCTTCATCCGGCACGCCCTCGTGGAGGGGGACTGGCACACCGAGCACGCCTTCCTCCGCGACAACGCCGCCCTCGTCGAGCGTCTGGGTGAGCTCGAGGCCCGCACCCGCCGTCGCGACATCGTCGTCGACGACAGCACCCTCATCGCCTTCTACGACAAACGGGTCCCCGCCGAGGTCGTGTCGGGACGCCACTTCGACACCTGGTGGAAGAAGACACGGAGGCAGACGCCCGACCTGCTGACCTTCACCGAGGAGCTGCTCCTTCGGGAGAGCGCGGGCAGCATCGCCGACGAGGACCACCCGACGACGTGGACCCAGGGCGAGAACGTGCTGCCGGTGACCTACCAGTTCGAGCCCGGCTCGGCGCAGGACGGCGTGACCGTCCACATCCCCGTCGAACGCCTCAACCAGGTGAGTCCAGACGGCTTCGACTGGCAGGTCCCGGGCTTCCGCGAGGAGCTCGTCACAGCCCTGATCCGAAGCCTGCCCAAGGGAATCCGCCGCAACCTCGTCCCGGCGCCGGACCACGCGCGCGCCGTCCTGCCCGAGCTCGACCCGACGTCCGGCCCGCTGCTCGTGGCGCTCGCGACGGTGCTGCGACGGCGGGCCGGGGTGGCCGTCACGGCGACGGACTTCGACGTCGAGCGCGTGCCGCCACACCTCGCCGTCACCTTCCAGGTCGACGGTGCCGACGGACGAGCGGTGGCGACCGGCAAGGACCTCGAAGCCGTCCGTGACGCGGCCACCCCACAGCTGCGGCGGCAGGTCAGCCGCGCCGGCTCAGGTCTCGAGCGCCGCGGGCTCACCTCCTTCCCCGACGAGGGGGTGCCCGACAGCTTCGAGGGCGCACAGGGCATCCAGGGGTTCCCGGCGCTCGTCGACACCGGTTCGGCGGTCGACCTGCGCGTGCTGCCGACCCGGGCCGAGGCCGACGCCGAGCACCGGCTGGGGGTGCGGAGGCTGCTCCTGCTCGGGATCAGCCCGCCGTGGAAGCAGATCCTGGCCCGGCTCACCAACACGCAGAAGCTCGCCCTCGGCCACAACCCGCACGGCAGCGTGCCGGCTCTGCTCGACGACTGCCTCGCCGCCGCGATCGACGCCACCCGCGACGAGGCGGTCACCGACCGTGACGACCACGCGGTCCGCAGTCGGGAGGACTTCGAGTGGGCGCTGTCCGCCGTGCGGACCCACACGAGCGCCAAGGTGGTGCAGGTCGTCGGCCTCGTCGAGCCGATCCTCGCCAAGCACCTCGCCCTGACCAACCGCCTCGCCGAGCTGGACCGTTCGAGCAGCGCGGCCATCCGGCCGATGCTGGCCGACGTCCGCGCGCAGCTGCGTGAGCTCGTGCGCCCGGGGTTCGTCGCCGACACCGGACTGCGCCGCCTGCCCGACCTCGACCGTTACCTGCGGGCCATCGCCCACCGGCTCGACAAGGGGCAGGCCAACCTGGCTCGCGACGCACAGGCGCTCGAGCAGGTCGACCTCGTCGAGGGCCGCTACGCCGACCTGCTCGACTCCCTGCGCCCGGCGCAGCGTGGCGCATCCGAGGTCGTCGACATCGGCTGGATGATCGAGGAGCTGCGGGTCTCGCTCTTCGCGCAGACGGTCGGGACGGCATACAGCGTGTCGCCCCAGCGCATCCTCAAGGCGATCGCCAAGGTCGGCGCCTGACCTGCTGGCCCACCCCGCGACAGGGAATCATGGGATGCGGCGGGGCGTTGCACCCTTCGACCCCGTAGACGAAAGGCCAGACCCGTGCAGGACCCGACCGAGCTCTTCCAGTTCGAGAGCGACACCTCACCCAGCCAGCTCCAGGAGCTGCAGGCTTCGGTGCTCGTCGTCGCCCTCGGTGGATTCATCGACGCCGGCCACACCCAGCGACTCATGGCCGACCACATCCTCGAGACGCACGAGTCGCGCGTCATCGCCTCCTTCGACGTGGACCAGCTGCTCGACTACCGCGGCCGCCGTCCCGTCATGGTCTTCGACCGCGACCACTGGAGCAGCTACGACGACCCGAGCCTGCTGCTCCACCGCGTCGTCGACAAGGAGGGCGTGCCCTTCCTTCTCCTCGTCGGCCCGGAGCCGGACTACCAGTGGAACCGCATGGTCGAGGCGACGACCTCCCTCATCAGGACGTTCGGGGTCGACCTGACGGTCAGCGTCCACGGCATCCCGATGGCGGTGCCGCACACGCGTCCGCTCGGCGTCACGGCCCATGGCACCAACCCGCGGCTCGTCACCGGCAACGACCCGGCGTTCGGCACGGTCCAGGTGCCCGCCAGCTTCTCCTCCCTGCTCGAGTTCCGGCTCGGCGAGGCCGGCCTCGACGCCATCGGCTTCGCCGTCCACGTGCCCCACTACCTCGGCCAGAGCGAGTTCGCCGACGCAGCGGTGCTCGGTCTCGAGCGGGTCCGCGCTGCCACCGGCCTGGACCTCGACCTGCGTGAGCTGTCCGCGACCGCCGGGCTCAACCGGGCCGAGATCAGCCGGCAGATGGAGGAGTCCGACGAGATCACCGCGGTGGTCCGGGCCCTCGAACAGCAGTACGACACCTTCCTCGAGGGGCGCCAGCAGCGCAACCTTCTCGCCACCGACCTGTCCGACCTGCCCACGGCCGACGAGATCGGCGCCGAGTTCGAGGCGTTCCTCAAGGACGTCACCGACGAGGACCAGGGCGACGGCCACAGCTGACCCAGCACCAGGACGAAGCGGGCCCGACCACGTGGTCGGGCCCGCTTCGTCTGTCTCGGGGCGCTCGCGGGGCGCGGTGGCGCTCGCGGGGCGCGGTGGCGCTCGCGGGGCGCGGTGGCGCTCGCGGGGCGCGGTGGCGCTCGCGGCTGGAGCGTCGGCGGCCGTCCCAGCGCGGCTTCGCCTTTCGTATGCCGAGGGCCGCCTCCGATGCCGCTCGCACCGCCGCGCCCCGCTCCCTGGCGGTCGAGTGCTCACTTCTCGACGTGCGGCGCGTCAGGGTTTGGCTTCGCTCCAGCGACGGACGACCGAGGTGTCGGCGACGAAGCGGACCTCGTCGGTGCCGGCCCACGTGCGGGCTGCGCTCGTCAGCGTGCCCTCGACCGCGGCGACCGCGGCCGGTGCGTGCTGCTCGGGGACGTGGACGAGCAGCTCGTCGTGCAGGCACAGCACGATCTGGCCGGCGAGCGGGCGCACCGCGTGGCGCACCGTAGCGGCCCACGCCTTGAAGAGCTCGGCCGCCGACCCTTGGATGATCGCGTTGCGCGCGTAGCGGCCCCGCGCCCCGTCTGCGCCGGTGGCCGAGAACTCGGCACTCCCCGAGGGCTCGGGCGCGCCAGGGCCGAGGGCGGGCGCCGGCACGCGACCGAAACGGATGAGGCGGCCACCCCAGGTGCGCACCGGGCGCCGGGCCACGCCGTCGGCGTAGGCGCGGTCGAGCAGCCCCATCGCGACGGGGTAGGCGCGCTCGAGGTCCTTGAGTGCCTCGCCGGCCGCTCCCGACCGCTGGCCGTACATCGCTGCGAGCACCGCGACCTTGGCCTTGGGCCGGTCGGCACCGAGCTTCGCCGCGACCGGGGCATAGAGGTCGTCCGCTCGGGTCGCCTCGGCGAACGCCCGGTCGGCGCTGACGACCGCGAGCACGCGCGGCTCGATCTGGCCGAGGTCCGCCCGGACGAACACGTGGCCCGGTGCGGCACAGATGGCGGGCCGCAGGGGAGCGGGGAGGTTGTGCAGGCCGTTCTGGGCCGTCATGCGCCCGGCGGCACCGTCGCACGCGGTCCAGCCGCCGCGCAGCCGGTCGTCGGCGCCGACGTGGTCGTCCAGCCAGCGGTAGCCGTAGGTGGTCGCGATGCGCTCGTCCTTGCGCCAGCGCAGCAGCGCGTCGACCAGGGGGTGGGTGTGCCGGTAGGGCTCGAGCACCCAGGCGCGGGTGTTGGGCACGTCGACGCCCGCGGAGAGCAGCAGGTCGCGCACCTGCGCGGGGTTGCGCAGGTCGGTGCGCTCCCGGCCGGGCGCGTGGCGCAGCACGAGCGCGTCACGTTCGGACCGGATGCGTGCTGAGTCCGCGTCGTCGAGAGGCCGTGGCCCCGCGGAGGCCGCGATGAGGTCCTCGGCCGCCGCCCGGTCGACGGGCAGCCCGTCTCGTTCGAGCTCGAGGCAGAGCACGGCTGCCGCCGACTCGGACCAGACGGTGCGCTCGAGGCGGCCGACGTGCGAGCCACCGATACGGCCCAGTGCCTGACGCTGGCTCGTCTGGCACCCGAGTGCCAGTACCGCCAGCTCGCGCAGGCGGGCGTCGTCGGTCGCCCACGTGAGGGCATCCGCACGGAGGTGGCCGGCAGCCGTCAGGAGGGACACGTCGTCCCCGGCCGCGACGTCGAAGAGGTCGCCGTCGAACCCGCTGAGCCGGGGCGTCCGCGCCGCGGGCACGTCGGCCTCGTCCAGCCCACGGCACCCGGCCACGACATGGCCCGGGGTGGCCCACCACCCCCCGTGCACGATGCGGTGCGCCTCCGCGAGGTCCCACGTGCGCGACACGTCGACGCCGGCGTCGACCACACGACGCAGGGTGGACGCGGCGGACCACACGACCCACCGCGGACCCACCCGCGCCGTCGTCTCCTGGAAGCGTCGCACCACGTCGCCGAGCGACCATGCCTCGTCGAGGCCCGGCCCCACGGCATACGCCCCCTGAGAACCGACGACGAGCGCGACGAGCGGGGGCCCGAGATTCTTGTCAGGCAAGGATGCTCGCGATCCGGTCGACCGCGTCGCGGAGGATCTCGGGCGACGTGGCGTAGTTGAGGCGAGCGTGCCCCTGGCACCCCGAGCCGAAGATCGGGCCGGGGGAGAGCGCGACGCGCGCACGGCGCAGCACCTCACCGGCGGGGTCGTCGCCGAGACCGAGCCCCCCGAGGTCGAGCCAGGCGAGGTAGGTCGCCTCGGGCACGACGAGACGTGGGCCGGGCAGCTTTTCGGCGACGAGCTCGGCGAGCAGGTGACGGTTGGCGTCCAGCTCGCCGACGAGCCGGTGCAGCCATTCGCGACCGTCGCGGTAGGCCGCCGTCTGCGCGATGACGCCGAGGTGGCTCGCGCCGAACGTGACGTAGGGGTGCAGCCGGCGCACGGCGTCGACGGCGCCCTCGCCCGGCACGATGATCGCCGCCTTGAGCCCGGCGAGGTTCCACGCCTTGGAGGCCGACGTCACGGTGACGCCGCGCTCCGAGCCGGCGACGGTGAGGTAGGGCGTGAACGTGCTCGTCGGCAGCACGAGCGGTCCGTGGATCTCGTCGGAGACGACGCGCACGCCGTGCTCGTCGGCCGCGCGGGCCAGTGACTCGAGCTCGGCCCGGGTGTGCACCGTGCCCGTCGGGTTGTGCGGGTTGGACAGCAGGTATGCCGTGCGCGAGCCCCCGGCGGTCTCCCTGGCGAAGACCTCGGCGAGGCCGGTGAGGTCGAGGCGGTGGTCCGGCCCGAGCGGTGCCTCGACGACCCGTCGCCCGCACGCCTCGATGACCTCGTAGAAGGCGTTGTAGACCGGCGGGCTCACGACGACCGGACCGCCCGGGTCGGTGAACAGCCCCAGCAGGTGCGTCACGCCGGACAGCACGTCGGCCACCCGGGTCGTCGTGCGCGGGTCGAGCTGCCACGCCCACTCGGCGTGGGCGAACGCAGCGAACTCGGCGGCGTACTCCTCGGTCAGGGCGTAGCCCGTGTCGCCCCGCGACACGGCGGCACCCACGGCGCCGACGACGGCTGGGCACGGTGCGCAGTCCATCTCTGCGATCCACATCGGAATGACGTCGGGGCCGTGGACGCCCCACTTCACCGAGGTGCGGTCGCGCCGCAGGTCCGCCAACGGCACGCCGAGGATGGGTGGCTGCCTCGCGCTCGTCTCGCCCATGGGGCGACCTTACGAGAGGCGACCGACGCCGTCTCCCGCGGTCCCGCTGCCGGGTCGACTGGGTACGAGGGTGCCACGGGCGACCGCGGCGGCATACGGTGTCGTCGGCGGCGCGCAGGAACCGAGACACACGACGTCGGACGAAGAGGGTGGCAACTGGTGGGCATCTTGGGCTTGAGCAGGACCGAGACGGTCGAGGCATCGAACGCGACCGCCGCGAAGCTGCGGCGATCGAAGGACGCCGGCGCGCTCGAGCGGGCCGCACTGCCGGCCGAGGGAGGCCTCTCCGGAGCGGCGACCCGACTCGTCGAGCGGCTCCTCGACGTCGGCATCGACGGCAGGGGCCCCTTCGACCCCGCCCACGAGGTCGCTGCCAGCGCCCTCAAGCACGCCCGCGGGGACGCCGACCAGGCGCTGCGGATCATCGTGCGCGACCACCGCCAGCTCGGTGCCGTCGGGGGCTTCGTGACGGGGCTCGGCGGCTTCTTCACGATGCCGATCTCGCTGCCCGCGAACGTCCTGGAGTTCTACCTCCTCGCCACGCGCATGACGGCGGCGACGGCCAAGGTGCGCGGTTACGACATCGACCAGCCGGAGATCCGCTCGGCGATCCTGCTCACCCTCGCCGGCGCCGACAGCGACGACCTGCTCAAGAAGGCCGGCCTGCAGGCCGCCGGAGGCAAGCTCTCGTCGGTCGCCTTCGACCGGCTGCCCGCCCCGGCCCTGATGGTCCTCAACAAGGCGGTCGGCTTCCGGTTGCTCGGCCGCATCGGGCAGGGCACGTTCGCCCGACTCGGGCGCGCGGTGCCTCTCGTCGGCGGTCTCATCGGGGCGGCGATCGACGTGTACATGCTCAACGGCATCGGCAAGCAGGCCGCGAAGGAGTTCCCGCCCGTCGAGACCTTCGGTCGCTGAGCGCATGAAGACCGCGTCCCGCATCAAGATGGCCGCGACCGTCGCCTCGGTCGTCCGGGCCTCCACGCGTCCCGGAGCGCCGAGCATCTCCGAGCGCGTCCAGGCCGTGCCCCGTCTGGTGCGCTGCACCGTCGACCGGACGTATGCCGGCACGACCCTCAAGCGGCTCGGTCTCGTCGCGGGCGCGGTCGCCTACGTCGCTTCTCCGGTCGACCTGCTCCCGGAGGCCGTGCTGCCGGTCGTGGGGGCTGCCGACGACGCCGTCGTCATCTCGTGGGCGATCAGGACGTTCTTCGAGGAGACCGACCGGTTCATGGCGTGGGAGGCCGGGCAGGGTCTGCGCCGGTCTCGGGCCACGAGCCACGAAGCCGGCCGGCACGCGTCGGCCGCGGTGCCCATGGACGCGCCGGGCTCGACTGGTCCGGGCGGCCGGGGCAGCGCTGCGAACGCCCTGGTCCCGGTGACGGGCGTCGGCGGGAACTCGGGCCTGCGGCCCGACCGGGACACCACCGGTGCAGCCGCTCCGCGCAGCCTCCTCGACGGCGTGGTACGCCTGCCGGGCGCGGGCTCCCGCCAGCGTCCGAGCACCGGCTCGACGGGCGGGCACGGCACCCGGGCCGCGGCCTCGGGGTCGAGCCGAGGGGATCGAGTCAGGCTGCCCGAGGGCGTCCGCCGGGCTGCGACCGACTACGTGCTCGAGTCGGTCCGCAAGCGTCTGGAGCGCTGAGACCGGGCCCCGACCTCGCGGTGACGGCCGGCGGGGCGCCCTGGATCCACACCCCTTCGCCGTGACGGTCGTTCCTCCACAGGTGGGCCAGTGGGTCTGCCCAGCTCCGAGCAGGGCGGCGAGGCTCGGTGCATGCCGAAGATCTCACTGTCCGGGCCGGCCGAGCTGCTGACCATCATCCCCTTCCACCTGGGTTTCCAACCGGAGCGCAGTGTCGTCGTGGTGTGCTTCCACGGCAAGCGCCTCGGGCTGGTGGCCCGGCTCGACGTCGTCGACGCGCAGCTGGCTCCCGAGGCCGCTGCGCAGACCCTGCCGACCTTGCTGCAGGGCGCCCCGTCGTCGGTGGCCATCGTCGGCTTCGAGGACGTCCCCGACGAGTCGCTGCCGTTGCTCGAGGCCCTCGCCGAGGGAGTCGAGGCCGAGCGGGTCATCGTCCGGGAGCGTCTCGTGCTGCGTGGTGGCCGGTGGCGCTCCGTCGGGTGCGACTGCTGTCCCGACGAGGGCTGGCTCCTGCCCGAGCAGGCCGACGTGCCGGCGGTCGCGAGCTACGTGGCGCTCGGGCACGCGGTGCTCCCGGACCGTGAGGAGCTCGCCCGCCTCGTGAGTCCGCTGTCGCCATCCGAGCCCCGGCACGACCTGACGGCGAGCGCCATCGAGGACTGGCAGCGTCGGTACCGCGCGGCGGGAGGGTCGGTGTCCGAGCTGCCGCAGCAGCCAACCGGGCGCCGTGACCCCGCCCGGCGGGCGAAGGCTGCGGGCGCAGGGCTGGGGGTTCTCGACGGCGGTGAGCCGACCTCCCGCCAGTTCCTCGTCAACGACTCCCTCGTCGCCTGGGGAGGCGTGCTGACCGGTGACGTCGTGGGCTACGGCATCGAGCACTGGCTGCCCTCCCTCGTGGGCCCCCTGCGCGACGTCCAGTTCCGGGATGCCCTCATCGGGTGGCTGTGCCCGGGAACGGCGCCGCTCGACACCTTCCCGGTCGAGCTCGTCGTCATGCTCGACGTCCTGCTCGGCCCGCACCTTCGACTCGCACCAGCCGCCGATGGCGGAGCACGTGACGGGACCGATAACTCCGCGAGCATCGATGCCGGGGCGGGCGGCGACGTCGCCTCGCGGCTGGCCGCGTCCGACCTCGAGGCGCTGCGGGCTCTGCACGCCCTGCTCGACCTCGGGTCGGACACGCCGAGCGGCGCTAACGACGGCGGGGGCGAGACCGTCGGGCCGGCGTGCGACGTCGAGCCGGACGACTGGGATGGCACTGACGAGGTGGGTGGGCGGGAGTCGGACGAGGGCTGGGATGGCACTGACGAGGTGGGTGGGCGGGAGTCGGACGAGGGCTGGAAGGACTGGGACGTGGCGTCGGGCCCGCGTCTCATGCTCGGGCGCCTCGAGCAGGTGTGCCGGCTCACCCCGGCTGCGCACGCGGCACCCCTGCTGTCGGTCGTCGCGTCGCTCGCATGGTGGTGCGGTGACGGGGCACGGGCCGGCATCGCTGTCGACCACGCGCTCGACCTCGAACCGGACCACCGACTGTGCCGGCTCGTGCGCCAGTCCCTCGACCACGGCATCCGGCCCTCGCGCTGCGCATGAGGGCGGGGACCGTCCGGAACGGCGGGCGTCCATGTCGTGGACCGGGCGACCTTGTCCCGGTGGGTGCTCGCGTATGGTTGGCGCAGGTCACGAGTACCAGCGACAAGCCCCGGCTCGCTGGTCGGCAACCCTCCTTCGCGGTGGGGTGCCCCGGGTGAGGACCTGGCCGCACCCGCAGTGGGTGCGTGCAAGCGCGAGGACCGAGGAGTACCCCGATGACCGTCACCCACCGGAAGCAGAGCACGCGTCGGCCGACCGTGCGTCACGCTGCCGAGGGCACCATCTCGCCCCAGGGCACCGAGGCCTCCGGCCACCTGGAGCGGGACGGCACCGACGGGTCGACACGGCCACCGGCCCATCGGGCTGACGGCGCCTGGCGGGTCGGCGACCCCGTGGGACGACGCCAGTTCGTCCACCTCGGTGACCTCGAGCTCGAGCGCGGGGGCGTGCTGCCCGACGTCCGGATCGCCTACGAGACGTGGGGGAGGCTCAACGAGGCCGGCGACAACGTCGTCCTCGTCGAGCACGCCCTGACCGGCGACAGCCACGTCGTCGGCGAGGCCGGCCCCGGGCACGCCTCGCCCGGGTGGTGGAACTCCCTGGTCGGTGCGGGCGGCCCGGTCGACCCCGACGAGTGGTTCGTCATCGCCTCCAACGTCCTCGGCGGCTGTCAGGGCAGCACCGGCCCCTCGAGCCAGGCCCCGGACGGGCAGCCGTGGGGGAGCCGGTTTCCCTACGTCACGGTGCGCGACCAGGTCGCGGCGGAGCGGCTGCTCCTCGACCGCCTCGGCATCCGCCGCGTCGCCGCCGTCGTCGGCGGCTCGATGGGCGGCATGCGAGCCATCGAGTGGGCGGTCACCCACCCTGACGACGTCGACCGCTGCATCGTGCTGGCCTCGACCCCCTGTGCCACGGCCGACCAGATCGCCTGGTGCCAGCCGCAGCTGCTCGCCATCCGGCACGATCCCGACTTCGCCGGTGGCGACTACTACTCGAGCGACCGGCGCCCCGATACGGGCCTCGGTCTCGCGCGTCGCATCGCCCACATCACCTACCGCACGGAGAGCGAGCTCGACGAACGCTTCGGTCGCGCCCCGCAGCTCGGCGAGGATCCGTTGCGCGCCGGCGACCGCGGTCGCTTCGCCGTCGAGTCCTACCTCGACCACCACGCGGGCAAGCTGGCTCGTCGCTTCGACGCGAACTCCTACGTGGTGCTGACCGAGGCCATGAACTCCCACGACGTCGGGCGCGACCGAGGCGGCGTGGAGGCGGCCCTGCGACGCGTCAGCGCCGACTGCACGATCGTCTCGGTCGACACCGACCGCCTCTACCCGCCACGCCTGTCCGACGAGCTGCACGCCGCTCTCCCGACCTCGCACCGGGCGCACATCGTGTCCGACTTCGGCCACGACGGATTCCTCATCGAGGAGGACCAGGTCGGTCGGATCATCCGGGATGCGCTCGACCGGCGCACCCTCTGAACCCTGCTGCGTCCCGGGCGGGTTCGCCCTCGGACGTGGGGTCAGGAGTGGGTGAGGACAGCGGTCCGCACGCCGTGTCGGACGGTGTGACGCAGCCTGGTCTGCACTGTCGGCGCGGGACGCACCCGGCGCCGCGATATCGGGTACGGTGCGAGCACTGGTTGTTTCCGTCCCAAGGAGGTCCGGGAAAGTGGCCATCGTCGTTGGTTATGTCGCCACCAAAGAAGGTCGTGCGGCGCTCAAGCGAGCCGCCGAGGAGTGCGTCCTGCGCGGTGCGAAGCTCGTCGTCATCAGCTCCCACCGCGGGGGCAAGGACTTTGACGCGGACGAGGCCAGGCAGTTCGAGACCGAGCTGGCCCGCGTGCAGGCCGTTCTCGAGGAGAGAGGGCTCGAGCACGAGGTGCGCCAGCTCGTCCGGGGCAACGACCCCGCCGAGGACCTCATCTCCGTCGCCGAGGAGGAGAAGGCCGACTTCATCGTCATCGGTCTTCGTCGTCGCAGCCCTGTCGGCAAGCTCATCCTCGGGTCCAACGCGCAGCGGATCCTGCTCGACGCGAGCTGCCCGGTGCTGGCGGTCAAGGGCGACTGAGGCGCCACCCCCCGGCGCTGCCACAGGGTCTCGCAGGGCCCTCCGGCCCGTTCGCGCCGGGCGCGCGTTCGACGTGCGTTCGTCCAAACGGCATCGGCCGTTTTATAATGTCTGAGTACGGGATCGCACAAGGCGCACCGAGAGCTCGAAACAGGGATCGACTCCAACTGGCCACACCCTCCCGGCACCAACCCCCATTCTCGTTCGTTGTGATGATGCATGCCCGAAATCGGGTCGATCACAACGAGACCTGCGACGAAAGGCGACTGCATCCGTGCCCAAGGCAACAAGCGCTGGAGCTCCCAAGACCCTGCCGAAGGTGTTCCAGCACGAGGCGATCATGCAGCTCCTGGTCAAGGGCAGCAGTAGCGGCACCATCACGGGAACGGAGATCGCGCGCGCCCAGGTCGATGCCGGACTCGACCTGAAGCAGATGAAGCCGGTCCTGACGACCCTCGAGGCCCACGACATCGAGATCGTCGTCGATGCGCCGCACGTCAGCACGACGAAGAAGACCCGAACAGGGACCAAGGGAGGCACTGTGGCCACCGCACGCACCAGCACCGCCGCGGCGACGAAGTCCGCTACACGGACGACGACCGCGGCGACCAAGACCGCCGCCAAGAAGACGGCGGCCAAGACCACCGCGGGGCCGACCGGCGAGGAGTCCACCTCGGTCGCCGCGACGACGACCAAGAAGGCAGCTACCAACGCCGGCGTCGCCAAGGCGGCAGCCAAGCCGGCACCCGCCAAGAAGACGGCGACGAAGAAGACCGCGGCCAAGAAGGCCACGGCATCGGGCGAGGGTGCTGCCGGCGCCGCCGGCGCCGGTGACGAGGCCGACGACGCCGAGCCCGAGGACGCCCCGGTCGCGGAGCTCGAGGACGTCGTCGTCGAGCCCGTGGAGGACGCCGACGAGGACTCCGAAGAGGGCGCCACTCCGGCAGCCGCGGCCAAGGCCGAGGAGACCGAGGAGTCCGGCTTCGTCATCCGTGACGACGACGAGGACGACGCCCCGGCCCAGCAGGTCGTCACCGCAGGTGCGACGGCCGACCCGGTCAAGGACTACCTCAAGCAGATCGGCAAGGTCGCCCTCCTCAACGCCGAGCAGGAGGTCGAGCTCGCCAAGCGCATCGAGGCCGGCCTGTTCGCCGAGGAGAAGCTCAACTCCGGTGACAAGATCGACATGAAGCTCAAGCGCGAGCTCTGGTGGATCGCCCAGGACGGCAAGAAGGCCAAGAACCACCTTCTCGAGGCCAACCTGCGACTCGTCGTCTCGCTCGCCAAGCGCTACACCGGTCGCGGCATGCTCTTCCTCGACCTCATCCAGGAGGGCAACCTCGGCCTCATCCGTGCGGTCGAGAAGTTCGACTACACCAAGGGCTACAAGTTCTCGACCTACGCGACGTGGTGGATCCGTCAGGCGATCACCCGCGCCATGGCCGACCAGGCTCGTACGATCCGCATCCCGGTCCACATGGTCGAGGTCATCAACAAGCTCGCCCGCGTGCAGCGCCAGATGCTCCAGGACCTGGGCCGTGAGCCCACCCCGGAGGAGCTCGCCAAGGAGCTCGACATGACCCCGGAGAAGGTCGTCGAGGTCCAGAAGTACGGCCGCGAGCCCATCTCGCTGCACACCCCGCTCGGCGAGGACGGCGACAGCGAGTTCGGTGACCTCATCGAGGACTCCGAGGCCGTCGTCCCGGCAGACGCCGTCAGCTTCACGCTCCTGCAGGAGCAGCTGCACTCGGTGCTCGACACGCTCTCCGAGCGTGAGGCGGGCGTCGTGTCGATGCGCTTCGGCCTCACCGACGGTCAGCCGAAGACCCTCGACGAGATCGGCAAGGTCTACGGCGTGACGCGTGAGCGCATCCGTCAGATCGAGTCCAAGACGATGAGCAAGCTGCGTCACCCGAGCCGCAGCCAGGTCCTGCGCGACTACCTCGACTGACAGTCGCCCTGTTCTTGTCGGGCTTCAGCGGGTCGGGTGCCCTTTCGGGTACCTGACCCGCTGCCGTCCCTGGCGGTGCCGAGCGCTCTGTGAACGCCGGACGGCGCGGCCGGCCGCCTGTAGGCTCGGATGGTGCCTGTTCTCCAGACTGGACGAGAGCACTCGGGCGTTGGTCGATACCAACTCAGCGTGCGCACCCACATCGGCGGCTGACCATGGCCGCGCTCGCCGACCGACACGACGTCGGGACGAGCGGGTGGATGGATCGCGTTCCGGGCCTGCGTCTGGCCCACTCCTACGAGCGGTCGTGGCTCCCGAAGGACATCGTCGCGGGGCTCGTCCTTTCGGCGCTGCTGGTGCCGCAAGGGATGGCATATGCGCAGCTGGCAGGGCTCCCGCCCGTCACGGGGCTCTACACCTCGATCCTGTGCCTCATCGGATATGCCGTCTTCGGGCCCTCCCGAGTGCTCGTGCTGGGACCGGACTCGTCCCTGGGGCCAATGATCGCTGCAACGATCGCCCCCCTGCTGCTCGCCGGCGGTGACCCCGCGCGTGCCGTTGCGCTCGCGTCGATGCTGGCCGTCATCGTCGGTGTCGTCATGGTCGTCGCCGGGCTGGCGCGCTTCGGCTTCGTCGCGGACCTGCTGTCGAGGCCGACCCAGATCGGCTACATGAACGGTCTCGCGCTGACCATCATCGTCGGTCAGCTGCCCAAGCTCTTCGGGTTCTCCACCGACGCCAACGGCCTCGTGGCTGAGGCGAACGCCTTCGTGTCGGGCCTGTTCACCGGGGCGGCCAACCGCACGGCCGCCCTCATCGGAGTCAGCGCGCTTGCCGGCATCCTGCTGCTCAACAGGTTCATCCCCAAGGTCCCGAGCGTTCTCGTCGTCGTCGCCCTCACAGCCGTCGTGGTGAACCTGTACGACCTCGAGTCCCACGGGGTCGACACGGTCGGCGTGCTCCCGCAAGGCCTCCCGACGTTCGCGATCCCGCACGTGGGCTGGGGTGACTTTCCTCCGCTCTTCCTGGGAGCCCTTGCGATAGCCGTCGTCGCGCTCGCCGACACGATGTCAACGGCGTCGAGCTTCGCTGCCCGACGGGGCGAACGCGTCCAGGGAAACCAGGAGATGATCGGCATCGGGGCCGCCAACATCGCCGCCGGAGCCTTCCAGGGCTTCCCGGTCAGCACGAGCGGGTCGCGGACGGCAGTCGCGGAACAGGCCGGATCCCGGTCCCAGGTCACCGGGGTCGTGGGCGCCTTGGTGATCGCCGTCGTCCTTCTCTTCGCCAACTCGCTGATGCAGTACGTGCCGCAACCAGCGCTGGGTGCCGTGGTCATCGCTGCCGCTGTGTCGCTGACCGACGTTGCTGGCACGCGTCGCCTCTGGCTGCAGCGTCGGACGGAGTTCCTCCTGTCCCTCATCGCCCTCCTCGGCGTGGCCCTCCTCGGTGTCCTGCCCGGCATCCTCATCGCGGTCGGGCTGTCCATCCTCAACGTCTTCCGCCGCACCTGGTGGCCGCACCAGGCAGAGCTCGGCCGTGTGGAGGGGGTTGCGGGACTGCACGACACCGAGAGCTACCCCGACGCCGAGCGGTTGCCCGGACTGGTCGTCTACCGGTTCGACGCGCCGCTCATCTTTGCCAACGCCCGGAGCTTCGGCGAGACGGTTCGCGAGATGGCTGAGGACGACCCGTCGCTGAGCTGGATCGTGGTCGCGGCAGAGCCGATCACGGACGTCGACACCACGGCCTCAGACATGCTGCAGGAGCTGGACACCTGGCTGAACGCGCGCGGGGTGTCGCTCGTGTTCGCAGAGATGAAGGACCCGGTGCGCGCGAAGATCGAGAGGTACGAGCTGACCCGCACCATCGCCCCGGAGCACTTCCTCCCGACCGTCGACTCGGCTGTCGCCGAGTACCGGCGGCTGACCGGCGCGAGCTGGCAGGCCCCGAAGGAGCCCTCATGACGACGTCTGTCCACGACCGAAGGCCCAGCGCACTGCGCAGGGCCTCTGCAATGCTCGCCATGATGGCGTTGGCGGCAGCCTTGCTTTTCCTCGTGGTCGTCTCCATCCGCCGCTGGGACGTCCTGCTGGTCAGCGTCATCGCGCTCGGGGTGGCCGTGGTGGCCGCGTGGTACGTCGTGTCGCGGAAGGGAAGCGTCCGGGCTACCGCTGCCGTGCTCGGCGCCATCGCGCTCGTCGTCTTCGTCCTGGTGATACTCGCGAGCCAGAGTGTCCGGGTGCTGGCCGTCGGGCTGGCCCTCGCGGCGCTCTCCGCAGCTGCAGCGCGCTACGCACTGCCCCCGGCAACACTCGACGACGACGCCGAAGCCGCGCCCAAGGCGAGGCAGGCGGTGCTGATCATGAACCCGAAGTCAGGCGGGGGCAAGGTCGAGCGGTTCGGCCTCGTCGAGCTCTGCAAGCAGCGAGGTGTCGAGCCCTACGTCCTGGAGCCCGGCGACGACCTCCGGGCAGTGGCCGAGGCTGCTGTCACCCGCGGCGCCGACCTGCTCGGCATGGCTGGAGGCGATGGCTCACTGGCGATCGTCGCCTCGATCGCCAGCCGGCACGGACTTCCCTTCGTCGTCGTGCCCGCGGGGACGCGCAACCACTTCGCGCTCGACCTGGGCATCGACCGCGAAGACGTCCCGGGCGCGCTGGAGGCCTTCGACGACGGAGTCGACACGCGGGTGGACCTGGCCGAGATCAACGGCCGGGTGTTCGTCAACAACGCGTCGATGGGCGTGTACGCGAAAGTCGTGCAGTCGGCGGACTACCGCGACGCGAAGGTGCAGACCGCCTCGGCCCTGCTGCCCGACATGCTGGGCCCGGGGGCCAAATCTCTCGACCTGCACTACATGCTGCCCTCTGGCGAGGAGGCCGTACCGGGCCAGCTGCTGCTGGTGTCCAACAACCCCTACGATCTCGCGCACCTGCGTGGCGGAGGCACACGGGAGCGGCTCGACAGCGGGCTGCTCGGGGTCGTGTCGCTGCGAGTCGGGTCGGCCGCGGACGCAGAGAAGCTTGCCGCCCTCGAGATGACCGGTCAGGTCCAGCACTTCGCGGGATGGAACGAGTGGACGGCGTCCCAGTTCGACGTGCGCGCCGCTGGGCCGGTGGAGGTCGGCGTCGACGGGGAGGCCCTCGTCCTCGATCCGCCGCTGCGCTTCGCCATCCGGCCTGGCGCGGTCACCGTCCGACTTCCGCGCGCCGCCCTACGACGGTCGCGTGCCGCCCACCCGGCGCGGATCACCACGAGGTCCACCCTCGCCGCCCTCTGGCGCACCGCGACCGGGCGCCGCGCGGACGCCGGATGAGCAGTCCGGCCCCTCCCGAGCCTGTCGAAGCGCTGTTTGCCGAGCGCCTCGCGGCTCACGGCCCCCTCGACTGTCGAGGCTCGTCCGGCGTCGCGGTCACGGGGCGGCCACGATCGGGGTGACGTCGCTCCTGGTCAACCAGCCGATGAAGATGGCGGCCCGTCAGCGCCTCCGTCGTTCCCGGCTGGGCGTGCCCCCGGCCGATGGGTGGGTATGCCGTCGTCCGCCTCGTTCGCCTCAGGACACTCCGCGTCGGCGGCGGCAGTCGTGGCGTTCTCGCGTGTCTACACCGGGGTGCACTACCCGGGTGATGTCCTGGCTGGTGCGACTGTTGGTGCAGGGCTCGGACTTCTGACCTCGACCGTGGCCTCGCGGCTGCACCAAGGCTGACGAACGCCCAGAGCGCGGCCCGGGTGTGGCCCGCCCGACCCATGTTCTGTGGCACTCATGCCTGCGCTTCAGGTGGTTCACCTGGATTCGCGGGCTCGGCGCGGTCGCCCGCCTCGTGGACGCGCTCCACGCAGACCCGCGCCACCGGGTTGACGACGTACGCGGCGAGGAGGCCGAGCCCGGCTCCGAGTGTGTAGCCGGCAACGACCTCCGTTGGGGTGTGCACCCCGAGCATGAGCCGGTCGAGCCCGACGACGACCACCACGATCACACCGACCACGAGCACGAGGCGGCGGCGCGCACGCCGACGCAGGAACAGGGCCGACAGGACACCGGTCACCGTGACAGCCGCAGCAATGTTCGACGCGTGGCCGCTCGGCATCGCGCTCGACGTGTACTGGAGGATCGGGTTCACCACCACCGGCCGCGCGAGGCCGACGTACTGCTTGAGGCCGGCGGTCACGAGGGAGGTGCCGGCGATCGTCAGTACGACGTAGGCGGCCGCCCTGCCCTGCTTCCAGTACAGCAGCAGGCCCGCGACGACCACCGTCGCGATCGCGCTTGCCACGGTGCCGAAGGCGGAGGACACCCACACCAGCGGGTGCTCGAGCCACGACGCAGAGCGCCGCCACCAGTCTGGACCAAGTGCCAGGACGTGGTCCCACTGGTCGAGCAGCTGCGGATGATGCGCAGCCACGACGCACAGCGCCAGACAGGTCACGGTGCTGGCAGACCCCCAGGCCAGAAACCGTCGGCGCGTTCGCCCAGTGAGGGCCACCGGGCCGCGAAGCCGTCGTGGCGTCACCAGGGGAGGTTCGTCGGCGCCCACGGAGATGGCCGAGTTCAGCCGGCCCCGGTCAGCCGGCCAGAGACGATGCCGCGGTCTGGTTGGAGACCTTCGCCCGGTCGCGCGCCCGCCAGACGCGAAGGATCACCTTGTACAGCTCGCCCAGGATCAGCAGCACGACGCCGGGTACCAGGACGATGGCCCACTGCCTGCCGTCGAGTGGCGTGGTGTGGAACAGGTCCTGCAGCACGCGCATCTGGGTGATCAGCATCGCGCCGACGACCGCCCACGCGAAGGCCCACAGCAGCTTCGGGTTGGACAGCGTCGCGCTCCCGAAGGCGCTGTCCTCAGGGAAACGGAGGTTGAGGGCGAGGAAGATGTTCATGAGCGACAAGCCGACCAGCGCCATGGTCTGCCCCACCTCGAGCGAGTCATAGGTGGTCTTGCCGATCTGGACCAGCACCAGCGTCGCGGCGGCCATGAACAGTCCGTTGACGAACAGGCGCACCATCATCGACCTGATGATGATGGCCTGGTTGAAGGGACGGGGCCTGCGCCGCATGATCCCCGGGCTGGCGACGTCCAGGCCCATGACCGCGCCCAGCGGCGCCACCACGGCCATGTGGATCCACAGCACCTGGGAAGGGATCAGCAGCGCGGTGCCGGCGATCTGGAACGCAGTCGAGCCGAGGAACGCGAGGACGAACATGAACAGGTTGGCGATCTGGATCCGCAGGAACTTCTGCAGGTTGTCGTAGACCGAGCGTCCTTCCTCGACGGCGGCCACGATGGTGGCGAAGTTGTCGTCGGTCAAGATCATCTTGGCCGCGCCCTTGGCGACATCCGTTCCGGTGATCCCCATGGCGATGCCGATGTCCGCAGCACCGATGGCCGGCGCGTCGTTCACCCCGTCCCCTGTCATCGCGACGATGTGCCCGTTGCGCCTGAGCACCTCCACCAGCCTGACCTTGTGCTCGGGCGCCACCCGGGCGATCACGCCGATCTCGTCGACCTGCCTGGCCGCCTGCTCGTCGTCGAGCGCGGCGAACTCGGCGCCGGTCACAGCCCGCCCCTCGATGCCCAGCTCGCTGGCGATCGCGGCAGCGGTGATGGCGTGGTCTCCGGTGATCATGCGGACCCGGATCCCGGCCTGCTTGGCCTCGGCGATGGCCTTCATCGCCTCCGCCCGCGGCGGGTCGACCTCGCCGACCAGGGCTGCCAGCTCGAGGTCCTGCATCAGCTCCATCAGGTCGGCGGCGGGGTCGAAGGTGGCGGGATCGAACTCGCGTTGCGCGAACGCCAGGACGCGCCGTCCCTGGCTGGCGATGCGCTCGTTCTCGGCCAGGACCTTCCCGCGCATCTCAGGGGTGAGCATCACGCTCACCCCTCCGGGCATCCGGGCTCGAGTCGACCGGTCCAGGATCACGTCCGGCGCGCCCTTCACGTAGGCCCGTACGACAGGCTGACCTTCAGACCCGGGCATCGTGTGGAAGGTGGCCATGAACTTGTAGTCGGAGTCGAACGGCACCGCCGCGATGCGCGGGTGGTTCAGGCGGAACTGCCTGACGTCGATGCCGCCCTTCTGGGCGAGGACGTAGAGTGCCCCCTCCGTGGGGTCGCCGACGACGGCGCCGTCCTGGATGTCGGAATCGTCGCAGAGCGCGCACGGGAAGAACACGTAGTCCAGATTGGCTTCGGGATCGCCCGTCGTTCGTTGGACCTGCCCGTCGAAGCTGTAGCCCTCACCG
Organism: Terrabacter ginsenosidimutans; assembly: GCF_039539425.1. NCBI lineage: Bacteria > Bacillati > Actinomycetota > Actinomycetes > Micrococcales > Intrasporangiaceae > Terrabacter > Terrabacter ginsenosidimutans. Next base: position 73,883 of record NZ_BAABDC010000010.1, on the reverse strand, counting down.
CTGACGGTGTAGTGATGAGCGACGGTCGTGAACTCTCGGACGGTCATCTGGTTCAGCGTCAGGGTCCCGGTCTTGTCGGAGTTGATCGCCGAGGTCGAGCCCAGCGTCTCGACGGCGGGCAGCACCTTCATGATCGCGTTCTTCTTGGCCATGTTGACCGACCCCACCGAAAGGATCGTCGTCACCACTGCGGGAAGGGCGTCCGGGATGGATCCGACGGCCAGGGCGACACCGATGCCGAAGAGGACCGTGAAGGACTCACCCTGCGCGAGGCCCATGATGACGATGGCGATGAAGGCGAAAAGGGCGGCGCCGATGATGAAGATCGTGAGCCGGTCGACCTGCTTGGTCAGAGGTGTCTTCTCCACCTTCTGGCCAGCAAGCAAGTGCGCGATGTGCCCCACCTCGGAGCCCATCCCCGTGGTGGTCACGAGGATCTCCCCGTGGCCGCGCGTGACGTTGGTGTTCATGAAGGCCATGTTGGTTCGATCGCCGATCGCTACGTCGGTCGTGCCGAGCGGCTCGGTCGTCTTCTCGACTGCGACGCTCTCGCCCGTCAGAGCGCCTTCCTCGACCTGGAGCGTGGCGGCAACGATCACTCGGCCATCTGCGGGCACTCGGTCACCGGCGTCGACAAGGACGATGTCGCCGGGCACGATCTCTGCGGCGGGGATCTCGAGGACGGAGCCGTCGCGCCGCACCTTGGCGACTGCCTCCAGCATCGCCCCGAGCGCCGCCGCCGCTGCGTGGGCCTTGCCCTCCTGGTGGTATCCCAACCAGGCGTTGAAGACGGTGAGCAGCGCCAGTCCCACCGCCGTCCCCCACTCACCGATCAGCAGGCTGACGATCGCCGCGATGACGAGCACGATCTGCATGTAGTCCCGGTAGTGCTTCAGGAACTGTTTCCAGATCGGCTCCGGCTCCGCTTCGGCTATCGCGTTCGCGCCCGACGTCCTGAGCCGCTGCTCCGCCTCCAGCTCCGTCAGGCCCCTGACCGGGTCGACATCCAGCCGTTTGGTCACTTCATCCACCGGGAGGGCCCACCACGCGACGGCGTGGTCCCGCCGCGCAGTCACGGTCGGAGCGCTGACCTTCTCGGACATGCTTTCCTCCCTGGGACGACGCGGTCAGTCATGAAGAGGCCGTCGCAATTCAGAATGGTGTGGGGATGAAGCGCGGCGGCAGGGCCGGGGACTGGTAGTCCCCAGGCTCCTGACGCCTCGGGAGCTCGACGTCCCTGATCTCGAGCGGCTCGTAGGGGATCTGGCTCAGTAGGTGACTGATGATGTTCAGACGGCCACGTCTCTTGTTGTCCGTGTGCGCGACGTACCACGGGGCCCACGGGGTGTCGGAGGCCGCGAACATGGCGTCGCGGGCACGCGAGTAGTCGTACCAGCGGCCGTAGGACTTCAGGTCCATGTCCGAGAGCTTCCATACCTTCCGAGGGTCATGGATGCGGCTCTCGATCCGGCGCGTCTGCTCCTCGGCGCCGACCTCGAGCCAGTACTTGATCAGGAGGATCCCCGAGTCGACCATGGCCTTCTCGACACCGGCGATCTGCTCGAGGAAACGCTCGGTCTGCGCGGGGGTGCAGAACCCCATCACGCGCTCGACCCCGGCGCGGTTGTACCAGCTGCGGTCGAAGATCACCACCTCGCCTGCGGCGGGCAGGTGCTGGATGTACCGCTGGAGGTACATCTGCGACCTCTCCCGATCGGTCGGCGCCGGCAACGCGACCACTCGGAAGACTCGTGGGCTGACGCGCTCGACGAGTCGCTTGATCGTGCCGCCCTTGCCGGCCGTGTCCCGTCCCTCGAACACCACACAGATCTTGGCGCCGGACGACTTCACCCACTCCTGCATGGCCACGAGCTCTGCCTGCAGGGGCTCGAGCTCGGACTCGTAGGTCTTGCGACGCAACTTCGAAGCGTCGGAGGACTCGTCCCACGTGCCTGGTGTCCCGACAGGGAGCTCGTCCGTCTCGTCCGCCCTCTTGGCCTTCTTCTTGCTCATCGTCGGCCTCCTGCACGACGCGCGCCGCGTCAGCCGTTGCGGCCATAGGAAACGTTCACCGCCTTTGTAGGCTAACTCGGCCGGCAGCACCGCGTCCGACCTTCCCCGAACGTGGGCCCACGGCTTCGGAGCCGGTCCCGGAGTTCTCGGGTCGGCCTGGTTTGGCGTGAACGGATCTCGTCGGCGCAGTCCGTCAGCGGCGCCGGGAGGTCAGGCGCCCCGGCAGGGACCGCCAGAACGACACGCCGGTGGCGGGCCAGAAGAAGGACCGCGCCCTCGTCTGCCAGGCCCGGGTGCGGCCGACCTGACGACGGATCGAGCGGATGTCCTCGTGCAGCCGGAACGCCTCTTGCGGCGTCGTTCGCTCGGGCAGGTCGTAGCGCGACTTCTCCAGGGTGGCTGTGACCCGTCGCATGGCGGTCGCGTTCTCCTCGTCGAGGTGACCTTCGCCGACGTACCGCTCGCGCAGCTGGCGCAGGGTCACGCCTGCCGGAGCGTCGATGCCGAGGTCGCCGAGGTGTGAGGTCAGCTCCTCCCACTCGGCCTCGATGAGGTCCTGCTGCGTCACGGCTGCACGTCGCCGTCGCACCCGGAGCAGCCAGGCCGTGATCGGCATGGTGAACGCCGCGAGCAGGCCGACGAGAACGGCGACGACGAGCACGAGGTTGCGCAGCGTGAACACCGCGCCGAGGGTCTCGAGGACGCCGCGCTGCTGCGGCGCGGGTGCGACGGCCGTCTCGGCCGTGATCTTGGGCTTCGCCGCCGAGGCGCCGAGCGTGCCGGTCTCACTCACCCCGCGGCCGCCGCCGGTGGGGCCGGAGTCCGAGCCCAGCACGGCATACGGCGGTGGTGCGCCCGAACGGGCGCCGGGCGTCGGCTCGAAGCGCAGCCAGCCGTAGCCCTGGAAGTAGAGCTCGGGCCACGCGTGCGCGTCGCTGGCGCGCACGACATAGCGCTCACCGGAGAGCTGTCCCGGCAGGAAGCCGATGGCCATCCGGGCCGGGATGCCCTGGGCCCGCGCCATCATGATCATCGCGGTCGCGAACTGCACGCAGTAGCCGCGCCGGGTCTGGTAGAAGTTCTGGATCGGCTCGAGCAGGCGCCCCTCGCCGTCCCGCAGCGGTTCGCCCAGGTCGAGGGAGTAGGTGTACCGGCTGGTGTCGCGCAGGTGGTTCTGGATGGCGATGGCCTTGTCGAGCGCGTTGCCCTTCCCGCGCGTCACCTCGTCGGACCAGCGCTGCACGAGGTCGCGAGAGCGTTCCGGGATGGTCAGGTCGTCGTCGGTGATGTCGGGGGAGTCGGGGGGGCCGGCATCGCGCAGCTGCGGCGGGGACGGGGCGATGTCGGCGTAGGTGACGCGGTAGTCGCTGACGGCCCGGCCGACGCGCACGTCACGTGTGACGGGGTCGATGGTCCACGGCGTGCCTTCCATCGCGACGGCGACGACGGGGTAGGGCGCGGCGATGCGGGGCGCGGCCAGGGTGTTGTTCGAGACGGTGACGACGTAGTCGCGACGCTTGTCCTGCGGAGGCAGCGGCGGCGGGTTGTCGGGGCGGGCCCCGGTCGCGCCCGCGATGCTCCACTGGCCACGTGAGTAGTACGACGTGGCGAGGACGCGGAGAGGCGCCCGGGTGAACGCGGTCGTCGTGTAGGTGAGGATGGGCGACTGGTCCTGGTTGTTGAGGCTGCGTGACAGGTCGAGCGTGTCGTTGAAGCCGACCGAGCCCTCCCCGCCCCCGCCACCGGTTCGCCCCAGCCCCTCGGTGAGGTAGCGCGGCGGGAAGTGAGGGATGACGGCCGGGACGACGACGGCGACGACGACACCGATGGCGCCGAGCTTGAGCGCCCCGGCGGTGAAGGAGCGCAAGGCGTCCCGGTCGTGGGCGGCCTCGTCGATCTCGCTGTGGGCGGCCGCGTTGGCCGTGCCCCAGCGGCCGAACTGCGCGCGTGCGGTCGTGTGCAGCATGACCAGCCACAGCGCCACCGGCACGACGAAGTAGCGCAGCGCGAGCGCAGCGTCGCCGTTGGCGGCCGTGATGAGGTATGCCGTCAGCAGCGGCAGCCCCGCGGCCGCCGGACTGCGCCAGGTGGCCGCCATGGCGTCGACGGCGATGGCCACGAGCGCGACGGCGACGACGAGGCAGAAGGTGATGCCCTCGTTGAGCGGTGCGGGCGCGGAGTAGCGGTTGACCGTCTCCAGGGCCTGCAGCGCCAGCGAGTTGGCCGCCTCGAGCGTCGCGGGGGTGGGGACGAGCAGGACGAAGGACTCACCGGTCCAGCGGGCGAGGATGACGTAGGCGGTGACGAGCACCTGCACGAGGACCACGAGCCCACGCGAACGGGTGAGTCCTCGCCCCAGGAGGCCGAGCCCGGCCACGAGGGCGATGATGAACACCGCCTGGGGGAGCCACGTCGTCTCCACGAACAGGCTGGTGATGGGGTAGACGGCGCTCAGTGTCGCGAGAGCGCCGAGGACCGTGATCCTCCACCGTCGGCGGGTCATCGGCTGCCTCCCACGGTCGCGGCGGTGAGGACGGCCCACACGTACGCGACGTCCTCGTCGCGCCGGACGGCGACGGCGCGCCAGCCGGCCAGGCGCAGGGTGTCGACGTGCGGCTCGGCCTCCTCCGCCTGGGTCTCGCCGAAGCTGCGTGCGTCGAGGACGAGGGCCAGGCCTGTCGTCCCCGGTTGACGAAGGCTCGCCACCCGGGAGGTGATGTCACGTCCGAACGGGCCGACGATGGCCACGAGGAACCCACCGGCGGATGCGAGGGCCTGTCCGGCACGCAGGATCTCGTCATCGCCGGCGTCGTCACGCGGAGTCGCCACGGCGAGGACGTCGAGGATCTCGTCAGGCGTCATGGTCTCGGCCGCGCGGGCGGTCTCGACCGTCTCGGCGCAGACGAGGTGGACGGCATACCCCGAGTCGCACAGGTGGACCGCCACCGAGGCGGCGGCGGTGACCGCCCACTCGAAGGAGCTGCTGGCTCCCGTGCCTCCGTGCGCCGACGGCCGAGGGTCGATGAGCACCACCGCTCGCCGCTGAGCGGGTCGGTCCTCCTGGCGCACCATGAGGTCGCCCGTGCGGGCCGTCGCCGGCCAGTGGATGCGGCGCAGGTCGTCGCCGTCGCGGTACTCGCGGATCGTGACGTCGTCCTCGCCGTGGAGCGAGATGAGCTGCGCCTGCTCGCCCTCGGACCCCACCCCGGAGCTGGGCTGGCGGTTCGACGAGAGGGGGTGCACGGCCGGAAGCACGACGAGGTCGGCCGTGCCTTCGAGCACGGCGTTGCGGTTGGCCAAGCCGAAGGGGTCCTGGACCTGGACCCCGAGGGGGCCGAGGTGGTGGCGTCCGCGCAGGTGGGAGCGCACGGCATAGTCGATGGCGCGCACACGCCCGGACGGGATGCGGCCGACGACGAACCGCGGCCGGTCGCCGAGGGCGTAGTCGAGGCGCTCCTCCGCGAGGAAGATCGGGGTCGTGGCGCTCGAGACGTTCTCGAAGGAGAGCGTGACGTGAGCGTCCTGGCCGACGCTGATCCGTTCGGGGTGGGTGTGCCGCTCGATGCGCATCCGGGTCTTGCGCGTGCGCACGAGCACGGCAGAGATGACGGGGAGCGTGACGAGGAGCACCCCGAAGCGGGTCAGGTCGCGGAAACCGAAGATGACACCGGCAAGCACGAGAACGGTGCCCGAGCCCATGAAGGCCCGCCCCCTCGTCGTCAGGACGCTCCGCAGTGAGCGCATGCGCGTGTCCTTGCTCAGCGGGCTGCGGGCGGCACCGGCACCTGGCGCAGCAGGTCGGTGACCACCTCGGCGGTGGTGCGGCGTGCGAGCTGGGTCTCGCTCGAGGGCATGAGGCGGTGCGAGAGGACCGGACCAGCCAGTATCTGCACGTCGTCGGGGATGACGTGGTCGCGGCCCTCGAGCGCGGCGTAGGCCCTCGACGCCCGGAGCAGGTGCAGCGCCGCACGCGGTGAGGCGCCGAGCCGCAGCGCCGTCGTCGACCGCGAGCGGGTCACGAGGTCGACGATGTACTGGCGCACCGCGGGGCTCGCGTGGATCCGGCTGACCGACTGCACGACGCGGTTGATCGTCTCGGCGTCGGTGACGGGGGTCAGGGCATCGAGTGGCGAGCTGGAGCCGTGGGTCTCGAGCAGGTCGAGCTCGGCCCGGGGCGACGGGTAGCCCATGGAGATGCGGGCCATGAACCGGTCGCGCTGGGCCTCGGGGAGCGGGTAGGTGCCCTCCATCTCGATCGGGTTCTGGGTGGCCATCACGATGAAGGGGGCCTGCAGCGTGTAGGTCGTGCCGTCGACGGTGACCTGGCGTTCCTCCATCGACTCCAGCAGCGCCGACTGCGTCTTGGGCGAGGCACGGTTGATCTCGTCGCCGACGACGACGTTGGCGAAGATGGCGCCCGGCCGGAACTCGAAGCGGCGGGCGTCCTGGTTGAAGATGCTGACGCCCGTCACGTCGCTCGGCAGCAGGTCGGGCGTGAACTGGATGCGTCGCACCGTCGCGTCGATGGAACGCGCCAGCGTCTTGGCGAGCATCGTCTTGCCGACGCCGGGCACGTCCTCGATGAGCAGGTGGCCGCCGGCGAAGAGCACGGTCACCGTGGTGCGGACGACGTCCTCCTTGCCCTCGATGACACTGGTCATCGCTCCGATGAGCCGGTCCGCCACCTCGTGGATGAGACCGAGGTCGGCCCCGCCGGCGCTCCCTGCGCCGGCGCCCGCAGGCCGGCCGGAAGCGGCCGTCGTCTCGATCCCCGTGTCCGTCGTGGTCACACTGTCCTCCGGTTGTCGTCCCCATGTCGTGGCGCGGCACCGTTCGTGACGGCCCGCCCACCCGTCAGGTGATCTTCTCCCATCGACCCTCGTCACGGTAGGGCTGCCTCGGTCGTGACCGGATGGAGACCTGCCGGGCTGCCGGATCCGTGGACCCGCTTGTGCATCTCCACTTTCCTCCACGTGCAACGTCCGGGGGAGCGGTTCGGTTCGTTCGTTGCCCTCGCCGGGCTCGCGCTGAGCACGGATGCGACGGGCGAGCTGGCGTATGCCGTCCCGTCCGTCCGGTGCCCCCCGACCACCGCGCCCCCGCAGACCGGGAGTGGCGCTCAAGGGCTCCACTTCGCTCCACCACTGCTGACCTGCGAAAACGCAGAAATCGCCGGACCAAAAAGGGCCAAACCTCGTTGACGGTGGAGGAGAGTGGAGTATCGTGGGGCATCAAGGTAGTGAATGGGTGCGCCCGCGGGTCGACAAAGGGGAGGTGGCGAACCATGTTTCTCGGGACGCACACACCCCGGCTCGACGAGAAGGGCCGGCTGTTCCTGCCTGCGAAGTACCGCGAACGGATGGCCGGTGGGCTGGTCGTCACGCGCGGCCAGGAGCGCAGCCTGTTCATCTACCCGATGGACGAGTTCGTCCGGGTCGCCGACCAGATGCGCCAGGCGCCCACGACGAGCAAGGTCGCCCGCGACTACATGCGCGTCTTCCTCTCCGGGGCCTCTGACGAGATCCCGGACAAGCAGGGCCGCTTCACCATCCCGGCCAACCTGCGCCAGTACGCCGGTCTCGACCGTGAGGTCACGGTCATCGGTGCCGGCTCACGCCTCGAGGTCTGGGACAGCGCGGTCTGGAACGCCTACCTCGAGCAGACCGAACAGAGCTTCGCCGACACGGCGGAGGAGGTGATCCCCGGGCTCTTCTGAGCCACCGGGACCCTTCTTCCGCGCGCCGACCACCACCGCACCGGACTCCGACCGACCACCGACCACCGACCGACCGACCACCACCTGCGTGCCGGCCTCCAGCCGCTCCGCTCCCGGGACGACTTCCCCCGTCCCGGGCGAGGCAGCGGATGGGGACCAGCCCCCAGGTGGGCCACGCCACCCCGCACCTTCCGACCGGCATCCGATCAGCACCCTCCACCTGATCGCTGCCACTTCCGGCCGACCGGCCACCCACCACCAGCACCGATGGCCGATCTGTATCTGCTGCTCGGTCACAACAGTCACACCAGCCCCGTGCACCACAGATGCACCAGCAGGGGCCCACCAGCAGCACCAGCGTGAGAGGGACGCACATGAGCGATCGAGGACCGGCGCAGGGACGCCACGTCCCCGTCATGCGCGATCGGATTCTCGACCTGCTCGCGCCCGCCCTCGAGCGCCCCGGTGCAGTGCACGTCGACGGCACGCTCGGCATGGGTGGCCACGCCGAGGGCGTCCTGGACAGGTTCCCGGAGTGCACCGTGGTCGGCATCGACCGCGACCGCGAGGCCCTGGCGCTCGCGGGGGAGCGCCTGGCGCGCTTCGGTGACCGCTTCCGACCGGTCCACGCCGTCTACGACGACATCAAGGCGGTCGTCGCGGACCTCGACGTGAAGGCCGTCGACGGCATCCTCTTCGACCTCGGCGTCAGCTCGCTCCAGCTCGACGAGACCGATCGTGGCTTCGCCTACCGCGTCGACGCACCCCTCGACATGCGGATGGACCAGTCGACGGGGATGACCGCGGCCGACGTGCTCAACACCTACTCGGTGGAGGACCTGACCCGCATCCTGCGCGACTACGGCGAGGAGCGTTTCGCCCGCAAGATCGCCAAGGCCGTCGTGCACGACCGCGCGATCGAGCCGTACACCTCGTCCGGCCGCCTCGTCGAGATGCTCCGGCGTGTCATCCCGGCGGCATCGCAGCGCCAGAGCGGGCACCCGGCCAAGCGGACCTTCCAGGCACTGCGCATCGAGGTCAACGACGAGCTCGAGGTCTGGCGCCGCGCCATCGACGAGGCGATCGACGTCCTCGCCGTCGGCGGCCGGATCGCGGTGCTGTCCTACCACTCCCTCGAGGACCGCGCCACCAAGCAGGCCTTCGCCGCGGGTGCCACCTCCAGCACGCCGCGGGGCCTGCCCGTCGAGCTCCCCGAGCACGCGGCATACCTCAAGCTCGTCACCCGCGGCGCGGAGGCGCCCGGTGACGACGAGGTCACCACCAACCCCCGGGCCGCCTCGGCCCGCCTCCGCGTCGCAGAGCGCGTGCGCGACACCTCCACGAACACCACGACCGGCAGCACAGACAGCAGGACCAGGAAGGGACCCACCCGATGAGCCAGATGACCGCCACGGCCCGGCCGCTCCGCGCGCCGCGGCGCGGGCCAGCCCCGACACCGCTTCGGGTCATCCCGAGCAGCATCACGCGCACCGGCAACGGCGCCTTCGTCTCGACCTGCATCGCGCTGCTCATCGGCGGCCTCATCGCCCTGCTGCTGCTCAACACCGCCCTGGCCCAGGGCTCGCTCGCGCTCGGGGACCTGCAGCGGGAGTCGGTGCGCCTCAGCGACACCGCGGGCAACCTGCAGGAGGAGATCGACCGGGCGTCGGCGACCGGAGCGCTCGCGCGGAGCGCGGCGGAGATCGGGATGGTGCGGATGAACACCCGCGGCTACGTCGACCTGTCGAAGGGCACCGTCACGGGCGAGCCGGAGCCGGCCACGAAGAACAACGCCTTCCCGATCGTCACGAGCCCGACGCCGCCCGCGGTCACGGCCTCGGTCAAGAAGGTGCTGTCCTCGGCGAGCAAGGTCGGCGCTGCCGCCTCTGCCGCCTCGGGCGCCACGCCGACGGCGTCGGGTGCCAGCACCGCGGCGCCTGCAGCACCCACACTGGGCACGACGCCCGGCGCGTCGACGGGGCAGGCCACCGACGGCGCCGCGTCGGACCAGGGTGGGCAGGCCCAGCAGACGACGGTGAGGTGATCCCGTGACGCAGACCCGAGGGACCGATCCACGACGGTCCGGTCGCGGCGCTGCGCCCGCTCGACAGACCCGCCGCGACGCGCCGGCAGCTGCCACGGCGCGCGCCGGCCAGGGAAAGGTCACCCACGGACGTACGCAGGGCACTCCGCCGGCCCAGGCTCGGCCCGGCGCCCCGGTGCGTTCGACCAACCCCAAGACCTCCTCCACGGCGCGGGCGACGTCCGCCAGTCGTGGCGTCACGCCGACCCGGACCGCCCGCCGGGGGGACGCCCGCGGTGGCCCCCGACCCGCCCCGACGCGGAACGGACCCGCCTCGAGCCGGGGTCGCGGTCCCGCCCCGAAGGCCGCTTCGCGTGGTCCACGTGGTCCACATGGTCCACGTGGTCCACGCCGCCCCCTGAAGATCTCGCGGGCGAACCCGCGCCGCCGTGCGCGGGTCATCTTCGTCGCCATCCTCTTCGTCTTCACGATCTTCGCCGGCCAGCTGTTGCGCATCCAGGCCTTCGACGCGTCCGCGACGCAGGAGGCCGCGCTGTTCAAGCGCTCCGTCAAGACGACGACCCCGGCCATGCGCGGCCAGATCCTCGACACGAACGGGCAGGTCCTCGCCGACTCGGTCGAGCGCTTCACCATCGCCGCCGACCCGACGATCATCCCGGAGTACGTCGTCAAGGTCGACGGTGTGCGCACCAAGGTCGGCGTGACCCGCGCGGCCGCGGACCTCGCGCCCCTGCTCCAGATGACGCCGGCGCAGCTGACCAAGCTCTTCACCCGTTCCAGCACCCGCTACGTCGTGGTCAAGAAGGAGGTCAACCCGGCGATCTACCGCGAGATCCGGGCCCTGGGCATCCCGGGCATCACCGGCGAGCGGACCGCCCAGCGGATCTATCCCACCTCGATGGCACTGGGTCAGCTCGTCGGTTTCGTCCGGCCGATCGACCAGACCGGGGCAGGCGGGGTCGAGCAGATGTTCGACACGGCGCTCAAGGGCACACCTGGTGTCAGCGTCGCCGAGCGGGCCCGCGACGGCTACATCATCCCGGGGTCCCAGCGCGTCGACACGCCCGTCGTCAACGGGCGCGACGTCAAGCTGACGATCGACGCGGACCTGCAGTGGTACGCCCAGAACGCGCTCGCCAAGCAGGTCACCGCCGTCGGCGCCGAGTCGGGCACTGCCGTCGTGATGGAGGTCGCCACCGGCAAGGTACGGGCGGCTGCGAGCTACCCGACGTTCGACCCCAACGACCTTGCCGACGCCAAGAAGGCGGCCTTGGGCAACTACGCCTTCAACGACGCCTTCGAGCCCGGTTCGACCGGCAAGCTCATGACGATGGCCGCCGCGCTGGAGAAGGGCGTCATCACGCCCGACACCGGGGTCATCGTGCCGCCGCGGCTGCCGCGTGCGGGCACCTCGTTCAAGGACAACGAGCCGCACGGGGTCGAGAACATGACCGCGACAGGCGTGCTCGCAAAGTCCTCCAACATGGGCACCATGCTCATCGGGGAGCGGGTCTCACCGGCGGTCATGGAGGCCTACTACCGCAAGTTCGGCATCGGCGCCAAGACGCCGGTGGGCTTCCCCGGCGAGTCCGCCGGCCTCCTCGCCGGCGCCAAGGACTGGGTCTCCACGCGCCGCTACACCATCCTCTTCGGCCAGGGCTACGCCGTCACGGCGATCCAGCAGGCCGGCGTCTTCCAGACCATCGCCAACAAGGGCGTGCGGGTGCCTCCGTCGCTCGTGGAGGGCACGGTCAACGACAGCGGGACCTTCATCCCGTCGGCCGCGACGACGCCGACGCGCGTCGTCACCCAGGACACCGCGGTCAAGCTGTCGCGGATGATGGAGGAGGTCACCGGCGAGAACGGCACGGCGAGCGCCGCCCGCATCAAGGGGTACCGCGTCGCGGGCAAGACCGGCACGGCCGACCGCTACGACGACAAGCTGAAGCGCTACAACGGCTTCACGGCATCCTTCATCGGCTTCGCGCCGGCGGAGGCGCCGAAGTACGTCGTCGCCGTCTTCATCCAGAAGCCCAGCGCCGGCATGTTCGGCGGCGCGCTGGCCGGGCCCGTCTTCAACCAGGTGATGTCCTACCTCCTCGAGCGCACCGCCGCTCTGCCCAGCCCGAAGTCGACCCTGGACTACCACGTCTGGGCCGACAAGCCGCTGTCGTCGGACGACCCGGCGGTCATCAGCAATGCGCGGGCCAAGCGGGATGGCCTGTAAGTTGGGATGACGTGTCACCTTCCCCCCTTCGACCCGCCACGTCGGGTGTGCTCCTTCGCGACCTGACGGCCCGGATCGGGACCGGCTCGTCCGTGCGCGCGGCAGGACCTGAGGCCGGCGACGTGCTCGTCACCGGCGTCACGCTCGACAGCCGCTCCGTCCTCCCGGGCGACCTGTATGCCGCACTGCCGGGCTTCAACCTGCACGGTGCGCGCTTCGTCGCCGACGCCGTGGCCGCCGGCGCAGTGGCGGTCCTCACCGACCCGGACGGCCTCGCGGACCTCTCGTCGTCCGTCCCCGTGGTCGTGGCCGACGACCCCCGCAGCGTCCTCGGCGCGGTGGCCGCCGAGGTCTACGGACATCCGTCCGAGGGGCTGACGATGGTCGGCATCACCGGCACGAACGGCAAGACGACCACTGCCTACCTCGTCGAGTCGGCGCTGCGCGCGCACGGGCAGCGCACCGGGCTCATCGGCACCGTCGAGACCCGGATCGGCGACGAGCGCATCGAGTCGGTGCGCACGACCCCCGAGGCGACCGACCTCCATGCGCTGCTCGGGCTCATGCGCGAGCGGGACCTCGATGCCTGTGTCATGGAGGTCTCGAGCCACGCCCTCGAGCTGCGTCGGGTCGACGGCGTCGTCTACGACGTGGCGCTCTTCACCAACCTCTCGCAGGACCACCTCGACTTCCACGCCTCGATGGACGACTACTTCGCCGCCAAGGCCTCGCTGTTCACGCCGCAGCGCTCCCGCTCCGCGGTCGTGTGCGTCGACGACGCCTGGGGTCGCCGCCTCGCGACGGAGGCCACCGTGCCGACCGTCACGCTCGCCACGTCCGAGGAGGCCGGCGGCGACGCCGACTGGGTCGCGGAGCGGGCCGAGCGGGCCGAGCAGACCGAGCAGACCCAACAGGGCGCGTTCTCGTTGCGAGAGCGGTCGACCGGCCGGGTCCTGCGACTCGTCTCGCACCTGCCGGGGCACTTCAACGTCGCCAACACCGCCCTCGCCGCCCTGGCGCTGCTGGGCATCGGGCTCGCGCCGACCGAGGTCGAGGCCGCGATGTCCGTGGCCCCCGACGTGCCGGGCCGGATGGAGGTCGTGGCGTCGGGCGGTCCCGAGGGTCCGCGGTGCGTCGTCGACTTCGCGCACACACCCGACGCCGTCGATGCCGCCCTGGCGGCGCTCCGCGAGTCGACGACGGGCCGGCTCATCGCCGTTCTGGGCGCGGGCGGCGACCGCGACCGGGGCAAGCGCCCCGCGATGGGCGCCGCAGCGGCGCGTCAGGCCGACGTCGTGGTCGTCACCGATGACAACCCTCGCTCCGAGGATCCCGCCGAGATCCGGGCGGCGGTCATCGCCGGCGCCCGCGAGGCGGTCCGTGACGGGGCGCCGGGGGCGACTGAGATCATCGACGGCGGGCCGCGTTCGAGCGCCATCGCCGAGGCCATCGCGCTCGCGGTGGTCGGCACGGGGGAGGACCGCCCTGTCGACACCGTCGTGGTGCTCGGCAAGGGACACGAGAAGGGTCAGGAGATCCGCGGAGTGAAGCACCCGTTCGACGACCGCGACGCCGTGCGCGCCGCCCTCGCAGCCGTCACCTCGTCGGGGGTGACGTCGTGATCGCCTTGTCGCTCAGCGAGATCCGTGACCTCACCGGTGGGCAGGTGCACGGCACCGAGACCCCTGAGGCCGTGATCATCGACGGGAGCGTCAGCACCGACTCCCGCGACTGCGGGCCGGGCAGCCTCTACGTCGCGCGGGTCGGTGAGACCGCCGACGGCCACGACTTCGTCGGTTCGGCGGTCACGGCCGGGGCCGTGGCCGCCCTGACGTCGCGTCCCGTCGAGGGCGTGCCGTGCGTCGTCGTCGACGACGTCCAGACCGCCTTCGGCCTGGTGGCGCGAGGCGTCATCGACCGCGCACCAGAGCTGCGCGTCATCGGCGTCACCGGCTCGTCCGGCAAGACGAGTGTCAAGGACCTCCTCGCGTCGGTGCTGACCTCCGTCGCCGAGACGGTCGCGCCGGTCAACTCGCTGAACGGCGAGATCGGCGTCCCGCTCACCGTCTGCCGAGTCACCCCGACCACCCGCTTCCTCGTCGCCGAGATGGGTGCCCGCGGCGTGGGCCACATCGACTACCTCACGCGCATCGCGCCGCCCCAGGTCGCGATCGTGCTCAACGTCGGGAGCGCCCACATCGGGGAGTTCGGCTCACGCGAGAACATCGCCCGCGCCAAGTCGGAGCTCCCTCGTGCCGTTCCGGCCGAGGGCCTCTCGATCCTCAACGCCGACGACCCCCTGGTCGCCGCCATGGCGTCCGACCTCACCTCCAGGGTGCAGCTCGTCGGCCTCGCCCCTGAGGCGGACGTCCGCGCGGAGGACGTCCGCCTCGACGAGCGCGGGAGGGCTGCATACACCCTGGTCTGTGCGCAAGGCACGGCTCCGGTCGCCCTGCGGCAGAGCGGTGCCCACCACGTGGGCAACTCGCTCGCTGTCGCCGCGGCTGCACTCGAGCTGGGACTCTCCCTCGACCAGGTCGTCGCCGGTCTCGGCGCCGCCAAGGCCGTGAGCCGCTGGCGGATGGAGATCACCGACCGCCCCGATGGCGTGGTCGTCGTCAACGACGCCTACAACGCCAACCCCGACTCGATGCGGGCGGCGCTCGACGCCGTCGCAGCCATGCACGTGGCGGGGGAGCGCTGGGCGGTCCTCGGCGGCATGCTCGAGCTCGGACCCGACAGCGACGCCGAGCACGCGTCCGTCGGGGCGTATGCCGCGTCGCTCGCGTTCGACCACGTCGTGGCCGTGGGTGAGGGTGCCCGGCCGCTCGCCGACGCGTTCCCGGGCTCGGAGTGGGTGCCCGACACCGACGCGGCCCATGACCTGCTCGCCCCGCGGTTGCGCGCGGGTGACGTCGTCCTGCTCAAGTCGAGCCGGGACAGCGGGCTGCGCTGGCTCGGTGACCGGCTCGCGGCCGTGGGCGGCGAGGGCGGCGAGGGCAGGGCGACACCCGTCCCGGCGTCGTCCCGAGAGGGGGCGCAGCGGTGAAGGGCGTCCTGCTCGCGGCGTCGGTCTCGCTGCTCATCTCGTTGTTCGGCACCCCGCTGTTCATCAAGTTCCTCGTCAAGCGCGGCTACGGCCAGTTCATCCGCGACGACGGCCCCACCTCGCACCACACGAAGCGCGGCACGCCCACGATGGGTGGTGCCGTCATCCTCGCCGCGATGCTGGGTGCCTACTTCCTGTCCCACCTGCTCACGCTCAACCCGCCGACGGCGAGCGGGCTGCTCGTGCTCTTCCTCGCCGCAGGGCTCGGCTTCGTCGGGTTCCTCGACGACTTCATCAAGATCAGCAAGCAGCGAAGTCTGGGCCTGCGCTCGAAGCAGAAGCTGCTGGGGCAGGCGCTCGTCGGCATCACCTTCGCCGGCCTCGCGCTGCAGTTCCCCAACGAGCAGTACCGCACACCTGCATCGCTGCTCGTGTCCTTCGTGCGCGACACGAACATCAGCCTCGCCCTCGGGGGCAGCACCGTCGTGGGGGTCATCCTCTTCGTCATCTTCGCCAACGTCATGATCGCGGGCGCGTCCAACGGGGTGAACCTCACCGACGGCCTCGACGGACTCGCGACAGGTGTCTCGACGATGGTGTTCGGTGCCTACGTCCTCATCAGCATCTGGACCTACAACCAGAACTGCCAGACCAACCCGGGCATCAAGTGCTACGAGGTCCGCGACTCCCACGACCTCGCGCTCGTCGCCGCGGCGGGCATGGGCGCCTGCTTCGGGTTCCTCTGGTGGAACGCGACGCCCGCGAAGATCTTCATGGGCGACACCGGTTCCCTCGCCCTCGGTGGCGCCCTCGCGGGCCTCGCCATCGCGACGCACACCGAGATCCTGCTCATCATCCTCGGCGGCATGTTCGTCCTCGAGACGCTCTCGGTCGTCGCGCAGGTCGCGTCGTTCAAGACCACCGGTAAACGGGTGCTGAGGATGGCACCGCTGCACCACCACTTCGAGATGGTCGGCTGGGACGAGGTGACGGTCGTGGTCCGCTTCTGGATCATCGCCGGGCTCTTCGTCGCCTTCGGCCTCGGCGTCTTCTACGCCGAGTGGGTGGTGGGGTCCCAGTGAGCTACGACCCGCTCTACGAGCCGCGCGAGGGCCTGACCCACTGTGACGCCGACTGGTCGGGGCTCAACGTCCTCGTCGTCGGACTCGGGGTGTCGGGCTTCGCCGCCGCTGACGCCCTGGCCGACCGTGGCGCGCACGTCGTCGCCGTCTCCCGCGACGAGACCGAGGCGATCCGCGAGCGCGCCACGATCCTCGAGATCCTCGACGTCGACGTCCGGCTCGGTCCCGAGCACATGGTCGAGCCGCCCGCGGGCACCGAGCTCGTCGTGACCTCCCCGGGTGTCCCGCCGCACGACCCGCTCATGCTGGCGGCCGCGACGGCCGGCATACCCGTGTGGGGAGAGGTCGAGCTCGCCTGGCGCATGCGGGCCCGGGAGGGCGCCGCCCCGTGGCTCACCGTCACAGGCACCAACGGCAAGACGACGACGGTGAACATGCTCGCCTCGATCCTGCGCCACGCGGGGCTCCGCGCCACGTCGGCCGGCAACGTCGGGACGCCGCTGCTCGAGGCGGTGCTCCACCCCGAGCCCTACGACGTCCTCGCCGTCGAGCTGTCGAGCTTCCAGCTGCACTGGCAGCGCTCGGTCTCGGCCGTCGCGTCCGCGGTGCTCAACGTCGCACCCGACCACATCGACTGGCACGGCAGCTATGCCGAGTACCTCCGGGCCAAGGGCAAGATCTACGAGAACACCCACCTGGCCTGCATCTACAACGTCGCCGACATCCAGACCGAGCAGCTCGTCATGGAGGCCAACGTCGTCGAGGGCTGCCGCGCCATCGGCTTCACCACCGGCATCCCGGCGCCCTCCATGGTCGGGGTGGTGGAGGACGTCCTCGCCGACCGCGCCTTCGTGGAGCAGCGGCAGCGCTCCGCCGCCGAGCTCTGCACGATCGCGGACCTCCAGGGCGATGCTCCTTCGATCGCACCGCACTACATCGCCAACGCCCTCGCGGCCGCGGCGCTGGCTCGCGCGTACGGCGTCGGCCCCATCGCGGTCCGGGACGGGCTGCGGGCCTTCCGTCCCGACCGGCACCGGATCGCCGAGATCGCGACGGTCAAGGGCGTCCGCTTCGTCAACGACTCCAAGGCCACGAACCCGCACGCGGCCGCGGCGGCGATCCGCTCGTTCGACTCCGTCGTCTGGGTCGCGGGCGGACTGCTCAAGGGCGCCGACGTCGACAGCCTCGTCGAGGAGATGGCCTCGCGGCTGCGCGGCGTCGTCCTCATCGGCGCGGACCGCGACCAGATCGCCCAGGCCCTTTCCCGACACGCGCCGGATGTCCCGGTCGTGGACCTGTCCGAGACCGACACTGGAGTCATGGACCGAGTCGTCAGGGAGGCTGCGCGCCTCGCCCAGCCGGGCGACGTCGTGCTGCTCGCGCCGGCTGCCGCCTCGATGGACATGTTCACCAACTACGGGGCCCGCGGCGACGCCTTCGAGGAGGCGGTCCGGCGGCACCTCGAGGCACACGGGGGGCTGGAGTGAGCACGACGACCGCCGACGACAAGGCGGGGACGACGGGCTCGCGGGCCCGCGCCCGGGCGAAGCCCACGTCGGGCACGCACAGCACCTCAGGCACGTCAGGGCCGCGGTCCCTCCCGGTCATCGGCAAGCTCGAGTCGCCGCTGACGACGTACTACCTCATCCTCGGCGCCACCTCGACCCTCGTCGTCTTCGGCCTGATCATGGTGTTCTCGGCCTCCAGCGTCGAGGCTCTGCTGGCCGACGAGGCCTCCTACACCGTCTTCCTGCGCCAGCTGCTCTTCGCGGTCCTCGGTGCTGTCGCGGCCGGCTTCGCCAGTCGTCTCGACGTGCGGTGGTGGAAGCGGCTCGCCTTCCCGACCATGGTCGTGTCGGTGCTGCTGCTCGCCGCCGTCATCCCGTTCGGCAGGAGCGTCAACGGCAACCGCAACTGGCTCGCGGTCGGCCCGGTCCAGTTCCAGCCGGCCGAGTTCGCCAAGGTCGGGCTCGTGCTCGTCGGTGCGGTGATCTTCGCCAACAAGTCCTCGCGTATGGCGAGCATGCTGCACGTCGTGCTGCCCTACCTCGTCCCCATCGCGACGATCGTCATCGGCCTCATCCTCGCCGGCCACGACCTCGGCACGGCCATGGTCGTGCTGCTCATCGTGGCCGCGATCCTGCTCGTCGCCGGGGCGCCCAAGCGCGTCTTCGCCATCGCGGGGGGCTTCGCGGTCCTCGGCGTCGCGCTCATGGTGACCGGCAGCAACAACCGCACGAGCCGCATCGCCAACTGGCTGAGCCCGGCGTGCAACGCCGACCCGGACGGCTGGTGCGGACAGTCCGTGCACGGTCTCTACGCGCTCGCCGACGGTGGCTGGTGGGGTGTCGGGCTCGGCGCCTCCAAGGAGAAGTGGGAGTGGCTCTCCGAGGCGCACAACGACTTCATCTTCGCCATCATCGGTGAGGAGCTGGGTCTGCCGGGCACCCTCATGGTCCTGCTGCTCTTCGGCATCCTCGCGTGGGCCTGCTTCCGGCTCGTGAGCCGCACGCAGGACCGCTTCGTGCGCATCGCGGGCTTCGGCATCATGGCGTGGCTGCTGGGCCAGGCCATCATCAACATCGGTGCCGTCATCGGTCTCTTCCCCGTCATCGGTGTGCCGCTGCCGCTCGTCTCGGCCGGTGGCTCGTCGCTCGTGACGACCCTGGTCGCCCTCGGCATCCTGCTGTCGTTCGCGCGCAACGAGCCCGGCTGCAAGGCCTTGCTCGACGCCCGTCCCAGCCTGGTCCGTCGATCCCTCGCGGTGCTGCCCTCCCGCGTCCGCTCCGTCCCGCAACGTCGTAGAAGTCGGTGATCCCGCTGTCCACGCCCACCTCCGTCCTGCTCGCCGGGGGAGGGAGCGCCGGCCACGTGTCGCCGCTCCTGGCCCTCGCCGACGCCCTGCGGCGCCGCCACCCCGACCTCCGGGTGACGGCGCTCGGCACGCAGGAGGGCCTCGAGGCGCGCCTCGTGCCGGCCCGCGGCTACGACCTGAGGTTCGTCCCGAAGGTGCCGCTGCCGCGGCGGCCGAGCGCTGACCTGCTACGCCTGCCCGGACGTCTCAAGGCTGCCGTCGACGCCGCCGGCGCCGCCATCGACGAGACCGGTGCCGACGTCGTCGTCGGCTTCGGTGGCTACGTCAGCACGCCGGCCTACCTCGCGGCCCGGCGTCGGCACGTGCCGATCGTCGTCCACGAGCAGAACGCCCGTCCGGGCCTCGCCAACCGGCTCGGTGCCCGCTGGGCCAGCGCCGTGGCCACGACCTTCTCCAGCACCTCGCTACGACACGCGCAGCGGGTCGGCATGCCGCTGCGCCGGGAGGTGAGCACGCTCGACCGCGCGGCGGTCCGGGCCGAGGCGCTCACGCTTTTCGGCCTCGAGCCGCAGTGGCCCACGGTCCTCGTCACCGGCGGGTCGCTCGGCGCCCAGCGCCTCAACGACGCCTTCCGAGCCCGCGTGTCCGGGCTGAGGGAGGCAGGCGTACAGGTGCTGCACGTGACGGGGCTCGGCAAGGAGTTCGTCCCCGAGGCGTCCGGGGGTGGCGCCCCGTACGTCGTCGTCCCGTACGCCGACCGGATGGAGCTGGCGTATGCCGTCGCCGACCTCGTCGTCGCACGCTCGGGCGCCAACACGGTCTGCGAGCTCACGGCGGTCGGTCTCCCGGCCGTCTACGTGCCACTGCCCGTCGGCAACGGGGAGCAGGTGCTCAACGCCGCCGATGTCGTTGCCGCCGGTGGCGGCGTGCTCGTCGACGACGCCGCGTTCACCCCGGAGTGGATCGACAGCGTCCTGCTCCCGCTCGCCACCGACCCGGACCGGCTGGCCAGGATGGCGGCTGCGGCGCGGACGCTCGGCGAGCCCACCGCCGACGAGACGCTCGCCGACCTGGTCGACCGGGCGGCAGCAGGCAGGAACCGCTCGTGACCCAGACCCCGCACACGCCCACCGTCGACGACCCGTTCGCGGCGGCCCGCTTCGACTTCACCGCCCCCGTGCCGAGGGTCGAGGACCTCGGCCGCGTGCACTTCCTCGCCATCGGGGGCGCCGGCATGTCGGGCGTCGCCCGCATCATGCTCGCCCGCGGCATCCGCGTCACCGGCAGCGACGCCAAGGACGTGCCCGTCCTGAAGGCCCTCGAGAGCGAGGGCGCCGGCGTGTGGGTGGGGTTCCACGAGGGACACCAGGAGCGCGCCGATGCCATCGTCATGAGCAGCTCGATCCGCGACGACAACGTCGAGCTCTTCGCCGCGCGAGAGCGGGGGGTGCCGGTGCTGCACCGGGCCCAGGGCCTGGCCGCGTTGATGCAGGGTCGCCGGCCGGTGGCCGTCGCGGGCGCCAACGGCAAGACGACGACCACCTCGATGCTCACCGTGGCCCTGCAGGGCTGCGGCCTCGACCCGTCCTTCGCCGTCGGGGGCGAGCTGGCCAAGCACGGCACGAACGCCCACGACGGGTCGGACGACATCTTCGTCGTCGAGGCCGACGAGAGTGACGGGTCCTTCGTCGTCTACCGGCCCGAGGTCGCGATCGTCACGAACGTCCAGCCGGACCACCTCGACTTCTACTCGAACTTCACTGTTGTGCAGGCCGCCTACGACGCGTTCGTCGCCACGATCCGGCCGGGGGGCCTGCTCGTCACGTGCGCGGACGACGCGGGCTCGGTCGCACTGGCGGAGCGGGCCCGGGCCGCCGGCACGCACGTGCTCACGTACGGCTTCGACCCGGCGTCCGACGTCGTGCTCGGCGAACACCGGCAGGACGGCGTCACCTCGTCGGTGACCCTGCGGGACCGGGGCCTTCAGGGAGACGAGGGCGTCGAGCGTCGGATGACGCTCGGTGTGCCCGGGCGTCACAACGCCCTCAACGCGGCTGCGGCGTATGCCGCCGCCGTACACGGGCTCGGTCAGGACCCCGACCGCGTCATCTCGGGTCTCGCGTCCTTCACCGGCACGCGCCGCCGGTTCGAGCCCAAGGGCGAGGCAGGAGGAGTCGTCGTCGTCGACGACTACGCCCACAACGCCGGCAAGGTCACGGCGGTCGTGGCGACCGCCAAGGAGCTCGTGGGCGACAGTGGCCGACTCGTCGTCGTCTTCCAGCCGCACCTCTACAGCCGGACACGCGACTTCGCCGCAGAGCTGGGTGCCGGTCTCTCGCCCGCTGACGTGGTGGTCGTCATGGACGTCTATGCCGCCCGCGAGGACCCCGTCCCCGGGGTTTCCGGCCGGCTCGTGGCCGATGCGGTGACGGCCGCGCGCCCCGAGGTCGAGGTCCACTACGTGCCCTCGTGGTCGGAGGTCGCCCCGGCCGTGGCCGCCCTCGCGCGTCCCGGTGACCTCGTGCTCACCGTCGGTGCCGGCGACGTGACGATGGTGGGCCCGGAGGTGCTGCGGGCCCTCGGTGGTGGGACGCCGTGATGCTCGAGCGAGGCACGTCCCACCGTCGCCTCGCCGGCACCGGGTTGGCCTCGTCGCGCACCCGGTTCGAACGCCGCGCGGCCGCGGCCCGTCGCCGACCGCGTCTGGTGGCCGGCGTCCTGGTCGCGGTCCTGGTCGTCGTGGGACTCGTCGCCTGGCTTGGCTGGTTCAGCAGCGTCCTCACGGCCTCCAGGGTCGAGGTCCACGGGGTGAGCCCCGCTGCAGCGGGGCAGGTGCGTGCCGTCGCGCAGGTGCCGCTGGGCGGTCCGCTGATGCGCGTCGACACCGACGCGGTCACCGCGCGGCTGCTCGCGGGCCGGTCGTGGAGCAGTGTGTCGGTGGGTCGAAGCCTCCCCGACACCGTCGTCGTCACCGTGACCCCGAGGGTGGCCGTGCTCGCCGTGCGCAACCCTCGAGGTGAGGTGGACGTCGTGGATCGGGACGGGTTCACCTTCCGCACCGTCGGCAGCGCCCCCGCGGGCGTGCCGCTCGTCAGCTCCGGAGCGGCCCAGGTCACCAAGGCGGGCGTCGACGCGGCACTGGCTGCGCTCGGGTCGCTCGCGCCCGACCTCCGAGCGGACGTCTCCGGGATCTCGGTGTCGGCGGCAGACCAGGTGTCCTTCACCGTCAAGGCGAAGGGCGAGAAGCGCAAGACCGTGGTGTGGGGCGGCGCCGACAACGGCCCGCGCAAGGCCGAGCTCGTGAAGATCCTGCTGACGCAGCCGGGCGCGACGATCGATGTCAGCGTCCCGTCCTCACCGGTGACGCGCTGACCGGCTGCTGTCGTCCGCCTTCGTCGCCGTCCTCCGACACCGTCCTCGACGGGCCGCGGGCCGTCGAGGGCGCTGTCGGGACCCGCGCACCTGCGCCGGCGCGGGCCATGGGAGGGTGTTCCCCGGCGGACGTGGCCTGTTCTGTCGTGGTGCTGGTGTGGCCGATGGGGCACGACTCCGGGAATTGGGGCAATCCCAGCGACGACACGCCGCGGCGTGGGTTGAACGACCCTGTGGCTCGTCATACCGTCGGGGCACTGGTTCGTGACCAAACTGTAACCTTGATGTTCACGTTGAAGGTTTGAGGGCTACACGCTCGGAGCGAGCCGCACCAACCACAGCACAGCCCCCGGCAACAGCCCGTCCCCCAGACCACACGAAGCACCGGCACCACCAGTCAGGAAGGCCCACTCTCGTGGCAGCAGCACCGCAGAACTACTTGGCCGTCATCAAGGTCGTCGGCATCGGCGGCGGCGGCGTCAATGCGATCAACCGCATGATCGAGGTCGGCCTCAAGGGTGTCGAGTTCATCGCCATCAACACCGATGCCCAGGCACTGCTCATGAGCGACGCCGACGTCAAGCTCGACGTCGGTCGCGAGCTCACCCGCGGCCTCGGCGCCGGCGCCGACCCCGAGGTCGGCAAGAAGGCCGCCGAGGACCACGCCGAGGAGATCGAGGAGGTCCTCAAGGGGGCCGACATGGTCTTCGTCACGGCCGGTGAGGGCGGCGGCACGGGCACCGGTGGCGCGCCCGTCGTGGCCCGCATCGCCCGCCAGCTCGGCGCCCTGACGATCGGCGTCGTCACGCGCCCGTTCACCTTCGAGGGCCGTCGCCGCGCCAACCAGGCCGAGTCCGGCATCGGGAGCCTCCGCGAGGAGGTCGACACCCTGATCGTCATCCCCAACGACCGCCTCCTGTCGATCAGCGACCGCAACGTCTCGATGATGGACGCCTTCCGCTCGGCCGACCAGGTCCTGCTCTCAGGTGTCCAGGGCATCACCGACCTGATCACGACCCCCGGCCTGATCAACCTCGACTTCGCCGACGTGAAGTCGGTCATGCAGGGGGCCGGCTCGGCGCTGATGGGCATCGGCTCGGCACGCGGTGAGGATCGTGCCGTCCAGGCTGCCGAGCTGGCCATCAGCAGCCCGCTGCTCGAGGCGTCCATCGACGGCGCCCACGGCGTGCTGCTCTCCATCCAGGGTGGGTCCGACCTCGGTCTCTTCGAGATCAACGAGGCCGCGCGCCTCGTCCAGGAGGCCGCGCACCCCGAGGCCAACATCATCTTCGGTGCCGTCATCGACGATGCGCTCGGCGACGAGGTCCGCGTCACGGTCATCGCAGCCGGGTTCGACAGCGGCGGTCCCACCCAGCGCCACGACGACCGTGCGCTCGGGCAGGTCATGGGCCGTCCCCAGCAGGCCCAGCAGCAGCACCCGGTGTCGGCGGTGCCGCAGCAGTCGCAGCAGTCGCAGCAGCACCAGCCCAACGGGGTAGCCCAGCCGGCCTCGCAGCAGGTGCACCCGGCCCCGGTGCAGCACCAGCAGCAGCCCCAGCACCAGCAGGCGCAGCAGCTGCCGACCCAGCAGCCCTCTGCGGCGCCCGTCCACCAGCAGCAGCCGCAGCACCACGCCCCGGCTCCCGCGGCGCAGCAGCCGCCTCGCCAGGTGACGTTCGACGAGGGCGACGACCTCGACGTCCCGGACTTCCTCAAGTAGGTCCAGCTCCGAGTGCTCACTTCCTCACGCCTGCCGCTCCCGAGGCTCTGCATCGGGGTTGCCGCGTGGGGAAGTGAGCCCTCGACGTAGGTTGGGCACCGTGTTCTACTGGCGCACCAGCATCGTGAGCGACGGCGAGAGCCCCTCGGTCGACCTCGGCTTCACCGGCCGGTCGGCAGGACGGGGGAGCGGGCCGTATGCCGGACTCAACCTCGGAGGTCACGTCGGCGACGACCCCGCCGACGTCGAGGCCAACCGATCCGCCCTCGCCGGGGAGCTCGCGGTCCCTCGGGAACGATTGGTCCTCATGAACCAGGTGCACGGCGCCGACATCGTCGAGGTCGACGGTCCCTGGGTCGGAGACCCGCCGGCTGCCGACGGAATCATCACGCGCGCAACCGAACTCGCGCTCGCCGCGCTCGTCGCCGACTGCGTGCCCGTGCTGCTGCACGATGCGCGGGCCGGCGTCATCGGCGCGGTGCACGCCGGCCGTCCGGGGATGGTGGCCGGCGTCGTGGGGCGCGCGGTGTCGGCGATGCGCGACCTCGGTGCGACGTCGCTCTCCGCCACCGTCGGACCCTCGGTCTGCGGCCGGTGCTACGAGGTGCCGGTCCAGATGGCCGACGCCGCTGCGGCGATCGCCACGGCCTCCGCAGCGCGCTCGTGGACCGGCACCCCGGCGATCGACGTGTCGGCCGGGGTCGTCGAGCAGCTGGCGGCGGCCGATGTCGCGGTCCAGTGGGTTCCGGGCTGCACGCGCGAGAGCGGCGACCTCTACTCCTACCGTCGTGACGGCCGGACCGGCCGCTTCGTCGGCGTCGTCGCGCTCCGACGGGCCGATTCGTGAGTCCGGGCTCCGCGGAGACCGAAGCCCGCCTGGAACAGCTGCGCGACAACCTCGGGGGCGTCCATGCGCGCATCGCCAGGGGATGCGCCGAGGCCGGTCGCGACCCTGCAGGCGTCACCCTCGTCGTCGTCACGAAGTACTTCCCGGCCTCCGACGTCCTGCTGCTCCACCGCCTGGGCGTGCGCCACTTCGGCGAGAACCGCGACCAGGAGGCAGGCGAGAAGTTCCGCGAGGTGCGGCAGGCGCTGTCCGACGCCGGCCGGCCCGAGCTGACGCTGCACTTCATCGGACAGCTGCAGACCAACAAGGCAGCCCACGTCGCCGGCTATGCCGACGTCGTCGAGTCGGTCGACCGGGGCAAGCTCGTGACGGCCCTCGCCAAGGGGGCACACGCCGTCGACCGGCCTCTGCAGGTGCTGCTCCAGGTGAGCCTCGACGGGGCCACCACGCGGGGCGGCGTGCTGCCCGAGAACGCCCCGAGCCTCGCGGACGCCGTTGCGGCACAAGGACTTCTCGACCTCCGTGGAGTGATGGCCGTCGCGCCGCTGGGTGCCGACCCCGACGAGGCCTTCGCCCGCCTCCGGGAGGTCGCGGACGGCATACGTGCTCGGTACCCGCAGGCCGACTGGATCTCGGCGGGAATGAGTGGCGATCTCGAGGCCGGCCTGCGCCACGGTGCGACACACCTGCGTGTCGGCACCGCAATCCTCGGTTCACGCCCGTCACTTCTGTAACGTCGGCAGCGATCACAATCCGACGTTTTGGGAGTTGGCCATGGCAGGGGCACTGCGCAAGACGATGGTGTACCTCGGACTCAGCGAGGAGGACCAGCGTCACGACCGTTACGACGACTACGACGCGTACGACGAGTCCGACCGCTACGACGACGAGAGCGAGCACACCGCGGCCGTCACGCAGCTGCCGACGAAGCGTCCCGTGGCCGCCGTCGTGCGCGACGTCGAGGTCGGTTCGCTGAACCGCATCACCACCATCCACCCGCGCACCTACAACGAGGCCAAGAACATCGGCGAGTGGTTCCGCGACCAGGTGCCGGTCATCATGAACCTCAGTGACATGGACGACGCCGACGCCAAGCGCCTCGTCGACTTCGCGGCCGGCCTCGTGTTCGGCCTGCACGGGACCATCGAGCGAGTCACCTCCAAGGTGTTCCTCCTCTCGCCGGCCCACGTCGAGATCTCCGCCGACGAGCCCGAGACGCCCGCCGTCTCCACGCGCGGCTTCTTCAACCAGAGCTGAGCGTCCCGGTCCTGGGACGCGAGTGCGAAGCGAGGTCGCAGTGTCCTCGACCTGGACCCCGGTTCACACTCCTGCCCCCGAATCAGGGACACTGACGGCATGGACGCGTTCTGGACGATCTACGGGGTGGTGGTCTTCACCTTCTTCATCGCCCTCATCGGTCGCTTCGTCATCGACTGGGTACAGGTGCTGGCTCGGTCGTGGAGACCCTCCGGGGTCGTGCTCGTCCTGGCGGAGGCCGTCTACACCGTGACCGACCCGCCGTTGCGCGCCCTGCGCAAGGTGATCCCGTCACCGAACCTCGGTGGCGTCCGACTCGACCTCAGCTTCCTCGTCCTGATGTTGCTGACCTCTCTCGCTCTGAACGTGCCGAGCTTCTTCTGACCGATCTGCGGCCACTTCGTCCCGCGGACCACAGGTGACACACGCCGATCGGTGAGCATGGCTTTGGTTTGTGACCGGAACGTTAGATACCGTTGACCCGAACCATTACGTCTGTATCGAGGTGACACATGGCGCTTACGCCTGAACAGGTGCTCAACAAGCACTTCCAGACCACGCAGTTCCGTCGTGGCTACGAGGAGCGGGACGTTGACGATTTCCTGGACGAGATCGTGGCGGAGATGCGTTCGCTCATCGAGCAGCGTGACGACTACCTGAAGCAGCTCAACGACTGCCGCGCGAGCAAGAACCAGTCGGCGGTACGCGCCGACGGCCCGACGGCGGCCATGCCCGTCGTGGGTCGCCCCGGCGACGACGCGAAGCTCGGCGGGCTGACCGCGAAGATCCAGGACGCGGAGCGAGCCTTCAAGGCCGCCTCGGACCGTGCCGCCAAGGCCAAGGCCGACGCCGAGAACGCCGAGCGCGCCGCCAAGGAGCGCATCGAGCGCGCGAAGGCCGAGGCCGACCGCGCCGAGACCGCCGCCAAGTCTGCTGTGGACTCCCAGGCCCTCAACGACGCGCAGGCCAAGCTCAAAGGTCTCAACTCGCAGGTCGCCGACGCCGAGGCCAAGCTGACCAAGGCCCAGGAGAACGCCCGCGCCTCCGAGGAGCGCGCCGCCAAGGCCCAGGCCGACGCCGAGGCCGCAGCCGCCGAAGCGGCACGCCTGCGTGAGGACGCCGCCAAGGCCGCGAAGGCACCCGCAGCCGCACCGGTCGCGGCTGCTGCCGCGGCAGCCCCGGCCGGCAACGCGTCCAGCAACCTCGACGCCGCCGGCGTCATCGCCCTGGCGCAGCGGCTCCACGACGAGCACGTGGCTGCCGGTGAGAGCCGCCGCAACGAGCTCATCTCCGAGGCCGAGACCCGCCACCGCGAGATGATCGCGGCGGCCCAGGCCCGACACGACGAGCTCATCAACACCGGCCAGGGCCGGCACGACCAGGCGACGCAGGAGGCCGAGCAGATCGCCGCGGCCGCTGCGGCCCAGCGTGACCAGATGATCAACGAGGCCACCTCGCAGCGCGACCAGATGATCGCCGAGGCCACGACCAAGCGCGACGAGATGCTCACCGAGGCGCGTGAGCGCGCCACCGGCATGGTCGCCGAGGCCCAGCAGAAGAAGGCCGCCCTCCTCGAGGAGCTCGACAAGCAGAAGGGCCTGCTCGACCGGAAGATCGCCGAGCTGCGGGGCTTCGAGAAGAACTACCGCTCGAACCTCAAGTCCTACATCGAAGGTCAGCTCCACGACCTGGACTCGAGTGCCCAGGAGCCGGCGCACGCCGGCGCCGGAGACGGCAACCAGGGCTGAGTCCCACCTCGAACAGACGCGCGCAGGCCGCCCGGGAACCCTCCCGGGCGGCCTGCGTCGTCCTGAGTGGCGAACACTTTGCCCTCATGAGCGTTTCGCGTTTGTGCACGACCCGTGCGGGGCTTATTGTCAGCCCCACTTGTCAGCGTCGACGGCTTGAGCGACGGAGGGTCTGATGGCGGCGAAGAAGACGGCAGCGGCGACAACCGCGGCCCAGCGGTCAACCGCGAGCAGCACGACGGGGGCAGCCAGGAAGGCGGCACCCGCCACGAGGACGTCCGCCGCCAAGGCCGCGCCTGCCAAGAAGACGTCCGCTGCGAAGGCGGCGCCCGCGAAGAAGACGTCCGCCACGAAGGCCGCGCCCGCGAAGAAGACGTCCGCCACGAAGGCCGCGCCCGCGAAGAAGACGTCCGCCACGAAGGCCGCGCCCGCGAAGAAGACGTCCGCCACGAAGGCCGCGCCTGCCAAGAAGACGTCCGCCACCAAGGCCGCGCCCGCGAAGAAGACGTCCGCCACGAAGGCCGCGCCCGCGAAGAAGACGTCCGCCACGAAGGCCGCGCCTGCCAAGGCCGCGCCCGCCAAGAAGGCCCCCGCAACGAAGCGGACCACCACCCCTCAGACCACCCCAGCCGGTGCCGCCAGCGCGAAGACCGCTGCCAAGGCCCCGGCGACCCGAACCAAGAAGGCACCAGTGACGACGAGCTCCACCGCAGGATCCCGGACGGGCACCACCAAGCCGACCGCCAAGTCCACGGCCAAGACCGCCTCCAAGACCACCGCCAAGGCAGCGAGCAGCCGCCCCAACGCGCGCAAGCTCGCCGAGCAGCTGCGGGTGAAGGACGACGAGAGCCCCTGGAGCGAGGACGAGATCAGCGAGGTGCGCGGTGTGCTCCTCGAGGAGATCGAGCAGCACCGGGACGAGCTGAAGCTGGCCGAGGACGAGCTCGACGACCTCCTGCGGGCCTCGGGCGACGGCTCCGGTGACGACCAGGCCGACGCCGGCGCGAAGACGGCCGAGCGCGAGCACGAGATCTCGGTGGCCGCGAACGCGCGCGCGAGCCTGCGTCAGGCCGAGCACGCCCTCGAGCAGCTCGACGCCGGGACCTACGGCATCTGCGAGAACTGCGGCAACCCGATCGGCAAGCTTCGACTTCAGGCCCGTCCTCGTGCGACCCTGTGCATGACATGCCAGGAGAAGCAGGACCGCCACTGACCCCCGAACACGCCACGTCGACCCCCCGAGCGGGGGTCGACGGCGCGTCCACGACTACACCGACCGAGGCCGTGAGCTCGACACCCGCCGAGGACCGACCCAGGACCGACCGTCGCAAACGGCTCTTCGTCGTTCTCGGCGTCGTCGCCGTCCTCGCCTACCTCAGCGACCAGCTGACCAAGATGGTCGCCCTCGATGTCCTCGCCGACGGTGAGCCGCGCCCGTTCGTCGGCGAGCTCATCCGCTTCAAGCTCATCGGCAACCCGGGAGCGGCCCTGTCGCTCGGTGCCAGCAACACGTGGGTCATGACGGGCATCGCCCTGGCGGTCCTCGTCGCCATCATCGTCGTGGCACGTCAGCTGGGGTCGCGGGCGTGGGCGATCGCCCTCGGCCTGCTGCTCGGCGCCGCGATCGGCAACCTCACCGACCGGTTCGTCCGGCCGCCGGGTGGGGGCCAGGGGCACGTGGTCGACTTCATCGACTACAACCGCTGGTTCATCGGCAACGTCGCCGACATCTGGATCGTCTCGGCAGCGGGGCTCATCGTGATCCTCGCGCTGCTCGGGATCGGGGTCGACGGCCGCCGTGACCACGGCCGTGGTGCGGCGGCGCCGGCCGGCGAGACGATCCCCCGCGACGCCCCTGATGACACCACTGACGACACCACTGACGACACGACCAACACCTCCAGGAACGGCGAGACGGACATGACGCGACAGACCGACAGGGCGCCCGAGGCGTCCGACCCGCGTGACTCGCGCCGTCCGGGGGGCGAGCGTGCCTGACGTGCGCACCGTGCTCGTGCCCGACGGCCTGGAGGGTGAGCGCGTCGACGCCGGCGTGGCCCGGCTCTTCGGCGTCTCGCGAACCAAGGCCGCCGACCTCGCCGCCGACGGCCACGTCGTGCTCGACGGCAAGTCCGTGGCCAAGTCGGAGCGGCTCTCGGCCGGCTCGATGCTCGAGGTGTCGCTGCCGCGGCCCGAGGAGAGCCCGAGCCTGCAGGTCATCGCCCAGCCCGTTCCGGGCATGTCGATCGTCCACGACGACGACGACATCGTCGTCGTCGACAAGCCCGTCGGGGTGGCCGCCCACCCCAGCGTGGGATGGAGCGGGCCCGACGTCGTGTCCGGTCTCGCCGCCGCCGGCTACCGCATCTCCACCTCGGGCGCTCCTGAGCGCCAGGGCATCGTGAGTCGGCTCGATGTCGGCACGTCGGGTCTCATGGTCGTGGCCAAGAGCGAGTACGCCTACTCCCACCTCAAGCAGGCCTTCCGCAGTCGCACGGTCGACAAGACGTACCACGCGCTCGTGCAGGGCCTCCCCGACCCGGTCGTGGGGACGGTCGACGCGCCCATCGGCCGCCACCCCGGGCACGACTACAAGTTCGCCGTGATGAAGAGCGGCAAGCCGTCGGTCACGCACTACGAGGTCATCGAGGCCTTCCGTCACGCGAGCCTGCTCGACATCCACCTGGAGACTGGCCGGACCCACCAGATCCGCGTGCACTTCGCGGCGCTGCACCACCCGTGCTGCGGCGACCTGACCTACGGGGCCGACCCGAAGCTCGCGGCCCGGCTGAAGCTCGAGCGGCAGTGGCTGCACGCGGTGGGCCTGGGCTTCGAGCATCCCGGCACGGGGGAGTACGTCCACTTCGAGAGCCCCTATCCCGAGGACCTGCAGCGGTCTCTCGACATCGTCGCGACCTTCTGAGTCCCTGACCTTCCACCTCACGGTGAAGGTTGATGGCGTATGCCGTCCGGCCGCCCCGGGCGGTCCGTGGGCGGCGCGTCGGCGGGGGCGGGCGACACCCGGTCCCGACACGCCGAGGAGTGTCCGCGGGGAGGCTTAGACTCGTCCACGATGTCGACCGAAGCCGCCCCGCGAAACGACCCGAACTTCGTGCACCTCCACGTGCACACGGAGTACTCCATGCTGGACGGGGCGGCGCGTATCGGCGACCTCTTCAGCGAGGCGGCGCGGATGGGCATGCCGGCCCTCGCGACGACCGACCACGGCTACGTCTTCGGTGCCTACGAGTTCTGGAAGAAGGCCCAGGGCACGGGGGTCAAGCCGATCATCGGCGTCGAGGCCTACATCACGCCGGGCACCGACCGCACGGACCGCACCAAGGTCAGCTGGGGCGACGGCGGTCGCGACGACGTCTCCGGCAGTGGCGCCTACACCCACATGACGATGCTCGCCCAGAACAACGAGGGCATGCACAACCTCTTCCGGATGACGTCCATCGCCTCGCTGGACCAGGTCTACACGAAGTGGCCACGCATCGACCGTGACCTGCTATCGACCTACGGCAAGGGCCTCATCGTCACGACCGGCTGCCCGTCGAGCGAGATCCAGACCAAGCTGCGCTTCGGGATGTACGACGAGGCCCGCGAGGTGGCGGCGGAGCTGCGCGACATCTTCGGCAACGAGAACGTCTACGTCGAGCTGATGGACCACGGCCTCGACATCGAGCGGCGCACGCAGAAGGACCTCATCCGGCTCGCGCGCGACCTCAAGCTGCCGCTCGTCGCGACCAACGACCTGCACTACACGAGGGCCGAGGACGCCAAGGCGCACGCGGCCCTGCTCTGCGTCCAGTCCGGCTCGACGCTGATGGACCCCAACCGGTTCAAGTTCGACGCCGACGACTTCTACCTCAAGTCCGCCCAGGAGATGCGTCACCTGTGGCGCGAGCTGCCGGAGGCGTGCGACAACACCCTGCTCATCGCCGAGCGGTGCGAGGTCTCCTTCACCGAGGGGGAGGGGCGCTACATGCCCCGGTTCCCCTGCCCCGAGGGCGAGGACGAGACGTCGTGGTTCATCAAGGAGGTCGAGACCGGCCTCCAGCGCCGCTTCCCGGCAGGGGTGCCGGACTACGCCCGCAAGCAGGCGGCCTTCGAGGAGGACGTCATCGTCTCCAAGGGCTACCCGGGCTACTTCCTCGTCGTCGCCGACTTCATCAACTGGGCCAAGCGCAACGGCATCCGTGTCGGGCCCGGCCGTGGCTCGGGTGCCGGCTCCATGTGCGCCTACGCCATGGGCATCACCGACCTCGACCCGGTGCCGCACGGTCTCATCTTCGAGCGGTTCCTCAACCCCGAGCGCATGTCGATGCCCGACTTCGACGTCGACTTCGACGAGCGCCGGCGCGGTGAGGTCATCCGCTACGTCACGGAGAAGTACGGCGAGGAACGGGTCGCCCAGATCGTCACCTACGGCACGATCAAGGCCAAGCAGGCCCTCAAGGACGCGAGCCGCGTCCTCGGCCACCCCTTCGCGATGGGTGAGAAGCTCACCAAGGCGATGCCGCCCGACGTCATGGGCAAGGGCATGCCGCTCGCCGACGTCTTCAAGCCTGACTCCAAGCGCTACAACGAGGCCGCCGACTTCCGCGTCGTCCACGACGAGGACCCGCAGGCGCAGGAGGTCGTGGCGACGGCGCTCGGCCTCGAGGGCCTGAAGCGTCAGTGGGGGGTGCACGCAGCCGGCGTCATCATGAGCAGCGAGCCCCTCGTCGACGTCATCCCGATCATGCGTCGTCTCCAGGACGGCCAGATCATCACCCAGTTCGACTACCCCAGCTGCGAGTCGCTGGGCCTGGTCAAGATGGACTTCCTCGGCCTGCGCAACCTGACGATCCTCGATGACGCCATCGAGAACATCAAGCTCAACCGGGACGAGGACATCGACCTCGACGAGCTGTCCAAGACCCTCGACGACCGCGCCACCTACGAGCTGCTCGGTCGCGGCGACACGCTCGGGGTCTTCCAGCTCGACGGCGGCGGCATGCGCTCGCTGCTGCGCCTCATGCAGCCCGACAACTTCGAGGACATCTCGGCCGCCCTCGCGCTCTACCGGCCGGGCCCGATGGGCGTCAACGCGCACACGAACTTCGCGCTGCGCAAGAACGGCAAGCAGGCGCTCACCCCGCTCGACCCGAAGCTGGAGGGCAAGCTCCAGCCCGAGATGGTCCAGGCGCTCGACCCCATCCTCGGGATGACCTACGGCCTGGTCA
Organism: Terrabacter ginsenosidimutans; assembly: GCF_039539425.1. NCBI lineage: Bacteria > Bacillati > Actinomycetota > Actinomycetes > Micrococcales > Intrasporangiaceae > Terrabacter > Terrabacter ginsenosidimutans. Next base: position 40,762 of record NZ_BAABDC010000010.1, on the reverse strand, counting down.
TCTACCAGGAGCAGGTCATGGAGGTCGCCCAGAAGCTGGCCGGCTACACGCTCGGCAACGCCGACCTGCTGCGCCGCGCCATGGGCAAGAAGAAGAAGGAGGTGCTCGACGCCGAGTACGTCCCCTTCTCCACCGGCATGAAGGCCCAGGGCTTCAACGAGGCCTCGGTCAAGGCGCTCTGGGACGTCCTCGTCCCGTTCTCGGACTACGCGTTCAACAAGGCGCACACGGCGGCCTACGGCCTCGTGTCGTACTGGACGGGCTACCTCAAGGCGAACTACCCCGCCGAGTACATGGCGGCCCTGCTGACGAGCGTGCGTGACGACAAGGACAAGTCGGCGCTGTACCTCAACGAGTGCCGGCACATGGGCATCAAGGTGCTGCCGCCGGACGTCAACGAGTCGATCGCCAACTTCGCGGCCGTCGGCACCGACATCCGCTTCGGGCTCGCCGCGATCCGCAACGTCGGGCTGCCCGTCGTGCAGGCCATCATCAAGGCGCGCGAGGACAAGGGCGCCTTCGCCTCCTTCAAGGACTTCCTCTCCAAGGTGCCCGCTGTCGTGTGCAACAAGCGCACCATCGAGTCGCTCATCAAGGGCGGGGCGTTCGACTCGCTCGGCGAGAGCCGCCGCGGCATGGTCGAGGTCCACGAGCGCTACATCGACGCGCTCGTCGAGGTCAAGAAGCAGGAGGCCATCGGCCAGGACAGCCTCTTCGGCAGCTTCGGTGACGACACCGGCGACGCCGGCGCTGCCGGTGGCCCGGGGGCGTTCGACGGCCTGCCGCCGGTGCCGACGCTCGAGTGGGACAAGGCCAGCCTGCTCTCGTTCGAGCGCGAGATGCTCGGCCTCTACGTCAGCGACCACCCGCTCTTCGGCATCGAGCACATCCTGGCCACGCATGCCGACACCTCGATCGCCTCGCTCATGGGCGACGACCCGAAGGCGGACGGCACCCCCGTCACCGTCGCGGGGCTCATCACGAGCCTGCAGCTCAAGCGCACGAAGAAGGGCGACCTCTGGGCCATCGCCACCGTCGAGGACCTCGACGGCGCCATCGAGTGCCTCTTCTTCCCGTCGGCCTACATGACCTACTCGACGATGCTGGCGCAGGACACGGTGTGCGCGGTCAAGGGACGCATCAGCGCCCGCGACGACTCCATCTCGATCTTCGCCCAGGAGCTCACGATCCCCGACATCAAGGAGGGCCCCCGGGGCCCGGTCGTGCTGACGCTGCCGCTCGGGCGGGCGACGCCCGCTGTGGCCGAGAGCCTCAAGCGGGTGCTGGGCGAGCACCCCGGAGCCACGGAGGTGCAGGTCAAGCTGACCCAGCCGGGGCGGTCGGTGCTCATGTCGCTGGACGACTCGCTCCGCGTCACCGCCACGTCCGCCCTCTTCGGCGACCTCAAGGCGCTGCTCGGTCCGTCCTGCCTCAGCTGATGCGCGAGGGGGACCGCCGGCGGATGCGCCGGACGCGGATGGCCGCGCTCGGCCTGACGCCCCGCCTCGATGCCGACGGCCCGGTGTCCGCGCTCGACGTGGCACGCGAGCTGGGGGCGCTCCAGGCCCAGGACTACGCGAGCGGCGCGTGGTCCCTCGGCGTGCGCTCGGGACTGACCCTGGCCGAGGTCGAGCAGGCCGTGCACGACCGCGAGGTCGTGCGCACGTGGCCGATGCGGGGCACGATCCACTGGGTGCCGGCCGAGGACGCGCGCTGGATGTGCGAGCTGCTGGCGGCGCCCCGCAGCACGACGCTCGCCACCCGGTTCGCCCAGCTCGGGATCACCGAGGCCGACGTCGAGCTGTCCGGCAGGCTGTTCGAGGAGCACCTGCGCGAGCCCAGGAGCCGGCCCGACGTGGCGGCCCTGCTCGTCGAGCACGGCATCGACCCGACCGACCAGCGCAACTATCACCTCATCGGTCACCACTGCATGAGCGGCCTCATCTGCCAGGGGCCGCTCATCGGCAAGCAGCCGAGCTTCGTGCTCATCGACGCGTGGGTTCCCCACTCCCTCAAGCCTTCCCGCGAGGAGGGCCTCGCAACCGTGGCCGAGCGCTACGTGCGCAGCCATGGACCGGTCACCGACAAGGACCTCGCCGGCTGGATGCTCAAGCCGCTCGGCCTGACCCGTGAGGCGCTGGCCCTCGTCGAGGACCGCCTCGTGCGGGAGCAGGTCGACGGGCAGACCTGGCTGACCCACGTGGCGGCGCGCGACGTGCCCGACGGCCCCAGCGGAGTGCACCTGCTCCCGCAGTGGGACGAGTTCCTCCTCGGCTACAAGTCGCGCGACGTGACGTTGCCGCCCGAGCACTTCGCCGCCGTCGTCCCCGGGCGCAACATGGTCTTCAAGCCGACGCTCGTCATCGACGGCCAGGTCGCCGGCACGTGGCGTCGCGTGCAGAAGCGCGCTCACGTGGTGCTGGAGGTGCAGCCCTTTGCCGAGCTCTCCGTCCGGCGGTGGGACGAGGTGGGTCGCGCTGCCGCGGCCTACGGTGCGTTCCTCGGCACCGAGGCCGAGGTCGTCCGCGTCGGGCCGGCCGGCAGGGACTCCTGAGAGTGGTCCGCGGTTCGATCCCACCCTCGCCGCTGCCCCCGCGCCACGGCGTCGACGCGCAACGCTTCCGTATGCCGCAGGCCGGCCCCTGGGCGACCCTGCGCGACCATCTCGTCGAGCGGCTCTCGCCCGGCTTGGACACTGACGAGGTCGACCGGATGCTCGCGGCCGGGGAGTTCGTCGACGGCTCGGGGTGGCCCGTGCCGGCCGATGCGCCCTTCGTGCCGCAGTCGGCGGTCTGGGCCCACCGCGACCTGCCGGCCGAGGTGTCGCATCCCGAGGACCCCGTCGTCCTGCACCGCGACGAGCGGATCGTCGTCGTGGACAAGCCGCACGACATGGCGACGATGCCGCGGGGGCAGCACGTCGTGCAGAGCGCCCTGGCGCGCGCCCGCGTCGCGACGGGGGAGGCGCGTCTGACCCCGGCCCACCGCCTGGACCGGCCCACGGCCGGGGTCCTCATGTTCACCACCGAGCAGCGGTGGCGCGGTGCCTACCAGCGGGTCTTCGCCGAGGGCCTCGCCCACAAGGAGTACCTCGCAGTGGCGCCGGTGCGCCGGGACCTCGAGCTCCCCGTGCTCCGGCACACGCACCTGGTCAAGGAGCACGGCACCCACCAGGCCCGTGAGGTCTCCGGTGCCGAGCCGAACGCCGAGACGCTCGTCGAGCTGCTCGACACCGCACCCGGTGCCGGACCGGCGGGAGAGCCGCTCGGCCTCTACCGCCTGACCCCTCGCACCGGTCGCACCCACCAGCTGCGCTGCCAGCTCCACGGTCTCGGGATCCCGATCCTCGACGACCCGCTCTACCCCGTCGAGCGCCAGGTGCCGCCGGGTGACTTCGGCTCGCCGCTCCAGCTCCTCGCGGCGGTGCTGGCCTTCGACGACCCTGTCGACGGGACGCCGCGACGGTTCGTCACGCAGCGACGGCTGGCCCGCTGGCCGGGCAGGTGGCCGCTGGCCTGAGGGCCGAGGACGTGTGGTGACCGCGATGTCGCGACGTCTCCGCTCGTTCAGCAGTGCGTCGTCATCTCGACGCGCGAGACGTCCCACCCCGGTCTAGGGTGACCCGCAGACCGCGCGTAGGAGCCGGTCCCAGGGAGGAAACACATGCGTCAGTCTCGTCCTGCCCTGCGCCGGGTCGCCGCGGTCACCACCGCTGCGCTCGCCGTGGGCATCACCCCTTTCGTCGCGGCCGCACCGGCCTCCGCGGCAGCCCCCTCGGAGCTGTTCATCAGCGAGTACGTCGAGGGTCTGAGCAACAACAAGGCGCTCGAGATCTACAACGGCACCGGCGCCGCCGTCGACCTCGCTGCAGCGGGCTACAACATCCAGGTCTTCACGAACGGCAGCCCCACCGGGGGGTCCCCGATCGCCCTGACGGGCTCCGTCGCCAACGGCGACGCGTACGTCCTGGCCAACAGCAGCAGCACCAACGACCCGGTGCTGCGCGCGGCAGCAGACCAGTTCAGCGGCTCGGTGACCTACAACGGCAACGACGCAGTCGCGCTCCGCAAGGGCACCACGGTGCTCGACGTCATCGGGCAGATCGGCACCGACCCCGGTGCCGCCGGTTGGGGCGCGGACCCGACCAACACGACGGACAACACGATCAGGCGCAAGTCGTCGGTCGTCGCTGGTGACCCCGACGGCTCCGACGCCTTCGACCCCGCCGTGCAGTGGGACGGCTTCGCCGTCAACACCTTCGACGGTCTCGGTAGCCACACCGTCGACGGCGGCCCCGCGACCGACGTCGCCCCCGGCGTCACCTCCACCACCCCGGCCGACGGTGCCTCGAGCGTCGCGGTCGACGCGAGCCCGACCGTCACCTTCTCGGAGCCCGTCGATGCCGCTGCTGGGGCGTTCACGATCTCGTGCTCGCTCTCGGGCGCCAAGACCCTCGCGGTCACCGGCGGACCGACGACCTTCACCCTGAACCCGTCCGCGGACTTCAGCCTCGGAGACGCGTGCACCCTCACGGTCGCGGCGTCGGGCATCACCGACAAGGACGCCGTCGACCCCCCCGACAGCCCCGCCAGCGACGTCGTCGTGCACTTCTCGGTCCCGGCGGCCAACCCCTGCGAGGTCACGGCTACCCCCGTGCCGGCGATCCAGGGCAGCGGCGACACCGCCGCCATCACGGGCAGCGTCACGACGCGAGGCGTCGTCGTCGGCGACTACGAGGGCCCCTCGCCGGCCCTGCGCGGCTTCTTCATCCAGGACCCGGAGGGCGACGGCAACCCCGCCACGTCCGACGGCATCTTCGTCTTCGAGGGCAGCAACGCCGACAGCGTCGCGCTCGGTGACCTCGTCACGGTGCGAGGCAACGCGGGCGAGAACCAGGGCCAGACCCAGGTCAGCGCCAGCAGCATCACGGTGTGCGGCACCGGCTCGGTCGCCCCGACCGAGGTGCGCTTCCCTGTGGCCAGTGGCACGGCTCTGGAGCGCTACGAGGGCATGCTCGTGACGCTCCCGCAGGCCATGTCGGTGACGGAGCACTTCCAGCTCGGCCGTTTCGGCCAGGTCACGCTCTCGCAGGGCGGGCGCCTCGAGCAGCCGACCAACGTCGTCGCCCCGGGTGCCGACGCGGCCGCGCTGCAGGCCTCGAACAACCTGCGCAAGCTCATCCTCGACGACACCACGCAGGCCCAGAACGTCGACCCGATCGTCTTCGGGCGTGGCGGGAAGCCCCTCACGGCGGACAACACGCTTCGGGGAGGCGACACCGTCACCGGGCTCACGGGCGTGCTGAACTACACGTGGGGCGGCAATGCCTCGAGTGCCAACGCCTACCGCATCCGACCGGTCTCGCCGACGGCCACGGTCGACTTCCAGCCGACCAACCCGCGGCCGACGAGCCCGCCCGCCGTCGGGGGTGACACCCGCGTCGTCGGGATGAACCTGCTCAACTTCTTCACCACGCTCGACACGTCCGGCAACAACTGCCGCGGCGGGCTCACCGGGGCGGTCATGGACTGCCGCGGCGCCAACACGGCGACGGAGTTCGACCGCCAGTGGCGCAAGACGGTCGCCGCCGTCTCGGGCACGCAGGCCGACGTCGTCGCCTTCATGGAGATGGAGAACGACGGCTACGGCGCCGACAGCGCCGAGCAGTTCCTCGTCAGCAAGCTCAACGCCAAGGACGGCGCCGGCACGTGGGCGTTCATCGACGCCGATGCCCTCACGGGGCAGACAGACGCTCTCGGCAACGACGCGATCAAGGTCGGCATGCTCTACAAGCCGTCCGCCGTGACACCCGTCGGCACGACGGCCGCGCTCAACTCCGTCGACTTCGTCAACGGCGGCGACTCCGGCCCGCGCAACCGTCCCTCGCTCGCCCAGGCGTTCCGCGACAACACGACGGGTGGCACGTTCGTCGCCGTCGCGAACCACCTGAAGAGCAAGGGCAGCGCGTGCGTCACCCCCGACGCCGGCGACGGCCAGGGCAACTGCACCGCGGTGCGCGTCCGGTCGGCGCAGCTGCTCGCCGACTGGCTCGCCGGCGACCCGACGGGCACGGGTGACCCCGACGTCCTCATCCTCGGCGACATGAACTCCTACGCCAAGGAGGACCCGATCACCACGCTCGAGAAGGCGGGCTACGCCAACCTCATCGAGCAGCGCAACGGGCGCGAGGCATACTCCTACGCCTTCGACGGGCAGTGGGGCTACCTCGACCACGCACTCGGCTCCGCATCGATCGACAGCCAGGTGACGGGGGTCGGCGACTGGCACGTCAACGCCGACGAGCCCTCGATCCTCGACTACAACACCGAGTTCAAGACGTCGGCACAGGTCACGAGTCTCTACGCGCCGGACCAGTTCCGGATCTCGGACCACGACCCGGTGCTCGTGGGGCTGAACCTGACGAACTCCGCACCGGTCGTGGGCGCCGTCACCGGACCGTCGACGGCCACCTCGGTGGGCACGCCGGTCACGGTGTCGGCTCCCTTCACGGACGCCGACCCGCTCGACACGCACACGGCGACCATCGGGTGGGGTGACGGCAGCACCTCCGCCGGCACCGTGACCGGTGGCACCGTCAGCGGGAGCCATGTCTACTCCGCCGCGGGCGTCTACACCGTCACGGTGACGGTCACCGACCAGTGGGGCAACGCCGGCACCGGCGCGACGACCGTGGTCGTCTTTGACCGCGCCGCCGGGTTCCTCACGGGCGGAGGCTGGTTCAGCTCGCCCAAGGGCGCCGTGGTCGGCGCTCCGTCGGCGAGCGGCAAGGCGGAGTTCTCCGTGTCGGCGAAGTACGCGACAGGCGCGAGTCGTCCGGACGGCTCGCTCACGCTGACGACGCCGGGCCTGACCCTCGCCTCCACGGGGCTCGACTGGCTCGTCGTCACCGGTGACACCGCCCGCCTCGCGGGCTCTGCGACCGTCGGCGGCGCGTCCGGCTACCGCTTCGAGCTGACGGCCACCGACGCCGCGACCGACACGCTGCGCGTCGTCGTCCGTGACGGTTCGGGCGCCGTCGTCTACGACAGCGGCACGCAGCCCGTCCACGGGCAGGTCAGGCTCCACTGACCGGTTCCTGACCTGCAGCACGGGCCGGCGGCCGGTGGGGTGATCACCCCACCGGCCGCCGGTCCGTCTGCCCCCCGACCGGGTCCGTAGACTGCGCGGAATGCAGCAGCCCCCGACCGCCCGGCGTGACCCGAGCACCCGCGAGCACCACGGTGACCGCTTCGAGGACCCCTACGCGTGGATGGCCGACCGCGACTCGGAGGAGCTGCGCGAGCTGCTCGTCGCCGAGAACGCGTACGCGACCGAGCGCACCGAGCACCTGCGTCCGCTCGCCGAGCAGGTCTTCGAGGAGTTCCGCTCGCGCATCGAGGAGACGGACCTCTCGGTGCCGGTGCGACACGACCGCTGGTGGTACTACTCGCGCACCGTCGAGGGCGAGCAGTACGCCGTCGAGGCGCGGGTGCGGGTCGCCGACCATCCCGATCGTCCGACCCTAGACGGAGGACGCCCACCCGCGGGTGAACAGGTCCTCCTCGACCAGAACGTGGAGGGCCGGGACCACGAGTTCTTCGCCGTCGGGGCCAGCGAGGTGTCGCCGTCGGGCGAGCTGCTGGCGTATGCCGTGGACGTCGTCGGCGACGAACGCTACGACGTGTTCGTGCGCCGAATCGAGAACGCCTCGGTCCTCGACGACACCGTGCGGCAGACCGGCGGCTCGCTCGCGTGGTCGCTCGACGCGCGCTTCTTCTTCTACACCCGCGTCGACGAGGCCTGGCGCCCCCACCAGGTCTGGCGTCACGAGGTGGGCACGCCGGCCACCTCCGACGTGCTCGTGCACGAGGAGACCGACGAGCGCTTCTTCGTCGGCGTTGGCAGCTCTCGCGACGACCGGTTCGTCCTCATCGCGATCGGGTCCAAGACCACGAGCGAGTTCCGGCTCCTCGACGCCGGCGACCCCTTGGGCACGCCACACGTCGTGGCCGAGCGGCGCCAGGGCGTCGAGTACGACATCGAGCCCTTCGGCGACCAGCTGCTCGTGACGCACAACGCGAACCGGGTCAACTTCGAGCTCGCGATCGCCCCGGTGTCCTGCACCTCGGCCGACGAGTGGGTGCCGCTGGGGGTCACGACCGAGGACGAGTACGTCACCGGCGCAGAAGGTTTCGACGACTTCATCGCGGTGTCCCTCAGGCGTGAGGGCGGCACCGGGGTGCGGGTGGTCCTCCGGGACCCGACTGCCCCGAACGGCCTCGGTGAGGCCCACGACGTCGCCGTCGGAGAGCCGATCGGGACGTTGCACGTCGGCGTCAACCCCGAGGCGTCCACCCCGACCCTGCAGGTCGTCCACGAGTCGCTCGTCACGCCTCGCACGGTCGAGGACTACGACGTGCATTCGCGCACCTTCACTCTGCTCAAGCAGCAGCACGTGCGCGGCGACGTCGACCTGTCCCAGTACCGCCAGCGGCGCGAGTGGGCCACCGCCGCCGACGGCACGCGCATCCCGATCTCGATCGTGCACCGTCACGACGTCCTCCCGGACGGCACCGCGCCCGGGCTGCTCAACGCCTACGGCGCCTACGGGATCTCGAGCGACCCGTGGTTCTCGGTGCTGCGCCTCTCGCTCCTCGACCGGGGCTGGGTCTTTGCCATCGCCCACGTGCGAGGAGGGTCGGAGATGGGCCGGTCGTGGTACGACGACGGCAAGCTCGGGGCCAAGCCCAACACGTTCACGGACTTCGTCGCCTGCGCCGAGCACCTGGTGGCGTCCCGTGTGGTGGCTCCGAACCGGCTTGCCGCAGAGGGCGGCTCGGCCGGTGGTCTCCTCATGGGCGCTGTCGTCAACCTCGCGCCCGAGCGCTTCCGCTTCGTCCATGCCCAAGTGCCCTTCGTCGACGCGCTGACGACGGTCCTCGACCCGAGCCTGCCGCTGACGGTCCTCGAGTGGGAGGAGTGGGGCAACCCCCTCGAGGACGCCACGGCATACGCCCTCATCAAGTCCTACACGCCGTACGAGAACGTGCGGCCGACCCGACACCCCAGCCTGCTCGTCACGGCGGGGCTCGACGACACCCGCGTCTACGTCACCGAGCCGGCGAAGTGGGTCGCGGCACTGCGGCACGCCGACCTCGAGGTGGCCGACCCGGCCCAGATCCTCTTCCGGACCGAGATGGCGGCCGGTCACGGCGGCCGCTCGGGACGCTACGACCTCTGGCGTCAGTGGGCCTGGGAGACGGCCGTGCTCATCGACCAGACGTCGTGATCACGGCCGCCGCCCTGCGGTGTCGGCCGGTCAGGAACCGTAGATCGCGGTGACCCACTCCGGGTGGTCGACGAACGGGTTCCGGTTGTGCTGCCACGTGTCGAAGATGACCTGGTTGCGGCGCTTCTCGAACGCGTCCGGCGGGTCCTGCAGGTTCCACTGCCTGAGCACCGAGATCTTCCCGATGGCCGGTGCGGACGCGTTGGCCACCTGGTTGTTCGGCTCGAGGTCGGCGAAGCCGTCGCCGCCGTCCCAGCGGACCGCCATGTAGAAGATCATCCGGGCGACGTCGCCCTTGACGGCGTTGCGCGGCTCGAAGGAGTCGGCGTCGCCCAGGCAGCCGGTGCACTGGGAGATGGCCGAGCCGCCGAGGTCGAAGTCGAGGTTGCCGCGCGCGGAGTTGACGGTGACGTCCTCGGGACGCAGGTGGTGCACGTCGGTGCCCGGGCCGTTGACCGTGCCGAAGTCACCGTGGCTCTTGGCCCAGACGTGCTCGCGGTTCCACTGGTCGACGCCGCCACCGTTGTCGGACTTGGCGATCGAGCGTCCCGAGTAGACCTCGATGACGTTGTTGGTGTTGTTCGGGTCCTGGTCGGTGTCCTTCAGCGCCGTCCAGACCTGGTCGTAGGTCAGGGTGGTGACGCCGCTCGAGGTGATCCGGTGCAGCTCGGTGTGGAGCGCCGAGCCGGTCTTGCCGACGGCCGACGCGTAGTAGGTCGAGTCGTAGGGGCTCGTCGTGCCGGTCGGGCTCGGGCTCGTCGTCGTGCTCGTCGGGCTGGTCGTCGTGGTCGTCGTCGCCGAGCCGCTGAAGGCGAAGGCGCTCGTCGACGTCATGCCGGGGTGCGAGAAGTACGCCGACAGCGCACCGGTGACGTCGATCTGGCGGCCCATCAGTGACGGGTTGCTCTGCAGGCCCCATGCCGAGCGGAAGGCGGCCGGGATCTGGACGTAGAGCATCTTGCTCGTCGACGTCTCGGACGTGGAGTCGGCGACGGCGAGCGCGTAGTCGTTGGGGAAGCCCGACCGGACGACGGTGCTGGTGGCCGTGGGCTGGCCGACGACGTAGCCGCGGACGGTGGCACTCTGGCCGGTCTGCGACGCGATGGCCTGCGAGACCGTGAGCGGGGCGGCCGCGGCGAGCGCCGGCGCGACGGCAACGCGGGGTAGCGGCAGCGTGGTGGCCGGCGAGCCGGCGGCGCTGGTGAGCGCGAGACTCGGCGGGACGAGGGCGATCGCAAGGCCGGTGATGACGGCCGCGATGCGACGCCGGGGGATGACGACGGGCACAGGTTCTCCTGTCGGGCGGGGGAGTCGGGTGGGTTCAGACACCCACCGCCGGGTCGGGCGGTGGCCACACCGAGCGTGGCGGAGCGCCCCTCGACGCCGGGTCAGTCGTTGGTCTGACCTTTGTCAGCGCCGCGCCAAGATTCGGCAGGCCCGCCGCCGGCCAGGGCGCGCACCGAGTGCCGCACGCTGAGACCGTGGTCCTCGCTCCATCCGGCGCCTCCTAGACTTGTGACCCATGATGTCCTCCCTCGACCTGCGCGGCCGCACGCTCGACGTGCGCTTCCTGCGCCGGGCCCTTCCCCGAGCCGAGTTCGACGTCACGGCCGCCCTCGAGCAGGTGCGGCCGATCTGCGAGGACGTCGAGCATCGTGGAGCTGAGGCGCTGCGCGACCTCGGCGAACGATTCGACGGTGTCCGTCCCACGCACCTGCGGGTGCCGCGTGCCGTCCTGCAGTCCGCCCTCGACCAGCTCGACCCCGACCTGCGTGCGGCACTGGACGAGTCGATCCGCCGCGCCCGCATCGTGCACGCCGACCAGCGCCGCACCGACACGACGACCCAGGTCGTGCCCGGCGGCACCGTCACGGAGCGCTGGGTGCCCGTCGACCGTGTCGGCCTCTACGTGCCCGGCGGCCTCGCCGTCTACCCGAGCAGCGTCATCATGAACGTCGTGCCGGCCCAGCTGGCCGAGGTCGGCTCGCTCGCCGTCGCGTCCCCGCCGCAGCGTGAGAACGTCGGTGAGTTCGCGGGGTACCCGAACCCGACCATCCTCGCCGCGTGCGCGCTCCTCGGCGTCGACGAGGTGTATGCCGTCGGTGGCGCCCAGGCGGTCGCGATGTTCGCGCACGGCTTCGTCGACGACGACCCGCAGTGGGGCGATGTCGACGGCGAGCCGGTCGTCTGCGACCCGGTGTCGCTCGTCACCGGTCCCGGCAACATCTGGGTCGTCGCCGCCAAGCGCCTCCTCAAGGGGCTCATCGGCATCGACGCCGAGGCCGGCCCCACCGAGATCGCGATCCTCGCGGACGACTCCGCCGACCCCGACCACGTCGCGGCCGACCTCGTCAGCCAGGCGGAGCACGACCCGCTCGCGGCCTCGGTGCTCGTCACCGACAGCGAGGAGCTCGCCGAGCAGACTCGGCGTGCCCTGGCCCGTCGCGTCCCTGCGACGAAGCACGCCGAGCGCGTCACCGAGGCGCTCGAGGGCACGCAGTCGCGCATCGTCCTCGTCGACGACGTCGACGCCGGCCTCGATGTCGTCAACGCGTATGCCGCCGAGCACCTCGAGATCCAGACCCGTGACGCCGCCGAGGTCGCCGCTCGCGTGCGCAACGCCGGCGCCGTCTTCGTGGGGCCTCACAGCCCGGTCAGCCTGGGGGACTACGCCGCCGGGTCCAACCACGTGCTGCCGACGGCAGGGTGCGCGTGCCACAGCAGTGGTCTGTCGGTGCAGTCGTTCCTCCGCGGCATCCACGTCGTCGACTACGACGAGCCCGCCCTGCGCGGGGTCGCCCGGCACGTCGTGACGCTCGCCCAGGCCGAGGACCTCCCGGCCCACGGCGAGGCCGTGACGGCGCGTTTCGGCGACGAGGTGCCCCGGTGACGGACGCCTCGACCCAGCGGCCGGGCGCGGCCGACGAGGTCCAGCGGTTGATCCGTCCCGACCTGCGCGGTCGCACGCCCTACGGCGCGCCACAGCTCGACGTGCCGGTGCGTCTCAACACCAACGAGAACTCCTACCCGGTGCCGCAGGTCGTCGTCGACGCCGTGCTCGTGGCGCTCGCCGACGACGTGGCCTCGCTCAACCGCTACCCCGACCGCGAGTTCACCGACCTGCGCAAGGCGCTGACGGCATACCTCGAGAAGCAGTCGGGGGTGTCGGTGACGCCCGAACAGGTCTGGGCTGGCAACGGCTCCAACGAGGTGCTCTCGCACATCGTGCAGGCCTTCGGCGGCCACGGCCGGGTCGCACTCGGCTTCACCCCGAGCTACTCGATGCACCCGATCATCAGCGAGACGCACGGCATGACGTGGGTCGACGGGCTCCGTTCCGCCGCCACCGAACCCGACGCGTTCGACCTGACGGCGGAGTCGGCCGTGGCGCAGGCGCGAGAGCACGACCCGTCCATCGTCTTCCTCTGCTCGCCGAACAACCCGACCGGTACGGCGCTGCCGTTCGACGTGATCGGTGCGGTGCTCGAGGCTGCCCCCAACGCGATCGTCGTCGTCGACGAGGCGTATGCCGAGTTCGCCCGTCCCGGAACGCGGTCCGCGCTGACGCTCCTTGCCGATCACCCACGTCTCGTCGTGACCCGCACCATGAGCAAGGCCTTCGCCTTCGCCGGCGGGCGGCTCGGCTACCTCGTGGCGGCACCCGAGCTCGTCGACGCGCTGCGGCTGGTCCGGCTGCCCTATCACCTGAGCAGCCCGACCCAGACGATCGCCCGGATCGCCCTCGAGCACGCGGACGTCATGCTCGGCACGGTCGAGGTCATCAAGCACCAGCGCGACCGCATCGTCGAGCGGCTCGCCGAGCTCGGCGCGCGCCCCGTCGCGAGCGACAGCAACTTCGTCCTCTTCGGCGGCCTCCGTGACGAGAAGGCCACCTGGCAGGCCCTGCTCGACGCGGGCGTCCTGGTCCGCGACATGGGCATCGCCCACCACCTTCGCGTCACCGCGGGTGACCCCGATGAGACGACCGCCTTCCTCGAGGCCATGACCCGTCTCGCACCCACGCACGTGCTCGCCCCCAGCGCCGACCGGCAGGAGCCCCCCGCATGAGCCGCACCGCCAAGATCACCCGCTCGACCTCCGAGTCGTCCGTCGAGCTGTGGCTCGACCTCGACGGCACGGGCACGTCGGACGTCTCCACCGGCGTGCCGTTCTACGACCACATGCTGCACTCGCTGAGCAAGCACTCGCTCATCGACCTCACCGTCAAGGCCACGGGCGACGTCGACGTCGACGTGCACCACACGGTCGAGGACACCGCGATCGTGCTCGGGCAGGCGGTGCGCGAGGCGCTGGGCGACAAGTCCGGCATCTCCCGGTTCGGCGACGCCACCGTCCCGCTCGACGAGGCCCTGTGCCACGCGGTGGTCGACGTCGCAGGGCGACCGTACGTCGTGCACGAGGGTGAGCCCGAGGGCCAGCAGTACGCCCTCATCGGTGGGCACTTCACCGGCTCGATGACCCGCCACGTGCTCGAGTCCTTCGCCTACAACGCCGGACTCTGCCTGCACGTGCGCGTGCTCGCCGGCCGCGACCCCCACCACATCGTCGAGGCCCAGTTCAAGGCCGTCGCCCGCGCGCTGCGTGCCGCCGTCGCCCCGGACCCGCGCGTCGTCGGGGTCCCGAGCGCCAAGGGAGCGCTCTGACGATGGAGGCGCCTCGATGAGTGCCGATGTCGTCGTCCTCGACTACGGCAGCGGCAACGTCCGCTCGGCCGTGCGTGCGCTCGAGCGCGTCGGTGCCACGGTCACCCTGACGTCCGACCCGCACCACGCCCTCGAGTGCGACGGGCTGTTCGTGCCGGGGGTCGGCAACTTCCACGCCTGCATGGCCGGACTCGCCGCTGCGCACGGGCCACGCATCATCGGCCGGCGGATCAGCGGCGGCCGGGCCGTCCTCGGGGTCTGCGTCGGGATGCAGGTGCTCTTCGACGGATCGAGCGAGCCCTCCGAGCACCCGCTCGAGGGACTCGGCGAGTGGCCCGGCACGGTCGAGCGGCTCCCCGCCGACGTCGTGCCGCACATGGGCTGGTCCGAGGTCGAGGTCGCCGACGGATCCACCTTGTTCGCCGGTGTCGAGCGGGAGCGTTTCTACTTCGTCCACTCGTATGCCGTGCAGGAGTGGACGCTCGAGGCCACCGGCGCCTTCGCCCGCGTGGCACCTCGCGTCACGTGGGCGCGTCACGGTGCGAAGTTCGTCGCCGCGGTCGAGAATGGGCCCCTGAGCGCGACCCAGTTCCACCCCGAGAAGTCCGGCGACGCCGGGCTGCAGCTGCTCGAGAACTGGGTCCGCAGCCTGTGACCGTGCCGGACCCCACCGCCTCGCCGGGCTGATCGGGTCCCGGCCTCGACGAGGAGGGGACCGTGGCGACGAGGAAGACTGCCGGCAGCCGGGCCGTGAAGCGCACGACGAGGACGACCCGGACGGCCCGGGGCGCGACGCGTCGCACCGCGACGTCGACGAGCCGACGCTCATCCTCCGGGACGCTCTACCCACGACGCCGTCGTAGCCGCCCGGGCCTGCCGACCACGATGGGCACGGCACTCGGCACGCTCGTCGTGGCGACGTTGCTCGACCTCTCCTGGCCGGTGCGGATCGCGCTCATCATCGGTGTCCTCGTGGTCGGGCTGTTCTACGTCCTGTGGCGTCACCGTGCCGAGATCGCCGCAGGTGCAGGCGCATCCGCGGGCACGGGCGACGCAGCCGCGGGCACGCCCGAGGTCGCCCCCGCGGCACACCTGGACTCACCGGCAGGCTCACCACCCGAGCCGCCGACACCGGCCGCGCCCGCGCCACCCACCAGTTGACACCGGGCCGACCAGAGGCCCTCGGGGCGCGTGCTTCGAGTGCTCACGTCCCGACCGGTCGGGCGGCCACGTCGTGGGCCGGCCGGGCAGCCCGCCCGTGGCTCACGGCATACTTCTGAGGGCCCGCCACGATCAAGGAGCACGCACCGTCATGACCGACCAGCCCCGCCTCGAGCTGCTGCCCGCCGTCGACATCGCAGGCGGTCGCGCCGTCCAGCTGGTGCAGGGCGTCGCCGGCAGCGGCGGCGAGTTCGGTGACCCGTGGGAGGCCGCGTTGCGCTGGCAGGAGCAGGGCGCCGAGTGGATCCACCTCGTCGACCTCGACGCCGCCTTCGGCCGGGGCAGCAACCGGGAGCTCATCGGCTCGATCGTCGGTCGGCTCGACCTGCAGGTCGAGCTGTCGGGCGGCATCCGCGACACCGAGTCGCTCGAGGCGGCCCTCGCCACCGGATGCCGGAGGGTCAACATCGGCACCGCCGCGCTCGAGGACCCCGACTGGACCGCCTCGATCATCGCCGCCCACGCCGACCGCGTCGCCATCGGCCTCGACGTCCGCGGCACGACGCTCGCCGCCCGGGGCTGGACCCGCGAGGGCGGGGACCTGTGGGAGACGCTCGCGCGTCTCGACGCCGAGGGCTGTGCGCGCTACGTCGTCACCGACGTCAACAAGGACGGCATGCTCCAGGGCCCCAACGTCGAGCTGCTCCGCGACGTCTGCGCCCGCACCGACCGACCCGTCGTCGCGAGCGGCGGCGTCTCGACGCTCGAGGACATCGCCACGATCCGTGAGCTCGTCGGCGACGGCGTCGAGGGCGCCATCGTCGGGTCGGCCCTGTACCGAGGTGCGTTCACGCTTCCCGAGGCGCTCGACGTCGCCGGGCGGCTGTCTTCATGACCTCTCCCACGCCCGCTCCCGGTCACCACGACGCTCACGGTCGTCCGGCGGACTCCGCCGGTCAGGCGTGGGAGGGCAAGTCGATCCCGTCCCACGGCTTCTCCGGCGATGCAGGCGGGGCCGACGCCGGCCTGCTCGCCGCCCTCACCGCGGTGCACGACGCTCCGGGTGACGACGCGGAGGTCGCGCTGATGCGGCACGCGTCGCAGGCCCGATGGCTCGTCCCCGTGGTCGCGGTCGCCGCAGAGCTCGACGACTCCGGGCCCCACACCGTCGACACCCGCAGCGACATGGCTGCCGTGACGCTGACCTCGCCCGACGGCTCGCGTGCCCTGCCGATGTTCACCTCCCTCGAGACCCTCGCGGCCTGGGACGCGAACGCCCGCCCCGTGCCGGTGCGCGCGGCTGCCGCGGCGCAGGCCGCGATCAGCGAGGAGTGCCAGGTGCTCGTCGTCGACGTCGCCTCGCCCCATGGCACGGTGCTCCGGCCGAGCATGCTGTGGGCCCTCGCCCAGGAGCGGGCCTGGGAGCCGAGCCACCGCGACGCCCACGTGGCGGCTGCCATCCGGTCTGCCGTCGAGTCCGAGCCGCAGGTGACGGCGCACCGCGTCGAGGCCGGCGAGCCCGCTGGGGCTGGCGTCCTGAGGGTCGTGCTGGCCCTCGAGCCGGGTCTCGACGCCGATGATGTCGGTGCCGTCGCCACCCGGATCGGGGAGCGGATCGCGACCGACGGCGAGACCCGTGCGAGGATCGATGCTCTGACCTTCGCGCTCGAAGCAGCGCGCTGAGCACACCACCAGCGGAGGTGCCGGACGTGGACACCACACCCCAGGCGACCCGGGCGCCCGGCATCGGGCCGGGTCCCGCGGCGGGTCACGGCCCCGACGCGCCGGACGGACATGCCAGGGCCTCCGGTCCGAGCGGGTCCGGCGCGTCGAGCGGTCCGCTGGGCTTCATCGTCGACCCGGCCCTCGACGCGCAGCGCCGACGCGACCTGCGGCAGATGCGCCTCGTGGCAACCGGGCTGCTCGTGTTCGCCGCGATCGTCTACGTCCTGACGCGCGGGCACGATGACGGCATCCTCGGCTTCGTCAACGCCGGCGCCGAGGCCTCGATGGTCGGCGCCTGCGCCGACTGGTTCGCGGTGACCGCCATCTTCCGGCACCCGCTGGGGCTCCCGATCCCGCACACGGCTCTCATCCCGCGCAAGAAGGAGATGATCGGGCGCAGCCTGGAGGAGTTCGTCAGCGAGAACTTCATGCGCGAGGACATCATCCGCGAGCGGGTGCTCGATGCCGAGCCGACGCGACGGGCGGCCGAGTGGGCGCTCGTGCCGGGCCACGCCAAGCGACTCGTGGACGAGGTGGCCACGGTGACGGTGCACGCGTTGCACCGCATCCCGGACGAGGACGTCCGCGCGATCATCGAGCAGGCCGTGCTCCCGCGTCTCGCGCAGGAGCCGATCAGCTCCCTCGCGGGCGGACTGCTCGACCAGGTCGTCCGGGACGAGGCCCACGTCGGCCTCGTCGACCTGGCACTCGACGAGATCCGCGGCTGGCTCGTCGACAACGAGGACCTCTTCGAGTCGCTCATCACGCAGCGGGCGCCGGCCTGGGTCCCCGACGCGATCAACGACCTCGTGGCGCGCAAGATCCACGTCGAGGCGCTCAAGTGGCTGGCCGACATCCGCAACGACCCGCGGCACGACGTGCGCCTCGCACTCGACAAGCTGCTCATCGACCTCGCCGACGACCTCCAGCACGACCCCGTGACCCAGGCCAAGGCCGAGCGGCTCAAGGAGCGCGTGCTCGCGCACCCGCAGGTGGCCGACACCGCGATGTCGCTGTGGGGGTCGTTCCGGGCGGTCGTCATCGCCGCCCTCGAGGACGAGGCCGGGCCGGTGCGCAGCCGGGCCGTCCGCGAGGTGACGGCGCTCGCCGAGCGGCTGCTGGGGGACGAAGCCCTCCGAGCGCGCATCGACACCCGGATCTGCGATGCGACGATCTACGCCATCGACCGCTACGGCACCGAGCTGACCCGCATCATCAGCGACACCGTGGACCGGTGGGACGGCAAGGAGACAGCCGAGCGCGTCGAGCTTCAGGTTGGTCGCGACCTGCAGTTCATCCGCATCAACGGCACCCTCGTGGGTGGGCTCATCGGCATGTTGATCCACGCCGTGTCCGTCGTGCTGCCGTCCTGACCCAGGCCTGACCGCGGACGGCTCGTTGCCGAAGGCTCAGGCGCCGGTGTCGAGGCGCTCGGTGACCTCCTGCAGCGTGCGGTGCAGGTCGTGCAGCTGCTGCCTCGAGAGGCCGCTCCGGACGGCGATCTGGTGTGGCACGTCGCCGAGCGCACCGAGCCGCTCGCGCCCGCCTGCCGTGACCGACACGAGCACCCGCCGCTCGTCCTCGGGGTCCCGGGTCCGTCCGACGAGACCGGCGGACTCCATGCGCTTGAGCAGCGGCGAGAGGGTCCCGGAGTCGAGGTGCATCAGCTCGCCGAGCTGCCCGACCGTGAGCGGCCCGTGCTCCCCGACGGTCATGAGGGCGATGTACTGCGGGTAGGAGAGCCCGTGCTCGGCGAGGAGCTCGCGGTAGACCGCGTCGAACGCTCGCACGGTCGTGTGCATGGCGTAGCAGATCTGCTGCTCGAGGCTGAGGGCGCTCGGCGTCGTCGATGCCGAGGCTGCGGCGGACGGATTGGACGGGCTCATGACCCAAGCGTACTATCAAATTGCGCACAATCTAATTGTCAGCAACACAAGGAGCCAGGATGACCACCACCACACAGACCGCCCAGTACGTCGCCTCGGCCACCGCCTCCGGGCGTGAGGGTCGCGCCGTCACCTCGGACGGTCGTCTCGACGTCACGCTCGCCGCCCCGCGGGAGCTCGGTGGCAGTGGTGAGGGCACCAACCCGGAGCAGCTCTTCGCCGCCGGGTATGCCGCGTGCTTCGCGAGCGCTCTCGGGCTCGTCGCCCGCAAGCGCCGGGTCGAGGACTTCGACGTCGCGGTGACCGCCGACGTCAGCCTCTCCGGGTCCTCGAGCACCGGCTTCGGCCTCGGTGTCGTGCTCCACGTCGAGCTGCCCGAGGGCATCGACGCGCAGCTCGGTCGTGAGCTCGTCGACACCGCCCACCAGGTGTGCCCCTACTCCAACGCCACGCGCGGCAACATCCCCGTCGAGATCGTCGTCGACTGAGCCTGCCCGCACTCACCCCTCCCGAAGCATCCAGAACCAGACGTCCAGCACCCCTGTCCCAGAAGGAGACCCGATGACCAACCCCCGTGAGGTCCAGCTCAAGAGCCGTCCCGTCGGCTGGCCCACCCACGACGACTTCGCCCTCGTCGAGAGCGCGCCCACCGACCTCGCCGACGGACAGGTCCGCGTCCGCAACGAGGTCATGTCGGTCGACCCCTACATGCGTGGACGCATGAGCGACGCCAAGTCCTACGCCGAGCCGTATGCGCTCGGCGAGGCCATGCACGGCGGCGCGGTCGGCGTCGTGACCGAGTCCCGTGCCGACGGCATCGCCGTCGGTGACCACGTGCTGCACGGTCTCGGCTGGCGCGAGGAGGCCGTCGTCGACGGCTCCGCCGTTCGCGTCGTGGACACGTCGGTCGCCCCGGCGTCCGCCTACCTCGGCGTGCTCGGCATGACCGGCCTCACGGCATACGCCGGCCTGACCCGCGTCGCGGGGCTCAAGGAGGGCGACGTCGTCTTCGTGTCCGGCGCCGCCGGTGCCGTGGGCAGCGTCGTCGGACAGGTCGCCAAGGCACTCGGCGCGAGCCGGGTCATCGGCAGCGCCGGCTCGCAGGAGAAGGTCGACCACCTCCTGAACGACCTCGGCTTCGACGCCGCCTTCAACTACAAGGACGGGCGCGTCTCGGACCTGCTGCGCGAGGCCGCTCCCGACGGCATCGACGTCTACTTCGACAACGTCGGCGGTGACCACCTCGAGGCCGCCGTCGGCTCGCTGCGCCTCGGTGGGCGCATCGCGATCTGCGGCGCGATCTCGGTCTACAACAACACCGAGGCGGCGCCCGGCCCGCGCAACCTCGCGCGGCTCATCCAGACGCGCGGGACGATCACCGGCTTCTTGGTGGGCGACCACTGGGACCTCGCCGGCGAGTACGCGCAGCGTGCGGCCGGCTGGATCGCGGACGGCACCCTGACCTCGCGCGAGACGTTCAGCGACGGGATCGACCACGCGGTCGACGCCTTCCTCGGCGTCCTGCGCGGCGAGAACGTCGGCAAGATGCTCGTCCGTCTCTGACCAGCGCGAGGGGCGGCCCATCCGCCAGTCTCGATCGAAGGAGCGATCCGTCCCGTCGGACGGATCGCTCCTTCGATCGTCTCAGGTCCCCAGGAGCTCCTTGGCCTTGTCGGCGGGCAGCAGGTCGTGGCGCAGCGGCTCGCGCACGAACGACCCGGTGCCGTGCGACACCGACCGCAGGTCGATGGGGTAGCGCGACAGCTCGGCCGACGGCACCTCGGCGTGCACGACCGTCCACCCGCCCTCCGGCCCCATGCCGTCCGCGGGCTCCGTCCCGAGCACCTGGCCGCGCCGACCTCGCAGGTCCGACATCACGGCGCCGAGGTACTCGTCGGCGATGGTGATGTCGACCCGGTCGATCGGCTCGAGCAGCGCCATCGTCGAGGCGTTCGCCGCCTCCTTGAGGGCCAGGGCCGCCGCCGTCTGGAAGGCGACGTCAGAGGAGTCGACCGAGTGCGCCTTGCCGTCGGTGAGCGTGACCCGGACGTCGACGACCGGGTGCCCGGTGAGCAGCCCCTTCTCGAGCTGGAGCCGGGCGCCCTTCTCGACCGACGGGATGAACTGGCGCGGCACGGCCCCGCCGACGACCTTGTCGACGAACTCGAAGCCGGAGCCGCGGGGGAGCGGCTCGATCTCGATCGAGCACACGGCATACTGCCCGTGCCCGCCCGACTGCTTGACGTGGCGTCCCTGCACCGAGCACCGGCGCACGAACGTCTCGCGAAGCGAGGTGCGGTAGGGCTCGGCCGTCACGGTGACGCCGTAGCGGTCGGCCAGCTGCCCGATGAGGTCGTCGACGTGGGCCTGTCCCATCGTCCAGAGGACGACCTGGTCGGTCTCGGTCGAGTGCTCCATCCGCATCGTCACGTCCTCGGCGACGAGACGCTGCAGCGCACCACCGAGCTTGTCGTCGTCGGACTTGGTCGCCGCCCGGATCGCCACGGGCAGCTGCGGCTCGGGCAGCAGCCACGGCGCGACCACCGCGGGCCGGTCCGGCGAGGACAGGGTGTCGGACGTCTCGGCCCGGGTCAGCTTGGACACGAGGGCGATGTCGCCGGCGACGGCGGTGCCTCGTGGCCGGTGCGTCTCGAGGAACGGGGACGCGAGCGGGCCGACCCGCTCGTCGTCGTCGTGGGCCGGGTGGCCGGCGACCTCGTGCCCGACGAAGTCGCCGAGATGCCCCGAGACGTGAACGGGCTCGTCGACGCGCAGGGTCCCGGAGAAGACGCGCACGAGTGACAGGCGACCCACGTAGGGGTCGGTCGTGGTGCGCACGACCTCGGCCACGAGGGGCTGCGACGGGTCGCACGCGACTCCGCCGACCGCGCCGCCCGCCGGCGAGGTGATGGTGGGCAGCGGGTGCAGGGTCGGGTCGGGGAAGGCCCGTTCGACGATCCCGAGCAGCTCCTCGACGCCGGCCCCCGTGAGGGGCGACACGGGGACGATGGGGAAGAACGTGCCCTGGGCGATCGCGGTGCGCAGGTCGGCGAGCAGCGACTCGGTGTCGATGGGCTCGCCCTCGAGGTACCGGTCGAGCAGGGTCGCGTCCTCGGACTCCTCGATGACGGACTCGATGAGCGCCGCCCGGGCGTCCTCGTGCTCCTCGGAGGTCTCCCCGGTCAGCAGCCCGACGACGCCGGTGACCGACCCGCTCTCGATGGTGGGCCAGTGCGTGGCCCGGGCGTCGCCGAACGTGCGACGACACGTCTCGACAGTGGTGGCGAAGTCGGCGCGCGGCTGGTCCAGGTGCGTCACGACGACGGCGCGGGGCATGCCGACGGCGGCGCACTCGCGCCAGAGCAGCGACACGGGACGGTCGATGTCGTCGGCGCCGGAGACGACGAAGATCGCGGCGTCGGCGGCCCGCAGCCCGGCGCGCAGGTCCCCGACGAAGTCGGGGTAGCCGGGGGTGTCGAGCAGGTTGAGGGTGATGGGGCCGGACGGGAAGGAGGCGGCGGTGAGGCTGGTCGTGCGGACGTGCTCGCCGGTGCCGGTGCGCTGACCGGCCACGCGCGCCGCGACGAGCGCCTCGAAGAGTGCGGTCTTTCCGGCCCCGCCGGGTCCGACCAGCACGACGTTGCGGATGTCCTGCGGCGAGGCGGGGTTGGGGGCCGCAGGAAGATCTGATCTGCCGGGCATCTTTGCCATGACCCCACCCTTCTCCTGTCCCACGGTCGTCACAAGTCCTCTGGCGTATGCCGCGTGCCACGCCGGGTGCGCCGCGTCGGCCAGGTCGTCGGACGGGCTCGCGAGAACCCGCGTGCGTGGCGTCGCTGGTCAGTGGCAGGCTTCGTTCCATGGATCTGGGGGCCTACCGGCCGGTGCTGGCCAACCGGGACACGCGCAACGCCCTGCTGCTGGGCTTCCTCATCCGCGTCCCGATGTGGGCCGGCGCGGTGATCCTCACGCTGCACGTGGTGTCCTCGCTCGGCCGCAGCTACGGCGAGGCCGGACTCGTCACGGCCGCCTCGACCGTCGCCGTCGCCGTCTCGGGACCGTGGCGAGGGCGGCTGCTCGACCGCATCGGCCTGCGCCGCACGGTCGGGCCCTCGCTCGTCGTACAGGTGGTCTGCTGGTCGATCGCCCCGTGGGTGGGCTACGCCCCACTCATCGGTTTCGCGGCGCTCGCGGGCCTCTTCGTGGTGCCGACGTTCTCGATCCTGCGCCAGGTCATCATCCGGTCGGTGCCGAGCGACCAGCGCCGCACGGCGCTCTCGCTGGACTCCTCGGCGACCGAGCTGTCCTTCATGGCTGGTCCGGCCATCGGGGTGTGGCTGGCGACCTCCTGGGACACCGGCTGGGCGCTGCTCGTCTGTGAGTTGACATCTGTCGCAGCCGGATTCGTCCTGTGGCTCGTCAACCCTCGGCTCACCTCGGACTCGGACTCAGCCCAGAGCGGGTCGGGCGGGGACTCGACGGGGGAGCGGGTCGCGCTCGACGAGGTGGGCGAGGCCTCACGCGCCGAGGCCATCGCCGCCGGCGCCGCGGTCCCCGACGACGGCCCGCGAGGACGGGCGATCCGCGGTTTCATCACGGTCCCCGTCGCAGCGGTCTACCTCGCGGCGGCGTGCTCGACGCTCGTCCTCAGTGGCACCGACGTCTCGATCGTGGCGGCGCTGCGCTCCTTCGAGGCCACGGGTTCGATCGGCTGGGTCCTCGCCCTCTGGGGTGCGGGCTCGCTCGTGGGCGGTCTGCTCTACGGCGCGTGGCACCGCTCCTTCTCGGTCTTCTGGCTGCTCTTCGGCCTGGCGGCGACGACGGCCCCCGTCGCCCTCGCGGTCGGCGTGCCGAGCTTCGCCGTGCTCATCACCGTGTCCGGGTTCCTCTGCGCCCCGACCATCACCGCCACCGTCGAGCAGCTGAGCCGGCACGTCCCCGAACGGTTCCGCGGCGAGATGATGGGGTGGCACGGGTCGGCGATGACCGCGGGCTCCGCGATCGGGGCCCCGGTCGCCGGGTTCGCGATCGACCACGGCGGCTGGCAGTGGGGCTTCGTCGTCGTGTCGGCGCTCGGCGTCGTCATCGCCGCCGCCGGCCTGGTCGGCTCGCACGTCGGTCGTCGCCCGGCAGGGAGCACGGCTCGCACCGATTCGGAGCACGGCGTCGCGGCTGCTAGCATGGACCACTGACCAGCCGTCACCATGCTCCCGCTCCGGCGGACGCCGGTGACGACGTGCAAAGAGAAGCTCGCTTCCACCCGCGTCGACCTCACGGTTGCCGGGTCAAGGTCTGCTCGACCAGCTGCCGCTCGCGGCAGGCGTGTCGAGCCGTGTGACGCGACGGCGACCGTCCGGCATACGCGACCCTGGGCTCCTCGTGCACACACGGGGAGCCCTTTCTTCGTTGTGGTCGCAGCAGGACAGGCAGCACCCCGTCTGGTCACATCATTTCTCGAAACTTAGGAGCACCACATCAGCGAGCCTCGCATCAACGAGCGCATCCGGGTCCCGGAAGTGCGTCTGGTTGGCCCCAACGGCGAGCAGGTCGGCATCGTCCGCGTCGAGGACGCGCTGCGTCTGGCCGAGGAGGCGAACCTCGACCTCGTCGAGGTGGCCCCCATGGCCAAGCCGCCGGTCGCCAAGCTCATGGACTTCGGCAAGTTCAAGTACGAAGCCGCCATGAAGGCACGGGAAGCGCGCAAGAACCAGGTCAACACCGTCATCAAGGAGATCAAGCTCCGTCCGAAGATCGACCCGCACGACTACGGCACCAAGAAGGGCCACGTCGAGCGGTTCCTCAAGGCGGGCGACAAGGTCAAGGTGACGATCATGTTCCGCGGTCGCGAGCAGAGCCGACCCGAGCTCGGTCGTCGACTGCTCGAGCGCCTCGCCCAGGACATCGCCGAGCTCGGCTTCGTCGAGTCGGCCCCGAAGCAGGACGGCCGCAACATGATCATGGTGATCGGACCGACGAAGAAGAAGGCCGAGGCCAAGGCCGAGCAGCGTCGCTCCCGCGAGCAGCACGACCAGCGTCCTGCCGACACGGCTGACACGGCTGACACAGCCGACACGGCTGACATGGCTGACGTGGCCGAGACGGCGGCTCCGGCCCCGTCCGGCGAGCAGCCGGAGGCGCAGGCCCCGCAGACCGACCAGGCCACCGCCGCCGCCGAGTGATCCGGCGGTGGTGACCAGCCGAGGGTGTGAACCCTCGGCCCGACACACCACGTGCGTCCACTGACGCACGCAACACGAAGGAGATCGGCCCCCATGCCGAAGATGAAGACGCACAGCGGTGCGAAGAAGCGTTTCCGCCTCACGGGCACCGGCAAGGTCATGCGCGAGCAGGCCGGCGGTCGCCACCTGCTCGAGCACAAGTCGAGCAAGAAGATGCGTTCCATCGCGAACGACGTCGAGCTCGCCAAGCCGGACGCCAAGAAGGCCAAGAAGCTCCTCGGCAAGTGAGCCGGGACCCCCACCCATCAGCACTTCGCTGAGCCACCGGGTCCCCGGTAAGCCAGCAGCAGCAAGCACTGCGTCAAGCAGAGAAGGAGTATTCACGTGGCACGCGTGAAGCGGGCGGTCAACGCCCAGAAGAAGCGTCGCGTCGTTCTCGAGCGCGCCAGCGGTTACCGCGGTCAGCGTTCGCGTCTGTACCGCAAGGCCAAGGAGCAGGTCACCCACTCGCTGGGCTACGCCTACCGTGACCGTCGCGCGAAGAAGGGTGACTTCCGTCGCCTCTGGATCCAGCGCATCAACGCTGCGGCCCGCGCCAACGGCATGACCTACAACCGGTTCATGCAGGGCCTCAAGGCCGCTGGTGTCGAGGTCGACCGCAAGATCCTTGCGGACCTCGCCGTCAACGACGCGCCGGCGTTCGCCACGCTCGTGGAGCTCTCCCGCGCCAACGTCCCTGCCCAGGCAGAGGCGAAGGTCGCCGGCGACGCCGCCTGAGCGTCGTTCGAACGCACATCACACCCTTCGAGCGCCGGGACGCCCCGTGCTGACCAACCCCCGATCAGATCGGGTCAAGGCAGTGCGGGCGCTGTCCCGGCGCTCGGTGCGTTCTCGCACCGGTGACTTCCTGGCCGAGGGTCCCCAGGCCGTCCGCGAGGCCGTCGCGTTCCGCCCCGACCTCGTGCGCGACGTCTACGTCACTCCCGAGGCGGCCGAGCGCCATGCCGCCATCGTCGAGGCCGCCCGCGACGCCGACGTCTGGGTCAACGAGGTGACGCCCGAGGTGCTGGCCGCCATGTGTGACACCGAGTCGCCGCAGGGCATCGCCGCCGTGTGCCGGGTGCTGGACCTCCCGCTGCACGATCTCCTCGCCGACCTGCCGCCCGACGCGCTCGTGTGCGTCCTGACGAACGTCCGTGACCCCGGCAACGCCGGCACGGTCATCCGGGGTGCGGATGCGGCCGGCGCCGACGCCGTGATCGTCAGTGATGCCAGCGTCGACGTCTACAACAGCAAGGTCGTCCGCTCGACGGTCGGCTCGCTGTGGCACGTGCCGCTCTCGGTCGGCGGCGCGGTGCCGGACATCCTGCAGGCCCTGCGGGAGCGTGGGATCCGGCTGCTGGCGGCCGACGGCGCGGGCACCACACTGCTGCACGATGCCGACCTCACCGGTGCGCATGCGTGGGTGATGGGCAACGAGGCCTGGGGCTTGCCACTGGAGGTGCGCGCGGCGTGCGACGACGTCGTGCGGGTCCCCATCCACGGTCATGCCGAGTCCCTCAACCTCGCCATGGCGGCGACGATCTGTCTCTACGCCTCGGCGGAGGCCCGTCGCACCAGCCGCTGACGCGATGGTGGAACACGGCCTGCTGACGACCCGATGACGCCCTGACCACGCCACCTCGGGGTGCACGTGACTATCCTCGGGGCCATGACCTCCGTCGGCGGAACCGGTGCGCTGCCCGGATCGACGACACCGACCGACCTGGTGGCCCAGATGGCCGAGCTGCTCCCCGACGGGCTCGTCGTCGTCGGGGCAGACCGGCGCATCCACTTCGCCAACGCCGAGGCTCTGCGCATCCTCGACTGCGACGCGTCCGACCTCGTGGGTCGCGGCCTTCCGGAAGGCCTGCCGTTGACCGACAAGTACGGCCGCGACTGGTGGGAGCACACCGACCCGTGGGACGGCCGGGCGAGCCGGCCCGGCCACCGCGAGAAGCTCCTCGTGGCGCCCAAGGGCCAGGACGTCCTCGTCACCGCCCGCTACATCCGCTCCGATGGGGGCCTCACCGTCGAGCGCGTGATTCTCGGCCTGCGGGATGCCGAGGACCGACAGCGCGCCGAGCGCGACCAGGCGTCGGTGCTCTCGACGGTGGCGCACGAGCTGCGCGCACCGCTGACGTCGGTCACCGGGTTCACGAGCAGCCTGCTGCGGCGCTGGGACCGCTTCACCGACGAGCAGAAGCGCCTGATGATCGAGACGATCGAGTCCGATGCCACCCGCCTGACGCGGCTCATCACCGAGCTGCTCGACATCTCCAGGCTCGACTCCGACAGCCTGAACCTCCGCCTGGGACCCGTCGACCTGCACGCTCTGCTCACGACGCACGTCGTCCGCTACGAGCTGGGCCGGTCCACGGGCACGGTCGAGCTGCGCCTGGGCAAGAGCGCCCGGGAGCGGGGCCTGCCGGCGATGTGGGCCGACACCGACCGCCTAGAGCAGATCTTCTTCAACCTCATCGAGAACGGCCTGCTGCACGGCGCCGGGAAGGTCACGGTGACCCTCGATCGAGCCGGGGCCCTGGGTGACGCACCCGAGTCGGTGGTGGTCGAGGTCGACGACGAGGGGGACGGCATACCCCCGTCCGACCGCGAGAAGATCTTCGGACGCTTCTGGCACGGGCCCTCCAACGCGAGCACGGGACTGGGCCTCTACGTCGTCCGGGGACTCGTCGAGGCGCACGGGGGCTCGGTGGTCGTCACCGACAGCGACGGCGGCGGGGCGCGCTTCGTCGTGGCACTGCCGGCCGGGTTGCCGTCCGTCGTGGAGAGCTGACCCGCACCTTCGCGGACGCTCGGCAGACCGGTTCGGGCTCGCCCCTAGACTGGGCAACCGCACGACCGACACCTGACAGCCAGAACCCGAGCGAGAGCAGCGAACGCACGCCGATGTCCGGACCCAACACGAACTACGACCCGGTCGAGGTCTCCGCGCTCGACCCGGCGAACGTCGACGCAGCGGTGCAGGACGCGCTCTCGGCCATCGCCGCGGCGACGTCGCTCGACGAGCTCAAGGCCGCGCGTATCGCGCACCAGGGGGAGAAGAGCCCACTCGCCCTCGCCAACCGTGAGATCGGTGCCCTGCCGCCGAGCGCCAAGGCCGAGGCCGGCAAGCGTGTCGGCCAGGCGCGCGGGCGGGTCGGCCAGGCGCTGACGGCTCGCCAGGGCGAGCTCGAGGCCGAACGCGACGAGCGCATCCTCGTCGACGAGCGCGTCGACGTCACCGTGCCCGCGCTGCGGCACGAGCTCGGCGCCCGTCACCCCATCGAGCTCGTGGCCCAGCGCCTCGTCGACGCCTTCGTCGGCATGGGCTGGGAGGTCGCCGAGGGTCCGGAGCTCGAGAGCGAGTGGCTGAACTTCGACGCCCTCAACCTCGGGCCCGACCACCCCGCCCGGCAGATGCAGGACACCTTCTTCCTCGACCCGGTCGACTCGGGCCTCGTCCTGCGCACGCAGACGTCGCCGGTGCAGATCCGGACGATGCTCGAGAAGGAGCCGCCGATCTACGTCGTGGCCCCGGGCAAGGTGTTCCGCACCGACGACCTCGACGCCACGCACACGCCCGTCTTCCACCAGATCGAGTGCCTCGCCATCGACAAGGGCCTGACGATGGCGCACCTGCGCGGCGCCCTCGACGCGTTCGTCCGCATCATGTTCGGCGCCGAGACGCGTACCCGCGTCCGCGCCAACTACTTCCCCTTCACCGAGCCGAGCATGGAGACGGACTTCCTCTGCTTCGCCTGCCACGGCGAGGAGACCTGGGGCAGCGCCGAGCCGTGCCGCACGTGCGGCGGTTCGGGCTGGATCGAGCTCGGTGGCTCCGGCATGGTCAACCGCAAGGTGCTGCGAACGTGCGGCATCGACCCCGACGTCTACTCCGGTTTCGCGTTCGGGCTCGGCATCGAGCGGGCGCTGCAGCTGCGCCACGGGGTCCAGGGGATGCACGAGATCGTCGAGGGCGACGTCCGCTTCTCGCAGCAGTTCGGGATGGGGGTCTGACATGCGTATGCCGCTCAGCTGGCTCGCCGAGTACACCGACCTCGCGCCCGGGGCCCGGGGTGCCGACGTGGCCGCCAGCCTCGTCCGCGTTGGTCTCGAGGAGGAGGACCTGCACGGTGGCGACATCACGGGGCCGCTCGTCGTGGGCCGCGTCCTCGATTTCACCCTCGAGCCGCAGAAGAACGGCAAGACGATCCGCTGGTGCACCGTCGACGTCGGCCAGAACGGCCAGATGCTCACCGAGGGCAAGCACCAGGAGATCGTCTGCGGCGCCCACAACTTCGAGGTCGGTGACCTCGTCGTGTGTGTCCTGCCGGGCGCCGTGCTGCCCGGAGGCTTCGCGATCGCGGCGCGCAAGACGTACGGCCACGTCTCCAACGGCATGATCTGCGCCGAGGACGAGATCGGCCTCGGCCACGACCACGAGGGCATCATCGTGCTGCGCCGCCTGCTCGGCGACGAGGTGGTGGCGACGGTCCGCCCCGGCGACGACGCGATCGCCCTGCTCGGTCTCGGCGAGGAGACCGTCGAGACCAACGTGACTCCCGACCGTGGCTACTGCTTCTCGGTTCGGGGCCTGGCCCGCGAGTACTGGCACGCCCAGGGCAGCCCCGAGGGCGGCTTCCGCGACCCGGCCGACATCGTGACGCCGGAGCCCAACACCGCCGGCTACGCCGTCGAGCTCAAGGACGACTCGCCGATCGAGGGCAACGACGGGTGCGACCGCTACGTCGCGCGCATCGTGCGGGGCATCGACCCGACGCGGCCGTCGCCGGCGTGGATGAGCAAGCGCCTCACGCAGATGGGCATGCGTCCCATCTCGCTCGCCGTCGACGTGACGAACTACGTCATGCTCGCGCTCGGCCAGCCCCTGCACGCCTTCGACGTCGACCGGCTGTCCGGCTCGATCGTCGTACGACGGGCCCGAGGCGGCGAGAAGCTGAAGACGCTCGACGACGTCGTGCGCACCCTGCACACCGACGACCTGCTCATCACCGACGGCGGTGAGCAGCCGCTCGCCATCGCCGGCGTGATGGGTGGCGCGTCCTCGGAGGTGTCCGACACGACGACCGACGTCCTCATCGAAGCGGCCCACTTCGACCCGACCACGGTCGCGCGCTCCTCGCGTCGGCACCGTCTCATCACGGAGGCCTCCAAGCGCTTCGAGCGCGGGGTGGACCCGAAGGTCACGGCGGCCGCTGCCCAGCTCGCCGTCGACCTGCTCGTCGAGCACGGCGGCGGCACCGTCGACGACGGCGTGACCGACGTCGACCGCACGACGGAGCGCACGGCATACCTGCTCGACGTGACTGAGCCCGCGCGCATCGTGGGCGTCGACTACCCGCGTCAGCGAGTCGTCGGCATCCTGCGTGACCTCGGCTGCACGGTCGACGAGAGCGGCGAGGGCACCGACGAGACGCACGTGCTCGTGACGCCGCCGTCGTGGCGACCCGACCTCGTGGACGCGCCCGACTATGCGGAGGAGGTCGCCCGGATCGATGGCTACAACAACATCCCGTCGATCACCCCGACGCCGAGCGGGGGTCGCGGACTGACCCACGAGCAGAGGGCCCGCCGGGTCGTCGCCGCCGCGCTGGCGGGGGCGGGACTGACCGAGGTCCTTAGCTACCCGTTCGTGTCCGAGGAGCTCGCCGACCAGCTGATGCTGCCGGCCGACGACGACCGCCGCCACGCCGTCCGGCTGGCCAACCCCCTGTCGGAGGAGCGGCCGCTGCTGCGCACGTCGATCCTCGCGAGCCTCGTCGACACGCTGCGTCGCAACGTCGCCCGTGGCCGCAAGGACGTCGCGATCTACGAGCTGGGCCTCGTCTTCCGTCCGGGTGGCCCGGTCGGCACGGCACCGATCCCGGGTGTGGCTACGCGTCCCGACGCCGACACGCTCGAGCAGCTGTATGCCGCCGTGCCCGACCAGCCGCGTCGTGCGGGCATCCTCGCGACCGGCCAGGCGGAGCAGGCCGGGTGGTGGGGTCCGGGTCGTGCGGCTGACTGGAGCGACATGGTCGCCGCCGTGCAGACGGCAGCTGCCGCTCTCGCAGTCCCGGTCGTCGTCGCCAATGACCCCGACCACGCCCCGTGGCACCCGGGACGGTGTGCACGGATCACGCTCGAGGACGGCACGCTCGTCGGCCACGCCGGCGAGCTGCACCCGAAGGTGGTCGCGGCCCTCGAGCTGCCGGGGCGGACCGTCGCTGCCGAGTTCGACGTCGACGTGCTCGTCGCTGCGAGCGCCGACCCCGTTCAGGCCCGTGCCTTCTCGACGTTCCCGCCGGCGATGACCGACATCGCCCTGTTGGTCGCGTCCGACGTGGCTGCTGCCGACGTCGAGGCCGCGTTGCGGTCGGGCGCGGGGGGTTCGCTCGAGTCGGTGGTCCTCTTCGACGTCTACGAGGGCGAGCGCATCGAGGCAGGGCACCGGTCCCTCGCCTACCGGCTCACCTTCCGAGCCCCGGACCGCACCCTGACGACCGACGAGGTCAACGGCTACCGCGACGCAGCCGTGGCGGCGGCGGCCTCGGCGACAGGAGCGGTGCAGCGCTGAGACCCTGAATGCACGAATATGCATGAACGTGTATAGTCATGCATTGTGATCAGGGCAGCAGTAGCGGGGGCGAGCGGCTACGCCGGAGGAGAGATCCTCCGGCTGCTGCTCGCCCACCCGCAGTTCGAGGTCGGGGCCGTCACGGCGGCCAGCAGTGCGGGTGAACGTCTCGGGGGCGTCCACCCGCACCTGGTCCCGCTCGCGGACCGCGTGCTCGAGGCGACCACCGTCGACACGCTGTCGGGTCACGACGTCGTCTTCCTCGCGTTGCCGCACGGGTACTCGGGCGCGCTGGCGGCCCAGCTGCCGGACTCGGTCGTGGTCATCGACTGCGGCGCCGACTTCCGCCTCGAGTCCCAGGCGGCCTGGACCTCCTTCTACGACACGACGTATGCCGGGTCGTGGCCCTACGGCCTCCCCGAGCTCCCGGGGCCGGCCGGCTCGGTGCAGCGCGAGCGCCTCTCCGGCGCGACTCGCATCGCGGTCCCCGGCTGCTATCCCACGGGGATCTCCCTCGCGCTGGCGCCGGGCTTCGCCGCCGGCCTGCTCGAGGCCCAGGACGTCGTCGTCGTCGCGGCCTCAGGGACGTCCGGCGCGGGCAAGTCGCTGAAGCCCCACCTGCTGGGCAGCGAGGTGATGGGCTCGATGTCGCCCTACGGGGTCGGCGGCGGGCACCGTCACACGCCCGAGATCGAGCAGAACCTCTCACGCGCGGCGGGCGAGGCCGTCACGGTCTCGTTCACGCCGACCCTCGCCCCCATGCCGCGCGGCATCCTCGCGACCTGCACGGCGCGCCTGCGCGCCGACACCGACCCCGCGGGCGTGCGCGCGGTCTGGGAGACGGCCTACGCCGACGAGCCCTTCGTCCACGTCCTGCCCGAGGGCTCCTGGCCCGCGACGGCCTCGGTCGTCGGGAGCAACCACGTGCAGCTGCAGCTGGCCGTGGACGAGCGGCTCGGACGCGTCGTCGTGGTGTCGGCCATCGACAACCTCACCAAGGGCACCGCCGGCGCGGCCGTGCAGTGTGCCAACCTCGCCCTGGGCCTCGAGGAGACCCTCGGCCTTCCGATGGCAGGAGTAGCCCCGTGACCGGCCACCACCCCGTCCAGCTGCCCACCGGCTTCCGGGCGTCCGGCGTCACCGCCGGGCTCAAGGCGAGCGGCACCCCCGACCTCGCGCTCGTCGTCAACGACGGACCCGACCACCACGCCGCGGCGGTCTTCACGACCAACCGCGTCGAGGCGGCCCCGGTGACGTGGTCGCGCCAGGTCCTCGCCGACGGACGGGTCGACGCGGTGGTGCTCAACTCCGGGGGCGCCAACGCCTGCACGGGGGCGCAGGGCTTCCTCGACACGCACCGGACGGCGGAGCACGTCGCCGACGTCCTCGGCGTCTCGGCCGGCGATGTCGTCGTCTGCTCGACCGGCCTCATCGGCGAGCTCCTGCCGATGGACAAGATCACGTCGGGTGTCGACGCGGCAGCCGCGGCCCTCTCACCGGAGGGCCACGAGGCCGCTGCGGTGGCGATCAAGACGACCGACACGGTGCACAAGGTGGCGCTCCACGCAGGGCCCGGCTGGTCGGTCGCCGGCATGGCCAAGGGTGCAGGCATGCTCGCGCCGGCCCTCGCGACGATGCTCGTCGTCCTGACGACCGACGCCGTGGTGCAGCCGGGTGACCTGGACGCCGCGCTCCGGGCGGCCACGTCCGTCTCGTTCGACCGCATCGACTCCGATGCCTGCATGTCGACCAACGACACCGTCGTCGTGCTCGCCTCCGGGGCTTCCGGCGTGGCCGTCCGCGGGGAGGGGCTCGCGACGGCACTGACCGCCGTCTGCTCCGACCTGGCTCGCCAGCTCATCGCCGACGCCGAGGGCGCCGCCCACGACATCGCGATCGAGGTGGTCGGCGCCGCGAGCGTCGACGACGCGCTGGAGGTGGCCAGGGCCGTCGCCCGCAACAACCTCTTCAAGTGCGCGATCTTCGGCAACGACCCGAACTGGGGACGCGTTCTCGCGGCTGTCGGCACGACCCGGGCCGCCTTCGAGCCGACGACGCTCGACGTGACGATGAACGGCGTCCGGGTGTGCCGCTCGGGCGGGGTCGGCGAGGACCGCGCGCTCGTCGACCTCACCGGCCGGGAGGTGCACGTCGTCGTCGACCTGCACGCCGGGACCGAGGCGGCGACCATCTGGACCAACGACCTGACCCACGACTACGTGCACGAGAACTCGGCCTACAGCACATGAGCACCGAGGCAACGCCGGGCCCGGTCGGCCCGACCACGTCGAGGCCCGCTGACGCACGGCCCGAGACGCCGACGCACGTGCGCGGACTCATCGACGCCGCAGCCATCCGCGTCGCGGCGGGCAAGGCCGCGACTCTCGTCGAGGCGCTGCCGTGGCTCGAGCGTTTCCGGGGCGCCCTGGTCGTCGTGAAGTACGGCGGCAACGCGATGGTCGACGACGAGCTCAAGGCAGCGTTCGCCGAGGACGTCGCGTTCCTGCGGTATGCGGGCCTGCGTCCCGTCGTCGTCCACGGAGGTGGTCCGCAGATCAAGGCGATGCTCGAGCGGGTCGGGCTCGAGAGTGAGTTCAAGGGCGGCCTGCGCGTCACGACGCCCGAGGTCATGGACGTCGTGCGGATGGTGCTGACCGGGCAGGTCGGGCGCGAGCTCGTCGGCCTGCTCAACCAGCACGGGCCCATCGCCGTGGGACTGTCGGGCGAGGACGCAGCGCTGCTCGGTGCCCGCCGTCGCGGCACCGTCGTCGACGGCGAGGAGGTCGACCTCGGGCTCGTCGGTGACGTCGAGAGCGTCAACCCGTCGGCGATCCTCGACATCCTCGACGCCGGTCGCGTGCCGGTCGTCTCGACGGTCGCCCCCGACCTCGACGTCGAGGGTCAGGTGCTCAACGTCAACGCCGACACCGCGGCTGCAGCGATCGCCGTCGCCCTCGGGGCCGAGAAGCTCGTCGTGCTCACCGACGTGGAGGGCATCTACGCCGACTGGCCCGACCGCGGGTCGCTCCTGTCGACGATCACGCTGAGCGCTGCCCGCGAGCTGCTGTCGCGCGTCGACCAGGGCATGGTGCCCAAGCTCGAGGCCTGCATCCGCGCCGTCGAGGGCGGCGTTCCCCAGACGCACGTGGTCGACGGCCGCAAGCCGCACTCGATCCTGCTCGAGATCTTCACCGACGAAGGGATCGGCACCATGGTGCTGCCGGACATCACCGGCTCCGAGCCCAGCCCGTCTCCATCCGAGAGCTCCCAGGAGAACCCATGACAGCGGCAGACGACCTGATCGGCCGCTACGCCGGCGCGATGGTCCAGGTCTTCGGCACGCCGCAGCTGGTCCTCGCCTCCGGCCACGGCTGCTGGGTCACCGACGTCGACGGCAGGCGCTACCTCGACCTGTTGTCCGGCATCGCCGTCAACGCTCTCGGCCACGGACACCCGGCGCTCGTCCAGGCCGTGACGAAGCAGGCCGAGTCGGCGATCCACGTCTCCAACTTCTTCACGTCCGAACCAGCCATCGCGCTGGCCGAGCGGCTCCTGTGCGTCGCAAGCGCCCCCGAAGGGTCCGGCGTCTTCTTCGCCAACTCCGGCACCGAGGCGACCGAGGCCGCGATCAAGCTCTCGCGCCGCACCGGTCGAAGCCGCATCGTCGCCCTCGAGGGCTCGTTCCACGGACGTTCGACGGGTGCCCTGGCGCTGACCCACAAGGCCGCCTACCGCGAGCCGTTCGAGCCGCTCATCCCCGGTGTGGTCTTCGTGCCGCCGAACGACGCCGAGGCCCTCCGGGCGGCGATCGACGACACCACTGCCGCGCTCTTCGTCGAGCCGGTCCAGGGGGAGGCGGGAGTGCGGGAGCTCTCGGCCGACTACCTGCGCCTGGCCCGTGAGCTGACGACCGCGCACGGCGCCCTGCTCGTCGTCGACGAGATCCAGACCGGCATCGGCCGCACGGGTGACTGGTTCGCCCACCAGGCGTCGGGCGTCGTCCCCGACGCGATGACCTTGGCCAAGGGTCTGGGGGGCGGGGTGCCGATCGGCGCCCTGCTGACCTTCGGGTCGGACGTCACCGGGCTGCTGACCGCGGGGCAGCACGGCACGACCTTCGGCGGCAACCCGCTCGCGTGCGCGGCCGGCCTCGCCGTCCTGGACACCATCGAGCGCGACCACCTGCTCCAGCACGTGCGCGACGTCGGCGCCCTGCTCGACCACGTCGAGATCGAGGGGGTGGCGGGCACCCGTGGAAGAGGACTGCTGCGCGCGATCGAGCTCGACGGCATACCTGCCCCCGCCGCCATGGCGGCCGCCCGTGACGCGGGCTTCATCGTCAACGCGGTGACGCCGACGGCGCTCCGCCTCGCTCCGCCGCTCGTCATCTCCGACGACGAGCTCCGGGGTTTCCTCGACGCCCTGCCGGCGATCCTCGAGGCTGCCCGTGCGCTGGGGGAGCCGACGTGAGCCGCACGCAGCGCCAGCGCCGCATCGTCGAGCTGCTCGGGTCCCACGCGGTGCACAGCCAGGGGGAGCTGTCCGACCTGCTCGTCGCCGAGGGCACCGAGGTGACGCAGGCGACCCTGTCGCGCGACCTCGTCGAGCTGGGCGCCGTCAAGGTCCGGCGCGGTCGCGCCCTCGTGTATGCCGTCCCTGGCGAGGGCGGTGAGGTGGCCGCCGTCGGTTCCATCGGTGATGCGGCCTCGGCCCGGCTGCGACGCACCTGCGAGGAGCTGCTCGTGTCCGCCGCTGCTGCCGTCAACCTCGTCGTGCTCCGCACACCCCCGGGCGCCGCCAACTACCTGGCCTCGGCCATCGACCAGGCGCGCGACCCCGAGGTGGTCGGCACCATCGCGGGCGACGACACGATCCTGCTCGTCACGGGAAGCGTCGAGCAGGCGACTGCCGTGGCCGAGCGGCTCCAGTCCCTCGCGGGCACGCGAGACTGAGCCCTTGCGGCGCCGACTTGGGGGCGCAGCCACGCACGACGCCGACCACGCCGAGCACGTAGAGCACGTCGACCCATGCCGACCACGTTGAGCACGTTGAACACGTTGACCACGCACGAGGAGAACCCGCGATGACCGACCCGACCAGCACGAGCTCCACAGCCGGCAGCGAGGGCACCCCGGCCGCCCGAGTGAGCCTCTGGGGTGGGCGTTTCGCCGGCGGCCCCGACCAGGCGCTCGCTGCGCTCTCGAAGAGCACCCACTTCGACTGGCGCCTCGCCCCGCACGACATCGCCGGCTCGCGAGCCCACGCGCGCGTGCTGCACGCCGCCGGGCTGCTGTCGGCCGAGCACCTGTCCGGGATGCTCGAGGGCCTCGACCGTCTCGAGGCCGACGTGGTGTCCGGCGCGTTCGCTCCCACCGAGGACGACGAGGACGTCCACACCGCCCTCGAGCGTGGCCTCATCGAGCGCGTCGGCACCGATCTCGGTGGCCGCCTGCGCGCCGGCCGGTCACGCAACGACCAGGTGGCGACGCTCTTCCGGATGTACCTGCGCCAGCACGCCCGCCTCGTCGGCGGGCTCGTCCTCGACGTCGTCGACGCACTGGTGTCGCAGGCCGACCGACACCTCGGGGTGGCGATGCCGGGGCGCACCCACCTGCAGCACGCCCAACCCGTACTGCTCTCCCACCACCTGCTCGCGCACGCGTGGGCGCTGCTGCGTGACGTCGACCGGTTGCGGGACTGGGACGTCCGGGCCGACGCGTCGCCCTACGGCTCCGGCGCGCTCGCGGGCTCGTCCCTCGGGCTCGACCCCGAGGCCGTCGCCCACGACCTCGGCTTCGCCCGGGCCGTCGAGAACTCGATCGACGGCACCGCGTCGCGCGACTTCGTCGCAGAGTTCTCGTTCGTGTCGGCCATGACGGCGATCGACATCTCGCGTATCGCCGAGGAGGTCGTGCTCTGGGCCACGAAGGAGTTCAGCTTCGTGACGCTGCACGACTCCTACTCGACCGGCTCGAGCATCATGCCGCAGAAGAAGAACCCCGACGTCGCGGAGCTCGCGCGTGGCAAGGCCGGCCGCCTCGTCGGCGACCTCGCCGGTCTGCTGACGACCCTCAAGGCGCTGCCACTGGCCTACAACCGGGACCTCCAGGAGGACAAGGAGCCGGTCTTCGACGCCGTCGACACGCTCGAGGTCCTCCTGCCGGCCTTCTCGGGCATGGTCGCCACGCTCACCTTCAACACCGAGCGCCTCAGGTCCCTGGCGCCGCAGGGGTTCGCGCTGGCCACCGATATCGCGGAATGGCTTGTGCGCCAAGGGGTTCCGTTCCGGGTCGCCCACGAGGTCGCCGGCGCGTGCGTCCGTGAGTGCGAGCCGCGCGGCATCGAGCTCTGGGACCTCACCGACGAGGACTTCGCGCGCATCAGCGAGCACCTGACACCTGATGTCCGGTCGGTCCTGTCCGTCGAGGGGTCGCTCGCGTCGAGGGACGCGCAGGGTGGCACGGCACCCGTGCGCGTCGCGGAGCAGCTCTCAGCCGCGCGCGAGCGTCTCGCCGAGGCGCGGGGCTGGACGGCGGCGACCGTCTGACCCTGCGGTTAGCGTGTCGTCGGTGAGCCCTGCCGACACCCGTCTGCCCCGCGAGTTCTTCGCCCGACCGTCCGTCGAGGTCGCACCCGAGCTGCTGGGCCGACACCTCTCCTTCGGCGGTGTCGTGCTGCGCCTCACCGAGCTCGAGGCGTATGCCGGCGAGATCGACCCGGGGTCGCACGCGTTCCGGGGCGAGACCCCGCGGACCCGGCCGATGTTCGGGCCTGCCGGCTTCACCTACGTCTACTTCACCTACGGTCACCACTGGTGCGTCAACCTCGTCGCCGGCCAGGTGGGTTCGGCGTCCGCGGTGCTCGTGCGGGCCGGTGAGGTCGTCGACGGTCACGACCTCGTCCGCGCCAGGCGTGGTCCGGTGCGCGAGCGGGACTGGGCTCGCGGCCCGGGCCGCCTGGGTCAGGCGCTCGCCATGACCAAGGAGCACTCGGGGCTCGACTTCTGTCGGCCGCCGGTGGGGGAGCCCATCGACCTCGTCGTGTCCGAGGGTGAGCCGGTCGAACCGGCCCGCGTGCGCGTGGGGCCGCGCGTCGGCGTCAGCGGCGCCGGGGGTGACGGGACCGCATATCCCTGGCGGTTCTGGGTCGACGGCGATCCGAGCGTGTCGGCCTACCGTCCTGGCGTCGTGCGGCGCCGCACCACGTGAGACGCCTCGACCCGCGAGGACGCTCGGCGTGAACGGCGCGCTGTCGGGCATCGACCTGTGCGACGACGACACTCCGCTCGCCATCGGTCACGGACAGGTCGCGGTCCGGCCGGTGCGCACCGGGCCCGCGTAGGGGTCAGCGGGCCGGGCGGCGACGGGACGGCCTTCCCCTGGCGGTTCTTCGTCGACGGCGACCCGACGGTGTCGGCCTACCGACCCGGTGTGGTGCGCGTCCGACGCCGACGCCCGGCATGCGGGACCGCGCGGTACTCGGTGGCCCGCGCGTGACGGCATACGGCAGGCTGTGTCCCGGTGGGCAGGGAGCCCGCCGGGACGAGAGGACACCGATACCCGTGACGGACATCTTCGACGAGCTGCAGTGGCGCGGCCTGGTGGCACAGTCCACCGACGAGGCGGCGCTGCGCGAAGCACTCGCTGAGGGACCCCTCACGCTGTATTGCGGGTTCGACCCGACGGCGCCGTCGCTGCACTTCGGCAACCTCGTGCAGCTCGTGGTCCTGCGGCACTTCCAGCGGGCCGGGCACCGGGTCATCTGCCTCGTCGGCGGGTCGACCGGTCTCATCGGCGACCCGAAACCGACGTCCGAGCGGGTGCTGAAGACCAAGGAGCAGACGGCCGCGAACGTCGCCCGCATCGAGGCGCTGGTGCAGCCGTTCCTCGACTTCGACGGCGACAACCCGGCGGTCCTTGTGGACAACCTCGACTGGACTGCGTCGCTGACGGCGCTCGACTTCCTGCGCGACGTCGGCAAGCACTTCCGCGTCAACCAGATGATCAAGAAGGACGCCATCGCGACCCGGCTCGAGAGCAACGAGGGGATCTCGTACACCGAGTTCAGCTACCAGCTGCTCCAGGGTCTCGACTACCTCCACCTCTACCGGGAGTTCGGCTGCACGCTGCAGACCGGGGGCAGCGACCAGTGGGGCAACCTCACGGCGGGGGTCGACCTGATCCACCGGGCCGAGGGGGAGGCCGTGCACCTGCTCACGACGCCCTTGCTCACCGATGCCGCCGGCAACAAGTTCGGCAAGTCCGAGGGCAACGCCGTGTGGCTGAGTGCCGACATGACGAGCGCCTACGCCTTCTACCAGTACTTCCTCAACATCGAGGATGCCTCGGTGGTGGCGCTGCTCAAGGTCTTCACCGACCGCTCGGTCGACGAGATCGCCGAGCTCGAGCGGCAGGTGGCCGAGGAGCCGTTCCGCAGGGCCGCTCAGAAGACCCTGGCGGCCGACATCACGACGCTCGTGCACGGGTCCGCCGCGACGGCAGCGGTGCAGGCGGCCTCGGAGGCGCTGTTCGGCAAGGGCGACCTCGACGGGCTCGACGCCCAGACCCTGGGCGACGCGACCGCCGAGCTGCCCGGCGCGGAGGTGTCCGTCGGGACGTCGGTCGTGGACGCGCTCGTGGCGGTGGGTCTCGTCGACTCGCGCAACAGCGCCAGGCGTGCGATCGGGGAGGGCGGCGCCTCTCTCAACAACGTGAAGCTGACCGACCCCGAGCGCGTGCTCGCCGAGGACGACTTCCTGCACGGCACGGTCGCCGTCATCAAGCGGGGCCGGCGCAACCTGGCTGCGGCGCGACGGGTCTGAGTCGGGACTGAGTCGGGCCTGGAAACGGCGCAAAGCGGGCCTTCGCATGAGGGCGAAGGGGCGGATCTGGTTGCAGGACAACGAGATCCGCCCCTTCTCGTCATGGCGGCCGATGCCCTGTGGCCGGATTTGTGTTTCGCCGGAGGGCCGCGTTAATGTTCTCTTCGTCAGCCCGACAGGGAGGAACGGACGCCACCGCGGTGCGAGTGATCGTGAGCGAAGTTGGCCGGTCCCGGGGTTGGCGAGCATGGTCTGAGGCTCGCTGGTTGATCCAGTACGGTCTTGGTTGTGGGAACTGCCGGTTCGGTGGGTCCTCGTGGCTGGTCTTGTGGGCTGGTTGCGGGTTTGACTCGGTCGGGTGTGGCGGGTAAGTTTGAAGGGTTGCCCCGGAGGCCTCCTCGGTGAGGTGGTTGATGGT
>NZ_BAABDC010000009.1:0-109417 GCF_039539425.1 Terrabacter ginsenosidimutans | reverse complement strand
CGGCGCATGCCAAATGAGAGTCACGACCCGAAGGAAGGACAGCCGCTGATGTGAGCGACCAACCCGGGCACCTGAACCGAGCCTGCGCAGGCACCGGTCCTACCGTCAATGAAACAAGTAGCCGCTGTCAGCGCAGGGCCGAGTGCCGTGGATGTCGCAGTCGGGCACGTGTCACGACGGTGCGAGCACTGTCGGGCGCCCGGCGCCGGGCGATGTCACAGTCCCGTCGGGGACACTGGGGGAACACCGACCGCAACTTCGACAAGGAGTCAGCCGTGACCGAGGGAACCGTCCGCTGGTTCGATACCGACCGGGGGTTCGGCTTCATCGCCCTCGGGCAGGACACAGAGGACCTGTACGTGCATGCGTCCGAGATCGTCAGTGACGACGCGACGAAGCTGCTCCGGGAGGGGCAGGTGGTCGAGTTCGAGATCGGCGAGGGGGACCGCGGCCCGCAGGCACGCCGCGTCCGGGTCACTGCCGACCAGGGCGCCGACACACCGCTGGGCCTGCTCGGTACCGTCTCCTGGTACGAGCCGGCCAAGGGGTACGGCTTCATCACGCCCGACGGCGGTGGTGCCGAGATCTTCGTGCACAGTTCGGCCATCGTGGGGGGCGGCGTGGTCTCGGAGGGGCAGCGGGTGGCATTCCTCGTGGTCGACGGGGAGAAGGGACCACAGGCTGACCATCTGATCCCCTTGGGAGCTCGAGCCGCCCAGCAGGATGTGGCATCCGACGGGGCGGACGGCACCGTGTCCTGGTACGACGGTGACAAGGGCTTCGGGTTCATCACCCCCGAGTCGGGCGGCCCCGATGTCTTCGTCCATGTCCGGGCGCTCGCCGACGGGCTTCCCGAGCTGGGCGAGGGGGACCGGGTGACATACGACGTCGTCGAAAGCGAGAAGGGCCCGCAGGCGCGCGACGTGCGCCTCGCGCGCAGCTCGACACCGCGGGGCGCGTTCGCGACGTCGACGACCCGCGCTCGGTCGGGACACCGGGAGGCATCCGGCGTCCCGGCGCGAGGCGGTGAGGGAGTGGTCGCGCGCTACGACGCGGAGCGGGGGTTCGGCTTCATCGCCCCGGACGCGGGGGGCGCGGACCTGTTCGTGCACGTGTCGGTTCTTCGTGGCGCCGAGGCGCTCTACCCGGGCGATCGCGTCCGATACCAGGTGCGACAGAGCGATCGAGGACCACAGGCCGACCGCGTCGAACGGGTTTGAGCGGGACGACGGTCCGGGTGTAGCTGGTGTTCAGGCGTGTCCCGTTCCCGTCGCACGCTCACGCGTCGTTGAGGACGGGACGTCCGGCATGCAGACGGTGCGCGTCGTTTGCACCGGTGGCAGCCGCGCGCGACCCGCCGGTGATGGTCGAGGCTGCGCGAGGTACGGGTTTACGACCACCCCTCGTGGGGCGCCGCGTCGCTCAGCGAGGAGATGGGGGGACCCGCGGCCGTGGGCCAGATCACGGGCTCTTGGGTCAAAGGACCCTGACCGAGGCGGTTGGGCCAGTCCTATCGTCGGAGCTGGAGGCAAGGACCGTGTTCACCATTCGAATCCTGGGCGAAGTCTCCCTTCTCGCGGCCGGCAGTCACTGGTCGTGGCTGAGGTTGGCGTTCGCCAGTGACGGCCCCGATGACGTCCGCACGTGGCCGCCGGCGCGGATCCGAAGCCGCTACGGCTGGCGCCGGGCCACCGGCGTCCTGTCGGGGCTGCTGGTGGGCGGGGGGTTTCGCGATCCTGCGTCGGACGCTGCTGGGCGTCTGAGGCCGCACCTGCGGCCCAGCCAGTCCCGCGGAGACGAGCGGCGGAAGGCGGTGACCGATGATGGACGCTCGGCACACCAGTGCATCCGTCCCGCACGTTGACGACCAGGGCGCCACGACCGCCGTGGTCCGGCCGCGGGACCGCGCCAGCAACGTGTGGCGCTTCGTGGCCGCCCTCGAGGTCGTGGCCGCCGCAGTCGCGGTACTCGTGGACTGGTTGATCCCCTCCCTCGTACTCGTCGCGCTCGCCGCATTGTCGCTGCTCGTGCGCCGCCGCGGGCCTAGCTCCCTCGGCTTCCATCGACCCGCCCACCCATGGAGGCTGGTTGGTCAGATGGCGGTGTTCGCGGTCGCGTGGACGCTGTTCAACGTCGCGGTGCTGATCCCGGTCACCAACCACCTCACCGGGACCCGGCAGGACGTCAGCGCCTTCGCCGGCCTTCACGGCGACCTCCGGTTGCTCGCGACGTACTTGGCGGCATCCTGGGTGCTCGCCGCGTTCTGCGAAGAGGCCGCGTTCCGCGGTTACCTCCTGACCCGACTCACTGACGTGTTGGGACACGGACGCCTGCACGTCGCCGTCGCGGTGCTTGGATCTTCGGTGCTGTTCGGGCTGCTCCACACCGAGCAAGGTCCCGTCGGCGTTGTCGTCGCCGCCCTCGGCGGCGTGGTGTTCAGCGTGCTCCGGTACCGGTGCCGCACGTTGTGGGCGCCGGTGCTTGCGCACGGCTTCGACGACACCCTCGGATTCACTTGGTTCTTCTTCTTCGGGCCGGTCTACGGCCTGTGGTAGCCGCGGAAAGGGGGCTGAGATGAACGTGACGGCGAGACCGACATCAGGTCACATCCGGACGGCGGCGACCTTGGTTCCCCAGGCGGCAGGCGGCGACCCGCGTCGGCCGTGGTTTGCCGCCCGCAAACCTCGCGCACCGGAGCGTGGCGCGGACGTGCCGGCCGGACGCGAGGGGCTCGATCGCGGTGTCGACAGCTGACTAGGGGTCGCTAGGACGCCCCAGGGGAACCATTTCGCTCTGCGGCGTCCAGACTCAGGGATCGACGCAACTGTTGCGTCGTTGTGTCAGTCAGCGCACAGACAGCACCGCCCCTGCGGCGCACCCTCGTGGCATGAACACCACCAAGAGCATGAGCTGCACCATCGGCCGACACCACTGGCAGCCCACCCCGGTCGCGGGCATGCACGAACAAGTCTGCGTCCACTGCGGCGCCCACCGCTTCAACGCCTCGATCCACCCGGACCACGACGCACATGACGGCGGAGCCGTCATCGCATCGGGTCTCACCGCCCCTGCGGTCTTCCTTGCTGCCGGGGGCCTCGGCACCGGAGGGTTCGCGGTGGAGGGCTGGGCGGCTTCGCCTGAACACGCTGGCGCGTCGGCCGACGGCCCGCCCGAGCGCTTTGCGCTGT
The DNA here is from genome assembly GCF_039539425.1 of Terrabacter ginsenosidimutans. Taxonomy (NCBI): domain Bacteria; kingdom Bacillati; phylum Actinomycetota; class Actinomycetes; order Micrococcales; family Intrasporangiaceae; genus Terrabacter; species Terrabacter ginsenosidimutans. Next base: position 106,229 of record NZ_BAABDC010000009.1, on the reverse strand, counting down.
GATTCGATTGGCACCGACAGCGGACCCAGCAGTGCCGGCGGTTCGGTGGCGTCGGTCGGATGGGGGGCTCGTCGCACCTGCGGGACAACCTGGCGGCCCGCAGGGCCACCCGCACCGGATCCCTGGCCAGTGCGGAGGCTGCGGTGCGCACGGCGTTCGCCTCCTCTGTCGGGGACGGCTCGGGCGCCGTCGTTCTCGTCCGGGACGGCAAGGACACTGCGGTGCTCACCCACGGTCTGGCCGACGTCGGCGGCAACCGGGCACTCACGGCCCAGGACCGCTTCCCCGTGGCGAGCCTCACGAAGTCCATGGTGGCGACGGCGGTCCTCCAGTTCGTCGCCTCCGGGCGAGTTGCCCTGGACGACCCGGTCAACCGCTACCTACCGGGCATCGTGCCCTCGAACCAGATCACCATCCGGCAGCTGCTCAGCCACCGATCAGGGCTGCACGATCTGACAGATGCAGACGTGGCCGCGGTCCGGCCTCTGACCTACCAGGCGCTGCTGAAGGCGGCAGCTGCACGCCTCGACTTCCAACCCGGCGCCTTCGGCGTCTACCCCAACCAGGGCTACACCGTCCTCGGGCTGCTCATCGAGAAGCCGAGCGGCACGACGCTGGCGAAGGCGCTGCAGCAGGGGTGTTCGCACCGGCCGGAATGTCATCCACGACGCTCGCGGGCACGCCCACGGTGCTCGGCTACTCCGCCTACCGGATCGGGCAGCTGGCCGATCCACCCGACTTGGGCGACTTCTGGGCCAGCGGCGGAGTGGTGTCCACCGCGCAGGACGTCGACCGCTTCTACACCAAGCTCTTCTCCGGCGGCCTCCTGCCGGTCCGCTTCGTCCGCGAGATGGAGAAGCCCACCGGCACAAGCCCGTTCGGGTCCGGCGACTACGGCCTCGGCCCATGGATCGGCACCCTGAGCTGCGGGTCGGTCATCGGCCACGGCGGCTCCATCCGAGGCTTCAACGTCGTCGCCTGGGCGACGCCAGACCACAACCGCGCCGTCGTCGCCATGGTCAACTCCGACAACAACTCGATGGCCAACAACCTCGCCGACAAAACCCTCTGCGACTAGGCGGCGACTGCGGTCGAGCGCCCGTGCCGACTATCCGAACGCCTCCCCTACCGCCGGTTCGAACACGCACGGCTGGCGCACGCTGAGGAACACTCCCGGAGCTCGATGCATGCTGGGTAGGCGGCACCTCGAGTTCTGGGGCGGTCACGTCACCAGTCTTCGGCGGCCTTGCGCTCGGCAAGGAGGATGTCGACCTGCCCGGCCGGGCTGAACTCGCACGACTCCTCGTGCCCGTGTCGCATGATGCACATCGCGCCTGTCGGCAGATGTACCTGTGCGCAGGCACCCTGCCCTGCTGCGCCCTCGTCGACAGACGGGTTGTGGACCTCAGACACGTTGTCGGCGCCAGGGGCCGAGTCACTCGCGGACTTCGGGTAGGTCTCCATCGAGGGATCCAGCTAACTCCCCTCGCAGGCGAGGGGGCATGCGCCCCGAAGTGAGGCTCCCGCGACCCTACCGTGGTCGTCTGTGCCCCCGGGGTCCGTCGACGATCTCTCAGGAAGTTGCGAACGATGACGGCGCCCAAGACGAACCGTCGCCTGGATCATCCGAAGGACCGGCCCACATGACCCCGTGAAGACCCAACTGGTGTGTGAACCGCGACGGCCCTTCGAGTCCCGGGTGCGCCCGACAACTGCGTCGAGTGATGGCGAGAGCTTGCGGAAGTCCCTCATGACCTCGCGTAGTCGAAACCCTCCATCTGGGTCGCGGAGATCTTGAGCTCGGTGGTGATGGAAGGAGAAAACGGATGGTGGCAGGCCACGCTCATAACGGGTTGAGGGCGGCTACCCCCGCCCGTCAGCCGTCGCTGTCCACGGGCGGGCGGCACGGCGCGCCCCGGAACAGCGGGTCGGTGGTGAGGGGCCTCGCACACCTCCATGGCTGCTCGCGATCAGGTCGCAGCCTGGTGGCCTCGGGCTTTCAGCACCAGCCAAGGCAGGTCACTCGCTCCCACGTCGATCCGGGGTCCGAGACGGCGACCATCCACCCTGCGGTGGAGAAGGACGAAGCTCTCGCGTCGCACGCTCCGCCTCCCGTCACGATGCGGCGCCAAGGCCTGCGCCGTGATCGATAGTCACTCACGTGGTCACTCAGCCCGGGATCTGGGCGACCTAGCCCACACAACATGACAGCCCCTGACCGGCGTGTCCGCTGGTCAGGGGCTGTCTCGTGTTGGTGGGCGATACTGGGTTTGAACCAGTGACCTCTTCCGTGTCAAGGAAGCGCGCTACCGCTGCGCCAATCGCCCGTGGGTCGTGCTGTCCTGCTGGGTACTTCGTGGTGTCTCACCGAGGTGGAGACGGGATTTGAACCCGTGTACGCGGCTTTGCAGGCCGCTGCCTCGCCTCTCGGCCACTCCACCGTGGAAGGCAAGTGGATCTTTGCCTCCGAGCGGACGACCGGGCTCGAACCGGCGACCTCAACCTTGGCAAGGTTGCGCTCTACCAACTGAGCTACGTCCGCGGAACACCAGCGTTGTAACTTCCCGCTCGGTGCTTGGTAGACATTAGCCGATCGATCCACGAGATACAAAACCGGCTCCGACCACCTCGTCACTGCCGTCCGGCAGCACGATCGGAGGCCCGACCGGACGCCTCATCGGCAGCTCGCGCACCCTCGCCGACACCTCGCCGGATGGCCGCCTTGATGGGCCCCGCGTCCGTGCTCTCGAACTGCTGGTCGCGTCCGCGATGAACGCCGCCGGCCCTGTCGTCGACGCCTTCGGAGACGGTGGGCGTGTCGACGTGCGCCTCCGCATCGACCTCGGTGCGCGCCAGCAGCCCGCCGGCTCCTTCCATGGCCCAGTTGACGAGGCGGACGTCGGCGCCCTCGTGGAGGTCGACGGGCCAGAGCGTGCGCACGGCCGCGTTGAGGCCGGCGCCGATGAGGATGGCCACGGCCAACGCATACAACCAGATGAGCAGGACGATGGGAGTGCTCAGCGGACCGTAGATCGTCGAGCCGCCCATCGACGCCTCCAGCGAGATGCGCACGACGAAGGACGCACCGATCCAGATGGCCATGGCAAGCAGCGCGCCGGGGAGGTTGCGCCGCCACGGACTCCGTCGGGGCGTCGAGACGTGGTACATCGAGGCGAGCAGCAGCACGCTGAAGACGATGAGCGTCGGCCAGTAGAGCGCCTTGGTCACGGTCGCCGCCGGGTCCGGCAGCCAGGAGGCCAACAGCCCCGGACCGAGCAGCATGAGCGGCAGCACGACGACGGCCGACAGGATGCCGAACGTGTAGAGCAGCAGGCTGAAGGCGCGCATGTGCACGATGCCGCGGGCGTCCTTCTGCCCGTACATGATCGACACGGTGTCGACGAAGACGTTGAGGGCCCGCGAGCCGGACCACAGAGCGAGGATGAAGCCCACCGAGATGATGTCGACGCGTCCGTCGCGGAGCACGTTGCCGATGGTCGGCAGGAGCAGTTCGTTGATGCTGGACTCGGTGAGGAAGCGCGACGCATACACCTGGATCGCGGACACGATGCTGTTGATCGTGTTCGCCCCGATCCAGCCGCCCACGAAGCCGAGGCCGCCGAAGAGTCCGAGGACCAGTGGCGGAAGGCTCAGCAGCATGAAGAACGCGCCCTCGGCGGCCAGCCCGGTGACGCGGTAGCGCAGGCACACCCGGATCGTCTCCAGGGTCAGCCGCGCCAGCGGGATGCCCCACGGCACCCGCTCCAGCACTGCCCGCATCCTCGTCCGTGCGCTCATCGCCTCCGAGGCTAGTCGGGCGGAGGCGGCACGCAGCACCGGTGACCTTCGCGACACCCGTGCCCCGGCCCGCGCAGGCTGCTTGCCGCCTAGTCTCGGCGGGGTGAGCACACACGAGGTGACCAACCAGGTGCCGCCGTTCCTCGGCCACGACTTCCTTGCCGACGACATCGCGTTGCACGAGTCCGTGGACCGCTGGGCAGGACCGGACGCGCTTGCCGACCTCGCCCCGCTCGGAGCCCTGGCCGGGTCGGCGGAGGCGCAGGAGCATGCGCGGCTCGCCGACGGCAACGTCCCGGTCCTGCGCACCCACGACGCCCGCGGCAACCGGGTCGACGAGGTCGAGTTCCATCCGTCGTGGCACTGGCTCATGACCCAGGCAGTCGGAGCCGGCCTCACCGCCGAGCCGTGGACGTCGCCCGCGGGGACCGGGGCGCACGTGCGCCGCGCCGCGGGCTTCGTCGTGTGGTCCCGTGTCGAGGCCGGACACGGCTGCCCCGTCTCGATGACGTATGCCGCGGGCTCGGCCCTGCGGCACGACCCCTCCTTGGGTGCGCGCTGGCTCCCGGCCCTCGCGAGCCGCGGCTACGACTTCGGCATCCGGCCCGTGTCGCAGAAGGCCGGTGCGATCTCGGGGATGGGCATGACCGAGAAGCAGGGCGGCTCGGACGTGCGCGCCAACACGACTCGTGCGGTGCCGAGCCCGGGTGGCCCGCTGACCGGTGACACCTACCGACTGACGGGCCACAAGTGGTTCTGCTCGGCACCGATGAGCGACGTCTTCCTCGTGCTGGCGCAGGCGCCGGGAGGCCTGACCTGCTTCGTCGTGCCGCGGGCCCTCGACGACGGGACGCGCAACGCCTTCGCGCTCCAGCGGCTCAAGGACAAGCTCGGCAACCACTCCAACGCCTCGAGCGAGGTGGAGCTCGACGGCACGTGGGGCAGCCGTCTCGGCGACGAGGGGCGCGGCGTCCGCACCATCATCGACATGGTGGGGGCGACGCGCCTCGACTGCGTCCTCGGCTCGACCGCGACGATGCGTGACGCCGTCTCGCGCGCCCTGCACCACGCGCGCCACCGCGAGGCCTTCGGGGCTCTGCTCGTCGACCAGCCGCTCATGCGCAACGTGCTCGCCGACCTCGCTCTCGAGGCCGAGGCGGCCACCGTCCTGGGGCTGCGCCTCGCCCACGCCGTCGACACCGGCGAGACCGAGCTCGCCCGGATCGGCGTGGCGCTCGGCAAGTTCTGGGTGTGCAAGCGCACCGCCCCGATGGTGGCCGAGGCCCTCGAGTGCCTCGGCGGCAACGGCTACGTCGAGGAGAACGGTCTGGCGCGCCTGTACCGCGAGGCCCCGCTCAACTCGATCTGGGAAGGGTCCGGCAACGTCAACGCCCTCGACGTCCTGCGCGCAGTGACACGAGAGCCGTCCAGCCTCGAGGCCCTGACCAAGGAGCTGCACGAGGTTCGCGGACGCAGCCGGGAGCTCGACGCTCACGTGGACTCGGCTCTGGCGGGGGCCCGCTCGCTCGACCCGACGTCTGCGGCGGCCGCCTTCGGAGCCCGCGCCCTCGTCGAGGGGCTCGCGCTCGCCCTGCAGGCGAGCCTCCTCGTGCAGCACTCCCCCGGGCCCGTCGCCGACGCGTTCGTCGCGAGCCGCATCGCGGGACGTCGTGGGCACTCCTTCGGCTCGCTCGACGTGGACCTCGCCGGTGCCACCTCGGCCGTCATCGACCGCGCAGGCTGACTCAGCGTGCCGCGCGAATCCCGAAGTGCGGCATACGCCCTCGCGTCAGCTCGCTGACAGCCGCTTCTTCTCCGCCTCGACGTCGAAGTCGGCCTGCGGCCACTGGAGGTTGAGGCCCCGAAGGGCCTCCAGGAGGAGCTGCTGCACGGCGAGCCGCGCGTACCACTTGCGGTCGGCGGGCACGACGTGCCACGGGGCGCCGACCGTTGAGGTCTTGTCGAGGACTGCCTGGTAGGCCTCCATGTAGGCCCCCCAGTGGTTGCGCTCGTCGACGTCACCGGGGTTGTACTTGTAGTACTTGTCAGGACGGTCGAGACGCTCCATGAGCCGTGCCCTCTGCTCGTCCTTGGAGATGTGCGTCATGACCTTGACGACGGTGGTGCCCGCGGCGATGGCCCGGCGCTCGAAGGCGTTGATCTGGGCGTAGCGCTTGGACCACACCGCCTCAGGGACCAGCTCGTGCACCCGGACTGCCAGCACGTCCTCGTACTGCGACCGGTCGAAGACGCCGAGCTCGCCTGCGCCGGGCAGTGCCTTCTCGATGCGCCAGAGGAAGTCGTGGGCGAGCTCCTCCTTGGTCGGCGCCTTGAAGGCGGTCGCCTTGACGCCCTGCGGGTTGACGGAGATGACATGGCGCATGATGCCGCCCTTGCCCGAGGTGTCCATGCCCTGGACGACGAGGAGGACCGACCGTCTGGCGCCGGCGGTGGACTCGGCGAAGAGCCGCTCGAGCAGGTCGGACAGCTCGGCCTCGCACGCCTTGAGGGCGGCCTTGCCCGCGAGCTTGTCACCGGTGAAACCCGGAGTCCCCGAGGTGTCGACGTCGGCCAGCACGAAGCCCTTGCCGACGCGGAGCGCGTTGGCGACGTCCTTGATCTCCTCGACGGCCTCGGCCTCGTGCTCGGCGATCGCCTCGTCCTGGCTGGCCTGCTGCTTCACCTCTTCGACGGCAGCCTTGCTCGCCTTCGTGCCGGACTTCTTCTCGGACTTCTTGCCTTTGCCCTTCGCGCCCTTGCCCATGGCGTCATCCTGCCCGAACGGCGCCCTCCACGACGGGATGCGGCCCCGCCGATCCCCCGGTGTCCCCGGGCCGTCGCCGATACTGGGCCGCATGCGCCTGCTCGTTCCCGGCCGCTCCGGCCTGCCCGTCCTGACCGATCTCGACACGGCTGCGCTCTTCACTGCGTATGCCGCCCCGCGGGCGCCGTGGGTGCGCTGCAACATGGTGACCTCGCTGGACGGGGCCGCGACGGGCACCGACGGGCGGTCCGGGTCGATCAACAGCGATGCCGACCACGTGGTCTTCGACGTGCTGCGCGCCCTCAGCCACGTCGTCGTGGTCGGCGCAGGGACGATCCGCTCGGAGGGCTATCCCCCACTGTCCGTTGCCGATCCACTCGTCGACCTCCGGCGTCAGCACGGCCTCCCGGACGAGCTGCCGCTCGTCGCCGTCAGCAACCGTGGCGACGTGCCTCCCACCCTGCACGGCAGCCGCGACGGCCGGGTCCTGCTGGCGGTGCCGGCGTCGGCGCCCGGCCTCGCAGGCGCACGCCGGGAGCTGGGTGCGGACCACGTCCTCGTCTGCGGCGACGACGAGCTCGACGTGGCGGCCCTCGTCGCCACGTTGCACGAGCGCGGCTGGAGCCAGGTCCTCACCGAGGGCGGACCACGCCTGCTCGGCTCGTTCCTCGCGGCGGGCCAGCTCGACGAGCTCTGTTTCACGATCAGCCCCCGGGTCGTCGGGGGCGAGCACCCGCGTCCGGTCGGCACTGGCGGGACGCCAGCCGACCTCGACGTCGAGCTCCTCGTCGAGGAGGACGGCACCCTCATGGGCCGCTGGGTCGTCCGCCGCTGACCCTCGACCGGGTCGACCGGACGCCGCGGATCAGCGACCCAGGACGAACTCGCGCAGCACGCGCTCCCAGCGCTCTGAGTCGTAGTTCCACTCGCGGCAGTGCCGCGCCGTGTCCCAGCGCTCGAAGCGCACGAGGTCGGGGCGGCGTCCGGCGAGCGCCACCGCCGGACCGATCGGCACGAAGTCGTCGCCGTCGGAGGCGATGACGAGCATCGGGTGGCGCAGCTCGTCCGCTCGGGCCACCCAGTCGGTGCGGGCCACGTCGATCGGCTCGCGGACCCCGACGAGCCGTCGGCTGCGCCGCGAGCCCATCAGGTCGGTGGCCACCCGCACGAGCGGTCCGGGCATCCGGTGCAGCCGTCCGTGGTGACGCAGCACGACCCCCCAGTCGATGACGGGCGAGTCGAGCGCGACTCCGACGACATAGCCCGACAGGGGTGACCGGTCGAGCGTCTGCAGCACGATCGCTCCACCCATGGACCACCCGAGGAGGAGGATGCGCAGCGCACCGTGCGACACGGCATACCCCATGGCCGCCTCGACGTCGCGCCACTCCGACAGCCCGAGGTTGTAGCGGCCGTCCGGCCCCCGCGGCGCGTCGCGGTCGTTGCGGTAGGAGGCCACGAGGCTCGTCCAGCCCGCCGCCCGCAGCACCGGGACGGCGCGGAGCGTCTCCTCCCTGCGGGCGCCGCGGCCGTGGACGAGGACCGCCCAGTCGCCCCCGGCGGAGCCGCCCTCGGGACGGACCACCCAACCGGGCAGGGGCCCGACGTCGGACAGGATGCTGACTTCCTCGTCGGGCAGACCGAGGCAGACCGAGGGCCGGTCCCAGTAGTAGTACTGGTTCCACCGCGCCGGGCCGACCTCGACCTGGCCGCGGTCGACGGCGAGCAGCCTTCGAGTGACCGACGTGGCATCCGTGTCGACGATGTCGCCCACGCGGGCGTGGCCCGCTCCCCCGTCGAGCCACACCCCGTACCGGCCGGGCACGACCGTGTCGGGGGTCGCGGCGAGGGTGACCGTCTCGGCATCGTGGCGCACGATCTCGACGTCGTCGGGCTGCAGCTCGTCCGGGGTGGTCACCTTGCGGGCGAAGTAGGCCGCCGCGGCCACCGTTCCGCCGGCCACGCCCAGCACCGATCCGGTGCTCGCGGCGGCCGCCGCGAGCACCGGACGCGAGACGAGTCGGCGCACCTGCACGGCCTCATCGTCGCAAAGGACCGCTCCCCGGCAGGTCAGGTGGTCGGGCGCGCCGCGCCGGATCCGCGCCCACCCCCACAGACGTATCAAAACGGACGTCCCGCCCCTCCGTCCATCGGGAGCCTCGGGGGGACCACGAGCGGCGGGAGCCGCCACACCCGACCGTTCCCCGGCCCGGGAGGTCCCCGGGCCGGTCGCAGCCGGCGCCGGGCCGTTCGTTGCCACGGCCACACGCGGCTGTCTCGGGGTGCGAGGAGCAACCGCGCACCGCTTCTCACCATCTCGTCCCACGAAAGGGGACCACCGTGTTCACAGCCATGCGCCGCAGCGCGCTCAGCATCGCGGCGGCCGGGGCGCTCGTCGCCACACCGGCACTCGCGATGGGAGCCGGGGTCAGCCCGGCGACCTACGACGCGTCCGTCGATCCCGGTGCCACCGTGCACGTCACCAAGACCGTCACCACGCCGGAGATCCCACCGAAGCCGGACATCGTCCTCGTCGTCGACCGCACGGGCAGCATGGGCGGGGCCATCGACGACGTCAAGGCCAAGATGGGCGCCGTCATCGACGCGGTCCAGGCCGCCCAGCCCGACGCCGAGTTCGCCGTCGTCGCGTACTGCGACTCCGGCGAGACGCCGTTCAGCCTCGTCCAGCAGCTCACGTCGAGCAGGACCGACGCCGTCAACGCCGTCAACAGCATCGTCCTGTGCAACGGCGGCGACACCCCTGAGGCCCAGCTCGACGCGCTGTGGCAGATCGGGTCCGGGGGCGACCAGATCGCGTTCCGCTCGGGGTCCACCCGCGCCGTGGCCTGGTTCGGCGACTCGAACGGGCACGACCCGAGCGAGGGACACACCCTCGCGGACGCGATCGCCTCGCTCCAGGGCGTCTCGGCCAAGGTCATCGCGATCAACGTCGACTCCGGCTCCGGCAACGGGCTCGACAACGGCGGCCAGGCGACGGCCATCACCGGTGCCACCGGCGGCCAGTTCTTCGCCAACGTCGCCGAGGCCGGCGTCGCCGACGCGATCCTGGCCGGTCTCGGCAACCTGCCCGCCGAGGTCACCGCAAACATCTCGTGCGACCCGGGTCTGTCGATCGCCTTCGCCCCCACCCTGCCGCAGACGGTGACGAGCGGCGAGGACGTCGTGCTCGACGAGGCGATCACGGTCGCCTCCGGCGCGACGCAGGGCGCGACCCTGACGTGCACCACCACCTTCCTCGTCAACGGCGCCGAGGCGGGCCCGGAGTTCGTCCAGACCGTGACCATCAAGGTCAACGACGTGACCCCGCCGACCGTCGCCTGCGGTCCCGGCGTCAACCCGGACGGGGTCACCCCTCCCGGCTACAAGAAGGCGGGCTTCTACCAGCTCGTGGCGACCGACAACCTGCCGGGCACGACCGTGACCGTGTCGGACACCGCGACGGGTGCGAGCTTCGGACCCTACGCCCCGGGGACGTACGTCAAGCTGACGCAGGCGCTCGGGGCGACGCCGTCTTCGGTGCCCTTCGAGGGCATGGTCGATCGGCACGTGACGGTTCGCGGTGACCTGCTCGTGACGGCCACCGACGCGGCGGGCAACACCGCCACGGCGACCTGCACGGTCCCGCCGAACAAGAAGTGACGCTGGTCCGGCCCATGAGGGCCTGAGCACCGCGAGGGGCCCCGGCAGAGTCCGGGGTCCCTCGTCGCTGCGCAGGAGGCGTCACCCGTAAGCGCGTCGTAAGGGCCGACGCCCCACCGCCGGGCACAAACCGCGGCGACGTGGCGTTGGTCAGGACATGAGCCACCGCGACACCTCCAGCACCTCAGACAAGCCGTATGCCGTCCAGCGCACCGACGAGGAGTGGCGCGCCGTCCTGACGCCCGCCGAGTACAAGGTGCTGCGCCAGGCCGGCACCGAGCCCGCCTTCCGCGGCGAGTACACCGACACCAAGACCCAGGGCGTCTACTCGTGTCGCGCCTGTGGCAGCGAGCTCTTCCGCAGCGACACGAAGTTCGAGTCGCACTGCGGCTGGCCGTCCTTCTACTCCCCGCTGGCCGGCGACACCGTCGAGTACATCGAGGACCGGGCCTTCGGGATGAAGCGGGTCGAGGTCCGCTGCGCCAACTGCGGGTCGCACCTCGGCCACGTGTTCGAAGGAGAGGGCTACGACACCCCGACCGACCAGCGCTACTGCATCAACTCGATCTCCCTGCGCCTCGAGCCGGACGAGGGCGCCCGTCCTCAGGCCTGAGCTCCCCGCCTGAGTTCCAGGCCTGAGTTCCCGGCCTGAGTTCCCGGCCGGCTGCCCCGTCCGGGGTCTCCTCGCCTAGATTCGTCCTATGGACGACGATGGCGACATCCGCATCGGAAGTGCCGAGCGCGAGGAGGCCCTGGCGGCGCTGGCTGAGCACCACGCGGCCGGTCGCCTCGACGCCAACGACTACGAGGACCGGCGCGGAAAGGCCACGGACGCCATCGTCCGCCGCGACCTGACCTCGCTCTTCACCGACCTCCCCGAGCCGCGGCCCACGTTCCGACCCGCCGCGGGAGCAGGCGTGGCGCGGCCTCGGAGCAAGAGCTCGATGACCCAGAGCAAGGTGGCGCGCACCCTCGTCAGCCTGTCGCCGTTCATCGCCATCGCGGCCTTCTTCCTCACCCGGAGCTGGCTGGCCTTCCTGCTCATCCCGGTCATCGCCATCCTGGCGAGGGCGCTCGACGACTGACCGGCGCCGGAGGCCGTCAGCGCAGGTTGGCGACGAGCTCCGCCGCCTCGACCCGGGGCCCGGTGAAGAACGGGATCTCCTCGCGCACGTGGCGCCGAGCCCGCGATGCCCGCAGCTCGCGCATCAGGTCCACGATGCGGTGCAGCTCATCGGCCTCGAAGGCCAGCAGCCACTCGTAGTCACCGAGCGCGAACGACGCGATCGTGTTGGCACGGACGTCAGGGAAGTCGCGCGCCATCTGGCCGTGCTCGCGCAGCATGTCGCGACGCTCGCCTTCCTCGAGGAGGTACCACTCGTAGGAGCGGACGAAGGGGTAGACGCAGATGTACTTGCGGGCGACCTCGTCGGCCATGAACGCCGGGATGTGGCTCTTGTTGAACTCCGCCGGCCGGTGCAGCGCCGCATTGCTCCAGACGGGCTCGAGGTGCTGGCCGAGCTCCGTGCGCAGGAGCCGGTGGTAGGCCGACTGGAGCTGCTCGATGGTCTCGGCGTGCCACCAGACCATGAAGTCCGCGTCGCCGCGCAGGCCGGCGACGTCGTAGAGACCGCGCACGACGACGCCCTCCTCGGCGATGTCCGCCAGGAACGACTCCAGCTCGGCAGTCACCTTGCCCCGGTCGTCGCCGAGAGGTGCGCCGCTGCTGAACACCGACCACATGCAGTAGCGGATGGTGTCGTTGATCTCTCGCATCTGGGACGGGGACAGGCGCTCACTCATGGGTCCATCATCCCCCGCGGCGCTCGACGCCCCGTCAGCGGGTCGGCGGGTCAGCAGGTCAGCGGGTCACCGGCTCAGGACGGATCGGGCTGCCGCCAGCCCCGACGCGATGCACGCCGGGATCCCGACGCCGTCGTAGGCCGCCCCGCACAGGGCGAGCCCCGGCGGCAGCTCGCGGGTGGGCGCGAGACGCGAACGGTGGCCCACGGCATACTGCGGCAGTCCTCCTCCCCACCGCTGCACGTGCGTCGCGACGGGAGGCGGAAGCCCCGGGCCGAGGACGGTGTGCAGGTCGGCGAGCGCGACAGCGACGAGCTCCTCGTCGGAGCGTTGCAGGGTCGCCTCCTCGCGGTGGCGACCCACCGAGGCCCGGAGGAAGGTGCGCTCCGGATGCGCGGCGGCGAGCCACGGCCACTTGACCGAGCTGAAGGTCGACGCCTTGATGGTGAGCGGCTCGGTCGGCGGGACGAGGAAGCCGCTCCCGTCGAGAACCGGGGGCGGCGGACCCTCGAGCGCCAGGGTCACGATGGCCATGGAGGCGTACTCGACGCCCGCGAGCGCCACGGCTGCCGCCGGAGCGACGTCCTTCAGCAGGCGGGAGGCCGGAGCGGCGGGGACGGCCACGACGACGGCGTCGAACCGCTCGTCGACGACGTCGGTCGTCGGCCCGGTCGACACGACCCAGCCCGCACCGTCGCGGCGCAGAGCCCGGGCCATCGCACCCGTGCGGACCCGGACGCCGGCGGTCGCGAGCGCACGCTCCAGCACCTCCGGCAGCGTGCCGAGACCACCGGTGAGCGAGGCGAAGACGGGGCGCCCCACCAGGGGCCCGCTCGTCCCGGCCGGGGCCGCGCACCGGGCCACCTCGAGCAGTGGACGGCCCTCGTGCGCCGCGGCCGCCAGCGCGGGCACCGCCTGCTCCGCGGAGATCTCACGGGCGTGACCGGCGTAGACGCCGGCCAGCAGCGGCTCGACGAGCCTGTCGGTCACGGCGGCGCCGAGTCGGGCGTCGACGAGCTCTCCCACCGAGATGTCGCCCACGACGGGGTCCCCGACGGTCTCGTGGGAGAGGCGCTCGACCTCGGCGTCCGTCAGGAGGCCACGCACCGACTCGGGGTCGGAGGGCACACCCATGAGCGTGCCCCGCGGCATCGGCCACCGCCGGCCCCTCGAGACGATCGCGGCGCCGGCGGGGCCGGGGTGCGTGACGAGGTCGTCGACGCCGAGCTGCTCGAAGAGCGTCAGCGCCTCCGGTCTGCGCGCCAGGACCGACTCGGCCCCGACATCGATGCGGGTGCCCCCGACCTCCTCGAGGCGCAGCTTGCCGCCGAGGCGGTCGGAGCCTTCGAGGAGCGTGACGGAGACGTCGCCGTCGACGCGGCCCAGCTCCCAGGCGGCCGCGAGTCCGCTGATCCCACCACCGATGACTGCGACCGTCCTGACCATGTCGCCACTCTCCCACCCCGCCTGCGGCGGTTTGTCCGTGGGCCGGGCGATGAGCGAGGGTTGAACGCATGGGTACACCCGCGCTGCTCGTCGCCCAGCCAGCCGTGCCGCCCGGCACGGAGATGTCCGGGCTCGTCGGCATCGCCTACCGCGTCATCCAGAGGCTCGGTGAGTGGGGTGTGGGTGCCCTGACGTTCCTCGAGACGGTCGTCCCGCCCATCCCCAGCGAGGTCGTGCTCCCGCTCGCCGGCTTCATCGCGCGGCAGGGAGGGCTCGAACTGACCCTGCTCCTCGTGACGAGCACGCTGGGCTCCTACCTGGGAGCCCTCACGCTCTACCTCATGGCGGCCAGGCTCGGGCAGGAGCGCGCCATCGGCGTCATGGCCCGGTTGCCCCTCGTCGACCGTGACGACTTCGAGCGCGCGACCGTGTGGTTCACCGAGCACGGCAGGCGTTCCGTCTTCGGCGGCCGGCTCGTCCCGGGTGTGCGCAGCCTCGTCTCCCTGCCGGCCGGCGCCATCCGCATGCCGCTCCCCCGCTTCACGGTCTTCACCGTCGCCGGGAGCGCCCTGTGGAACGGGCTGCTCATCGGTCTCGGCTGGGCGCTCGGCTCCCGCTACGAGCTCGTCGACCAGTACTCGTCGGTCCTCGACTGGGTCGTCAGGGGCGCCGTGGTCGCCCTCGTCGGGTGGCTGGTGCTGCGGCGCATCCGCCGCGGCTGACCTGCGTCCTCGGCAGCTGCTGCCGTCACCCCGGGTGAGCGGACTGGGTCATCGCAACGATCGGCTCGTCCTGCGTGTCTCTGGAGACAAGCACGTCGCCATGATCGCCGCACGCACCCGGGCACCACCATCAGGTTCGGAGCGGAGGGTGACCCGTCGGAAGGTATGCCATGACCGCAGCGTCCCACCTGCCCCAGCTGCCAGGCCTCACGTCCCGTCCTCCCGGACGGCGCCGGCTCATCGCCGTCCTCGTACTGGTCGTGGCCGTGCTCGCCCTCTCGGTTCCGTTGGGCCTCAAGGCCCTCCACGGGTCGTCGTCCTCCAGCTCGGAGGCGCGGTCAGCCGGGTCCTCCGGGTCATCAGCCGGTGCGGGTGACCGCGGTGCCGTCACCGGCAACGGTGTCGCCGGGACCGTCGTCAGCCCGCAACCCGACGCCAACGCCGGCGCCAAGGCTCCCTCGGCCGATGCCGGAGCGCCGCAGGGCACCGGGCTCGGGAGCTCGGTCGCCGTCATCGAGTCCAAGATCGCCCGCTCCGCGTGGCTCGGGATCAAGGTCAGCGACCTCGCGGGCTCGGCGGCCCGCGTCCGCGTCGTCGCCACCGACGCCGGTGGGCAGGTGACGTCCGAGAACGTCGTCACGTCTGCCGACCCGACCGGCGGCCCCAGCGGGTCGGGCGGCGTCGACCCGCGCTTCGAGTCAGGGACGACGGTGCCGGACATCGGGGTGGACGAGGCGCGTCTCGTGCTGAGCGTTCCGGCCAAGGCCCTGGACGACGTGCTGACCCGCCTGTCCGCGGTCGGGACGGTCAGCTATCGCTCGTCCCAGTCGCAGGACGTCACCGACACCTACATCGACACCAAGTCGCGCATCCAACCGATGCGCGACGGGATCGAGCGCGTGCGTGCCCTGCTCGCCAAGACGACGGACCTGCAGCAGGTCATCACGCTCGAGAGCGAGCTGAGCCGCCGCCAGGCCGACTTGGACTCGCTGGAGCAGCGCCTGGCGAAGCTGGACGCGATGACGACGATGAGCGACGTCACGGTCACCCTCTGGACCGATGCGACGACGCCCGTCCAGACCGACAACGGATTCACCGGTGGTTTGCGCACGGCGTGGGAGAGCCTGCTGGGCTCGCTCACGGTCATCCTGACCGGGCTCGCCGCACTCCTGCCCTGGCTCGTCCTCCTCGTCCCGCTCACCCTGCTGGGCCTGCGGATCTGGCGTCGCCGCAGCGCAGGTATACCGCCGGCGGCCTCCCCGACGCACGGAGTCCCCGCAACCCCTGCCGCGACGGTCCCTGCCGGACCGGTGCCTGAGCCGCCGACCGCCGGGTCCTCGCCGGCCGGTCCCGGGGCCCCGTCGTCGGGCGACTGACGGCCCTCGCGTGCGTCAGCGGCTCGGTCAGCGACCGAGCCGCTGGCGGACCAGGTCTGCCACCTGGCGGACCTCGCGCACGTGGAGCGCGTGGGCGATGCCGAGGTAGATGACGCCGAAGACGAGGCCGACGAGGCCGATCTCCAGGGCGCTGGCGAACATCCGCTTGAGGGCGGAGGACGAGCTGTCGATGGCGGCCCCGGTGATCGGATGCAGCACGAGCGTGACCCCCCAGGCGACGAGACCGGCCACCGCGGCGGCGACGCCCACGCGCGATGCGGTGACGAGACCGCTGGCGAGGCCGAGGGGCCCGACGCGTCGCCGCAGCAGGAGGAGGCCCACTCCCGAGCTGACGACGTTGCCGACCGTCTGGCCCATCGCCATGATGCCGATGGCCCAGACCGGGTTGATGAAGAGCGTCACGGCACCGGCCAGGGCACTGATCCCCGTGAGCAGGACCTGCATGACGACCGTCGGCTTGCCGTCCTCGAGGGCGAAGAACATCCGGTAGCAGAGCAGGTCGAGACCGAACGGCACGAGCCCGAGGATCATGATGATGAGCACGCTGGCCGACACCTCGACGGAGCGGGTGTCGATGCCGGGGTTGAGCAGGGCCACGATCGGGTTGGCGAGCACGATGACCGCGACCATGATCGGCACGTTGGCCACGAGCGGCATCGCCAGGCCCGTGCGGAAGTCCCGTCGCAGGCCGGCCTTGTCCCCGGCCGCGGCAGCCGCCGAGAAGCGCGGGAAGAGGGCCGTGATGATCGAGACGGTGATGAAGGCGTGCGGCAGCATGAAGAGCGTGAAGGCGATGCTGTAGGCCATCGGTCCTCGTGCCGCGCCCTCCAGGCCGAGCTCGTTGGCCTGGGCCGTGGCGTTGTTGAGCACGCCCTGGCTGATGAAGAAGCCGACCTGCGACACGGCCAGACCGCTGAAGGCCCAGAGGGCGAGCCTGCTGACGCCGCCCAGGCCGACACCGCGCAGGCCCCACCGCGGCCGGTAGTGGAACCCGGTGCGACGCAGGGCCGGCACGAGCGAGACGGCCTGCACGACGACCGCCAGGGTCGCCGATCCCGCGAAGAGCCAGATCATCGGCCCCGTCCACTCCGTCGGGGCGCGCGGGCTCTGGTGCCCACCCGGTCCGTCGCGGTCCCCCCTTCCGAAGACGATGAGGAAGAGCACGAGGCCGGCCACCGCGACGACGTTGGCGATGAACGGCGCCCACGCGAAGGCACCGAACCGCCCCCGCGCGTTGAGGATCTGCCCGAGCAGGGCGAAGAGGCCGTAGAAGAAGATCTGCGGGAGGCAGATGAGTGAGAAGGCGAGCGCGAGGTCCTTGAAGTCGGGCGAGGAGCTGCGCGCCAGCAGCCACACGAACCCACCGGCACCGGCCATGACGAGGACGGTGATGAGCGCCATCCCCGCCAGGGCGACCGTGATGACGCGGTCGGTGAACTCCTGCCCACCGTCCTCGAGCTTCATGGCGCGCGCGAGCGACGGGATGAGCACCGCGTTGAGGATGCCGCCCGCTGCCAGCACGTAGAGCACGTTGGGGAGGGTGTTCGCCAGGGAGAACGCGTCACCGGCCAGCTGGGCACCGATGATGGCGGTGATGAGGCCGTTGCGCACCACCCCGAGGACGCGAGACGCCACAGACCCACCGAGCATGGTGAGGCTGGAGCGAGCGACCGACGGAGCCGCTGTCGTCATCGGCGGCTCGAGCACTCGTGGACGAGCGCAGTGACCCTGGTGAGGACGTCGGGGTCCACGTTGGGCAGCACGCCGTGGCCGAGGTTGAAGATGTGCCCCGGTGCGTGCCGGCCCTCCTCGACGATCTCGCGGACGCGGCGCTCGAGGGCGTCCCACGGCGCGAACAGCAGGGCCGGGTCGAGGTTGCCCTGCACGGCATACGTCGGCCCGAGACGCTCCACGGCGTCGGTGAGCGACACGCGGTAGTCGACGCCGACCACCTCGGCCCCTGCAGCACCCATGAGGGCCAGCAGCTCGCCCGTGCCGACACCGAAGTGGATGCGGGGGACGTCGAGGTCCTCGACGGCTGCGAGGGCGACCGCGGAGTGCGGCATCGCGCGCGCGGCGTAGTCCGCCTTGGACAGCGCGCCGGCCCACGAGTCGAACAGCTGCACGGCGCTCGCGCCGGCCTGTGCCTGCACGCGCAGGAACGCACCGGAGATCTGGGCGAGCCTGGCGCACAGGGCGTCCCACAGCTCGGGGTCGCCGTGCATCAGCGCCTTGGTCTTCTCGTGGTTCTTCGAGGGGCCGCCCTCGACGAGGTAGGAGGCGAGGGTGAACGGCGCACCGGCGAACCCGATGAGCGGGATGTCGCCGAGCTCACGGACCAGCTGCTGCACGGCCTCGGTGACGAAGGGAACGTGCTCGGGCGTCAGCGGGACGAGCTGGTCGAGGTCCGCGGCCGTGCGGATCGGTCGGGCCACGACCGGCCCGACGCCCGGAACGATGTCGAGGTCGACGCCGATGGCCTTGAGCGGCACGACGATGTCGCTGAAGAAGATGGCCGCGTCGACGCCGTGCCGACGCACCGGCTGCAGGGTGATCTCCGTGACGAGGTCGGGGCGCATGCACGACTCGAGCATCGGGATGCCCTCGCGCACGGCGCGGTACTCGGGGAGGGAGCGACCCGCCTGGCGCATGAACCACACCGGAGTCCGGGTGACCGACTCGCGGCGCGCAGCGCGGACGAGGTCGCTCTGGCGGGTGGCTGGCGGGGCGGTGGTCGGCACCGGTCAATCCTGCCACGACGGCCGGGGGTGGCCGCGCCACGCGCGTCCGGCGCGCCCTGAGGACAGAACGACCGAGTCCGGCATACCCTCATCTGGTGCACACGCGAACGTTGCCGGGCAACCACGGCGCGGTATTCGCACGGACGCTCAGCGCCCTGCGAGACGTCCGTCTGCGCTCGGAGGTGCGCCTGACGGAGGTGCCGGCGCCCACGCGCATCGCCCCGTATGCCGCAGCCCTGACCGCCGACGTGATCGACATCGCCGACCCCGAGGACGACCTGGCCACCGGTCGGTTCGTCGTGCTGCACGACCCGGCGGCCCCTGACACCTGGGACGGGCAGTGGCGCATCGTCACGTTCGCGCGGGCCGAGCTCGAGCCCGAGCTGGCCGGTGACCCGATGCTCGGCGCCGTCGGCTGGTCCTGGCTCACCGACTCGCTGACCAACCGCGGCCTCGGTTGGACGGCGGAGGCGGGCACGGTGACCCGCGTCGTCAGCGAGAGCTTCGCCGGCCTGGCCGACCGGGAGGCGAGCGTCGAGATGGAGATCCGCGCCTCGTGGACGCCGGTGGGCGGAGACGCCGCCGAGCACCTGCGCGCCTGGGCAGACATGCTGTGCACCATCGCCGGCATCCCTCCCCTGCCCGACGGCGTCGTCCCCCTGCCGGGGCAGCGACGGTGACGGCAGAGCCGCACGAGCCCACCGACGACCTCGACGCCGCTGCCGCCGACCTCGCACCAGATCTCGCCCCAGATCTCGCCCCGGAGCTCGTCCCGCTGACCCACCCCCGCGACGGGGTGCCCGACGTCGTCGTCGACGAGCGCATGCTTCTGCGGGCTGCCGAGGCCATCGGGGCAGGCACCGGCCCGGTCGGCATCGACGCCGAGCGGGCGTCGGGCTACCGCTACGGCCAGCGTGCCTACCTCGTCCAGATCCGCCGCGAGGGCTCCGGGTCCTGGCTCATCGACCCGATCGCGTGTCCCGACCTCTCCCCCGTCGGCGAGGCGATCGGCGACGCCGAGTGGATCCTGCACGCGGCGACCCAGGACCTCCCCTGCCTGGCCGAGGTCGGCCTGCGGCCGAGGTCGCTCTTCGACACCGAGCTCGGCGGCCGCCTCGCCGGGCTCCCCCGCGTCGGCCTCGGGGCGATGGTCGAGCACTACCTCGGCCTCCAGCTCGCCAAGGAGCACTCCGCGGTCGACTGGTCGGTGCGACCGCTCCCCGAGCCCTGGCTGCGCTATGCCGCCCTCGACGTCGAGGTGCTGGTCGACCTGCGTGACGCCGTGGCGGCCGAGCTGACGTCGCAGGGCAAGATCGCCTGGGCCAGGCAGGAGTTCGAGCACCTGCTCGACTTCGCCGGACCCGAGCCACGGGTCGACCCGTGGAGACGCACGTCCGGCATGCACAAGGTGCGCGGTCGGCGCGGGCTGGCCATCGTGCGTGAGCTGTGGCTGTGGCGTGACGCCGTGGCCCAGCAGCGCGACACCTCGCCCGGACGAGTCCTGCCCGATGCAGCCATCAGCGAGATCGCCATCGCCAACCAGCGGGCGACCAAGCCGCCGCGCACGGTGGGGTCCGCCGAGCCACGGCTCGCCCGGTCGGTGCGGCGTCACCAGGAGGCCATCATCGAGGTCGTCGCCCGGGCACTCGAGCTGCCCGAGACCGACCTGCCCGTGCTGTCCCTGCCGCCGAGCGGGCCACCGCCGCCCAAGGCGTGGGCCGACCGCGACCCCGTCGCTGCTGCCCGTCTGGCCCGGGCCCGAGAGCTGCTCGGCGCGGTCTCCGAGGAGCTCGCCGTGCCCGTCGAGAACCTCCTGACTCCCGACCTGCTGCGCCGTTATCTCTGGGAGGGTCCGGCCGCCCCGACGACCGCCGATGTGGCTGACGCCCTCGCCGCGATGGGCGCCCGACGCTGGCAGACGACGATCACCGCGCCGCTCATCTCGCTCGCGTGCGGCGAGAACCCACCCGCCTGACCCAGCCACTCCGTCGGGTGGCTCCACCTCACCCCGGTGAGGCACCGGGCTCGGGCCCACGGGTTGCGCGACCACTGGCGCGGCGGTGGTGAGGATGGTCACCCATGGGCCCGTTGGCCCTGAAGTTACCCGGCAGTAGTCTCGGTGTGACCGCCCCAGAACCACATCAGGAGGCACTGTGCCCCGCGCACTCAATGAGGTCGTCTTCGTCGACGGCGTCCGCACGCCCTTCGGCAAGGCCGGCGACAAGGGCATGTACGCCCAGACCCGGGCCGACGACCTCGTCATCCGGTGCATCCGCGAGCTGCTGCACCGCAACCCCAACCTGCCCAAGGACAAGGTCGAGGAGGTCGCCATCGCGGCGACGACCCAGATCGGCGACCAGGGCCTGACGCTCGGCCGAACCGCCGCCCTCCTCTCGGGCCTGCCGAACACCACGCCGGGATACTCCGTCGACCGCATGTGCGCCGGCGCCATGACGGCCGTGACCAACACCGCGAGCTCGATCGCCTTCGGCGCCTACGACATCGCCATCGCCGGCGGCGTCGAGCACATGGGCCGCCACCCGATGGGCGAGGGCGTCGACCCCAACCCGCGCATCGTCGCCGAGAAGATCGTCGACCCCGACGCGCTCGTCATGGGCAAGACGGCCGAGAACCTGCACGACCGCTTCCCGCAGCTGACGAAGCAGCGCTCCGACGCCTTTGCCGTGGGCAGCCAGGACAAGCTCGCGCAGGCGTATGCCGACGGCAAGATCCAGCGCGACCTCGTCACCGTGGCGACCCGTCACGCCGAGCTCGGCTGGGGGCTCGCAACCGCCGACGAGCCGCCGCGGCCCGGCACGACCGTCGACGACCTCGGGCAGCTCAAGACCCCGTTCCGCGCCCACGGCAACGTCACCGCGGGCAACGCCGCCGGCCTCAACGACGGTGCGACGGCCTGCCTGCTCGCGTCCGAGCAGGCCGCGACGGATCTCGGCCTGCCGGTCCGGATGCGTCTGGTGTCCTTCTCCTTCGTCGGCGTCGAGCCCGAGGTCATGGGTGTCGGTCCGGTCCCCGCCACGGAGAAGGCCCTCACCAAGGCCGGCCTCTCCATCGACGACATCGGCCTCTTCGAGCTCAACGAGGCCTTCGCCGTGCAGGTGCTCGCCTTCCTCGACCACTTCGGCATCGCCGACGACGACCCGCGCGTCAACGAGTACGGCGGCGCCATCGCAACCGGACACCCGCTCGCCAGCTCCGGGGTCCGCCTCATGACCCAGCTCTCTCGCCAGTTCGAGGAGCACCCCGAGGTCCGCTACGGCCTGACCGCCATGTGCATCGGCATCGGCATGGGCGGCGCCGTCATCTGGGAGAACCCGCACCACGCCGACTACGTGGCCTCGGCCGAGAAGGAGGAGGTCGCATGACCGCCACCACAGAGAAGACAAGGACCGCAGCCGACTTCGCGACCGAGGTCGTGACGCGCACACCGGTGCACGACGTCGCGCTCCCGGGTCACGCCGGGACCCTGGCCCTCATCACGCTGGACAACGGCTTCGACCACACCAAGCCCAACACGTTCGGGCCGCAGTCGATCGCGGGCCTGACCGCGACGATCAGCCGTCTCCGGGAGCGCGCCGAGGCCGGCGAGATCGTCGCCGTCGCCGTCACCGGCAAGCCGTTCATCTTCGCCGTGGGCGCCGACCTCACGGGCGTGCCGTTCATCGGCTCACGCGACCAGGCGCTCGAGATCGCCCGAGCCGGCCACGCGGCATACGCAGCCTTCTCCGACCTGCCGGTCCCGACGTTCGCGTTCGTCAACGGCGCGGCCATGGGCGGCGGCGTCGAGCTGGCGCTGTCGGCGACCTACCGCACCATGAGCGCGGGCGTCCCGGCCGTCGCGCTGCCCGAGGTCTTCCTCGGCCTCGTCCCCGGCTGGGGCGGCTGCTGGATGCTGCCCAACCTCGTCGGCATCGACAAGGCCCTCACCGTCGTCATCGACAACCCGCTGAGCCAGAACCGGATGCTGAAGGGTGTCGACGCCTACAGGCTCGGGATGGCCGACGCGCTCCTCGAGCCGGCCGACTTCCTCGAGGAGTCGGTCGCTTGGGCCGCCCGGGTCCTCTCCGGCGAGGTCACCGTCGAGCGCCCCGAGGTCGACCGCGACGAGACGGCGTGGGACGCGGCGATCGCGAAGGCCAGGGGCCTCGCCGACGTCAAGACCGGACGACAGGCCAAGAGCCCGTATGCCGCGCTCGACCTGCTCGCCGCCGCGCGCACCGCGACACGCGAGGAAGGCTTCGCCGCCGAGGACGAGGTGCTCGCCGACCTGCTCATGAGCGACGAGCTCCGCGCCGGGCTCTACGCGTTCGACCTCCTGCAGAAGCGCGCCAAGCGTCCCGCCGGGGCGCCCGACAAGACCTTGGCCCGTCCTGTGACGAAGGTCGGCATCGTCGGTGCCGGCCTCATGGCCAGCCAGCTCGCACTGCTCTTCATCCAGCGCCTGCAGGTGCCGGTCGTGCTCACCGACATCGACGACGAGCGCGTCGCCAAGGGTGTCGGCTACGTCCACGCCGAGCTCGACAAGCTCGCCGGCAAGGGACGGCTCAACCCCGACAGGCTGAACCGCTACAAGGCCCTCGTCAGCGGGTCGACGAGCAAGGACGGCTTCGCCGACGCCGACTTCGTCATCGAGGCCGTCTTCGAGGAGATGTCGGTCAAGCAGCAGGTGTTCGCAGAGGTCGAGGCCGTCGTCTCGGCGGAGTGCGTGCTCGCCACGAACACCTCGAGCCTGTCGATCGCCGAGATGGCCTCGACGCTCGAGCACCCGGAGCGGGTCGTCGGCTTCCACTTCTTCAACCCCGTCGCCGTCATGCCGCTGCTCGAGATCATCCCGGGTGAGCGCACCGACGACGCCACTCTCGCAACGGCGTTCGCAGTCGGGAGGTCGCTGAAGAAGACGTGCATCCGGGCCGCGGACCGCCCGTCCTTCATCGTCAACCGGCTCCTCGGCCGGTTCATGGGCGAGGCCGCGAAGATCCTCGACGAGGGCACGCCGATCGAGGTCGTCGACCGCGCCTTCGCCGGGCTCGCGCCGATGCCGCCCTTCGTCCTCATAGGGCTCGTCGGGCCGGCCATCGCCCTGCACAACGGCGAGACGCTCGTGCGGGCGTTCCCCGACCGCTTCTACGCCTCGCCGACGCTCCAGCGGATCGTGGCCGCGGGCAAGCGTGGCTTCTACGACCTCAGCTCTGGTCGCCCGGTCCTCGACCCCGAGGTCGCCGAGCTCATCGAGAAGCCGGCCGAGCCGGTCGTGCTCGACCTCGCGCAGGTGCGTCAGCGCGTGCTGACGGTCCTCGCCGACGAGGCCCGCCGCATGCTCGACGAGGGCGTCGCGCAGGCTCCGATGGACATCGACCTCGCGATGATGACCGGCGCCGGCTTCCAGTTCTGGAACGGCGGCATCACGCCTCTGCTGGACCGCACCGGTGTCGCCGAGGCGGTGACGGGCGCGCGATTCCTGCCTGACGGCGTCGCCAACGCCCGGCGCTGACCCGCCGCCGACCCGGGACGCCTGCCGCTCGGTCCGCCCTCGCAGTCGCACGCACTCGACGCGCGCAGGGGGCGGGCCTGGCGGCCGCCGGCCGGTCAGGCCAGCAGATGGGCGGTGAGCCCACGTTCGACGAAGGCGCTGAGCTGCTCGGGCGTCCACCCGGCCACGGTCACGAGTCTCTCGTAGAACGTCGTGTAGAGCAGCAGCACGTCGCGGGCCTGGTCCGCGGACACGTCCTCTCGCAGGTAGCCGCCGTCGACGAGGTAGGCCGCGTTGTGCGCCATACGAGACGCCCGCTCGCCCTCGATCCGGGCGTACAGCTCGGCGGCCTCGTGGTCGACGGCTGCCGCCTTCTCGATGAGTCGGTGGACGGGATCGCCGACCGCGCCCACCTCGGCGGCGAGGCGGGCCCAGTTCCGGATGATGGTGACGCCGTCGGTCGCCGCCCGAGAGCCGGCATCGCTCCGGAGCTCGGCATGGGTCGACCCGGTGCCGGCCAGCGACCGGTCCCAGACCGCCTTGAGCAGGCCGGCCTTCGAGCCGAACCACTTGTAGACGCTCTCGACGGAGACATCGGCATCAGCCGCCACCGCAGCGACGGTCGTCGCGCTGAAACCGTGCGCGAGGAAGCGCGCCCTGGCAGCCTCGATGACGGCGCCACGACGCTCGTCCGCACGGGCCCGACGGCGCGACGCGTCGTAGCGGCGACGAGGCCGGTCAGCGCTCGGGCCCTTGACGGAAGCCGACATCAGGAGCACCCTTTCAATCAGATACAGCAAACTGTATCGAATAGAAGGGGAGTCATCATGGACTCGACTCGCACTCCCTCCGAGCTCTTCGACGAGCTGGTCGCAGCGACCAACGACCACGATGTCGACCGGCTCGTCGACTGCTTCGCCGACGACTACGACCTGACGGATCCGGTCCACCCGGCGCGGTCGTTCACCGGGTCGGCGCAGGTGCGCAAGAACTGGACGACGATGTTCACAGCCGTGCCCGACGTCCACCTCGACGTGCAGGACCACGTCGTCACGGACACGGGCTTCTGGCTCGAGGCCTCCCAGGTCGGGAACCGACGGGACGGCATGCACCTGGAGATGCGCACGGTCTTCATCGCCGCCGTCGCCGACGGGCTGATCACCAGCGCCCGCATGTATGCCGCGCCGGTGGAGCCGGGCGGTCCCGACATCGACGCCGTCTTCGCGGCCATGGCGGGAGCCGTCCGCACGGACCCATATCGCTGACCGGAACGGCCCAGCATCCGGCCGCGCGGGGCGATTTGCCATAACTCATATATGAGTTAGCCTCGACGGGTGCCTCAGACCTACCTGACCCGGATCGGCGGACTCATCCGCGACGCGCGACGCCACAAGGGCATGACCCAGTCGGACCTCGCGGAGCTGCTCGGGACGTCCCAGGGCGCCGTGACCCGCATCGAGCAGGGCAAGCAGAACCTCAGCCTCGACATGCTCGCCAAGATCGGTGACGCCCTCGACTCCGAGTTCGTCTCGCTCGGCCACTCCGGCCCCCAGCACCTGCGCATCGTCGGCGGCCAGAAGCTCACCGGCTCGATCGACGTCAAGACCTCCAAGAACGCGGCCGTCGCGCTCCTCTGCGCCGCGCTGCTCAACCGCGGCCGCACGACCCTGCGCAACCTCGCCCGCATCGAGGAGGTCAACCGCATCCTCGAGGTGCTCGCCTCCATCGGCGTCCGCACGCGCTGGCTGCCCGACAGCAGCGACCTCGAGATCATCCCCCCGGCCCAGCTCAACCTCGACGAGATCGACGTCGCGGCCGCCCGCCGCACCCGGACCGTCATCATGTTCCTCGGCCCGCTGCTCCACGAGCTCGAGAGCTTCCAGCTGCCGTATGCCGGTGGCTGCGACCTCGGCACCCGCACCGTCGAGCCCCACCTCAGCGCACTGCGCTCGTTCGGCCTCGAGGTCGCGGCGACGCACGGCTTCTACGAGGCGCGCTCGGACCGGTCGGTCAACCCCCAGCGTCCCATCGTCCTCACCGAGCGCGGCGACACCGTCACCGAGAACGTCCTCATGGCGGCTGCCCGCCATGCCGGCACCACGGTGATCCGCAACGCCAGCCCCAACTACATGGTCCAGGACCTCTGCTTCTTCCTCGAGAAGCTCGGCGTCCGCATCGAGGGCATCGGCACGACCACCCTGACGGTGCACGGCGTGGCGGAGATCGACGTCGACGTCGAGTACTCCCCCAGCGAGGACCCGATCGAGGCGATGAGCCTCATCGCGGCCGCGGTCGTCACCGACAGCTCGATCACGATCCGCCGCGTGCCGATCGAGTTCATCGAGATCGAGCTCGCGACCCTCGACGGCATGGGCATGAAGTACGACCTGACGCCGGAGTACACCTCGGCCAACGGCAAGACCCGCCTCGTCGACCTCACGACGATCCCCGGGCCGCTGCAGGCCCCCACGGACAAGATCCACCCGATGCCGTTCCCCGGCCTCAACATCGACAACCTGCCCTTCTTCGCGCTCATCGGGGCCGTCGCCGAGGGCAGCACGATGATCCACGACTGGGTCTACGAGAACCGCGCGATCTACCTCACCGAGCTGACCAAGGTCGGCGCGAAGGTGCAGCTGCTCGACCCGCACCGCGTCATCGTCGAGGGGCCGACCCGCTGGCGCGCGGCCGAGGTCGTGTGCCCCCCGGCCCTGCGTCCCGGGGTCGTCGTGCTGCTCGCGATGCTCGCGGCTCCCGGAACGTCGGTCCTGCGCAACGTCTACGTCATCAACCGCGGCTACGAGGACCTCGCCGAGCGACTCAACGCCCTGGGCGCCACCATCGAGGTCTTCCGCGACATCTGACCGGCGCAGGCAGGCTCAACGGGCGCCGGCGGTGAGACCCGGTGGTGAGCGCGGTCCACATGGGATCGGGGGTTTTGTGTTCGGCCACCACACAGGTGGCTCGAACACCTCTCCCTAGTCTTCCCGCATGCCCGACGCCCGCAACGACGCCCGCGCCGACGACCCGGACTCCCTCGGCGTCCCGACGCCGGCCAACCGACCCATCGACCTCACCGGGCGGACGGCCCTCGTCACCGGAGCCGCGAGCGGCATCGGCGCCAGTGTCGCGCGCGCACTCGCCGGCGCCGGGGCCAAGGTGCACGCCGTCGACCGGGACGCCGACGGTCTCGCCGCGATGGCCGAGGGTTGCGACATCGCGACGATCACCGCGGACCTCGCCGACCTGGACGGCCTGGCCGACCTGCCGACCGAGGTGGACATCCTCGTCAACAACGCCGGCATCCAGCACGTCAGCCCTGTCGAGGAGTTCCCGCTCGAGAGGTTCGAGTTCATCCTCGACCTCATGCTCGTCTCCCCGTTCCGGCTGATCCGCCAGAGCCTCCCCCACATGTACGACCGCGGCTGGGGCCGGGTCATCAACATCTCGAGCGTCCACGGCCTTCGGGCGAGCGCGTTCAAGTCGGCCTACGTCACCGCCAAGCACGGCCTCGAGGGCCTGTCCAAGGTCGTCGCGCTCGAGGGCGGCCCACACGGCGTGACCTCGACCTGCATCAACCCGGCCTACGTCCGCACGCCTCTCGTGGAGAAGCAGATCGCCGACCAGGCCCGCAGCCACGGCATCCCGGAGTCCGAGGTCGTGGAGAAGGTCATGCTGGCTCCGGTCGCCGTCAAGCGCCTCGTCGAGCCCGACGAGGTCGCGGCCCTGGCACTCTTCCTGTGCGGCCCCGCGTCGGGCTCGGTGAGCGGGACCTCCTTCTCGATGGACGGTGGCTGGACCGCGCACTGAGCGCGAGCGCCACGCACCGCCACCGACTCCACCCGCCTAGGATCTGCCCGTGGTCACCCGCAGCGAGACGTCGACAGCCGACCAGGTCATCCACCTGCTCCAGCTGCTGGCGGCCGACGCCCCGGTCGCCGAGATCGCGGCCGCGGAGGCACCGGCCGAAGCACGCGATCTCGCGTTGCGGATCACCGGTGCCCGCGAGGTCCACCAGCACCGCGAGGCCGGACTGGCGGCCCTGCTCGACACCGCCCGGGAGCTGGCGACCGAGAGCGACCCGGGATCGGTCCTCGACGCCATCGTGCGCCGAGCCCGCCGGCTCGTCGGCACCGACCTCGCCTACCTCACCCTCTACGACCCCGAGGCCGGCGACACCTTCATGCGCGCCACCGACGGCTCCGTGTCGGCGGTCTTCCAGTCGGTGCGCCTCGCGCTCGGAGCCGGTCTGGGAGGCCTGGTCGCCTCGACGCACAAGCCCTACTGGACCGCCGACTACTGGGCGGACGAGCGGTTCCGGCACACGTCCGACATCGACGGCGCGGTGGGCGAGGAAGGCATCATCGCGATCTGTGGGACGCCGCTCATCGTCGAGAAGCACTTCGTCGGGGTCCTCTTCGCCGCCAACCGCTCGTCGCGTCCGTTCACGCGTGAGGAGGTGGGGCTGCTCGGCAACCTGGCGACCCTCGCCGCCGTCACCCTGGTGCAGACGCGAGCGCTCGCCGATGCGGAGAACGCGCTCGCCGCGCTCTCCGACGCGCACGAGACGGTGCGCCACTACGCGGACGGTGTCGAGAAGGCGGCCGCCGCCCACGACCGCTTCGCCTCACTCGTGCTCGGTGGCGGCGGGGTGGACGACATCACGCACGCCCTGGCCGAGCTGCTCGGCGGCTGGGCGGTCCTCGTCGACGAGAACGGCAGCCGACACAGCGCGGCGGGGCCGGCCCCGGAGCCCGACGCGTCCGGTCACGACCCGGTCGCGGCCCTCGATGCCCTTCCGGGTCTCGGCACCGGCCGCCTCGTCGAACGCGACGGCATCTACGCCGTGGCCGTGACAGCCGCACGCGAGCGGCTGGGCACGATCTACGTCGGTGGCCTGATCCTCGGCGACTCCGACCAGCGCACGGTCGAACGGGCCGGGGTCGTGACCGCGCTGGTGCTGCTCTTCGAGCGTCAGGCTGCGGATGCCCGACAGTCGGCCCGCAACCGCCTCGTCAGCGACCTCGTCAGCAGGCGTGGGTCGCGCGAGGAACGGCTGTCGCTGGCCCGGGCGGTCGGCTTCGACCCGCAGAAACCATTCTCGCTGCTCGTCCTCCGCGGCGAGGAGCCCGGCGGTCACCGGGCCCTGCTCATCTCGGCGAGCGCGGCCACGGGCGAGTCCTCGCTGGTCGGTGCGCACGACGGCGACGTCGTCGCGCTCGTGCCCGGCACCGATGCCGACGGGTTGGCACGGGCGGTGGCCGCGCGCATCGGCAAGCGCACCTGCGTCACGGTCGCCGGTGCCGGCCCGGTGCGCGACGTCGACGGCATCGCCGAGGCGCACGAGGAGGCACACCGCACGGTCGGTGCCCTCATCGCACTCGGTCACCGCGGCAAGGGCGCCGCCGCGACCCAGCTCGGCTTCGCCGGGCTCATCGTGGGGTCCGACCCTGACGTCGACGACTACGTGCGCAAGCTGCTCGGTCCCGTCCTCGACTACGACGAGCGACGTGGCACCGACCTCGTCGGCACGCTCTCCGCATACTTCGCGGCGGGCGGCAGCCCACGTCACGCGGCCGGCACGCTGCACGTGCACGTCAACACCGTGTCGCAGCGGCTCGAGCGGATCACGGCTCTGCTCGGGGAGTCGTGGCAGCAGCCCGACCAGTCCCTCGAGCTGCAGATCGCGCTCCGCCTCCGGGCGCTGCAGGCCCCGGCCTGAGCCCGCCGAGCCGTCTGGGCACCGGCGCGCGCACGGACGAGCGCACGGGCCTCAGGGCACGCGCGTCACCGACGGGAAGCTCCACGTCCCGTCGAGGATCTCGCTTCGGGGGCGGTAGAGCCGCACGAGGTAGTTCCACCCCTTCTTGATGCCGAGGCAGTTGGGGCGTCCGTCGTCGCACCCGCCGAAGTGAACGGTGACAGCCCGGTCCGGGTCCCGCTGCGCCGTCAGGTTGTTGACACTCACGACGCTGCCGTCGTCGTCGAAGTAGCCGTGCGAGTTGTAGAGCGAGATGGACCAGAACCCGTCGACGGGGACGTCGCGAACCGTCAGCTGGTACTCCCCCACGGACGGGCCGGGGTCGACGTTGACGTAGGTGGCCTCACTCGAGGGGAGCCCACCCCAACCGGCAGCCGGGTCGACGAGGTGCCGCACCGGGTCGACGTCCTGGCGGGGGCCGAACGCCCTGTCGAACCCGCGGTAGCCCTTCGCGAGCGCGAGCAACCCCGAGCGCGTCCGGTCCAGAGACGCGGCGTCGTAGTCCGGGAACGTGAACGGCCGGGCCGCCGCCGCCGACAGCGCGATGCGGTCCTGAAGCGCGTTCACCGCCGCGACGTCCTCGGTGTCGTAGCGATCGGTCGTCAGCTCGTGGTCGCCGGGCTGGTTGACGCCGCCGGCGTCCGCGAGCACGGCGGCGAACATCCGGTCGGTCTCGGCCCTGACGAAGGTGTCTGCGTTGACGTGTTGGTCGCTCATGAGGGCAGTCTCGGAAGAGAGACCACCCCCCGGCATCACCCGCTGACGGTGAACCGGTGAGCCCTCCCTCAGCCCGCGAGCAGACGGTCGAGCGCGTCCGCCACGGCAGCGACCCCGCGGTCGCCCAGGATCACGTCGTAGTGGTTGGCGTCGACCTCGGTCGTGCGCACGCCGTTCGGCAGCTCGAGTGCCGCCAACCGTCCCTCGTCGTAGAGCCCCTGCGGCTCGTCGAGCAGCCCGCGCCGGGCCCAGACCAGCTCGGCCCGGACTCCGAGCGACACGGCCGTTCGCAGCCCCGAGTGGGTCTCCCGGTCGGCCATGACGTCGGCGCCGTCGGCTCGGATCGCCTCGAGCACGCACGTGCTGTGCCACTGACCGTCGGACGGGTCCTGCACGAGGTCGTGCTCGATGTAGGCACGCGCAGCGTCGCCGCCGGGTCCGGTCAGGACCGGCCCGAGCGCGGGGTGGGCCGACCAGAAGGCGAGGTATGCCGCGGGGTCGGCGAAGCGCATCGACAGCCGGTCCATGGCTGGTCCGATCACGGACCGGAGCGCGGCGTCGACGTCGAGGTCCTCCGGTACCGGGAAGGCGAGTCCGCCGTCGACGAGAACGGTGGCGGGGAAACGGTCGGGGTGCCGGGCCGCAGCGAGCGCCGTGATGAACGCGCCCATCGAGTGGCCGAGGAGCACTGGTGCCGATCCGAAGACCGTGGCGATCGAGGTCAGGTCGTCCACGTGCACGCCGAGACCGTACGGGCCGGGAGCCGAGCGGCTGTCACCGCGGCCGCGCAGGTCGGGGGCGAGGAAGCGAACCGCCCCGGGGCCGTGGCGCCGGCCGATCTCGTCGGCGACCCGCCCCCACGAGAGGCCGTTGGCGGTGATGCCGTGGACGGCAAGCACGACGGGCGCGTCGGAGGCGGGTGTCCCGAGGCTGAGGTCGTGGATGGCGAGGCTGCCCTCCGGCAGCTCGATCACGAAGGCGGACGGTGTGGTGCTCATCGGGACCCTGACCTCCTGATCAGTCTCCCGCCGAGGCCGGTCAGGCCCGAGGGAGCGAAGTAGACCACGACGATGAAGAAGACGCCGAGGATGAAGAGCGGCTGCGAGAGCACCTGACGCACGACGTCGGGCATCCCCTGGAGGAAGCCGGCGTTGCTGACCTCGACGAGCCGCGCGTCGGCGTAGGTGTAGAGCACCCCGCCCAGCAGGGCCCCCCACCGGCTGCCGGCCCCGCCGAGCACCACCATGACGAGGAGGGAGAGCGTGAACTCGGAGGTGGTCAGGTGCGGGTTCGAGCCACCGAGCACGAGGGCGTGGACGACGCCACCGAGAGCGCCGAGGAACGATCCCACGACGAGCGCGAGCAGCTTGACCCGGTAGGTGCCGAGGCCGAGCACGGCGGCCCGTTGTTCGTTCTCGCGGACGGCCGCCATGGCGTGGCCCGCCCGCGAGTGCACCAGCACGGTGACGGCCACCCAGGCGACGACGACGAAGCCGAGGGCGAGCCAGTAGCGGTAGGGCGCGTTGGCCACCCCGACGAGCAGGTCGGGCACGGCGTCGCGGTCGAGGGGGCGACCCTCCTCACCACCGGTGACTCCCCCGGGGTTGCGCATGACGATGATCGACGCGGCCTGCGCGAAGGCCAGGGTCACCATCGCGAAGGCGATGCCCCCGACCCGGAGGGCGACGGCACCCACGACGAGCGCGAGCAGGGTCGACAGACCGAGCGCCGCGAGAAGGGCCAGAGGGAGGGGCAGCGCCCAGGTCGAGAGCGAGATGGTCAGCAGGTAGCTCCCGGCTGCGACGAACAGCGCGTGCCCGAAGCTGAGCAGGCCGGTGCGACCGAAGAGGACGTCGTAGCTGAGGGCGATGCCGCCGATGACGAGGCACGTGGCGAGCAGCTGGAGTGAGCCGGGGCCGTTGACCCGCCCGGGGAGGATGCCGGGCAGCTCGACGGGCACGTAGGGCAGGTAGCCGAGCACCACGAGGACCACGAGGACCGGCACGGTGCCGAGCAGACGACGCGGCCCGCGGGCTCGCGCCACCTCCTCGTTCCGTGGCGCGGCGGTGGTGTTGCCCACGACGACGACGTCGGTGGGTGTATGCGTGGTGCTCGGCTGTGCGGTGGATCGTTCGGTCACGTGGTCGGTCGGCGGCGTCATGCCGTTGCTCCCTTCAGGGAGGTGGGACGGAGCAGGAGCACCACGGCGAGCAGCAGCACGACCGAGAGGTCGCCGACCCCGCTCGCCGCGTAGTAGTTGGCCAGCTGCTGGACGAGACCCACCGCCACGGCAGCCACGGCGGTGCCCGTCAGCGAGCCCATGCCGCCGATGACGACGACGATGAAGGCGAAGATGAGGAGCGAGCCACCCTGGGCCGGGGACACCGCCCCGGCGTACTGGGAGTAGAGGACTCCGGCCAGACCTGCCGCGGCGCCACCGAGGGCGAAGACGACGGTGAAGGTCCGGTGGACGTTGATGCCGAGTGCCTCGACCATGGTCCGGTTCTCGACGCCCGCCCGGATGACGAGTCCGAGGCGCGTCAGGTGCAGCAGGGCGAGGAGCCCGCCGAAGAGCAGACCGGCGACGAGAACGTAGACGAAGCGGTCGTTCGGCAGCCGGGCGCCGAGCACGTCGGTCGTCCCGCTCATCCAGGCAGGCTTGTCGATCGCTCTGGGATCGGCGCCCCAGATGCCCTGTGCTGCAGCCACTCCCGCCAGCGACAGGCCGACGGTCACGAGCACCTGCTGGATGTGGTGACGGTAGAGGGGGCGGATGAGCACCACCTCGACGACGAGACCCACCAGGGCCCCGACGCAGACGGCCGCCACGATCCCGACGATGAGCCGCCCCACCACGGGCCAGTCCGCGGGCAGGGCGCCCATCGTCAGCCAGGCGGCATACGCCCCTGCGGTCATGAACGCGCCGTGAGCGAAGTTCAGCACGCCCATGAGGCCGTAGATGAGGCTCAGCCCGCTCGCGGCGATGAAGTAGAGGGCGCCCAGGCCGAGTCCGGTCGCGAGCAGCAGGACGAGGTCGCTCATGCCGCCCCCTCCCGCCGCATCGAGACCCCGAGCAGCTCGCGCGTCAGGTCGACGTCGGCCACGAGCTCGGCGGCCGCCCCGCGGTGCACGACCTGGCCCGCGTCGAGGACGACGACCCGGTCGGCGATCCGTCGCACCAGCGGCAGGTTCTGCTCGACGAGCAGGACCGGGGTGGTCCGCGCCACCTCCGCGAGCACGTCGGCGACCTCCGTGACGAGCTTGGGCGCAAGGCCCTTGGTCGGTTCGTCGATGAGCAGGAGCGCGTTCTCGCGCAGCAGCACCCGGGCCAGCGAGACCATCTGCTGCTGGCCGCCCGAGAGGGTGCCCGCTCGCTGTCCACGACGCGCGACGAGGTCCGGGAAGAGCCGACCGACGACCGGGGCCTCGACGCCCTCGTCGGGGGCGACCAGTCGGAGGTTCTCGTCGACGGTCAGGCCACCGAAGACCTCGCGGTCCTCGGGGACGTAGCCGATGCCACCCCGGACGATCCGAGCCGTTGTCATGCTCTGGATCTCTCTGCCCTGCAATCGGATCCGGCCCGCCCTGGGAGCCAGACCTATGATTGCCTTGAGGGTCGTGGTCTTCCCGACGCCGTTGCGTCCCAGAAGGGCGGTGACGCCGGTCGCAGGCACGTCGAACGAGACACCCTGCAGGATGTGCGACCCGCCGTAGCGGACGTGGACGTCGTCGAGCTCCAGGACCGGAGGGGACTCCGTTGCGCTGCGGGTCGACGGGCTCTGTTCGGTCACAGTGCTTCTCCCAGGTAGGCCTGCTGGACCCGCTCGTCGGCGGTCACCTCGGTCGGCACACCGACGGCGAGCAGCTGCCCGTGGTGCAGCACCGCGACGCGGTCGGCGAGACCGAGCACGACGTGCATGTGGTGCTCGACCATCGCCACGGCGACGCCCGAGTCGCGCACCTCGCCGATGATCTCGGTCAGCCCGTCCACGTCCTCGGCCGACACCCCCGCCATCGGTTCGTCGAGGAGCAGCACCGCCGGCTCGGACGCCAGGGCCATGGCGAGCTCGAGCTTGCGACGGTCGCCGTGCGAGAGGTCACGGGCCAGCGTCCGCACGCGACCCGGCATACGCACCCGCGTGAGGAGCGACTCGATCACCGTCGAGGTGGCCGAACCAGCGGCACGGAACGGCGAGAACGGCGCCGTCCCCGCCGCCTGCACCGCCAGCCGTACGTTCTCCCCCGCCGAGAGCCCGTCGAAGAGGGCCGACGTCTGGAACGACCGCGCCAAACCCATGCGGGCCCGGCGCGTCGCGCTCGATCCCGTGACGTCCCTGTCCTGCAGCGTGATCCGGCCACTCGACGGACGAGTCACCCCGCTGAGGATGTTGACGAACGACGACTTGCCCGCCCCGTTGGGACCGATGATGCCGAGCAGCTCACCGGCCCCCACCGTCAACGACACGTCGTCGAGGATATGGGCGCCGCCGACCTTCCAGCCGACCGCCTCTGCACTGATCACGACGGAGGGTGTCCGATCACTTGAAGGGGGTGACGGGCGGTGCCACGACGTCGGCACCGAGCGTGTCCACGAGCTGCGGGACGACGTTGGCGCCGTCCTTCAACGTCGCCGTGAACATCGGCTGCAGGAGCGCGTGGTCCTCGGCGCGGATCTCGAGCGACCCCTTGGGACCGTCGAACTTCCAGCCCTCGAGCGAGGTCACCATCTTCTCGACGTCGCCGCCGCCCGCCTCGAGGGCGTGCACGATCATCTGGCCGGCCACGAACCCGTCGTTGGTGAACAGGTCGACGGTGGCACCCTGCTTCTTCAGTCCGGCGTCGAGCGCCTGGTAGGCCGCGTTGTCGGCGGCACCCTCGAAGAAGTGCGAGAGGAAGTTGATCTTCGTCGCGACCTCGCCGAAGAGCGGATGCGTCGCCTTGATGTCGAGTCCCGTGACGACCTTCGTGGAGTCGAAGACCCCCTGCTGTCCCAGCGTCGTCCACATCGCCGTGGCGTTGGCGCCGGCCCAGGCGACGAAGAGCAGGTCCGGGGCGGCGCCCTTGACCTTGGTCGCGAACGGGGTCAGGTCGGTGGCGGC
Source organism: Terrabacter ginsenosidimutans (assembly GCF_039539425.1). Lineage (NCBI taxonomy): Bacteria > Bacillati > Actinomycetota > Actinomycetes > Micrococcales > Intrasporangiaceae > Terrabacter > Terrabacter ginsenosidimutans. The sequence goes on along the minus strand of NZ_BAABDC010000009.1, from coordinate 70,833 downwards.
GGCAGGCACCTCGACCGAGCTCACCGTCGCGCCCTTGGCACCGAGGACGGCGGTGACGGCAGCGACGTTGGCCTTGCCGAACGCGCTGTCCTGCGCGAGGACCGTCACCTTCTTGCCCTTGACGTCCCCGAGGATGCTGCCGGCGGTCGCGACGTCCTGGTAGGTCTGGCGACCCGAGCGGAAGGTGTAGCGGTTGGCGCCCGTCACCGCGTCGGCCGCCGCCGGGCCCGAGATGAAGAGCACCTTGTTGTCCTTGGCCAGCGGCGCCACCTGCAGTGCCACGCCGCTCGAGGTCGAACCGGCGATGATCGTGTTGCCCTGGCCGATGAGGTCGGTCGCCGACGCGACGGCCTTGGCCGGGTCGCCGGCGTCGTCCTGCTCGGTGATCTGGATCGTGTGCCCGGCGACCGCGCCGGTCCCCTTGGTGGCGTAGTCGATGCCGGCCGTGAGGCCCTGGCGGTACTGCGCGCCGTAGCTCGCGAGCGGGCCCGACTTGGAGTAGACGAGCCCGACCTTGTACGCCGCACCGGAACCGCCCGTGGCGCCTCCCGTGCCGCCATCGGCAGCCGGCGCTCCCGGCTGCCCGGGCGAGCCGCAGGCCGCGACCGACAGCGTGATCATGACGCTCGCGAGCGCGAGACTCCACCGCTTGGACACCGATGTCCTCCACCTCTGGCGGGCGCTCGCGCCTTTGCTGCAACGAGATTCGTTGACGCCCAACCGTTTCGGCGAAAGTAGTTCAGCCTCGAACGGACGTTGGTGGGACCGGAGACCACAAAGACGCAGGCGGCATGTGGCTCGCCGCCACTCAGTCCGGCGCGGAACGCTCGCCGGAGTCGGCGCCTCCCCCTGTCTCTCCCGCGGCACATCTGCTCGGCAGCGAGGTGTCACAGGACGGGCTGCTGTCTCGTCTGGATGGGTGTACGCAGGATTCGAGCGAAGGAGGAGACCATGAGGGTTCTGGTGGCGGGAGCGACCGGTGCGATGGGGCGGCAGCTGGTGCCGCGTCTGGTGCGAGCCGGACACGAGGTCCACGGGATGACCCGCAGCGAGTCGAAGCAGGCGCTGTTGCGCGGGCTGGGAGCGGTGCCGGTGGTGGCTGACGCGCTCGACCCCGACCAGGTCGCGCGGGCGGTCGCCGAGGCGCACCCGGAGGTTGTCGTGCACCAGCTGACCTCGATCGGGCCGATGGACATGAGGCACTTCGACCGGGCGTTCGCCCAGACCAACCGGCTACGGACCGAGGGCACCGACCACCTGCTCTCGGCGGCCCGCGCGGTCGGGGTGGGGCGTTTCGTCGCCCAGAGCTTCTTCGCCGGCTACGACCGGGTCGGCGATGCCGTGAAGTCCGAGGACGACCCGTTCGGCACCGAGCCGCCGGCTGGGATGGAGCAGACCGTGGGCGCCATCCGGCACGTCGAGGACAGCGTGCTCGCCGCGTCGTGGACGCAGGGCATCGTGCTGCGGTACGGCGGGTTCTACGGCCCGAACACCTCGCTCGGCGCCGGTGGCGAACAGACCGAAGCCGTCCGCCGGAGGAAGTTCCCCGTCGTCGGTGACGGCGGTGGGGTGTGGTCGTTCATCCACATCGCCGATGCGGCCGACGCGACCGTGGCCGCCATCGAGCACGGCGCGGCCGGCGTCTACAACGTCGTCGACGACGAGCCGGCGACCGTGGCGACGTGGCTGCCGGTCCTCGCCGACTCATTGGGCGCCAAGCCGCCGATGCGCGTGCCACGCCTGGTCGGGAGGCTCCTGGCGGGCGAGACTGGCACCGTGATGATGACCGAGCTGCGGGGCGCATCCAACGCCAAGGCCAGGCGCGAGCTGGACTGGACCCCGACGCACGCCACGTGGCGTGACGGCTTCCGGGAGCTGGGCGCGCAGGCGCGCGCCGAGAGCGGTGCGGCGGCGTGACCGACGAGAAGGGCTCGCCGGCAGGGGCTCCCGACCGGGAGCAGCTGCTGGCGGCCCTGCGGCCCGTGGCCTTCGGCATCGCGTACCGGATGCTGGGGAGCGTCACCGAGGCGGAGGACGTCGTGCAGGAGGCGCTGCTCCGGGTTCACCGCGCGCTCGAGTCGGGCGAGCAGCTCGAGTCTCCGCGGGCCTTCACGGCCACCGTGACGACGCGCCTCGCGATGGACGAGCTGCGGTCGGCGCGCGTGCGCCGCGAGCGGTACGTCGGGGACTGGCTCCCCGAGCCGATCCTCACCGACGGCCAGGGGGCCGGGCAGGACCCGGCCCGGGAGGCGGAGACCGCCGACTCCCTGTCGATGGCCTTGCTGGTGCTGTTGGAGAGCCTGTCGCCGGAGCAGCGGGCGGTCCTGCTCCTCCACGACGTGTTCGGCTACGGCTACGGCGAGGTCGCGGCGATCGTCGGCAAGGGCGAGGCGAACGTGCGCCAGCTCGCGGTGCGCGCCCGACGACACGTCGAGGACCAGCGACCACGGTTCACGACGACTCCCGAGCAGCAGAGCGAGCTGGCGAGCCGCTTCTTCGCCGCAGCCAGGACGGGCGACCTTGCCGCCCTCGAGTCCCTGCTCGCACACGACGTCGAGCTCGTCGGAGACGGTGGGGGCAAGGCGCCCTCGCTCGCGCGTTCGCAGCACGGCCGCAGCCGGGTCGCGCACACCCTCACCAACTGGCTGCGGGCGCTGAGCCGCCTGCCCGAGATGGAGATCCGGCTCACCGAGGTCAACGGTGACCCCGGCGCGACGTTCCTCGTCGAGGGCAGGCTGCTCGCCGTCTGGGCTCTCGACATCCGCGGCAGCCAGGTCGCGGGCGTCCGCGCGGTCGTCAACCCGGACAAGCTCGTCCACCTGGGCCCGGTCGGCGACGCCAACGCCCTCATCCGTCGGATGGGCGGCGTTCGACCCGGCAGCTGAGATCCTCCCCGGGAGGGTCGGGCGGCGTCAGCGGGCGGCGATGAGCTCGGCGACGCCAGGGACGCCTGGCCCCGTCAGCTCGCCGAGGGCCACGTCGCGGCCGAGCAGCGTGGGGATGAGGGCAGAAGCCGGCCCCGCCACCTGCTCGCCGGCGCCGTGACTCCACTCCACGTCCGTGGCGGTGAAGCGGCGCCCCTCGAGCAGACCGTCCGGGAGGCTGCTGCGGCCACGCCCGACCAGCTCGTCGAGCGCGATGGTCGCGACCTCGGGCTCGATGACGTGGTCGATGCCGAGCGGTCGGTAGACATCGGCAGCGTGGGCGACGAGGTGGCTCAGGCCCGCGACCTGCGGGACCCCCCGAGCACCGAAGCGCCTGCCGTCGATCCCGCCCAGGGCGGTCAGCAGCTGCTCGGGCGACCGCGAGTCGCGGCGGGCCCACTCGTCAGCCAGCCGGTCGAAGCGAAAGCGTGTGCGAGCCAGGCCGCCGAGCAGCGAGAGGGCGGACAGCTCGTAGGGCATGAGCAGGTGCGCGGTCAGGTCGCGCACGGTCCATCCGGCGCACAGGCTCGGAGCGCCCCACGCCTCGTCCGCGAGCGAGCCGAGGGTGGCGACGAGCCGGTCCCGCTCGGCCATGGTCAGGTCCTGGATCTCTGCTGCGGTCATGAACCCGGACTCTAACACTGTTAGAGTGCCTGTGTGCACGAATCCCTCCACGACGGAATCTCACCGGCCGCGACGCCTCACCGTCCTTCCCGGCGCCCGGTGGGCATCACCCAGGGCGCCATCGTCGACGCGGCGCTGCAGATCGTGCGCACCGACGGAGTCGCCAAGCTCTCCATGCGAGGGTTGGCCCGCGCGCTCGACATCCAGGCGCCGACCCTCTACCACCACGTGCGTGACAAGGCCGCCCTGCTCGACCTCATCTCCGCCGCGGCCTTCAGGTCACTCGACCGGTCCCCAGGCGCCTACGAGCGGGTCTCGACCCTGGCCGAGTGGACGGTCGTCGTGCGGGACGACATCATCCGGCTGCGCGCCCTCTATCGTTCCCACCCCGGCCTGGCCCGCGCGGTGGTCGACCATGCCCGCATGGAGGACGTCGGGGGCGGCGACGAGACGCTCGAGCCGCCCGAGCTGGCCGCCTTGATCAGGTTAGGGGTCCCCCGTGAGCCGGCCCGGCGCACCATCGAGGCGGGCGCCCGATGGACGATGGCGACCTTCGCCTCCGAGGACTCCGTCACGGACCCCGCCGTCCGCGAGCGGCTCTTCCACGACGGGCTCGGGCTGCTGCTGCTCGGCATGGAGCACGAGCTGGAGGGTCTGAGCCGCGACTCGCACGCGGGTGACGGCTCGCGCCGAGCATGACCCCGTCAGCGCGGCTTCAGCGCGGGTGAGCGCCGGTCCGCCACGGCCCACGAGGCGGCGGCGCTGACGGCCGAGACGACGAGGACGGAGGGCCACGCACCGATCTTCCTCGCCAGCACGTGCGAGGCCCCGAAGCCGCCGAGGTAGACCGCCGCCAGACCGGCGGCGGCGGCTCCCCCTGCCTTGGCGACCCATGTGCGTCCCGCGTAGAGCCCGGCCGCGCCGAGCACGACCCCGCCGAGCGGACGCACACCGCTCTCACGGGCGACGACGTAGCCGCCGACGAGCCCGAGGGCTGCGATGGGCGCGGTCGTCACGTCGGCTGCGTCTCGAAGCTGCATGCGGTCGATCCTAGGCAGGGGTTCTGGGCGAGAACTGGACGGGAGCCCGACGCCGCCCGACCCCCCTCCGGGGCTGCGACCTTGGGGTCAGAGACGCTTCTCGAGGTCGACCACGAGCTGGTCGGCGGTCAGGCCGAGCTCCTCGAGGATCTGGAGGCGCGACGCGTGGTCGAGGAAGCGCTTGGGGATGCCGTAGGTGTGCACCGGCACGTCGACGCCGGCCTCCCGCAGGGCGAGCGTCACGGCTGCGCCGACGCCGCCGCTGACGAGGTTGTCCTCCACGACTGCGACCGCGCCCGCTCGACGGGCGAGGGCGACCACGTCGTCACCGACCGGGATCACCCAGCGGGGGTCGATGACCCTGACGCTGCGGCCGTGCGCCGCGATCTTCTCGCCCGCCTCGATGGCGAGTCCAGCGAAGGCGCCCACCCCGACGACGAGCAGGTCGACCTCGTCCCCGGCGTTCTCGAAGAGCACGTCGACGTCACCGACGGTGCGCACGGCGGTCAGCGGGTCGGCGACGTCGCCCTTGGGGAAGCGGATGACCGTCGGGCCGTCGGAGACGTCGAGGGCCTCGCGCAGCTGCTTGCGGACCTGCTCGCCGTCCCGGGGCGCGGCCAGGCGCAGGCCGGGCACGATCGAGGTGAGCGTCATGTCCCACATGCCGTTGTGCGAGGCGCCGTCGCTGCCCGTCACGCCGGCCCGGTCGAGGACGAAGGTGATCCCCGCCCCATGCAGCGCGCAGTCCATGAGGAGCTGGTCGAACGCGCGGTTGAGGAAGGTCGCATAGACGGCGACGACCGGGTGCAGGCCTGAGTAGGCGAGGCCGGACGCCATCGTGACCGCGTGCTGCTCGGCGATCCCGACGTCGAAGACCCGGTCGGGGTAGGCGGCTGCGAACCCGTCGAGGCCCACCGGGATGAGCATGGCGGCCGTGAGGGCGACGACGTCCGGACGCTCGCGCCCGACCGCCACCATCTCGTCGTTGAACTCGTCGGTCCAGATGCGGCCGCCGACCTCGAACGGCAGACCCGTCTCCGGGTTGATCTTGCCGACGCTGTGGAACTGGTCCGCGTCGTCGTCGATGGCCGGCTGGTAGCCGCGACCCTTCTGGGTGATGACGTGGACGATGACGGGACCGCCGAAGTCCTTGGCCTTGCGCAGCGCCCGCTCGAGGGCCTGCTCGTCGTGGCCGTCGACGGGGCCGAGGTACTTCAGGCCGAGGTCCTCGAACATGCCCTGGGGCGCGACGATGTCCTTGATGCCCTTCTTGACGCCGTGCAGCGTCTCGAACATCGCACCACCGACGACCGGGGTCCGGGCGAGCGACCGCTTGCCCCAGTCGAGGAACCGCTCGTAGCCGCGGGTCGTGCGCAGGGTCGCGAGGTGGTCGGCGAGGCCGCCGATCGTCGGCGCGTAGGAGCGCTCGTTGTCGTTGACGACGATGACGAGCGGCAGGGTCTTGTCGACGGCGATGTTGTTGATCGCCTCCCAGGCCATGCCGCCGGTCAGGGCGCCGTCACCGATGACGGCGACGGTGTGCCGGTCTGTCTCCCCGTTCAGGCGGCGGCCCTTGGCGATGCCGTCGGCCCACGAGAGCGCCGTCGAGGCGTGCGAGTTCTCCACGACGTCGTGCTCGGACTCGGCGCGGCTCGGGTAGCCCGAGAGACCGCCCTGCTTCTTCAGCTTGCTGAAGTCCTGACGACCCGTGAGCAGCTTGTGCACGTACGACTGGTGGCCGGTGTCGAAGACCAGCGTGTCGCGGGGCGAGTCGAAGACCCGGTGCAGGGCGATCGTCAGCTCGACGACCCCGAGGTTGGGGCCGAGGTGTCCACCGGTCTTTGAGACCTCGGTGACGAGGAAGGTGCGGATCTCCTCCGCCAGCGCCGGCAGCTGGTCCGCCGACAGCGCCTTGAGCGCCGCGGGGCTCGTGATCGTCTCCAGCAGGGCCACGCTGCGTCGTCCTCTCGGTGGTGGGTCCTCGACCCACACGGTCGGTCGGTCGAGTCTACGGGTCAACGTCCGGGCGGTCCCAACCGTGCGAGGCCGGCCGCACCGACCTCCTCACGCAACCTTCACACTCCGACCCCACCGCCGCCTCAGAGTCGGGGCGCGAACACCTTGCCCTGCATGGCCTCGTGCAGCAGGCGCGCCGACCGTGAGGCGGCGAGGAGCCGGATCCCCTCTGCCTCGATCTGCCCGAGGATCTCGGTGAGGGCATCCGCCGGGACGTGCGGGCCGATCGCGACACGGGCCTCGCGCCACGCGTCACGCATCGCGACGACCTGGCCGTCGATGTGCCGGCCCGCCAGCCAGGCGAGCGCGATCGGGTGACGGCGCCACCCGGCATACGCCCGGTAGTCCGGCGGGCACTGGTCGAGCAGCCAGAGCACCGCACGCTCCTCCCAGCCCGGCGTGTGCGCCGGGGGGACGCCCGGCGGCCACCCGGGAGGGGTGTGCCCGGTCGCAGCGGCAGGGGGCGGGGACGGCATGCTCCCAGTCTGCCTCGCCTAGTCTCGGACCATGACGACGGTCAGCTGGGTGACGGCCTTCATCGACCTTCCGCCTGCCGTCCACGAGGCGGGCACGCGCTTCTGGTCCGCGGTGACGGCGTATGCCGTGTCCCCGCCCCGTGGGGAGCACGCCGAGTTCACGACCCTGCTGCCTCCCGTCGGGGACCCGTTCCTGAAGATCCAGCGGACGTCGAGCGTGTCGGGGCCACCGGGCCTGCACCTCGACCTGCACGTCACCTCGGCGGCCGACTCGGCCGCTCGCGCCGAGAGCCTGGGAGCGCAGGTCACGCACCGTTCGGAGCACGGCTTCGTCGTGCTCCGTTCGCCCGGCGGGTTCGTCTTCTGCTTCGTGCACGAGGTCCTCGCCGAGCGCCCCTGGCCCACGCGGTGGCCGCAGGAGCACGAGAGCGTCGTCGACCAGGTGTGTCTCGACATCCCGGCCGAGAGCTTCGAGACCGAGTGCGCCTTCTGGTCGGGGCTGACCGGATGGCCCGTGCGGGGCTCGGTGAGCCGGCCCGAGTTCCGGCATCTCGTGCGCCCGGACGGCATCCCGATCCGGCTGCTGCTCCAGCGGCTCGAGTCCTCGGCGGACGGCCCCGTGACCGGCCACCTCGACCTGGCCTGCGACGACCGGCCCACCGAGGTGTCGCGGCACGAGGCACTCGGTGCGACCGTGGTCGCCGACCACGGTGGCTGGACGACGCTGCGCGACCCCGCCGGCGCGCTCTACTGCATCACCGACCGGGACCCGCGTTCGGGCCTCGGCCGCTGACCCCGGGTGCGCGGGCCGGACCCGACGTCACCAGTTGGGCTCGCGGCGCGGTGCCCGGGGCAGTCGGTGCCGCTCGGGGTGGATGACGTAGACGATGCCTCCGCTGTGCGGCACCCAGACGTTCTCGAACTGCTCCCGGTCGTAGACGACCCGCACCTCGCCGTTGTCCCGGACCAGGTGCGACGCGGGGTCGTTGCACACGACGTCGCCGTCGCGGGTGAAGCCGACGACGACCATGAGGTGGCCGTTCGTGCCGTAGCCCGCGCCGTCGAGCTCCCCCTTCTCGAAGGAGACGGACGTGATCAGCGGGATGCCGGCGGCGATGAACTCCTCCGCCTCGGTCAACGACCGCAGCCTGGTGACGAAGGCGCGCATCCGCGGGCGCGTCGCGGCATAGGCGGTGTTGAACGGCCAGTTGCCCCCGCCGTCATAGGTGTAGTCGTAGACGTTGCGCGCCGCGAAGTCGACCTGCGGGTCGGCCTCGGACGGCATCGCCTCGGTCACCCACGCCGTCTCGTCACGACGAGGACCGACGCCCCAGTACGCCAGGACCATCGACGTCGAGGTCGGTGAGCACCAGGCCTCTCCCCCGTTGTCCCACTGCGGGAAGTGCCCGATGTGGGTCTCCTGCGAGAACGTCGGCACGTCGAGGACCTGTCCGCGGGCACGCCCCTGGGGACTGCGCGGCACCCGCTCGGTGTCGGGAAGTGCCGAGGCCATCGCCCCGACCGAACGCAGGCGCGGCGTCTCGCGGGTCCCCGTGGGGCGCATCAGCCGGACGACGAGCTGCCACTCGTCGAGGACATGTCCCGAGCGGGTCGCCAGGGTGTCGGTGTAGACCGTGGCCACCGAGTCCCCCTGCCCCTTGACCGACGTGCGGTGGATGCCGCCGCCCTGGGTCGGGTCGTAGCGGCACCAGCGGCCCAGGACGTACTCCATGGTGGCCACGCCGTCAGTGCGCCCGCGGACCGCGACCTCGACCCACGAGCGCCCCGGGGTGTCCGCGTTCCACGACGCGACGAGCTCGGTCAGGCCGAACCCGGGGCGCACGACGGGCGAGACCCAGGTGGCGACGTCGTAGGAGCGCGAGGTCGCGGTGTCGTCGAACGGGTCGACGTGGTCCCGCCGGCCCGAGAAGCGACCGACGACGACGTCGCGGCCGCTCCACTCGCGGTAGGACACGTGGCGGTCACCGGTGTCGGACGCCGACTCGAGTGCGGACGGCGCCGCGGACGAAGCGGCAGACGGAGCGGCGGACGCCGACCCGACGCCGGCCGCGGCGACCAGGGTGGCACCGGCGGCCGAGCCGAGGACGCGGCGACGGCTCGGGGAGCAGGCTTCGGGGGCGGGGGGACGCGACATGACACACACCTTCCGGTCGGGGCTGGGCGCGGTCAGTCAACACCGAGCCGTCCGCCGATGGGGCGCTCACGTGAAATATTCTCGCGATACGAACACCTCGCGCAGTTAATTTACGTGCGCTTGACCGAGGTCACCGCCAGTTGGCCTCAGCCGGAGGGGCCGGGAGGGACACGTCGCGCGGGTGCATGACGTAGGTGAGGCCGCCGTTCGAGCCGAGCCACACCCGTTCGAACTGGTCGCGACGGTAGACGGTCCGGACCTCGTCGTTGCTCGCCACCCGGTGCGAGTTCGGGTCGTTGGAGACGACGTCGCCCTCCGGCGTGAAGCCCACCACGGTGAGCAGGTGGCCCTGCGTCGAGTAGCCGGCACCGTCCAGCTCGTCCTCGCGGAACGTCACCGACACCACGAGCGGCACCCCGGCCTCGACGAACGACTCCGCCTCGGTGAGGTCGCGCAGCCTCGTCACGTAGGCACGCAGGTCGCGGGCGCCGGCATAGGCGGTGTTGAAGGCCCAGTTGCCGGCCCCACCGTAGGAACGGTCGAAGACGCGGCGCACGGCGTGGACCACCTCCGGGTCGACGTCGTGGCCGACCCAGGCCACCTCGTCCGGCTTGGGGGCCAGGCCCCAGTGCTGGAGCACCATCGTCGTCGATGTCGGTGAGCACCAGGACTGCCCACCGTTGTCCCACTCGGGGAAGGTGCCGACGTGCAGGCGCTGCGAGTGCGGCGGGACGGCGACCTCGTGCCCCCGGCCGGCCGGGGCGCTCGTCGGCTCGTCGGACGCGATGGCAAAGCGCGACGCCGCCGCGGCGACGAGGGTCACCACGGGCCAGGCGATCTCGTCGCCCGGCCGGGCCAGTGCGGTCACGCGCAGCTGCCACCGGTCGACTCCGTGACCGTCCTCCGTCAGCCACGTGTCCGTCTCGACGTGCCCCGCGTCGAAGTCCTGGTCGCGCACCGTCGTGCGGGTGATGGGCGACTCCCCTGTCGGGTCGTCCTCGGCCCAGCGGGCGACCGTGAACCACGGCTCCCAGCCATCCCCCTCGCCGACACGGCCCTCGATGTGCAGCCATGTTCCCGGTGGTGTCCGAGCATTCCACGACGGGATGAGCTCCGTTGCGGCGAAAGGCGACTCGACGACCGGCGACTCCCACACGCGCGCCGCGTAGACCGCCGGCTCGGCCCCGTCGACGTGCACGTCCGCATAGACGACGTCGGGCGTCGGCGACCAGTCGAAGCCGGTCTCCCACACGGTCAGGACGCTGCGTCGCTCAGTCACCGGACGAGCATGCCACCCACCTGCGTATGCCGCCCGGCCGGGTCCCGAAGGCGCCCCGGCGCCGGGAAGGGCTGGTTCACGCCCCACCCGGGCGCACGGCATACGCCATCGGACGGCGTCCGGCCAGAAGCGACGGGCCCCGCACACCGCGTGATGCGGCGTGCGGGGCCCGGAGGTCCGAGCTGGCCTCAGCTCGAGACGAGCGAGCGCAGGACGTACTGCAGGATGCCGCCGTTGCGGTAGTAGTCGGCCTCACCGGGGGTGTCGATGCGCACGACGGCGTCGAACTCGACCGTCTCGCCCGACTCCTTGGTGGCGACGACCTTGACGGTCCTGGGCGTCGTGCCCTCGTTGAGGGCAGTGATGCCGGTGATCGCGAAGGTCTCGGTGCCGTCGAGGCCGAGCGAGTCGGCGTTCTGGCCGGCCGGGTACTGCAGCGGGATGACACCCATGCCGATGAGGTTGGAGCGGTGGATGCGCTCGTAGCTCTCGGCGATGACGGCCTTGACGCCGAGCAGGCTCGTGCCCTTGGCCGCCCAGTCACGCGAGCTGCCCGAGCCGTACTCCTTGCCCGACAGGATGACGAGCGGGGTGCCGGCCGCGGCGTAACTCTGCGCGGCGTCGTAGATCGTCGACTGCTCGCCACCCTTGGTGAAGTCGCGCGTGAAGCCGCCCTCGACGCCGTCGAGGAGGAGGTTCTTCAGTCGGATGTTGGCGAAGGTGCCACGGATCATCACCTCGTGGTTGCCGCGGCGCGAGCCGTAGGAGTTGAAGTCCTTGCGCTCGATGCCGTGGTCGGCGAGGTATTTGCCGGCGGGGCTGTCGTTCTTGATCGCGCCGGCCGGGCTGATGTGGTCGGTCGTGACCGAGTCGCCGAGCTTGGCGAGCACACGGGCGCCCTCGATGTCCGCGACCGGGGTCGTGTCCATCGACATGCCGTCGAAGTACGGCGGCTTGCGCACGTAGGTCGACTCGCCGTCCCAGGCGAACGTGTCGCCCTCGGGGGTCGGCAGCGACTGCCAGCGCTCGTCGCCGGCGAAGACGTCGGCGTAGTCCTCGGTGAACATCTCCTGGCTGATCGAGCTCGCGATGACGCGCTCGACGTCGGTCGGGGCGGGCCAGATGTCCTCGAGGAAGACGTCCTTGCCGTCGGTGTCCTGGCCGAGCGGCTGCGACGCGAAGTCGAAGTCCATCGTGCCGGCGAGGGCGTAGGCGATGACGAGCGGCGGGCTCGCGAGGTAGTTCATCTTGACGTCGGGGTTGATGCGACCCTCGAAGTTGCGGTTGCCCGAGAGGACCGAGGTGACCGCGAGGTCGTTGTCGTTGATCGCCTTGGAGATCTCGTCGTTGAGGGGGCCCGAGTTGCCGATGCACGTCGTGCAGCCGTAGCCGACGAGGTGGAAGCCGAGCTTCTCGAGGTAGGGCCACATGCCGGCCTTGTCGTAGTAGCCGGTGACGACCTTGGAGCCCGGCGCCATCGACGTCTTGACCCAGGGGGCGACCGAAAGGCCCTTCTCGACAGCGTTCTTGGCGAGCATCGCGGCGGCCATCATGACCGACGGGTTCGAGGTGTTGGTGCAGCTCGTGATCGAGGCGATCGAGACGATGCCGTGGTCGATCTCGAACTCGCGCCCCTCGGCGTCGGTGACCGAGACCTTCTTGGACGGGCGGCCGTTGCCGTCGCCCTCGTCAGCGGGCTTCGAGCCGCCGTTGGTGCCGTCGGTCGTGCCTTGGGGCGACGGGTCGCTGGCGGGGAACGACGAGGCGGCGCCCGCGTCACCCTCGTCGTGCGCGACGTAGGTCGGCAGCACCTTGCGGAAGGCCTCCTTGGCGTCGGTCAGGGCGATGCGGTCCTGCGGACGCTTCGGGCCGGCGATCGAGGGGACGACGGTCGACAGGTCGAGCTCGAGGTACTCGCTGTAGCGCGACTCGGGCTGGTCGGGACCCGCCTTGAGCCACATGCCCTGCTCCTTGGCGTACGCCTCGACGAGGGCGACGCTCTCGTCGGAGCGGCCGGTGAGGCGCAGGTAGTCGAGGGTGACCTCGTCGATCGGGAAGATCGCGCAGGTCGAGCCGAACTCTGGGCTCATGTTGCCGATCGTGGCGCGGTTTGCGAGCGGCACCTGGGAGACGCCCTCGCCGTAGAACTCGACGAACTTGCCGACGACACCGTGCTTGCGAAGCATCTCGGTGATCGTGAGGACGACGTCGGTGGCGGTGGCCGCGGTCGGGATCGCACCGCTCAGCTTGAAGCCCACGACACGCGGGATGAGCATCGAGACGGGCTGGCCGAGCATGGCCGCCTCGGCCTCGATACCGCCGACGCCCCAGCCGAGCACGCCGAGGCCGTTGACCATCGTCGTGTGCGAGTCCGTGCCGACGCACGTGTCGGGGTAGGCGACGCGCTCGCCGTCGATCTCGCGGACCATGACGGTGCGGGCGAGGTGCTCGATGTTGACCTGGTGCACGATGCCGGTGCCCGGGGGGACGACCTTGAAGTCGTCGAAGGCAGTCTGTCCCCAGCGCAGGAACTGGTAGCGCTCGCGGTTGCGCTGGTACTCGATCTCGACGTTGCGCTCGAAGGCGTCGGCACGACCGAAGACGTCGATGATGACGGAGTGGTCGATGACGAGCTCGGCCGGGGCGAGCGGGTTGATCCGGGCCGGGTCGCCACCGAGGTCTGCGACGGCCTCACGCATCGTGGCGAGGTCGACGACACAGGGCACGCCCGTGAAGTCCTGCATGATCACGCGCGCAGGCGTGAACTGGATCTCCGTGGACGGCTCGGCGTTCTCGTCCCACGAGCCGACCGCACGGATGTGGTCGGCGGTGATGTTGGCGCCGTCCTCGGTGCGCAGGAGGTTCTCGAGGAGGACCTTGAGGCTGTAGGGCAGGGTCTCCTGCCCCTCGATCCCCGCCAGGCGGTAGATCTCGTAGGACTGGCCCTCGACCTCGAGGGTCCCCTTGGCCTTGAAGCTGTCAACACTGCCCACGTCGGGCTCCTTCCAGCAACACTGATGTCACGGTGCTCGATTTATCTTGACGTCAAGATATATCTAACCACACGGGCTCGTCCCTGTCAGTCCCCTCCTACCCGCCCATCCTCGACCCCGCTCGGTCAGCTGTCTGCCCCGGTGCCGTCGGCGGCCGCTCGTGGTCGGCGCGCCGACCACAGCAGGCCCTCGACCGGCTCCCCGGCCTCGAGCCGGAGGTGCACTCGGCGCGTCGTGACCTCGTGCAGGCCGGCCCGCACGGCCACCTCGTGCAGGTGCCCGGAGCTGTGGGCGTAGCGTCCCGTCGGCGTCAGCTGCCAGGACCTGTCCTCGAGACGTTCGACCGTCGCGACGAGCGTCCCGCCCGGGCGGAGCGCGCCGGCCGCCGCCCGGGTCACGTCCGTCAGATCACCGAAGTAGCAGAGCGTGTCCGCGCACACGACGAGGTCGTATGCCGCGTGTCGGGCTCCGAGGAACGCGCCGAGCTCGGCGTGGTGCAGGGTGTCGTAGCACCCGCGGCGCTGCGCCTTTCGGAGCATGCCGACCGACAGGTCGCAGCCGACGAGGCTGCGCGCCCACGGACGGACGAGGTGGCCGACGAGGCCGGTCCCGCAGCCGAGGTCGGCGACGTCCAGCGCACCGCCGGCCTCGCCGAGCAGCACGGTGACGTGGTCGACGACGAGCCCCGGCGCTCGGTAGCCCAGACCAGCCAGGTGGTCGTCGAAGTCCTCGGCACTGGCGTCGAAGAGCGTCTCGACGTAGTCGTCAGGTGCACGGTCCGGGACCGGGAGACCGCCGAGCGCCGCCAGGCGGTGTCGGGCGCCCGGGTGCTCGGGGTCGAGCTCGACCCACCGCCGGACCAGGTCCAGGGCCTCGGTGGTCCGGCCCTGACCCGTCAGGTGGACCAAGGCAGCGCCGACGGCCGCCCGACCGAGCGCAGCACCGGACTCAAGCTCGAGGACGTGAAGGCCCGTTCGCCCGGCTCCCACCGGGTCACCCGCGTGCCGTCGAGCCGTGGCGAGGTTGGCCCACGTGGGTGCGTCCGCGGGCTGCACGGCGAGACTCGCCTCGTACGACTCGACGGCGGCTGCCGGGCGCCCCGCCTCGAGCCGCATGTTGCCGAGGTCGTTGTGCAGGCTCGCCACCAGCGTCGGGTCCGTCGTCGCCGTGAGGGCCACCGCCATCAGCCGTTCGGCGGCCTCCGCGTCGTGGCGCAGGTGGGCGGCCACGGCGCGCAGGTGCGCGACGCGGGCGTCACCCGCCGCGCCCGTGTCGGACGCGGTCTCCGCGTCGGCGAGCGCCGCCTCGGCGCCTGGTCCGTCGCCCGCCCGTACCCGCTCGAGGGCACGCTCGAGACAGTCCTCCAGGAGGACGGGGATGCCCGGTGCCTCCATGTCGTGGGCGTCGTGGGCGTCGCGGGGGTCCCCGGCGTCGCCCGCGTCGTCCCGAACGGCACTCAGCCCATCTTGTTGGATCGGATGTCCCACGTGACGCTGGAGGTGCGACCCGTCGCTCCCCCGCCCGGCCCGGGCTCGGCGTAGTCGAAGCGGATCCAGGCCGGCTGCAGGGCCACCTCCTCGTCGACGTCCTCCTCGTCGCCGGAGACGAGCACCTCCGTCACGACGAGGTCCTTCATCGTCACGGTGAGGAAGTCCTTGCGGGCTCCGGGCCGGGCGACGTTGAGCGTGGCGTCCTTGAGGTGCTTGCCGGTGGCGGCGAACGAGGCCAGGTGCGGCGAGGCGAGGTCGTAGTGGTGGACGATGCGGAACTCGTGGGGGCGGGGCCGGCCCGCTCCCCCAGCGGCCCCGGAGGTGGTGGACGTCGTCGTGACACCCCAGTTCCACGAGAGCACGTCGACAGCGCCCTTGTGGTCCTTGCTCTCGCTGCCGCCCTCGATGCCGTCGAACTTCATGAACGCGTCCATGTCGCCTCCACCCGATGCCGAGCACTCCGTCCGACGCTAGCACCGGGGTCGACGGGCGAGGACGGTTTCAGCCCTGCCCGGCTGGGGCCTGAACCCGGTGGAGGGCCTCTCGGAAGTCGGGGTCGAGCGGCGCCTTGGCGCCTGCCACGGTGTCGAACCAGACGTAGGTGATGACGCACGTGGCCGTGAGCAGTGGCGCCTCACCGCGGCGCCAGATCTCGTGGCGCAACGTGAACGACGACGTACCGATGCGCTCGACGACGACCCGGATGTCGGCGTGGTCCAGCGGCTTGAGGCTTGCCGTCCAGTCGATCTCGGCGTGGCGCACGAGGGCGAGCCGGTGCTCGGCGGCGAAGCGGTAGGGCCCGTAGCCGACGTCGTCGAGGAAGGCCATCTTCGCGTCCTCGCACCACGTCAGGTAGTGCGAGTTGAAGACGACCCCCGCCAGGTCGATCTCGGAGAACTTCACGGCCACGGGGTAGCTGAACGACATGGGGACATCGTCCACTGCCGGGATCGGGCCCTGAGGGCCGGGGACGGTCAGGCCGGCCCGGTGGGCTCGAGCACCGCGATGCACTCGACGTGGTGCGTCATCGGGAACGCGTCCCAGGCCTCGAGCGAGACGAGGCCATAGCCGTGCGTCGCCGCGGCCTTGACGTCCCGGGCCAGCGCCGAGGGATCGCACGCGACGTAGACGACCCGGCGGGGAGCCAGCTGGGCCAGCAGACCCATGACGTCCTTGCCCGCGCCGGTACGCGGCGGGTCGAGCACTGCGAGATCGGCGGTCACGTCCTGGCCGACGAGGGAGCGCAGCTCGCGGTCGACGCGGTTGGAGCGCCACTCGACGTTGTCGAGGTGCTCGGTGTTGACGAGCCCGTTCTCGACGGCGGCCCGGTCTCCCTCGACACCGAGGACGAAGCCGTCAGGGGCGACGAGCTCGCCGAGGCGCATGGTGAACAGGCCCGAGCCGGCATAGAGGTCGACGACGCGGTCGCCGGGTCGCGCCCCGAGCAGGGCGGTGACGCGCGAGAGGAACGTCGACGCCGCTCCGGGGTGGACCTGCCAGAAGCCCCGCGCCGCCACGACGTACTCGCCCTCCCAGTCGCCGTCCCGTGCCAGCTCGCCGACGAGGCCGCCTCCGGCGCTCGCACCCTCGGGCGCGGGCAGCGGGACGAGCACCGGCTCGTCCGGGTGCACGGCGTCCACGACGTCGACCGACTTGAGGTCGGACCACTCGGTGTCGAGGACTCCCGAGTCGATGACCGCGTGTGTCGCGATGAGGCAGTCCTCGACCGGCACGATCTCGCGCGAGCGGTGTCGGCGCAGGCCGGCACGACCGGCCCCGTCGACGGCGAACTCGACGCGGGTGCGCCAGCGCAGGCCGTCCTCGTCCCCGGGCACCGGTCGGACGTCCACCTCGACGTCGAGGCCGGCGACCCTCGTGAACTGCTCACGCACGACCGCGGCCTTGAGCTCACGCTGCGTCTCGAGGGACACGTGCTGGAAGTCGCACCCACCGCAGAGGCCGGGGGCGGCATACGGGCACGGGGCGGGGACACGGCCGGGCGCCGCCTCGAGCACCTCGACGGCGTCGGCCCGCACGAAGCTGTCGCCCACCCTGCCCTCGGTGATGCGCGCGACGACCCGCTCGCCGGGGAGCGTGTGGCGGACGAAGACGACCTGGCCCTCGTGACGGGCCACGCAGTGACCGCCGTGGGCCACCGGTCCGACCTCGACGGTCCACTGCTGCCCGACGAGCGACTCGCCGCCGGCGGCACGTTCGCGGGTCTGACGCGCGCTCACAGCGCCCCTCCGCGGACGGACCCGCTGATCGGCGGCTCGTCGATCCAGTCGCGCTCCGCACCCTCGGAGGACTGGAGCTGCCAGGGCACGCTGACGACCATGACGCCCGGCGTGAAGAGCAGCCGCGCCTTGAGACGCAGGGCGCTCTGGTTGTGCAGCACCTGCTCCCACCACTTTCCGAGGACGTACTCCGGGAGGTAGACCGTGACGATGTCGCGCGGGTTGCCGCTGCGGATCGAGCGGACGTAGTCGAGGATCGGCTTGGTGATCTGCCGGTAGGGCGAGGACAGGACCTTGAGTGGCACGGGGATCTCGCGCTTGTCCCACTCGTCGAGCAGGGTCTGCGTCTCGTCCGGGTCGACGTCGACCGTGACGGCCTCGAGGTAGGACGGGCGGCTCGCCCGGGCGTAGGCGAGCGCCCGCATGGTCGGCTTGTGCACCTTGGAGATGCAGACGATGGCGTGGACGTGGCTCGGCAGCATCGGCCGCTCGACGTCCCAGTCGATGGCGAGCTCGTCGCGGACGCGGTTGTAGTGCTTCTTGATCCCGAGCATCAGGGCGAAGAGGACGACCATCGCGAGGATCGCGTACTTCGCACCGGCCTGGAACTTCGTGAGGAGCACGACGATGAGCACCGTCGCCGACATCGCGGCGCCGACCGCGTTGATGACTCGCGAGCGCTGCATCCGCGAGCGCTCCTTGGCGTTGCGCTCGAGCCGGAGGTTGCGCGTCCAGTGCCGCACCATGCCGATCTGGCTCGTGGTGAAGGAGACGAACACCCCGACGATGTAGAGCTGGATCAGCGCGGTGACCTCGGCCTTGAACACGATGACGAGGACGATGGCGGCCCCCGCGAGGATGAGGATGCCGTTGCTGAAGGCGAGCCGGTCGCCGCGGGTGTGCATCTGGCGAGGCAGGTAGCCGTCCCGGGCGAGGATCGAGCCGAGCACCGGGAAGCCGTTGAAGGCGGTGTTGGCGGCGAGGACGAGGATCAGACCGGTGACGATCGAGACGAAGACGACGCCGACCGGGAAGCTCGCGAAGACCGACTCGGCGAGCTGGCCGATGGCGGTGTGCTGCACGTAGGAGTCACCGACCGGCTGTCCGTCGCGCAGCAGCTGGGCTCCCGGGTTGTCGGCGATCTTGACGCCGGTCCACTGGCTGAGAGTGATGATCGACCCGAGCATCAGGACAGACAGGGTCCCCATGAGCAGGAGGGTGGTGGCGGCGTTGTCGCTCTTGGGCTTCTTGAAGGCCGGCACGCCGTTGCTGATCGCCTCGACGCCGGTGAGGGCCGCGCAGCCGGACGAGAAGGCCCGCAGCAGCAGGAAGGCCGCCGCGAGGCCGGTGAGCCCCTGGCCCTCCTCCGGCTTGAGCGTCAGGCCGGCGCTCTCGGCCGGTGTGAGCGAGCCGGTGAAGTGCTGGACGAAGCCGTAGATGCCCATGCCGATGATCGCCAGCATGAACGCGTAGACGGGCACCGCGAACGCCTTGCCGGACTCACGGACGCCGCGCAGGTTCATGGCGGTGAGGAACACGATGAGGGCGACCGCGACGATGACCTCGTGGCCCCGCACGAAGCCGAGGACGGTGGCGGCGTTCTGCACGCCGGAGGAGATCGACACCGCGACGGTCAGGACGTAGTCGACGAGCAGGGCGCTCGCCACGGTGAGCCCGGCGCGCGGACCGAGGTTGACGGTCGCCACCTCGTAGTCGCCGCCGCCGGACGGGTAGGCGTGCACGTTCTGGCGGTACGACGCCACGACGACGACCATGACGAGGACGACCGCCACGGTCACCTGCCAGCTGTGGGTCGCCACGAACGTGCCGCCGGCGAGGCCGAGCATGAGCAGGATCTCGTCAGGGGCGTAGGCCACCGACGAGAGCGCGTCGCTCGCGAAGATCGGCAGCGCGAGCCGCTTGGGAAGCAGGGTCTCCCCGAGCTTGTCGCTGCGCATCGCACGACCGAGCAGGAGGCGCTTGAACAGCGAACCGGTACCGGGCACGACGACACTGTATGACGGATCGGGACCACGCACCGACCCACTCGCGACGGCGCGGACGCCACCCCGAGAACGTATGCCGTCACGGTCGTTTCACGGGCTGGGCCGGCGCGCGCGGCCCGCGGGGTGGGCGGCCCTGTCACGGTGTAGCGTCGCGTCCGTGCACTTCGTCATCATGGGATGCGGCCGCGTCGGGTCGACCCTCGCCCGCACCCTGGGCCGAGGCGGCCACGACGTCGCGATCATCGACGCCGACGCGTCGGCGTTCCGCCGTCTGGGCACCTCCTTCGAGGGCCAGACGGTCACGGGCATCGGCTTCGACCGAGACACCCTCGTCGCGGCCGGCATCCGGGAGGCCTACGCGTTCGCAGCCGTCAGCAGCGGCGACAACTCCAACATCCTCGCGGCCCGGGTGGCCCGCGAGACGTTCGGGGTCGAGCACGTGGCCGCGCGCATCTACGACCCGCAGCGCGCCATGGTCTACCAGCGGCTCGGCATCCCGACGGTCGCGACCGTGCGCTGGACGTCCGACCAGATGATCCAGCGCCTGCTGCCCCAGGGCGCCGTGCCCGAGCTGACCGACCCGAGCGGCAAGATCGTCATCGCCGAGGTGCCCCTGAACGAGGCCTGGGTCGGCCGCCACCTCACCGAGGTCGAGGAGCAGACCGGCTCGCGCGTCGCCTACGTCACCCGTCTCGGGGAGGGCACCCTCCCCCGGCCCGACATGGTCGTCCAGCAGGGCGACCTCGTGCACCTCACCGTCCCTCGCGACGACCTCGCTCGTGTCGAGCGGCTCTGCGACCAGGCTCCGGCCCCCCACTGACCGGCACAGGAGAAGAAGCCCCCATGCGCGTCGTCATCGCCGGAGCCGGAAGCGTCGGCCGTTCCATCGCCCGTGAGCTGCTCGGCAACGGGCACCAGGTGCTGCTCATCGACAAGGACGCCGACGACGTCCAGGCCTCACGGGTGCCCGAGGCGTCGTGGCTGCTCGCCGACGCCTGCGAGCTGGCAGCCCTCGAGGAGGCCCGGCTCGAGGAGTCCGACGTGTGCGTCGCCGCCACCGGCGACGACAAGGCCAACCTCGTGCTCTCCCTGCTGGCCAAGACCGAGTTCGGCGTGCCCCGCACCGTGGCCCGCGTCAACAACCCCAAGAACGAGTGGATGTTCGACGAGTCGTGGGGCGTCGACGTGGCCGTGTCGACCCCACGCCTCATGACGGCGCTCATCGAGGAGGCCGTCAGCATCGGCGACCTCGTGCGCATCTTCGAGTTCCAGCAGGGTCGGGCCTCCATGGTCGAGATCACCCTCCCCGAGGGCAGCCCCTTCGCCGGTCGCCGCGTCGGCGACGTGGACTGGCCCACCGACACGGTGCTCGTCGCGATCATCCGCGAGGAGCGGCCCCTCGCGCCGACGCCCGACGATGCCATCGAGGCTGGCGACGAGCTGCTCTTCATCACCACGACCGAGCAGGAGGACCGCCTCCAGGACCTCGTGTCCCCCGGCGAACGGCACCACGCCACCAGCGAGGGCTGAGTCCCCGGACCGTCCAGGACTGTCCGGTCCCGCGCGCGCCGTCAGGCCACGCGGTTGGGGTCGATCGGGGTGCGACCACGGAGCAGGATGGCCCCCATCGCCGTGATGGCGACGAGGTAGGCCGGCCAGCCCAGGACGACCTTGGCCACGCCCAGCGCGGCCACCTGCTCGGCCAGGTAGAGCGGGACCATGATCGCGAGGCGCACGACGTTGAGGGCGATGAGCACCCACGCCAGCCTGGCCGCGACGGTGACGATTCCGGAGTGACGCCGCCACCACGTGGGATTCTCGGCAAAGGCCTCGGGCTCGGCGACCCCGACCACGAAGCCGAAGAGCGGCCACCGCGTCAGGTTCGTCAGGAGCAGGAGCACGAGCAGCCCCGCGTTCTGCAGCATGCCGGGCAGGAAGGCGTCCTCGGCCTTGCCGGACCGCAGCGCGAAGAAGGCCGAGATGGCCACTCCCGCAGCGGCATACGCGATGAAGCGGGGGTCCTGGCGCTGCACGAGGCGCACGACGAGCAGGACGGCGACACACGCCCCGGCGACGACGAGGGCCGTGCGGAGGTTCTCGGTGCGAGCCCACACGAGGGCGAAGGCCAGGGTCGGGACGGCTGACTCGACGGCGCCGCGCCAGCCCCCGAGGGCCTCGGACAGCTTGTCGCGCAGCAGCTCCTCGACCGTGTCGTAGCGACGCAGGTCGGCCTCGGAGCGGACGACCCCGTCGCCCTCCCCCACGCCCGGCACCGTCGCTTCCCCGTCGGCCTCAGCCATGCGACTGCCCTGCCCTGCCGATGATCTCGTAGGCGGGGTTGAACATCGTCATGACCTTTCGGCGGTTGGTGATGCGGCCCGTGGCCTGGATCTTGATGCCGGGGACGATGCCGGCGATGCGACGCCGGCCGAGCCACACCAGGTGCAGCGACTCGGTGCCGTCCCACACCTCGACGTCGAGCGCCGGGGTCTCCTCACGGGGGCGCAGCGTCACCGAGCGCACCTCACCGCACACGGTGACCCTGGTGCGCTGGGGAGCCTCCCCGATGTGCACGACGCCGGCGAGGTCAGAGGACTCGCGCCGCAGCTCCGCGGCCTCGATCTCGTGGGCCGAGCGCGTCAGGCGCTCGGTGAGCCGCCGCAGGGCACCGGGCTGGCCCGAGGTCACGGGCGCGCCTCGCCTCGACGTGCTGCTCGATGCGCGGCCGGGTGCGACGCCGGACACGGGCCGGACATCAGCGAACCTCGGTGATCTCTGGACCGCGCTCGAACGGGCTGAGGTCCGGGCCACCCGCAGCGCCGGGGGCGTCGCCCTCGGCATCGGCCTGGGCGGCGCCGTCGGCGTCGGGCAGGCGGAGCGGCAGCAGCTCGCGCGGCGGCATGGCCTCCTCACCGCGGTCGATGACCGTGGTCCGGATGACCTCGTGCACGGCCTCCGCCGCAGCGGGCTCGATGGCGGCGCGCCCCGAGACGACGGCGCGGAGGAACCAGCGGGGACCGTCGACGCCGACGAACCGGGCCGGCATGAAGACGGTGCGGCCCTCGGGGTCGGCCTGCGGCATCCGTGTCAGCAGCTCCTCGCCGAACTCGCCCGTGAGCACCTCGGCGGTGCCGCCGGCGTCGACGATGCTTGCCGCGATCTCGTTGCGGATGTCGATCCAGACGCCCTCGGTGCGCGGCGCGGCAAAGGCCTGCAGCTGCACGGCGGACTCGCCGATGACGGCGGTGACGCCCGTGATCTGCTGCTCCTGCTCGTTGACCTCCAGGCGCAGCTCCATCCCCTGCTGCCCGCGCAACCAGATGGCGCCGAGGTTGAGGTAGTCGCTGTCGTCGTCGACCTCGCTGCGGTCGAGCGGGCCCGTGGTGCCCTCGCCCCTGTCGGTCGCTCGGTCCGAGCCGTCCGTGTCACGGTGCGCTGCGTCCACGACGTCGTCCTGGCCGGCGGGGTCGAGACCGTCGTCCGTCAGGTCTGCGTCCACGGCAGCGGCGTCCGGGCGGTCCTTCGACTTGCCCCGGCTGAAGAGTCCCACGTCATTCCGTCCTTAGAGTCCTGCTGCCCGGGTGGGCACGATGCCCGCCCGTGGCCGGCGCGGCGCTGACGCAGCGCCCGGCGAACCGTATCCGATGATCACGCCTCGCTGGGCGTCTCCCCCGGTGTCGGCGAGGCGGCGCCCCCGGGACCGAAGCCACCGGTTGATCCGTGTCCAGTGTCCCCCCGACCGGTCTCGTCGAGCGAATCGACCTCGACGAACCGCACGCGTTCGACGCGCTGGACGACGAGCTGGGCGATCCGGTCACCCCGACGGACCGTGAACGGCTCGCGCGGGTCGAGGTTGACGAGGTTGACGAGGATCTCGCCGCGGTAGCCCTCGTCGACGGTTCCGGGCGCGTTGACGATCGAGATCCCGTGCCGGGCGGCGAGCCCGGACCTCGGGTGGACGAACCCTGCATGACCCGCCGGCAGTGCCAGCGCGACACCGGTCGGGACGAGCACCCGCTCGCCCGGCTCGAGGGTCACCTCGACCCGTGCGCAGAGGTCGGCCCCGGCGTCGCCGGGGTGGGCGTAGACGGGCAGCGGCAGGTCCGGGTCGAGCAGCCGCACCGGGACAGCACAAGGGTCGGTCACGAGGACCGACCCTACTTGCTCCGGGCAGTGCCGCTGCCCGGTCGGAGACGCGCTCAGGCGGCGCACTCCGTGCAGATCATCATGCCGTTGCTCTCCTTGGCGAGCTGGCTGCGGTGGTGGACGAGGAAGCAGCGTCCGCAGGTGAACTCGTCGGCCTGCTTGGGCAGCACGCGAACCGACAGCTCCTCGCCGGAGAGGTCGGCACCGGGCAGCTCGAAGCCCTCGGCCTGCTCGGTCTCGTCGACGTCCACGCTGGACGAGGTCTTGTCGACCCGCCGGGACTTCAGCTCCTCGATGGAGTCTTCGTTCAGGTCGTCGTCCGTCTTGCGTGGCGCGTCGTAATCAGTTGCCATCTCGTTGTCTCACTTCTACTCGTGCTGCGCCTTGCGGTCTGTGACGCGGAGAACGCTCAGTGGCCCGTGCTTGTTCCCGTGGAAGCCGTACCGTCAACGGCGTTGTTAACAGCGACGAAACATCTCCGCGTGCGCGTATGGTGCCTGATCCCCACGGCGTTGTCACGTTGCCCGAACCAAGGCCTGAGACACGGGCGGGACGGACCCCCCATGCCTGCCGTTTCCGGACCAAGAGTTCACCTTTCCTTTGCCATCCACCGACCGTCCCGGGTGCACATTGGGGGTCCTACGGCGCGGTAGGGTCTCCGGACTCGACCGATCAACGACCCAGGCCCGGAGGTGGCACCCATGACCGAGTTCGTCGACCAGATCAGGCAACGTGTCAACGACGCGCTGGGCGACCTCGCCGACGCGCGGCAGGCAGGCGATGACTTCCGGGTGCAGGTGCACACCGGGGAGCTGGAGTCCTTCGCCCGTCTCGCCGCCGAGAACGGCGTCCGTGTCCCGGAGCTCGAGCCGTTCCAGGCGGCCTGAGCAGCGACGTCCAGCACCACCCCCCGACGCGGGCGCATGCCGTCCGCGTCCTCCAGACGGAGAGACGCCCCACCCGGCCCGGCCGGGTGGGGCGTTGCTCATGTCCGGTTGCCGGGGTGTCCTCGGACCGGGGTCAGCCCCGGGCGGCGTCCGGAGGGGCGGCGGGGCCGACGAAGAGGGTGCGCACCTGGTCGACGAGGGCCGGTCCGGCCGCGACGGTGAGGGCCTTGCCGGGTGCGCTGTGCGCGCCCTCCCCCACTCCGACGACGACACCGCCCGCCTCCTCGACGACGAGCCAGCCGGCCGCGAGGTCCCAGGCGTTGAGGCCCGTCTCGGCGTATGCGTCGACCGAGCCCTGGGCCACCCGCACGAGGTCGAGCGCCGCGCTGCCGATGCGCCGGATGTCCCGGACCTGGGGCAGCACCCTGAGCAGGACCTCGGCCTGGCGGGCGCGCACCTGCGGGTCGTAGCCGAAGCCGGTCGCCAGCAACGTCCGGGCGAGGCGGTCCTCGCCCGAGACGGACAAGCGTGCCGGGTCGGCCCGGTCGGCCGGGTTCTCCGGGCTGGTCCACGCACCGGTGCCGCGTCCCGCGTGGTGCACGAGGCGCAGGCAGGGGTCGGCGACCGCGCCCGCAACGGGACGCCAACCGCCCTGCGACTGCGCGTCGCCGACGACGACAGCCACGGACACGGCATACGCGGGGACCTCGTAGAGGTAGTTGACGGTGCCGTCGATCGGGTCGACGACCCACGTGAGACCGGACGTGCCGAGGACGTCGGCGCCCTCCTCACCGAGGATGCCGTCGTCGGGACGAGCCTGCTGGATGAGCCGGTGCAGCAGCTCCTCCGAGCGCTGGTCCATCACGGTCACGACGTCGGTCTCGCTCGACTTCGTGGCAGCGACCCCCATGCGGTCAGGTCGCTCGTCGCGGATGAAGCGGGCCGCCTCCGTGGCGAACCGGACGCAGAGGCTCTCGAGCTCCTCGACGCTGATGCCATCCGGCAGCTGTGGGAGCTCGGGCTGTGCTGGTGCGGGGGTCATCGGTGCTCCTCAGTCCCTGCCGCACAGGGCGGGGCGCGCTTGGCGCAGGTTGGGGCAGCACCCGGGTGCGCACATGGACGGCATCCGGCCCTCGAACTGCGGCACGTCCTCCCCGCGCGCCTCGGCCGCGCGCTCGAGCAGCGCGTCGACCAGGTCGCTCACGAAGACGGCGTCCGTGCCGACCGTCGGGACGCGCACGTGGGTCAGGCCCAGCTCGTCCGCCGTCTCCTGTGCCTCCGTGTCGAGGTCGTAGACGACCTCCATGTGGTCGCTGACGAAGCCGATGGGTGCCGTCACGACGGTGCGGGTGCCGCCGGCCGCGAGCTCGCGCATGCGGTCGTTGACGTCCGGCTCCAGCCAGGCCTGGCCGGGCGGGCCCGAGCGCGAGCAGAAGACGAGCTCGCCGGTGAGGTCTCGACCCAGGACCCGGTTGACCTCATCGGTCAGTCGGGACGCGAGCGCCAGGTGCTGGCGCTGGTAGAGGTTGCCCTCGCCGTCGCCCGGACCCGAGGTGTCATCCATGGCCTCGGGGATGGAGTGCGTGACGAAGAGCAGCGCGATCTCGGAGTCCGGTGCGCCGTCGAGGGCACGGAGGGAGCGCACGAGCTCGCCGGCGTTGGCGGCGGCGAAACCGGGCCTCGGGGCGTACTGGGCGACCTTGTCGATCTGCACCTCGACGCCCTCGTCCGCCACGGCTGCAGCGGCGTCGGCGAGGTTCTCGCGGTACTGCCGGCACGACGAGTAGCACGAGTAGGCGCTCGTCGTCAGGGCCACCACGCGGCGGTGGCCGGCTGCGTGGCTCTCGCGGAGGGCGTCGTCGATGAACGGCGCACTGTTGCGGTTGCCCCAGATGATCGGCGTGTCGATGCCGCGCGTGTCGAGCTCGGCCCGCAGGGCGGCGATGAGCGCGCGGTTCTGGTCGTTGATCGGGCTGCGACCACCGAAGTGGTGGTAGTGCTCGCCGACGGCCTGGAGCCGCTCGTCCGGGATGCCGCGGCCGGCCGTGACCCGACGGAGGAAGGGCATCACCTCATCGGGTGCCTCCGGTCCGCCGAAGCCCAGCAGCAGCACGGCGTCGTACGGCTCGAGCGGGGGGCGTTCGGCCCCGGTCTGGGTCGGCTCGGGTGTCGGTGCTGCGTCTGGTGTCATGTCTCCGCCATCGGTCGTGAGCAGGGTCAGGGGTTCGTCCGTCGTTCGAGGCGCGCGCTAGGTGGGATTGGAGCGCAGCGGGGTCGGCGCGTTGAGGTGGAGACGCACGGCCAGCATGCGCAGGGCGAAGACGACTCCTGCGGCGGTCCACAGCACCCAGTCCTGCAGCGACCCGAGCTGCGCGGCCACGACGACCACCACCGACCCCAGCATCGCGGGGACGGCATACAGCTCGCGGCGCAGCACCTCGGGCACCTGGCCGGCGAGCACGTCACGCACGACGCCGCCGCCGACTGCGGTGATGACACCGACGAGGACGGCAGCCACGGGCGACACCCCGGGAGTCGTCACGGCCTTCAGGCTGCCGGCGACGGCGAAGGCACCGAGTCCGGCGGCGTCGAGGACGCGGACGAACCGGGTGATGCGTTCGACGCCGGGATGGAAGAGGAAGGTCACGAGACCGCCCAGTGCCGCAGCCGTCAGCAGACGCCAGTCGCTGATGCCGACCGGCGGGATGTCGCCGATGAGCAGGTCGCGCACGATGCCGCCACCGAGTGCCGCGGCGCACGCGAGCACGAGGACCCCGAAGAGGTCGAAGCGCTTCTTGACGGCGACCAGCCCTCCGGAGAGCGCGAAGACGAACACGCCGACGAGGTCGAGGGCGAGCTGCGCGGAGGCGAAGGAGGTGGGCATGCCAGAGCAAACGGTACCCGTGCGGCGTGGGCGCTTTGGCGCGCACCCGGCCCGGTGGCATGCTCGTCTGCACGACGCACCGGCAAGCACGTCACGCAAGCACCGGCCCGTCGGCGCAGATCAGGCACGACCACGCAGACTCGGCACCGGGAGACCCACCCATGCAGCACCTCAGGCTCGTCGGCGTCCACGAGGACGGAATGCACCTGCTGCTGGCCGACGACGAGGGCAACCGCTTCTCGGTGCCGCTCGACGAGGCGCTCCGTGCCGCGGTGCGGCGAGACCGTCCGCGGCTCGGTCAGCTGCAGATCGAGGTGTCGGGCGGCCTGCGGCCCAAGGACGTCCAGGCGATGGTCCGGGCCGGCATGACGGCCGAGGAGGTCGCCGAACGGGCGGGCTGGACGGTCGAGAAGGTCCACCGCTACGAAGGCCCCATCCTCGCCGAGCGCGAGCACGTGGCCGGTCTCGCCCGCCAGGTCCGGCTGCGTCCCCGTGGCGGGTCCCACGGGGGCGCCCCCACGCTCGATGCCCGGGTCACCGAGCGCCTGCGCACGCGCGAGATCGACGCCGGCAGCGCACGCTGGGACTCACGGCGCACCGACAAGGGCGCCTGGACCGTCCTGCTTTTCTTCAACGCCGGCGGCCGCGAGCGCGAGGCCGCCTGGCTCTTCGACCCCCTCGCCCGCACCGTCTCCGCGGTCGACGACGAGGCCCGCTGGCTCAGCGAGGACGAGGACCAGCAGGCACCGGGTCCCATCCCCGCTCCGCACCTCGCGGCGTCGACCCGACCGAGCCGCGTCTACGACGTCGAGGCCGAAGGCGGGGTGGACGCGTCGGCGACCCGGCGCCGGGAGGGCGAGACGGTCGACCTCATGGCGGCCATGCGCGAGCGCAGCTCACAGCGCGGTCGACGCCGTCGCCCGCGGTCGACCGAGGTGCCCGGGCTCGACGAGGTGCCGGAGGAGGCCCTGCCCCTCGAGGAGCTGGCCGGCGACCCCCGCGACGAGCTGCCGCCACCGGCCCACACCCACCCAGAGGACGACCCCGAGGTCATCAAGTCCGGCACCGTCGAGCAGCGGGTCGGGGCCGAGGCCGCCCGGCGCCAGGCGCGGCGCACCGAACCGACCCAGCCGGTACGCCAGACACCCGAAGAGCGCACCCGGGCACAGCAGCCCTCCCGACCCGAGCCCGCAGCCCGCGCCGCGGACATCGAGACCCTGGCCCGACCGGCGACAGCTGTCGCGGACGACGACGCGGACATCGCGAACGACGTCGCTGGTGACGACGAGGACGAGGTCACCCCCGTCCACGACGAGGCGCTCCGCGGGCCGTCCGAGAACGAGGCCGCAGACCACGAGACGGATGCAGAGGACCACGGACCTGCCCTGTCGGAGCAGCCGTTCGAGGAGGACCGCCCATTGCGTCCGGCGGCGCGCCGACGCGCGGAGGCACGACCGGTGTCCCGCATCTCCGCAGAGCGCCCACCGGGGACGGTGGCGGCGACGGGGTCCGGGTCGTTCGAGGAGGACGGCGACGGCGAGGACGTCGTGGAGCAGCGCGTCCGGGCGCCGCAGGCCAAGCCGGGGCCCCGGCCTGCCCAGCCCGCCCGCAAGTCCGGTAGGCCCAGCGTGCCGAGCTGGGACGACATCATGTTCGGCCGCAAGAACGAGTGACCGACCACCGCGGTCCTGCCGCCTCGGCGAGCCGGCGGCGACGAGGACGGCGGGAAAGAGAACGGCGCGGGCTGAGAAGAAGTCAGTCCGCCTGCGTGATCGGCAGCGGAGGCAGGGGACACACGTCGAGGTCGAACGGCAGCACCTCGGGCGAGACCGCCGCGGCCTTCGCGGCGTGCGACGTCATGCGGCGCATGTAGTGCCGGCGGCAGAGCACCTCGTACTCGACGATGCCCGCCGTGCCCGGCTTCGTGTCTCCGACGACGACCTGCTCGCCCTCGACGATCATGACGCCGTCCATGACGCGCGCGTTCGTCGTCGCCCGCCGCCCGCACCAGCACAGGGCCTCGACCTGGAGCACCTGCACCCGGTCGGCTAGCTCGATGAGGCGCTTGCTGCCCGGGAAGAGCTCGGTGCGGAAGTCCGCCGTGATGCCGAACGCGAAGACGTCGACGTCCATCTCGTCGACGATGCGGGCCAGCTGCTCCACCTGGTCACCGGTGTAGAACTGGGCCTCGTCGCAGATGAGGTAGTCGATGCGGGTGCCCGCCGTGGCCCGGCTGACGATGGCCTCCCAGAAGTCGAGGTCGTCGCCGACCTCGAGCGCGCCCGTCGACAGACCGAGCCGCGAGCTGAGGACGTTGCTGCCGGCCCGGTCCATCTTGGTGAAGATCAGCCCGACCCGTCCGCGCGCGCCGTGGTTGTGGTCCATCTGCAGGGCAAGGGTCGACTTGCCGCAGTCCATGGTCCCGGAGAAGAAGACGAGCTCAGCCACGAGGCTCCACCCTAGGCGCCGCGGCGCGGAGGCACCACGACCACGGGCACGGCGAGTTCCGCGTCGCTCGTCGACCCGTGGAGGCCGAGGAGTGCGACCACCTCGCGGCGCATGAGTCCGGAGTGAACGACGGCGAACGACCCGTCCATGACGACGAGGAGGTCGCCGATGCGGCCCTCGACGGCGGGCCGCACCGGCCCGAACCAGCCCTCGGCGACCGCTCGTTCGCGGCTCATCATGCGTGCTCGGTCGCCGAGCCGTGCCGTCCACGCCGCCTCCACGTCGGAGGCCGCGCCGGGCTCGGCGTAGAGCTGCAGGTTGCGCGGCTCCCCGCCCAGGTGGCGCACCCCGGCCATGAGGTCGGGCTCGTTCACGAGGTCGATGCGATCGTGGAAGGGCACGTCGACCATGCCGTGGTCGGCCGTGACGAGGATCGACGTGTCGTCGGGCACCCGGGCCGCGAGCTGTCGCAGCGCGGCGTCGACGGACTCGACCTCGTCGCCCCACTGCCACGACTGACAGCCGTGCACGTGACCGACCTTGTCGACCTCGCCCCAGTACAGGTAGACGAGCGAGCGCGGGGTCGCACGCACCGCGGCGACCGCGGCGTCGACGCGCTCTTCGAGGGAGCGGGCAGCCCGGAACCCGCCGCCCCGCAGAGCGGCAGTGGTGAGGCCGGAGCCGTCGAAGTAGTGCGGCCCGACCATGGTGACGGTGACGCCGGCGTTCTCAGCGGCCTCGAAGACGGTCGCGTGCGGCTGCCAGGCCCGCGGGTCGGGTCCGTCCTCCCACGAGAGCTCGTTGAGCAGGCGGTCGGTCGCCGGGTCGAGCACCTGCATGCCGACGAGCCCGTGCGATCCCGGCGGCAGGCCCGTGCCGAAGGTGCCCATCGAGGTCGCGGTCGTCGTGGGGAAGCCGCACGGCACCCGGTGCGCGGTCCCGAGGAGGCTGCGCAGGAAGGGCGCGTGGCCGCTGCGCTGGCGCAGCAGGTCGTGGCCGAGGCCGTCGACGAGCACGACCACCGTGCGCGGCACCGCAGGCAGGTCGAAGACGTCGCGGCCGGCATACCGCTGCACCCCGAGTCGGTCGGCCACCGACGGGAGGACCGAGGCGAGCGTGCCGGCGGACCAGTCGGTCGGGACGGAGGAGTGAGAAGTCAGGTCGGGAGCCACGGCCGTCGGGTCAGCGGGCCGTGCCGCCGCCGATGTTCGCCGAGAGCACCCTGGCGAAGTGCATGGCGCGGCCCACGGCGTCCTCGCCGTCGGCGGCCGAGCTGATCCGCAGGGAGATGTCGTCGGACGCGATGGTGCCCTCGAACCCGTGGTCCGAGGTGCAGTCGGGGTCGCCGCACTGGGCCGGGATCATGTCGAGGCGGCTCACGGCGCCCCAGCCGAGCGTCAGCGTCAGGTCCCGGCCGTGCGTGCCGGGGGTGAAGGTGTCGGGCTGCGCCACCACGTGGGTCAGCATGACGCCACGGACGGCCGCCAGCGGGACCGTCTCGGTGGTGGCCGTGGCCATGAGCTTGTCCTCGGACTCGGCGTGGTCGTCGGCGTGCGCGATGACGAGGCGCAGCGGCGTGACGACGAGGACGGTCACGTGGCGACGCACGGTCTCGTGGTCGAAGGTCGTCTCCTGGTGCACGAGGTGCGAGACGACCTCGTCGTCGGCGATCGCCGACTCGACCACGTCGCAGACGAGGGACGGGTAGTAGCCGGCCCGCGTGATCGCCTCGGTGAGGTCTTCGGGAAGGGC
This sequence comes from Terrabacter ginsenosidimutans, assembly GCF_039539425.1. NCBI lineage: Bacteria > Bacillati > Actinomycetota > Actinomycetes > Micrococcales > Intrasporangiaceae > Terrabacter > Terrabacter ginsenosidimutans. The sequence continues at coordinate 39,476 of NZ_BAABDC010000009.1, read as the reverse complement.
TCGGCCGGTGCCCGGGATGGCGCGTCGCATGACCCCATCCTTGCACTGGTGCGCCGGGCCACCCATCCGGCCGCCCACAGACTGCCGCCGGACCCGGCCGCCGAGGCCGCCGGACGACCCCTCCGGGCGACGGCTCCGGGCAGCCACGCGGCGGGTCAGGTCATGCGGCGCCGGCCGGGGTCCTTGCGCACGAGCGCCGGCCGCACGACGACCTCCGCGCCGAGCACGTCCACCCCTCCGGTCCAGGCGTTGACGGGGTTGAGCTCGACCGACGACAGCTCCGGGTGGTCGTCGGCCAGGACCGACAGGCGGGCGATGAGGTCGGCGAGGGCTGCCCTGTGCACCGGCGCCGCTCCCCGGTGCCCGCTCAGCAGGGGCGCCGCCTTCACGCCGTCGATGAGGTCGGTGACGTCCACGTCGGTGAGCGGCGGGATGCGGTGGGCGACGTCGCCGAGCAGCTCGGTGGGCGGTCCGGCGACGGAGAAGCTGACGACCGGGCCGAACAGGGGGTCCTCGCTCGCGCGGATGACGCAGGAGACGCCGGGCACCGCCATCCGCTGCACCACGAAGCGGTCCGCGCCCAACGGGCCGAGGCGCTGCGTGAGCGAGCTGTGGGCATCGCGGACGGCCTCGGCGTCCACGAGGTCGCCGCGGACACCGACGAGTCCGGGCTGGTGGCGCACGACCGGCGACGTCGACTTGAGGATGACGGGGAACGTCAGCTCCGTGGCCGCAGCGACCGCCGCGTCGACGCCCGAGACCTCCACCGCGGGCCACACGCGAATCCCGTAGGCGCTGAGCAGCTCGCGGGCCTCCTCACGCGTCAGCGCCCGCCCCTCGGGACTGGCCGCGAGGTGTCCCTCGATGAGTGACTCCGCACGGAGGCGGTCGATGCCCACCGGCGCGACCTGGGTGCCACGGTCACGTTGGCGCCACAAGGCATACCGCGTGACGGCGTTGAGGGCGCGGATGCCGTCCTCGGGCATCGAGTAGGCCGGCACCGAGCGACGGACGCCACCCTGCTCGTAGGAAAGCCCGTCGCCGACTCCGCGCATGCCGAGGAACGTTGCCACGCAAGGCTTCTCGTAGTCCGCGACGATGTTGCGCACTGCCTCGTGCACGTCCTCGTCCGGGGTGACCAGGGGCGGGATGAAGGCCGCGACGACGCTGTCGACCTCGGGGTCGGCGAAGGCTGCGTCCAACGCCGCCGCGAACTCCTCGGCGGACGCCTGCGGCTGCAGGGACACCGGCCCGTGGGTGACCTTGAGGCCCCAGCTGAGGCACGCGCTCGCGCTGAGCGCGCCGAGGGCGTCCGAGTTGCCGACGATGGCGACCCGGTCGCCCTTGGGCAGCGGCTGGTGCAGCGTCAGCTGGGCGACGTCGAAGAGCTGGTGGACGTTCTCGACCCGGATGACGCCGGCCTGGCGCAGCAGCGCGCGGAAGGCCTGCGGCGGCACGTTGGTGACGCGCGTGCGGTGTCCCGGCGGCGCGGCGAAGCTCGAGACGCCGGAGCTCACGACGACGACCGGCTTCACGGCTGCGAGCGCCCGGGCGATGCGCGAGAACTTGCGCGGGTTGCCCATCGACTCGAGGTAGAGGCCGACGGTGTCGGTCTCCTGGTCGTCGATCCAGTACTGCATGAGGTCGTTGCCCGAGACGTCGACCCGGTTGCCCGCGGAGGCGAAGACGGAGATGCCGAGTCCGCGCCGCGCCGCGGACGCGAGCACGGCGACGCCTAGGGCACCGCTCTGGGCGAAGAGCCCGAGGCGACCGGACTCGGGGATGACCGAGGCGAGCGTCGCGTTGAGCCGCACGGTCGGGTCGTTGTTGATGAGACCGAAGCTGTTGGGCCCGACGATGCGCATGCCGGCGCGGCGCACGCGACGGCGCAGCTTCTCCTGCAGGCGGACGCCCTCCTCACCGGCTTCGGCGAAACCCGCCGACAGGACGAGCAGGGCCTTGACGCCGGCCTTGCCGCAGTCCTTGACGACGTCGATGGCCTGCGCTGCCGGGACCACGACGATGGCCAGGTCGACGGGCTCGGGCACGTCGTGGATGGTCGGGTAGGCCCTGAGGCCCTGGATGCTGTCCGCCACCCGGTGGATCGGGTAGAGCTCGCCCTGGTAGCCGGCCGCGAGGATGTTGCGCATCACGAGCGCGCCGATGGACTCCTCGCGGCGGCTCGCGCCGATGATGGCGACCCGCTCGGGGAAGAGGATCGTGTGCATGCTCCGCGCCTCGGCGCGGTGCTCACGCGAGAGCTGCACGGCCTTGCTCTGCTCGGTCGGCGAGATGTCGAACGACACCTCGACGACGCCGTCCTCGATGTGGTGGGTGACCTCGTAGCCGGCCTCCTTGAAGACCGTGAGCATCTTGCGGTTCTGCGGGAGCACCTCGGCGACGAACCGGTTGATCCCCATCTCCTGGGCGATCGCTGCCAGGTGCTCCAGCATGACCGAACCGATGCCCTTGCCCTGGAAGTGGTCCGAGATGTTGAAGGCGACCTCGGCCGACGTCGGGTCGATGCGGTCGTAGCGTCCGATGCCGATGATCTCGCTGTCGAGCGTGGCGACGAGGGCGACCCGGTCGTGGTGGTCGACGTGCGTGAAGCGGTGGATGTCGCGGTCGCTCAGCTCGCGCAGCGGCGCGAAGAACCGCAGGTAGATCGACTCCGCGGACTGCAGGCTGTGGAAGTGACGGACGCCCTCGGCGTCGTCGGGCGTGATGGGCCGGACGTGCGCGACCGTGCCGTCGCGCAGCACGACGTCGGCCTCCCACTCGACCGGGGCGCCGGTGGACTGCGCCGAGACCCGCTCCATCGCACCGGTGTCGTCGCTGAGCTCGCCACCCTCCATGGGGTCATCGTGTCACGCCCGGCTTCGTGACCCCGGGAGATGGGAGTCTGGTCGCATGGAGTTCACCGAGGTCGTCCGCTCGCGACGCATGGTCCGCCGCTACGACCCCGACCGACCGGTCCCCCGCGAGCTCGTCGAGCGCTGCCTCGCCAACGCCGTCCGCTCCCCCAGCGCCGGCTTCAGCCAGGGCTGGGACTTCCTCGTCCTGCGCACGACCGGGGAGCGCGACGCCTTCTGGGCGGCCACGACGCAGCCGGGCGCCCCGAGCGATCCGTGGCTCGACGGCATACGGGCTGCCCCGGTGCTCGTGCTGTGCCTCTCCCACAAGGACGCCTACCTCGACCGGTACGCCGCGCCCGACAAGGGCTGGACCGACCGGGACGAGGCGCGCTGGCCCGTCCCCTACTGGGACGTCGACACCGGCATGGCCTCGCTGCTCATCCTGCTGACCGCCACCGACGAAGGCCTCGGGAGCCTCTTCTTCGGCGTGCCTCCCGAGCGTCACGAGGCCGTCCACGAGTCGTTCGCCATCCCGGCGTCGCGCACGATCGTCGGGGTCGTGTCGATCGGGTATGCCGTGTCGGGACCGAAGAGCCCCAGCCTGCGCCGCCACCGGCGCAGCGGTCACGAAGTGGCCCACTGGGGCCGTTTCGGCGTGGCAGGTGAAGACGCGTCATGACCCTGCGCGAAGATGGGGCGTTGACCCGCTAGCGGCAAGGAGCACCACCCGGCATGGCCCGTGGAAAGACCCCCCCGCCTCCACCGGAGGACTTCGAGGAGAAGATCGTCGGCATCGACGTCGAGGAGGAGATGCAGAACGCCTTCCTCGAGTACTCCTACAGCGTCATCTACAGCCGGGCCCTGCCCGACGCGCGTGACGGGCTCAAGCCCGTCCAGCGGCGCATCCTCTACGGCGCCAACGAGCTCGGCCTGCGGCCCGACCGTGGCCACGTCAAGAGCCAGCGCGTCGTCGGCGAGGTGATGGGCAAGTACCACCCGCACGGCGACCAGGCGATCTACGACGCCCTCGTGCGCATGGCCCAGCCCTTCACGCTGCGCCTGCCCCTCGTCGACGGGCACGGCAACTTCGGCTCGCTCGACGACGGCCCGGCCGCCGCCAGGTACACCGAGGCGCGCATGGCCAACGCCGCGCTGCTCATGGTCGCAGGGCTCGACGAGGACACGGTCGACTTCGTCCCCAACTACGACGACACGCAGCTGCAGCCGGGCGTGCTGCCCGCGGCTTACCCCAACCTGCTCGTCAACGGCGCCGCCGGCATCGCGGTCGGCATGGCGACCAACATGCCCCCACACAACCTCGTGGAGGTCATCGGCGCCGCGCGGCACCTCATCGCCAACCCGACGTGCTCGCTCGAGGACCTCATGAAGTTCGTCCCGGGGCCCGACCTGCCCTGTGGCGGCAAGATCGTCGGGCTCGAGGGCATCCGCGACGCCTACCTCACCGGCCGCGGCAGCTTCCGCACCCGGGCCACGGCGCGCATCGAGTCGATCACCCCTCGGCGCAAGGGCATCATCGTCACCGAGCTGCCCTACCTCGTCGGGCCCGAGAAGGTCATCGACAAGGTCAAGGACCTCGTCCAGGGCAAGAAGCTGCAGGGCATCGCCGACCTCAAGGACCTGTCGGACCGCGCCCACGGCCTGCGTCTCGTCATCGAGATCAAGAACGGCTTCAACCCCGATGCCGTGCTCGAGCAGCTCTACAAGCTGACGCCGATGGAGGAGAACTTCGGCATCAACAACGTGGCGCTCGTCGAGGGCCAGCCCCGGACCATGGGCCTCAAGCAGCTGCTCAAGGTCTACGTCGACTTCCGCACCGACGTCGTCCGGCGTCGCACCGCCCACCGGCTCGCCAAGCGCGAGGAGCGACTGCACCTCGTCGAGGGTCTGCTCATCGCCATCGTCGACATCGACGAGGTCATCCAGGTCATCCGCACCTCCGACGACGCCGGCACGGCGCGGGCGCGCCTCATGGACGTCTTCGACCTCTCGGAGGCCCAGGCGACCTACATCCTCGACCTGCAGCTGCGCCGACTGACGAAGTTCTCCCGCATCGAGCTCGAGACCGAGAAGACCGAGCTCGAGCGCGCCATCGAGGAGCTCCGGGCCCTGCTCGAGAACGAGAAGCTGCTCCTCAAGCTCGTGTCGACCGAGCTCGCCGACGTCGCCAAGGCACACGGGACGCCGCGACGCACCGTGCTCCTCGAGAGCTCCGGCGCCAGCGCGACGGCCACGGCCTCCTCGCCGCTCGAGATCGCCGACGACCCGTGCTGGGTGCTGCTGAGCTCGACCGGACTGCTCGCGCGCACCGGGACCGCCGACCCCGTCACGGCCGAGGGCTCGCGCTCCAAGCACGACGTCGTCATCGGTGCGGTGCGCACGACCGCTCGTGGCGAGTTCGGCCTCGTCACGAGCGCCGGCCGGATGGTGCGGCTCTCGGCGCTCGACCTGCCGACGCTGCCCCCGACGAACGGTGCGCCCAGCCTCTCGGGGGGCGCGCCACTCGCCGCCTACGTCGACCTCGGCAAGGGTGAGGAGCCGGTGACCATCGTGCCGATCGGCGCGGACGCACCCGTCTTCGCCATGGGTACGGCCGCCGGCGTCGTCAAGCGTGTGACCTCCGAGGCACCGAAGGCCAACGACTGGGACGTGATCAGCCTCAAGGACGGGGACCGCGTGGTGGGTGCCGCGGTCGCCGACCGCGAGGACCTCGACCTCGTCTTCGTGACCTCGGACGCCCAGCTGCTGCGCTTCTCCGCGAAGTCCGTTCGGCCGCAAGGCCGCTCGGCCGGCGGCATGGCCGGCATCAAGCTCGCGCCGGGTGCGCGGGCGGTGTTCTTCGGAGTCGCCGACCCCACGCGTGACGGTGTCGTCGTCACGTCCTCCGGCTCGTCCGGTGCCCTGCCGGGCACCGAGGGCGGCTCCCTCAAGGTGACGCCGTATGCCGAGTACCCCGCCAAGGGTCGCGCCACCGGAGGCGTTCGCTGCCACCGCTTCCTCCGGGGTGAGGACACTCTCGTGCTGGCGTTCGCCGGCAACGAGCCCGCGCGGGCGGCGGCCGCGAACGGCGTCGCCATCGAGCTGCCACCCGCGGACGGCCGACGTGACGGCTCGGGCGCCCCGACGACCACGGTCATCGCCCACGTCGCCGGTCCCCCGTCCGACTGGGCGCCGTCAGCGCACGCCGCGCTGACGGGGTCCGACGACGGTGCCGGACCCGGTGACGACAGCCCCGAGGGCGGCAGCGCATGAGCCGGTCCGGAAGCGCGAGGGCCGCTCGACGTGCTGCGGCCGCGGCCGGCGCGGCGGCCTCGGCGACGGTGGCGTCGGTGGCGTCGGCCGTCGACTCCCTGACGGGCGCGGCCACCGGCGCTGACGGTGGCGCGGACGGCGGCGCGCCGGGCACCGAGCGGACCCGGGACCGCGAACCGGCGCAGGCGACCGAGACCACCTCGGCGCCCGGGTCCACCGAGCCCACCGGTTCCACCGGGCCCGCTGAGCCCACCGAGCCCACCGAGCCCACCGAGCCGCTGGAGCACGCCGAGCCGCTGGAGCACGCCGAGCCGCTGGAGCACGCCGAGCATCCCGCGACGACGGGCTACGGCACGCCGGCCACCGATGCGTGCTCGGTCCAGTGGGACCGTGACGGCACGAGCGCCTACGGCACGGCCGCGACCGCACGTTTCTTCGTCATCGTCGAGCAGCCCGGACCGTGGGGGCGCGACGCAGCCCGCGAGTCGCACCTGGACCGTGAGCTCGGGGCCGAGCTCGACGCTCGCACGAGCCGTGCCGGGGGTCGTTTCATGCTCGTCCGACGTCCGGGAGGGCACCCGGCGCACGACGGTCCCCGACACGTGCTCGTCGCCCACGCCGGCGCGCGACCGGACGACGCCTGGCTGTTGACCGCCGATGTCGACGACGTCGGTGACCTCCTCGGTCTCGACTGGGCCGCACTCGCGCGCGGCAGCCGAGCCCTCGTGCAGGCCTCTCTCCTCGGGTCGGTGCCGGGCGCACCGGCGCTGCTCGTGTGCACCAACGGTCGTCGTGACGTGTGCTGCGCCGTTCGCGGACGGCCGCTCGCCGCGCACGCGGCTCGTGTCGCCCCCGGCCAAGCCTGGGAGGTGTCGCACACGGGGGGACACCGGTTCGCCCCGACGGCGGTGCTCCTCCCCTGGGGCCAGACGTTCGCCCGCCTCGACGACCGCGCGTCCGAGTGGGTGCTCGCGGCCAGCGAGACCGGGCACCTGCCCGCCGAGCTCCTCGGTCCGCTCCACGACCGGGGGCGGTCCGGCGTGCCGGCAGCTTCCCAGTGCGCCGAGTCGCACGTCCGGAGCGAGATCGGTGAGACGCGCATCGCGTCGCTGTGGGCCGATCTCCCGGAGGAGGCCGACGACGGCTGGCAGGTCATCGTCACGCACGAGGACGGACGTCGCTGGCGGGTCCACGTCACGCGGGAGCCGGTCGGGCACACCCGGCCGGAGTCGTGCGGCAAGAAGGCCATCGAGGTGCTGGAGCACCGCGCCTCGATCCTCGAGGCGTGGTTCTAGCCCGGCCGTCGTAGGCGCGAGCCGGTCACCAGGGCTTCGGAACGGTCTGCGAGCTGCCACCCGGCACCGAGTCGTCGCTGCCCTGCTGCTGTTGCTGCTGGTTGCGCTCGATGGTGTTCTGCCGCTGCTGCTCCTTGAGGTAGTCCTGCTCCTCCTGGCTGGGGGTGTTGCCGGGGTCCGGCTTCGGATCCGCGGGCTGGCTCGGAGCGGTCTGCGGCTGGTCCGGCTGCGGCTGGTCCTGGGGTGGTGCGTCCGCGTTCTTCTGCTCCATCCGCTGCTGCGCCTGCTGGAGCTGTTCGCCGGTCTGGCCGCCGTCGGGCGCCTCGCACAGCGGGGGGCGCTCCTTGGTGATCGTGATGCCCTTGTCGTAGTACTGCCTCCACTCGTCGGTGCGCTCGCGAGCCTTGGCTGCGTCCCCGAGGGCCTCGTAGGTCAGGCCCAGGTTGACCCGCACCTTGCAGTCGTCGATGCCACCCTTGGGAACCTGGTAGAAGGCCTGCTCGAACCATGGGCGGGCCAGCTCGTAGTGCCCCGACAGGACGTGGGCGTCCCCGATCGCGAAGGGCGACCGGAACTGCTCGACGACGTTGACCCATCCCTGTCGCTCGCCCCAGAGAAGGGTCTGAGGCTTGTCACCGGCCTCGTAGGCATCGAGCGTGTGGGCGTGCACGAGGTTGAGCGAGACGAGGCGTGCCGCCACGAGGACGAGCAGGACGACCACGGGAGCGGAGGCGAGCAGCAGACGCCGGCGCCGGCGGCGCAGGTGGGCCGGCAGGGGTCGTCGGTCGCGTCTGCCCGGACGGAGTCGGTCGCGAAGGCGACGGCGAGGGTCCTCCGGCGAGGTGGCGTCCGGGCCCACCGGCCTGTCATCCAGCAGCGTCATGCGCGGGTGTCCCTCCGACGACGGGTCTGGACGAGGGCGGTGACCCCGGCGCCCAGCTCCCAGGCGGCGATGCCGGCCACCCCGATGAGCAGGGGCCAGTACAGCTCGCGACGGGCCATGACCTTCTGCTTCTCGATCTGCTCGCTCGTCCCGAAGCGCTCGAGGTCGATGCCGTCCACCGCGGGTCCGATCGCGTCTCCGGCCTCGCGGTGGACGTAGGTCACGCCGAGCTGGTCACCGATGGTGCGCAGCGTGCTCTCGCTGACGACCGATCGGGCGTCCTCACCGGTGGCGGGGTCCTTGATGTAGTCGCTGCTCGTGTCGAAGCGTGACCGGGTCGCCTTCATCCGGCCCCCCTCGGTCGTGCCGTAGCCGAGCACCGCCCCGCCGTTGATGAGCCGCTTGTCGATGTCGAACGGCGCGGGTGGGTCGGGAGCCGTCTGCTCCCCGTCCCCGAAGTAGAAGACGACGCGCCCACGCTCGGGTGTGCGCTTGTCCGCCTGCTGGAGCAGGGTCTTGAGCCGTTCGTCGGCCTCGCTCACCGACGTGCCGCGCGAGACCTCGTAGGACTCCGGCATCAGCGTCTCGACCGCGGCGTCGAGCGCCGTCGTGTCGGTGGTCAACGGCAGGCGCACGCGCGCCGCCTGGTCGAACGTCACGACGGAGTAGCGCGCCCCGGGCAGGGCGGCCGCGATCGCCGAGATGTCGGACGCGACACCCTCGACCCGCGGGCGCCCGTCCCCGTAGTCCTCCGCGATGATGCTGCTCGTCGTGTCGACGACGAAGTACACGTTGAGGTTGGCGGCCGTCGTGTCGACCTGCTCCCCCGGCACTGCGGGACGGAACGTGGCGGCCCCGAGGAGCAGCACGGCGCCGGTGAGCCGCCAGTGCGTGGCTCGCGACTCCCCGGGCAGCGAGCGCGACGAGGGATTCCACCACACGGCCGCCAGCGCGGCGACGACGAGGACGAGCAGGACGGGCCACGGCGCGAGGGGAAGCAGGCTCACGACGCCCACCGCCTCGTGGCGCCGATGACCCCGACGAGGCCGATGCCGGCCATCGTGATCGGCAGGGTCGGGTTGTCGGAGTAGAGCGAGCGCGACGCGGCGTCGATGAGCGTGGCCTCCTGGGCCTCGACCGAGTCCACGATGCCCTTGATGGCCGACTGGTCACTCATGGCGAAGTACTGTCCGCCGGTGCCGGAGACGATGTCCCGCATCTGCGTCGCCTCCTCGTCGGCGCCGTCCTCCTCGGGGTTGAGCCCGTAGACCCGGACGCCCTTGGCCTTGGCGAGGCCACCAGCCTCCTCGACGTCGATGATGGGTCGGCCGGCGAGGTGGTTGTCCGTCGCGAAGACGACCGAGCGCGCCCGCTGCAGGTCGACCTTGTCGAAGCTCGAGACGCAGGTGGCGAGCCCGTCGCCGATGAGCGAGGTCCCGCGACCGTTGAAGGTGCCTGCGAAGAACGAGTCGTATGCCGGGTCGCCGGTGAGGGCGCGTCCCGCCGAGTCGAGCTCGTCGTTGATGAAGTCGTAGTCGTCGGTCAGGGGGAAGACCGTCGCCGCCGAGCTGTTGAAGATGACCAGGCCGATGCGCTCGCCCTCGAAGCTCTTGACGAGCGTCTTGAACGTCGACATGAGCGTCGCGTCATAGGCCGCCATCGAGCCGGAGATGTCGAGGCACAGCATGATGTCGCGGCTGCGCGTCTGCGGCCTGTCGACCGTCGTGTCGAGCGGTCGAGCCGCACCCACCAGCGCCGCCCCGCCCAGGAGCAGGGCGCTCGATGCGAGCACGGCCATGCGAATCCGGTGGCGGCGCAGCGCGCGGCGGAACTCAGGCAGCTCGGTCAGCGCGCTCGAGTTGGCGACGGCTGCCGACGCGCGGGCCTGCCGCCGCGACATGAGGCGGTACACGGCATACGCCAGCACGACTCCCAGCAGGGCGCCGAGGCCGAGGACGCCCGGCCACTTGAGGTCGAGTCCGCTCAGCTCCATCGCGCCACCACCTGCTTGGCGACAGTGCCGGCACCGTCGAGCGTCGCCGTCTCACGCGGACCGAACTCGCCCGGGTAGAGGGTACCGACGACCTCGGAGACCGGCGTGAGCCGGGAGCCCTTGGCGTTGAGCTCGGTCAGCGTCATGGTGGGCGCGTCGATCCCCGAGACCTCCTGGACGAAGTGGCGCACGAGGACGCTCAGCTGCTGGTGCGCCCGGCGCTGGCTGATCTCGCCCGCTGCAGCGCGGCGCAGGACCAGGTCGATCTGGTGCGTGTAGTCGGCTCGCAGGCGCGCCAGCCGGTCGGGCGCGACGCGCGGCGGGACCACGACCTTCCTCGCGCGCGTCGACCACCACACCCAGGCGTACCAGGCGGCCACGAGCGCGAGCACGCCGATGCCGACCCACAGCCAGCGGGCGGCATACGGGTCAGGGGCGTAGAAGCCCGGTGGCGGAGCGTCAGCGACGGGCACGGCGCTGCCTCTCGAGCAGGGCGAACACCGTGGCCACGACCTCGTCGGACGACCCGAGGCGGGCGTGGTTGATGCCACGGCGGTCGAGCAGCGCGGTGGTGCGCTCGACCCGGTCCCTGACCGACGCGGCATACGCCGTGCGCACGCGAGGGTCCAGCCGCACCAGGGTCGGCAGCGTGTAGGTGTCGGCGACGTCGTAGGCCGTGCGCCCACCGTCCATCGCGGTCGGGTCGGCGTCCTCGACGGTGATCCAGAGGATCTCGTGCTGCACGTGCAGACGGCGGAGCAGCTCGTCGAGGGTGGGGTCCAGCTCCTTGTCGTCGGCGACGACGAGGAGCACGAGGCGGCGGCGGACATGACGCACGATCCACCGCAGCTGCGTCGCGAGGTTGCTATGGTCGCCGTCGAGGACCGTGGCCGCGTCGACGGCGCGCAGCAGCAGCTCGAGGTGCGCCTCCGACCCACGCAGGTCGTGGGCGACGGTCGACCCGGCCGTGCCGCGCACCAGCCCGACGAGGTCGCCGTGGCGCTGCGCGAGGTAGCCGACCAGGCCCGCGGCTGCGATGGCCACCGACTTCTTCGCCTCGCCGCTGCGGGTCGTGGCCGCCATGCCCCGGCCGGTGTCGATGACGAGCATGAGGTTCTGCTTGCGCGTCGCGACGTAGCGCTTCACGAGCGGCGACTGGTGGCGCGCCGTCGCGCGCCAGTCGATGTCGCGCACCTCGTCGCCGGGCACGTAGTCGCGCAGGTCGTCGTAGTCGAGGCTGCGACCGTGGAAGACCGACGCGTACTCCCCCTCGAGCAGGCTGCGTGACTTGCGGCGCGCGTGGACGAAGAGCTTGCTCTTCACCCGCGTCAGCAGCGTCGTCGTCATGTCGCGTCCCTCGTCCCGGCGCCCCGGTCAGGGAGTGCGGATCCCGTTGACCATCGCGTCGATGATGCTCTCGACGGCCACCTCGTCGGCGGCCGCCTCGAAGCCCAGCGTGACGCGGTGCCGGAGCACCCGGTGGGTCAGTGCCTTGACGTCGTCGGGCACCACGTGGTTGCGCCCGTCGATGAGGGCCCTGGCCCGTGCGGCGCTCGTGAACGCGATGCTCGCGCGCGGGCTCGCACCGAAGTCGACGTAGCCGGCGAGCCGCGGCTCGATGTAGTCGCGCGGGTGACGCGTGACGTAGCCGATGCCGACGATGTAGTTGACGATGGCCGGGTCGACGTAGACGCGGCCCACCAGGGACTGCAGGCGCTTGACGTCCGCGACCGACACCACCGGCTCGGACGCGGTGACGAAGACGCCGGAGTCGATGCGCCGCAGCACCTCGGCCTCCTCCGCGGGGGACGGGTAGTCGAGCACGTCCTTGAGCATGAAGCGGTCCATCTGCGCCTCGGGCAGCGGGTAGGTGCCCTCCTGCTCGATCGGGTTCTGCGTCGCCAGGACGAGGAACGGGTCGGGCAGGGCGTAGCTCTTGTCGCCGATCGAGGTCTGGCGCTCCTGCATCGCCTCGAGCATCGCGGACTGGGTCTTGGCGCTGCTGCGGTTGATCTCGTCGAGCAGCACGAAGTTGGCGTGCACGGGTCCGAGCTGGGTCTCGAAGGTGCCCGAGTGCTGGTTGTAGACCTGCGTGCCGACGATGTCGCTCGGCAGCAGGTCAGGCGTGCACTGGATGCGGTGGAACCTGCCGCCGACCGCCTGCGCGATCGTCTGGGCGGCGGTCGTCTTCGCGAGACCGGGGACGCTCTCGAGGAGCACGTGCCCGCCCGTCAGCAGGGCGATCAGGAGCGTCTCCTGCAGGCGCGCCTGGCCGACGACCTTGGAGGCGAACGCCGTCGAGACGGCCTCGATGCTCTCGCCGGCCCAGTGCAGCTCGTCGGGGGTCAGGTATCGCGTGGGAGCAGGCGTCGTGCGACCGGGGACCGTGTCGATGCCCGCGACGGCCACGTCGTCGTCCGGCGCATCGGGGGACCCCGCGAGCCGGCTCGGCTCCTCCGGGACGGCGGCGTCGTCCTCGACGGCGCCGGGGAGCAGGACCGTGAAGGTCCGTCCGTCAGCGCTGTCGCCACCGTCACGGTCGCCACCGTCACGGTCGCCACCGTCACGGTCGGCACCGTCACGTTCGGAACCGTCGCGTTGGGCACCGTCACGGTCGGGGCTCGCCACAGGCGCTCCGGCCTGCTCGTCGGCGACCGACTCCTCGGCATTGACGTTGCCCACCATCGATTCCCCTTCTCGACGCGTACCGGCGGAGGGAGTCGCGCCGGCAGGGACACATCGTAAGCACGGGTTGCTGTGCCGCGCGGGAGGTCCCCCACACCCGGCGGACGCACCCCGGGGATCGAACGGCTGCCTCAGGCGTCGATGCGCTCCCGGTCGACCTCGGCCGCGGACTCGATGATGAAGTCCTTGCGCGGCGCCACCTCGTTGCCCATGAGCAGCTCGAAGACCCGCTCGGCAGTCTCGAGGTCACGCATCGTCACCTTGCGCAGCGTGCGGTGGCGTGGGTCCATCGTCGTGTCGGCGAGCTGGTCCGCGTCCATCTCTCCGAGGCCCTTGTAGCGCTGCATGGGCTGCTTGATCTTCTTGCCCGACCGCTCCAGGCGGGCCAGGGTGCGACGCATCTCGGACTCGTTGAAGGTGTAGATCAGCTCGTTCTTCTTGGCCCCGGCGTTGATCACCTCGAGCCGGTGCAGGGGCGGCATCGCCGCGTAGACCCGACCCGCGTCGACGAGCGGGCGCATGTAGCGGAAGAAGAGCGTCAGCAGCAGGGTGCGGATGTGGGCGCCGTCGACGTCGGCATCGGTCATGATGATGACCTTGCCGTAGCGCGCAGCGGAGAGGTCGAAGCTGCGACCCGACCCGGCTCCGATGACCTGGATGATCGAGGCGCACTCGGCGTTCTTGAGCATGTCGGAGACCGACGCCTTCTGGACGTTGAGGATCTTGCCGCGGATGGGCAGCAGCGCCTGGAACTCGGAGCTGCGCGCCTCCTTGGCGGTACCCATGGCCGAGTCGCCCTCGACGATGAACAGCTCTGAGCGCTCGACGTCGGTGGTGCGGCAGTCGCGCAGCTTGGACGGCAGCGTGGAGCTCTCCAGGGCGTTCTTGCGGCGCTGGGTCTCCTTGTGCAGCCGCGCGCTGATCCGCGACTTCATCTCGGAGACGACCTTCTCGAGCAGGAGAGCCGCCTGCGCCTTGTCACCGCGCTTGCTCGACGTCAGCCGTTCGGTCAGCTCCTGCTCGACGACCTTGGCCACGATGGCGCGCACGGCGTTGGTGCCGAGCACCTCCTTGGTCTGGCCCTCGAACTGGGGCTCGGCCAGGCGCACCGTGACGACGGCGGTCATGCCCGCGAGGATGTCGTCCTTCTCGGGCTTGTCGTTGCCGGCCTTGAGCCGTCGGGCGTTGACCTCGATCTGCTTGCGGAAGACCTTCACGATGGACTGCTCGAAGCCCGCGACGTGCGTGCCGCCCTTGGGCGTCGTGATGATGTTGACGAAGGACTGGACCTTCGTGTCGTAGCCCTGGCCCCAGCGCAGCGCCACCTCGACGCCGCACTCGCGCTCGAGCTCGGTCGCGGTCATGTGGCCGTTGACGTCGAGGACCGGCACCGTCTCGGTGAAGGTGCCGGAGCCCTCGAGCCGCCACACGTCGGTGATCGGGGTGTCGGGCGCGAGGAACTCGACGAAGTCGGTGATGCCGCCCTCGTGCTGGAAGACCTCCTCGATCGGGCCATCCTCCCCCGGCGTGCCCTTGAGCCGGCGCTCGTCGCGGATGACGAGGCGCAGGCCCGGGACGAGGAAGGAGGTCTGCCGGGCGCGGCCGAGGATGGCGTCGTAGTCGAGCTCGGCGTCCTTGAGGAAGATCTGGCGGTCGGGCCAGAACCGCACGCGGGAGCCGGTGACCCCACGCTTGGCCTTGCCGACGACAGGTAGCGCGCTCTTCTTCTCGTAGGGCGTGAACTCGGCCTCCGGGGAGTGCACCGGGGTCCGGTCGGTGAAGATGCCGGGCTCGCCGCGGCGGAAGCTCATGCCGTACGTCTTGCCGGCGCGGTCCACCTCGACGTCGAGGCGCACGGAGAGGGCGTTGACGACGGACGCGCCCACGCCGTGGAGGCCACCCGTCGCGGCATACGACGTCCCGCCGAACTTGCCGCCCGCGTGGAGCTTGGTGAAGACCACCTCGACGCCGGAGAGTCCCGTGCGCGGCTCGATGTCGACGGGGATGCCGCGACCGTTGTCGCGGACCTCGATGGAGCCGTCGCCGCTGAGGATCACCTCGATGCCCGTGCACACGCCGGCCAGCGCCTCGTCGACCGAGTTGTCGATGATCTCCCAGAGGCAGTGCATGAGGCCGCGCTGGTCGGTCGAGCCGATGTACATGCCAGGGCGCTTGCGCACGGCCTCGAGGCCCTCGAGGACCTGGAGGTGGCGCGCGGTGTAGTCGCCGTTGCCGGAGGGAGCAGGACGGGAGGCGGAGGCCACGGTGGTCGTTCTCTTTCGGTCGGGAATCGGCCAGCGGTCGGGCTGTGGAGGGCTGGCAGTGGAAGCCTAGCCACCTCCCCCGACGGCCCCCGGGAGGCTCGCGGCTCTCGTGGACGTCGCCCTCGGACCGGGTATGACATCCGTACAGGGGGACCGCGACGAATCACCGACACGTAACGATGTTGTGCGACCGGCGTCTCACCGACCGAGCCTCATCGTCGGGAAGGATTCGACGTGATTCACTGTTGGAACGTCCGCGAGACACGAGAGGTCCACCGAATGGACCATCTCGGGTGTCGTAGGCACATGGCAGGGTTACCCCTCCGGGGGACCCCCGAGGGAGGAAAGAGGCGAACACGATGACGACAGCACTGGCACCCGAACTGACCGCTGCTGACCGCTGCGACCGATGTGGGGCTCAGGCCTACATCCGCGCCCGCCTCGTTTCCGGCGGAGAGCTGCTCTTCTGCGCGCACCACGGTCGGGAGCACCTCCCGGCGCTGAAGGACAAGGCTCTCGACATCCGCGACGAGACGGAACGACTCACCGAGATCCCGGGCTCCGCTCCCGTGGACGAGCGCTGAGTCCGACAGGCGATCTCCGACCCGGCCCGCTTGACTCCCTCCTGATCCGAACGCCGTCGGCGGCTGCCTCGTGATCACTGCGACGAACGTCCTCGTTCTGCTCGCGATGATCGTGGGGACCGTCGGCATCGTCGTCCCGGTCCTTCCGGGGCTCATCGTGGTGTGGGGGGCGACGCTCGTTTGGGCGTTCGAACGTCAGGACGGGCCGGGTTGGCTCGTCCTCGGCATCACGACGCTGTTGTATGCCGCGGGCATCGTCGCGCAGTACCTGCTGCCCGGCCGCCGGATGAAGACCGCCGGCGTGGAGTCGGGGATCGTCGCCGTGGCCCTCGTCGTCGCCGTGGTGGGCTTCTTCGTGGTGCCGGTGGTGGGTGGTCCCCTGGGTTTCGTCCTGGCGATCTACGTCCTCGAGCGGATCAAGCGCCGAGAGCACGCCGGGGCGTGGCACGCCACCGTCCAGGCCATCCGGGCCGTGGGCCTCAACATCGGCATCGAGCTGGCGACCGCGTTCGCAATCATCGCGACGTGGGGCCTGGCCGTCTACGTCACGCGCCCCTGACGCGGGCACCCAAGCGGAAGGACCCCGACGCCGTGCGTCGGGGTCCTTCGACGATGAGGTTCGGGACGGCCCCAGGACGTCACCACTGGTCGCGGCGGCGCTTCTCCCAGCGTTCCTCGAGGCGCTCCATGAAGGTGGCCTGCTTGGGGGCGCTCGCCTTGACCTTGCCCTGGCGGGGCTTGGGTGTGCCGTCGCTGCCGACGGCCGCAAGCTTGGTCTTGGAGGGCGTGATGGCGTAGACGATGCCGGCGACCATGATCGCGAAGCCTCCGGCACCGAGCCAGATGTTGCTGCTCATCGCGGAGAACACGACCAGCGCGAGCCCTGCGACCCCGGCGACGACGCCCACGACGACGCGCCCACGGCCGAGACCGCGCGACTTCGTCTTCTCGATGCGCGACGCGAATCGAGGGTCTTCGGCGTAGAGGGCTTCCTCCATCTGCTGGAGGAGTGCTTCCTCGTGTTCCGAGAGTGCCACCAGGCACCTCCCATGGTGCGAAATCGACTGTGCCCGAATCGTATGTCGGAAACGGCCGACACGGACTTCTTTCCCTCAGGATAAGTCGCGCCGCTCGCGTTGGGAACCCGAGGGTCGGTCAGGCATGAGTGATGCTGGACGCACCGACCCGGCGCCGAAGCGCGCGCTCGCCCGGTCGACGGCCCGGTCGGCCTCACGCCACCCGTGCTCGGGCTCGTCGAGGGTGGCTTGGATGGGTGCCACGGCCGACGGGACGAGCCCCTCGAGGCGCACGCCGACGAGCCGGATCCGGGCCCGCTGGAGGCCGAGCCGGTCGTAGAGCTCACGGGCGGTCGCGAAGATGTCGCGCGAGACGTCGGTGTGGTGGCGCAGGGTCTTGGCCCGGGTGATCGTCGTGAAGTCGGAGAACCGGACCTTGATCGACACGGTGCGCCCCATCATCCCTGCGGACCGGGCCCGGGCGGCGGTCCGGTCGGCGAGGCGCAGCAGCTCACGGTGGATGCGGACCGGGTCGTCGATGTCGTGGGCGAAGGTCTCGTCGGCGCCGATCGACTTCTCGCGTCTCTCGGGGACGACCGAGCGTGGGTCGCGTCCCCACGCGAGGTCGTGCAGGCTGCGGCCGGCGACGTCACCGAGGGCCCGCTGGAGGGTCTCGAGGGGCGTGTGGGCGAGGTCGGCGACCGTGCGCAGACCGAGACGGTGCAGGTGTTCCTCGGTCTTGTCACCGACGCCCCAGATCGCACCGACCGGCAGCTGGTGCAGGAACGCGACGACCTCCTCGCGGGGCACGACGATGAGCCCGTCGGGCTTGGCGAGGGTGGAGGCGAGCTTGGCGACGAACTTCGTCGATGCCACCCCGACCGAGCAGGTGATGCCCTGCTCGTCGGCGATGGTGTCGCGCAGCTGCTCGGCGATCTGCGTCGGACGTCCCAGTCGGCGTACGGCCCCCGCCACGTCGAGGAACGCCTCGTCCAGCGAGAGGGGCTCGACGCTGTCGGTGATCGTGGCGAAGGTCGCCATGACGGCCTCGGAGATGGCGGCGTAGCGGCGGTGGTCGGGCTCGATGATGACTGCCTGGGGGCACAGTCGCTGGGCCCGCGCCATCGGCATGGCCGAGGTGACGCCGAAGGCGCGCGCCTCGTAGGTCGCCGAGAGCACGACGGAGCGACCGCTCGCCCCGCCGATGATGACCGGTCGCCCCCGCAGCTCGGGGCGCGAGATGAGCGATGCGGACGCGTAGAAGGCGTCCATGTCGACGTGCAGGACCGTGCAGCCGGTGTCGTCGGGTGGCTCGGCGCTCCCCCGGGTCGGCGCGGTGAACTGGCGGCGGCTCATCGCCGGACGTCCCGACCGGTCGACGAGCTCACCGCGACGCTGTCGGTCGCGACGTGGTCGGTCGCGACGTGGTCAGCCGCGACGGGCGACGACGTGGAGGGCATTGCCGAGGGTGCGGAGGAACTCGCGCCCGGGGCCGGAGACGAGCAGCTCGTCGAGCTCCGCCAGGGCGACACGGTCGGCCTCGGAGTCGACGAGCGAGGCGGGCACGAGGTGACCGAGGATGTTGGTGCCCCGGACCCGGACGTCGGTGAAACCGGCATCGGCGAGGAGGGTCTCGAGCTGCTCGACGTCGAAGCGGCGTGGGAGCGGGTCGGTGTTCCCCCAGCGGCCGGACGGGTCGACGAGCGCCGCCCGCGCCTGGCCGAACTCGCCGGCGATGGCCTTGGCGAAGACGACGGACAGCCGGCCGGAGACCAGCAGCGAGAGGACGCCACCCTCCTCCAGGGCCTCCGCGACGGCGCGGAGCGTGGCTGCGGGGTCGTCGACGAACTCGAGCGTGCCGTGACAGCAGGCGAGGTCGACGCGACGCCCGGCGAGGACGGCGCCCAGCGTGTCCCCGTCGCCCTGGACGGCGGTGATGCGGTCGACGATGCCTGCCTCGCTGGCCCGGCGGCCGAGCGAGGCGAGCGCGTCGGGGCTGGGGTCCACGACGGTGACGTGGTGCCCCGCCTCGGCGAGCGGGACGGCGACGCCGCCGGTGCCACCACCGAGGTCGAGCACCTCGAGCGGGCGGCCGAGGCGGGCACCGCACTCGTCGGCGATGCGGCCCACGGCTGAGACGACCGCCGACGGCCGGACCCCTCCATGTCGCTGGGGGCGCTGCTCGTCGGGCACGGGATCCTCCGTCTGGGAACGTCGTACGCGTGGTGCCGCGTGGGGTTCGTGTGCGTCCTCACCCTAGTGCCCCGAGCTTCCCGGGCTCGCGTGCCACAGCTTGCGTGGCGGGCCACCGACGGTCTCGGTGGGCACGAGCCCGCTCGTGCCACGTGGTCCCCTGATGTCGTCACCGGCCGGCTTGATGTCGGCGTACGGCGACTGCTTGAACCCCGAGGCGTGGACGAGCACGCGTCGTCCGTCGGGCCCATCACCGACTCCGGCCGGTGCTCCGTCGGGTCCGGCGAGCGCGCCGGCACGCTCCCATGCCGCCTTGTCCGCGGCGTCGAGCGCGTCACGGACGGCGGTGATGCCGCCGGAGGTCCACGCGTCCTGCAGGGCGGAGAGCTCCCACGCACCGGTGGCCCGGATGGACACGCCGCGCGGGCCGGTCCGCCGCACGACCCCGCGGCAGAGCAGCAGCCATGAGTGGAAGACGGTGGCGGCATACGGGCCCTGGACGTCCTCGAAGAAGGTGAGGTCGGACGGTCCGGTGGCGTCGTCGAGGGTGAGGAAGACGACGCGACGGCCGGTGCGGATCGGCGGGGTCTGGGTGGCGACCTTGACCCCGGCCACGAGGACCTCTCGCCCGCTGCGTCCGGACAGGAGGTCCCGCGCCCGGGTGACACCGAGCGCGTCGAGCAGCGGGGCGTAGAAGTCGACGACGTGCCCGCTCGCGTCGAGGCCGAGCACCTCGAGCTCGGCCCGGACCTGCTCGGGACCGGTCATCTCGGGCAGCCCGCTCGTCGCGGAGAGGCGTGGCGTGTCGCCGAGGTCGAGCGTCAGCTGGGTCGCGAGGTGCTGGGGCGCTCCGGCGGAGGCCTGGGACTGCGCGGCAGCGAGGGCCCTGATGTCGCCGGTGGCCGAGACCGACGTGACCCGCCCCCGTGTCGCGCCCCGGCTCGCAGCCGAGACCCGTGAGGAGCCCCGGCGCGACGAACGCTGCGAGGACGACCACCGGTCGAGCTCGGCGACGTGGAGCAGCAGGTCGCGCCGCGTGACCCGGCCACGACGGCCGAGGCCGGCCCGGGAGCGGCCCACGACCCCGGCCCCGCTCTCGTCGAGACGGGACGGACCGCCGAGGTCGATGTCGTGCAGGGAGTCGAATCCCCCTGCGAGCACGAGCTTCTCGGCGATCGGGCGTGAGACGTGGGCGCGCTGCCAGAAGTCGGAGAGGCTGGAGTAGGGCTGTCCGGCGACGATCTGGGCGACCTCGGCCTCGCTGATGCCGTGGACGTCCGCGAGCGAGAGCCGGATGGCCTCGCCGCCGCCGTCGGTGCGTTCGAAGCGGTAGGCGCCGGTCGAGACGTTGACGTCTAGCCCGAGGATCGCGATCCCGAAGGTGCGGGCGTCGTCGAGGATGAGGCGCTTGGGGTACATCCCGGGGTCGTGGGTGAGCACCCCGGCGAGGAAGGCCGCCGGGTGGTGCGTCTTGAGCCACGCCGACTGGTAGGTCGGCAGCGCGAAGGCCGCGGCGTGCGCCTTGCAGAAGCCGAACGACGCGAACGCCTTGAGGACCTCCCAGATCTTGTCGGCGACCTCGGGCGCGTAGCCGCGGTCCCGGGCCGCAGGTCGCCACCACGCCTCGATCCGCTTCTGCCCCTCGGGCGTGCCGAGCGTGCGGCGCACCTCGTCGGCCTGGGCGAGGGTCACCCCGGTGGTCTCGGCGACGATCATGAGCACCTGCTCGTGGAAGACGACGACGCCCTCGGTCTCCTGGAGCGCCGGGACGAGCGACGGGTGGAGGTAGGACGGGTCCTTCCAGCCCTGCCTCGCGTTGAGGAACGGGATGATCATGTCGCTCTTGACCGGGCCGGGTCGGAAGAGCGAGATGTCGATGATGAGGTCCTCGAAGGTGCGTGGCCCGAACTTGCCGATGAGCTCGCGCTGCCCGGGGCTCTCGATCTGGAAGCAGCCGAGGGTCTTGGTCGAGCGGACGAGCTCGAAGGTCGGCTCGTCGTCGAAGGGCACCTGGCTCTCGTCGTCGAGGTCGATGTGGTCGCCGTCGACCCGCTCGACCTCGTCGATCGCGTGGGCCATCGCCGACTGCATGCGGATGCCGAGGACGTCGAGCTTGAGCAGTCCCATCTCCTCGACGTCGTCCTTGTCGAACTGGCTCATCGGGAAACCGAGCCAGCTCGCCTCGACCGGCGTGCGGTCGAGCAGGACGGAGTCGGACAGCACGACACCGCACGGGTGCAGGGCGATGTGCCGCGGCAGCCCGTCGAGCCGCTCGACGATGTCGAACATCAGCTGCAGACGCGGCACGTCGAGGCCGCTCGCCCGCAGCTCGGGCAGCTCGGCGAGGGCGTTGCGCACGTTGCGGGCCGCGATGTGAGGGAACGCCTTGGCCATCGCGTCGACCTCGGGCGGAGGCAGGCCGAGCGCGGCCCCGGCGTCGCGGATCGCGTGGCGCACCCGGTAGGTGTCCATCATCGAGACGCAGGTGACCCGCTCGCCGCCGAAGTGGTCGAGGATGCGCTCGTAGATCTCGGTGCGGCGGGCGGACTCGACGTCGATGTCGATGTCGGGCAGCTCGGCGCGCAGCGGTGAGCAGAAGCGCTCCATGAGCAGGCCGTGACGCATGGGGTCGACGCCCGAGATGCCGAGGAGGTAGTTGACGAGCGACCCGGCCCCGGACCCGCGGGCGGCGACCCGCACCCCCATCTCGCGGATGAGGTCGCAGACCTGGGCGACGGTGAGGAAGTAGGTCGCGTAGCCGAGGGTCTCGATGACGCCGAGCTCGTCCTCGAGCCGGTCGCTGACGGCGACGAGCTCGCGCTCGGTACGGCCGGGGTAGCGGGCCGGGATCGACTCTCGACACCGGCGCGCGAGGACACGGTGCGGGTTGGTGCCGGGCCGGATGCCGAGGACGCCCGGCTCGGGTAGGTGCACCGAGCCGATGCCGAGGTCGGCGCGGGGGTCCTGGACGCACTCGGCGGCGAGCGCCGTGGTGCGGGCGAGCAGCTCGCGGGCCTGCTCGCGGGCGAGCGTCCCGCCGCCGACGAGACCCGGCCCGGAGACCTGCACGACGTCGAGGGCGAGCGCATGCATGAGGGGTGTCGGGGAGAGGTGCCCTGCCGTCGTGACGCGGTCGAGGTGGCGGGCGTCGAGGGCGACGAGCCGGCGGGCGGCGTCGAGGACGTCGACGATGGCGGCGTCCTGGGGGTCGGTGTGGCGCACCGCTGCGGTGATGACGCTCGGCACGCCGACCTCGCGGGCCAGCGCGAGCATGCGGGCCGCCTGGCCGAGGCTGCCGGGCTGGTGCTCGGGTCCGCCGTGGCACACGACCTCGACGACGACGGCGCCCCGCGGGAGCAGCGCGACCCAGCGCTCGAGGGCTGCCCGGGCACGGTCCCGGCGCTTGGCGAGCACCGCGCGACCGACGTCGGAGTCGGGTCCGAGGAGCACGACGAGCCGGGATGGCCTGTCGTCCGTCACCGATGGCGTATGCCGTCCGCCGCGGCCGCCGGGCCGCCCGTCCGCTGTCGTGGCGACGGTGGACCCGGTGGACCCGGTGGACCCGGTGGACCCGGTGGACGCAGTGGGCAGCGCGCGCACGTGCTCGGCGACGAGGCCGAGGGTCGTGACGGGGTTGCCCCGCTCGCCGCGCAGGTGGGTGGCGGTGACGAGGCGGCAGAGCGCCGCCCATCCCTCACCCGGGGCGAGGCCGCTGTTGCTGCCGCGAGCCAGCACGGTGATGCGGGGCAGCCGCGGGTCGACGAGAGCGCCGCCACGCACCGGGGTGCGCACGGGGCGGTGGCGCTCGGGCTGCTCGGGCCCGATGGCGAGGTCGACGCCGAGGATCGGGGCGACGTCGTGCTCCATGCACGCGCGCACGAACTTGACCGCCCCGTAGAGCCCGTCTCGGTCGGTCAGGGCGAGTGCCGGCTGTCCGAACGCGGCTGCGCGCTCGACGAGCTGGTGCGGCTTGGCCGTGCCGTAGCGCATGGAGTAGCCCGAGGCGACGTGCAGGTGCACGAAGCTCTCGCCCGTGGTGCCGGTCGGGGTGCTGGTGGCCAGAGTGCCGGTCATGGTCCTGGTGCTCATGCTGGTCTCACGTCCCGGTCGCCCGGCTCCTCGAGACGGGCGTGATCGACTGCGGCAGTGGCGCCGTCAGGGGGATCCCGAGCAGGTCCTGGACGATCTCGAGGAACATCTCGGCCTGGCGCAGCAGGTCGTCGGACTCGCGCGCACTGATGTGGCCACCGCGGTCGATGACCGACCGGTGGGCCGAGCAGGCCGCGAAGAAGTCGGCCCACTCCCCCAGCTCGGGTGCGACGCCGGGCAGCACCTGCCAGACGCTGCGGGGTCGCGCGCGGGGGGTCGGGGCGGTGCGGGCCGCGACGAGGGCGGCAGCGGCACGCAGGGCACCGAGGTGGGCGTCGCGGTAGCGCTCCGAGGCCTCGGTGGTGCGACAGGCGGACTCGAGCGTCGTGCGGGCCCGCTCGAGCAGGTCGAGCACGGCGACCGAGATGGGCGGGCGGCGCAGGTGGGCGGCGGTCACGGGGGTCTCCTCTTCTCCGGACAGGGGTTTCAGTCGGCGACCCGGACGAGCGACCAGCGGTCCCCGTGCAGGAGCTCGTCGTGGGCGAGGTCGTAGACCCCGGGGGCGAACGACCA
Source organism: Terrabacter ginsenosidimutans (assembly GCF_039539425.1). NCBI lineage: Bacteria > Bacillati > Actinomycetota > Actinomycetes > Micrococcales > Intrasporangiaceae > Terrabacter > Terrabacter ginsenosidimutans. Next base: position 15,776 of record NZ_BAABDC010000009.1, on the reverse strand, counting down.
TCCCGGGCTCGCCTCGACGCGCCAGACGTGCTGCTCTCTCGATGCAGCGACGAGCGTCTCCCCGGGGCGCACCTGGGCCTCGTCGGCATCGAGCGCGTCGCGCCACCACGCCCGTCGCTCGCGCCAGTGCGCGAGGACGGCTCGCACGACGTAGAGGCGGCCGCGCCAGATGAACGCCTCGGGCGGCACCCCGGAAGCCTCGGCTGCCGGGGCCTGCCGGGCCATCCCGGACTGCTCCTGCTCCCGCACTCTCACCTGCACGGAGTCACTGAACCTGCGCACCACGACACGTCTCCCTCGGACACGTCGAGGCCGGACATCACGACCCAGACCACCCGCGCCCCACACGAGCGGTCCGACAACCAACCGACGACTGAACTGACATCTTCATTCGAACACCTGTTCGATACGACAACCCTAACCCCCGCCGCCGACACCGTGTCAAGAACGGTCCACGACGCGTGCCCCCCGGCAGACGGTCCCACGGCAGGTCCCCCGGCACATGGCGCCAAAACGGACAAAACTGAGTACCCGTGCTCACGTCGTCCCACCCGCCCGCGGGCAGAGTGGGGCCCGCGGGTCCGGTCCGCGAACGGAGAGGTGCAGGGGTCCTGTCCGCTCACGGATCGGGCCCGTTCGGCTGCCCGCCGCCACCTGCAGCGCGCCCCGTTGCGCGCTCCCTGGGAATGCGGGAGCGTCAGGGACGTTGGACCTGTGCTCGGCCGTCCGGCCCGGCAGCAGATGCACCGGCGCCCCCGCGACCGGCGCACGACCGAAGGAGTGTCGTGGGCGCCGAGCTCATCCCCATGGCCTTCACCACCGGGTGGGGCAGCGGAATCAACGCGTATGCGGTCGTGCTCGTCCTCGGGCTGGCCGACAAGATCTTCAACCTCAGCCAGATCCCGAACGCCCTGGCCCGCACCGACGTGCTCATCGGCGCCGGGATCCTCTTCGCGGTCGAGATGCTCGCCGACAAGATCCCCTACGTCGACTCCGTGTGGGACTCCGTGCACACGGTCGTCAGACCTGCGGTGGGGGCCACGATCGGCTACCTCATCGGCCATGACACAGCCTCCCTCGACGCCGCCGTCGGCGCGGCGACGGGCGGTGTCACGGCCCTCATCTCGCACGGCATCAAGGCCGGCCTGCGCGCCGCCGTCAACACCTCTCCCGAGCCGGCGAGCAACGTCCTCGTCAGCACCACCGAGGACGTCACTGTCACCGGCGTCACCGCCCTCGCGATCGCCCATCCGTGGCTGGCTGCGGCCATCGCCTTCCTCTTCCTCGCGCTCGGTGCCTTCCTCGTCTACAAGCTCGCCGGCCGGATCCGCCGCTACAAGCGGCGCTACGACGCATGGGGCGAACGCGTGGGCATCGCGGTGCCGGCCGGGCGCCGGGGGCCGGACACACGGTCGGGGCCGCCGCCCGCGGCGCCACCGGCTCCTCCGGCGAGCCGGGCCGCCGAACGGCTCGAGCAGCCCTTCGACCAGGAGACCTGACCCACGCCCCGAGGCCGCGCCGGGAGGGTCACTCACAGGTCTGCGCGGGTCTCACAGGACGTCCCCACGCTGACGAGTGGGTCGGCACAGGGCCGCCGCCGACGGTGGACACAGCTGGCACGAGGCCAGCCCATCGAAGGAGTGGACCGCATGAGGAACAAGACCATCGCACTGGCAGGCGCCGGCATCGTGGCCGCGTCGGCGCTCGCGCTCGGCGGGGCAGCCCTCGCCAGCGCGGATCAGGCAGGCAGCACCGGCACCTCGACGGGCGGTGCCTACGGGCAGCTCGGAGAAGGCGGCCCGGGCCTGAACGGAAACGGCAACGGCAACACGGATCCCCGCAAGCCCATGCGCTCCGACGAGAAGCTGCTCACGGGCGAGACCGCCGCCAAGGTGACGGCGGCAGCCAAGGCCAAGGAGCCGACCGCGACGATCGAGCGCGTCGAGACCGACTCGGATGGCGTCTACGAGGCGCACATGGTGCGCACCGACGGCACCCCACATCACGGTGCAGGTCGACGCCTCCTTCGCCGTCACGGCGGTCCAGGAGGGCGGATCGGGCGGACCGGGAGGCCGTGGCGGCGACCACGACGGCGACGGTCCCCAGAGCCAGCAGGGTGAGGTGCCCACCTCACCCGACGGCACCTCGACGACCACACCGTCGAGCACCTGAGCAGACCGGACGACCCGAGTCACCCGAACCGGACGGCCGGCCCTTATCGGGGCCGGCCGTCCTCGACCGGGGTTCGTCCTCGGCCGTGGTCCGTCCCGCGTGTCAGAGGTTGCCGAAGACCTCGAGCGTCGCCGACGACCGGTTCATCGTGATGAAGTGGATGCCGGGTGCACCCTCGTCGAGCAGGCGTCGTGACGACTCGGTGGCGATGGCCATGCCCTCGGCCCGCACGCCGACCGCGTCGTCCTCGTGGCGCTCGAGCCGGTCGGTGACCGAGGTCGGCATCGGCTGTCCGGCGAGCTGGGCCATGCGCGCCACCTGCCGGGCGTTCGTGATCGGCATGATCGCCGGGACGACCGGCAGCCGGGACCCGCGTCGCGCGAGCTCGTCGCGCAGCCGCAGGTAGTGGTCGACGTCGAAGACCATCTGGGTGATCGCGAACTCCGCGCCGGCCCGCTCCTTGCGGATCAGCGTCTCGGCGTCCTCCCTGGTGTCGCGCGACTCGGGGTGGCCGTCGGGGAACGCAGCGACACCGACCGTGAAGTCGCCGAGGCCGCGCACCAGTGCGACGAGCTCGTCCGCGTGGTCGAGGCCTTCGGGGTGGGCGACCCAGGGCTGGCCGAGGCCACCCTGGGGGTCGCCGCGCAGGGCGAGGATGTTGCGGACCCCGCCAGCGGCATACGAACCGACGATGCTGCGCAGCTCGGCGACGGAGTGGCCGACGCAGGTCAGGTGCGCCATGGGTGTCAGCGACGTCTCCTCGAGGACGCGCTGGGTCAGGCGCACGGTCCGGTCGCGGGTGCCGCCCCCGGCGCCGTAGGTGATCGACACGAAGCTCGGCGAGAGCTTCTCGAGGCGCCGGATGGCGTCCCAGAGCTGCGCCTCGGACGCGTCGTCCTTGGGCGGGAAGAACTCGAAGCTGAACGTCGGGGTGTCGGCCTCGATCATCGCCGGGATGGACCGCGTGAACCGCTCCGCCCGCGCCATCGAGGATGCCGTGCCGTGTGCCATGTCGCCACCCTAGGCCGAGCGCGTCCACGCTTGCGTGGGCTGTTCACGAGGCGGCCGTCCCGCCGCGTAGGCTGACCACGATTCCCGCGACTCGATGGAGGACCCCGTGCAGACCCCCACCGACCTCGACGTGCTGCGCCGTCGGGTGCAGCAGGCGATCGACGGGCAGATCGCCGGGGCCACGCAGTCGCTCGCCGCGATCGGCGACGAGACGGCCCCGCTCGTGTCGGCGGTGACGGGCCTGCTGACGGGTGGCAAGGGCCTGCGCGCCGGCTTCCTCTACTGGGGCTACCGCGCCGCCGGCGGCGCCGACTCGGACGCACTCGTGCGCCTCGCCGCGAGCATGGAGTTCTTCCAGGGCGCCGCGCTGCTCCACGACGACGTCATGGACCGCAGCGACACGAGACGGGGTATGCCGTCCGCCCACCGTGCCGTCGCCTCGCTGCACCAGCAGCGTGGCTGGGCCGGTGACCCCGACCGGTTCGGCGAGGGCACCGCGATCCTCGCCGGTGACCTGTGCCTGACCTGGTGCGACGAGCTGTATGCCACGTGCGGCCTGCCCGCTGCGGAGCTCGCGCGCGGACGTCAGCTTTTCGACTCGATGCGCACGCAGCTGATGGGCGGCCAGTTCCTCGACCTGCTCGAGTCGGCCCGCGGCTGGGACGGGCTCGACCTCGATGCCCGGATCGCCTCGGCTCGCAAGGTGATTCGGTTCAAGAGCGCGAAGTACACCATCGAGCACCCGCTGCTCATCGGGGCCCTGGTCGGTGGCGCTCCCGACGGCGCGCTCGCACCCCTGTCCGACTACGGCCTGGCCCTCGGTGAGGCGTTCCAGCTGCGCGACGACCTCCTCGGTGTCTTCGGTGACCCCGAGGCGACCGGCAAGCCGGCCGGCGACGACCTGCGCGAGGGCAAGCGCACGGTCCTCGTCGCGCATGCCCTGGACGCGGCGTCCGACTCCCAGCGCGAGATCGTCGAGAGCCTGCTCGGGCGCGACGACCTCGAGATCGGCGGCGTCGAGTCGATCCGCCAGGTGCTCGTCGACACAGGCTCCGTCGACCGGGTCGAGAGTCTGATCACCGCCCTCGCCGACGACGCCTTCCGGGCGCTCGACCGGGCCCGCGCCACCGACTCCTACGACGCCTCGGCGCTCGACGTGCTCGAGGCGCTCGTCGCGGTGTCGACGGCGCGCCGGTCCTGACGCGGACCGCACCACACGGCATACGCCCGTGGTGCGGTCACAGGTGCCCGAAGGGGTGCCGCCTCAGAAGGCGAGCTCCTGCGCCCGGCGGCGGATCTCCGTCTTGTAGCCGGCCAGCATCGCGTCGATGGGGGCGCCCTCGACGGGCAGCGTCGCGTCCGGGGTGTAGAGCCACGCGATGATCTCGTCGTCGCCCATGCCGCCGTCGGCGAGGACGGTGAAGGTTCCGCGGAGCTCGGGCCGAGGGCCGGTCTCGTCGAAGAACTTGGCCGGGACGGCAGTGACCCGGCGCTCGCCGATGCGAGCGGCCAGGACCTCGCGGTCGGCGATGAGCTGCCGCACGTGCGACAGGGACACGCCGATCCGCTCGGCGGCGTCGGGCACGGTCAGCCACTCCCCGACGAGGGACTCGAGGTCGGTCGCGTGGGGATGGGTGGACTCGTCGGACTGCGGTGCAGGGGTGTCGCTCACGGTGCAAGAGTCTGCCACCGTCTGCAACCGGCTCGCGCACCTGCCGGATCAGCGCATGGTCGGCGCATGGTCGGCGCGTGGTCGGCGCGTGGTCGGCGCGTGGTCGGCGCGTGGTCGGCGCCGGGTTGGCGCCGGGTTGGCGCCGGGTTGGCGCCGGGTCGGGGCGGGTCGGGGCCCGTCGGAGCGGGACCACCGAGGCGCTCAGTGCTCTCGAGCCGTGAATTACACGGGTGTATTTATACTTTAGTGCTCAATTGTGCGCTATCGTCACAGGCGCCACTCCGTTCACAAGCGTCCCACTGGGACGCCCAGCAACGTCTCCGCAGCTCCCGCGGACGCCAGACCATCGCCGAACTCGACCGCCCCTTCCGAACGCCCCTCCACGTTTCTCGAACTCAGCTCGGGCCCCAGGAAAGGACTCCACACCCCATGCCCTTCGCCGACGTCGCCGCGCTCGCGCTGCCTGCCCACTCCGCCGTCGCCCCCGTCGCCACGACGCCGTGGAAGACCGTCACGGTCCGCCCGGGTGACACGCTGTGGCACCTCGCCATCGCGCACCGCTCGACGATCTACGCGATCGTCGAGAAGAACAGGCTGAGTCGCGGCGGGTCCCTGATCCGTCCCGGGCAGAAGCTGCTCGTCCCCGGCCGGCCCGCCGGGGCCACGACGGCGCCCCTCCCGGCGAGGCCGACCGGGACACCGAGCACCAGTCCCACGAAGCCGTCGGCAGGCGACTCGGTCTACGTCGTGCGCTCGGGCGACACGATGAGCGGCATCGCGAAGCGCTTCGGCGTCTCCCTGACGAAGCTGCTGGCCTCGAACAGGATGAGCAGCACGACGGTCATCTACGTCGGCCAGAAGATCACCGTTCCCGGGACGGGATCCTCCGCCACGCCGAGCACCCCGTCGCCCGCGCCGACTCCCCCGCCCGGCTACCAGTACCCGAGCAAGACGGCGCAGGCCGTCGCCGAGAGCAAGGCGAAGCTCGCCGCCCAGGCCGTGCCGAGCCGCACCGAGACCTCGGCGATGATCCGCGCGACGGCCACCCGCAACGGTGTGGACCCCAAGCTGGCGCTCGCCATCGGCTGGCTCGAGTCCGGCTGGTACCAGCGTGCCGTGTCCTACACGGACGCGGTCGGCGTCATGCAGCTCATGCCCGTCTCCCAGACGTGGGCCTCGCAGCTCGCAGGCCGTTCGCTCGACCGCTACGACACGCAGGACAACATCACCGGTGGCGTCCTCATCATCCGCGCCCTGCTGACGAGCGCCGACTCCCGCGAGCAGGCCATCGCCGGCTACTACCAGGGCCTCTACTCGGTCCGGACCAAGGGCATGTACGAGGACACCAAGCGCTACGTGGCCAGCGTGCTCGCCACCTACGACCGCATGTGACCGGTCCTCCCGAGGTCAGCGGACGCCCGGCCGCCGCGGCTCGCCTGCGCGGGATGCCGAGGATCAGCCCGTAAACTTCGCCTGTGACGTCCAGCGTGGCGGACGCCCTCGTCGGTCGGGTGATCGACGGCAGGTACCGCATCCTCTCCCACCTCGCAGACGGAGGCATGGCCTCTGTCTACGTGGCGCTGGACGGACGCCTCGACCGGGAGGTGGCGCTGAAGATCATGCGCCCCGGGCTCGCCACCGACGACGTCTTCGTCGAACGTTTCCGCGCCGAGGCCCGGTCCGCAGCACGCCTGAACCACCCCAACGTCGTCGCCGTCTTCGACCAGGGCGAGGACGACGGCGAGGTCTTCCTGGCGATGGAGCTCATCGAGGGCAAGACGCTGCGCGACGTCATCCACGAGGAGGCGCCGCTCACCGCGCGCGAGTCCCTCGCCATCCTCGAGCCCATCCTGCTGGCTCTGCGGGCGGCCCACGCGGCCGGCATGATCCATCGCGACGTCAAGCCCGAGAACGTCATCGTGCGCCGCGACGGGGAGGTCAAGGTCGCCGACTTCGGGCTTGCCCGCGCGATCACCAACCAGGCCACGACGAGTCAGACCGGCGTCCTGCTGGGCACCGTGTCCTACCTCTCACCCGAACAGGTCGAGCGAGGCGTGGCCGACACGCGCAGCGACGTGTATGCCGCTGGCCTGCTGCTCTTCGAGATGCTCACCGGGCGCAAGGCCGTCACCGGCGGCACCCCGATCCAGATCGCGTACAACCACGTCCACGGTTCGATCGTCGCGCCCTCGACGCTGGTGCCCGCCGTCCCGACGGTGCTCGACGACCTCGTCGCCCGCGCGACCGCCGTCGAGCCCGACGACCGCTTCGAGTCCGCCACCGCCTTCGTCACCGCACTGCGCGAGGTCCGGCGCGGGCTGTCGGCGTCCGAGCTCGACCAGCGCGGCACCGGTCCGGACCCCGCCGGCTCCGCAGTGCTGGCGCCTACCTCCGCGACGGCACAGCTCTCCCCCGTGGATCGAGACCAGAGCGTCGAGGCGTCGGCCGTGCCCGAGCGGCAACGCACGCGCCCCAACGACGTCGGGCGCGCCGCCTTGGCAGGCCTGCCGGTCCACGACGACGGGCCTGCCCTCGAGCACACCGCGGCGATGCCGATCGAGCGACGCGGTGGCCGAGGCCGTCGGCGTCGTTGGCCGCTCTGGCTCGCAGCCGTCCTCATCGTGGGTGGGGCCTCGTTCGGCGGCTGGTGGTTCACGGCCGGCCCGGGCGGCTCGACCCTGGTGCCCGCCGTCGTCGGCGAGCAGCTCTCGCAGGCCGCAGGCGAGATGCGGCAGGCCTCCCTGTCGATGGAGACCGTCGAGGAGTTCTCCGAGGCCAGGGCCCAGGGCGTCGTGCTGCGCGTCGAGCCCGGCGCGGGCAGCGAGCTCGGCAAGGACTCGACGGTGCGCGTCGTCGTCTCGAAGGGCAAGGAGCGGTATGCCGTCCCGACCCTCGTGGGGGTCAAGGTCGGCGACACGGGAGCTGCCCTCTCCCCCCTGAATCTTCGGCTCGGAGAGAGGTCGCGGGCCTGGAGCGAGACGGTCCCCGAGGGCGTCGTCATCTCGCAGGACCCGGCCCCTGGCGAGTCCGTCAAGCGCAACACCGCGGTGTCGGTCGTCGTCTCCAAGGGGCGCCGGCCCATCGAGGTCCCCACCGTGACGGGCACACCGTTCGAGGCGGCCTCGGCAACCCTCACGAAGGCCGGACTCACGGTCCAGCGCGGCGACGACGTCAACAGCGACTCCGTGCCGGCCGGCCAGGTCGTCTCGCAGTCGCCCGACAAGGGCACCCTCCACCAGGGTGACCCGGTGAAGGTCGTCGTGTCGAAGGGCCCCGTCATGGTGCAGGTGCCCAACGTCGTCGACCAGCCGGACGCCGCGGCCGACAAGGCGCTCACCGACCTCGGCCTCAAGGTCGACAAGCAGTATCCCTTCGGCGACCTCTTCGAGAAGAAGGTCCGCGCCCAGGATCCCGCCGCCGGGACGTCGGTGCCCAAGGGCAGCACGATCAGCCTGACGATCGTCTGAGACCGCCCCGTGCAGCCCGCGGCGCAGACGCGCCTCGCCACTATCCTGCTGGTCGCCCTGACGGCGGTCTGGGGCTCGACGTTCTTCCTCATCCGTGACCTCGTCCAAGCCCTGCCTGCCATCGACTTCCTCGCGGTCCGCTTCTCCATCTCGGCCGTCATCATGCTCGTGCTCTTCTGGCGTCCCGTCCGTGCACTCAGCCGTCGACAGGTCCTCGTCGGGGCGGGTCTGGGCGCCCTCTACGGCCTGGCCCAGATCTTCCAGACGCAAGGGCTCGCGACGACACCCGCCTCCGTCTCCGGCTTCATCACCGGCAGCTACGTCGTCCTGACCCCGGTCTTCACCGCCGTGATCCTTCGTGAACGCGTGCCCGGATCCACTTGGGCGGCAATAGGACTCGCGACGTGTGGTCTCGCCCTGCTGTCCCTCAACGGTCTGACGGTCGGCGTGGGCGAGGCGATCACCCTGCTCGCCGCCGCCCTCTACGCGCTGCACATCGTCGGGCTGGGTCGCCACAGCGCGTCCGGGATCGCGACCGGCCTGTCCGTCGTCCAGATGGTCGTCATCGCGGTGCTCTGCCTCGTCGGAGCGCTCCCCGGAGGTCTCGTCCTGCCGAGCACGCCTCGACAGTGGGGCACGGTGCTGTACATGGTCGTCTTCGCGAGCATCCTGGCCCTGTGGGTCCAGACGTGGGCACAGGCGCACCTGCCTGCCACCCGGGCCGCCATCGTCATGACGCTCGAACCGGTGTTCGCGGCGTTCTTCGCCGTGACCCTCGGCGACGAGGCCGCGACGCTACGGATGGTCCTCGGCGGCGCCCTGGTGCTCACGGCCATGTATGCCGTCGAGCTCCTGGCGCGCAGGCGCCCCGGCGAGCTCCCCGCGGAGGCTCTGCACCACGAGGTCTGACCCCCCGACGCTCCCCACGGAACGAGGCCGGCGAGCTCTCGGGTCAGGCTGCCGGTGCCGATCGGAGCAGGCGCGTGAGCACGTCGACGGCGACGTCGGTGCCGGCGTCGTCCACGTCCAGGTGCCAGACGAGACGCACGGCACCGGGCCCCACGGCATACGTCCGGACGCCGTCGGCGAGAGCCGCGTCGACGAAGGCCGCGGAGGTCCATCCCATCGATGCCACGTCGACGATGACGATGTTGGTCTCGACCGTCGCGAGGTCGACGCAGCCGGGTGCGGCCTCGGCCATCGCCTCGGCCGCACGCCGCGCCCGGGCGTGGTCATCAGCGAGTCGTTCCACGTTGTGGTCGAGCGCGTAGAGCCCTGCAGCCGCGAGGATCCCGGCCTGACGCATGCCACCGCCGAAGCGCTTGCGCCAGATGCGCGACTCGGCCATGGCGTCGGCCGAGCCGACGAGAACGCTGCCGACCGGCGCGCCGAGCCCCTTGCTCAGGCAGATCGAGACGGTGTCGAACTCGCGGCCGTAGTCGTCCACCGGCACGCCCGAAGCGACGTGGGCGTTGAAGAGGCGCGCCCCGTCGAGGTGCATCGCGACGCCCCGGTCCCGCGTCACCTCACGCGCGCGGCGGATCTCGTCGAGGGACTGCACGGTGCCGCCACCGAAGTTGTGGGTGTTCTCGACGATCACGAGCGACGTGCAGACCTGGTAGGGGCCGACGCCGGTGACCATGAGCGACGCGGCGTCGTCGGCGCGGAACCGACCGCGCTCGGAGAGCCAGGTGCGCGAGGAGATGCCCGAGAGCACCGCTGCCGCGCCGAGCTCGGCCCTCACGACGTGGGCCAGGGAGTCACCGATGAGCTCCTCCCCCGGCCTCACGTGCAGCCGGACGCCGAGCTGGTTGGCCATCGAGCCCGACGGGGTGAAGAGCGCGGCCTCGTGGCCGAGCATCCCGGCGACGCGCTCCTCGAGGGCGCGCAACGTGGGGTCCTCGCCGAAGACGTCGTCGCCGACCTCGGCCCGCGCCATGGCCTGGCGCATCGCCTCGGTCGGCCGGGTCAGGGTGTCACTGAGCAGGTCCGCCGCGAACGGGCTCGGAGCGACCACCGATCAGGCCTGGCCGAGCATCTCGGCGACGAGGAACGCGAGCTCGAGCGACTGCTGGTGGTTCAGGCGCGGGTCGCACACCGACTCGTAGCGCTTCTCGAGGTCGGAGTCGATGATCTTCTCCGCGCCGCCCAGGCACTCGGTGACGTCGTTGCCGGTCAGCTCCACGTGGATGCCGCCGGGGATCGTGCCGAGGGACTGGTGCACCTCGAAGAAGCCGCGGACCTCCTCGACGATGTCCTCGAAGTCACGCGTCTTGTAACCCGACGGGCTCTCGAACGTGTTGCCGTGCATGGGGTCGCAGATCCACGTCACGGTCGCACCGGACGCCGTCACCTTGTCGACGAGGGCCGGCAGGGCGTCGCGGATCGTGCCGGCGCCCATCCGCGTGATGAAGGTGAGGCGGCCCGGCGTGCGGTTCGGGTCGACCTTGTCGATGAGGCGCAGCACCTCGTCGATGTCGGCCTTGGGCCCGAGCTTGACGCCGATGGGGTTGCTGATGCGCGACACGAAGTCGACGTGGGCGCCGTCGAGCTGGCGGGTGCGCTCGCCGACCCACACGAAGTGGCCCGAGGTGTCGTAGAGGCGGCCCGAGCGCGAGTCGATGCGCGTCAGCGGTCGTTCGTAGTCGAGCAGCAGGGCCTCGTGCGCGGCGTAGAACTCGACGGTGCGCATCGCGTCGAAGTCGGCGCCGCACGCCCACATGAAGCGCATCGCCTTGTCGATGTCCTTGGCGATCTTCTCGTACCGCTGGTTGGCCGAGTTGGCGACGAACCCGCGGTTCCAGTCGTGCACGTGGCGCAGGTCGGCGAATCCGCCTGTCGTGAAGGCGCGCACGAGGTTCAACGTCGCCGAGCTCGCGTGGTAGGCGCGGACGAGGCGCTGCGGGTCGGGGATCCGGGCGGTCTCGTGGAAGGCGAAGTCGTTGACCATGTCGCCACGGAACGCGGGAAGGGTGACGCCCTCGCGGGTCTCGACCGTCGAGCTGCGCGGCTTGGCGTACTGCCCGGCCATGCGCCCGATCTTGATGACCGGCACGGACGCGCCGTAGGTCAGGACCGCGGCCATCTGCAGGATCGTCTTGATGCGGTCGCGGATGTTGTCAGCGGTCGCGGACGCGAAGGTCTCGGCGCAGTCGCCGCCCTGGAGCACGAAGGCCTCGCCGACGGCTGCCTTGGCCATGCGGTCGGTGAGGATGTCGCACTCGCCGGCGAAGACGAGCGGCGGATACGAGGCGAGGGTCTCGATCACCTCGGCCAGCGCGGCCGTGTCGGGCCAGGCGGGTTGCTGCTGGGCCTCGAGCTCGGCGGCGGCAGCCGTGAGGGCGGCCAGGGCCTCGGACCCGTCAACGGGTTCGAGGCCGGCATCGGCGGTGACGGTCCTCGTGTTCACTCCGTCAGAGTAGACGCCGTGAGGGGCGGCTCCCGCACGGGTCCGCATCCCGAAACCTGCGTGACCCGGGCCGTCACCGACGACGTATGCCGTGTGGCCGCGGTGCGGGGCACCCCCGCGTCTCGTCGTGGCTGACGTCGTGGCTCGGGTCCGGCCTCAGGTCCGGCCTCAGGTCCGGCCTCAGGTCCGGCCTCAGGTCCGGCCTCAGGTCCGGCCTCAGAGGGGGCTCAGGTCGGGTCGGCGAGGTCGAGGCCGCGCTCCATGGCGAAGCGGACGAGCTCCACACGGTTGTGCATCTGGAGCTTGCCGAAGATGTTCTGCACGTGGTTCTGCACGGTGCGGTGCGAGAGGAAGAGCGTTGCTGCGATCTCCTTGTAGCCCATGCCCGTCGCGACGTACTTGAGGATCTCGGTCTCGCGGTCGGTGAGCTCCGGGATGGGTCGCTCTGCGCTGCCGCCACCAGCGGCCTTGACGCGTCGGAACTCTCCGAGCACCAGGCCCGCCAGGCCGGCGGTGAAGACCGGCTCGCCCGCCGCGGTGGCTCGCACCGCGGCGAGGAACTCCTCGCGGCCGGCCGACTTCACGAGGTAGCCGAGGGCGCCGGCTTTGACCGCGTCGAGGACGTCCTGGTGGTCTCCGCTCGCCGAGAGGATGAGGATCCGGGTCGGCACGTGCGCGGCGGCCAGTGCGGCGCACACCTCGGCGCCGGTGAGGCCGGGGAGATTGAGGTCGAGGACGAGGACGTCGGGCGTCGTGGCTCGGGTACGGGCCACCGCCGAGCGTCCGTCGTCCGCGGTCGCGAGGACCTCGAAACCCGCGTCGGCGAGGTCGCGAGCCACGGCATCGCGCCACATCGGGTGGTCGTCCGCCACGACGACCCGGATGTGCTCGGGCGGCGTGCTGCTCCCCTGCTGCGGCATGGCGTCCTCCTGTTCCGTCACGATGCTCCTCGTCCCTGGGCCCGGGCGCCCGCGCTGCTGTCGGCGTTGCGCTCCGGTTGGCGACCATGGTGTCGGCCGGCGAGGCGTGCCGTCCGGCGATTCGGGATCCGCAGCTCGACGGTCGTGCCGCCCGTCGGGCCGGACGTGACCGTCGCGGTGCCTCCGAGGTCGGTCAGCCGGCCGAGGATGCTCGAGGAGACGCCGAGGCGGCCCTGCGAGACGGCCTCCTCCAGCCGACCGTTCGGCACACCTCGCCCGGAGTCACGAATGGTCACGGCCACCTCGTCGCCGGCGTCGTCGAGCAGCACCCACGCGTGGGCGTCGTCACCGGCATGCTGGCGGACGTTGTCGAGGGCCGCCTCGACGGCGGCGACGACCTCGTCGGCCACCCGACGCGGCAGCAGCACGGCGTCGGCGGGCGACACGAGCTGCACCCCGTCGCCCTCGACGTGACGCAGCAGCCCCCGCAGGTCGGCGTCCCCGCTGACGGCGCGGCCCACCTCGGCGAGGTCGGTCTGGCTCACGAGCGTGCGCAGGATCCGCTCCTGCTCACCGGCCATCGCGCCGAGCCGGGCCGCCTCTCCCCCGAGGTCGCCGGCCCGACGGTTGATGAAGGCGAGCGTCTGGAGCACGCCGTCGTGGACGGTGCGCGCCAGACGGTCGCGCTCGGCGCGGGCGGCGTCGAGCCGCATCGCCTCGGCGAGCGCCGCATGGCTCGTGCGGGCGAGGTCGACGCAGTAGCCGATGCACCCGCCGAGCAGGAGCCCGAAGATCGAGTTGGTGATGGTGTTGGGGGTCGGCTCGACCACCTCGACGAAGGAGCACGCGGCGACGAGCGACGCGGCGGCGAGCCCACCACGCCAACCGCGCAGCACCGCGAACCCGACGACGGCGGCGGTCGGCCAGATCGACGGGATGGTCTTGGCACCCGCCGTGATGACCGCGGGGTCGTCGACGAGGCGCGTCGCGAGGATCGCGGAGCAGCCGATGGCGAGCTCGATCGTGTAGGCGCGCACCGTGCGCACCGGCCGCAGGGTCACCGCAAGTGTCCAGCCCGCGAGGACGCCGAGGACGGCGACGCCCAGGGCGAGGTGGGCGATCTGGTCGTGGCGCTCCCACGCGGCCCACGCGGCATACGCGAGGGCGAGCCAGCGGAAGACGTCGACGCCGCGCCAGAGGCCACGGACGATGGCGTGCTCGTCGTTCAGGACCGCGCTCGTCGACGCGGCGACAGCGGGCGTCGCCGCGTCGTCGGCCATGACGTCAGGACGCCGCCACGACGGGAGCATCGCCGTCGTCGCCGTCGTCGGCACTGCGGGACGACGTCTCGTCCCCGGACCGGTCGTCGTCCGCCGCCTCCGCGGAGCCGCCCACCGACGGACGGGCCCGGCCCTCGGCGGCATCGAGCGCCTCCTCGAGCTCGGGCGCGGCGCTGCCGGGCTTGGCGGCCTCCTGCAGCTCACGCGCCTTGGCCCGGGCGGCGGCCACGAGGCGGTCCTTCATCGAGGTGGCGTACATGTCGACGTACTCCTGCCCCGACAGGAGCATCAGCTCGTACATGATCTCGTCGGTGATCGAGCGCAGGACGAACCGGTCGTCCTCCATGCCCTCGTAGCGGGAGAAGTCGAGCGGCTTGCCGATCCGGACCCCGACGCGCATGATCCGCGGGATGACCTTGCCCGTGGGCTGCGCCTTGTCCGTGCCGATCATGGCGACCGGGATGACGGTGACCTTGCCCTCCAGCGCCATCCGGGCGACGCCGGTGCGGCCGCGGTAGAGGCGCCCGTCAGGCGAACGCGTGCCCTCGGGGTAGATGCCGAGCAGGTCACCGCGTCGCAGGACCTTCAGTCCGGAGTTCAGTGCGGCGTTGCTCGCCTTGCCCCCCGACCGGTCGACGGGCACCTGACCGATGGCCTTGAAGAACGCCGCGGTGAGGCGCCCCTTGACGCCGCGTCCGGTGAAGTAGTCGCTCTTCGCGAGGAAGGTCATCCGCCGCGGCACGACGAGCGGCAGGAAGATCGAGTCGGAGAAGGACAGGTGGTTGCTCGCGAAGATCGCGGCTCCCTCCTCGGGGATGTGCTCCTCCCCCTCCACCCACGGACGGAAGACGAGCCTCACGATCGGTCCGAGGACGATCGTCTTGAGGAACCAGTAGAACAACCGCGTCCGCCTTCCGTGTGTGACGGCTCGAACTCTACGACACTCGCGCCCGCCCGGCGGGGCATGCGAGGATCAGTGGGTTCAGTCGTCTCCTCCGAGGAGCCCCACCGTGACGGTCCTTCCCGACGCCGCAGCCGCTTCCGGTCTGCCCGCGCGACGGGTCCCGAGGCGCCGGTCGTGAGCGACCGCGACCTCGACGCGGAGTTCGCGCGCATCATCGCCGGGTGGGACGACGAGGCACCTGACCCGCTGCCCCGCGCGGCGACCGTCGACAGCACGGACGGTGCGGGCCCTGCTGACCCTGTCGACGCGGTCGATGCGGTCGACGGCACCCCGAGCGCCTTGGCCACCGAGGGCGAAGGTGCGGCGCAGCCCGAGCAGCCCGAGCAGCCCGAGCCCGCGCCCGACCAGGCCGGCCCTGGCAGCGCGAGCGGTCCCGCCGGCCCCGCCGGCCCGTCGAGTCCGCCCAGCGCGTCCGGTCTGCTGGAGCTGCCGATCGCGCCGACGACCTCGCACGCGTGGCGTGGCAGCACCCCCCTCCGTGATGACGCCGGCGACGTCGTGGACGACGGCGAGCACTTCGTCCCGCCGTCGGAGATCGACCTCCCCTCGGCCGAGACCGACCCGATGTTCTGGGCCATCGTGGGTGGCCTCGTCGGCGGTCCCCTCCTGCTGCTCTATGTCCTCTTCTTCGACCGCGACGGCAGCGGCTGGTGGGTCGTGACGGCCCTGACGATGATCGTCGTCGGTTTCGTGCTCCTCGTCCTGCGCGGTGGCAACGAGCGCGACCCGTTCGACGACGGCACCCGCCTCTAGCTGTACTGACCGGGCACGTTGGTTGAGGGAATGCGACTTCGCGTTGTGAGCTGATGACATGGGAGGGCCTCCCGCGGTGGAGTGGAACTGCTCAAGGTTCACTTCGCCAAACAGGAGGCCCTCATGTC
>NZ_BAABDC010000008.1:0-130787 GCF_039539425.1 Terrabacter ginsenosidimutans | reverse complement strand
AGTTTCGGCTGTCATAGCGAAGGGGAAACGCCCGGCTCCATTCCGAACCCGGAAGCTAAGCCCTTCAGCGCCGATGGTACTGCACTGGTGACGGTGTGGGAGAGTAGGACGCAGCCGGACACACTTTCAGACAACCCCGCCGGGAAACCGGCGGGGTTGTCGCATTTCCATGCCCTTTTCGCGTCCACTAGTCTGGGCTCGTGCCTGAACTCATCCCCTCCGCGACGCGCATCCCGGTTCCTGGCGGCAAGGTCATCGACGAGCACGTCGGGGCCGTGAACACCCCCGACGCGGGGCTGCAGTCGTCGGTGTCGGTGGCGCGCATGGTCGCGCCCGCCGGCTGGTCCGAGCCGTTCCAGACGCCTGAGTTCGACGAGATCACGCTCGTCCTCGCCGGAACGGTCATCGTCGACCACGGCGGGGGCAGCCTCGAGGTGGGGGCCGGCCAGTCGGTCATCACCCGCGGGGGAGAGCGCATCCGCTACTCCTGCGGCCCCGAGGGAGCCGAGTACGTCGCCGTCTGCCTGCCCGCCTTCAGCCCCGACACCGTCCACCGGGATGATGACGGTGACAGTGACGGGCAGGACGCAACCGCATGAGCGGCGCCGAGCCCATGACCGACCTCGAGGTGCGTCAGGCTCCCAAGGTCCTGCTCCACGACCACCTCGACGGTGGACTGCGCCCGCAGACGATCATCGACCTCGCCACCGAAGCCGGCTACGAGGGGCTCCCCGAGACCGAGGCCGGGGCACTGCGCACCTGGTTCCGTGAGAGCGCCGACTCCGGTTCGCTGCCGCGCTACCTCGAGACCTTCGACCACACCCTCGCCGTCATGCAGACCCGTGAGGGCCTCTTCCGCGTCGCCAGTGAGTGCGCGCAGGACCTCGCCGCTGACGGGGTCGTCTACGCCGAGAGCCGCTATGCCCCGGAGCAGCACCTGAGCCGTGGCCTGACGCTCGAGGGCGTCGTCGAGGCCGTCAACGCCGGCCTTCGGGACGGTGAGGCCAGGGCCCTGGCGGCAGGACACACGATCCGGGTGACCTCGTTGTTGACGGCGATGCGCCACGCCGCCAAGTCCACGGAGATCGCCGAGCTCGCGATCCGATACCGCGACCAGGGCGTGTCGGGATTCGACATCGCCGGCGCAGAGGCGGGCTACCCGCCCACCCGTCACCTCGACGCGTTCGAGTACCTCCGCCGCGAGAACTTCCACTTCACCATCCACGCGGGGGAGGCGTTCGGCCTGCCCTCCATCTGGGAGGCCATCCAGTGGTGCGGTGCCGACCGCCTGGGTCACGGGGTGCGCATCGTCGACGACATCACCATCGACGGGTCGCCGTTCGCCGACTGGGTCGAGGGCAACAAGGACGACCCGACAGCCCTGACCTCGCTCGAGCTGGGCCGGGTGCGCCTGGGTCGTCTTGCCGACTACGTGCGTGACAAGCGCATTCCCCTCGAGATGTGTCCGAGCAGCAACCTGCAGACCTCGGCAGCCCCGTCCATAGCCCTGCACCCGATCACCCTGCTGCGGCGGCTGCGGTTCCGCGTCACCCTCAACACGGACAACCGCCTGATGAGTGACACGTCGATGAGCCGGGAGGCGGAGCTGCTGCGCGACCACGCCGGCTGGAGCCTCGAGGACCTGCGCTGGGTCACGATCAACGCGATGAAGTCGGCCTTCATCCCCTTCGACGAGCGGCTGGCGATCATCGACGGCGTCATCAAGCCGGGCTACGCCGACCTCGGCTGCTGACGCACCGGCTCGTCACTCGAGCGCCGCCGTGATCGCGGCCTCGACGTGCAGCCTGGTGGTGGGGAAGACCGGAACGGCCGAGTCGGTCTGGTCGACGAGCAGCTCGATCTCCGTGCAGCCGAGGATGATTCCCTCGGCTCCGGCGGCGACGAGTCGGCCGATCACCTCCCGGTACGCCCGCCGCGAGTCGTCGGACACGATGCCCTGGCACAGCTCGTCGTAGATGACCCGGTGCACCACAGCCCGGTCGGCGGCGTCAGGGACCAGCACCGTCAGCCCGTGGCCGGCGAGACGCTCGCGCAGGAAGCCCTGCTCCATCGTGTAGCCGGTGGCGAGCAGTCCCACGCGCTCGAGGCCCGCCGCACGCACCGCCGCTGCCGTGACGTCACCGATGTGCAGCAGCGGGATCGAGACAGCGGCCTCGATGGCAGGCGCCACCTTGTGCATCGTGTTGGTGCAGAGGACGAGCAGCTGCGCGCCACCGGCCTCGAGCCCGGTCGCAGCCTCGGCCAGCAGGGCCCCCGCCTCGTCCCAGCGGTCCTCGGCCTGGAGACGCTCCACCTCGGCGAAGTCGACCGAGTGCAGCAGCAGCCGGGCAGAGGCGAGTCCGCCGGCCCGCTCGCGCACGAGCTCGTTGGCGAGGCGGTAGTACTCGGCGCTCGACTCCCAGCTCATGCCGCCGAGCAGGCCGACCAGCTTCACGGGGCGCCGGCCGCCTGGAGCAGGGCGCCCAGCTCGGCCTCGGCCTGGCGTGGGTGGAGGCAGCGTGCGCCGTGGGCCTCTGCCTGTGCCACGACGTGGGGCTCGTCGCGCCACAGGGCGAAGCCGCGACGCAGGAGGATGTGCGGCGGCTTGCGTCGCTCGGACAGGTCCCGGACGAAGCGGCGCAGAGCGGTCAGGGACCGGTTCTGCCGCACGCACAGCGCCTCGGCGAGCAGCTCCTCGCGGCGGAGAACGTGGACCAGACGCCCGGCGAAGAGGCCCTCGGCCACGACGTAGTCGGTGGAACGCGCTTCGAGCACGTGTCGGCCCGTCACCGCTGAGGCTGCGATGTCGTAGACCGGCACCTCGACCCTGCCCTCGTCGACAAGCCGGCGGAGGGCGTCCACCGCGGACTCGGCATCCCATGAGTCGGCGTGGTCCCAGTCGGGGATCCCGAGCGGGGAGCGCGGCAACCGTGGGTCGCTGGCCTCGCGGTAGAAGTCGTCGAGTCGCACGACGGGCCACCCGTGGGCGTTGCCCAGCCGTGCCGAGAGCCGGCTCTTGCCGGCGCCGCTCGGTCCGGTGAGGAGGATGACCCGGCGGCGGTCGGCACTGCCGCCGCCGGGCGCCGCCTCCCGTGCTCCCACGGCCTCAGAGGCCCTTGGGGTGCCAGACGGTCTTCGTCTCGACGAAGGCACGGATGCGGGACAGGCCCGGATCCTCGGTCCAGTCGGGCTCGACGGGCGCGCCGTCCTGGACGGTGGGGCGCAGGACGCGCTTGAGGTTGCCGGCAGCCGCGGCCTCGAGAGCGGCCCAGTCGACGCCCTCCGCGCCGGCGACACCGGTCAGGTCGATCGCGTTGACGTCGCGGTGGGAGGCGAGCCACGAGGCGACCTCGGCCGTGCGCGCCGTGATGAGGTTGACGACTCCACCGGGCACGTCGGAGGTCGCGAACACCTCGCCCAGGGTGATGGCCGGCAGCGGGCGGTCGGCAGACGTGACGACGACCGCCGTGTTGCCCGTCGCGATGACCGGGGCCACGACCGAGACGAGCCCGAGGAGTGAGGAGGCCTGCGGCGCAAGGACGCCCACGACCCCGGTCGGCTCGGGAGCCGAGACGTTGAAGTAGGGGCCAGCCACCGGGTTGAGGTTGCCCAGCACCTGGGCGATCTTGTCGGTCCACCCGGCATACCAGACGACGCGGTCGACGGCGGCGTCGACGACGGCCGAGGCCGCGCGGGCCGTGAGGCCCTCGCTGGCACCGATCTCGTCGACGAACTGGGCCCGGCGCCCTTCGAGCACCTCGGCCACGCGGTAGAGCACCTGGCCGCGGTTGAACGCGGTCGCTCCGGACCAGCCCGAGTACGCGCCCCGCGCGGCGACGACCGCGTCGCGGACGTCCTTGCGTGAACCCATCGAGGCGTTGGCGAGGAACTGCCCCGAGGCCGAGACGACCTCGTAGGAGCGTCCGGACTCGCTGCGGGGGAACTTCCCGCCGATGTAGAGCTTGTAGGTCTTGCGCACGTCGAGGCGGCTCATCGCGTGGCTCCCGTCAGGCTGGCAGGTGCAGTGGTCACGTAGGCCTCCAGTCCGTGACGACCGCCCTCACGGCCGTACCCGGACTCCTTGTACCCGCCGAAGGGCGAGCTGGGGTCGAAGCGGTTGAACGTGTTGGCCCAGACGACGCCGGCCTTGAGCTGGTCGGCCATCCAGAGGATGCGTGAGCCCTTCTCGGTCCAGACGCCGGCCGAGAGGCCGTATGCCGTGTTGTTGGCCTTCGCGACCGCCTCCTGGGGCGTGCGGAAGGTGAGGACGGTCAGGACCGGGCCGAAGATCTCCTCCGTCGCGACCCGATGGGTCTGCGAGACGCCGGTGAGCAGCGTCGGCGGGTACCAGAACCCCTTGGTCGGCAGCGTGCAGGCCGGGCTCCAGCGCTCGGCGCCCTCGGCGATCCCCGCGTCGACGAGGGTCGTGATGCGGTCGAGCTGCTCGCGCGAGTTGATCGCGCCGAGGTCGCTGTTCTTGTCGAGCGGGTCCCCGACGCGGAGGGTCTGGAGCCGGCGCTTGAGCTTGGCGATGACCTGGTCGTGGACGTTCTCCTGCACGAGCAGACGCGACCCGGCGCAGCAGACCTGCCCCTGGTTGAAGAAGATGCCACCGACGATGCCCTCGACGGCCTGCTCGATCGGGGCGTCGTCGAAGATGATGTTCGCCGCCTTGCCGCCGAGCTCGAGGGTGGCCTTCTTGGCGGTGCCGGCGATCGACCGGGCGATGGTCTTGCCCACCTCGGTCGAGCCCGTGAAGGCGATCTTGTCGACGTCCGGGTGCTCGACGAGGGCCTGGCCCGTGCGTCCGTCGCCGGTGACGATGTTGACGACGCCGGCGGGCAGCTCGGCCTGCTGGCAGACCTCGGCGAAGAGCAGAGCACTGAGCGGGGTGGTCTCGGCGGGCTTGAGCACCACGGTGTTGCCCGTGGCCAGCGCCGGCGCGACCTTCCACGCGAGCATGAGCAGCGGGAAGTTCCACGGGATGATCTGCCCGACGACACCGTGCGCGCGACCGGGGGCGCTCCCGGGAGTGGAGAGGCCGGCATACTCGAGCTTGTCGGCCCAGCCCGCGTGGTAGAAGAAGTGCGCGGCAGCCGTCGGGACGTCGAAGTCGCGCGTCTCCTTGATCGGCTTGCCGTTGTCGAGAGACTCGAGCACGGCGAACTCGCGGGCGCGCTCCTGCAGGATGCGGGCGATGCGGAAGAGGTACTTGCCGCGCTCGGCGCCGCTCATCCGGCCCCAGACGCCGTCGTAGGCGCGGCGCGCAGCGGCGACGGCCTTGTCGACGTCCTTGGGACCGGCCTGGCTCACCTCGGCGAGGACCGTCTCGTCCGCGGGGTTGATCGTCGGGAAGGTCGCCTTGGGGCGCGTGAAGCCGCCGTCGATGAAGAGGCCGTAGGACTTCTCGATCGTGACGATGGCGCGCGACTCGGGCGCTGGGGCGTACTCGAACTTCGGCATCAGGATGTCTTTCGTGGGCGCTGTGGTGTCAGCCGCTGGAGAGTGTGGTCGGTCAGTCGATCGTCACGTAGTCGGCGCCGGAGTAGGCACCCGTGGCGAGCTTCTGGCGCTGCAGGATGAGGTCGTTGAGCAGGCTCGAGGCGCCGAAGCGGAACCACTCGGGCGAGAGCCAGTCGTCGCCGGCGACCTCGTTGACCATGACGAGGTACTTGATGGCGTCCTTGGTGGTCTTGATGCCCCCGGCCGGCTTGACGCCGACCTGGCTGCCCGTGAGCTCGCGCCAGTCCCGCACGGCCTCGAGCATGATCAGGGTGACGGGCAAGGTGGCAGCGGGCTGGACCTTGCCGGTGGACGTCTTGATGAAGTCGGCGCCCGCCAGCATCGAGAGGTAGGACGCGCGTCGGACGTTGTCGTAGGTGACGAGCTCACCGGTCTCCATGATGACCTTGAGGTGGGCGGTGCCGCAGGCGGCCTTCACCTCGGCGATCTGGTTGAAGACCGTGAGGTGGTCTCCCGAGAGGAACGCACCCCGGTCGATGACCATGTCGATCTCGTCGGCGCCGGCCTCTACCGCGTCACGGGTGTCGGCGAGCTTGACCGCCATGCTGGCGCGGCCCGACGGGAAGGCCGTCGCGACCGCGGCGACGTGGATGCCGCTGTCGCCCAGGGCCTGCTTGGCGGTCGCGACCATGTCGCCGTAGACGCAGATCGCGGCAGGCCGCGGCGTCGTCGGGTCGAGGGCGTCGGGGACGAGCGCCTTGGCGCAGAGCGACCGGACCTTGCCGACCGTGTCGGAGCCCTCGAGGGTCGTCAGGTCGATCATCCCGATCGCGGTGTCGATGGCCCAGGCCTTGCTCGTCGTCTTGACCGAACGGGTGGCGAGCCCAGCGGCACGCGCCTCGCAGCCGACCTGGTCGACCCCCGGCAGGCCGTGCAGCCAGGAGGTGAGGGCATGGTTCGTCAGGCGTGACACCCCCAGGACGTCCCGCGCCTGCGCGGTGAGGTCCTGCGCGGTGCGCGTCGTGGTGCTAACTGTCACCACCGGAGTCTATCCACCTGTCGAGACGACCAGTGACGCGTGAGAGAGTCTGTCCGTGAGTCCCGAAGTGCCGCAGCCGCCCGTCCCCGACCCGAAAGAGCAGATCGGGGGCCGGACCGGGTTCCGCGACGCACGGACGTTGCGACCGGGATCGTCCATCGCCGTGGGGGTCGTCGGTGCCGTGTCCGGCCTCGCCCTGCTCGTGCCGGGGCTGCTGACCCCGCCCCGCAGCTGGACCCTCATCTCGACCGTCGTGCTCGCCCTCGTGCTGCTGTGGCTCTTCGTCGTGCGCCCCTGCGTGGTGATCCATGCCGAAGGGATCCGGCTCGTCAACCCGCTGCGGGTGGTCGACGTGACGTGGCCGGTGATCTCCGAGGTGCGCTCGCGGTGGGCGCTCGAGCTGACCGTCGGTGGCCGGCGCTACACCGCCTGGGGCGTCCCTGCCGACCCGGGCCGCCCGAGGTACGGGCGGGGGATGCTGTCCGTCGGGGCCAACAAGGTCCGCGGCCAGACCGTCCCCGTGGCACCACCGAAGCCCAAGGTCGAGGCCCAGATGGTCGCCGCGGAGGTCGAGGAGCGCATGGCCGCGGACCGCAAGCGCAAGGACGGTCGCACCCCGCGCATCGCGCACCAGGCCTGGGACCCGGTGTCGGTCGGACTGTTGCTGGCGGCGACCGCCTTCTTCGTCATCGGGACCTTCGTCGTCTGACGCGTCAGAGTGAGGTCAGGTCCTCGAACGCGGAACGGACCCGGGCGAGGCGGGTCTCGGCCACAGCGCGTGACTCCCCGAGCCTGGCTGCGCTCGCCACCGGCTCGATGACCTCCAGGTAGACCTTGACCTTCGGCTCGGTGCCGCTCGGCCGCACGATGGCCCGGGAGCGGTCGGCCAGGTGGTAGCGCAGGCCCTCGGTCGGGGGCAGCCCGCCGTCGCCCTTGCCGAGGTCGTCGATGCGCGCGACGTCGACGCCGGCCACCGTCGTCGGTGCCTCGGCCCGCAGGCGCCCCATCAGGATGTCGATCTGGGCGAGGTCGGTGACCCGCACGGAGAACGAGTCGGTCGCATGCACGCCGTGCTCGACGGCGAGGTCGTCGAGCAGGTCGGTGAGGGTGCGCCCCTCGGCCTTGAGGGTGGCCGCGAGCTCGGCGAGCAGCAGGGCGGCGCTGACGCCGTCCTTGTCACGGACGATCTGCGGCGCCACGCAGTAGCCGAGCGCCTCCTCGTAGCCGTAGCGCAGGCGGTCGACCCGAGAGATCCACTTGAAGCCGGTCAGGGTCTCCGCGTGGCGCAGCCCAGCCGCCTTGGCGATCGACGCGAGCAGCCGCGACGACACGATCGAGTTGGCGAAGACCTCGCGCCGTGAGACGCCACGTCGCACGATGTGGGTTCCGAGCAGCGCGCCCACCTCGTCGCCGCGCAGCATCCGCCAGTCCCCGAGAGCCGGGTCGAGCACGGCTGCTGCACACCGGTCGGCGTCCGGGTCGTTGGCGATGACGAGGTCGCACCCGACCGCGCGAGCCCGGGCGAGGGCGAGGTCGATCGCGCCCTTCTCCTCGGGGTTGGGGAAGGCCACGGTCGGGAAGTCGGGGTCGGGCACCGCCTGCTCGTCGACGACGACCGGAGCCGGGAAGCCCGCTTGGACGAAGGCGGTGTGCACCGTGGCGTGACCGACGCCGTGCAGGCTCGTGTGGACGGTGCGCAGCTCACGGGGCGAGGCGGGGTCGAGGACGGTGACCACCGCGTCGACGTAGTGCTCGAGGAGGTTGTCGCCTAGCGTCTCCCATCCCTCGCCGGCGCGCGGCACGTCGGCCACCCGCTCGACGTCGGCGATGTGCGCGGCGATCTGGGCGTCGGCCGGCGGCACGATCTGGCTGCCGTCCCCGAGGTAGACCTTGTAGCCGTTGTCCTGCGGGGGGTTGTGGCTCGCGGTGACCATGACGCCGGCGTCGGCGCCGAGGTGACGGATCGCGAAGGCGAGCACGGGCGTCGGCAGCGGCTGGGGGAGCAGCAGCGCCCTCCCGCCGGCGGCCACGACCACCGCCGCGGTGTCCCGGGCGAAGACGTCGGAGTTGTAGCGCGCGTCGTAGCCGATGACGACCGTCGGGGCCTCGCCCGCCCGTCCTTCGTCCTTGAGGTATGCCGTGAGGCCGGCTGCCGCGCGGATGACGACGCTGCGGTTCATCCGGTTCGGCCCGGCGCCGAGCGCGCCCCGCAGCCCGGCCGTGCCGAACTCGAGCAGGCCGGACATGCGGTCGGCGAGGTCGGCGGCTGCGGCCTCGTCGCCGCCCGAGGCGCGAGTGATGACGGCGTCGAGCTCGGCGCGGGTCGTGGGATCGGGGTCGTCGTCACGCCAGGCCCGCGCGGCGGCGTACAGCGACTCGGTGCTGCCGACGGTGGCCATCAGAGGCGACCCACGACGTCGGCGAGGAGCCGGCCGCAGCGCTCGGCGGCGGCCTGACCGGCCTCGAGCACCTCGGCATGGCTCAGCGGCTGGTCCGAGATGCCGGCGGCCAGGTTGGTCACGAGCGAGATGCCGAGCACGTCGAGACCGGCCTGCCGTGCCGCGATGGCCTCGAGGCTCGTCGACATCCCGACGAGGTCGCCTCCGATGACCTTGGCCATCCGCACCTCGGCCGGCGTCTCGTAGTGCGGCCCGCGGAACTGGACGTAGACGCCCTCGTCGAGCTCGGGATCGACCTCGCGCGCGAGGTCGCGCAGGCGCGGCGTGTAGAGGTCGGTGAGGTCGACGAAGTTCGCGCCCTCGATGGGGGAGTGCGCGGTCAGGTTGATGTGGTCGCGGATCAGGACCGGGGTGCCGGGGGCCCACGCCGGGTTGAGCCCGCCGCACCCGTTGGTGAGCACGATGGTGGAGCAGCCGGCGGCCTTGGCCGTGCGCACGCCGTGGACGACAGCGCGCACACCGCGACCTTCGTAGAAGTGGGTGCGCGTGCCGAAGACGAGCGCCCGGCGTCCGGTGTCGCCGATCGCGACCGAGCGCATGCTGCCGGAGTGCCCGGCGACGGCGGCGGCGTGGAAGCCGGGCACGTCGGCGTTGTCGACGGTGGCCAGCGTCTCGCCGATGAGGTCGGCCGTCTGGCCCCAGCCCGAGCCGAGCACGAGCGCCACGTCGTGGTGGTCGACGCCGGTGCGCTCGGCGATGACGGCGGCGGCGTCGGCCGCGACGTCGAAGGGGTCTGTGGAGGGGTCGCTGAGATCTCGGTGGGTGCGGGTCACGGTCAGGACTCTAGCGAGGACGTGGCGGTGCAGGTACCGGTCCCCGGATGCTCAGCGCGGACCAGCGGCGAACGCGGTGAGCACGGCGTCGACGGTCCGCGAGACGAAGGCGCGGCGACCTCGGGCGGGGCGGGCCAGTGCCGCGAGGAGGACACCCTCGAGGGCGGCCACGACGGCCTCGGCATGGGGGCGCGCGCCGACCTCGCGCGTCCGGGCCACGACCTCCTCCACGACGTCGAGCAACCGCTCGCGCCACTGCGTGAACACGGCAGCGAGCTCGTCGTCCCGAGCGGCCTCGAGAGTCAGCTCGAGGCGGGTCACGACGACGTCGCGGTCCCGCAGCCAGCCGACGAAGAGGTCGGAGATCTGGGCAGTGGCCCGGGCCGGGTCTCCCGGACCGGAGGCGAGCCGGCGGCCCAGGGCCTCGACGTCCTCGGTGAGCCCCGCCGCGACGTGGGCGGCGAGGGCCTGCACGAGAGCGGCTCGCGTGCGCAGGTAGGCCGAGCAGGTGCCGGCCGGGAGGCCTGCCCGTGCGTCGACGGCCCGGTGCGTGAGTCCGCGCATCCCGCCGGCCGCGACGACCGACACCGCGGCCTCGAGCAGCTGGCGGCGGCGGGGGGAGGTGGCGGCGTTCTGGGGCACGGGCGTCCTCGTGTCGCGCATGTGCGGGTGGTCACACCGAGGGTAGCGGGGAATGGTGTGTCTGCCCGGGGACGTTCTACAGATGTAGATTCTACAGATGTAGAAACCCGATCAGGAGGTCGACCCATGCAGATCCTCACCGGCATCACGCCGTTCGTCACCGTCTTCTTCGCCCTCGCGAGCCTCGCCGTCCTGCTCGTCGTCGGTGCCGCAGGCGCCTTCCTCGTGCGCAACCGTTCCGCGCGGCGACACTCCGGCGCGGCCCTGCTGCCGTACTACCGCACCCTCGCCCTCGGCCACTGAGCCACCGGCCGCGCTCACCCCGCGAGCGGTCGGTCGCCTGCTCGGAGGATGGTTGGATGGTCCCGTGATCACGCGCGAGACAACCGTTGTCATCATCGGCGGCGGCCCCGGAGGCTATGAGGCGGCCCTCGTCGCCGCCCAGCTCGGCGCCCGGGTCACCGTCGTCGAGAAGGACGGCCTGGGCGGCGCCGCCGTGCTCACCGACTGCGTGCCGAGCAAGGCTCTCATCGCCACCGCGGACTACATGTCCGACTTCCAGACGGCCTCGCACCTGGGAGTGCGACTGCAGGACGACGACGGCGACGAGGTGTCCGATGCCGTCGCGCAGGCGCACACCGTCAACGGCCGCATCCTCGAGCTCGCCGCCGCCCAGAGCGCCGACGTCCAGGGCAGCCTGGAGCAGGTCGGCGTCACGGTGCTGCGCGGCACGGCCCGGATCTCCGGCCGTGAGCGCGTCGTCGCCGAGCTGGCCGACGGCACCACGCGGGAGCTGCCCGCCGACGTCGTCCTCGTCGCCACCGGTGCATCCCCCCGGGTCATGGACACGATGCGGCCCGACGGCGAGCGCATCCTCACCTGGCAGCAGATCTACTCCCTCGACGAGCTGCCCGACCGCATCATCGTCATCGGGTCGGGTGTCACCGGCGCCGAGCTCGCACAGGCCTACCTCGGCCTCGGCTCGCAGGTCGTGCTCGTCTCCTCCCGGGACCGGGTGCTGCCCGGTGAGGACGCCGACGCCGCCACCGTGATCGAGGACGTCTTCCGCAAGCGCGGCATGGAGGTGCTGAACAAGTCCCGGGCCGCGTCGGTCGAGCGCACTGCCGACGGTGTCGTCGTCACGCTCGTGGACGGCCGCACCGTCGAAGGCTCGCACGCCCTGCTCGCCGTGGGGTCGGTGCCCAACACGGCAGGCCTGGGTCTCGAGGAGGCGGGCGTCGAGCTCAGCCCCTCGGGCCACGTCCAGGTCGACCGGGTCTCGCGCACCAGCGTCGGCGGGGTCTACGCGGCCGGCGACTGCACCGGCGTGCTGCCCCTCGCGTCCGTGGCCGCCATGCAGGGACGCATCGCCATGTGGCACGCGCTCGGTGACGCCGTGGCACCCCTCAACGTGCGCGGGGTCGCCGCCAACATCTTCACCGAGCCGGAGATCGCCACGGTCGGCATCAGCCAGAACGCGGCCGACGAGTCGCCCGAGGTCGAGTCCGTGACCCTGCCGTTGGCCCGCAACCCACGCGCCAAGATGCAGGGGATCAACGACGGCTTCGTCAAGCTCTTCTGCCGGAAGGGCTACGGCACGGTCCTGGGTGGGGTCGTGGTCGCGCCCAAGGCCTCCGAGCTGATCTACCCCGTCGCGCTCGCGGTGCAGAATCGGCTCAGCGTCGACCAGGTGTCGAGCACGATCACGGTCTACCCGTCGCTCTCGGGCTCGATCGCCGAGGCAGCGCGCCAGCTCCACCAGTCCGACTGACCCGACTGGACGGCATACGCCGTCGGTGCCCGGCCAGGCAGGTCACGCGGGTCAGGGCTGGGAGTCTCCGGAGGGACGGTCGCGGTCGTCGAGGTCGTGTTCGGTGGCCCCTTCCTCCTCGGCCCAGCGCTCGCGACGACGCCGGGACACCGTGTCGCGGATCTTCTTCTGGAGCGGGTAGAACACTGCGGCCACGATGATGAGGATGACGAGGTTCGTCACCGAGATGAGCGGCTGGTCGTTCGTCGCGGTCGGGAGGGTCGCAAGCACATGAGCAGTGTGCCAGAGGCGTAGCGTCGGGGACGTGGCGGCGACGTCGTCACGTCGGGGTCGTCGGCCGCGCCGTCGACCGGCGTTCCCCGAGCAGCTCGGACCGTGGAGGCACGCGCAGTGAGCGACTGGATCCAGAAGGCCAAGGACTTCGTCAAGGGTCACCCCGACCAGGCCCAGCAGGGTCTCGACAAGGCCGAGGAGCTCATCAACGAGCGCACCGGCGGCAAGTACGCCGACCAGCTCGACCAGGGCAGTGACAAGGTGAAGGAGACACTCGGCCTGCCGCCCGACGCCGACGGCACGCTGCCGCCGGACACCCCGGA
This sequence comes from Terrabacter ginsenosidimutans, assembly GCF_039539425.1. Classification (NCBI taxonomy): domain Bacteria; kingdom Bacillati; phylum Actinomycetota; class Actinomycetes; order Micrococcales; family Intrasporangiaceae; genus Terrabacter; species Terrabacter ginsenosidimutans. The sequence goes on along the minus strand of NZ_BAABDC010000008.1, from coordinate 118,044 downwards.
GCCCCCGGCCACGCCTGCGCCGCCGGGCACTCCGCGGCCGCCGGCCACGCCGGAGCCCGTCCCGAGCCCGGCGCCGGCTCCCACCCCCGAGCCGGTCCCGACCCCGGAGCCCGGGCCCGGCCCCGTCGAACCGATGCCACCGGTCGACCCCACCGACCCCGCACCCGTCGACCCGCACCTGCCCGGTGGGCCCGGCCCGTCGGAGATCCCGCCGACCGGCGAGCCCAGCGGAGAGCAGGGCCTTCCCGGCGTCCCCGACCCGAACCTGCCCGGCTCGGGCGAGGGTGACATCACGCTCGGTGACCCGCCGCCCCGGCAGGGCTGACCGGGGCTGACCAGAGACGACCCGGCCCGACCGGGCCGGCGAACACACACGAAGGGCCGACCCGCCACACGGCGGGTCGGCCCTTTCGCGGGTCTGGGGTGCTCCGTGCCGCTCGGGGTCAGCCCTCGGCGGCGTCCTTGATCTCGGCGAGCACTGCACCGGACGTGACGGTCTCGCCGACCGTGGCCGTGAGACCAGACACGACACCGGCCTTGTGGGCCGTGATGGGCTGCTCCATCTTCATCGCCTCGAGGACGATGACGAGGTCGCCCGCTGCGACGGTCGCGCCCTCCTCGACGGCGATCTTGACGATGGTGCCCTGCATCGGGGCTGTCAGCGAGTCGCCCGAGGCGGCGCCCCCGGACTTGCCGCCACCGGACCGCTTGGGTGCCTTCTTCTTCGCCGCCACGCCGCCGCTGCCGCCACCGAGCGAGAGCCCGCCGGGGAGCGAGACCTCGAGGCGCTTGCCGCCGACCTCGACGACGACGGTCTGGCGCTCCTCGGCCTCCTCGGCGTCGGCCGACCCACCGGCATACGCCTCGATCGTGTTGTCGAACTCCGTCTCGATCCATCGGGTGTGGATCGTGAAGGGGGCGCCGTCGGTCGGGGCGAAGGCGGGGTCGGAGACGACCGCCCGGTGGAACGGGACGACGGTCGGCATGCCCTCGATGACCAGCTCCGCCAGGGCTCGGCGCGCCCGGTCGATCGCCTGCTCGCGGGTGCGGCCGGTGATGACGAGCTTGGCGATCATCGAGTCGAACGCCCCTGCGACGGTGTCGCCCTCGACGATGCCGGCGTCCCAGCGCACGCCCGGGCCCTGCGGCACGACCATGCGGCTCACCGTGCCCGGTGCAGGGAGGAAGCCGCGGCCCGCGTCCTCGCCGTTGATCCTGAACTCGATGGAGTGCGCGTGGGGCTCGGGGTCGCCGTAGTCGAGCGCCTCGCCGTTGGCGATGCGGAACTGCTCGCGCACGAGGTCGATGCCCGTGACCTCCTCGGTCACGGGGTGCTCGACCTGCAGGCGCGTGTTGACCTCGAGGAAGCTGATGTCGCCGGCTGGTCCCACGAGGAACTCGCACGTGCCGGCGCCGACGTAGCCGGCCTCCTTGAGGATGGCCTTGCTCGCGCGCAACAGCTCGGTGTGCTGCTCCTCGGTGAGGAACGGCGCGGGGGCCTCCTCGACGAGCTTCTGGTTGCGGCGCTGGAGCGAGCAGTCGCGCGTCGAGACGACGACGACGTTGCCGTGCTGGTCGGCCAGGCACTGGGTCTCGACGTGGCGCGGGTGGTCGAGGAAGCGCTCGACGAAGCACTCGCCACGCCCGAAGGCGGTCACGGCCTCGCGCACGGCCGAGTCGTAGAGGTCGTGGATCTCCTCCATCGCGCGCGCCACCTTGAGGCCTCGGCCACCGCCGCCGTATGCCGCCTTGATCGCCACCGGGAGGCCGTGCTCCTTCGCGAACTCCACCACCTCGTCGGCGCCGGAGACCGGGTCCTTCGTGCCGGGCACGAGCGGGGCGCCGGCCTTCGTCGCGATGTGGCGCGCCTTGACCTTGTCGCCGAGGGAGTCGATCGCCTCCGGGCCGGGGCCGATCCAGATGAGACCTGCGTCGATGACGGCCTGGGCGAACGACGCGTTCTCGGCCAGGAAGCCGTAGCCGGGGTGGACGGCGTCGGCGCCTGCCTGGCGCGCGATGTCGAGCAGCTTCTCCTGGACGAGGTAGCTCTCGCCCGGGGTGGATCCACCGAGGGCGTAGGCCTCGTCGGCGACCTTGACGTGCAGGGCATCCCGGTCGGGCTCGGCATAAACCGCGACCGAGGCGATCCCGCTGTCCGTGCACGCCCGCGCGATGCGGACGGCGATCTCACCACGGTTTGCGATCAGGACCTTGCTGATGGATGCCATGGCTCGGACTCTATCGGGCTGACACCGCGTCGATTCGGCGTCCTCGCGTCTATTCCCGGTCGTCTCAGAGTGAGGTCCGGCACATCACCGGTCCGAGCCCGGACCTAGCGTGAGGAGCATGACGACACACCAGTCAGCACCCACGCTCGCTCTCGGCCATGCCTCCACCCCCGGCCTGGCCATCCCGCAGATCGGATTCGGTGTCTGGGAGGTCCCGGACTCCAGTGTCGATGCCGCCTTCGGACACGCCCTCGAGGTCGGCTACCGGCACATCGACACGGCGCGCATCTACGGCAACGAGGAGGGCGTCGGCCGTGTCCTCGGACGCGACGACGTCGACCGAGACGACGTGTTCGTCACCACCAAGGTCTGGAACGACGACCACACGGACGTCCCATCAGCCTTCGACGCCTCGATGACGCGCCTCGGGATCGACGTCCTCGACCTCTACCTCATCCACTGGCCGGCACCCGCCCAGGGCGCGTACGTCGACGCGTGGAAGGCGATGCTCGACCTCCAGCGCGAGGGCCGCGTCCGCTCCGTCGGCGTGTGCAACTTCCAGGTGCCGCACCTCCAGCGTCTCCTCGACGAGACGGGCGTCCTGCCCTCGGTCAACCAGGTCGAGCTGAGCCCCTACCTGCAGCAACGTGAGCTGCGCGCCTTCCATGCCGAGCACGGCATCGTCACCGAGGCGTGGAGCCCCCTGGCCGTCCGCGCCGGCCTGCTCGAGGACCCGGGCGTGGTGGAGCTGGCTGCGAAGCACGAGGTCACGGCCGCCCAGCTCGTCCTGCGGTGGCACATCGAGCTCGGCAACGTCGTGCTCACGCGGTCGGTGACGCCCGCGCGCATCGCCGAGAACATCGAGATCTTCGGCTTCGCGCTCGGCCAGGACGACCTCGACGCGCTGGCCGGGCTCGACCGCGGCACCCGCACGGGCCCGGACCCGGACACCTTCGGCTGACCTGCCTCGGCCTGACCTGCCTGGGCCTGACCCGGTCGCGTCCGAGCCACTAGATTGGCGGCATGGGACTGTTCTCGCGCAAGGGCAAGGACGACGCCGTGCCGACGGACGCGACCGCGGTCGCCGAGCTCGACCCGGGTGAGACCGACGACGCAACGGCGGCGGACTTCACGGGTCGTCCCGTCGCCAACCCGCTCGGTGACGAGGAGCGGGCGCGCATCGCCACCGCGCTCGAGCACGCGGCCGGGGAGGGGGTGGACGTCGACGACCTCGCGTCCATCGGAGCCCACTACGACGCCGCCTACCGCCGCTGGTCCGACGAGGGCGGGTCGGGCGAGGGGCCGGAGGTCGTCGTCGAGACGTACGCCGTCGCCATCGGTGAGTACCTCGCACGCCACAGCGCTCGCGAGTGGGCGGTCGTCACCGACGTGTTCGGGACGGACCTGGGGCTGGTCGCGGCCCGCGCCGACACGGTGGTCGTGCCGCACAACCTCGTCGGTGCCCGCTGGATGCGCGGTGAGACCGGGTGGGTCCCCGGCGTCGTCTCGCACCTGGTGAGCATCCGCCCGCGGCCGCGCTGACGCGACCCCTAGGATCGCGGCCATGGACAACGCTGCCCAGGGTGGGCTCGACCGGCGCAGCAAGCGCGACCTGGAGGAGGGGATCCAGCGCGACTTCACGCGCAAGATGTCCTACGGCGACTACCTCCGTCTCGACACGCTGCTCAGCGCGCAGCAACCGCTCAGCGAGCCGCCGCAGCACGACGAGCTCCTCTTCATCATCCAGCACCAGACGTCCGAGCTGTGGCTCAAGCTGCTCATCCACGAGCTGCGGTCTGCCAGAAGCCTGCTCCGCGACGACCAGCTGGCCCCGGCCCTGAAGCGGCTGGCGAGGGTCAAGCACATCCAGCACACGCTCACCGACCAGTGGTCGGTGCTGGCGACGCTGACGCCGAGCGAGTACGCCGAGATCCGGCCCTTCCTCGCGGCGAGCTCGGGCTTCCAGTCGGCGCAGTACCGCGAGGTCGAGTTCCTCCTCGGCAACAAGAACGCCGACATGGTGGCGGTGTTCGCGCACGACGAGGGCGCCCGCGCGGCGCTCGATGCGCTCCTGCACGAGCCGAGCCTCTACGACGAGTTCCTCGCCTATCTCGCACGACGTGGGTATGCCGTGCCGCCGGCCCTGCTGGACCGTGACTGGACCCAGGCCTACCGCCTCGACGACGGACTCGTCGACGTCTTCGCGGGCGTCTACGCCCACCCGGCCGAGCACTGGGGCGTCTACGAGACGTGCGAGGAGCTGGTCGACCTGGAGGACAACTTCCAGCAGTGGCGGTTCCGTCACCTGCAGGTGGTCCAGCGCACGATCGGCCAGAAGACCGGCACGGGTGGGTCGACCGGGGTGGACTTCCTCCGACGGGCGCTCGACCTCACCTTCTTCCCCGAGCTCTACGAGGTCCGCACCCGCATCGGAGGATGACGGCGCCAGGGTCTGGTGGAGCGGCGCAGCGGCCGCGAGGATGGTCGGTGTCGCCACCAACGAACCGGAGGACTCCAGATGGACCCGCGCAACACCGCCGTCGTGCTCATCGAGTACCAGAACGACTTCGCGAGCGAGGGCGGCGCACTGCATGCCGCCGTCGCCGACTCGATGGCCGAGACCGACATGCTCGAGAACACGCAGAGAGTCGTCGAGGCTGCTCGTGAGGCCGGCGCCACGATCATCCACGCCCCGATCTCCTTCGCCGGCGGCTACAAGGAGATCAGCGGCAGCCCCTACGGCATCCTCAAGGGGGTCGTCGACTCCAACGCGTTCGTCAAGGGCGAGTGGGGTTCGCAGATCATCGACGCCCTCACGCCGAGCGGTGACGACATCGTCGTCGAGGGCAAGCGCGGCCTCGACACCTTCGCGAGCACCAACCTCGACTTCATCCTCCGCAGCAAGGGCATCACGACGATCGCCCTGGGCGGCTTCCTCACGAACTGCTGCGTCGAGTCGACGATGCGCTCGGCCTACGAGCGCGGCTACGAGGTCGTCACCCTGAGCGACTGCGTCGCGGCGACCAGCTCCGAGGAGCACGCGAACGCCATCAAGTACGACTACCCGATGTTCTCCAAGCCGATGTCGGGCGACGAGTTCGCAGGACAGCTGGCCGGAGCCGGACAGGCAGCCGACGCGTCGCGGGGCTACTGAACCCGGTCAGCCGGCGGTCTTGGCGCGGACCTGGCGCTTGATGCGGGCCAGCATGGCCACCATGCCGCGCAGGCGCAGTGGCGACACCGCCTCGGCCAGACCGAAGCGCATCGGGGCGTCGTCCGGCACGTCGAGCACCTCGGCCGCGGTCAGGCCGTCGAGGCCCTCGTGGAGGATGCCGGCGAAACCTCGGGTCGTCGGCGCCTCCGCAGGGGCGTCGAAGAAGAGGTTCACGACGCGCTCGTCCAGCGAGACGCCGTCGCCCACCTCGACGGTGAGGAAGAGCGGCGACTGGCACTCGTCGACGCGCTCGAGCTGGTCCAGGTGCCCGGCATAGCGGTCCGGCAGGCCGGGCAGCTCGTCACTGAACTCCAGCAGCAGCTGCAGCTTGAGGTCGTTGGTCGCCGATCGGAAGTCCTCCGCGATCTCGGCCAGCGACGCGGGCAGTGCGGTCTCGCTCACGGGGTTCACCTCTCTATCGGGACGCGCACGGTGTTGCCCCACTCGGTCCACGAGCCGTCGTAGTTGCGGACCGCCTCGAAACCGAGCAGGTGGGTCAGCACGAACCAGGTGTGCGACGAGCGCTCGCCGATGCGGCAGTAGGCGACGACGTCGTCGGACGGCGTGAGGCCCTGCTCCTCGAGGTAGATCGCCTCGAGGTCCTCGCGGGACTTGAACGAGCCGTCCTCGTTGGCCGCGCGCGCCCACGGCACCGACTTCGCCCCGGGGATGTGGCCGCCGCGCATCGCCCCCTCCTGGGGGTAGTCGGGCATGTGGAGCAGCTCGCCGGAGTACTCGCCGGGGGAGCGGACGTCGACGAGCGGCTTGCCGAGGTGGGCCAGGACGTCGTCCTTGAAGGCGCGGATCGGGGCGTCGTCGCGCTCGGCCACCGGGTAGTCGACGGGCGTCGGCGACGGGACGTCGCGGGTCAGCTCACGGCCCTCGGCGATCCACTTGGCTCGGCCGCCGTCGAGGAGGCGCACGTCCTCGTGGCCGAAGAGGCTGAAGACCCACAGGGCGTAGGCCGCCCACCAGTTGCTCTTGTCGCCGTAGATGACCACGGTCGTGTCGCGACGGATCCCGCGCGAGCCCATCACCTCGGCGAACCGGGCCCCGTCGACGTAGTCGCGTGCGACGGGGTCGTTGAGGTCGACGTGCCAGTCGATCTTGACCGCGCCGGGGATGTGGCCGGTCGCGTAGAGCAGCACGTCCTCGTCGGACTCGAGGAGAGCGATCCCGTCCGGGCCGCCGACCGAGCCGGCGGCGATCTGCTCCGCGAGCCACTCGGTCGTCACGAGGCGCTCGGGATGGGCGTACGCGGAGATCTTCGTGTCGTCAGAGCTCATGTGCCCATCGTGTCACGCGAGCTTGTCGAGGTCCTCACGGCACCGTCGCTCGAACTCGCCGAGCTCGGCAATGGCGTCCTGGACGTCCCGGAGCCTCTGGTCGAGGTCGGCCCGGCGCTCGTCGATCTGGTCGAGGACGTACTCGAGCTGGGTGCGCCGACCGCGGGGCGCGTCGAACAGGTCGATGATCGTGCGGATCTCCTCGAGCGGGAATCCCAGCCGCTTGCCGCGCAGGATGAGGCCGAGGCGGGTGCGGTCGCGGCGGTGGTAGACCCGTTGCGTGCCGCGGCGCTCGGGGGAGATCAGGCCGAGGTCCTCGTAGTGACGGACGGTGCGGTGAGTGACGTCGAACTCCTCCGCCACCTCGGCGATCGTCCACGTCGGCGCACTTGTCATGAGGTCGATAGTGCTTTACGTTTACGTCAACGTCAAGCACGCGTCACGAGCGCGTGATGACCGCGACAGCTTCAGGAGAACAGCGATGTTCGAGCTCAGCCAGGATCACGAGGACTTCCGGATGGTCGTCCGCGACTTCGCCGAGAAGGAGGTCGCGCCCAACATCGCCAAGTGGGACGCCGCGGCCTACTTCCCGACCGACCTCGTGCCGAAGATGGGTCACCTCGGACTGTTCGGCCTCGTCGTCCCGGAGGAGTACGGCGGCGCCGGTGACGCGGGCGACTTCACGAGCCTCTGCGTCGCGATCGAGGAGCTCGGTCGCGTCGACCAGTCCATCGGCATCACGCTCTCCGCCGGGGTCGGGCTCGGGATCAACCCGATCCTCACCTACGGCACCGAGGAGCAGAAGCAGCGCTTCCTGCCCGATCTCGTCGCCGGGCGCGCCCTTGCCGGCTTCGGCCTCACCGAGCCGGAGGCGGGCTCCGACGCGGGGGCGACCCGGACGCGCGCCGTCCGTGACGGTGACGAGTGGGTGCTGAACGGTGCGAAGGCCTTCATCACGAACTCCGGCACCGACATCACGTCGGTCGTGACGGTCACCGCACGCACCGGCACCAACGAGGACGGCTCGCCGCAGGTCTCGGCGATCATGGTCCCGGCCGGCACCACCGGCTTCGTCGTGGAGCCGGCGTACCACAAGCTCGGCTGGCACGTCTCCGACACCCACGGCCTCACCTTCGAGGACTGCCGCGTCCCGGCGGACCACCTGCTCGGCGAGGAGGGCGAGGGCTTCAAGCAGTTCCTCAAGACCCTCGACGACGGGCGCATCGCCATCTCGGCGCTCGCCGTCGGCTGCGCCCAGGCCTGCCTCGAGCTCGCCACCGACTACGCGAAGACGCGCACCGCGTTCGGCCGGCCGATCGGCGTCAACCAGGGTGTCTCCTTCCAGCTCGCCGACCTCGCCGTCATGGTCGAGGGTGCGCGGCTGCTGACGTACAAGGCCGCCTGGCTCAAGGACGAGCTCCACGCCGGCAAGCGCTCGGTCAAGGAGGTCAAGCAGGCAGCCGCCATCGCCAAGCTCTACTCGACCGAGGCCGCCGTCACCGCCACGCGCATCGCCACCCAGGTCTTCGGCGGCAACGGCTTCATGGAGGAGTACCCCGTCGCGCGCTTCTACCGCGACGCGAAGATCCTCGAGATCGGCGAGGGCACCTCGGAGGTCCAGCGCATGCTCATCGCCCGCGGCCTGGGTCTGCCGGCATGACCGGGAGCGCCCCGAACCCCCAGGGAGACCCTCGCGTCGCCGACGTGCGGGCCCGCCTCGCGGCCGCCCAGGCGGCCTCCGCGAGCGCGCCGGAGAAGGCGCAGGCCAAGCTCGACGCGCAGGGCAAGATCTACGTCCGCGACCGCATCGCCCTGCTCTTCGACGAGGGCTCCTTCGTCGAGGACGGCCGCTACGCGAACGCCCTCCAGCCCGGGCTCCCGGCCGACGGCGTCGTCACGGGTCGGGGGACCGTCGACGGCCGTGCCGCGATCGTCATCGCCAACGACCCGACCGTGAAGGCCGGATCGTGGGGGGCACGCACCGTCGAGAAGATCGTCCGCGCCACCGAGACGGCGCTGCGCGAGGAGCTTCCCGTCTTCTGGTTCGTCGACTCCGCCGGCGCCCGCATCACCGACCAGGTCGAGATGTTCCCCGGTCGCCGCGGTGCCGGACGCATCTTCCACAACCAGGTCGCCCTCTCGGGCAAGGTGCCCCAGATCTGCTGCCTGTTCGGCCCGAGTGCGGCCGGAGGCGCCTACATCCCGAGCTTCTGCGACCTCATCATCATGGTCGAGGGCAACGCCTCGATGTACCTCGGCAGCCCGCGCATGGCCGAGATGGTCGTCGGCGAGAAGGTCTCCCTCGAGGAGATGGGTGGCGCGCGGATGCACTGCACCGTCTCCGGTGTCGGTGACCTGCTCGCCCACGACGACGCCGAGGCCATCGAGCTGGCCAAGCTCTACTTCTCCTACGTTCCCGGCAGCTGGCGGGACCACCCGCCGACGTATGCCGCCGAGGAGCCCGCGACGCCACTGACCCCCGCGACCGTTCCCGAGCGCGAGTCGGTGCCCTTCGACGTCCACGAGGTCATCGACGGGCTCGTCGACGACGACTCCTTCTTCGAGCTGAAGCCCCTCTGGGCCGGCGAGCTCGTCATCGGCTTCGGGCGCCTCGAGGGGCAGACCGTCGGCATCGTCGCGAACAACTCCATGGTCAAGGGCGGCGTCCTCTTCACGGACAGCGCCGACAAGGCCGCGCGCTTCATCTGGCTCTGCGACGCCTTCAACATCCCGCTCGTCTACCTCGCGGACGTCCCGGGCTTCATGATCGGCTCCGAGGTCGAGCGCGGCGGGATCATCCGCCACGGCGCCAAGATGGTCAGCGCCGTCTCGTCCGCGACGGTGCCCCAGTTCTGCGTCATCGTGCGCAAGGCCTACGGCGCCGGGCTCTACGCCATGGGCGGCCCCGGCTTCGGGCCCGACGCGACCATCGCGCTGCCGACCGCCCGGATCGCCGTCATGGGACCCGAGGCCGCCGTCAACGCGGTCTACGCGAACAAGATCGCCGAGATCGCCGACCCGGCCGAGCAGGCGCGGTTCGTCGCCGACCGCCGCCGCGAGTACGAGGAGGACGTCGACATCGAGCGCCTCGCGGCCGACCTCGTGCTCGACTCGATCATCGAGGCGGATGAGCTGCGCTCGGACCTCGTGCGCCGACTGGCCTATGCTTCCCGGCGTGACCGTCACTTCAGCGAGCGCCGACGCGCCGTCCCGCCGGTCTGAGCCGCGTCTCGGTCACCGGCTCGAGCACCCCGACCGCGAGGCCGAGGCGAAGCAGCTGTTCTGGCGCCGCTTCCCGGTCTGGTTCCCGTTCGCCGTCTTCGCCGTCTCGCGGCTCTTCGTGTGGGTCGCGGCCACCTACCTCTCGCGCTACCAGATCGCGCTGCCCATCGGGACGGCGAACATCCGGATCTTCTACCCCTCCCCGGCGGACCCCGGCTACAACGCCGTGATGACCGGCTGGGACGGCCAGTGGTACCGGGTCATCGCCGAACAGGGCTACCCCTCGGTCCTGCCTCGGGTCGGCTGGGGCGGCATCGACATGAACCCGTGGGCCTTCTTCCCGGTGTTCCCGATGACGGCCGGACTGGTCATGAAGGTCACCGGGCTGCCTTTCGCCGTCGTGGCTCCCGTGCTGTCGACGATCATCGGTTTCGTCGCGATGCACATGCTCTTCAAGCTCGTCGACCAGGCGGTCGGGCGCTGGGAGGCGATCGTCGCCGTCGTCGCGACCTGCTTCTTCATCGCCTCCCCGGCCTTCTCGGCCTCCTACACCGAGTCGACCGCCCTGCTCGGCGTCGTCACGGTGCTGTGGCTGCTGCGCAAGCGGCGGTACTGGTGGGTCGTGCTGGCCCTGCTCGTGCTCTCGCTGAGCCGCAACGTCGTCATCGCCATGGTGCCGGTCATCGTCGCCCACTGGGTCGTGCGCTGGCGGCAGCACGACGAGGGAGAGCACCCGGTGCGGCTGCGTGTCGGGTTGGGGGCGCTCGCGGCATACGCCGGCGCCCTGACCTTCCTCTGGCCCACGATCGTCACGATCGCGACCGACACACCGAACGCCTACAACGACACGATGCTCGCCTGGAACATCGAGACGAAGATCAAGCTCTACCTGTGGTGGAACCTGCTCTACGACTACTGGGGCGTCGTCGGCCAGGTCGCCGGAGTGCTCGGCATCGCAGCCTTCACGTGGTTCATGCTCTCGAAGAACTCGTGGCGCTGGGGGCCGGAGATCTGGGGCTGGGCCGGCGCCTACCCGGCCTACATCATCCTCGTGACGAGCACGACGCCGAGCCGGGTGCGCTACGCCCTGCTGGCCTTCCCGATGACGCTGGTCATCGCCTGGTTCCTCAAGCTGCGCTGGTGGGGCCGCTACCGCTACTGGCTGCTCGGTCTCATCGTCGTCGTCGGCGCCGCCCAGATGTGGTGGTGGACCGAGCACTACCTCGTCATCGAGAACCTCACGGACGACCTCTACCCCTGAGGCCCGATCTGTCGCAGCCGGCGGCAGTCAGCCGCAGTCAGGCCGGCGTCGCAGGCTCCCGACGACGTCGAACCAGTCGATGCCCGCGTCGGCGAGCAGCTCGCGCAGCAACGGCAGAGACAGGCCGACGACGTTGTGGGGGTCGCCCTCGACCGAGCTGACGAACGCGCCACCGAGCCCGTCGATGGTGAAGGCGCCCGCCACCGTGAGCGGCTCGCCGGTGGCGACGTAGGCCTTGATCTCGGCGTCGGAGACCTCGGCGAAGTGCACGGTCGTGGATGCCGTCGCACCGAGGGTGGCCCCGCTCCCGTCCCGCTCGTCGATGAGCCAGTGCCCGGTGTGGAGCACGCCGGCGCGACCGCGCATCCGGCGCCACCGCAGGACCGCCTCCGCGGCGTCGGCCGGCTTGCCGTGCACCTCGCCGTCGAGCTCGAGCACCGAGTCGCAGCCGAGCACGACGACGTCGTCGTCGACCCGACTCGCGACGTCCTCCGCCTTGGCCCGTGCCAGCAGCAGCGCGATGTCGGCGGGCTCCAGCATGCCGTAGCGCTCGGTCGACTCGGCGACGGTGAGGTCCTCGTCGACCTCGCTGACGACGACGACCGGCTCGACACCCGCAGCGCGCAACGTCGAGCGGCGCGCGGGTGAGGCCGAGGCGAGGACGAGCTGGACGGCGGGCACGGCGGGCACGGCGGGGACGGCAGGGACGTCCGGCACGTCGGGGAGGGGGCTCGACATGACGCCATGGTAGGCGCCGCGTCGGGCTCTGGGGCGCCGACGGCGCCGCCCCGGGGGAGCGGCGCCGCAGGTGCGAGGCTCAGATCTCCTGCAGCACCGCCGCGCGCAGGGTGTCGAGGCCGACGCCTCCGATGTCGAGGGCCCGCCGGTGGAAGGCCTTGAGGTCGAAGGCGTCACCCTCGCGCTGCCGGACCTCGTCACGCAGCTGCAGCCACAGCCGCTCACCGATCTTGTAGCTGGGCGCCTGGCCCGGCCAGCCGAGGTAGCGGTTGAGCTCGAAGCGCAGGATCTTCTCGTCCATGAAGCCGTAACGGGTGAGATAGGCCCACGCCTTGTCGTAGTCCCAGGCGCCCCCGCCGACCTCGTCCGGTGCGTCGAAGCCGCAGTGCACGCCGATGTCGATGACGACGCGAGCAGCCCGAAGCGACTGTCCTGCAAGCCAACCCATGCGGTTGCCGGGATCGTCCATGTAGCCCAGCTCGGCCATGAGCCGCTCGGCGTAGAGGGCCCAGCCCTCACCGTGGCCGGAGGTCCACGCCTCGAGCCGGCGCCACCGGTTGAGCAGCTCGGAGCGGTAGACGGTCTGCGCCACCTGGAGGTGGTGACCCGGCACGCCCTCGTGGTAGACCGTGGTCAGCTCGTTCCACGTGCGGAACTCGGTGTTGCCCTTGGGCACCGACCACCACATGCGACCGGGCCGGCTGAAGTCGTCGGACGGACCGGTGTAGTAGATGCCGCCGGTCTGCGTCGGCGCGATCATGCACTCGATGCGCTGGACCGGCCCCGGGATGTCGAAGTGGACGTCCTTGAGGTCTGCGATGACCTCGTCGGCGCGCTCCTGCATCCAGGCCTTGAGCGCGTCGGTGCCGTGCAGCTGGTACTTCTCGTCGGCGTCGAGGATCTCGACGCCACGCTGGACGGAGGCACCGGCCTCGAGGCCGTCGGCGATCTCGCTCATCTGGGCGTGGAGGCTCGCGACCTCCTGCTGGCCCCACCGGTAGGTCTCCTCGAGGTCGACCGTGGCGCCGAGGAAGTAGCGCGACTCGAGGGCGTAGCGCTCGCGGCCGCACGCGTCGGCCTCGGGGGCGTGTGGCAGCAGCTCCTGCTCGAGCCAGTCGGCCATGGACCCGTATGCCGCAGCAGCAGCCTGGGCCGCCGCGGCGAGCGCCTGCTGGACCTCGCCCTCGAGCGGCTCGTCGCCGACCGTCGCGTCGGCCACCACCTTGGCGAAGTAGCCGTCGTCGGCGGTGAGCTCGCGCGACTGCTCGGCGCAGGCCTCGACCTGGCGACGCGGCGAGACCTGTCCGCGCTCGCGAGCGAGGAGCAGCGACTCGCGGTAGCCCTCGAGCGCGGCGGGGATCTTGCCCATGCGGGTCGCGAAGGTGCGCCAGTCGTCGATGGTGTGCTGCGGCATGAGGTCGAAGACGTCGCGCACGCTCTGGAGGGGCGACGCGAGGACGTTGAGCGACATCTCGTCCAGCCCGGCGGCATACCGGTCCTCCGCGAGCTGCAGGCGCTCGGTCATGGCGTCGATCGTCACGCGGTCGACGTCGTCGGCCGCAGCAGCGGCAGCGAGCCGGGTCAGGGTCGTGCGGCGCAGCTCGGAAGCGGCGGCGTTGCCGGCGGGGGACAGGTCGTCGAGGTCCTCCTCGCCGCCGGGCACGCCGAGGAAGGTCGCGTTGATGGGGCTGAGGGCGACGGCAGCGTCGAAGTAGGTCTCCGCGATGCGGTCGACGTCGGTGCGGGGTCGCGCGGTCTGGGTGTTGGCGGTCACCCGGCGAAGGTAATCGAGGCCGCGCTCGGGTGCCAGCGCATTGTGCGCCGGTCGGACCCGTCCGCGCCTGCCGTCAGTCGTTGCCGCCGGACGAGCCGCCCTTGTCGCCACCGGCCACCACGAGAACGACGACCCCGTCGGCCGTCCGCGCACCCGGAGCGGGCCAGGTCGCGAGCACCTGGCCCTCCTTGGAGCCGTCGGAGGGGACCGTGACCCTGGTGACCCGGACGTCCTCGGAGCCCAGGCGCTGCGTCGCGTCCTTGGCGCCGGCGCCCACGACGCCGTCCGGCACGACGAAGGAGGAGTTGACCTTGTCGGGTGCATGCCCGCGGCTCACGACGAGGGCCACGGTCTGCCCCTTCGACATCGGCTGTCCCTCGGCGGGGAAGGAACCCATGACCGCACCCTCGGGCTCGCCCGAGCGCACGAGGACCCAACGGACGTTGACCCCCAGGCCGATGAGCTCCTTGACCGCGGCGTCGCGTTGCTGGCCGACGAGGCCGGCCGGAACGGCGCTGCCGTCGGCCGGCGGAGCGGTCGTGGGCGGCGCGGAGGGCGACGAGGAGGCGCTTGCCGAGGGACGCGTGCCCGCGGCGGCCGGGGTCTGCGGGTCCGATCCCGAGAGCAGGACGTACGCGAGGACCGCGACGAGCGCCACGACGGCGGCCCCCAGCACCCAGACGACACGGTTGGCACCCGACCGGCCACGACGCGCAGCGGCGGTCGAGCGGCGAGTCGTCTCGGCGGGACGCTCCGCCGGCGGCGAGGCCGCCGGCATCTTCGCCGTGCTCAGCGCCGGGTCGGCCGCAGGGCTGCTGGCAAGGTCGGCGGCAGGGACGGCCGCCGCGGAGGCGGCCGGATAGCTCACGGTGGCCTGCCCCGAGCGGGTCGCGGCCTCGGCCGCCGCCGCGGCGCCGAGATCGAGGACGGCGGTCGCGTCGCCTGACGGCAGGGCGCGGGTAGCGGCGTCGGCGAGGGGCTCGTGGACGCGCAGCGCAGCGGCCATCGCGTCGGCGTCGGGGAAGCGGTCGGCCGGGGACTTGGCCGTGGCCCGCGCGACGACCTCGTCGAGGTTCGCCGGCAGGTCGGCCACCCGGGAGCTGGGCAGCGGCACGGGCTCGTCGAGGTGACGGATGGCCACCGCGACGGGGGTGTCGCCGTCGAACGGGACGGCTCCCGTCAGCATCTGGAAGAGCAGGATGCCGAGGGAGTAGAGGTCGGACGACGGCGTCGTGGCCTCACCGCGGGCCTGCTCGGGAGCGACGTACGCGGCGGTCCCCATCACCGTGCCGGTGTCGGTGAGCGACGCCTGCCCCAAGGCGCGGGCGATGCCGAAGTCGGTGACCTTGACCGTGCCGTCCGGTCGGACGATGACGTTGCCGGGCTTGACGTCCCGGTGCACGACCCCGGAACGGTGGGCCGTCGCCAGGGCGGCACACACCTGCTCGGCGACGCGCACGGCGTCGCTGGGGGTGAGCCGGCCGTGCTCCCGGATCAGGTGCGCAAGGTCCGAGCCCTCCGCATACTCCATGACGATGAAGTGGGACGCGCCGTCGACGCCGTAGTCGTAGACCTGCGCGATGTTCGGGTGGGAGAGCCGGGCGGCGGTCAGGGCCTCACGCCGGAACCGCTCGATGAAGTCCGGGGACTCGGCGAACGCGGGGGAGAGCACCTTGACGGCGACCCGGCGGCCGAGGCGGTCGTCGGTCGCGAGGTACACCTCACCCATGCCTCCGACGGCGATGCGCTCGCCCAGCGTGTAGCGCTGCGCGATGCGGAGGGTGGGGGTCGAGTCGACGGACATGGGCAACGAGACTAGGGGAACCGGCTGTGGATGGGCCAACCGAGCGGGCCCGCCACGGCCCGTGGTCGCCCCTCCCGAAGGGGCGACCACGGGCCGCTCGTCACGAGACGAGGGCGTACAGGAAGTAGCGATCGGCGCCGGACTTGACGGGCGCCGTGACCGTGGAGCTGTAGACGACGACGCTGCTGCAGGTCGAGGTGTACCGCTTCTTGGTGACGACGAAGCGCTTGGCCGCCTTGTACTGCTGCAGGCGCTTGGTCTGGCCGCTGGGGACGTTGAGCGTGTAGGTGAAGGACTGGGTGCCGCTGTAGCCGGCCCCGACCGTGATGCCGAGCGACGTGCTCGCCTTGGCGAAGACGACGCCTGCCTCCGCGGAGACCGTGGCCGTCATGGAGGCCTGGACGTTCCACGTGCGGCCCTTGGTCAGCGACACGGACCCGGGACCCTTGACGTAGGAGCTGCTGAGGCTGGTGCGCTTCCACACGGTGGAGACGGAGCTGAACGTGTAGTAGGTCTGGCCGGCCTCGGCGCACATGGCGCTGGCCGGTGCGGCGGTGACGACGGCGGTGGCGCCGCTGAGGGCGAGGCCGAGGGCGGTGGCGGACGAGAGGAGGCGACGCTTCACTGGGTTTCTCCCTGGTTCGAGGTTCTAGGTGCTCGAAACCTAGGGACGTCCCGGACGAAGAGGATGAGTCGGACTACTCAAAGCCCTGCCGGCCGGCCGACTGCGTCAGCGCGGCAGGCCGGTGCTCCTCCAGCCGCCGTGGCGCGCCGACGGACCGACCAGTCGCCAGGACGGGTCGGACCACGCCGACCGCGCGTGGTCCGGGGCGGCCTCGCCGCCGCCGAGAGCGGCGAGCACCACGACGAGCGCGGCGAGCTCCTCCGCGGTCGGACCGCCGGTCACGTGGATGGCAGCCGCCGGCGAGATCGCCGCTGGAAGCTGCGTCGGGCCGGCGCTCACAGCGGGATGTTCCCGTGCTTCTTGGGCGGCAGCGTCTCGCGCTTGTTCTGCAGCGCCCGCAGGGCCCGGGTGACGTTCATCCGGGTGTTGGACGGGCTGATGACGGTGTCGATGTAGCCGCGCTCCGCCGCGATGTAGGGGTTGGCCAGCGTCTCCTCGTAGTGCGTGATGAACTGCTGGCGCTGCGCGTCGACGTCACCACCCTGCTCCGCGGTGTGCTTGAGCTCCTTGCGGTAGAGGATGTTGACGGCCCCCTGCGCGCCCATGACGGCGATCTGGCCGGTGGGCCAGGCGAGGTTGATGTCGGCGCCGAGGTGCTTGGAGCCCATGACGTCGTAGGCGCCGCCGTAGGCCTTGCGGGTGATCACCGTGATCTTCGGGACGGTGGCCTCGGCGTAGGCGTAGATGAGCTTGGCGCCGCGGCGGATGATGCCGTCCCACTCCTGGCTCGTGCCGGGCAGGAAGCCGGGCACGTCGACGAAGGTCAGCACCGGCACGTTGAAGCAGTCGCACGTGCGCACGAAGCGCGCGGCCTTCTCGGACGCGTCGATGTCGAGGCAGCCGGCGAACTGCATCGGCTGGTTGGCCACGACCCCGACCGACATGCCGTCGATCCGGGCGAAGCCGGTGATGATGTTGGGCGCGAAGAGCGGCTGGACCTCGAGGAACTCGCCGTCGTCGACGACGTGCTCGATGACGTGCTTCATGTCGTAGGGCACGTTGGGCGAGTCCGGGATGCACGTGTCGAGCCAGCGGTCGTCGTCGGTGACGGTGAGGTCGCCGTCACCGTCGCCGTAGGCCGGTGGGGTGTCCATGTTGTTGCTCGGCAGGTAGGACAGGAGCGCCTTGACGTAGTCGATGGCGTCCTGCTCGTCGGTGCCCATGTAGTGCGCGACGCCCGACTTCGTGTTGTGGGTCTGCGCGCCGCCCAGCTCCTCGAAGCCGACGTCCTCCCCGGTGACGGTCTTGATGACGTCGGGTCCCGTGATGAACATGTGCGAGGTCTGGTCGACCATGACGGTGAAATCGGTGATGGCGGGGGAGTAGACGGCGCCACCGGCGCACGGGCCCATGACGAGGGAGATCTGCGGGATGACGCCCGAGGCGCGGACGTTGCGGAAGAAGATCTCGCCGTAGAGCCCGAGGGAGACGACCCCCTCCTGGATGCGGGCGCCGCCGGAGTCGTTGAGGCCGATGACGGGGCAGCCGATCTTCATGGCGAAGTCCATGACCTTGACGATCTTCTCGCCGAAGACCTCACCGAGGGACCCGCCGAAGACGGTGAAGTCCTGGGCGAAGACGGCCACCTGCCGCCCGTCGACCATGCCGTAGCCGGTGACGACGCCGTCGCCGTAGGGCCGGTTCTTCTCCTGGCCGAAGTTGTTGCTGCGGTGCCGGGCGTACTTGTCGAGCTCGATGAAGGTGCCCTCGTCGAGGAGCATCTCGATGCGCTCGCGGGCGGTCTTCTTGCCGCGCGCGTGCTGCTTGTCGACGGCCCGCTCCGAACCGGCGTTGGCGACCTCCGCGACCCGGCGCCTGAGGTCCGCCAGCTTCCCCGCGGTGGTGCCGAGATCGGACGCTGGGGACGCTGGCGTCGTGCTCTGGTCCGACGTGCTGGTCGGCTGCTCTGCGACGGCGTGATCGGTTGCCATGCTCGGCACTCTAGCCTTGTGGACGTGCGCGATTCGCTCGACATCGAGACTGTGAGTGCGGCCTTGGTCACGTCCGGGGTCACGCCCGGGGTCACGCCCGGGGTCGCGTCCGGACGGCCGTGGCGCGGGGTCGAGTTCCACCCTGCCCTCGGGTCGACGAACACCCGCCTGCGCGAGCTGCTCACCGGGGCGTCCCCGGCGAGCGGTGCGTATGCCGTGTCGCCGCCTGACGTCGACCCCGGCCTCTGGTGGGTCGTCCTCACCGACCACCAGACCGGTGGTCGCGGACGGCTCGGTCGGGTATGGACGGTCCCGGACCGGGCCTCGCTCGCCGTCAGTGTCGCCGTGCCCGTCACGGACCCGGCCCAGGCCGGGTGGATGCCACTCCTCGCGGGGCTGGCCCTCTCGCGCGCCGTGGCCGAGGTGACCGAGGCCGCCGGCCACCCGCTCACGTCCCGGCTCAAGTGGCCGAACGACGTGCTTCTCGCCGACGACGGGGACCGCAAGCTCAGCGGCATCCTCTGTGAGCTCGTCACGTCCGGGGGGCGCTCGGCGGTCGTGGTCGGTACCGGCGTCAACGTCGACCAGACCCGCGACGAGCTGCCCGTGGAGACGGCCACGTCGCTGGCGCTCGCCGGCAGCGCCGTGCGCCGGGAGGACCTCCTCGTGGCCTACCTCGACCACCTCGCAGGCGTCATCGTGGGGGCGGGTGCGCAGGTCGGCGCACCCGAGGAGTCCGGCGAGCGCGACGCGGTGCGGACGGCATACCGCTCGGCGTGCGCCACCCTCGGTCGGGAGGTGCGCGTGCACCTGCCGACCGGAGGCGCTGCCGAGGGCACCGCGGTCGCGGTCGACGACGACGGCGGGCTCGTCGTGCGCACGGCCGACGGCCTGCGGACGTTCGCCGCGGGTGACGTCGTCCACGTGCGAGCCGCAGCCGGCGGACTGGCATGATCGGCCCATGAGCGAGCCGGGGAGCGAGCCGGGGAGCGAGCCGGGCAGCGGGTCGGGAGCCGGGCCGGGGGCCGAGCCGGAGGCCCAGCCCGCGAGCAAGCCTGGAGCCGAGCGCGCCGGGCGGCCGAACGAGGACTTCACCGAGCAGCTGCTCGGCCGTCCGCTCGACCTGCGCCGACGCGACGTGAGCCGCGGGGCCGAGGTGTCGCTGCTGTCGGCACGCAAGTTCTGGCACGCCCTGGGCTTTCCCGTCGTGGACACCGACGACGAGCTGTTCACCGAGGCCGACCAGAAGGCGCTGGCCGCCGTCGCCGGGATCGTGCGCGACGGCCTGCTCGACGAGCCGACCGCACTCGCGATGACGCGTGCCTTCGCCCGCTCGGCCGACCGTCTGGCGGGCTGGCAGTCGCAGCTGATCGCCGAGGCCGTCGAGAACCACATGACGGCGGCCCTGGCCGACGAGGTCGACGACGACGAGCACGAGTCCCGGTCGGTGCCCGGCATCGAGACCGCCACCGAGACGGCGAAGCGCCTCGCGGTGCTCACCGACCGCCTCGAGCCGCTCCTCGTCTACGCGTGGCGCCGGCACCTGTCGGCCACCGTGGCCCGCATGCTCGCCGACGCCGACCCCGAGTCCTACGGCATGACGAAGATGCGGTCGGTCGGCTTCGCCGACCTCGTCAACTTCACCGCCCTCGTGCGGCGCCTGTCGGAACGCGACCTCGCGCGGCTCGTCTCCCGCTTCGAAGCCCTCTCGGCCGACGTCATCACGGCCCACGGAGGACGTCTGATCAAGACCGTCGGCGACGAGGTGCTCTTCACGACGATGGGCGCGGCCCCGGCCGCGGCCATCGCACTCGACCTCGTCGAGACGATGACGAACGACGACGTCCTGCCCGACGTGCGGTGCGGCATGGCCCGGGGGCCGATCATCTCGCGCCTGGGAGACGTGTTCGGCACGACCGTGAACCGGGCCTCGCGCCTGACCGCCGTCGCCCAGGCGGGGAGCGTGCTCGTCGACGCGACGATGGCACGCGAGCTCGCCAGCCTCTCCGGCTTCGAGCTGACCGGACAGCGACGACGCATCCTGCGCGGCGTCGGTCCCGTCACGCCCTCGCTCCTGCGCCGGGCGACGTCCGCCGGTCGCCGTTCCGTCTCGGGGGCGCCGACCCCCGACCCCACCCACCGAGCCGGCTCGCGCCCCGACGCGTGAGTCCCGAAGGAGACCGACGCATGCCGTCAACGCCGTCAGTGCCCACCGGAGCCGACGCCACCGCGGACGGGGAGACTGGTCAGCCGGTCCTCGTCCGCGTCGAGCGATTCGAGGATCCCGGACTCGCCCACGTCGCCGAGATCGTCCTCGACCGCCCCGAGGCCATGAACGCCGTGTCCACCGCCATGGCCCGCGCCATCGCGGCAGCGACGGCCCAGGTGGCGGCGGACGAGTCGGTCCGGTGCGTCGTGCTGACCTCGAGCCACGAGAAGGCCTTCTGCGTCGGCGCCGACCTCAAGGAGCGCAACGGGTTCAGCGACGCCGACCTCATGGAGCAGCGTCCGGTGGCCCGGGCGGCCTACGGCGGCGTGCTCGACCTGCCGGTTCCGGCGATCGCGGCGGTCGACGGCTTCGCCCTGGGTGGGGGATTCGAGCTGGCCCTGTCGTGCGACGTGGTCGTCGCGGGCGAAGGGGCGGTGGTCGGCCTGCCCGAGGTGAGTGTCGGCGTCATCCCGGGCGGGGGCGGCACGCAGCTGCTCGTGCGACGGGTCGGGTGGTCCCGTGCGGCCCGGGCCATCTTCAGCGCTGCGCGGCTGTCGGCGGCGCAGGCCCTGGAGCTCGGCGCCGTCGACGAGGTGGTCCCGGCGGGCTCGGCCCGCGAGGCAGCCCTCGAGCTGGCCCGGACCATCTCGGCGAACTCGCCCGTCGGGCTGCGCAACGCCAAGCGGGCCATGCGGCTCGGAGCAGATGTCGGGCTCGACGCGGGGCTCGAGATCGAGGACGCCTGCTGGCGCGCCACCGCTTTCTCGGGCGACCGGCGCGAGGGCGTCGCCGCGTTCGCAGAGAAGCGGCGGCCCGACTGGCCCGGTCGCTGACACGCCGCCGGGGTGCCACCTGTTCGCGCTCGGGGGAACTGCCTCGCCGACCGTCGGGGCGTCAGGGTGCAATTCGGGCCGATGTCGATAGGCTCACGACGGTCGGTGCGCCCCCGGACCGGCAGATCTTGAGGACGGTGACATGACCCGAGTGCTCCTGGCGGAGGACGACCCAGCCATCTCCGAACCGCTGGCCCGTGCGCTGCGGCGGGAGGGCTACGACGTCGACGTGCGCGAGGACGGCCTGGCCGCCCTCGACGGTGCCAAGGAGAACCCCGACCTCGTGCTCCTCGACCTGGGGTTGCCGAAGATCGACGGGCTCGAGGTGTGCCGGCGGATCCGGGCCGAGGGGCGCGCCATCCCGGTGCTCATCCTCACCGCCCGTGCCGACGAGGTCGACACCGTCGTGGGCCTCGACGCCGGCGCCGACGACTACGTCACCAAGCCCTTCCGGCTCGCCGAGCTGCTCGCTCGCGTCCGGGCGCTGCTGCGGCGCACCCCGACCGAGGTCGTCGCGTCAGGTGAGCTCGTCCGCATCGACTCCGACGGCCGTCGGGCCTGGTTCAAGGGCGAGGAGCTGCAGCTGACCGCCAAGGAGTTCGACCTGCTGCGCGTCCTCGTGCGCGAGCAGGGCAAGGTCGTCTCCCGCGAGCAGCTGATGCGCGAGATCTGGGACACCGCGTGGTTCGGCTCCACCAAGACCCTCGACATGCACATCTCGGTGCTGCGCCGGAAGCTCGGCGACGACGCGACCTCGCCCCAGTACATCGCCACCGTCCGCGGTGTCGGCTTCCGCTTCGAGCGACCTCCGGCCGAGTGACCGTGCGCCGGGTGCTCGACCGGATGGTCCTCGTCGGCGCAGTCGTCTGCGCCGGGTCGTTCGTCCTGCTCTCCACGGTCGTCGTCACCTGGGCCGTGACGCAGCGGCCGTCGGCCCTCACCTCCTGGATCACCTCCGACCCCACGGTCGGGATCGCCAGGTTCGCGGCAGTCATGCTCGGGATCGGGGCTCTCAGCGGAGGCGCGGCCTACCTCGCCACGCTGCGGGTTCGCGCGCACGTCGAGCAGTCCTCGCGCGAGCTCGTCCACCTCGCGAACCGCTTCGCCGCGGGGGAGGCGCGTCTGACCCCGGTGCACTCCGACATCGACGAGATCGACCACGTGGCCGGGGTCATGAACCGGCGCGCCCACGACATGACGAAGTCGCTGGCCGCCGAACGTGACTTCGCGGCGGACGCCTCGCACCAGCTGCGCACGCCCCTGACCGCCCTGCTCATGCGCCTGGAGGAGATCTCCGAGACCGACGACGGCGAGGTGGTCAAGGAGGAGGCGACCATCGCGATCGCCCAGGTCGAGCGTCTGACCCGCGTCGTCGACGACCTGCTCGGCCGCACCCGTGGGTCCGGTGGGCCGTCGCCTGCCGTGTCCCTCGACTCGGTCATCGCCGCCCTGCAGCGCGAGTGGCAGCCGGCCTTCGAGCAGGCCCGCCGCTCGGTGCGCGTGCGCGGCGAGCGCGGACTCTTCGTCAGGTCGACCCCGGTCGCGCTCTCGCAGGTCCTCTCGACCCTGCTCGAGAACTCCCTCGTGCACGGCCGGGGGACCGTCGACGTCCACGCACGTCGCTCGGGTCCGTCGGTCATCGTCGAGGTCAGCGACCAGGGTGACGGCGTGCCGGCCGCCATGGCGCCGCACATCTTCGAGCGCTCCGTGAGCAGCGGCGCCGGCGGCAGCACCGGCCTGGGCCTCGCCCTGGCGCGCGACCTCGCCGAGTCCAACGGGGGGCGCCTCGACCTCGTCCAGGCGCAGCCGGCCCGCTTCGCCCTCTTCCTCTCCGAGGCCGAGACGGACTGAGGGGCAGGCCGCCAGGCCGCCGCGGGTGTGGCCGAGGAGCCGCGCGCCGCAGTGTCCTCGAAGCAGCAGGGAACCCCCGGTCCTGCGGGGTAGGGTGCCCGCGTGAGGCGCCTGCATGAGTTCCTGTTCGTGCGCCACCGGCACAACTGGCTGCTCCTGCTCCGGTTTGCGGTGGTGGGCGCCTCGGGCGTGCTCGTCAACCTGCTGACGCTCGTCGTCGTCAAGAAGCTCGGCCCCGGGTTCAACCAGGCCATCGTGCCGGTGCCCGGCACGGACTTCAACGTCCGCTGGTACCACGTCTACTCGACGATCGCCTTCCTCGTGGCCAACCTCTGGAACTTCCAGCTCAACCGCACGTGGACGTTCCGCACGAGCAAGCACGCCCGCTGGTGGCACGAGTACTGGCCGTTCCTCGCCGTGGGCCTGCTCGGGCAGGTCGTCGGGCTCGTGCTGCTGACCCTGCTCATGCACCTCGACTCGCCGATCCACCTCTCACCCACGGTGCTCGACGACTCGACGGGCTTCCGCACCCGGCTCTACTGGGCGCAGCTCATCGTCATCGCCGTCGTCACCCCGGTGTCCTTCGTGCTCAACAAGGTGTGGACCTTCGCGGCCGTGCGAACCCACCACCCGGACCTCGCCGACCCCAGCCACGTCGAGGCGGTGCTCACCGAGGATGACGGGGCGGCCGCCGGTGCCGCTGCGGGCCCGACGTCCGCGGTCCCGGGCCGCCACGACCCGCTGGTCTGACGCCGACTACGCTTGGGCCGCGTGAGCCAGCCGAAGCGCGCCCCCGGAGGATTTCCCGTCGTCGGTGTCGTGGGAGGCGGACAGCTCGCCCGCATGATGCAGGGCTCGGCGGTCGAGCTGGGCGTCCAGCTGTCGGTCCTCGCCGAGAGCGACACCGCGGCCGCTGCGCTCGTCGTGCCGAGCTCTCCCGTGGGGGAGCACACCGACCTCGAGACCGTGCGCGAGTTCGCGCGCCACTGCGACGTCGTCACCTTCGACCACGAGCACGTGCCACCGGCCGTCCTCGAGGCGCTCGAGGCAGACGGGGTGGCCATCCACCCGACCCGCGCGGCCCTCAACTTCGCCCAGGACAAGCTCGCGATGCGCAGCCGGCTCACCGAGCTGGACATCGCCTGCCCGCGCTGGGCCCGTGCCACGACCGCCGAGGAGGTCACGGCGTTCGGCGACGAGGTCGGGTGGCCCATCATCGCCAAGACACCTCGGGGCGGCTACGACGGCAAGGGCGTGGCGGTCGCGTCGAGCGCTGCGGACCTCAGCGAGTGGATCTCGCGGATCGGTGAGCCCGGTCCCCTCGAAGGGGGACTCCTGCTCGAGGAGAAGGTCGACTTCGTCCGCGAGCTCGCCGTCCTCATCGCGCGCAGCCCGTCCGGGCAGGCCGCCGCCTGGCCGGTCGTCGAGACGGTGCAGACCGACGGCATCTGCACCGAGGTGCTCGCGCCCGCGCCCGCGCTCGACGCCGACCTCGCCTCGGTCGCGACGGAGGCCGCGCTCCGCATCGCCGGCGAGCTCGGCGTCACCGGCGTGCTCGCCGTCGAGATGTTCGAGGTGCGGCCCGGGACGGGCGGCGCGGCGGCCTATGTCGTCAACGAGCTCGCGATGCGACCGCACAACAGCGGTCACTGGTCGATGGACGGCGCCGTCACCGGGCAGTTCGAGCAGCACCTGCGAGCCGTGCTCGACCTGCCGCTCGGCGACCCCCGCCCGCGGGCTCCGTGGACCGTGATGGCCAACGTGCTCGGCGGCGACTACGAGCACCTTTACCCGGCCTACCGTCACATCATGGCCCGCGACCCCGGCGCCAAGGTCCACGTCTACGGCAAGGGCGTGCGACCGGGGCGCAAGATCGGCCACGTCAACGTCAGCGGCGCCGACCTCGGCGATGCGCGAGAGCGTGCCGGACACGCAGCCGACTACCTCCGAGGAGTGATCACCGAATGAGCGAGAGCCCCCAGAGCAAGCAGAGCGGCCAAACCGGGCCGGCACCCGTCGTCGGCATCGTCATGGGCAGCGACAGCGACTGGCCCGTCATGCGCGAGGCCGCCCGCGCCCTCGAGGAGTTCGGCATCCCCTACGAGGCCGACGTCGTCTCGGCCCACCGCATGCCGGACGAGATGATCGCCTACGGGCAGGGCGCGGCGGGTCGCGGGCTGCGGGTCGTCATCGCCGGGGCCGGCGGGGCCGCGCACCTGCCCGGCATGCTCGCGTCCGTGACACCGCTGCCGGTCGTCGGGGTGCCGGTGCCCCTGAAGTACCTCGACGGCATGGACTCGCTGCTCTCGATCGTCCAGATGCCGGCGGGGGTGCCGGTCGCGACCGTGTCGATCGGCGGCGCCCGCAACGCCGGTCTGCTGGCCGCGCGCATCGTCGGGACCGGAAGCGACGAGCTCGCAGCCGACGTCCGGGAGCAGATGCTCACCTTCCAGGCCGACCTGCGCGACCAGGCGCACGCCAAGGGAGCGTCACTGCGCGAGCAGGTCGCCCGCGGTCTGACCGACTGAGCCCGAGCCCTGACCCCGTGCTGACGCGGGGATGGATGCGGACCGGGCAGACGGCATACGGCCCCTGCGTGAACGTCACACCATCACACCGTCAGTCGGGCAGTGCGAGGAAGCCGCGCACCACGGCGGTGAACGTGGCCGGCTGGTGGGCGTGGACGAGGTGCCCCGCGTCGATGCGCACGAGCCGGCCGTCCGCGACCGTCTCGGCCATCTGGGCGACGTGCTCGCGCGGCATCGGGCTGGCCGGACCGCCCCACACCACGAGCGTGGGGGCGGTGACGGACGCGATGACGCGAGGCCATCGCGGGTCGGGGTCGTCGACCTGGGCCCGCACCTGCAGCACGGCGTCCCAGTCGAAGGCCAGGTCGCCCTCCGGTCGGGTCGGTGCCAGTGGCTCCCGACGGTGCGGCACGGGGACGTCCTCCAGGACGAGCCGGCGGACGAGGTCGGGCCGGCGGCTCGCCAGGAGACAGGACACGAGGCCACCGAGGGAGTGGGCGACGACGTCGACCGGTCGGCCGTGCTCGGCGGCCAGAGCGGCAGCCACGACCTCGAGGTCGTCGGCCAGCTCCGTGAGCGCGTAGCCGCCGGGCCGGGGGCTCGCGCCGTGACCACGCAGGTCGACCGCCACGACGAGCCTGTTCTCGACGAGACCGGCCGCCACCTCGGCCCAGTCCGCCGAGGTGTCTCCGGTGGCGTGGACGAGGAGGACGGGCGGAAGCGCACCGGGCTCGCCCCAGCAGCGTGTGAAGAGCGCGACCGCCACCACGGCCGGGGTCAGTCGGTGATGGCGCCGGCGCCGTCGCCGGGCTGGATCCGGGGGTACTCGATCTTCGGGCAGGTGTCCATGACGACGGCGAGCCCGGCCGCCTCGGCCCGTGCCGCGGCGTCCTCGTCGATGACCCCGAGCTGCAGCCACAACGCCTCGATGCCGAGGCGTTCGCGCTCGGCGACGGCCTCGTCGACGACGGCCCCGACCCGCTCACTGTTGACGAAGCAGTCGACGACCTTGACGACGGTGCCGTCCGGGATGTCCGACAAGGTCTTGTAGCCCTGGCAGCCGTGCACGGTGGCCGCGCTCGGGTGGACCGGGACGAGGCGCGTGCCGAGCTCGCGCTGGAGCCACAGCGACACGCGGTAGGCGGTGCGGTCGGGGTTGTCGCCGAGCCCGACGACGGCCCAGGTGGCCGGGGTGTGCAGCAGGTCCCGGATGACGTCCGGGTCGTTGTGGTGGTGCGGACTCATGTCGCCATCCTCACACGCGGTGCCCGGCGGATCGCGTCCGGACCTGTCCCGGCACCGCGTGGTTGGATGGCGGGATGCGATTCGGAATGTTCGTTCCCCAGGGCTGGCGGATGGATCTCGTCGGCATCGAGCCGGCCCAGCAGTGGGAAGCCATGGTCAACCTCGCCAAGCACGCCGACGACGGGGACGTCTTCGACTCCATCTGGGTCTACGACCACTTCCACACGGTGCCGCAGCCCTCGGGTGAGGCGACGCACGAGGCGTGGTCGCTCATGGCCGGCTTCGGCGCCGCGACGAGCCGGGTGCGCCTGGGTCAGATGTGCACGTGCATGGCCTACCGCAACCCCGCCTACCTCGCCAAGGTGGCCGCGACCGTCGACGTCATCTCCGGTGGCCGCACCGAGATGGGCATCGGTGCGGGCTGGTACGAGCACGAGTGGCGCGCCTACGGCTACGGCTTCCCCAAGGCGGGCGACCGCCTCGGCGCGCTCCGCGAGGGCGTGCAGGTCTTCCGTGACATGTGGACGAAGGGCTCGGCCACGCTCGACGGGAAGTACTACCAGGTCGACGGCGCCCTCTGCGCGCCCCGGCCGCTGCAGGGCACGAGCCACCCCGGCAGCGCCCTCAACGGCATCCCGATGTGGATCGCCGGCGGTGGCGAGAAGGTGACGCTGAAGATCGCGGCGCAGTACGCCGACTACACGAACTTCGACGGCAGCCCCGAGGGCTTCGACCACAAGAGCGAGATCCTCAAGGGCCACTGCGACGACCTCGGCCGCGACTTCGGCGACATCGTGCGCTCGGCCAACTACAACGTCGTCATCGGCGAGACCGACGCCGACGTCGAGGACCGCCTGCAGTTCTACGGCGAGCTGCTCCGCAAGGGCGGCGTCGCCGACGACAAGGCCGCCGGGGCCGTCGAGGACCTGCGCAAGCAGCCTGCCGTCGGGACCCCCGACAAGATCGTGTCGATGTTCAAGGACATGGAGGCGCGTGGCATGACGTATGCCATCACGTACTTCGCCGAGGCCGCCTACGACCGCTCGGGCATCGAGCTCTTCGAGCAGACCGTCGCCCCGGAGCTCAAGGCCTGACCCTCCTGCTCCGAGCCCGCCGTTAGAGGTGGTGCCGGCACCTGCCCGGTGCCGGCACCACCTCGACCCGTGTCGGGGGCCGCGGAGCTGGGGACGCGGCTACCAGGCGGTCCAGCCGCCGTCGACGGCGACGACCTGACCCGTGACGTAGGCCGAGGCGTCCGAGGCGAGCCAGGTGACGACGCCGCGGAAGTCGTCCTCGGTCCCCATCCGCGCCAGCGGGGTGAGGCGCTCGTAGCGCTCGACGAACGCCTCGTCCTGGCCGCGCGCGATGCCGCCCGGCGCGAAGGCGTTGACCCGGACCTCCGGCGCCAGCACGGTCGAGAGGTAGCGCGTCAGCTGGGCGATGCCGCCCTTGCTCGCGGCGTAGGCCGCGGGGTTGCCCATGCGGGTGCCCTCGTAGAGGCCCATGTTGGGCCCGACGAGGCCGTAGATGCTCGAGACGTTGACGACGCTGCCGTGCCCACCCGCCCGCAGCAGCGGCGCGAGCCGGCGCGTCAGCGAGAACGGCGCCGTGAGGTTGAGGGCCAGCGCCATCGCGAAGGCGTCGTCGGTCTGCTCCTCGAACGGCACGGCATACCCCGGGACACCGGAGGTGCCGGTGAACGCCGCGTTGTTGACGAGGATGTCGCAGGCGCCGAGGTCGTGGACCATGTCCACAACCCGTGAGATGCCTGGCGGATCAAGGAGGTCGGCGCCGATCGGCATGTGGCCCGGGCCCGGAAGGGTGCTGACGGCAGCCTCGCAGGCGGCCTCGTCGAGATCGACGACGACGACGCGGGCGCCCGCGGTCGCGAGGGCGTCGGCGAGCACCCGCCCGAGGGGACCGGCGCCGCCGGTCACGACGGCGGTGCGTCCGGTGAGCGAGGTCGTGGGGGCGGTCGTCATCGCTGGTCCTCCCGGGGGGCGCTGGGGTCGGTGACGTCGAGCCAGGGCAGGGTGATGAGCCCTGCGCCGATGAGCGCCTCGATGAGCCGGAACTCGTACTCGTCGTCGATGGAGAAGGCCTGCGCCTCGGGGATCTCCAGCCCCTCGTGCGTGCCCTCGTCGAACCACGACGCCTCGAGTCGCCGCACGAAGTCGGCACGCCACAGGTAGAAGTTGCCGTTGATCCGCAGGAAGCGGCCGACGTCCTGGCGGCGGGTCACGCCGGTGCCGGACTCGAAGAAGCGGGACAGGGCGCCGTCCCGGGTGTCGTCCGGGCGAACCCCGACCCACACCGGGTTGAACGTCGGCTCGCTGACGCTGATGACCCCGTCGAGGGTGGGCGTCGTGGTGAGGCGGCGCACGGCCTCCGCGAGCTGTGAGGGCATCCGGGCGGGGCTCGTCGGGTCGAGGAGGAGCACCGCGTCGTAGGGCCGGCCCTCCTCGTGCTCGACCCACTCGAGCGCGTGGCGCACGACCGGTGCCATCGGGGTGTCGTCGGCCGCGAGCTCGGTCGGCCTCAGGAACGGCGCCTCGCCGCCGTGGGCGCGCACGACATCCGCGATCTCGGCCGAGTCGGTCGTGACGACGCACCGTGTCACCTCGGGCGTCAGGGTGGCAGCGCGGACGCTGTGGGCGATGAGCGGCAGACCCCACAGCGGACGGATGTTCTTGCGGGGCAGGCCCTTGGAGCCGCCGCGCGCGGGAATGACCGCGAGGACGCGGGGTGGGTGCTGATCGGTCACGAGCCGTCCTCGGAGTGGGTGTCGGTGATGGCGGCTGGCTCGGGCACACCTGCGGCGCGGGCCTCGTCGCAGAGCCGGATCGAGGCAATGCCCTCGGTGAGGGTGGCCGGCGCGCCACGGGCGACGCGCTCGTCCACCGCGCTCGACGGCCGAAGCGTCAGGGCAGCACGGGCCTGGGTGCCCATGACGATGTCGCGGTCCAGGTCGTGGTCGAAGAGCTGTTCGGTCACCTCACCGTCCGGGGTGGTGTGGCGCACCGCAGCTCGGCCCACGTCCCACTCGAGGATGCCGTCGGGGGAGCGCACGACGACGCCACGGCTCGAGGGGCGGGTGACGTAGTCGAGCCGCATCGTCACGTGGAACGCGCGGCCCGACGTCCACAGGAGCGTGGCCGCCTGCTCGGCGTCCATCTCGAGAGGGCCACCGACTGCCACGCCGGCGCCCAGGAGGACCGGGGCGCCGAACAGCACCGTGGCGTAGTCGATCTCGTGGACGAGGTCGCGCAGGACCCCACCCTCCCCGGGCCGGGCCGAGTAGGAGTCGCGGTAGTCGCGGTCGGGTCGCCAGTCCGGGAGCCACGACTGCGACCAGACGTGCGCGGACCCGCCCTGGTCGAGGCGGCTGACGAGCCGTCGCAGGTGGCGGAACGCCTCGTGGGCGCGCAGGGGTGCAGCGACCCAGACGTCCAGGTGCCGAGGGTGCTCGTACAGCGCTCGGGCGTCCTCCGCGGTCGGTGCCACGGGCTTCTCGACGAGCACCTTCTCGGCACCGGCGTCGAGGGCCTCGATGGCGTCAGCCACGTGACGGGCCGTGTCGGTGGCGACGACGACGAAGGCGTCGCGCAGGGTCGCCGGTCCGGACGTGTCGTCGAGGAGTGCGGCCCCGGTGGCCTCGTCGACGTCGTCGGCAGCAGCAGGGCCACGGTCGCGGACCGGCCACAACGACACGTCTGCGCCCTCCTGCCGGAAGACCCGCGCGTGCCGCTGCCCGATCGAACCGGAGCCGCGCACGACGACGCGCGACGAGGAGGCAGGCATGCTTGGCACCCCTGCAGGCTAGAGGAAGCAGCGGCGGGCCGGTCACGGCGGCGTCGTCACGCCCGACGGCGGCGAACGCACCGCCCGAGGCACCGGTACCTTCGGGTCTGTGACGAGCACGCCCGAAGGCACCACGCCCACCGCCGACCGCACCGGCGCCTCCCTCGGTGCGCACTCGGTGATCTACCTCGTCGGCACCGCGCTGCAGGGACTCGGTGTGCTCCTCGTGCTGCCCTTCGCCACCCGCGTGCTCGGAGACGTCGAGTTCGGCCGGGTGGCAACGGGTCTCGTCGTCGTGCAGATGGTCGGCACCATCGCGGCCGCCGGACTGCCGCAGGTCGTGCTCCGCGAGCACCACCGGGGTGGCGAGGGCCCACGCGTCGCGCGAGCGCTGGCGGGGACGATGGTGCTGCTCGCCCTCGGGCTCGGCGTCGTCGGTCTGGCCGTGGCGGTCGCCCTCTCTGCAGCCGGGCACGCCGACCTCGGGCAGTGGGTGCCGCTCGTCGTCGCTGCCGTCGCCCTGACGACGGTCGTCTCTGGACAGACCCTGATGCGGGCGCGCCTGCAGCCGTGGGGGTTCCTCGCGCTCGCCGTGCTCGCGACCGTAGGTGCCCAGCTGGCCGGCCTCCTCGCGTCGCGCGGCGAGCCGACGGCGGAGAGGTACCTCACGGCATACGCGGCCGTCGTCGTGGTCGCGGCCGTCCTCGCTCTCGTCCTCGGTCGTCCGTTGCCACCCACCGTCGAACGTGAGCGCGTCCGCGCGGGCATCCGCCTCGCCGCGCCGCTGCTGCCCCAGGCTGCCGCCATGCTCGGTCTGCTCTCGGGCGACGTGCTGCTCGCACGGTTCCTCGTCGGTGAGTCGGGCGCCGGCAGCTACCAGGTGGCCCTGCAGCTCGGGAACATGCCGTTCGTCCTCGCGGTCGCCCTCTTCAACGCCTGGGGACCGCTCGTGCTCTCGCACCCGATCGAGGGGCGCTGGCCCTGGACGGCCCGCACCGGCACGGCCCTCACGACGGTCGTCGCCGCGGGGGCCGCAGGCGTGGCCCTGCTGGGACCCTGGCTCGTCGCCGTCATGGCCGACCCGAGCTTCGACCGCGTCTCGATCGTCGGCGCGCTCGGGGTCATCTGCACGGTGTCCGTGTCGTACATGCTCTACCAAGGGTCGTCCCTGGCCGTGCTCGACGCCGAGCGCACCGGGCGACTGGCCTGGGCGGCCCTCGCCTCGCTCGCCGTCGTCGTCCTCGTCGCGCTGTGGCTCGCCCCGCGTCCGGGAGCGACGGGCGGCATCGTCGGCGTCGCGATCGCCAAGGCCCTCGGCTATGTCGTGCTCATGGCGTCGACCACGTGGTTCGCCCGCACCCACTCGCCGCTGCGCTGGCCGCCCAGGGTGGCCCTCGTGGCGGTCGTCGGCGTCGCCCTCGCCCTCGTCGGGGCCGTTCTGCCGCTCGAGGGGCCCGCCTCCTGGGTGCGGCTCGTGCTCGCCCTCCTCGTCGCCGCGGGTGCCGCGGCCATCGCGCCGCGAATCGTGCGTACCCTCCGCGGATAGGATGGGGCGCTCGTCCGGCTCGGCCCGATCCGGCACGCACCGACACGCAGGAGACACGCTTTCGTGGTGACACCGCTCGTCCACATGGGGTTGGGCTACGACGACCTCCTCGTGCCGGCCCTCGTGCACGCCGGCTTCGAGACCAAGGACCTCGTCCTCGTCGTGCGGACGGACGCCAACCTCGCCTGGGTGCGCAAGCACGCACCGCGGGCCACGACCGTCCGGCTGCCGTATGCCGCAGCGCGCAAGGCGAACGTCGTCAGCGGCCTCGCGCCGCACGCCGCTCTCAAGCGCGCCTGCGCCGGTGTGGGGCTCGACCCGCTCGACCTGCTCGTGTCGGAGCGGGCGCTGCGCCGCAACCGGGTCGACACGGCGATGAACTTCCTCAACCTCGCCGCCGAGGAGCTCGAGGCCGCCATCGAGGGCCGCGGGCCGGTGCTCGCCCTCGTCGAGTTCACCGTGACGTCCGAGCTGCTCACCGCCGGCCTCGTCACCCACCACGGCGGCCTCGCGACCTGGCCACGCGGCATACGCCTCCCGTCCGACCGCTTCGGCCTCATCGGCGCGCCCAAGGGGATCACCCTGTGGGAGCGGCAGGTCGAGGACCCCGAGGCGCTCGCGGCGGGCCAGACCTTCATCGATGCCTGGCGCGCCGAGCACGGCCGCCCGATGGGCTTCGCTCGCAACCTCAAGGTCGAGACCGGCCAGGAGATCTGGCGCCTCGCGAGCGACCGCATCAAGGAGTTCGCGGTCGACCGCGGCGCCAACCTGCAGCTGCCGAGGCCGAGCGACTACGCCCGGCTGCCGTGGCTCAACCCCGTCAAGGCGCGGCTCAACCTGCGTGAGTACCAGGACCGCCGCTGGGACCCGGTGCCCGAGAAGTTCGTCTTCCTGCCGCTGCAGGTGCAGCCCGAGTCGAGCGCCGACGTCATGGGCCAGGAGTGGCGCGACCAGGCCTACACCGCGCGCGTCCTCGCCGATGCGCTCGCGCCGCTCGACATCGGCGTCGCCGTCAAGGAGCACGCCCACTTCATGTGGCGCCGCGACCCCGACTACTGGCCCCAGTTCGACGCCCACCCCAACATCGCGACGATCGACCCGTTCGCCGACTCTCGCGAGCTGATGAAGCAGGCCGTCTTCACCGTCACCGCCACCGGCACGGTCGGTCTCGAGGCGGGGCTGCTCGGCCTGCCGGTCGTCACCGGCGCCGAGATGCCGTGGAGCGGCCTCGGCAACGTCGCGCAGCTCGACTCACCCGACGACCTGACGCAGTTCGTCGCCGACCGCGGCTGGGAGTCGCTCAAGGCCGACCAGGCCTCGATCGACGAGTGGTTCGTCCACGAGTACGTGCGCAACTCGTGGGAGGGCCTCGTGCTCGACCCGCCGCGCGTGCCCGCCGTGCTCGAGCCCGACAACATCCGCAAGGTCGGCGGTGCGCTCGCCGAGGCGGCCGCGTCGCTCGGCCACGTGCCGGGTGCCACGGGTGCCACGGTCGGCGCCACCCCCGGGACGGTCTGAGTGACAGGGGGAGAGACCGGCTGGGTCGTCCTCGGAGCGGGTGGCCACGCCCGCTCGGTCGTCGACGTCCTCGAGCGCGCCGGTCAGACCGTCGTCGCGGTCTCGGGTGACTCGCCCGATGGCGAGTCCTGGCACGTCGACGTCGTCGCCGACGACCGGGCGGCGTTCGAGCTCATCGCGGCTCGCGGCCTGCACGCCGTCGTCGCCATCGGGTCCAACCCGGCCCGTACCCGCCTCGTCCGCGAGCTCGTGCAGCGCGGACTCTCGGTCCCGCCCGTGGTCGCCTCGACCGCCACGGTGTCGACCCGCAGCATCCTCGGCGCCGGCACCGTCGTGCTCGAGCACGCGCACGTCGGCCCCTCGAGCCGCCTCGGCGACGCCGTCGTCGTCAACACCGCGGCCGTCGTCGAGCACGACTGCAGCGTCGGCGTGGGCGTCCACGTCGCGCCCGGGGCCGTGCTCCTCGGCGGCGCGTCCGTCGGGGACGGCACCCTCGTCGGCAGCGGCGCGCGCGTCCTGCCCCTCGTCAGCGTCGGCGCGGGCGCGACCGTCGGGGCCGGCGCCGTCGTCACCCGGCACGTCGCCGACGGCGAGACCGTCGTCGGCGCCCCCGCAACCACGCCCGCAACCCGGGCCACCCGAGACGACCGCCCCCTTGGAGGCACCCCATGAGCGACCACCTGAACGCCGTCACGCCGGTCGCCATCGGCGCACGCGAGGTGCCGACCCCCGGCGACGTCTTCGTCATCGCCGAGGCCGGCGTGAACCACAACGGCGACATCGCGCTCGCCCACCGGCTCGTCGACATCGCCGCCGCGTCCGGGGCCGACGCCGTGAAGTTCCAGACCTTCTCGCCCGAGAAGCTCGTCTCGTCCGCCGCCGCCACGACTCCCTACCAGCGTGACCGCGGCGGCAGCTCGGACCAGCGCAGCCTTCTCGAGGCCCTGACGCTTCCGAAGGAGGCGTGGGTCGAGCTGCGCGACCACGCCACCGAGGCCGGCACGACGTTCCTCTCGACGCCCTTCGACCTCGACAGCGCAGAGATGCTCGTCGACCTCGGTCTCCCGGCACTCAAGGTCAGCTCGGGCGAGCTGACCAACCTGCCCTACCTGCGCGAGATGTCGCAGCTCGGCGTCGTGCTGCTCGTCTCGACCGGCATGGGCACCGAGCACGAGGTCGAGGCTGCCGTCGAGGCCTGCGCCGACGCCCCCGGGCTCGTCCTCTTCCACTGCGTCTCGGCCTACCCGGCCCCCGTGGAGGAGTGCAACCTGCGCGTCATCCCGCGTCTGACCGAGCTGCACGGCATCCCCGTGGGGTGGTCGGACCACACGCCGGGACTGACGACGGCGCTCGGCGCGGTCGCGCTCGGCGCGCCCATCCTCGAGAAGCACTTCACGAGCGACCGCACCCTTCCGGGCCCCGACCACCTGGCCAGCCTGGAGCCCGACGCGCTGACCGACTACGTCACCGCGACGAAGCAGCTCGCGGTCGCCCTGGGCGACGGCGTCAAGGTGCGCATGCCGTCGGAGGAGGAGAACGCCGTCCTCGTGCGCCGGTCGTGGCACGCCGCGCACGCCATGCCTGCCGGGACCGAGCTCACCGGTGCAGACCTGCAGCTGCTCCGGCCCGAGGGTGGCATCAGCCCTGCGGTCGACATCCGCGGCCGCGTCCTCGCGCGGGCGGTCGAGGCCGGCGCGCCCGTGACCGACGCCGACCTGGCGGGCTGATCCGACGGATGGCCTCGCCTCTCACCGTCGCCGTCTTCGTCGGCACCCGCGCCGACCTCGGTCCGCTCTCGCCCGTCCTCGAGGCACTGCAGTCGGCGGACGACCTGACCCTCCGCGTGCTGACCGGCGTCATGTATGCCGCCGACGACCTCGTCGCCGCCCTGCCCACGAGCGCCTCCGAGGACGTCTGGCGCGCGGCCGTCGTCTCGCTGGCCGAGCCGATGTCGGAGGTGACCGTCGGGGCGCAGCTGGAGCAGGGTGCCATGCTGGCTCGTGCTGCCGGTCAGGCGTTGCGCGCCGAGGGGATCGACGTGCTCGTCGTGCTGGGGGACCGCTGGGAGCTGCTCTACGTCGTGCCCGCCGCCGTCCTGCTCGGGATCCCGGTCGTGCACCTGCACGGGGGAGAGGTGACCGAGGGGGCGCTCGACGAGCGTGTCCGGCACGCCGTGACCAAGCTCGCCGACCAGCACTGTGTCGCGTCCGAGGACGCCGCCGCGCGGGTGCGCCAGCTCGGAGAGCCGGGCGACCGCGTCCACGTCACCGGCGCCCCCGGCCTCGACCGGCTGGCCGGTGCAGCACCGATCCCCGACGCCGAGCTGGCCGACCTGATCGGCGCTGTGCCCGCCGACGTGTCCGGCGACCTGCCCGACGACCTGCCTGACGACCCGCCCGGCACCACCGTCGAGCGGCCGCTGGCGCTCTTCACCTACCACCCGCCGACGGCCCAGCCCGGCGCCCCCGTGGGGGAGTGGGCCCGTGAGGCCGCCGAGGCAGCGCTCGCCACGTGCGGCACGGTCGTCGCCACGCATCCCGGCATGGACGAGGGACGGGACGAGATCCTCGGGGCGTTGACCGAGCTCGCGGCCCGAGAGCCGCGCCTGCGCCTCGTCCCCGCCCTCGGGCGCGACTACCCGCGCGTGCTCGCTGCGGCCGACGTCGTCGTCGGCAACTCGAGCTCGGGTGTCATCGAGGCCGCGACCGTCCACGTCCCGGCCGTCGACATCGGCGAGCGCCAGCGTGGTCGGCTCCGCGGCGACAACGTCGTGCACGCCGCGGAGGGACGGGCTGCGGTCGAGGCCGCCTTGCGGACGGCGCTCAGCCCGCGCTGGCGTGAGCACTCGGCGCGCGTCACCAACCCCTACGGCTCGGGCTCGGCCAGCGCTCGCATCCTCGCTATCGTTCGGACAGCGGCGCTCGCCCCACGGGTCAAGCACTTCGTCGACCTGGCGTCGGCGCCGCAGGCGGGGCCTGACCGGTCCCGGTCGACGAACGAGGAGGAAGAGGAGTGACGGCGCGAGACCTGCGTGCGGCGTGCGCGCCGACGACGGCGACGATCCGCGATGCGCTGGAGGTCGTCGACCGCAGTGGCAACCTCGTGTGCCTGCTCGTCGACGCCGACAACCGGCTTGCGGGCCTGCTCACCGACGGCGACCTGCGTCGGGCGTTCCTCAAGGGCACGAGTCTCGACGACCTGGCCCTGGACCACGCGACCCGCAGCCCCCACTTCGTCGCGGCGGGCTCGCCGCGCGCGCTCGTGCTCGACCTCATGCAGGCGCTGCGGATCTCCGCGGTGCCCGAGCTGGCGGAGGACCGCTCGCTCGTGGGGCTGCACACGCTCTCCGACGTCGTGGGCTCGGCGCCGCTGCCCAACGTCGCGGTGGTCATGGCGGGAGGACGCGGCACGCGTCTGGGGGAGCTGACGAAGGACACGCCGAAGCCGTTGATGACGGTGGCTGGTCGCTCGATCCTCGAGTGGATCGTGCTGGGTCTGGTCGGTGACGGCCTCCGTGAGATCTATGTCAGCGTCAACTACCTCGCGGAGCAGATCGAGGAGCACCTCGGTGACGGCTCGCGTCTCGGCTGCCGGGTGCGCTACCTGCGTGAGGACCCCGACCGTCCCCTGGGCACGGCGGGGTCGCTGACCCTGCTGCGCGAGCAGCGCCCGGACCTCGAGGAGCCGGTGCTCGTCATGAACGGTGACCTCATGGTCGAGTTCGACGCGAGTGACCTGCTCGAGGCGCACCGG
The DNA here is from genome assembly GCF_039539425.1 of Terrabacter ginsenosidimutans. Lineage (NCBI taxonomy): Bacteria > Bacillati > Actinomycetota > Actinomycetes > Micrococcales > Intrasporangiaceae > Terrabacter > Terrabacter ginsenosidimutans. Next base: position 80,617 of record NZ_BAABDC010000008.1, on the reverse strand, counting down.
CGCACGGGGGCGGTGGTGACCGTCGCGACGCGCACCTACCAGCACGAGGTGCCCTTCGGCGTCGTCGAGAGCACCGACGGGCGGGTCACGGCCGTGTCGGAGAAGCCGACGCTGAGCTTCGACATCAACGCGGCGGTGTATGCCGTGGAGCCGCGTGCGCTCGCCTGGCTCCCGGTGGGACGGGCCAGCACGATGCCGGGACTCGTGGAGACCTGCCTCGAGCGCGAGGAGCCGGTGACGGCGTGGCCGATCCAGAGCGAGTGGATCGACGTCGGCACCCCGAAGGACCTCGCCCGCGCCAAGGGCGAGGCCTGACACCCAGGCACGGCGGGCACTGCCGGCGCTCCCGCGTGCCTCACAGATATGACGAACCACGACGAGAAGGCAAATGTGACAACGGAATTCACGCCCAGGCCGATGGCTGGGTCGATCGCAGGCAAGACGGTCCTCGTGACGGGGTCCGACGGCTTCATCGGCTCCCACGTCGTCGAGCGGCTGCTCGCCGACGGCGCTCACGTGCGGGCGTTCTGCCTCTACAACTCCAACGGCTCCACGGGGTGGCTCGACGAGTCCGAGGCGTTCCGGGCCGCGGTCCGCGACGGGCAGGCCGAGGTGGTCCTCGGTGACATCCGCGACCCCGAGCACGTCATGGCCTCGACCGAGGGCGTCGACGTCGTGCTGCACCTCGCGGCCCTCATCGCGATCCCGTTCTCCTACGTCGCTCCTCGCTCCTACGTCGAGACCAACGTCATCGGCACGCTCAACGTCCTCGAGGCGGTCCGCCGCCACGGCACCCCGCGCATGGTCAACACCTCTACCTCGGAGGTGTACGGCACGCCCGAGGAGGTGCCGATCACCGAGGCGCACCCGCTGCGTGGCCAGTCGCCCTACTCCGCGACGAAGATCTCGGCCGACAAGATGTGCGAGTCGTACGCCCTGTCCTTCGAGACGCCCGTGACGACCCTGCGCCCGTTCAACACCTTCGGTCCGCGCCAGTCGACGCGTGCGGTCATCCCGACCGTCCTGTCGCAGCTGCTGGCCGGCGCCACCGAGCTGAGGCTCGGCGACGTGACCCCCAAGCGTGACTTCACCTTCGTCACCGACACGGCCGACGGGTTCGTGCGGGCCGCCCTCGCCGACGTCGCGCCGGGCACGACGATCCAGCTCGGCACCGGCCGCACCGTCTCCGTCGGCGACGTCGTGCAGCTGTGCCGCAAGGTCACCGGCAGCGACGCCGAGATCGTCACGGAGAACGACCGCATCCGGCCCGAGGGCTCGGAGGTGCAGATCCTGCTGTCGGACCCGACACGGGCCAACGAGGTCCTCGGCTGGGCGCCGACCGTCTCGCTCGAGGAGGGCCTCGCCGCCACCGCCGAGTGGCTGCGTCCGCGCGTCGACCCCGAGACCGCCGGGCGGTACCACCGGTGAGCGGCGCAGGCAGCGCCCCCGCCGGCGAGGCGCACGCTCCGGGCGCCCGTGGACCCGAGGGCACCATCCCGCTCGCCGTGCCCAACATCGGTGAGCTGGAGCGTCGCTACGTCCTCGAGGCCGTCGAGTCCGGTTTCGTCTCGTCCGTCGGACCCTTCGTCTCGGAGTTCGAACGGCGCTTCGCCGAGCGGGTCGGCGCCAAGCACGCGGTCGCCTGCGCGAGCGGCACGGCGGCGATCCACATCGGCCTGCTGCTGCTCGGGGTGGGGCGTGGCGACGACGTCGTCTGCTCCGACTTCACCTTCGTCGGCTCGGTCAACCCGATCGCCTACTGCGGCGCCCGGCCCGTGCTCGTCGACGCCGAGACGACGACCTGGAACATCGACCCCGCCCTGCTCGCGGCCGAGCTCGACCGCCGCGCCGTCGCAGGAGAGGCGCAACCCCGGGCCGTCGAGATCGTCCACGTGCTCGGGCAGCCCGCCGACATGGAACCGCTCATGGACGCCTGCGAGCGACACGGCATACCCGTGCTCGAGGACGCCGCGGAGTCCCTCGGGGCCACGTGGACGGCCGGCCGCTACGCCGGACGGCACACCGGGACCGTCGGGCGCATCGGCTGCTTCTCCTTCAACGGCAACAAGATCGCGACGACCGGCGGCGGCGGCATGCTCGTCACCGACGACGACGACCTCGCAGCCCGCGCCCGACACCTCACCACCCAGGCGAAGGTGCCCGACGTCGGCTACCTCCACGACGAGGTCGGCTACAACTACCGCCTCACCAACATCGCGGCCGGCCTCGGACTCGCCCAGCTCGAGCGTCTCGACGACTTCGTCGGCGCCAAGCACCGCATCGCCGCCCGCTACGACGAGGCCTTCGCGGACCTGCCGCTCGTGCTGCCGCCCCGCGTCGAGGGCCTCGGCGCGACGTACTGGCTCTACTCGGTCCTCGTACCCGAGACCGACGGTCGCGGACGCGACGAGTTCCTCGACCACCTCAACGGACTCGGTGTCGGCGCGCGGGCGCTGTGGCGCCCGCTGCACGCCCAACCCCCGTTCCTCACTGCCCCGGTCCTCGGTGGAGCGGTCGGCGACGGCCTCTTCGCCCGCGGCCTCTCGCTCCCGTGCGCCACCGAGCTGACCGACGCCGACCAGGACCGCGTCATCGCCGCGGTGCGCAGCTTCTTCGCCTGACTCCGTCGTCCGAGGCGCGTCGCCGGACCGTCGACGCGCCTTCGTGGCGGTGTGGGGCAGGATGTCGTCGTGGAGATCGCCATCGGGCTGCTCGCGATAGCCGCCACCGTCCTCGGGGGCGCGTGGCTCGCCGACCGGTTCGACCTGCCGGCGCCCCTCGTGCTCATCGTGGTCGGCATCCTCGGGTCCTACCTCCCGTTCGTGCCCGAGGTGGCCCTGAGCCCAGAGGTCGTGCTGCTCGGCATCCTGCCGCCGCTGCTGTATGCCGCGGCCATCCAGACCTCCCTCGTCGACTTCCGCAACAACCGGGTCGTCATCCTCAGCCTGTCCGTGGGGCTCGTGCTCTTCACGGCCCTCGGGGTGGCGCTCTTCCTGCGCTGGGCCCTCGGTCTCGACTTCGCGGTCGCCTTCGCCATCGGCGCGGTCGTCGCGCCGCCGGACGCGGTCGCGGCGACGGCGGTCGGCCGCCGCATCGGTCTGCCGCGGCGCCTCGTGTCCATCCTCGAGGGGGAGTCGCTCGTCAACGACGCAACCGCCCTCGTCTCGCTGCGAACAGCCCTGGCCGCTGCGGGACTCGCTGCGGGTGTGACCTCGAACGGGGTGACCTTCGGCGGGGTCGTGCTCGACTTCGCCTGGGCCTCGGTCGGGGGCGCCGTCATCGGCTTCCTAGTCGCGCTGGTCGTGGCCGTGCTGCGCCGGCACTTCTCCACCGAGCCGGCGTTCGACACGGTCCTGTCGTTCATGGTGCCGTTCGCCGCCTACGTCCCCGCGGAGGAGCTGCACGCCTCCGGGGTCATCGCCGTCGTCACCGCCGGCCTCATCCTCGGCCACAAGTCGCCGCGCACGCAGACGGGAGCCTCGCGCATCAGCGAGCGGATCAACTGGACCTCCATCCAGTTCCTCCTCGAGAACGCCGTCTTCCTCCTCATCGGGCTGCAGGTCTTCTACGTCCTCGACAGCGTCCGCAGCTCGGACCTGTCGGCGGGCCAGATCACGCTCGCGTCGGTCGGGACGCTCGTGGCGGTCCTGGTGCTGCGCCCGCTCTGGCTCGTCCCCTTCCGCTTCCTCAGCACGCGGGTCTTCCACAACGAGGCGCACGCGCCGTGGACGCACACCGTCGTCCTGTCGTGGGCGGGCATGCGCGGTGTGGTGACCCTCGCCGCGGCCCTGCTGCTGCCCGTCAACACCCTCCATCGTGACGTGCTCGTCCTCATCGCCGTCGTCGTCACCGTCGGCACGCTGCTCATCCAGGGCACCACCCTGCCGGCGCTCGCCCGGCGCCTCGGTGTGCGTGGCCCCGACCCCCGCGAGGACGCGCTCCAGGCGGCGACCGTGCTGCAGGCCGCGACCCGGTCGGGTCTCGACGTGCTCGACGGCATGGACGGACTCGACGACGCGACGCGCGAGATCCTCCGCTCGCGCTCCGAGGACCGGCTCAACCAGATGTGGGAGCGGCTGGGGCCGCGCAGCGGCGACGCCGACGAGACGCCGAGCGCCCGCTACCGCCGGGCCCGCATGAAGATGCTGCAGGCCGAGCGCGACGAGGTGCTGCGGCTGCGAGACGAGGGCCGGGCCGACCACGTCGTGCTCCGCACGGTGCTCGGGTCCCTCGACCTCGAGGAGACCATGCTCGACCGGATCGATGACCAGGAGAGTCGCCTGGCAGAGAGTGAGATGTTGCCCGTGGACACGATCGAGGCTCCCTGCGAGCACCTCCGCGACACCGACTCCTGTGCGGCTGCCCGCACCCCCGAGGGGTGCGAGGAGTGCCTGCGCGACGGCACGACCTGGGTGCACCTGCGCCTGTGCCTCCAGTGCGGTCACGTCGGCTGCTGCGACTCCTCCGAGATGAAGCACGCCACCGCCCACTTCCACGAGACGCAGCACCCGGTCATGCGCTCGATCGAGCCGGGAGAGGCATGGCGCTGGTGCTTCGTCGACGAGGTCGTCGGGTGACCGAGGCGGGCGGCGTCAGTCCAGTCGCTGGCTGACGGTGTGCGTGTCGCCGTCGTGGACGACCGCCGTCGTCGCGCCCTGGACCAGGGCGAGGAAGGGCTGCACGTGCCCGCACTCGACGTCGGCGAGGATCGGCACCCCGAGCATGCCGAGGGCGTCGACGACGGCTGCGTGCTGGGTGAAGCCGTCCGGCTCGGGGGCCCGGGTGCGTGACACGAGGATCCCGGTCGCGGCGTCGAACCAGCCGCGCAGGCGCATGGCGTGCAGGGCGCGGCAGATGTCGTAGGACTTCCATTCGGCGATGTCGAGCAGGACGACGAGGCCCTCCGGGGCATGCTGCGCCGCAAAGGCATTCGTGTCCGCGTACCTCCCGCCCGCGAGGAAGCTGAGCGTCTCCACGCAGCCGCCGATGAGCCGACCGGAGAAGGTGGCCGGCTCGTCCTTGCCGCCGGGGTCGATACGGGTCCACGAGCCGCGTCCCTCGAGCGTCATCTCGGAGACCGTCGGGTTGCCGGCGTAGTCGTCCCAGCCGCCGGTGCGGTGCCGGCCGGGGGAGTGCTGCCGGAGCTCGTCACCCTTGGCGGCGCCCGCCACGTCGACCCAGTGGAGTATGCCGTCCGGCACGGCGTACGGGGTGTCCATGAGGTTCTGCCCGTGGATCGTCGCGATGCCCGTGGTGAGGGTGAGCGGTGTCAGCCACGTCGAGGTGTCGGAGAAGCCGATGCACCACGTCGGCTCGGCCGCGGCCACCGCGTCGAGGTCGAGCAGGTCGAGCAGGTCGATGGCCGTCTCGCCGCCCCACGGCGGAACGACCGCCCGGATGCTCGGGTCGAGGAGCATCGCCATCAGCTCGGCAGCGCGCGCTCCGCGGGGGCCGCTCACGTGGGAGGGCGCGTGGTTGAGCTCGCCCACGACGACCTCGAACCCGCGGTCGCGGAGGCAGCGCACGGCATACGAGAACCGGCCCCAGAGGGCGTCGGAGACGCCGGAGCTCGGGGAGGTGACGCCGATCCGGTCACCGGGACGGAGCGGGGCGGGGTAGCGGATCGGCATGGCTGCCATGGTGCCAGCCATGCCGCTCCGCTTCAGCCCGGTTTCCCGTCGGTCACCCCTTGGCGGCGGCGAAACCCTGCTCGAGGTCGGCGAGGATGTCGTCGATGTGCTCGATGCCGACGGAGAGCCGCACGAGTCCCGGGGTGACGCCGGCAGCGACGCGGTCCTCCTCGGGTCCCTGCGAGTGCGTCGTCGAGGCCGGGTGGATCACGAGCGAGCGCACGTCACCGATGTTGGCGACGTGGCTGTGCAGGGTGAGGGCCTCGACGAACTTCTTGCCTGCGTCGAGGCCGCCCACGATCTCGAAGGAGAGCACGGCGCCGGCGCCGCGTGGGGCGTACTTCTGCGCCGTGGCGTGCGACGGGCTCTCGGGCAGGGACGCCCAGACGACCCGCTCCACCTGCTCGTGGCCCTGGAGGAAGGCGGCCACCTTGGCGGCGTTGTCGAGGTGTCGCTCGATGCGCAGCGACAGCGTCTCGAGTCCCTGGGCGATGAGGAAGGCGTTGAAGGGTGACGCCGACGGCCCGAGGTCGCGCAGGAGCTGGACGCGCGCCTTGAGGATGTAGGACAGGTTGGCTCCCAGGGGGCTGCCCACGCCGAGGTCGCGCGCGAAGACGAGCCCGTGGTAGCTCTCCTCGGGCGTGTTGTAGTTCGGGAACTTCTCCGGGTCCCGGGCGTAGTCGAAGTTGCCCGAGTCGACGATGACGCCGGCGATGGACGTGCCGTGACCGCCGAGGTACTTCGTCGCCGAGTGCACGACGACGTCGGCGCCCCACTCGATGGGCCGGATGACGTACGGCGTCGCGATCGTGTTGTCGACGACGAGGGGGACGCCGTGCTCGTGGGCGAGGGCGGCGACCGCCTCGATGTCGAGGACCTCGGCCTTGGGGTTGGCGATGGTCTCGCCGAAGAACGCCTTGGTGTTCGGGCGCACGGCTGCACGCCAGGACTCGATCGACGTCGGGTCCTCGACGAAGCTGACCTCGATGCCGAGCTTGGGGAAGGTGAACTTCAGCAGGTTGACGGTGCCGCCGTAGAGGCTCGGCGAGGCCACGACGTGGTCGCCCGCCTCGGCGATGTTGAGCAGGGCGAGCGTCGTCGCCGACTGTCCCGAGGCGACGAGGAGGGCACCCACGCCACCCTCGAGCGCTGCGACGCGCTGCTCGACGACATCCGTCGTCGGGTTCATGAGGCGGGTGTAGATGTTGCCGAACTCCTTGAGCCCGAACAGGTTGGCTGCGTGGTCGGTGTCGTCGAAGACGTAGCTCGTCGTCTGGTAGATCGGCAGCGCGCGGGCTCCCGTGGCGCTGTCGGCGCTCTGTCCGGCGTGGATCTGCTTGGTCTCGAAGGACCAGCTGGGCTCGGTCATCGGTCTGCTCTTCCTGGGTCGTGTCGATGACCGGGGTCCTCCTGGTGACGGACCCGCTGCACCGACGGGTCGGTGCGGGAGAGGTGCTCTCCGCGCTTGCCCTCGCGCCGGGAGGCGTCGACGGGCCAGGTCTTCACCCGGGGCACCCCACCGCGGTTGGAGGGTTGCCGGCCAGCGAGCCGGGGCTTGTCGCTGGCGCTCATGACCTACCGGCGAGTGTACGTATGCGTGTCCATCCTTCGGGAGCCGCTGTCCTCATCGTGGACGTCGGCGAGGGCCACCGCGGAGCTCCCGGCGTCGCCGTGGTGACCCTCGTGGCGTCGATCACTAGGACGTCCTACTAAACCGAACTGGCGAGTAGGATCGCGCTCGTGAGCACGAATGCCGACTTCGACCTGTTCCGGACCAGCGAGGACCACGAGGCCCTGCGGGAGGCCGTCCGCGCGGTGGCCGAGGACAAGATCGCCCCGTATGCCGCCGCCGTCGACGCGGAGGCGCGCTACCCGCAGGAGGCGCACGACGCCCTCGTCGCCTCCGACTTCTTCGCACCGCACGTGCCCGAGGAGTACGACGGCGTCGGTGCCGACGCCCTCGCGACGTGCATCGTCATCGAGGAGGTGGCCCGGGTCGACGCGTCCGCGTCGCTCATCCCCGCCGTCAACAAGCTCGGCTCGCTCCCGCTGATCCTCGACGGCAGCGACGAGGTCAAGGCCCGCTACCTCCCGCCGCTCGCCAAGGGCGAGACGACCTTCTCGTACGGTCTGTCCGAGCGCGAGGCCGGCTCCGACACCGCCTCGATGAGGTGCCGGGCCCGCCAGGACGGCGACGGCTGGGTGCTCTCCGGGCAGAAGTCGTGGATCACCAACGCCGGCGTCTCCGAGTACTACACGGTCCTCGCGGTCACCGACCCCGACGGTCCCCGAGGCGCCAACGTGACGGCCTTCGTCGTCGAGAAGTCAGACCAGGGCTTCACCTTCGGCGAGAAGGAGCGCAAGCTCGGCATCAAGGGCAGCCCCACCCGTGAGCTGCACTTCGACAACGTCCGCATCCCCGGTGACCGTGTCGTCGGCCAGGTGGGGGACGGTCTGAAGATCGCCCTGCGCACGCTCGACCACACCCGGGTCACCATCGGCGCCCAGGCCGTCGGGATCGCGCAGGGTGCCCTCGACCAGGCTGTCGCCTACGTCAAGGAGCGCAAGCAGTTCGGCCAGCGCATCGCCGACTTCCAGGGCATCCAGTTCATGCTCGCCGACATGGCGATGGAGCTCGAGGCCGCGCGTCAGATGGTCTACGTCGCAGCCGCCAAGTCCGAGCGCGGCGACAAGGACCTCACGTTCTTCGGTGCGGCCGCAAAGTGCTACGCCTCGGACGTCGCGATGAAGGTGACCACCGACGCCGTGCAGCTGCTCGGGGGAGCCGGCTACACGAGCGACTTCCCGCTCGAGCGGATGATGCGCGACGCCAAGATCACCCAGATCTACGAGGGCACCAACCAGGTCCAGCGCCTCGTCATGGCCCGCCAGCTCCTGAGGTAGTCGTCCAACCGACGTTCTCCCAGGTCAGCGCCCGTGTCCGGCCGTCGCGGGGCCCGCCCTCGTCGACACTGGAGGCATGATGCAGGGACGCGGTAGGCGGCTCGCGGTGGCAGCAGTAGCCGCCGCGGTCGCCGCCACGGTCGGCCTCGCAGCGTGCACGAACACCGACGCCGCCGACCAGAAGGTCGTCGACCGCCTTTTTGCGCTCGACGTCCTGACCGTTCCTCGGGGCGGCTCCGAACTGTCCCGGACGAGCGCGAAGGGCGGCGGCAACCAGGCCATCCGCAACTCTTCGACGGCCACCGTCGTGTACGCCACGACACACGCGCCCGCCGAGGTCGGGCAGGCTTTCCACTCGCGGTTCGACTCGAGATGGCGCTTCGTCGACAACCGAGGCGGACCACCCGGCGGTTGGCAGGGCAACGGGGCCCTCGTCAGCGATGCCGGCACCGTGGCGAACGTGCTGGCCCGGCGCGTCACGCCCGGCGACAAGGCTCCCGCCAGCAGCCAGTCCGTGGTGACGGTGACCGTGTCCGCAACCCGCCCGGCCTGAAAAGGGGAGCCCGCTCCGTGCCGCGCTCAGAGCGCATCCGGATCCACGCGGGCACCGACCAGGTCCGGTGCCTGGTCATGGCACGCCAGGTCCTCAAGTAGGCTGGTCGCCGCTCGCGCGGGGAGGCCGGGCCACCGAGCCGACACCCGACGACGACGACAAGGACACCCTCGTGGACCTGACTTCCGACCACCAGCCGGCGGTCAGCGTCATCATGCCGATCCTCAACGAGGAGAGGCACCTTCGTGATGCGGTGGCCATGATCCTGGCGCAGGACTACGCCGGCCCGCTCGAGGTGGTCCTCGCCCTGGGCCCCTCGCGTGATCGCACCGACGAGGTCGCCGCCGCGCTCGCGGCGGGAGACCCGCGGGTGCGAGTCGTCCCCAACCCCACCGGACGCACGCCGGACGGGCTGAACGCCGCGATCGGCGCCAGCACCGGTGAGGTCATCGTCCGGGTCGACGGCCATGCCGAGATCCCCGACGACTACATCAGTGTCGCGGTCCGGGAGCTGGCGCGGGTGGGCGCCGACAACGTGGGCGGGATCATGGACGCGCAGGGCACGACGGCCTTCGAGCGAGCCGTGGCCGCTGCGATGCGCAGCCCGCTCGGTGTGGGCAGCTCGCGCTTCCACACCGGCGGCGAGGCCGGTGAGGCCGACACCGTCTACCTCGGTGTCTTCCGGCGTGCCGCTCTCGAGCGGGTCGGCGGCTACGACGCCCATTTCGCCCGAGCCCAGGACTGGGAGATGAACCACCGCATCCGGGAGACCGGTGGCACGGTGTGGTTCACCCCCGACCTCAAGGTGACCTACCGTCCTCGCGCCTCCGTCACGGCGCTCGCCAAGCAGTACTTCCACTACGGCCGGTGGCGCCGCGTCGTCGCGCGCCACCACGAAGGCACGATCAACCCGCGTTACCTCGCACCGCCGACCATGGTCGTCGTGACGACGGCCGCGACGGTAGCCGGCTTCTTCTGGGCGCCTGCCTGGCTCGTGCCGGCCGGGTATGCCGCAGGCGTCGTCGCAGGGGGAGCCGCCATCTCACGGGGCGAGTCCGCTCGCGCCCGCGCCGTGACGCCGGTCGTCCTGGCGACCATGCACTGGGCCTGGGGGGTCGGCTTCCTCACGAGTCCACGCCGCCTGACCCGGCCGACGGACGCCGCCGCCGACTGACGTCGACGACCGACGTCGTCTGACAAGGCGATCGGCAGCCGGTCAGTCGGCGCAGCCGACCCTCTCGTAGAGGGTGTACGGGGCGGCGGCCGCCACCCGGCGCCACCCGGGCGAGCTGCCGACGTCGTCGATCCCGGCGTACTGCTCGACGCGGTTGCCCGCCCACGAGAACGGCTGGCCTCCGGTGATCGCGTAGGTGACCTGCTGACGCATCGCTGCGGCGCACACCTGCGGGTCGGTGTCGACGCGGTCGAGGGAGGCGGCCAGCAGCTGCCGGTCCCCGGGGGTGTTCGTCTTCTCGGTCGGGACGAGCAGCTTGCGTCCGCTGACGACGTAGAGGTAGGTGCCGCCGTTCCACGGGTTGGCCGCGACGACGGCTTTCGGCGGCAGCCGTGTGGCCAGCTCGTTCAGTGAGCGAAGCTCCGCGGCCGACGCCCACGAGTCCGCCGGCTGGGGGTGGAAGTAGCGGTGCAGGATGTGTCGGTGGGCACCCAGCTGGGTCCCGGCATCGAGGACCAGGATCCCGAGCGCGACGCAGGCCCCGAGGGCGACGCCGCGAGTCGCGCCCCACCGCCGCGTGGCGGCGTGGGCGACCAGGTCGGCGACGGCGACCAGGCCGGCCGTCGCCGCGAGCACCGCCGGCAGGATCGCCGCCGTGTGGAGCCGGACCGCGTTGTTGTACCAGGGCCAGGTGAACCAGCGCACGACGTCGCTGTCGACCGCGATGTTGAGCCAGAAGAGGGCGAGAGTGGTGACCAGGGCGGGCACGACCCAGCGGGCACCGCGGTGACGCCACAGCAGGACCACCACCCCGATGCCGACCACGACCGCGAGCACGTGCAGCGGCCGCGTGTGGCGTGGCGCGAAGCCGAGGAGGTCCTCCAGCGCTGGACCCGGCTCGCGCTCCGGACCCGCCGCGCCGGTGGCGAACATGGACGCCGAGCGCACGGCCACCGACGCGGCAGCAGCAGCCGTGACCGCCAGCAGGGCTGCTGCCAGGACGGCGGCGCGTCGCGGCCACGACGGCTGGCGCACGGCGAGACCGATCACCCGACCCAGGACGAGCAGCCCGCCGCAGAGGCACAGGGTGACGAAGGCGTTGGGGTGCGCCATGACGACGCCCGGGACGGCAGCGACGAGGACGAGGAGCGAGCGCAACGGGTCGGCCACGGCATACCGGGGGCGTCCGAGAGGGCGGAAGACACCGGCGAGGGCCGCGAGCGCGGCCGGCAGGATCGCCTGACCGAGCAGGTTGGGCCACAGCACCCCGAAACCCATGAGCAGGTAGGGGAAGGTGGTGAACGCCACGCTGAGCAGGGCGGCCGAGAGCACGACGACGACTCGCCGACCCAGCAGAGCGAGCGCCAGCAGGATGCACCCGAGAGGCCAGACGACCCCGACGAGGACGACGACGAACACCGAGGACGAGACCACGACCGAAGCGCCGGACAGGAGGGAGATCGTTCCCGTGAACGCGTAGAACGCCGCCGGGTAGAAGCCGGACCAGGTGGGGGAGTTGAACCGCCCGATCTCGAACGAGGAGAGCGTGCCGTTCTCCAGCCCCCACTGCGGCGCCGCGACGTGGAAGATCGTGTCGGGTCCCTGCGGCAGCACCTCCGGCGTGCGCAGCTCCGTGCGGATGGTCACGAGGACGATGACCAGGACCAGGACCACACTGGCGACCGTCGACCACCAGACGCTGTCGAACCGCGGTCCCGGTGCGCGCTCCTGCCAGCGGCCCCACCATCCTCCACGCGCTGACAACGAGGCGGCCACGCGCGGCACGAGCGCCCCGACACCGGCGGCCACGGCGCCCATGACGACGGTGCCGAGCAGGAGCGGACCCACCCCCCAACGCACGCCGAGAAGGGACGCGACGGCGGCGGAGACCGACAGACAGGTCGTCGAGAGGACCGGTGCCAGTCCCAGGGCGGCGAGCGGGCGCAGCCGGAGCAGCAGCCCGGCGGCCAGGCCCGGCAGGACGACCAGGGCCGTGGCCGTGAGGAAGACGGAGATGGTGTCGGTCCATCCCGTGGTGCCCGGGAGGAGCAACTCACCAGCTCCCTTCTTTCGTCGCGGTTGTCGTCGTCGACTGCCGCGCCGACCCTACCGACAATCGCGCGAAACGACCTCATCGGGACAACCCTCGGGCGCCGGGCCGGGCTGGGAGTGCAGGGGCCCTGGTCACTACGATGGCGGGCGTCGCCCGGGCACCCCCCACCCACCCCGGAAGCCCGGAGCGACTCCGGAGACGAAGGAGCCCCCACCCTCATGGCACTGCAGAGCCGACCGGCGCGGACGGTCAGACGCCTCGTCCGCAAGATCGGGCGCGCCGGCCCCCACGAGCTCCGGGTGGCGTTCCGGTCGCGTCCCGTCGACCCGGACCTCGTGGTCTACGAGTCGTTCGCCGGCAACGGGATGCTGTGCAACCCGGAGGCGATCTTCCGCGCCCTGCTCGGGGACCCCGAGCAGCAGCACCTGCGCCACGTCTGGGTGCTCGACGACCTGTCGGCCCATGCCTCGACCGTGGACGAGTTCTCGGGAGACGGTCGGGTGCGCTTCGTGCGCCGGGGCTCACTCGGCTACCACCACGCGCTCGCGACGGCCGGGCTGCTCGTGAACAACGCGACGTTCCCGCCGGACTGGGGCAAGCGACCCGGCCAGACCTACCTCAACACCTGGCACGGCACGCCCCTGAAGGCCATGGGCTACGACGAGGCGCAGGGCGGCTGGGGGGCCCGCAACGTGCTGCGCAACTTCATGATGGCGGACTACCTGCTCTCCACCGGGCCGTTCATGAGCGAGCAGATGTACGAGCACGCCTACCGCCTGACCAACGTCGCGCCGGGCGAGATCGTCGAGGTCGGCTACCCCCGCACCGACCTTCAGTTCGGTGGCGAGGACCGGCTCGAGCGGACGAGGTCACGGCTTCGCTCTGCGGGGGTGACGCTCGCCGCCGACGACACGCTCGTGCTGCTGGCGCCCACGTGGAAGGGAGAGTCCTTCCACACGCCCCGCAACGACGCCGCCGACCTCGCGGCGCTCGTCGACGACCTCCAGGGACGGCTTCCGGCGGGACACCGGGTCCTGCTCAAGGTGCACCAGCAGGTCTACCGGCATGCCGTCGCCGAGCCGCGCCTCGCCGGCCGGCTCGTACCCAACTCCGTCCCCACCAACGCGGTCCTGGGCCTCGCGGACGTGCTCGTCACCGACTACTCGAGCATCTTCTTCGACTTCCTCGCGACCGGTCGTCCGATCCTCTTCCACACCCCCGACCGCGACGAGTACGACGGCTATCGCGGCTCCTACCTGGCGCTCGACGAGCTCCCCGGACCCCAGAGCGGCACCGCAGCCGAGCTCGCAGACCTCATCGGGGCCGTCGGCAGCGGAACCTCGATCGACCCCGTCGTCACCCACGGCGAGAGGTACGACGCCGCCAGGGCGCGCTTCGCGTCGCAGGACGACGGTGGCGCGACGCAACGGGTCCTCGACGTCGTCGTCCGTGGGCGGCGCGAAGGGCACGCGGTGCGGCACACGCGCCGGGACGGTCGGCGAACCCTGATGCTCTACCTCGGCGGGATGATGTCCAACGGCATCACGAGCGCGGCGCTCAACCTGCTGCGCACGATCGACCACTCCGCCTGGGACGTCTCCGTCGTGATGGGCGCCATCAACAACGACGACCGGCGCGCCAACGCCGACTCCATCGACCCGCGGGTGCGGCAGTTCGTCCGCACGGGCAGCGCGACGATGAGCAAGTCGCTCTGGCGCACCCGGCGTCGGCTCATGCGCGGACACCTCGACGAGATCCCTCCCGCCGCCCTCGCGCGGGTCGATGCGGCCCTCGAGCAGGACTGGCGTCGCGTCGTGGGAGCGGCGCGCTTCGACCACGTCGTGGACTTCAGCGGCTACTCGCCTGCCTGGACGTTCCTGCTCGGTCACGCGCCCGCCGGCACCCGGTCGGTGTGGCAGCACAACGACCTCCTCGCCGACCAGATGCGAGAGGTGGGCGGTCGCCGACCCCACGAGAACAACCTCCGTGCGGTCTTCACCAGCTATGCCCGGTTCGACCACCTCGTGTCCGTGTCCGAGGCGCTGCGTGACGTGAACGCCCACGCCCTCGCGGCCTGGGCGCCGCCCGAGAAGTTCGTCGCGGCGCGCAACACCATCGACGTCCAGCGCATCGTCAGCGGCGCGAGCGAGGACGCTCCCGAGGAGGTGTTCGGCGCGCTCAGGCCGGCCACCGACGCGACGGCTCCGTTCGTCTTCGTGGCCGTCGGCCGCCTCTCACCCGAGAAGAACCACCAGCGGTTGCTCGAGGCGTTCAGCATCGCGCACCGCACGCACCCCGAGATCCGCCTCGTCGTGGTGGGGGACGGGCCGCTGCGCGCGGACCTCACGGCGCGCGCGAGCCGGCTCGGGCTGGACGGTCTCGTGCTGTTCGCCGGCCAGCTGCGCAACCCCTGGGCGATCATGGCCGCGGCGCAGTGCTTCGTGCTGTCGAGCGACTACGAGGGCCAGCCGATGGTCATCCTCGAGGCACGCACCCTCGGGCTCCCCGTCGTCTCGACGTCGTTCGACTCGGTGGGCTCAGCCGTCGGGGACGGTGAGGGACTGGTCGTCGAGCGGTCCGCCCCGGCCCTCGGAGCGGGCATGGTGGCCGCCGCCGAGGGCCGCGTGCCCCGGCCGGGCTTCGACCCCGTGGCCTACAACGAGGTCGTCCTGCAGGAGTTCGAGCGGGCGGTGGGCGCCACGGTCTAGGTCAGGTCCCCGTCACGGCCTCGTCCCGCGCGGCGCGGGACGAGGCTGCGTGCCCTCAGCGACCCCAGACCGCGTCGACGACCCGGATCGCCGCCTTGCCGTCGTCGCGGGGGGCGAACTGGTCACGGAACGCCTCGTAGCGGTCGCGGTACGCCGTCTCGGTCCGGGGGAGCGCCTCGAGCGCCTGCAGGACGCTGTCGGTGGACGACAGCAGCGGGCCCGGCGCGATCTCGGCGAAGTCGAGGTAGAAGCCGCGCGTCGACCCGGCGTACTCCGCCACGTCCGGGGTCAGGAAGAGCATCGGGCGACCGGTGCCGACGAAGTCGAACATCACCGAGGAGTAGTCGGTGATGAGGACGTCAGCCACGAGCATCAGCTCGGTGATGTCGGGGTAGCTCGAGACGTCGATGATGTTGGCGGCCGTGCTGTCGCCGAGACCTGGGGTGTTGCTGTGCCCGCGCACGAGCAGCACCGAGCCGGACCCGAACGCCCGGGAGACGGCGTCGAGCTCGAGGTGGTTGACC
The DNA here is from genome assembly GCF_039539425.1 of Terrabacter ginsenosidimutans. Taxonomy (NCBI): domain Bacteria; kingdom Bacillati; phylum Actinomycetota; class Actinomycetes; order Micrococcales; family Intrasporangiaceae; genus Terrabacter; species Terrabacter ginsenosidimutans. Next base: position 65,071 of record NZ_BAABDC010000008.1, on the reverse strand, counting down.
ATGGCGTAGCCACCCGAGGCGGTGCGGACGTTGTCGCGCCAGGTGGGTGCGTAGAGCACGAGGCGCGCCGCCTGCGACACGCCGAGCCGCGCCCGGACCCGCGCCCGGTCGGCCTCGGAGCCCGTGCTCAGCAGGTCGTTGCGGGGGTAGCCGACGTTGAGCACCTCGCCCTCGAAGCCCAGGGCATCGGCGAGGGCGGTGGCGGAGAAGTCGTTCTGGGCGAGCAGCAGGTCCCAGGCCCTCGCCTCGCGCACCATGAGGTCGCGGTAGGACAACGACAGGTTCGGTGCCGGCACGTGCCGGCCGATCTTCTTCAGCGGGGTCCCGTGCCAGGTCTGCAGGTAGGTCTGGTCGGGGTGCTTGTGGAAGTAGAACGGGAAGTTGTTGTTGGCCACGAGGTGCCGCGAGGTGTGCAGCGCCCGCAGGTGCTCGCGGGTGCCGATGACGACGGACCGGGCGCCCTCGGGGACGACGGCGGTCCCGTCGGCGACCTCCCACACGAGGGGGTGGGGGTAGTCCCGCCGGACCAGCTCGTTGTAGAGGGCGAGGGGCGAGTCGGCGGCGGACCGGCCGCCGAACGTCGAGAAGAGGACTCCCTCCTCGACCGGTGAGCCGAGCAGGGCCGGTATGCCGCGGCGCGCGGCGAACTGGCCCGCGCGGGTCCAGTCCTGCTCGGGGACCGGCGCTCTCGTGTTGACCCAGAGAGCCCGGGCGCGCGAGGTCACGGTGAAGCGGAACGACACGTCGTCGCCCTGGTGCCAGTGCAGGAAGTGCGGGCTCACGTGCTCGACGGTGTGTGGAGCGACGGGAACCCACACGCTGCGGTCGACGACGCCCGGGGCGCGCAGCAGTCGTAGGGAGTAGCCGCCGGTCGAGCGGGCGACCGAGGTGCCCCACCGCTCGGTCGAGAGCTCGAAGTCGGACTCGAACCGCCCGGACGACGCGTCGAGACGCACGTCGGACGGGAGCCAGGTGTCCTGGTCGGACACGAGCGCGAGGATCGGCTCTGCACCGACGTCGGCCGCGGCATACCCCGTCACCGTGAACGAGCGGAGGTCCTCGGCGACGTCGACCGCGTGCACGGAGGCGTGCAGCTTGCGGTCGAGCATGCGCAGGCGCCCGGGGCCGACGAGCCCGAGGCGCAGGCCGCCGGTGTGCGGCGAGGAGCTCGAGAGCTCACCCGACGAGCCCGCGTAGACGACCGGCAGCGTGCCGCTCGGCACGACGGCGCGCAGCCCCCAGCGGTGGTCGGTGGTCGGCGAGGCGCCCGAGGGCAGCGGTGGGACGGTGATCGTGGCGGCATAGCCACCGTCGACCGGCACCGCCGGGAAGCTCCGACGGACACCGACGGCGCCGCACGAGATGGTGAACTCGGAGATCGGCTCGTCGCTGGAGGCCACGAGGTGCAGGTCGCGACCGTCCAGGCGCGCCTGCGCGGCGGCGACCCGCGGCGCGAAGAGGTGGAAGTGCAGGCCCCGCGCGGCCGAGTGGACCGGGACCACGCGCTTGCCGTCGTGCAGGGGGGAGACCTCGAGCTCGTTGCCGGTCCAGCGTCGGTCCCAGGCGGTGACCGGCGAGCGCCACCGGTGCGGTGCCCTCTCGTCGCCGCGGTCGAGCTCCAGCTCGAGCTCGAGGTGCCAGCCCGGGTGCGACTCGACGACGTCGTCGACGGCGGGGTGCCGCGCCTCGAGGGCGGCAGCGAGGTCGGCGAGGTCGACCCGGACCCGGAAGCCCGACGTCGCCTGGCTGGGTGATGCCTGCGCGGCGAGCTCGTCGAGCACGACGTCGTCGAAGCGCTCGACGGACAGCACGAGGTCGGAGTCAGGCGTCAGGGGGCCGTCCACCGACTCGTCGACGAGGTGAGCCGTGAGCGACGTCGTGGACGAGGCCAGGTCGAGTCCGGGCACCCAGGCCATGCCAGTGACGACGAGGTCGTCCTCCTCGACCTCGTAGCCGAACACGGTGACGCGCATCCGGTTGTCGACGGCCGTCAGGGCGAGGTCCGCGGCTGTCGGCCGGAAGGTCGGAAGGTCCTCGAGGTAGAGAGGACGGGCCTGCGGGGGCTCGACCGAGAAGTCGGCCTCCCAGGCGTCACCCACCTCGCTGCGACGCCGCAGGGCCGTGCGGATGTCGTCGCGGTGCCCCTGCTCGACCATCCGGGCCAGGAGCCGGTCGTGCAGGCTGACCAGGCCCCAGGTCTGCGGGTCCATGCCCTGGGCGACCGCGGCGACCCCGGAGGCCAGGGCCTGCCAGTAGTCGTCGCCCGTGCGCGGGACCTCGTTGTAGTAGGAGCGCAGGTCGAGGCCGAGGGACTTGGCCTGCCACTCGTGGAGCACGTGCTCGCTCGCCCGGGTGCGGAGCACGTCGGCGACCTTGGACATCACGGTGAGGCGGTCGGTGAGGTCCGCGATGTTCGACTTCTGCTGCGTGATGGAGGTCCCGTCACCGCGGATGTACCAGGAGTAGACGACCTCGTGGAGCACGTCGAAGGCAGCAGCGCTCGAGTAGGCCTTGGCCGACGGCTCCTGGTCCTCGTAGCGGATGCCCTCGGGGAAGGACCCGACGGCGCGGTCGAAGAACTCGCGGCGGAAGAGCTTGTTCCAGGCGAAGACGTCCGCCAGCACCTCCGGGAAGTCGTCCAGGCGCAGGCCGATACGGTCCCGACGGTGCACGTCCTGGGCCCACAGGGGCACCCACGAGCGCGCGGCGTTGCGGCGCTCCAGGTTGCCCACGACGAAGTCCGAGCCGGACGCCGAGAGGCACGACACCATGGTCTCGATGGCCTTGGGGGGCAGGGTGTCGTCGGAGTCGACGAAGGCGATGAACTCGCCTCGGGCGAGCCGGATGCCGGTGTTGCGAGCGGCGCCGAGGCCGGCGTTGGGCTGCTCGACGACGCTGATCCGGCGGTCCCACCGCGCGTAGCCGCGAGCGATGTCGAGGCTCCGGTCGGGGCTGCCGTCGATCACGACGATGATCTCGAGGTCGCGGTACTTCTGCCGGACGATGCTGTCGAGGCAGTCTGCGAGGTACTCCTCGACGTTGTAGCACGGCACGATCACCGACACCCGGCCCATGCCGGCGGGCGAGGGGCTGAGGGCCGAGGCGACGGTCTGGCGCAGGGCGGGGTGGACGCGGTCGCGCAGCACCTCCCAGCGGTGGTGGGGGATCGAGCGACGCACCGCCTGCATCGCCCGGCTCGCCCGTCGCTTCACTTCAGATCGGCCCAGCACGTAACAGCCCCTCGTTGTCCCTGTCGTCGGATGCGACGACAGGTGCGCTGGCGTCGCGGTCCGGTGTCGTCGGTGGTCCATTGTGGCATCGAGCGGTGCCGGACCGGCCCCGGCCGCCGCGGCGGCGGAGTGCACCCCCATGCGGGGGCGGGGCCTAGACTGCCCATCGGCGGTGACCGGGACGGTCGCCGCCGACCGCTCCGAAACGAGAAGGTAGGACCCGCTCGCATGATCCTGTTGCCCCAGGCGCGAGGCGTCATCGCGCGGAGGCAGGTGCTCGACACGCTCGTGCGTCGCGACCTGCGCGTGCGCTATGCCAGCAGTGCCATCGGCTACCTGTGGACGATCATCGATCCGCTGGCCATGGCGCTGATCTACTTCGTCGTCTTCACCTACATCTTCGAGGCCCGCCGTGTGGGCTACCAGCCCTACGTGCTGTTCATCCTCGTGGGCGTGCTGGCCTGGCAGTGGTTCTCCCAGTGCGCGACGGAGACCTCACGGGCGCTGCTCGCCGAAGCGCGACTCGTCCGCTCGACCAACCTGCCACGTGAGCTGTGGGTGGTCCGGATCGTCATCGCCAAGGGCATCGAGTTCCTGCTCTCGCTCCCGGTCCTGGCCGGCTTCGCCATCTACTTCATCGTCGCGGGGCAGACGACCGTTCACTACCGGATCCTGTTGTTCCCGTTGGCGATCGGGCTGCAGTTCCTGCTCTCGGTCGGCCTCGGCCTCATCCTGGCGCCCGTGACGGTGATCTTCACCGACATGCCGAGGATCGTGCGCATCGCCCTGCGCATGGGCTTCTACGCCACACCGATCATCTACGGCGTCCACGCCGCGCCGGAGTTCCTGCAGAAGATCCTGCTGCTCAACCCGATGGCCGGGATCCTGGAGATGTACCGCGGGGGCTTCTTCCCCCACGAGCTCAACATCCCCTCGATCATCTCCTCGGTCGTCATCACGTTCGTCACCCTCGTCGCCGGGACCATCGTGTTCCGACGGCTCGAGGCTCCTGTGCTCAAGGAGATCTGATGCGCCCCGTCATCGAGGCCCACGACCTGGGCATCGAGTTCTACCGCAGCCGTCGTCGCAAGATGTCGTTGCGCGAGATCGTCCTCAAGGGCAAGAACACCGCCCCCAAGGACACCTTCTGGGCGCTGCGCAACGTCTCGTTCACGGTGGCCCCGGGTGAGGCCGTCGGCCTCGTCGGCGGCAACGGCAGTGGCAAGAGCACCCTGCTGAAGATGATCGCCGGCGTCATGATCCCCGACGAGGGCGGCGTCAAGGTCCGCGGGGGCGTCGCCCCCCTCATCGAGCTGACCGGCGGCTTCCTCGGCGAGCTGACGGCCCGCGACAACCTCTACCTCGCCGGCGGCCTGCACGGCCTCAGCAAGGCCCAGATGGACGAGCGCTACGACGAGATCGTCGACTTCGCCGGCCCGCAGGTGCGGGCTGGGATGGACATGGCCTACCGGCACTTCTCGTCCGGCATGCAGGTGCGACTCGCCTTCGCGCTCATCACGACCCTCGACGAGCCGATCGTGCTCGTCGACGAGGTCCTCGCCGTCGGCGACCGTGCCTTCCGCGAGAAGTGCTACCTCCGCATGGAGCACATGCTCGACGGTGGCAAGACGCTCTTCATGGTGTCGCACAGCGAGGCCGACCTGCGCCGCTTCGCCAAGCGTGGCCTCTACCTCCAGCAGGGCAGCCTCGTCGGTGACGGCCCGGTCGAGGAGATCATCGACCAGTACAACGCCGACGTGGACGCGACGAGGTGACCTGGAGCGAGCCGCCCCTCGTCGGAAGTGCGCGCGCTCGGGCCCTCCGGGGCCGCTCCGCCGGCGGGACCCTCGCGGTCCTCGGGGCCGATGACGCTGTCGCGGGTCCCCACGACGTCGACGGGCTGGCCGAGGACTACGCACTGGTCCCGCACCGCATCGGCGGCGACCTGCCGGCGGCGCTCGCCACGCTGGCGGTGCTCGCGCGCTCGGACGACACGGTTCCTCTCGTGCTCGTCGCCGCCGACCTGACCGTGAGCCCGGTCGCGCTGCTCGACGTGCTCGACGGCGCCGACGACACGATCGCTCTCGTGGTCGACGCGGCCGCGGTCGTGGACCGCACGTCCGCCCCGGCGCCCGTCCGGGTCTCGCCGGCCCGCCGTCTCGTCGTCGGGGTGGGTGCGGCGGGGCGGCCCGTGGCCGGTCCGACGGCGTATGCCGTGGGCGTCCTGCGCGTGCGTGGCGCCGACCGCGCCGCGTTGGCGGACGCACTGGACGACCTCGACGCCCCGGACGCGGAGCCGCAGGCCGTCGCCGGCACGCGTGCAGACGCCTTCGACGTGGCCCTGCTCGCCGCCGTGCGCGCCGACCTCGCGGTCCGGGCCGTCAGCCTGGCCCACCAGCAGGTCCGACGCGGTGCCTGGCAGCTGGCCGGAGCGACCGGTTCCCCGTGGCAGCAGCGCCTGCGTGCGGCGTCCCGGGGCAACGACGGGGTGTTCTCCACGCTCGCGATCCGTCCGATCTCCAGGCGGCTCACGGCATACGGCCTCGGGCACGACTGGTCTCCCAACGCGGTGACGGCGGTGAGTCTCGGCCTCGGTCTCGCCGCGTGCGCGGCCGTGGCGACCGGGCTCTGGTGGGCGTGGCTGCTCGCGGCGGTGCTGCTGCAGGCCTCGCTCGTCGTCGACTGCGTCGACGGCGAGATCGCCCGGTTCACCCGCGTCTCCAACCCCTTGGGGGGCTGGCTCGACGCGGTCAGCGACCGCGTCAAGGAGTTCGCCATGGTCGCGGCGCTCGCCTGGGTCGCCGCGCGGCGGGGGAGCGACCTGTGGTGGCTCGCGATCGTCGTCCTCGCGATCTTCGCCCTCCGGCACGTCGAGGACCACGCCTACGCCATGCGGGCACGGGCACAGCTGCTCGGCGGGGACGGGTGGCCGGAGCATCGCGCCGAGCGCGTGACGGGTGTGTCGACGGCGGTGCCACCGCCTCCCGGACGTCGGGCCCGGCTCGTGCGCGACGCCAAGCAGGTGCTGCACCTGCCCGTCGCCGAGCGCTACCTCATCATGTCGCTCGGGCTGCTCACGATGAGCCCAGCGGTGGTCCTCTGGGCCCTGGGGATCGCCTCGGTCATCGCCCTGGCATGGACGCAGACCGGGCGACTGGCGCGGGCCCTCAGTGGTCGGGACGGATTCCGCAGCGACCGCCCGGACCGTCGCCTCGCCGACCTGTGCGACCTCGCCGTGCTGCCGCGTCCCTCGGGGACGGGCCGGATCGCCTGGCAGCTGCCCGGTGTGCTGCTCGTCGTGGAGGCCGGCGCCCTGCTCCTGGCCGCGGGTGCGGACACGAGCGCACGGGCCGCGGCCTACGCCTGGCTCGCCGTCGTGTGCTGGCGTGTCTACGACAACGTCTACCGCCTGCGCGAGACCGGTCAGAACGGTGCGGCGTGGCTAAGGCGCACGAGTGGCGTTGAGGTCCGTATCGTCGTTCTCTCAGGGATCGGGGGCAGTCTGGCGGCTCCGGCCGTCGCACTCGGGGTCGGAGCTCTCGTGCTCGCCGTGCTCTCCGTGGGGGAGTCCGTGGTCTTCTGGCGCCAGCACCTCGGTAGGAAGGCACGACAGGGATGAAGATGTGGTCGGCCCTCGTGGGCGAGCGATGGGGGAGCTCGGGAGCCGGCCGCCGTTCTGGCCGCGAGATGGCGCTGGCCTGGCTGGCCGCGCTCGTGGTCGCCGGTCTCTACGTCGTCAACGCTGCCGTGCACGGTGCGCTCGGGGCCGCCCGCAACGACGACTGGGTCTACTACCGGTTGGCGTTCGAGTTCTTCCACACCGGCCGACTGGAGGTGGATCCCTACACGAGCACGCTGCTCGTCGGGCAGATCATCGCCGCGCAGCCGGTCATCGCCGTGTTCGGCGACGCGATCGCCCCGCTGCAGATCGCGGTGGCGCTCCTGTCCGCGGTGACGCTCGCGGCCACCTACCTCTTCCTGCGGCACTTCCTCCCGGTCATCTGGGCCCTCGCGAGCGTCGCCTGCCTCGCCGTGGGGCCGCTGTGGGGTGGGCTCAGCGTCTCGTTCATGTCCGAGGTCCCGGCCCTCGCCCTCCAGGTGCTCAGTCTCTGCGCCGCCGTCCCGGCGCTGCGCGGTCCACGGCTGCGCTGGGGGTGGCTGGTCTGGTCGCTCGTCCTGTCGCTGCTGGCCTTCAGTGTGCGCGAGTACGCGCTCGCCGCGCCGGCCGCGATCCTCTTCACGGCCTACCGGGTACACGGTCCCGGCGGGGCGCCGTGGCGTCGGCGGGACGACCCTCAGGTGCGCCGCGTGCTGCTCGGTCTCGTGGCGGCGGGCATCGTGTGGTGCGCCGCTGCGGCCGCTCTGGTCATGTGGCGCGGCACGCTGGTCACGGAGCCGCGCGCCCTCTCGGCGCAGATCGAGCTGGGCCAGCGGGTGGCATACGTCGCCGTCGGCCTGCTGACGACGACGGGCTTCATGCTCTTCCCGGTCGCCCTGGCCGTCTGGCGGGGTGGCGCCTGGCGCCGGCTGCGTCGCTGGTGGCCACTGCTGGTCGCGCTCATCGTGCTGTTCGTCGTCACGGCGCGGGTGCTCAAGTACCCCCTGCTCCTCGGCAACTACCTCCGCCTCGGGGGCTCCTACTCCGGCACGCTCATGGGGTCGGCGCCGCGGGTCTTCAGCGAGCAGGTCTGGTGGTGCATCGAGGTGGTTGCCAACGTCTCGACCGCGCTGCTGCTGACCTTCGCCGTCATCCAGACGGTCGACCTGCTCCGTCGGCGCCCGCGGTCGGCGCCCAACGCCTCGGCCCCGCCGAAGGCGGCAGGTTCGCGACCAGAGCGGGGGATCGACCCGACGCCACGCCTCGCGTTCACGTTCGGCCTCGCTGGAGTCGCACTCACCATGGTCGTCTGCCTCATCACGCATGCCCGACCCCTGGACCGCTACGTCGTCGGCTCGGTGCCGTTCATCGCAGCGGCTGGACTGCACATCTCCCGCTCCCGGCGACCACAGCGCGCCGGGACCATCGTGGCCGCGGGAGGAATGGTCCTGCTCGCGGCCGTCGGAGTGACCCAGGTGGACGCCTCGGCGACCTTCGACGGAGCCAAGTGGAGCCTCGGCGACGCAGCGGTGCGCAACGGCTACCAGGCCGAGACCGTCGACGCCGGCTACGAGTGGTTCGGCCTGCACCAGCCGACGCCGGTGATCTACGACCCACGTCGCGAGCGCGGCTACTCCTCGTGGGTGACCACGCTCTTCCAGGACGCACGCGTCTGCGTGAACGGCCAGTTCGCGCCCCGGCCGACCAGCCGGGACCCCTATCCCGGCGAGGTGGTCCGCGTCAGTCGCAGGAGCCTGACCGGGGTGACCTACACGCTCATCGGTCGCAGCACCGACCGCAACTGCACGAACCCGTGAGCAACCGTCTGCCGAAGCCGGCTCCGTCCGGGCGACGCACGGCGCCCGGGCCGGGCGGACCGCCGGCAGGTTCATCAGGAGTGTCGTGGACAGGGCAGGATGGGTGCCCGTGACCCACGACCCCTCGAACGACCGCCCGAGCATCGACGAGCTGAAGGCCGTGGCCCAGCCGCCCGAGCACATCGCTCGCTACAACGCCGAGCACTGGGCCGGGGCGCTCTACATCCGCCACCTGTCCATCTACGCCACGAAGGCACTGCTGCCGACCCGTATCAGCCCCAACGGCGTGACGTGGCTGATGATCGCCGTCGGGGTGCTGGGGGCGGCAGCCATCCCCTTCGGCGGCATCGTGGGTCCCATCGTCGCCGTCGTCGCGATGCAGCTGCAGATCCTGCTCGACTGCTCGGACGGCGAGGTGGCGCGGTGGAGGCAGCGGTTCTCCCCGGCCGGCATCTACCTCGACCGCATCGGTCACTACCTGACCGAGGCGGCGATCCCCATCGCGATCGGCCTCCGAGCCGACCAGTGGACCCTGTCGCACCCCCTCGAGCTCGGGGCCTACACGGCCGCGGGGCTGCTCGTGGCGGTCGTCGTCCTCGTCAACAAGGCCTTCACCGACCTCGTCATCGTGGCACGCGCCAAGACCGGGCGCCCGCTGCTCGACGACGTCGCCCAGACGGCCGCCTCGAAGGTGTCCGGCATCGCACGGGTGCGCCGTCTCGTGGGCCACCTGCCGTTCTTCCGGGCCTTCGTCGCCGTCGAGGCCAGTCTGCTGGCCCTCCTCGCCGCGGTCGTGGACGCCGTCCACGGGGACCTCGTCGGGACGCAGGTGCTCGTCGTGGTCATGATCCCGCTGGCCCTCGTCACCGCCGCCGGACACCTCGTCGGCGTCCTCACCAGCTCCAGGCTTGACTGATGCGCGCGGACACCCCCGACACCGACCGTCCTCTGGAGCCACAGCGGATCGTCCAGTGGGCCCAGCAGCACGGCGAGGTCGGTGGCGTCATGACGAGCCACCGACAGATGACCGAGGTGCTCCGGGCCGCCGGCCACGACGTCAGCTACGTCGACACCGGTTCGCTCGCCCGTGCCGTGCGGGCGGTGCCCAGCCTGCTGCGAGGACGTGCGCTCCACGTCCTCCACATCACCCGGCTGAACCGTGCGGCCCAGCTCGCCCCCGTTCTCGCGATGCTGCCCGGAACCAAGGCGCTCGTCCTGCACTCGGGGTCGACGGAGGGCCAGCTGACGGCCATGCGGCCGAGACACCGGGAGATGGTGCTGCGCGTGCTGCACGTCTTCGACGAGATCTGGGTCGTCAACGCCGCGATCCGCGACCTGCTTCCGAGCACGCTCGCCGCCCGCACCACCGTCGTCACCCCGTTCGACCCGCGGGGCGTGGCCAGCCGGGGAGCCCGGACGCGCGACCCGCACGCCGTCGCCCTGGCCACGAACGCCGGCCTCGCCCACTACAACGCCCAGGCAGGGGTCGAGGCGGTGCGCCGCGTGCGCGTCGAGTGGCCCGACGCCTCCCTGCACCTGCTCGCCTACGGCCACGACGGGGCCGAGCTGGCGCGTCTGCGCTCCGACGTGGCGCACCTCGACTGGGTGGAGCTCGACTTCGACCTGCCGTCCGAGGAGGTCAACGGCATCCTCGCCGGCTCCGGTGTCCTGCTGCGTCCGACGAGCTGGGACGGCGACTCCGTCATCGTCCGGGAGGCCCTGGCCATGGGGGCACGCGTCATCGCCAGCGACGCCTCACCGCGTCCCCGAGGGGTCGAGCTGGCGGGCCTGGACCCTGCCGAGATCGCGGAGGCCGTGCTCCGTGGCGGCCGCGTCAGTGACGGCGCCGGCCTCGTGGACACGACCCTGGCCGAGGCGGCCACGCAGGCGCTCACGACGTCGCGGTCGAGGGCGGCGCGGCCCAAGCGGTAGCCTCGGACGGCATCGCACCACCCCGACCAGCCGGCTCGGCCACACGCTGCTCCCAGCACCAGCGCCCCGCCCTCCAGGAGGAGACCTGTGTCTCAGAGGACCGTCATCACCTTCGGCACGTTCGACGTCTTCCACGTCGGGCACGTCCGCGTGCTGCAGCGTGCGGCGGAGCTGGGGGACCGGCTCGTCGTCGGGGTGTCCTCGGACGCGCTGAACCTGTCGAAGAAGGGGCGCGCTCCCGTCTTCAACGAGGACGAACGGCGCGAGATCATCCGCAGCCTCCGCGTCGTGGACGAGGTCTTCCTGGAGGAGTCCCTCGAGAAGAAGCGCGACTACATCGTCGAGCACCACGCCGACGTCCTCGTCATGGGCGACGACTGGGCAGGTCGCTTCGACTGGGTCAAGGACGTCTGCGACGTCGTCTACCTCCCGCGCACGCCGTCGGTGTCGACGACCGGCCTCATCGAGCACATCTCCAGCCTGTCCTGAGCCGGCGCCCCGCTGCGCCGATTGGGTCGCTCACGGGGCTGCCACTACCATCGTCGGGTGCCCCAGGTTCCCGATCACGACCGGACCCGGTCGGCTGCCGGTGAACGGGCAGGCTCGAGCGGGGAAGCGCCTCCCGGCGTCAGCGGGGAGGACGGCCTGCTGCTGCGGGTCATCAAGGACCGGCGCGTCGCCTTCCTCTTCGTCGGCGGCCTCAACACGGTCATCGGCACCCTGTGGTTCCTGCTCTTCGACTCGCTGCTGGGCACGAAGTGGAACGGCTACGGGCACTATCCCGCGCTCGTCATCACCTACGTGTTCTCGATCCTGTGCGCCTTCGTGCTCTACCGCCGGATCGTGTTCCGGGTCCACGGCAACGTGTGGCGTGACCTCGGCCGCTTCAGCACCGTCTACATCAGCGCATTCGTCGTCAACCTCGTGCTGCTCTGGGTCATGGTGCACGTCTTCCACTGGCCGGCCTTCCTGTCCCAGTGCCTCATCACGTTCATCACGACGCTGTTCAGCTGGTTCGGGCACAACCGCTACTCCTTCCGCCGGCCCGACCCGAAGCCCTCGTCCGACGGCCCCCACACCCTCGACGTCAACGCACCAGCCAAGGAGAAGTGAGCCGTGTCCCCGACCGTGTCCGTCGTCGTGCCCGCCTACAACAACGCCGACTTCATCGAGGCCACCCTCGACTCGATCCTGGCCCAGACGTTCACCGACTTCGAGCTCCTCGTCGCCGACCACTCCAGCACCGACGACACGTGGGAGCGGATCCAGCGCTACGCCGCAGACGACCGGGTGCGCCTCATGCAGACGCCCGCGGGCGGGGGCGCCCCGGCCAACTGGTCGCGCGTGACCCGTGAGGCGACGGGGGAGTACCTCAAGCTCGTCTGTGGTGACGACCTGATCGACCCCCGTTGCCTCGAGCTGCAGGTCGCTGCCATGGAGGCCAACCCGCAGGTCGTCCTGTCCGCGAGCCGCCGCACCCTCATCGACGCGCACGGCAACACCGTCGCGCAGGCGCGCGGCCTCGCCGGGCTGACAGGGCTGCAGCCCGGTCGCGTCGCCGCGAGGCGCGCCGTCATCGTCGGGTCCAACATCTTCGGTGAGCCGGCCTGCGTGCTCATGCGTCGGGCCGACTTCGAGCGCGCCGGTGGCTGGGCCGACACCGAGCCGTACGTCATCGACCAGCAGACGTTCTGCAACGTCCTCATGCTGGGGGACTTCTTCGCCCTCCCCGAGTCGCTCGCGAGCTTCCGGCTCAGCGCCTCGCAGTGGAGCGTCGACCTCGCCCGCCAGCAGTCCGACCAGGTCGTGAGGTTCCACCACCGTCTCGCCGACGAGAACCCCGGCCTGCTCTCGCGCACCGACCTCCTGCGTGGGGACAACCTCGCGCGGGCCATGGCCTACGTCCGTCGTCTCGCCTACATCTGGCTCGGCCACAAGATGACGCCGCCCGACCTCGTGCGCGACCAGGTCGAGGCCTGAGTCGGTCGGCAGCAGCCGATCCCTTAGTCTCGTACCGTGTCAGACCCCATGACTGCTCCGCAGCCCGATCACGTGCACCGGATCTCGGTGGTGACACCCGTCTACAAGGGTGAGCTGACGCTACCGACCCTCGCGCAGGAGATGGTGGCGCTGCGCGGCGAGCAGGTGAGCGAGGACGGGCACCGCTGGGAGCTGACCGAGTGGCTCCTCGTGCACGACAACGGACCCGACGCGTCGGCCGACACCATCGCCGCCCTCGCCGCCGACCAGCCGTTCGTGCGCCCGATCTGGCTGAGCCGCAACTACGGTCAGCACCCGGCCACCCTCGCCGGCATGGCGTCGAGCAGCGGTGACTGGATCGTGACCCTCGACGAGGACGGTCAGCACGACCCGGCCGACATCGGCCGGTTCCTCGACGTCGCGCTGCGCGACAACGCCCACCTCGTCTACGCCGAGCCCACCAACGAGGCGCCTCACGGCATGCTGCGCAACGCCGCGTCCAAGGGCGCCAAGTGGGTCTTCGCGAGCTTCCTCGCCGGCGGCGCGGTGCAGACCTTCCAGAGCTACCGCCTCGTCCTCGGCGAGCTCGGGCGCAGCGTCGCCGCGTATGCCGGTGCGGGCGTCTACCTCGACGTGGCCCTCGGCTGGGTCGTGGGTCGCATCTCCCACGTCGACATCGAGCTGCGGGAGGAGGGCGGGAGGCCCTCGGGCTACAGCATGCGACGGCTGCTCTCGCACTTCTGGCGGCTCGTGCTCTCGAGCGGCACGCGGGGTCTGCGGGTCGTGAGCGCGCTCGGTGTCGTCTTCGGGATGTCGGGCGTGCTCTTCGCGCTCTACCTCGTGATCTCGTCGGGGATGGGACGACCCACTCCGGAGGGTTGGACCTCCAACATGGTCGTCGTCCTGCTGAGCACCGGTGCGATCCTGTTCTCCCTCGGCATCATCGCCGAGTACGTCGGGGTCGCCGTAGGCATGGCGATGGGCAAGCCTCCCTACCTCATCATCAGCGACCCGAAGAACGGACCGCTCGGTCGGCGACCCGGATCGCGATGAGCACGCCCGCGATGAGCCTGCGGTGAGGAACGACACGGCTCCGCTCACCTGGGTCGTCGGTGCCGGTGGGCTGCTGGGGCAGCACGTCGTGCGAGCCCTGCGGGGGAGGGCCGTCCTCTTCGATGCCCCCCGGATCCCCTGGGGTGACCCGGACGGGGCCGGACGCCTGCTGAACGACACCGCAGCCCGTCTGGTCTCCACGGCAGCGGGCCGGCCCTGGCAGGTGGTCTGGTGCGCCGGCGCCGGCGTCACCGGCACGTCGGCAGCGACGTTCGAGACGGAGCACGACCTCCTGGTCAGCGCACTCCGAGGGCTGTCGGGACCGCGGCCCGACATGGCGCAAGGAGTGTTCTTCCTCGCTTCCTCCGCCGGTGGCGTCTATGCCGGGGCGGGGGCCTCGCCCTACGACGAGTTCTCCCCGACCAGGCCGCTGGCCGACTACGGCTGGGCGAAGCTGCGCGCCGAGGCGACCGTCGCACAGTGGGCTCGTGGGGCCGACGGAGGGTGCGCGGTCGTCATCGGACGCATCGCGAACCTCTACGGCCCCGGCCAGAACCTCGCCAAGCCGCAGGGCCTGGTCTCGCAGCTGTGCGCTGCCCACCTCGAGCGCCGCCCGGCGTCGATCTGGGTCTCGCTCGACACCCTGCGCGACTACATCTACGCGCCCGACTGCGCCCAGATGGTGCTGGACTGCCTCGACCGCGCGCGCGTCGAGCGGGCTGCGCAGGACCTCGGGGAGTCCCTCGTCGTGACGAAGATCCTCGCCACCCAGCGGGCCATCACCATCGGCGCCGTCATCGCCGAGCTCCGGCGGATCTTCCGCAGGCGCCCGGCCATCGTCCTGGGCGCCTCGCCCGTCTCGGCGCTCCAGGCGCGCGACCTGAGCCTGACGTCGCACGTGTGGCCCGAGATCGACCGGCGGACGCTGACGACGTTCCCGGCCGGGGTGTCCGCGACCCTGCAGGACCTGCAGAAGCGGCTACAGCTCCGCTCCCACTGAGCGCCCGGGCTCGGTCTCGCCCGCGTCCGCCTCCTGGGGCGTGTCACCGTCACGGCCTGCCTGCGTGGACCTGTCTCCGCGCGCCGACGCGTCCTCAGATCGGTCGGTCGGCCCGCTTGGCCCGGTCGGTTCGGTCGGTTCGGCGGCAGGCGTCACGGACGAGGTGCTGCGGCGTCGGCGCACGGCTGCGACCACGACCCACCCGAGCGCCAGGAACGCGGCTGCGCCCAGGGTCACCAGCTCGAGCCCCCACCCCGGTGGGCTGAACGACACCGTCACCTGCTGCCCGGCAGCCCCGGCCGGCACGGCGACCGTCACGAGGTAGCCGTCGGTCGGGTCCACGAGGGACGCGCCGGTCGCGGTGTAGCCGGGCCACTGCAGGCGACTCAGCACGACGCGGCCGCCCCCGGCAGGCACCTGGTCGACCGTGAAGGTGACCGAACGGGCGTCCCGGCTCGTCTCCGAGACCCTGACTCCGTCGGAGGCCCAGGTGACCCCACCGGCCGGGGGCAGCACGCGGTCGCGGACCCAGGTGACGGCATACGTGCTGCGGTAGGCGACGTGCCATCCTGCCGGCGGCTTGTCCAGGCGGGCGGCGCTGAAGTCCTTGCGCAGCAGCTGGAGCGTGCTCACCGAGAGCAGGTCGGCGCGGACGCTGCCGGTGGACGGGTCGGTCTCCATCAGGGCGGTCAGGCCGCGCGGGCAGAGGTTGCCGCTGTAGAGCACGCAGAACCGTTTGGTGTAGGTCTCGTAGCCGATCGTCGTGTACGTGCTCTGCACCGGGTGTGGGCTGAGGTACCACGAGCTGGCCATCAGGAAGTCGCGGCTGGCGGCAGGGTCGGCGACGAGGACCTTCTCGATGTTGCCGATGGCGATCGTGTCACCCTGCGCCGCCGACGCGGGGCGCGCGTAGGCGCTCGTCGCGGCCGGCATGTTCCGGTCCTGCGACGACGGGCTGGGGAAAGCCTGGAGCTGGACGGCGAGGACGACGACGCCCCAGACCGCGACGAAGGCCAGCGCCGCGGTCGTGCGTCGGTGGGTGCCCTCGGGCCCCGCCCCACCACGTGCCCGCAGGATCGCCCACGTGATCGTGAGACCGACGAGGACGAGGCCGGTCGCCAGGGCGATGAGCGAGCGGGCCTCCCACGTGCGCGAGACCGTGAGGTAGCCGGCCACGAAGGCGACGGAGAGCGCGGCCACCAGCCGTCGCACCGACGGGCGGGGAGCGCCCGCCCGGGAGAGGACGATCATCACGGTCAGCACCACGAGCAGCGTGACGATGGGCAGCACGCGCATCGGCCACCGGATGGGCCCGACCTGGTTGGGGCCGAGAAGCCACATGAGCATGACGAGGAGGACGAGGAGCAGGCCGGTCAGGTCGCGGACCACGGGCCGCAGACGGTCGAGCCGGACCCACACGAGCAGCGGCAGGAACCAGGCGATGTAGGCGGTGGGCTGCGTGCGGGCCGTGAAGGGCAGCATGGAGGTCATGACCCCGGACAGGGTGCCCTGAAGCCGCCCGTCGCTGATGATCTCGAAGCCGAGCCGTGTCGTGACGGGCGCTGTGAGCACCCCCGGGAGGTAGACGGTGACGGCCAGCAGCCCGCAGATGACGCCGACCATGACGACGCGCAGCGCGCCGCCCCAGCGACGGGACAGGGCGCAGTCGATGATCGTCGCGACGCCCACGAGGACGATGTAGAGCGTGCCGTAGACGTAGCCCACGGAGACGATGAGCCAGCCGAGCACGAGCACCGCGGCGGGGCTCGCCCAGCGCAGCACGCCGTCGGACCTGTCGGCGAGAGGGATCGCGACCCTGCGCAGCTGCCACCAGAACAGCGGGAGCAACGCCCACGTCATCTGGCCCGTGACCCACGACGGCGACTCGAGGTAGAGCGTGGCACCGCCCAGACCGGACGCGACGCCCGCGACGTAGGCGGCAGGCGGACTGGCACGGTAGGACCGGGCCAGGGCGTAGGTGCCGAGCGACCCTGCGACGAGGAGGCTGATCTTGACGAGCGTCGCGAAGACGACGGCGTTCGGGGTCAGGGTCGCGAGGAGTCCGATGAGGGCCGTGAGCGGGCTGAACAGACCCCACTGGCCCTCGGCCACGAAGTTGCCGGCGGCCCACACCTGCGGGTCGAAGAGGGGCCAGTGACCTGCCCGGAGCTGCTGGCCCAGGTGGTACCACTGGCCGAACGCGCCGATCTGCGTGTCACCGAAGAAGTAGAAGCGTCGCTCGTGCACGAGGGGCACGAGGGCTGCCACGACGGAGGTGGCGAGAGTCAGAAGAGCCCACAGGCGACCTCCGGAGTGGTCGACGGTCGTCTTCCGGGTCACCTGGCATCCATCCCTCTGTCGGCGGTCTCGAGTCGGCCGGGACCACCACGGCGCCGGGCGTCTCGGACGCCACGACCGCCCGAGGGCGCCGACCACCCCGACAGCCTAGTGCGTCATGCACCTGAGGCCGACCTGTCATCGGCCCGTCGAGGGCCGCGGAGGGGGTCCAGGGGGACTGGCAAGCCGGCGGTGGCCCGGAACCCCCCGACCATTCGGGACGACGTACTGTGACGAAACGGACATAACGCCCACATCCAAGAGGTTCCGAGATGCCGTCACCCTCCCGCCCGTCCGACCACCCATCCGACCACTTCCGTCCCCACGAGCAGGACGGGCGCCCCGGACGGGTCGTCCGCCGGGGCATCCGCCGAGCGGCCCTCGCGGGCCTGCTCCTCGCGCTGCTCGGTCCGGTCGCACCGAACCCGAGCTGGGCGGCGCCCGCCGGCGCGTCGCAGCCGCCCGCCGGCCCGGGCTCCCTCGGCGCACCACGCGGCCCGGCCTCCGCAGTCGCGGCACAGGGCCCGCCGGTGGCGCCCCGACTGACGCGACTGCCGATCCCGCACGTCCCTGCCGACAAGGCCGGCGCCGTGTCTGCCTCGGGTGATCGCGTCACCGCGGCCACGACGCGGGTCGGGATCCCCTTCGACGTGGCCGGCGTCACGTTCACCGGCGCCGCTCCCGCAGGCATGCGTATCGAGCTGCGCACCCGCACCACGCACGGCTGGGGCGCATGGCTGCCGGTCGACGTGGACTCCGAGGACGGGCCCGACCGGGGCTCGCGCGAGGCCCGTCGTCAGACCGCCGGGTCCGCGGCCGTGACCGCCGTCGGCTCGGACGGCATCGACGTCCGTGTCTCCACCCGAGGCGGCGTCGTCCCGCCCGACCTCACGCTGAGCGTCGTCGACGGCGGCAGCGCTCCGAGCGACGCGACGCTGGCACCCCAGGTGCCGGCGGACTCGCCGTCGGTGGACGGCTCCGCGCCGGCGACCGCGGCCGCGAGCCTTGCCACCGCAACGGCATCCGTGAGCGCTCCCGCGATCGTGTCGCGCAGCGCCTGGGGCGCCGACGAGCGGCTCATGCCGTGCCAGCCCGACCCTCTCGCCGGCTTCAAGGCCGCCGTGGTGCACCACACGGTCAACGTCAACACCTACACGTCGGCCGAGGCCCCGGCGCTGATGCGCAGCATCTTCGCCTTCCACACCCAGAGTCGCGGCTGGTGCGACATCGGCTACAACTTCCTCGTCGACCGCTTCGGGCGCATCTACGAAGGACGCAAGGGCGGCCTGTCCGGCTTCACGCAGGGGGCCCAGGCCGGCGGCTTCAATCAGGAGACGCTCGGCGTCTCGGTGATCGGGGACTTCACCTCGGTGCCGTTCCCCAGCGCGGTCCGGACCGCGGTGGCCAGGGTCGTCGCGTGGCAGGCCGACCGGAGCGCCTTCGACCCCGCGTCCTCGGTCACCCTCACCTCGGCCGGCAGCACCCGCTACGAAGCCGGAGTGCGCGTGACCAAGCCCCGGGTCATGGGTCACCGCGACCTCAGCCTCACGAGCTGCCCCGGCGACGCGGCATACCCCCAGGTCCCCGGGATCCGTTCGGCTGCCGCGACGCAGTGGCGCGCCGGGCAGTATGCCGGCCGGCCCGGCCGCTACACGCCTGTGGCCGCGCGTCGCTTCGTCGACACCCGGAGCGGGCTCGGCGCGCCGCGGGCACCGCTCGCCGCAGGGGGCACCATCACCATCCGTCCGTCGGGGCTGCCGTCGGACGTCACGGCGGTGACGCTCAACCTCACGACGACGGCCGCCACGCGAACCACCTCGGTCGCGGTCTTCCCGGCCGGTCTGGCGCCCCGCAGCTCGTCGGTGCTCAACACCGGCCCCGGGCGGACCACGGCCGCCGCGGTGACGGTCGGTGTCGGCGCCGGCGGAGCGATCACGCTGCGCAACGGCGGGGGCAACGTGCACGTCATCGCCGACCTCGCGGGCTACTACTCGACGGGCTCGTCCTCGGGCCTCGTGGGCAGCTTCCGTCGGGTGCTCGACACCCGTTCCGGCCTCGGGGCTCCGGCACAGCGCGTGGAGCCCTCGCGTCCACTCACGGTGACCGTGCCGAACCTGCCCGCGGGCACTCGTGCGGTCAACCTCAACCTGACCGTGACGCGCACGCAGGGGTCGGGTTACCTCACCGCGTATGCCGGCGGGTCGGCCCGGCCGTCGACGTCCAACCTCAACTTCGTGAAGGGCCAGAACGTCGCCAACCTCGCGACGGTGCCGGTCGGCCCGGGCGGCACCGTGACGATCCACACGACCGCGCCGACCGACGTCGTCGCCGACGTGGCGGGTGTCTTCGTGGCCGGCAGCGGCTCGCGGTTCACGCCGGTCAGCCCGCGGCGGGTGCTCGACACCCGGTACGGATGGGGAACGCGGTACGGCTCGCTCGGCGGCGGACGAAGCCTGGCGGTGTCGGTGGCCGGCGTCCCCGGGTCGGCGAGCGGGGTCGCGATGTCGCTCTCCGCGACGGGCGCCACGCTGCCGACGGCCCTCACGGTCTATGCGACCGGATCGCCGCGACCTGTCACCTCGAACGTCAATGTCACTCCGGGACAGGCGATCTCGGGACTCGCGGTGTCGGGCATCCGGTCCTCGAGCGTGTCCGTGAGCAGCACCTCGGGCTCGGTCGCCGTCATCGGCGACCTCATGGGCTACTACGGAGGGTGAGGGCGGGGATCGGGCCCCTCCATGCGGAGGGGCCCGATCCGCACTGCGCCGGGCTAGAGGTCGCTGATGAGCTCGGGCTCGGTGCGCTCGCGCACCTCGGCCTCGGTCACGCCGGGCGCGAGCTCACGCAGCACGAGTCCCTCGGGCGTGACGTCGAGGACGCACAGGTCGGTGATGATGCGCTGGACGACGCCACGGCCGGTGTAGGGCAGCGAGCACTCCTTGACGATCTTGTAGGAGCCGTCCCTCGCGTTGTGCTCCATGAGGACGATGACCTTCTTGGCGCCGTGGACGAGGTCCATCGCGCCACCCATGCCCTTGACCATCTTGCCGGGGATCATCCAGTTGGCGATGTCGCCGCCCTCGCTGACCTGCATGGCACCGAGGATGGCTGCGTCGACCTTGCCGCCGCGGATCATCCCGAAGCTCGTCGCCGAGTCGAAGAACGCGGCACCCTTGCGCAGGGTGACGGTCTCCTTGCCGGCGTTGATGAGGTCGGGGTCCTCGTCGCCGTCGAACGGGTAGGCGCCGACGCCGAGGATGCCGTTCTCGGACTGCAGCACGATCTCGACGTCGTCGGGCACGTAGTTGGGCACGAGGGTCGGCAGGCCGATGCCGAGGTTGACGTAGGCGCCGTCGGCCAGCTCGGCGGCGGCGCGGGCGGCCATCTGCTCACGGGTCAGAGCCATGTCAGGCCTCCTGCTCGGTGGTCGTGCGCGGGCGGACGGTGCGGCGCTCGATGCGCTTGTCGGCGGCCTGCTCGGCGGTCAGGGGGAGCACCCGCTGCACGTAGATGCCGGGCAGGTGGATCTCGTCGGGGTCGAGCTGTCCGGGCTCGACGAGCTCCTCGACCTCGGCGACCGTGACGCGACCGGCCATGGCGCAGAGAGGGTTGAAGTTGCGGGCGGACTGGTTGAAGACGAGGTTGCCGTGACGGTCGCCCTTCGCCGCGCGGACGAGGCCGAAGTCGGTCGTGATGGCCTCCTCGAGCACGAACGTCCGCGTCTCGCCCATCCAGTCGAAGTCCTGGGTCTGCTTCGGCGGGGAGGCGACGGCGATGTTGCCGGCGTCGTCGTAGCGCCAGGGGAGTCCGCCCTCGGCGATCTGCGTGCCGACACCGGTCATCGTGAAGAAGGCGCCGATTCCGGAGCCGCCGGCCCGCAGCCGCTCGGCGAGCGTGCCCTGCGGCGTCAGCTCGACCTCGAGCTCGCCGGAGAGGTACTGCCGCTCGAACTCCTTGTTCTCACCGACGTAGGAGCTGACCATGCGGCGGATGCGCTTGTCGCGCAGCAGGATCCCGAGACCCCAGTCGTCGACGCCGCAGTTGTTCGAGACGGCCTCGAGGTCCTTCAGGCCGGTCTCGTGGATGGCTGCGATGAGCACGGATGGGATGCCGCAGAGGCCGAAACCGCCGACCGAGAGCGACATTCCGTCGCTGATCCCGGCGATGGCCTCCTGGGGGGTGGAGACGACTTTGTCCATGGCCGGACTCTATCCGCGCGGACGGAGCCGGACGGCGTGGGGTCGCCCCACACGCCCGCCCCGACCTGTGGTCGCCGAGCACGTATGCCGGCCGGCAGGCACACGTCGTGACCTTGCCTCGGGTGCGCCTGCCGTGGCCGACCCGAATGACAGTCGTGTCATTCCACGGAGGACAGAAGAACACCTCTGTAATTCGTCGGACCGGCTTGTGGTTGGTGTGACTGGAGTGCATAAATGGTGCGGGAGTAAACCCGGATCACCGCTCGTCCACGTCTGTCGAAGAGGTTCACCATGGCCCTGCGCCGACGCCCGCTGGGCCTCGTCCTCGCTCTTCCCGCGCTCACGGTGCCGATGGTGGCGGAGCCGGCTGCGGCGGTGCAGGCGCCCCCGACGCGGACGTTGCCCAGCGGTCTCGACGTCTACGTGCCCTACCAGGCCCAGACGATCTGCGACCCGGTCGCAAGGCCTGGGGTGCTGGCGTTCGCGCGGCTCATGACGTCCCACTACGGCATGGGGTCGACGGGTCTCATCGGCCGGACGTGCTCCAGCGGTCCCTCCGAGCACTACGACGGCCGGGCGTGGGACTGGATGCTGAACGTCGACAACCCGTCGCAGGAGGCCGTCGCGCAGTCGGTCCTGGCGTGGCTCACGGCGCCGGACAAGAACGGCGTCAAGGGCGCCATGGCTCGCCGCTTCGGGATCATGTACATCATCCACAACAGGAAGATGTGGCGCTCCTACGCCACGGAGCGCGGGTGGGCGCCCTACTACGGCAGCTCGCCGCACACCGACCACATCCACTTCAGCTTCAACTACGACGGCGCTGCAGGCCGCACCTCCTGGTGGACCGGCGTCCCCACCCGCAGCTACCTCACGTCGCTCCCGCGTGCCGGCTCGACCCTCCCGACGACACCGCCTGTGACGCCGACCACTCCCACGACCCCCGTGCCGGCGACGCCCGTCGTGCTGTCCCCGGGCATGCGGTCCGAGGCGGTGCGCCAGCTGCAGGTCCGGCTCGGCAACCTGCCGACCACCGGGTACTTCGGTGACCAGACCAAGGCGCGCGTCATCGCCTACCAGGCGTTCGTCGGGCTGCCGCGGACCGGGACCGCCGACCTGCGCACGCAGGAGATCCTCACGGCGCGTGGCTGGAGGAGCGTCACCGTCGCCTATCCCACCCTGAAGCCCGGCACCACCTCGGGCGCGGTCAAGACGTTGCAGGCCAAGCTCGGCTCGCTGCCGACGACGGGCTACTACGGGAGCCTGACGCAGGCACGGGTCACGGCCTACCAGAAGTTCGTCGGGCTGCCGCAGACCGGTGTCGCCGACCCGGTGACCCAGGCCCGGCTGTGGGTGCGCGGGTGGACCGGCACCGCCGCTGCGCCAGCGACCCCGGCGACCCCCGCGACGACCTATCCGACCCTGCGACTCGGCATGACCTCCGCCGCCGTCAGGACCCTGCAGGCAAAGCTCGGGTCGCTGCCGACGACGGGCTACTACGGCACCATGACCCGCGCGCGCGTTACGGCCTACCAGAAGTTCGCGGGCCTGTCCCAGACCGGTGTCGCGGACTCGAGGACGCAGCAGACTCTCTTCGCGCGCGGCTGGTCCGGCGTGGCCAGCACGTCCCGGACGGTCGCCCTCACGAGCCCGTCACACACGGATTCCCTTGACACCACGACGCTTCCGGCGGTCACGACCGCCGACCTTCGCACCACCACCAGCGGGAGGGGCCCCCTCATGACCACCTACGCCAGCACGTCGTCTCGCACCAGCGCCGGGGTGGCGAGCGTGGACATCGGCACGAGCTACACCGCCTACAAGAGCCTGACCCTGGCGACCGGCTCGCGCGGCGCCGCGGTTCGGGTCCTCCAGCGCGCTCTCGGCGGCCTCGCCGTCGACGGCGTCTTCGGGGCGGTGACGCGCGACAAGGTCGCCTCGCTCCAGCGCTCGCTGGCTCTGCCGCAGACGGGTGTGGTGACGCCCGAGGTCTGGGACGTGCTCGAGGCGCGCGACTTCCCGTTCGTGGCCGACCGCTCGACGGTGCTGCGTGCTGGCGACACCGGCCCGCAGGTGGTGGCCGTGCAGCGGCTCCTCGGGGTCGGTCAGACGGGTGTCTTCGATCTGGCGACCCGTGAGGCCGTCAAGACGGCGCAGGCACGGGCGGGGCTGGCGAGCACGGGTGTCGTGGCTTCCCGGACCTGGTCGCTCTTCGACCGACTGTCCGCGTAGCTGACTGCGGCTCAGGCGCTCTCGCGCGCATCGACGGTGACGGCCTCGGACGCGAAGCGGTCGGCGAGGTCGGTGCGGTCACCGCGCACGAGCACGACCGACCCGTCGACGGCCCACGCGGCCAGGGCCAGGTGGAGCACCTGCTCGAGCCCGCCCGCGAGGGCGACACGGGGCGAGGGGCCCCACGCCTGCTCGACCACGACGAGGTCGCCGTATGCCGTGTCGACGCCGGCCGCAGCCAGGGCGACGTCCCCGGGCTCGGCATCGGACATCGGGGAGAAGAGGTCGCCGTGCGTGGCGAGCTCACGGGCCTCGTCGACGGCGCCGGGCGCCTCGGCCGCCTCCGGGTGGCTTCGGGCGAGCGCGGGGAGCGAGACGAGCACGGCGTCCCCGCCGTGTCCGGCAGCGGCAGCGGGGGAGTCCGTGACGAGCACGTCGGCCCCGAGCACGTCGGCCCCGAGCGATGCGTCGCCGACGACGACCGTCGCGCCGACGGACCACGTGGCGAGCGCCCAGTAGAGCGAGCGCCAGTGGGCGGGCAGGTCGAGGCCGACCGTCGTGCCCGGCCCGGCGGCCGCGTCGTCCTGGAGGAGGTTCGCGGCCTTGGACACCCAGTTGACGAGGACGCGGGCGCTCAGCTCGATGCGCTCACCGGCGGTGGGCCCGGGCCCGTCGTCGTACCAGGTGAGCCGGGGCCGGCCGGGGTCGGACGCGACCATACGGCCGAGCACCTCGGCGGGCAGGAGAGTGGTCGTCATCGGGCGGGGCCTTCCAGCGCACGCACCATCAGCTGTTCTTCGCTCCCTCGACCGTGGTGCCGGGCGGCGGTTCGGTGAGCGGGTCGTCGTTCTTGAGGGCCGTGAACAGGGCCTTGGCCCGCTGGGTGTCCCACTTGACCGCGAGGGCACCCGAGCTCGTGCGGTAGGCGAGGTCGGACGTCGGCACCGAGAGCGAGAGACCCTGGTCGTTGCTCACGGAACGCATCGCCTGGAGCACGCGGACCGCATCCATGATGCCGGTCTCCGTGCCGACGGCGAGTCCGGCGGCCGAGGCGTCGGCGAAGCTCTTGTAGCGCCAGGGGATGAGCACCGTCGCAGGTGTCGCGGCCTTCTTCATGAGGGCGCCGAGGAACTGGCGCTGCCGGGCGGCGCGGCCGATGTCGCCCAGCGGGTCCTCGTAGCGCGAGCGGACGTAGCCGAGGGCGTTGCCGCCGTCGAGGGTCTGGCAGCCCTTCTTGAGGTCGATGCCGGCCTTCTTGTCCTTCATGTTGCGCGCCACGCAGAGGTCGACCCCGTCCACGCTGTCGACGACGGCGGCGAAGCCACCGAGGCCGATCTCGACGTAGCCGTCGACGTGGATGCCGGTGGCCTGCTCGACGGTGGTGGTGAGGAGCTTGGGTCCGCCGATCGAGTAGGCGGCGTTGATCTTGTCCCGACCATGGCCCGGGATGGGCACGTAGGAGTCTCGGGGGAGTGAGACCATGACCGGCTTGCCGCCGCTCTCGGAGACGTGAACGAGCATGATCGTGTCGGTGCGGTTGCCGGCCGCGTTGCCCGTCGCGTACTTCTTGCGCTGCTCCTTGGTGAGCCCTTCGCGGCTGTCGGAGCCGACGAGCAGGTAGTTGTAGCCCGACGTGTCCGTGGGCCGTTCGCCGTCCGGGATGTTGTCGACCTTGTTGACCGAGCCCCACGCCTGCATGGGCACCCAGACCATGAAGCCGACCCACGCGAGGAGCAGCACGAGCAGTGCGACGAGGACGACCCGTCCCTTGCGCCGGCGGTGTCGCGGCTCGCCGGGCCCGGTCGGGCCCGTGGGCGCCCCACCGCGCTGCCGGGGCCCGCGGGTGTCGACGACGTCGGGGTCCCGCTCCTCGGCGTGCGAGGGAGCGATGGCTCCGCCGCTTCGCTTGGGGCGGCGCCGGGTGTCGACGGTGTAGGCGTCGTCGCGGCCGGGGCGGCGAGGAGTGCTCGGATCAGTCGGCATCGGCTGCCTTCACGCTCGGGGACGGAGGAACTTCGCCGGACAGTGTGTCAGCCGAACCTGTCGACTTCACGTGCTCGGACACCGGTGGCGCCTCGTCGAGGGCGATCCGTCGGGCCAGACGCGTGTAGCGGGTCTCCATCTCGCGGAAACGCTTGTACGTCGTGACGACGAAGCCGAGGAAGGCGACGGCGAGACCGTAGAGGATGAGGTCCGCGCCGCGGCCCACCCCCAGCGTCTTCGCGAGGTTGGTCCACGTCTTGCTCGGGTCGATGATCGAGTAGACGACGAGGGCGAGTAGCAGCAGCAGCCCGAGACGGCGCACCGCCTGGGTGCGCTGGCCGCTGCCGGCGAGCAGCCGCCACGCGATGACGACGGTCGCCAGGATGAGCAGGATCTGGATGACGCTCTGCCGGCTCATCGCCAGATCAGCTCCGCGAGGATGTTGACGGCGTTCCACAGCGACTGGCCCTTGGCCTTGCTGTAGTCGGTGTAGAGAATGTGCACGGGTTCCTCCGCGTAGGCGACCTTCGCGCCGTCGAAGCGCATCGAGCCGATCTGGGCGACGATCTCGGAGGCGTGGGCCATCCGGTTCTGGGTGATGTCGAGCTGCTCCACGACGTCGCGGTGCAGGACGCGCAGGCCGTTGTGCGCGTCGGTCAGGCGCGTGCCGGTCGTGGCGTTCGTGTAGGCGACGGCCGCCCGCAGCACGAGCCGCTTGCCGGCCGAGGCCTCGGTGCGCTCGTCGAGGAAGCGGGATCCGAAGACGACGCGCACGTCACCCTCACGGATGCGATCGAGCATGACCTCGACGTCGCGGATCTGGTGCTGGCCGTCGGCGTCGTAGGTGACGACGTAACGCATCGTCGGGTCGCCGAGGGCGTACTCGAAGCCGGTCTGCAGGGCGGCGCCCTGACCGAGGTTGACCGGGTGGCGCACCACGGCCGCCCCGGCCTGCTCGGCCAGGTCTGCCGAGGCGTCGCGAGAGCCGTCGTCGACGCACACGATGTTGGGGAAGACGGCGCGGGCCTCGCGCACGACGTCGGCGATGACGGCGGCCTCGTTGTAGAGCGGCACGACCAGCCACACGTCCTCGTTCTGCATGGACTCCAGCGTAGGGCCGCCCACGTGGTCCTCCCGACACGCGAGGTTGCGACGGCAGCACGCACGACGGCATACGCCGGCAACTAGAGTCGGACCACCATGACGGACGCGTTGTCACAGGGCTCCCCGTCGCGGGGCCACGAGGGTTTCGAGGCTGCCGGAGCCGCGCCACACCTCGGGGCCTCGGCGACGGCCGACGTCTCCACCGGGTCGGCGGCGCTGCGCATCGCGATCGTCGGCCCGACCCACCCGCACAAGGGCGGGGTCGCGGCGCACACGACCATGCTCGCGCACCACCTGGCGGACGCCGGGCACGACGTCACGCTCGTCTCGTGGGCGCACCTCTACCCGTCGAAGCTGCACCACGCGGACGTGTCGGTGCCCGACGGCCAGCCCGAGGTGCCACCGTTCCCGCGGACGATCCGTGCGCTCAGCTGGGCCCGCCCCGACACCTGGGTGCGCGCCGGCAGGCGCCTGCGCGACGTCGACGCCATCGTCGTCGTCCACGTCATGCCCGCGGTCGCCCCGGCCCACCTCGCCCTGCTCCGTGCTGCAGGCGCACTGCCCGGTGCCGCGTCCGGTTCGACCGAGCCGTCCGAGCCGTCCGAGCCGTCCGAGCCCACCGGAACGGCGGGACCGCCGGGGTCGGGTGGTTCGACCGGCCCCCGCCCCCAGTCGGTGGTCATCTGTCTCAACGTCCTTCCGCACGAGCACCACGTCGGTGACCGACGCCTCATGGCGGCGCTGCTCTCGCGGGTCGACTCGGTCCTCGTGCACGGCGCCGACCAGGCCCGGGTGGCGCACGACCTGGGAGCCCGTCGGGTCTCCGTGGCCGACCTGCCGCCGCACGTTCCCGGCGGCGACCCGATCGCCCGTGGCCCGCGGCCCGGTCCCACCCGCCTGCTCGCCCTCGGTCTCGTCCGCGAGTACAAGGGGATCGACGTGCTGCTGCGCGCGATGCGCTCGGTGCCCGAGGTGACGCTGACGATCGCGGGGGAGCTCTGGGGGCCCAACCGCAGCGTCATCGGCCGCCTGGCCTCGGACCCCGCCCTGGCCGGCCGGGTCGAGATCCGTGACGGCTACGTGCCCGCCGACGCGCTCGCCGCCCTCCTGGCCGACCACGATGTGCTCGCGCTGCCGTACCGGTCGGCCACGGCGTCGCAGAACGTCGTCCTCGGCCACGCGCACGGGCTGCCCGTGCTGGCCTCGGACATCGCGCCCTTCTCGCAGCAGGTCGAGGACGGGGTGAACGGGCTGCTCGTGCCGCCCGAGGACGAGCGCGCGCTCGCGGGGGCGCTGCGCCGGCTCGGCGACCCCGACGTGCGCCGTCGCCTTGCCGAGGGAGTCCACACGCCCGACCTCTCGGGCCCGTGGGCGCACTACCTCGGCACGCTCGAGGCGCTGTCGGTCGACGAGAGCGTGCTGCTCGGTGACACGGGGTCGTATGCCGCGTCGTCCGGCCCGCGTCGCGGTGACGGTCCGGACGACGCCTTCGACGACGGGCCGGGCGACGATCTCGATGGCGACGACCCCTCGCTCGGGGACGATGACCCGGGGGACGACGACGACGACGCTGGCGACGACGACGCGCTGGCCCGGCGGGGTCGGGTCGTGCTCGGGGCCGTTCGCCGTGTCTCGGGACGGGTCCGTCGCAGCGCGGCCCAGGCCCTGCGGCACCGCGCCGCGCGGCGCCCGCTCGTGTCGTTGCGACCCGACGACCTGCCCGAGTGGGTCCTCGCCACCGACGTGCTCGGCGAGCCCGACGAGGCCGACGACGCGCGGCGGCTCTCACGGATCCTCGGCCTGCCGCGGTCGCTCGACAGCGTGTCGGCCTGGGCGGCTCTCGGGGCGCTGGCCGCGATCCTGCGGGTGCGCGACGACGGTCGCCGCAGTGCCGTCATCGTCGACGAGGGGGGCACGCGGTCCCTGTTGTCACGCTGGGCACGGGCCGTCGGTTTCGCGCCCGTCGAGATCGACTTCACCGGGTCCCATCCGAGCGTGGCCGCGCTCGACGTCGACACGGGCTCCCTCGACGTCATCGTCCGCATCCACCCGAGCGGCTGCGACAGCGACGACGTCGACCACGTCCTGGAGCAGGCGTCGTGGGCGCTCCGCTCGGGCGGTCTGCTCGTCATCACGATCCCGATCGGTCCGCGGGCGGCCGAGGGCGCGGTCGGTCCGGCCGACGTGCGCGGCATCCTCGCCCGTGCCCACGACCTCGGGTTCGTGCTCATCGGCGACCTCGACGGTGACGTCAACGCGCGGATGCGAGAGGCCGCGTCGCGCGCCCGAGCCGACGACGCGGCATACGGACTCGTGCGTCTGACCCTGAGACGGCGCTGAGCACCCCTGTGGGGCTGGGATGATGGGGCGGACATGACCCGCAAGAAGATCCTCACCGTCCTCCGCGTGGCCATCGCGCTCATCACCCTCGCTGCCGTCGTCTACGCCGTCGCGCGCAACTGGGCCGACGTGTCGGTGCACCTCGACCAGATCTCCTGGTCGACGTTCCTGTGGTCGATGCTGGCCGCCGCCGTGGGGACCTGGCTGACGATGATCGGCTGGAAGACGCTGCTGCGCGACCTCGGCTCCGACCTGCATCTCGCCCCGGCGTCCGGCGTCTACTTCGTCGGCCAGCTCGGCAAGTACCTGCCCGGCTCGCTGTGGTCGGTGCTCGTCCAGGCCGACATCGCGAGCCACCTCAAGGTGCCCCGCCGGCGCACCGCCGTCACGGGGCTGCTGGCGCTGGGACTGTCGCTGCTGACCGGCCTGCTCGTCGGGCTGCCGGCGGCCTCCTTCCTCATCACCCGTGACTCCTCGGGCTTCGACTGGTGGCTGCTGCTCGGCATCCCGATCCTCGTCGTCCTGTGCGTCCCGAGGCTGCTCAACGCCATCATCGACCGGATGCTGCGCACCCTGAAGCGTGAGCCGCTGGAGCACGGACTGTCCGCCCCGGCCGTCCTGCGCGCGGTCGCGACCTTCGTCCTGGTGTGGCTCTCCTTCGGGGTGCACACCCTGCTGCTGGCCCGCGCGGTCGCGGGCGACGCCCCCCACCCGGACCTCACGACCGCCGCGATGACGGGGTACGCCCTGTCGGTCTCCCTGGGCATGCTCACGGTCGTCCTGCCGGCCGGTCTCGGAGCCCGTGAGGGGCTGCTGACGATCATCCTCTCGACAGCCATGCCCACGCCTGCGGCGGCCGCGGTCGCGATCATGTCGCGCTTCATCGTCACCATCGTCGACGTCCTGGCGGCGCTGGGCGGGTGGCTCTACGCCCGCTCGCACCACCTGATCACCGAGCGGCAGGCCGAGCAGAGCGACCTCACGGTCTGACCGTCCGTCGCGTCGTTCGCGGGCCCTGCCTCCGCTCCCTGGCGGCCGCGGGCTACCGCCGTTCGAGGACGAAGACCGGGATGAGCCGGTCGGTCTTCGTCTGGTACTCGGCGTAGGAGGGGAAGGCCGCGACGCACCGCTCCCACCACTGGCTGCGCTCCTCGCCCTCGAGCTCGCGCGCGTGGACGGGGAAGGTCTCGGTGCCGACCTGGAGCTCGATGTCGGGGTGGGCGAGCAGGTTGCGATACCACTGCGGGTGAGTGGGCGCCCCGCCCTGGCTGGCGACCGCCGCGAAGGATCCGTCGTGCTCGACCCGCATCAGCGGCACCTTGCGGATCGCCCCGGTGCGCGCGCCGCGCATGGTCAGCATGACCACGGGCAGTCCCATGATGTCGACGGAGTCGGTCGTGCCGGTGTCCTCGATCGTGTCGACCTGCTTGCGGACCCAGGCGCTGGGGCTGGGGACGTACTCGCCGGTGATAGCCATGCCGGCAGGTTAGCCCGGAGCACGCGACCGGCCCCCGGTGGGTCACCGGGGGCCGGGAGGCGTGGACGCGAGCCGCGTCGGAGGCGGGACCGCTCAGGCGGCGCCGGGCTCCGGGGCGGAGCTCCACGGGTGGCTCTTGACGAAGTCCTCGACGACCGTCGTGTTGAGGCCGCCGCAGAGCTGGCGGTGGCCCATCTGCTTGCCGACCTTGCCGGTCGCCTGGTCGACGTCGGCAGACCAGTGCGACAGGGCGTACTTCTTGCCGGCAGGGAGCGCGCCATAGGCGGGGTCCCACGGGCTGACGAGGAACTTGTTGGCCGACTCCTTCATGGCGTTGACCTTCGTCGCGAGCGCCTGGAACGCGGCCGCCTGCTCCTTCTCGACGGAACGGTCGTACCAGAGGATCGTGTAGCCGTGCTCGAGGTTGTGCACCAGTGTCTCGATCTTGGGGGCGTCGGCGACGGTGTAGACCCGGCGGGAGTCGACGGCCGGGACGGCGAAGTGCTTGCCGCTCGACGGCGGGACCGTGGAGTACTGGATCTTCGTGACGTCCGGCTGGTTGGTGCCGGGGCCGACGTGGTCGCTCGAGCCGCTCGCGGGGTCGTTGGTGACGGGGTCGCACGAGGCCGCGGCGACGTCGCCGCTGATGTTGGCCAGCGCCTCGTTCTTCTTGTTCTGCTCACCGATGACGGCCCAGGCCACGGCTGCGCCGATGATGGCGATGACCGCGACGCAGGCGCCGATGACGACGAGGAGGCGACGGCGCTCGGACCTCTTCTGTGCAGCCTGCATCTGGGCGACGCGCTCGCGGCGGTCTCGGCTCGTCTCGCGGGCCATCGTTCCTCGATTCCTGTCGGTCTGTCGGCGTCGCCGGTCGGCAGCTGGGCACCGGTGGCAGCTGGGCAGGTGGTGCGGGGTTCACGCGTGCGGGTGTGAGTCGCTCGTCGGCCGGGCCGATGCGGTCCCGGTCAACACGGTGCCGAGTGTAGGCGAGGATGTTGTGGTGCCCGAACCGTCCACCCGTCGCTGGCGAAGCGACCGTGAGATCGCCCTGCGCGCCCAGCTCGGGGTCTTCCGGAGGGGGGCCGGCGACCTGACGTCGCGGTTCGGACGCGAGGGCACGGTGACCCGGGCGGTCCAGACGCCGGAGGGCGTCGGCACGCTGCACCTCGTGTGCCGTCCGGGCGACTCCGAGGTCCATGCCCAGGCCTGGGGACCGGGGGCTGCGTGGTTGCTCGAGGCGGTGCCGGCGCTCCTCGGTGACGAGGACGACCCGTCCGGGTTCGAGACGCACCACGATGTCGTGGCACAGGCGTGGCGCCGCTTCTCGCACTGGCGGGTTCCGCGCTCGGGCCTCGTGGTCGACGCCCTCGTGCCGGCGGTCATCGAGCAGAAGGTGACCGGTCAGGAGGCGTTCGCCGGCTACCGGGTCCTCGTCCGCCGGTTCGGCAGCCCCGCGCCGGGGCCGTTTCCCGGGCTCATGGCGCCCCCGACGGCCGCCGGGTGGGCCGCGATCCCCTCGTGGGCGTGGCTGCAGGCCTCGGTCGACAGCGCGCGGTCGCGCACGGTGGTGCGAGCGGTGGGGTATGCCGGCCGCCTCGAGGAGGGCGCGTCCGTGTCGGTCGCGGAGGCGCACCGTCGCCTGCGGGCACTGCCCGGAGTGGGCGTGTGGACCGCGGCGGAGGTCGCGCAGCGAGCGCTCGGCGACCCGGACTCCGTCTCGTTCGGTGACTACCACGTGGCCAAGGACATCGGATGGGCCCTCACGGGGACCCCGGTGGACGACGCGGGGCTCGCGGAGCTGCTCGAGCCCTATCGGGGGCACCGCTACCGCGTGCAGCACCTGCTCGGGCTTGCAGGCCACCACCGGCCGCGTCGCGGTCCGCGGATGGCGCCGCGGACCCACCTGCCGACGCGGACCCGCTGAACGGCATACGTCCTCGTGACGCACGACGGCCCGGCACCCCCTGCTGGTGCCGGGCCGTCCTCGCTCGCGCTGCTGCCGACGGGCTCAGTGCTCGTGGCGGGCTGCGCTCGTCACCTCCGGTAGGACACGACGACGCTCGGTCGCGGGAAGCCGTCGGTGTGCGGCCACGTGCTCGAGGGAGTCTCGAAGGTCGCGCCGTCCGTCTCGCCGGGGTGCTGCACGGCGACGAAGACCGAGAGCTGGTCCTCGGTGACGAGCGGACCGCACGTCTCGGCGCCGTAGGGCACGGTGAGGAACTGCTCGACCCGGCCGCGCTCGGGACCGGCGACGGGCACCCGGAAGAGGCCATCGTTGGAGCCCAGGACGTTGCCGTCGGTGGAGAGCCACAGGTTGCCGGCGGCGTCGAAGGCGACGTTGTCCGGGCAGCTGATCGGGCTGACCTTGGACTTGTCGTAGCCGGCGAAGTAGGTCTCCGGGGCTGCGGGGTCACCGCAGACGAGGAAGAGGTCCCACGTGAACGTCGTTGCGGTGTGGTCATTCCCGAGCTCCGTCAGCTCGAGCACGTAGCCGTTGCGGTTGCCCGACTTGCTCGTCAGGGGCGCGCCGAGGCTGGACCTGACCATGCTCGAGGCGAGCGGGTTGGTCTCGTCCGTCGGGTACTTCACGCCGCGGTCGGAGTTGTTGGTCAGCGCGGCGTAGATCTTGCCGTTGACGGGGTTGGGCTCGACGTCCTCGGGGCGGTCCATCTTCGTCGGGCTGACGGTGTCGGCAGCGAGGCGCGTGTTGATGAGCACCTCGGCGACGCTCATGCCGGGGACGTGGGACGTCGTGTCGGAGGTCAGGGCGACCCACGTGCCGGTTCCGTCGAACTCGCCGTCGCCGGTGCCGTCGCCGGCGAACTTCGCGACGTAGAGCGTGCCCTTGGTCAGGAGCGTCTTGTTGTGGGCCCGGGCCGCGCGGGAGTCGCCCTTGCGGAAGCGGTCTGCGGAGACGAACTTGTAGAGGTAGTCGCCGCGCTCGTCGTCGCCCATGTAGGCGACCGCATGACCCGAACGCGAGATCGTGACGTTGGCGCCCTCGTGCTTGAAGCGGCCGAGCATCGTCTGCTTGACCGGCGCCGAGTCGGGCTCGTAGAGGTCGACCTCGACGACCCAGCCGAAGCGGTAGGCCTCGTGCGGGTGCTTGCTGAGGTCGAAGCGCTCGTCGACGGTCGACCAGCCGCGGTTGGTCGCGGCGGAGGTCGCGAGGCCGTAGCGCTTGAACGAGGTGGCGACGGCGGGGTCGACCGCGCCCGAGGCGTCGAAGTAGCCGTTGAAGTTCTCCTCACCGGAGAGCACGGTGCCCCACGGGGTCGTGCCTCCGGCGCAGTTGCCGAAGGTGCCGAAGACCCTGGTGCCGCTCGGGTCGGCGGCCGTGCGCAGCAGCTCGTGCCCGGCGGCGGGGCCGTGGACGGCGAACTCGGTGTGCACGGTGATGCGGCGGTTGTGGCGTGCCTTGCGGTGGTCGGAGCGGATCCAGGACCCCTTCGCCCGGCCCCGCTCGATGGTGACGACGGCCATGCCGTGGGCGGCCATCGCGATCTTCTTGATCGTGGCGTCGTCGTACTCGCCGGTCGGGAACATGAGGTTCTCATCGGTGTACTCGTGGTTGGTGACCAGCAGGGCGCTGCGGCCCGTGAGGGGCAGCACTCCGACGTAGTCGTTGTTGTAGCCGAACTGCCTGGCCTGGGCCTCGGGCGTCTGGGCGTGCGCATCGAAGCGCGGGGCGCCGGCCTCGACGGGGTCGCCCCAGCGGATGACGACGTTGTGGGTGAACTCCGGGGCGTTCGTCACCGCGTCGACCCGGTTGGGTGCGACGGGGGTGAAGGTGGCTCGGCTGACGTCGCCGGTGGCGCGGCCCCGGGCGGCGGAAGCGGGTGTGCCGGTGGCGGCGGCCGGTGCGGCGGTGGCGAGTCCGCCGACGACGAGGGCTCCGGCGCCGAGGGCGCCGCCCTTGAGCAGCGAGCGACGGGCGAGGGCGCCCTCGACGAGGTCGCGCATCGCGGGGCCCGCCGACTCGTTGGGGACGGGGGCGTCGCAGGCGTTGTTGCAGCGGTAGTGGCACGTCATGCGGCTGCGCGAGCCGTGCCGCGGCGTCGAGATCAGGGGGAGAAGCTTGGGGGTCACGCGGGTGCTCCTTCGGCGAGGTGAGTCCGCCGCGCCCCTCTGGTCGGCGCGGCTGGGAACCACCTGTGACGTTAGGAGCGCAGCGGGAGCGCCCGGGTGCTCCTCCGGTGGCCATCGGGTGAACTCCACGTGTCCCCTTGGGCCAAGGACATCTCAGCCGAATGCTGACCCGGCCCGGCCGAGCCTTCGCCCGCTCAACGAGCGGCGTTGCGGGTCACGGGATGTGGCGCTCGGCATCGACCTCGTTGCGCATCTCGACAAGGGCCTGCGCGTGGTCGCGCAGGGCGATGTCCTCGTTAGTCGCGGGCACCCACGGGCGCGCAGCGACGGCGTTGCCGTCGACGTCGAGCGGCACGAAGACGATGAGGGAGTGGGTCGTCAGGTCGAGGTCGCCGGTGGAGGGGTCGCCCGAGCGGACGTGCACGCTGATGTGCATGCTCGACGTCCCCGTGAGGAGCAACCTCGCCTCCACCTCGACGAGGTGGCCGATGCGGAGGGGACGGTAGAAGCGGACGCCGCCGGCGTAGACGGCGACGTTGGATGCCGAGCCGGTCCACTGCGTCGCCAGCACGTGCGCGGCCTCGTCGATCCAGCGCATGACGATGCCGCCGTGCACCTTGCCGCCCCAGTTGACGTCGGTCGGGGCGGCGAGGAAGCGCAGCACGACGCGTGGGGCGGTGCCGGCGTCGCTGTAGGTCTGGGCGGCCATGGCGGCTGCGATCTCGTTGCGCAGGCCGATCCGCGTGACCGCACTCTCCTGCCACTCGCGATCGCGCTCGTCCTCGGGGACGAGCTGGGGGACCGGCGTCGGCCGACCGTGCTCGTCCACGGCGACGAAGACCATGATGCAGTCGGTCGTCGGGCGGAGGTCGCCGTCCTTGGGGTTGCCGGCGGAGACGGTGACGAGGATGTGCATGCTCGTCGTGCCGGTGTGGATGACGCGCGCGGTGGCCTCGACGAGGTCGCCGACCTCGACCGGACGGGTGAAGCGCACGTTGCCGACGTATGCCGTGACGCTGTACGTCCCGCTCCATCCGGCGGCGGCCGCGTAGCCCGCCTTGTCGATCCACTCCAGGACCCGTCCGCCGCCGACCGTGCCGGAGTAGCCGGCGTCCGTGGGCGCGGCGAGGAAACGCAGGGTGATCTCGCGCGCGCCGCGGGCCATCGGTTCCTCCTCGTGCAGGGATGCTGGCCACGAGAGTGGCAGACCTCGGGCGGCCGTGAGCTCGGAGTCCGCCCTGCGGTTCCCCAGTCGTGGTCGCGCCGGCCGGTCAGCAGGCGCGGGCGCGGGCGCGTGCGGCGTCGCGCGACGGCGCCGGCAGCTGGGGTTGCAGATCGAGCAGCGCCACCTGGAGGGCCGTCGCGCGGCCGTCGACCACGAGGTGGCCGCGGCCGGCCCGACGGACGGTGTCCGGTTGGAGCCGCACGCCGAGCACGTCGCCGTCGGCGGGCGACCCGGCCCCGAGCAGGACTCCGACACCGTCCCGGGACACCTCGGGCACGAGACCACGGAAGGAGCCGTTGGCACGCGTGAGCTCGGCAGCGAGCACGATGACGCCGTCGGTGGTGTCGACGAGACGCGCCATCTCGAGGAGCGCCCGCTCGACCGGGCTGCCGTCCACGAGCTCGCCGTCGTCGATGAGCACGCAGAGGTCCGGATCGGCTCGGCGGGCAGCGACGAGCTCGTCGGCATCGAGCTGCGTCAGCAGCAGGCATCCGTGCGCGACCGTCCACGACGACAGCGGCGACCGGCGCGGGCAGACCGTCGCGACGTGCCGTCCTTGTCCCACCAGTCCCTCACCGATGGTGGCGAGAGCCGACGAGCGTCCGGATCGGTGTGGCCCAGCCACGAGCACGCGGCCGCGGCCCCTTCCGAGGGGCAGACTCACCGGAGCCGCGTCGTCACCACCAAGGCCGAGCCACAGGTCCGCCGTGCTCGCAGGCATCGCATCCACCGCGACACGTTCCGGCAGTGCAGTGATCCGCCACGGGCTCGTCCGCTGCGCCGGGGACGAGCAGGACTCTCCGGTCGCGGACGAGCCGTCTCGCACCGTCGCACGAGCGACGGCGTCGGCGACCGCTCCGTCGGGGTCTCCGGCGCCCGGGAGGGCGAGCTGCAGCTCGCGACCGGTCTGGAGGTCGACCGCGCGCCCCGGGGGCCGTGGAGTCGTGGCGAGGGACGGTGAGACCCCCGCGAGGGTGAGGTCGAGCGGATCCGGCATGGGCAGCACGAGGCGGTGCTCGAGCAGGCCCGGCAGCCTCCCGGACAGGATCGCGCGGCCGCCGGTGACGGCGAACCTCACCCCGGCCGCTGGACCGTCGCGAAGGAGACGGTGGAGGTCGTCGACGGGCGCACCGTGGTCGATGCCCGACAGCGACTCCTCGAGTGACTCCCAACCGTCGACGAGCACCACCGTCCGGACCGGTCCGGTCTCCTCCCGGTCGACCAGGCGGAGCAGCCGCGAGATGAGCCGCGTGCTCAGCCCGGGGTCGCCCGCGTCGGTGACCGTGCCCACACAGTGGAGCCGCGCGAGCTCGGCACACGGTCCCGTGGCGCCCTGGAGCACGTGGACGTGCACGTCGCGCGCCGCCGCGGTGTCGGCGATCCCGAGGGCCAGGGTCACCAGGGCCGTGGATCGGCCGGATCGTGGTCCACCGGCGATCCCGAGATGCCCCAGCTCCTCGTGGCGCCAGTAGAACAGCTCGCGGCGCTGGTGGACCGGATCGTCGACCAGGGCCAGGGGTGCCCCGTCGGCGTCGGCGGGACCACTGGAACCGATCGCAGCACGAAGGTCGGCGACGCTCACGGCCGTCGGGAGCGGCGGGAGCCAGGGTGGCGTCGACGGGTCGAGGTCGAGAAGGTGAGCGGCGGCGATCGCGGCAGCGACGACCGTCTGCAGCTCGGTGGGCTGGTCCGGGGCGTCCCGACCCGGCTCATCGTGCGGTGCGAGCGCTGGGACGGACAGGTCGCGGACGACGACTCGGCCCCGGTCCGTCGGGCCCACTGCCTGTGACATCGGCCGTCCGAGGTATGCCGTCTGCACCGTGCTCAGACCACGGTCACCCACGCGCAGGCAGGCGCGTCCGGGAGCCCTGGGATCGATGGACGCAGCATCTGCGGCATCGACGACGTCCTCGCTGTCGGCGCGGTCGCGCACTCTCAACGCGATACGGCAGGCCACGTTGGCGCGCATGTCCGCCGAGACGATGCCGGCCGGCCGCTGCGTCGCCAGGACGAGGTGCAGCCCCAGGGACCGGCCCAGAGCCGCGACCCGGACGAGTCCGGTGATGAAGTCGGGGAACTCGTCGGCGAGAGCCTTGAACTCGTCCACGACGATGACGAGCCGCGCCAGCGGAGGCAGCTCAGGGCATACGGAAGCCGCCCGGCGGTAGTCGTCGAGGTCCCGGACCGAGGCCTGCGCGAAGAGTCGTTCGCGGCGCTTCATCTCGGCGTCGAGCGACGTGAGGGCACGGCCGGTGAGGTGTGCGTCGAGGTCGGTGACGAGACCGACCGTGTGGGGCAGCCGAGCGCAGTGGCTGAAGGCCGAGCCGCCCTTGTAGTCGACGAGGACGAAGGTGAGCTCGTCGGGCCGGTTGGTCACAGCGAGGCCGGTCACGAGCGCCTGGAGCAGCTCGGACTTGCCGGATCCCGTGGTGCCGCCGATGAGCACGTGCGGCCCGTCGACGCTCAGGTCGACGGTGAGCGGCCCGTCGGACGTGCGTCCCAGGAGCGTTACTGGACGGCCGGTGCTTCGTGCCCACGACCGAACCACACCCTCGGCGGTTGTCGGGTCGAGGCCTGCCGCTCGGTGCAGGTCGACGAAGGACACCACGCGAGGAAGGGCGGCCTGCCCGGTCTCCGGGGTGGCGTCGACGAAGGGCGCCATGGCCCGACACACCCCTTCGAGCCAGCCTGGCGACGGCAGGTCGGGCACGACCTCGGGGATCGTTCGACCGTCCTCGCGGAGGATCGCCTCCTCCCCGGTGGCGCAGACGTCGAGTGAGACCTTCGTCTCGGCCGGCAGGGACGTGATGTCGCGGTCGATGCAGACGAAGACGACCCCTGCCCGGGGTCCGTCCCTGAGCAGCTCGGCGATGCCCGGCAGGGCCCTCATGGCGCTGGCTCCGTCGAGGACGACGAGGAGGTCGGGGGAGGGGCGCCCGTCGGGTCGCGCCGGTGCCTCGGCTGCGCTGAGGCGCCCGCCGACCAGGACTCGAAGGCCGGCGACCAGCCGTGCGACGTCCCCGGGACCGGCGACCACCCGAGCGCCCGACAGGATGTCGTCGCTCAGATGCGGCAGATGAGTGGCCCACCTCCAGTCCGCGCCGTGGTGCTCGGTGTCCACCAGGACGTAGAGAGCCAGATGGCGAGGCGTGTGCCAGGTCGCGGCCTGGGCCACGATGGCACCCGCGACCGAGAGCGTGTGCTCGCGCCGCCCGGCGATCCCGGCGATGCCACACCGGGCGAGATCTACGAGGGCGGGGAGCCCCTCGGTCCACGGAGGCCCCTCGGGCACCGGGCCGTCCACCTGGACCTCGGCCGGCTGTGTCGCCGTGCCGACCCGGACGACGAGGTGGTCGTCGTCCCGCGGACGGCGCTCCCACAGGCGGGTGCCCCGACGCCGCACGACCGCCTCCAGGACGCCGAGGTCCGGGTGTCGCTGGTGCCGGCGGGCGGCGTCCGCCACGGCGGCACGGTCGAGGTCGGTGCGGGCCTGGGCGATCACCGCAGTGTGGTCGCGCACCAGGCGCCGGTAGGACTTCCGCCCCGCACGCCGGTCACTCCACCACTGTCCGAGGAGCATCACAGGTGAGAGCAGGGCGAAGAGAAGGAGCGTGGGCGACGACAGGGCGATAGCCAACCCGGCCGACACGAGCACGGGCGCGAGCGACGCGAGCAGGGGCAACCGTTGGTGGTCCGGGCGACTCGGGTGACCGGGGAACGTCACGAACTCGGGCCCGTTCCCGTCGCGGAAGCGCGGCGGGCGATGGATGTGGACCTCGCCGTCGACGACCTCGTGGAATCCGCCTTGGACGTCCGGCTGCCCCAGGACCAGCGTCGTGGACCCCACCGTGAGGCGCTGACCGGGCGACACCCTCGCGCCCTCGTGCGGCAGCTCCGAGCCGTCGAGCCGAGACCGGTTCGTCGGCTCGAGATCGCGGACCGTGACCCCCTCCGCGGTCACGTCCATGACCGCGTGGGACCGCGAGACGCCAGCGTCGTCCAGGCGCACATCGGCTGACGCAGCCCGGCCGAGGACGTGCTGCCCGCGGCCGAGTCGGCACACCCGACCGGCCCCGACGCCACCGGCGACGCGCAGCTCGACCGCGCCACGACCCGGTCGGGACGGGACGGGGTCGTCCGGGCACGCGACCGTCAGGAGGGCGCCCTGCAGCAGCGGGGCGGCCCCGAGTACATCGGCGTCGACCACGGTCCGGCCCTCGATGCGGAACCCGCAGTCGGGGACACCCACGCAGTTCGACAGCAGCGAGCGGACGTCGCCGAAGCGCGTTCCCGACGCGGCTTCGATGACCACCTGACGCGGGGCGGTCCCTGCGTGCCGCGTGTCGATGACGGTCATGGTCAGGTGCACCGGAGCCTCCTTGTGGTGGTGTGCCCATGAGACGCCTTGCGGTACCGGGACGGCGGACTGCATCCACAGGTGTGGACAGCGGGCACGACAGGCGACGGGCGCCGTCTACGGTGCACGGTCCCTGCCGTCGAGGGGCCGCGGGATTCCCCGCGTGCTTGTGGCTGAGCAGAGGCCTGTGGATGACGACCTCGCGGTGAGGCGCAGGTGGCCTAGCTTGAACGCGCCAGATCACCGCAGTCCGGGCAGGATGTCGGGCGAAGCACTCACAGGGTTCAGGGGACAGGCATGTCGACACAGGAAGCGGTTCGCCACGTCGAGGGCGAGGTGCGTGAGCTGATCCGCCGTTCGGGTCTTGACCCGGCGAGCGACACCAAGGCTGTCCGCCGGCTGGTGCAGGACGCCGTCCAGGACTACGACGAGCGCTCGCTTCACGGCGGCCTGCCCTCGCTGGGCGACCAAAGACTCGCGATCCACTCGATCTTGGCCGTCGTGGCCGGGTACGGCCCGCTCCAGCAGTACTTCGACGACCCCACGGTCGAAGAGATCTGGATCAACGAGCCCTCCAGGGTCTTCGTCGCTCGTGGCGGGATCGCCGAGCTGACCCCGACGATCCTCACGACCGACGAGGTGCGAGACCTCGTCGAGCGCATGCTCAAGAGCAGCGGCCGCCGCGTCGACCTCAGCAGCCCCTTCGTCGACGCCACCCTCGCGGACGGCTCGAGACTGCACGTCGTCATCCCCGACATCAGTCGCACCCACTGGCAGGTCAACGTCCGCAAGTTCGTCGTCAAGGCTGACCACCTCGACGACCTGGTCCGACTCGGGACCATGCCCCGACAGGCGGCGACGTTCCTGGAGGCAGCGGTCGCGAGCGGCCTCAACGTCCTCGTCGCCGGCGGCACCCAGGCCGGCAAGACCACTCTCCTCAACTGTCTAGCCGCAGCCATCCCGCCACGTGAGCGCATCGTCACGTGCGAAGAGGTGTTCGAGCTCAAGATCCCCCAACGGGACGTGGCGGCGATGCAGTGCCGGCAACCCAGCCTCGAGGGCACGGGGGAGGTCCCGCTCCGACGGCTCGTCAAGGAGGCGCTGCGCATGCGCCCGTCGCGGATCATCGTGGGAGAGGTGCGACAGGAGGAGAGCCTGGACCTGCTCATAGCCCTCAACAGCGGAGTTCCTGGCATGTGCACGGTGCACGCCAACAGCGCCCGTGAAGCCGTCACGAAGATGTGCACCCTTCCGCTGCTGGCCGGCGAGAACGTGTCGAGCCGGTTCGTGGTGCCCACGGTCGCTGCCGCGGTCGACATCGTCGTGCACGTCGCCCTCGAACGTGACGGAGTCCGTCGGGTCCGGGAGGTGGTCGCGGTCCCCGGCCGGGCCGAGGGCGACGTCATCGAGATCGCTGACCTCTTCGTCACGCGCGGGGGAGTGCTGCGCCGCGCCGATGGCTTCCCGCCTCACCGCGAGGCCTTCGAACGGGCTGGCTATGACATGGCCGCCCTTCTCGCGCAGGTGGACCCGTGATCTCGCCGCTCTTTGTCGGGCTCCTCCTCGCTGCGGGTGTCTTCTTCATCTACTGGTCCTTCTGGCCTCAGGAAGCCCGGCCGCGGCAGCCTCGACAGGGCGGCTTCATGATGGAGCTGCGCGACCACCTGACCCAGGCCGGCTACTCCTCGGTGACTCCGGCCAACGTCGTCCTCGGCTCCGTCGTCCTGTTCGTCGTCGCCTTCATGACGGTCCTCGCCGTGACCCGGGTCGTGCCCATCGCGCTGTGCTTCAGTCTCATGGCCGGTGCGCTCCCGCTGTCCTTGGTACGGATGCGAGCACGCAAGCGGCGCAACAAGCTTCGTGACCTGTGGCCGGACGTCGTCGACAACATCACCTCCGGGGTGCGTGCCGGTCTGGCTCTGCCAGAGGCGCTTTCGCAGCTCGCCGTGCGTGGTCCGACAGAGCTGCGACCGGCCTTCGTCGCCTTCTCAGAGGACTACCGGACGACCGGCCGCTTCCACGACTGCCTCGACCGGCTCAAGGACCGGCTGAGCGACCCCGTGGGGGACAGGATCGTCGAGTCCCTCCGGATCGCCCGTGAGGTCGGCGGGAGCGACCTCGGCAAGCTGCTCCGCACGCTCTCGTCGTTCCTGCGGGAAGACGCCCGCACACGGTCCGAGCTCGAGACGCGCCAGAGCTGGACGGTCAACGCGGCCCGGCTGGCAGCAGGAGCTCCGTGGGTCATCCTCGGTCTGCTCGCCCTGAACGGCAGCTCCCTCACGGCGTACTCCTCGCCGACGGGGTGGGTGGTCCTGGCTGTCGGCGCCGGCCTGTGCGTCGTCGCGTACCGCGCGATGATCTGGGTCGGTCGTCTCCCCGAGGAAGAGCGGGTCCTGCGATGAGCGAGTTGACCACGCGTCTGGGCGGCCTTCTCGGAGAGGGATGGTCGTGGGTTGGGGCGAGCGCCGGTGTGCTCCTCCTCGCCGGCCTGGCGCTCTCCGTCGCAGGTCTGCCGGCCAACCGCCGACCCACGCTCGACGACCGTCTCGAGCCCTACCTGCGTGACACGCCCCGCCCGTCCACGCTGCTCTCGCGGCCGGCGCCCCCTCGCGGACCGTTCGGCTTCGGGGAGCTCATCGCGCCCTACGTCGCCCGGCTCGG
This sequence comes from Terrabacter ginsenosidimutans, assembly GCF_039539425.1. Classification (NCBI taxonomy): domain Bacteria; kingdom Bacillati; phylum Actinomycetota; class Actinomycetes; order Micrococcales; family Intrasporangiaceae; genus Terrabacter; species Terrabacter ginsenosidimutans. Next base: position 22,454 of record NZ_BAABDC010000008.1, on the reverse strand, counting down.
GGCCGGCGTGGGGTCCGCCCTCGGTGGCGCGCCCTCCGTCGTGCGGCGGCAGCTGAGGGCAGGCCAGCCGGCGGACGTCGAACGGTTCCGGGCCGAGCAGGTCATGTCCGGCGCCGTCGGTGCCCTACTGGGGCTGCTGTTCACGGCAGCCGTCGCCGCGGCTCAACGCCGATTCCCGTTGCCGGTCCTCGTCTCGATGGTGGTCGTCGGCGTCCTCGGTGGCATCGCGGGTCGCGACTACCTCCTCAGCCGCGCGGCCAACCGCCGCGAGGCCCGCATGCTGACCGAGTTCCCCACGGTGGCCGAGCTGTTGGCGCTCGCTGTGAGTGCGGGCGAGGGCGCCGTCGGAGCCTTGGAGCGCGTCTGTCGACTGTCGCACGGCGAGCTGTCCGACGAGCTGCGGCGGTGCCTCGCAGACGCTCGCGCCGGCGCCAACCTGCCCACCGCCCTGCAGGGGCTGGCTGACCGCACCGGCCTGATGAGCCTGACGCGCTTCGTCGACGGGATCGTCGTCGCCGTCGAGCGCGGCACGCCTCTCGCCGAGGTGCTACGCGCCCAGGCCCAGGACGTGCGCGAGGACGGGCGACGAACCCTCATGGAGGAGGGCGGCAAGAAGGAGATCTACATGATGGTCCCAGATAAGTTCGCCTAGGGGTACCGCCGTCCCGATCAGGGGCTCTCGGCCTTCATTCGCCGCACCGAGCGCCCAGGATCGCACGGACTGACAGCATCGACAACGCCAGGTCGTGCTGAACAGATGGACTGGGTTACGGAACATCTAGAAGTGGGGTGCCCCCATGATCACCAACGACGTGTCAACGCTCCCCGGGATATCGAGCTCGAGGACCCCCAAGGATCTTTGGGGCGCAGCCCGGCCAAGCAAGTCTCGACCTAGACCAACGACGTCGCGGGTGACGGCACGACGACCGCGAGCGTGCTCGTCCCGGCCATGATCAAGGAGGGCCTGCGCAACTTCGCGTCTGGTGCCGACCCCGCCGCCCTCAAGCGCGGCACGGTCAAGGCCGTTACCGCGGTCAACGACCGCCACCCCGAGGCCAACTCCGGGTTTGGTACCAGCGGGGTCAAGTCGTGCGCTCGCTCCCGAGATGATGACGCGGTTCGCGGCGCGCAGGGACTAATGCCACGACGCCGCTGAGGTGGCCCGTGCGGCCCAAGGTCCGTCCGGCTTCGCTAAGGTTTGGCGCGGGACACGCGGCGATGAGTGGAGGGCTGTCGGTTGGCGCTCGACCCGAACTGCCGAATCAATCACTTCTCCGAGAGCGCTTACGGACCCAAAGGGCATGGGGTGGAAACGGCGTTCCGAGAGCTAGTCTCGGCCCAGAGACGCCTTGGCCGGCAGGTGCAGACGAACGCAACTGGGCATGACGGCGTGCTGCATGTTCACACAATCGGGCCTATGTCTGCCCTCCGTTTGGTGCGCCATCAGGGTCTTGCCGTTGCGTCGGCCCACATTACTCTCGAGTCATTAGATGGCAGCGTTCGTGGTGAGCGCCGTGCCCGGGCAGCCCTGCGGCGATACATGCGCAACGTGTACTCCAGTGCCGACCTTGTCCTTGCGGTTTCACGCAACGTGCGGGCTGAGTTGGAGAGCCTTGGGGTCACGGCGCCTATCGAGCTCTTGCCTAACGGTATCGACCCTACGCCGTTCGAGCCAACGATGGCACGGAAAGCGAGAGCAAGAGCCGCCTTGCGAATTGGTGCCGACCAGTTCGTGGTTCTGGGGGTGGGGCAACTGCAACCACGGAAGGGGATCGCAGAGTTCCTCTCCTGTGCCCGCCACATGAGGGAGGACCGCTTTTTGTGGGTGGGCAGCGCGCTGTTCGGGGCGATGTCGGCCAGCAGAGGGACAATCAGCCGAGCGGTTCGCGACAGCCCGCCCAACGTCACATTTGTGGGGCAAGTTCCGCGAGAGGAAATTGCTCGCTACTACCACGCCGCGGATGTATTCCTTCTGCCCTCTCGGCACGAAACCTTCGGCTTAGCCGCGGTAGAGGCGGGGATCGCTGGCTTGCCGCTCGTGCTGTGGGATATCCCTGCCGCCAGCGACGTCTTCGGGCACGTGCATGGAGCGTGCGCCACGGCGCGAGATACGGCTGGGCTCGTACGTGAGATCAGAGCCTTGAAAAAGAGTCCCGAAGCGCGGCACGCGCGTGGTGCAGCAGCCCGTGAAGCAAGCCTGAGCTACGGCTCGGCAGCGGTCGCGACTCGCTCACTCGAAATCTATGCGCATGCTGTTGAAGCTAAGCGGATTGTTCCAGGTCGCTATTGACCTTATCGGACGTGTCGTTGAGTTCTTTCCCGGCGACGAACATGACGATAAGGGCCAATATCAGGCCGCCGCGATGCGCCCACAACCATGGTTGCGAGAGGACATTCTCGGGATTGGTCCAGCTCACGGCGAAGATGACCAGCATGACGCAGGCGTACACCAGCGCGATCAAGCGCACACTTGTTCTATTTCGGTAGCTGCGATTCAGAATGAGAGGCTGATGCATGGGTGCGCCTTGTGATCCCATCGCGTCTTCCAAGTGCTGGCGCAATGCGATTCTTCTTTCAATGTCCGTGTACAGCTGCAAGAGGTATGTGACGACAATCGTCAGGCCGTACGGAGCCACTAGTGTTACGAGAGGCTGGCTCGCATTCCGCGCGAAGCCAAGGGTCACCACTCCAGCAGCGATTAGTCCAGCCATGGAGATCACGCGGTCGACGGCCTCAGAGGCGGACCGCACATCCTCGTCCAGCCGTGCTATTTCAGCGCGTAGCTCGTCTGCGAGCTGACGGTTAAGCCCAGGCGGTTGTGTCGCAGGATTGGTGGTTGCGTTCAGCCCCACCCCGGGTTGCGTCGGATCCGGCATGCCCTGCCCCTCTATTCGATGGTTCCCGGCCGAGTTCATGGGCCGAGAGTCTGGCTGGAGCGTAGCCTTGCGACCGGCGGTGAGCTTTCCTGGCAAGTTCGGACGTTCCGAGTTTCCCGCCAGAGACGTTCGAGGTACAGCGCGGCTGCGACGGCGCTTTTCCATGAGTTCCCCCTAAGGTGCGACGCGCAACGGTTGGCCCACTACTCGCCCACCCTGAAGCTGAGGCGAAGGCCTTTCCCGTCGAACCGGTATAGACCGAGGCTTCGCTCCTCGAACGGATTTGCTAGGAGTAGGAGTCGTGGGCTCTCGGACAGGGCGTGCTCGACGAACGCAATTCGCCACTCCCCGGCCCGCGAGCTGGCTGCCTGCGCTGCCCGAACTTCGCTCTCGCCCAGTTGGATCTGGGTGGCGTCGCCCACGCTGGCCTTGACTTCAAAGAGCCGCCTCACAGTCTTAAGTTGGATGCGGAAGTCGAAACCAGCGCCATCGTCTCCCGTTGTGCCGGGGAAGTATGCTTCGCGGTTGCGTGAGACCCAGGCCTCTTCGTTGCATGTGTCTGGGTAGCGGTGGCGGAGCCACGAGTACACGAAAAATTCACCGGCGAACCCGATGGCCCTGCGCTGCTCGTCCGTGAGCCTTTCGATCGGCCGGCTGGGCCGGCCGGCAGTGGAGACTCGGTCCTTGTCGTGCGCCGGCGGCTCTATTGGGGCGAGCGGGGCTGGCTCCCCGCGGCTTGGGGCCCGCAGGGCAGGGATGCGCTTGTTGAGTTGGTCGATGAGGGGGTCGAGTGAGGTGCCGACGTCGATCCGCTCGTTGCCGATCCGCACGCTGCGTCGTTCTCGTTCGGCGTCGAGGCGCGCCTGTTCCGTGGGGTCGCCGACGGCGTCGAGGTCCGCGGCGACCAGGCCTAGGGGTTCTTCGTCGAGGCTGGCCGGCATTGCGTTGGGCCATAGTCCTGCGCGGCCAAGCCACCGGATGCAGTCGTCGCGGTCGGCGAGCAGGCGGAAGTCGACGGCGCCTAGGTCGCTGAGCTGCGTCTGGGCCACCTCGGCGGGGTTAGGAGCTGCCCAGATGGGCGGGGGCGCCGTGTAGTGCTTGTGGCACCACGCGACGACAAATGGGGTCGCCTGGGTGACAACCGCCTCTACCACTTGGAGGTTCGCGGTCCTCGTGGCGTCCCGCGGGGGCAGGTCACTTGGTGTTGCGGCCTTGTCCCCGGCCGCGGCCAGCAGCTGCTCCACCTGGTCGGCGATCAGCTCATCGGTCAAGGTGTCGACGGTCAGGCCCCAGTTGGGGTCGGGGGTGAGAGCCGTGAGCGAGGTCCACTGCTTCCAGTCGGCTTGGGTCCGTCCCAGGTCGAACGCGCGCACACGCCGCATGCGTAGGTCCTCGAGGATGCCGGGCCGGTTGCGTTGGAGGTAGTGCGCGAACGCGTGTTCGTGTTCCGCGCCGTAGTTGATCAGTGGGTAGCTGTCCCCGAGTTCGCGCAGGCTCTGGTTGAAGTCGGTGAGTGTGATGCCGAGGGCCTTGCGGAGATGGTCGAGGTCGGGCGACTCGGAACAAAGCTCTGTCAGGGCGGCGCCGTCATCGAGCCCGAGCAAGCGGGCGGCGACCCCCACTACATCGAGCGAGTCTGCGGACAGGTCGAACCCGGCGGCTTGGTTCCGCGGTTCGAGCGGGGCGGCGTCTTCCAGGGAGGTTGCGTAGGCGACGGCGGCGTAGAGCAGCCGTCTGGTTCGGGTGTGGTGGATGTCCGTGAGTCCACGGACCGCCTCCATCTCGTCGATGCCCATCCCGACGGCGGCCGCGAGCTCACTGGCATCGAGGCTGTTCGGCACTGCCGGGTGCTGCAGGCGCAGCTTGAGTAGGAGGTTTTCCAGCCTCTGCCACAGTCTCGGCTCGCCGACCAGGTCGAGCACCGCGGCGGCGATGTGCGAGATGTCATCCCAGGTGTATCCCGGGGCACTGGAGATCAGTTGGCTCCCGATTTCCTTGGCGAGGGTCGGTGCGATGTCAGACGGGATGGCCAGGACTCCGTGGAAGGCGGCCGGCAGGTCTTCGCGGCGGTCGCCGATGGCCACTTCAAGGCGGCCGACTGGGTGCAGTTGGATGAGCCGAACGAGTTCGAGTAGCTGGGTGATCCGGTGGTTGCCCAGGTTGATCAGTGCGGTCCCGGTGTGCGTCATCACAGCCGCCAGTGCCGGGAGGAGCCAGTCCAAGGATTTGATCAGCAGGGGCGCGTCCGCGCTGGGGGACCACGGTTCGCCGTCCGCGTAGATCGTGATGTGGGCGTCCGCTACGTCCTTGACCTCACCGCGATCGAGCGCCTCCGCGGCGCTGATGGCCAGTGGCTTGGCCGCCTCAGGAACGGTAAGCATGGGTAACGCGAGGCCGATGAGGATGCGCGTGGTGACGCTGTCGTCGTCGTCGGACCGGACGAAGAGCGGCGCGCCGTGCGCTGCAGGCCACGCTTCGGAGCGGCTTCCGCGGTCAACGACGAACGACGTGAGCCGCGGTGTAGCACCGCGGCGGCCTTGGTGCTTCCAAGCGGTTTGGTAGTCGTTGCGCAGCTGCCGGGCCTCCGTTAGGGACTCGACGGAGGTAAGCAGACGTGGCATGTGTTGCAGCTGCCGTGCCGCGTGGGGCTCTGTGCCCCAGTACCCGACCCCCAGCTCAGCGAGCCTCTTGCCAGCTTCAGGGGCGACCAACGACTTGAGCGATTGGCCGGCGAGGCGGGCATAGGCGGGGGCGTGGTCTGTGCCGGCCGGGTCGGGCATCCAGGCGCCCTCGCACGGCTGGTACGAGACCGTCCCATCGGGCATCTGCGTCGGGAGCCACGCCCGACTGCTGAGGAAGGCGGCCGCCGGGGTGGCGCGGTGCGCTTCCACGCGCGTCCGCGGGTTCGTCACCCGGCGCCAGGTCGTCGCCAACAGGTCCTCGTCGCTGGCCCCGAGGAGGTGGACGAGCAGACGGGCGTAGGCCTCCCGCACCCGGTCGGGCATGTCCTCGATCTCGCCCTGGCCGGGTAGCCACCAGATATGCGAGTCCGCTCGCATAAGGGTATCGGGGTGCGGGGTGTGACCTGTTTCGGGGAGCGAGGGCAGCCATTGAGCCCTTACCTTCTCCGGGATGCCATCGGCGGCCTCGAGGTGGCCGGCTCGGAGATGGCTGCCGTAGAGCGTGCGGTTGTCCGGGACAGACAGCGCCGGCAGAGTGTCCCCGGCGCCAGCTTCACCTAAGAAGCGCGACCACGCGTCCTTGGAGTCGCCAGTCCTCAGGACCTGCTTGGGTGGTGCCAGCAGTCGCGTGGCAAGGCCGGCGAGCTCGGGAGCTTCGTCTTCGCCTACGCCAGCGAGCAGTTCCAGGTCGCGCCCCCGGGCTGAACCCCATGCTCCGGTGAAGAGTGCGTCGGCCGCGTCTACCCAGGCACCGCCCTTTGAGGGGACGCGCAGGCTCAAGTTGGGTGGGAGCTTGATTTGGGTGGTGCTGCTGGCGTTCCAGATATCGAAGGCGAAGTAGAGGCAGTCGCGGGAAGCGTCGGCGCTGGGGTCCGTCTGCAGGACGCGCCGGACGACCTCGAGCAGGCTGCGCCTGTCGAACCGCCGCACGAGATTGTTGTCGCCCAGGAAGCGGCGGCTGGCCGAGCGGCGTCGGGGCTGTCCCTCGTGCCACGTGAGGTCAGGGTGAAGGTAGCGGAGGTGGCGCCTGATGCGGGACGGTGTTGCGCTGGTGTCGAAGTCGACCTCGTCCTCGTCCTCGTTCTGGGTCCTCGTCGGCGGGAAGACGACGGCGGGGGCGTTTGCCTCCTCGCGGTTGGTGGCGCCGGCGTCACACGGGAGCAGCTCCCGGCCCTGGCCCAGCAGCACTTTCCGCCCCCTGAGGGCGTCCGGTTGGTTGCCGAAGACGCGTACCAGGTCGGCGTAGAACAAGTCCCAGTCGTTAGTCGGTGCGGACCTCTGTGCTTTGGCCACGCTTTCCGCCCACGCTGCGAGTTGCTCCGGGCCGGGCTTGAGGGCGTGCCCGAGTGCCGTGGCGGTCAAGTCCAGCCTGGCGCACCGGATCGGGCCGATGGCATGCGCATCCAATAGCATCGCGTCGGAGCTGCGGGCAACGTTGCTGGCCGTGAAGACCTCGAGTGAGTGGTCGTCGTACCACAACCTAGCGCTGGCTAGCGGGGCGGTCTCTGGGCTTCGGTTGGTCCCGCGCATCACGGCCACTTGGAACTTGGATGCCGCTTCCTCTCGAGTCATGTCGGCAAGGAGGTGCCTCAGGTACTCGGGGCGCCAGGCTAGGAGGTCGGCCAGCCGCCCCTCCCACCCCGGGTCCTTCTGGCCCCCCGCAACTGTCGTCATGCCTTCACGGGCGAGGTTGCCGACTTCGTCGAGCAGGCAGGCGTTCCAGGCGTGCGACGCATCCACGCCACGCCGGGAGTAGTCGGTGAGGAAGGGGGCATTGACATGGCCGCCCATCACCGACGCGGCTGTCTCCTGCAAGGGCAGGAAGGTGTAGAGCTGGGGCTTGGCCTCGGGCTCGTCGGGGAGTGCGATGTCCACGTAGGCGACGCCCTCCCACCGTGACCATGCGCGGTCCATGACGCCTGCCCCCACCGCCTCTGCAATGACGGCTCGTGCCTGGCGCGCGGGGACACGCCTGCGAAGGCGCAGGAATTGCTTGGTTTGGTCCAACGTGACAACACTCTGGCCCCCGCCGAGCTCGCGCTCTTCACGGCTCAGCGTGTAAGGCTCGGGACGGTCCTCGGTTTGGATGGTTAGTCGTGCGATTCGGTCGAGGAAGAGGAGCGGGGGTGCTGCCTGATTGACGAGTTCTTCAATGCGAGCGCGGACGCTCGTGAGGGCCTCGGGGGAGCGTAGCGGGAGGCGGATGACGGTTACGTAGCCGGCCTCCCGAAGCGAATCAAGCGGCTTCCCGGACGCTTCGCAAGGCACGATGACGTCGAACCTGGAGAGGTTCTCCTCGACATCGCCCGGTTGCAGCGGTACGGCGCCGACCCCCTCGAGGTGTGACGGGAGGTGGAGGGCCTCGGCGACCTGCTCAAGTTCGCCAGGTCGAGCGAACCGGAACGTGTACCCATTGAAGCCAGGGTCGTCCGGGCCCGAGCAGCTGTAGACCTCCGGCTCGTCACTGATCTCCAACACGCTCTTGAAGCCGAGCCCTTTGTTGCCGATGCCTTCACCGACGGGTTTGTCACTGATGCCAAGCCCGGAGATGGCGCGGGCGTTGCTCGGGGTCAGGGGCCTGCCCCCGTTTGCCACGTACAGGGTGCCGAACAGCCCCTCAGTGTCGACGAGTCGGATGGCAATCTGGCCGTCGCGGGCGTCTGCGGGGTGTGCATCATATGCGTTCTGCACGAGCTCGAAGAGGAATCTCCCGTGGTACTCCTGAGTCGTTTTTTCCGTCAGGGATTTCACCATGCGAGCGTGTTGGCTGTCCGTGCCCGCCAACATGACGCCCCTTACAACTGCGCGCCCATGCTCCAAGACCCAATCCCGCGGGCACTCCTCAGGTTGGCAAACAGCCATCGCGTTCACCGGGCCAAGATATCCGGGGCCATGCGCCTGCGAGCGTGAACGGCTATGCCCGATTGCCCCTCCCTGCTGTGGCGCTCATCCATGGCGAGGGTGCCTAATACGTCAGTGCCACGAGAGACTTTTCGCTGGCCGCGAGTCAGTGCGCTCGCGAAGCTGTGCTTCCGGGCGGCACTCGCCACAGCAAGTCCGCAGCTACTCGCCGCCGATGGCCGCTTCGTATGCCGAGTCCAGATACCTTCTAAGCGCCCGTGCCGACCCATAGGTCAGCGCCCTTCCGCGTGGCGCTCGGCGCGAGCTCTTTGTGGCACTAGCGTCTCGCGCATGGTCAGGGTGGTAGGCGGAACGCCGCGGTTCGCGCACGAGTCGGAGCGGGTCGTCTGGGAGCAGCTGTGCCGGACGGCGGCGGACGACACCGTGCTCATCCCCAACCTGCGACTGACGTCCGCGCTGAAGGACCACGAGCTCGACGTCGTCGTCCTCATGCCCGGCGTCGGCATCGTCGTCGTCGAGGTCAAGGGCGGCAGCGTCACGGTCGACGCACAGGGCCAGTGGTGGACCGGGGGCGGCACCCGCCGCGACCGGATCCGCCCGGTAGAGCAGTGCCGGGTCGGCAAGTACGTCCTGCGCGAGTTCGTCGAGGAGGACCCGCGCTGGAAGGCCCGACACAGCCGGGTCCGGTGGGGTCACGCCATCGTGCTGCCCTACACCGACGTGCCGGACGACTTCGCCACACGGGAGTGCCCCCGGTGGATGGTGAGCGGACGCGGCGACCTGGACGACCTCGCCGGCCGGCTCCGGGAGGTGTGCGCGCTACAGGAGAACACCCAGCGCGTGCCGAACGCCGACGACGTCGAGCTCATCCTCGAGATCCTCACCGGCCGCAGGTTCCCCGTCTTCGACCGCACCGGTGAGGCCGACGAGCGGGAGGCGGCCGCCGACCGGCTCACCCAGGAGCAGGCGGCCCTGCTGTCCGTCACGCGGCTGATCAGGCGGATGGAGATCCGCGGCGGCGCCGGCAGCGGCAAGACGATCCTGGCCCTGACCCAAGCCAAGGACCTCACCCGCGGACAGGGCGACAGGAAGGCGCAACGCGTCGCGCTGGTGTGCTACTCGATCGGGCTCTCCCAGTACTTCAAGCGCCAGCTCGCCGGGGTGCCGCGCAACCACCGGCCCGCGTTCGCCGGCTCCTTCGAGGACCTGGCCAACGAGTGGGGCATCGACACCGCCTCGCACGACCGCAACGACGCCGACTTCTGGGAGCGCGACCTCGCCGCCCGGATGACCGAGGTCGCCGCGGGCCTGCCGGACGGGAAGAAGTTCGACGCCGTGATCGTCGACGAGGCCCAGGACTTCGCCGACCACTGGTGGCACCCGCTCATGAAGGCGCTGCGCGACGAGGACGAGGGCGGCCTGTTCGTCTACTCCGACGAGAACCAGCGCATCTTCGCCCGGTTCGGCCAGCCCCCGGTGCCGTTGGTCCCGCTCGTGCTCGACCACAACCTGCGCAACACCCAGCAGATCGCACGCGCCTTCGGGCCGCTGGCCCCGATGCGGATGCAGCTGCGCGGCGGCCCCGGCACCGAGGTCCGCTTCGTCCCGTGCCGCACCGATGAGGCGATCAGCACCGCCGACGACCACGTCGACCAGCTCCTGAACGAGGGCTGGCAGCCGCAGCACGTCGCCCTGCTGACCCTGGGCTCGCGCCATCCGGCCCAGGTGGAACGGCAGCAGGCCGACGGGCACGTCGGCTACTGGCGCTCCTTCTGGGACGACGAGGACGTCTTCTACGGGCACGTCCTGGGCTGCAAGGGCCTCGAACGCCGCGCCGTGGTGCTCTGCGTCAACACGACGAACCCGGACCGGGCCCGCGAGATGCTCCACGTCGGGATGTCCCGCGCCACCGACGAGCTCGTCGTCGTCGGCGACCCCGACTTCATCCGCGAGATCGGCGGCACTCAGGTCGCCCACCGGCTGGGAATCGACTGACGGCGAGATCCCCGGACTCGTGCGGACGGGTGGCGGCGCCGCCTTCCCGACCCATCGCCCGAACCAAGCGGCAGTGTCTGCGTCAGGTTTCGCCAGCACGGCGAGCCCCGGGCACAGTCCCTGATGACACGAGGCCCCGGTGCCACACCTCGGCAGCTTTGAGCTGACCATCCCAGCTGAACGAGGTCCGGTCCGCTGCGCTGGAGTCTCCCAGACGCGCACTCACCAGGAGGCAGGTTTCGCGAGCCCAGTCGGCTTGGAAGACAGCTCAAAACCACGACGAGCGGCGGCCATAGGGGCGCTGTCGTAGGTCGCCATCGGCGTTCGTGCCTCTCCGCCGCGCGCAGCACGCCACCCGCCCTTGCGCTTCGTGACGGGTCACTTTCGCAACAGCAGCCACAGGCGCCCCGAAATTTCGTCGCGCTGCCTTCGGGGGCCCGCGTTTGCCTTCGGTGCAGGGCGGATGGCAATGTCACGGATTCATTTGTGACAGTTGACGATTCGCCGCTTCGAGGGTTTGCTGGCTCCGCCCCACCGCATTGATGACGCGCCACGGGCGGTTGGGTGACCCGCAACTTCGCGGTGCAGCACCCGATACCCGAACTGTTCACGTGTTCGCCGAACGCCATGGCGTTGGTAGAAGGAGGTCGTGGGACCCATGAGGAAGCCAGGGCTCAAGCAGTTGATCGAGGCCGCGAGGGACCCCAAGAAGGTGCTGCGGGGCTTGGGGCCTCGACGCGCCGTCATCCAGTGCAGGCACGAGGCACCGTGGGGGACTCTGGCCGAGGTGCGGGACGACGTTGTGGTGGCTGACGGCAGTGCCCACGACCTGAACTGCTCGTACGACATCTCGGTGCGATGCCACCGGTGCGCGCCTTCGACGGGGCGCCAAGTGCTCGACGTACGGAAAATCCGTGCTGAACTCGCGAAGCCGCACCGTGGTGTCTTGAAACTGGACATCGAGAAGGTGTCCCGCCCGCCGCGCGAGCGCTGAAGTTCATCTGAGGAGAGGACGGGCTCGGAGACCGCCTAAGCGCGGTACGGGAAGAGCCCTCGCAGTACGCCGACGACATCTGGCCCGACGGCAGCCATCGCTGTGGTTGTCATGCCGGAGGAAAGATGTCATCGAACAAATCGCCGTCGCGCTCTGCGCGCCAAGCGAACAGTCAGTCTCCCCTGAGTGAGTCCGCCGATTCGCCGCTCGTAGCCCGCACCAATCAGCCTTCGGGCGTAGACCAGCGCCTCACCCACGTCGAGCGCGTCGTCGCCGCAGCTCCACCCCTCAGTGATGACCAACGGGCTCGGATCGCCTCTCTGCTCAGTGGGGGTGCGAGATGAGCACCAACCACGGGCCCAAGGATGGACGATCGCCCAACGATCCGGCCACGACAGCAGCAAGGCCTGAGCCCCTCATCTGGAACTTGGCCGTTCACGTCGACGGCGAGGTCATCACGTTCGACCTGACACGGCAGGCCCGTGACGAGGAGCGAGAGCCCCCACACCGTCTCATGCTTGGACTGAACCAGCTCCGGGACACTATGTCGCTCCTCACAGGCAGGCCGCCGGCCGCGCCAGCGCCGACCCGGCCCCGGCCCTCGAAGGCGTACACGCCGTGGACTGATGAAAAGGATCAGGAGCTTGCAGACAAGGTGGCCGAGGGCTGGACCACCGCGGACCTCGCCGCGCACTTCGGTAGATCGCGGGGCGCTGTCTCATCCCGCGTCGAACGGCTGATGTTTCGGGGCCTCATCTCGTCGGATGTGGATTCAACTCATGAGTAAGACAGGCGGCACCGAGCCGAATCGGCAGGTGGCGCAGAGCGATCCGGCTGCAGACCTCATGCGTTCTTGGAGCGTAGAGCGACCGTCTGGCATGGGCGGGCACCCGGCGCAAGGCAGTTCGCCTGCTGGCCCCACGCTTGCGTCGTCCGTGCGAACCGCTAACACCGCCTTCCTTGGCGGTCCGGGCCTGGATCCGGTCGACATCTATCTGAGGCAGATCGGGAAGGTCGAACTGCTCGATGCCGAGCGGGAGCTTGAGCTTGCGAAGCGGATCGAGGCAGGGCTGTTCGCTGAGCACAAGATCGGTGAGGGCGGCCGGATGGATCCCCAGCGCAGGCGAGACCTCGCGCGGATCGCCGAGGAGGGCCGCACTGCCAAGTCCACCCTCATACAAGCGAACCTGCGGTTGGTCGTTTACGTAGCCAAGCGGTACCCGCGCGGCGGCCTCGACCTCCTGGACCTCATCCAAGAGGGCAATGTGGGCCTCATCCATGCTGTCGAGAAGTTCGACTTCACCAAAGGGGTCAGGTTCTCGACCTACGCGACGCATTGGATTCGTCAGGCGCTGCAGCGGGGTGCCCACCAGGGGCGACCTATCCAGCTGCCGCACCGCGTGGGGGCCAAACTTCGCGCGATACAGCTGGCGCGCGAGTCGCTGAAAGCCGAGATCCCCCGGACGCGCTCACGCCTCGCCCTCGCCCAGCGGGCTGGCATGTCCCGTGCCGAGCTCGACAACTTGCTCGCGCTGCCCACCGTCGTGGTGTCCCTGGACGCGCTACGGCCGGTTCATTGGCAGCCGGGACGGCGATGGATCAACGACGACGAGTGGAACGCCGAGTGGTTCGCGCCGCGATACGACGTGCTCGTTGGCCCCCCAACGGTCGCGGATCAGGCAATCGCTCCTGCCGGGAAGTGTATTCGCGAGGCGATCTCGACCCTGTCACCCCGGCAGGCAGACGTCGTTCGGCTCCGGTATGGGTTCGACGAGGACGGCCCGTTGAGCGGCAGCGATGTAGGGCGAAGGTTCGGAGTCACGGCCGAGCGCATTCGTCAGATCGAAGGGCTGGCCCTCTCTCGTCTAAAGGGACGGCTAAGAGACCGGTCCGGCGGCAGGTGCCCAAGGTGTTGGCGCGGGACCCTGTCGTGAAACCGCTACGCCCACATCCGCGCCCCGGGCCAGACAGTGCGCCGGCTCCCAGCGAATCTGAAGTCGAGGGCGCCATGGCTGCGGCGCGCAGCCTCATCGCATGGGGTATCCCCGTCTTCTTGGCCAAGCCCGCGAGAGACTCGCGGGGTCAGTGGGACCCACATGGGGGCCACCGCGAAACGGGCTACTGGATGCCGCGGGGATGGCAGAACACGCGTCCGGACTCGGCGGTCCTGGAAAGGTGGCGTCCCGGCATGGCGCTGTGCGCTGTCATGGGGCACGGCATCGACGTCCTCGACGTGGACCCGCGCAATGATGGGGACTCCAGCCGAGCAGAGCTAGTCGCCGAAGGAGTCTGGCCGACGGTGTGGTTCACGGCCTCGACACCCTCCGGTGGAACGCACGAGTTCGTGAGCGCGCTCGGCATCCACTCCAAGAACGACGTGCGGCCCGGTCTGGATGTCAAAGCCGGCAACGACGGAGCCGGACACGGGTTCGCGTTCATAGCGCCGACGCTGAGGGCATCGAAGGTAACTGGGCGGATCCAGCCCTACCGGTGGCTGCGGCCTCCGGCCGATGCCATGCCAGCCAACGACGGGAGCGGGGCACAGATTGTCCAGCTCGTCGGCAATCCGACGCGCACAAGGGGTCGGAGCCATCGATCAGGCGGGAAAGGGGACGCGGCCGGATCCGCTGCGTTCGCAGCCCTCTCGGAAGATGAGCCTCCGTGTTCGGCCATGCTGAAGCAAGTTGATGTCATCGCAAAGGGCTTGGCCAACGGTGGCCGACACGACGCCATCACGGGCCCCCTCCTTCGGCTGGTCGGGCTGGCCGAGATCGGGCACCAAGGGTTACGTCGGGCGTGCGCGCTGGTGGAGCACGACTACGTGTCCCGCGTGGCCGACGACCGGGCAGGTGGGCAGGCAGAGGCGCGGTCGGAGTTCCAACGTTCACTGATGGGTGCATTGTCTCGGGTCTTGGGTGAGAGGCAGGGGTTCCGGCGTGACGTCGCCTGCGACTGCTTCCTTGAGTCGGTCGCGACAGCAGCCGGAGACCCGCGTCTCTTCAACCGGGGGAGTCGGGGCGTCACGGAGCGCAAGGTGCTCTCCTACCTTCACCTGGCTGCCCGCAAGACTCGGTCCCGGGTGATCTGCGAGTCGCAACGACAGATCGCGGAGGGTGCCTTCACTAGCCGCCCGGTCGTAGCGCGAGCGCTGATCCGACTCGAAGACCTAAATTGGATACGGCGGACCCCAAACCGCAACTTCTTGGCCCCGGACCGGATCCGTCTCCTGGTACCCGAGGTGCGCGCGGAGATGCCAACCGAGAAGATCGCTGGCGTTGCTACACCGGCGAGCCTTGCGGATGGCATCTCAATGCACGGACGCGTCCACCACCTATTCGGGCCCCAAGGTCTGAGCGCCGGTTCTGCCGAGACGCTCGCCGCGCTGGCCGAGCGAACAGGGCCCAAACTCCGAAGGCGATCAGACGGGCTGCGGCTCCGGTTGCTGCAGGTGACTCCTGGCAGCCAGCCAAGCGAGCTGCTCATGGACCCATGGCAAGGGCCACGTCAAATTCCTCGGCCGGCACGAGGAGGCGGCCGCACAGTGCAGGAATTGGCCGAAATAACCGGCAAGAACCGCTCCACGATCTCCCGTCACCTCAAGCAGCTGAAGGACCGGGGCTTGGTGTTCGAGCAGCGCACCTCCGACGGAAAGAGGCGTTGGTGGCGATTGCGCTTCGACCCCGACCAGATCGCAGACCGGGACCAGATCCCGGACACTTCCGGGCCCACGGCGGCCAAGCACAGCCGCGAACGCCGCGCCTTTCTTACGCAGCTGTCGGGGAAGGAGGGCTCAGTGGTGAAGCGCCGCCTAATTGGTGAGATGACGGCGCTCGTGGACTCCCGAACGGAGGAGGTGCTAGACATCGTGCCAACCGAGGATCTCGGCATTGATGCTGATGCCACGGATGAGTGACGGCGAGGGAGTGGAGCACCTCGGCGGGCTAGTCCGCCTACCGGGGGTGCTCGGATCCGGAGAGGGTTTCATGGACTGTTCAGCAACAGGTCCAGGTCGGGCCCTCGCGCGGCTGGCTCGCCTGCGAGCGCCCAGCCATAGCGACGTCCCCGGGCTCAACCGGGCGACTAGTTCTTCGCTGCTTGGTACGCCGCCACAACGCGCTGCGGGATCCGACCTCGCGCCGGCACGTCGTGCCCGTTGCTGTGCGCCCACGCTCTGATCTCGGCGTTCCGGGATTGCCCCGTGGAGGGAAGGGTGATGCGGCTTCGGCTTGCCTGCCTTCCATCACCGGCCTTGCGAGCGACTCGAGTGTAGGGTCTGATCGCTTCACGAAGCGCCGCAGCGTTCTGGTGCGACAAGTCAATCTCGTAGGTCGTCCCGTCGAGGGCGAATGTGATCGTTTCGTCGGCGTCATTTCCGTCGATGTCATCAACGAGCGTGGTGATGGTCTGCTTCACGCCGCAAGCGTAGACGGACCGGCTTCGAGCTTCCTCCAAGGCTCAGAACTCGGGTCTCTCCAGGGAACGGGCCGAGTGCGCCGTCCCGGAAGAGTGCGTTCGCAAGGCCACCGAACGCGCGAGGCTCTGACGACGTATCAAGTCGCACAGCCGAAAACGCCCTCGGTGCGGCAGCCCGCAGTAGTTTGCGGACATGAATCGGGCGCACCCTGTCGAAGCAGCGGCAAGCGATCAATCGGTTGATGCCGTCGAGCGGTGCATCACCAAACTCCTCGAGGAGTTCATCAGGCATCCTTTCGCGCACCGGGTGGAGCACTCCCTGCACGTCGACCTCTACCATTCGCTCCTGCAGATGCCGGCATTCGATCAAATGGTGCGGATAGGGAACTCGCCGCACGTGACCCGTCTGGTCCATAAGGAGTGGCCCAGTGTCGAGGCCGTGAGTCTGCGCGACTCTAGGCCGCGGCGTCAGAGCTACGACATCGCCGTCCTTGACCCCAAGTCGGTCGAGAACTCCACCTTGAACGACTTCTCGGCTGGACGGATCCCCGCGCATGTGGCCGTCGAGCTCGGCCTGGACTACAGCCTCAAGCACCTGGACGGAGACATCGAGAAACTGCGGGTTAACTCCGTCGAACGCGGCTACCTCGTGCACTTCTCCCGCAAGCCCTCACGACAGACGCAGGACGTGGAGCAGCGGATCGTCTCGCTGCGCGGGGTACACGTGGCATTCGCCCACCTCGACGTTGCCAAGGGCTCCTTCCGGGTGAAGGGTCTTCACGAGCGGGACGTCCGAGACCAGGCGTACGACCCTGCGTGATCAGACACACGGCAGGTAGCAGATGACCTATCGAGAGATGAGTGGGAATCTGTTCACCGCCGGTTTGCCCGCGATCGGGCACGGCTGCAACACGGCAGGATCAATGTCCGGCGGCATCGCACGCCAGGTCAGGGACCGTTGGCCGGACCTGTACGCCGAGTACGCGCAACTGTGCCGGACCGGGCAGTTTCGCCTCGGTTCATTCCAGGTTGTCGACGTGGGAGACATCCTGGTCTACAACCTCGCCACACAACGCAACCCGGGCCCCGATGCGAGTCTCGAGGCGATCAGGTCGGCGGTGGCAGCGGCCCTGTACGACGTGGCTCAGCGGGGCATCGGCGAGCTCGGGGTGCCGAGGCTCGGTGCTGGCATCGGCGGCCTGGAGTGGCGTGCCGTCGAAGCCGTCCTGAGGGACTGTGCCCGAGCCTCGCCGGTGGACCTGATCGTTGTCGCCTTGCCGAGACCAAGCCACAACGTCTTAATGCACGAGCGCGGTCGCCCCCGCCGGTTCACATTCGTCCTGCCTCGGCGACATGCCGGCGGGGGCGAGTAGGGCAGGGTGGGCGGCATGGCTGTCGTGTCGCTTCAGGCGCCGGTCGCCCTGGCGCGGTCCGTCGATGACCTCACGCCCTCCGGCGTCAAGGACCTGGTCTGGGAGCCGAAGTGGGACGGGTACCGAGCGCTCGTCGGTGGCGGGAAGATCTTCTCCCGCAACGGCACCAACCTCACGCCTCTGTTCCCGGACCTCACGCCCGCCCTGAGCTCGCGGCTGCCGAACGACCTCGTGCTGGACGGCGAGGTCATCGCGTGGGACCCGACTGCCGGACGGCTCGACTTCGAGGGCCTGCAGGCACGGGTGACCGCCGGCCGGCGCATCCGCTCCGTCGCCGCACGACGGCCCGCCCAGCTCGTGGTCTTCGACGTGCTCGCTTCGGGCAACGAGGACCTGCGTGGACTCCCGCTGCGAGAACGTCGGGCCGTCCTCGAGCAGGCCTTGGCGGGGATGGCGTCGCCCATCGTGCTGTGCCAGCAGACCGACGACGCGGCCCTCGCTCGCGAGTGGTTCGACACCCTCACGGCCGGTGGCATCGAGGGTCTGGTGATCAAGTACGCCGGCGGCACCTACCCGACCCTGCCGGGCCAACGGGTGTGGTGGAAGGTCAAGGCAAAGCGGACGCTGGACATGCTCGCGATCGGGTTCACCGGCGACCGGGCCGCGCCCAGCTCGCTCGTGCTGGCTTTCCCCGGCGAGTTCGATGAGGACGGCCACCCAGTCACGGCCGGCTCGACGACCTCGCTCTCGAATGCTGTCAGTCGGTCGCTGTCTCGGTTGTTACACCCCACCGGCGAGACGTTCGAGCGCACCTTCGCCTGGGGCTCGGCCGCCCCCACCCAGGTGACCGTCGTGGCGGCGTTCATCGTGGAGGTCGAGGCCGACGCCTCGGCCGCCGCAGGTGTGCTCCGTCACGCTGTGGGCCTGCACCGCACCAGGCCAGACATCGACCCGGCAGAAGTCCATCAGGTGGGATACGGCTCCCCGATGGACGGATCCATGAGGCGCGACCATACGTGCGCGTAGTGTCGGCCGCCGCAGCCGAAGGGTCGTTGAGCGGTGCTGGGAGTAGACCGCGTAGCGGCGCCTGCGCGGCTGAACTCATCATGCCGATCTTGCGGGCCGACGCCTTGGCTTACCAACGGCATAGTCGGACAAAGGCTCTCTGATATGTCGAGACGAATGTGGCCCTAACGGTTCGACGCCGTCCAGCTCCAATGGGCGCGACGTCGCGCTGCCGCGCCACAGGCCATACCGTTCACTCGTGCTCTTTACCCCGATCCATCGGGCACTGGGTCTGGCGCCCAGTCCGTTGACTGACGAGATCGTCGAGGCCGCCGTCGCAGCAGGCGTCGCCGAGACGCAAGACCTCGACTGGAAGAAACAGCTGCCCCCGGAACAGAATCTGCATCAGACGGACTTCCCGAAGGATGTGGCGGCCATGGCCAACTCGGGCGGCGGGGTGATCGTCTTCGGCGTCACGGAATCGAGCAAGAAGGCAGAGGGCCGCCACGATGTGGGCGAGCTCAGCGAGCGCCACGAGAAGACGCTTCGGGCCGTGGCGGTCTCGGCCATCTCGCCTCCCGTCTTCGGTCTCGACATCGTGAGGCTCGGGATAGATCCGCGCGCTGTTGCCGTCATCGTCCCTGCCGGCGTCGACGGCCCGCACCTGATCTACCGGAATGACTACTTCGGCGCGCCGATACGCGTTGACGCTGACACCCACTGGATGCGCGAACGCGAACTTGAGGCGGCATACAGCGCTCGGCTCGAGGAACGTGGCCGGGCAGGTGGGCAACTCGATGAGCTGTATCAAGAGGTCTTGGATAGTCGGGGGGTCGCTGCTGCGAGCTTCCCATGGATGGTCTGTGTTGCACGTCCCCGCATGGCTGCGCAATTGCGTCGTCGGCTCATCGGTGAGCAGGTCGAGGGCATGTGGTCAGTGGCCAACTCTGTGCTCGCTTACGCGGATCCGCGTTTTCCGACGCCGACGGCTGGGATTGACACGTTCAACCCCCGAGCGGGGTTGCGCCGGCTGATCTTCCGACCGAACGCGCCTCAGCAACCATGGACGGAAGCGTGGCTGGCGCTGCATGACAGCGGAGCGGTAACACTCGCCGGCGTCGTGACCGATCGTCCGGTCCAGGGCGACGACGGGGTGGACATCGCATACGAACGTGTGCGGGCGGTCAACGTCGAAGCCTTCGTGGCGGAATTCATGGCTCTGGTGAAGGCCTCGGGCCAGCACCATCAACTCGACGAGTTCGATGTGCAGCTGGGGATCGAGTGGGCGAGCGGGAAACAGTTGCTCTTGGAGACCGTCGACAGCATGAACTACACGTTCAGTGGAACGTCGGTGCCCCTCGCGCGCTATTCGAAGGTGCCCGCGACCGTATCAACGCAGGCGAGTTCCGAGCTATACCATCACGCCGTTCACAATCTGGCTCTCGACGCCGTCAATCAAGGCGGTATCGCCCGTCTGCGAATGATCCACTCGCCGCCGCCGCTGTAGCCCGTCCTCGGCCCAGGGAAGGCCTGCTTCCGGGCATCGATAACAGCGTTGTCTCTGAGGGCCTGGGCAGCGGGCTTCCAGCGATGGCACCCCACTCAGGATGAGCCGTGCGGTTCACGAACGTCTCTAACAGCGGTCATCGGGCACAGAAGCGGCCCTTGGCTTCATACGGACTCCGGGCTTGAGCTGGTGAAAGCTCCCCAGTCTTCTACAACCGACCTGAAAGCGCGAAAGGGCCGCTTGGCCGGCCCCATCCGCCCGAGGACGAGAGGAGCCGGCCAAGGTCTGTTACAGGGTGGGTTCTTCTGCGCTCATCCTTGTCAGGGCCCGGTACACCGACGCGCGACTGACGCCCACCACCCGAGCGATGGAGGCGACGTCGTGCTCACGGCTGTCGTACATGCTCCGGGCTACCTTCAGCTTCTCCGGCGTCCAGACGGTCGGTCGCCCACCACTCCGGCCACGAGCGCGGGCCGCTGCCAGGCCGGCCACGGTCCGTTCGCGGATCAGGTCACGCTCGAACTCGGCCAAGGCGCCGAAGACGTGGAAGATGAGCTTCCCGCCCGGGGTGCAGGTGTCGATGCTCTCGGTGAGGCTCCGGAATGCGACGCCCCGGCTATCGAGTGCCTGCACCGTGTCGATGAGGTGGTGCAGCGTGCGGCCAAGCCTGTCGAGCCTCCACACCACGACCGTGTCGCCCGGTCGGAGTTGGTCGAGCATCGCGTCCAGCGCCGGCCGGTGCTCGAGCTTGCCGGAGGCTTTGTCGGTGAAGATGCGTTGGCACCCGACGGCCTGGAGGGCATCGCGCTGCAGTGCCGAGTCTTGCTCAAGGGTGGACACGCGGGCGTACCCGACGAGGTAGCCGGCGGTAGGTGTCTCACTACTCATGGGTGTGCCTCCTTCTGAGACGTTGTTTGTGGACATGAGAAATGGACGGACGCCCCCGCCTCGTTGGAGGCGGGGGCGTCTGGGTGTTCAGAAACGCTCGTTTGTGGACGCCTTCTTTGAGTTCCTGGCGCGGGACCGGAGTCCCGAGGTCGGGCGCGACGAAAAAGTCAGAAGGCACCGCCGAGGGTTCTGAAGAGTGCTTGACTCGCGGTGTGGCAAATGCCGTCTTTGTGAGAGAGCCGCGCAGGCTGGCGGATGCCTTATGGCGTGACATGGTCGGTGACGTGTTCGTCAGTCTGTACAGCAACCAGGCGGTATCTCGGCGCGAAAAGGAGGCCAGCCCGACTATCGGCGCGCTGAGGCGGATTATCAACCTGCGAAACATCGGCGTCCGGGGAAAGGTGTTCGAAGAGGTCCTCGTTGGAGCGATCAACCGCCAAGACGAGCGCGTCATCTCGTCCCTCAGGGCAGTCGCCCGGGACGCGCGCATTCGTGAACCGTTAAATGCTGTTCACACGGCTTTCGAACGTGTCGATGCTGACGGGCTGAGTGAAGCGTTGCGTCGCGATGGTTGGTGTCCCACGAAGCTTCAGTACCTGGACAACAAAGTGGGTCGCCCGCTCGACTTGTATCGCCAACTAGCAGGGTTTAGAAGCGCCTTCTACTTGTCACAAGAGAGAACGCTTCACAGCCGACTTCAGGGCGCCGAGAAGGCTGACTTTTGGCTGGGGAACCGTGTAGATGGGCGCGTCGTTGGCGTAACGGTGAAATTGACCCGCGACCTAGTGGTGCCCACACCCGGAGTCCGCGTCGCCATGTTTGGCGCGGATGGTCAAAGGGGTACGACTACGACTCGGCGCTCCCCGGAACTGGGCCTGTGGATGGCGAGCGTGCCAGAGTCGTTCATGGCGGACTTTGCCATCGCTTGGAACTTCTTGCTGCTGTTAATCCTCGGTCCCGACAGCGTGCCCCTCGAAGTCGGTCAGCTCCTACGAGACTCGCCAGAGTTGCGGAACGCGTACAAGCGCTTGAGCGAACAGCCTGAAGTTGGGCGAGCTGAGATTCTCGATGTGCTCAAGCCGACGGTGGTCGACTACCTCCGGCGGTGGTTTAGCTCCGCTCCCATCCAGGAGGCTTGGGGCGACCCCAGGACAGGTCGGCTGATGATCAAGCACGCACATGTCTCGAAGCCGGACACCGAGACCAACAGAGTTGAGGTGTCCAAGGGCCGTGAGGGCGCGACGGTTGTGCGCGGCGTGGCCCCGGATGCTCGTGACCGGGGGGTCGCCTACGACGGCCCGGTCGTGCTTGAGAAGCTTCCCATCGGCGAACTTGGGGCGATGGAGGACACCTACGAGGCGGAGGACTCTGAGGTCGCCGACGACGCGTTTAAGGAGGTCGACGACGCGTTTGAGGACTCCGAGGAGGGCGCCACTCCGGCTGCTGCGGCCGAGACCGAGGAGACCGAGGAGTCCGGCTTCGTCATCCGTGACGACGACGAGGACGACGCCCCGGCCCAGCAGGTCGTCACCGCGGGTGCGACGGCCGACCCGGTCAAGGACTACCTCAAGCAGATCGGCAAGGTCGCCCTCCTCAACGCCGAGCAGGAGGTCGAGCTCGCCAAGCGCATCGAGGCCGGTCTGTTCGCTGAGGAGAAGCTCAACTCCGGTGACAAGATCGACATGAAGCTCAAGCGCGAGCTGTGGTGGATCGCCCAGGACGGCAAGAAGGCGAAGAACCACCTTCTCGAGGCCAACCTGCGACTCGTCGTCTCGCTCGCCAAGCGCTACACCGGTCGCGGGATGCTCTTCCTCGACCTCATCCAGGAGGGCAACCTCGGCCTCATCCGTGCGGTCGAGA
>NZ_BAABDC010000007.1:0-218620 GCF_039539425.1 Terrabacter ginsenosidimutans | reverse complement strand
GACCCGGCATGCCGGGTCAGCGGCCGATCGACCGCGGACCCGGCATGCCGGGTCCGCGGTCGACCGCCGTCGTGGCACAGTTGAGCCATGAGCCAGCAGCCCTCCGGGTGGTACGACGACCCCAGCAACGCCGACATGCTCCGCTACTGGGACGGCGTGACGTGGACCAACCACACCGCTCCGAAGAAGTCGCCGACCGTGTCGCAGAGCACCATCGGACTGCCGCAGCAGAGCCAGCAGGCGCAGCACGGGCAGGTGCCGCCGGACCGCACCGGTGCGCCCACGCCCACCACCCCGATGCCGCAGGGGAGCGGCTGGCAGACGCCGTCCCAGGCGCCGCAGCAGCAGGCGCCGCAGGGCTACTACCAGCAGGCACCGGCCAACGCTCAGTGGATGCACAACATCCGCACCACCGCCGACGGCATCCCGCTCGCGTCGTGGGGCAAGCGCTTCGGGGCGTGGATCCTCGACGGCATCATCCTCGGCATCGGCTCCTACCTGCTCCTGCGGGCCTTCGTCCCGGAGTACTTCACCTCGATCCAGCGCGTCATCGACGCGGCCGCCGCGGGGGACCAGACGACGGCGAGCTCCCTCATCAACGACGTCGCGGGGCAGGCGGTCAGGGCCGGCCTCGTGTCGTGGGTCTTCTCGGCGGTCTACTGCATCGCCTTCTGGACGACGACCGCACAGACCCCGGGCAAGATGGCCCTCGGCATCAGCGTCCGGCGAGCCGATGCACCCGGCCCCCTCGACATCGTGACGGCCATCCGCCGCCGCCTGCTGTCCGCGCTCCAGCTCGTGCCCTTCGTCAGCGGCGTCTACTTCCTCGTCTTCCTGCTCGACGGGCTCTGGCCCCTGTGGGACGACAAGCGCCAGGCCCTGCACGACAAGGTCGCCAGCACGCAGGTCGTCGAGGGCAAGCAGCCGCGCAAGCAGGCGTGAGCAGGCTCCCCGTGGCAGGGTGACGGGTCGGCCGGCGGCGTAACTCGCTTGCGCCGTTGTCGGTGGCCGGCGCGAGAATGGATGCCTCGCGGGCAGTCCCGCGACCGCGGCGTGAGGCGTCGCGCACCACCGCCCGAACGGGAGTCCCCGTGTCTGCTCACACCCCTACGGCCCAGCCCGAGTACCCCGACACCATCGACGGGGCCGTCCTCAAGATCGCCGGGGTCGTCGTCCTCGGCGCGATCATGTCGATCCTCGACATCACGGTCGTCAACATCGCCCTGCCGACCTTCCAGACGGTGTTCGCCGAGAGTCCGGAGGAGCCCCTGCCCTACTCCACCGTCGCGTGGACGGTCACGGCCTACACCCTCGCGCTCGCGACGGTCATCCCGCTGACGGGCTGGGCAGCCGACCGGTTCGGCACCAAGCGGCTCTACATCCTCGCCGTCGCCCTCTTCACCGCGGGCTCCGCGCTGTGTGCCACCGCCGGTTCGATCGAGCTGCTCATCGGCTTCCGGGTGCTGCAGGGCCTCGGTGGCGGCATGCTCATGCCGCTCGGCATGACGATCATGACCCGCGCAGCCGGCCCGGCCCGGATGGGTCGGCTCATGGCGATCCTCGGCGTCCCGATGCTGCTCGGCCCGATCTTCGGACCCATCCTCGGTGGCTGGCTCATCGAAGTCGCGAGCTGGCACTGGATCTTCCTCATCAACGTCCCGATCGGCGTGGTCGCGGCGCTGTACGCCCTGTGGGCCCTACCGTCCGACGCTCCCGAGCCGTCGGAGTCCTTCGACGTCGTCGGCATGCTCCTCATGTCGCCCGGCCTCGCGCTCTTCCTCTACGGCATCAGCTCGATCCCGGGCGAGGGCACCTTCATCTCCAGGAAGGTGCTCATCCCGCTCGGCATCGGGCTCGTCATGCTCGTCACCTTCGTCTTCTACAGCTTCCGACCCCAGCACCCGCTGCTCGACCTGCGGCTCTTCCGCAACCGGCGGCTCACCGTCGCGACGATCACGATGTTCCTCTTCGCGGCGGCCTTCTTCGGCGGGCTGCTCCTCGTGCCGACCTACCTCCAGCAGGTGCGAGGGCTCGACACCCTCCATGCGGCCTTCCTCATGGTGCCCCAGGGCCTCGGCGCGATGGTGACGATGCCGATCGCCGGCGCCCTCTCGGACCGCATCCCGGTCGGACGCATCGTGCCCTTCGGGCTGCTCGCCATCACGGGCGGGATGTTCGCCCTGACGCAGGTCTCGGTCGACACCCCCTACTGGGGCTTCATGATCCCGGTGCTCTTCGTCATGGGCCTCGGCATGGGCGGCACGATGATGCCGCTCATGACCTCGGCGCTCAAGACGCTGCAGAGCCACCAGGTGGCGCGTGGCTCCACGCTGCTCAACATCACCCAGCAGATCGCGAGCTCGGTCGGTGTCGCCGTCATCTCGGTGGTCTTCACCAACTACCTCAGCGCCGCCCCCCTGGCGGGTCCGGCCATCGCCGCGTCGCACGACCCGAGCCTCGTCGACGACATCGGCGGCCCGGCCGCGGTCCAGGAAGGCCTGGCCCAGGCCGCGGACGCCTTCGGTGCCACCTTCCTCGTCGCTGCGATCCTCGTGGCCCTGACCCTGATCCCGGCGTCGTTCCTGCCGCGGAAGCACGAGGAGTCCCACTTCCTCGACGACCAGACCGAGGCGGCGCCGGTCATCCTGCACTGAGAGCGGCAGCCACCGGCCGCCCCGGGGGCTCAGCGGGCGGGTCGGATGGTGCCGGTCACGTCGCCGAGGCCGATGCGCGAGCCGTCGGGTCCCGGCGCCCAGGCCGTCATGGTGACGGTGTCGCCGTCCTCGAGGAAGCCTCGGGTCGTGCCGTCGGCGAGCGTCAGCGGCTCGGTGCCGTTCCACGTCAGCTCGAGCAGGCTGCCGCGAGTGTCACGCGTCGGCCCGCTGATCGTCCCCGAGCCGAAGAGGTCGCCGTCCCGCAGGGAGGCGCCGTTCACGGTGAGGTGCGCGAGCATCTGCGCCGGCGACCAGTACATCCCGGCATGCTCGGGGCGCGAGACGACCGTGCCGTCGAGGCTGACCTCGACGTGCACGTCGAGGCCGAAGGCGTCACCGCGAAGGTAGGGCAGCACCTCCGGATCCGACTGTCCCGGAAGGGGAACGCGGGCCGCCGTCAGCGCCTCGAGCGGGGTGACCCAGGCCGAGACCGACGTGGCGAACGACTTGCCGAGGAACGGGCCGAGGGGGACGTACTCCCAGGCCTGGATGTCCCGGGCGCTCCAGTCGTTGAGGATGACGACGCCGAAGAGGTGGTCGGCGGCCTCGTCGACGGAGACGCGGGAGCCGAGCTCGGTCGCGCCGCCCACGACGTAACCGAGCTCTGCCTCGATGTCGAGGCGGATGCTCGGCCCGAAGACGGGGGCGGCGTCCTGCGGCCCCTTGCGCTGACCGGTGGGACGCACGACGTCGGTACCGGAGACGACGACCGTGCCCGCACGCCCGTGGTAGCCGATGGGCAGGTGCTTCCAGTTCGGTGGCAGGGCCGCGTTGTCCGGGCGGAAGATCTGCCCGACGTTGCTCGCGTGGTCCTCGCTGGCGTAGAAGTCGACGTAGTCGGCCACCTCGATCGGCAGGTGCAGCACGACGTCGGCGAGGTGGTGCAGGTGGGGCGAGACGCCCCCACGGTGCACGTCGTCACCGAGGATCTCGGTCAGCCACTCGCGCGCGACCGTCCAGGCCGGCCGACCCAACGACAGGAACGCGTTGAGGCTCGGGGTCTGCCACGCCGTGGCGAGGTCGGGCCCCTCTCCGACGAGCCCCGCGTCACGCCCGATGGCGGCGACGGCTCCTGCGTCGAGCACCAGGTCGCCGATGCGCACACCGACTCGTCGGGTCGGGTCGTCGGCCGTGCTGAAGACGCCGTAGGGCAGGTTGTCCATGCCGAAGAGGTGGTCGTCGGGCACGTCGAGCCAGGTCGTCACGGGTGCTGCTCCTTCGCGTCGGTCACGGTGATGAGTCCGAGCGCCTCGAGCTCGGTCAGGGGGTCGAGCACGCCGCAGCAGCCGTAGCTCGTGAAGCTCGCGCGGACGCGCAGGGCCTCGACGGGGTTCAGGCTCGACAGGGCCGTCACGAGCACCTCGGTGTCGTGGCGGGCCAGGGCGCCGGCGAGCTCGTCTGCCTCTGCGCCGTGCAGTGCCTCATGGGTCGCGAGCAGGACGTTGAGCACCCCGTGCACGGGCTGGCCGGCGTCGCTGCCCCGGACCGCGTGGTGCAGTCCTCCGGTGAGCTTGAAGCGCAGTCCGTGCAGGACGACGGCATCGAGGAACCGGCCGAGCGACTGCTCGTCCGGCCACGCCCACGTCGGGGTCGCGCCGGTGCGGAACTTGACGGCCACGTCGCGCTCGTCGTCGACAGCGGCTGCGACGTCGTCGAGCCCGCGGGCCTGGTCGTCACCGAGTCCGACCTCGACGACCACCGGGACGTCGGCGTCGAGGACCCGCCGCCACTCCTCCGACCAGCCTAGCTCGGCTGCGGTGACGAGCACCCGGTCGTGGTCCCGCAGCGCGGCAAGAGCCTCGACGAGCGGCTGCACGGGCGCACCCGGGCGCACGACGAGGCCCACCTCGAGGGGCAGCTCCGACGTGCGTGGATCTGCCGCGGCGAGGGCTGCCAGCTCGCCCGCATCCGTGGCGGGCACGAGCAGGGGACCGATGTGGGCGGCATACGGACCGGTGCGCCGGTCGAGGTGCTCGCGCACCGCGACGTCGAGCGGTGACAGGCCGGGAGGGAAGACCGCGGCGTCGTCGACGAGGCGGTCGAAGAGGGGCGCGAACGGCGTCCTTGACATGACCGGGAGCGTACTCCACTGTTGCAATAGCGATACACCCGCGTCCGCTCATCGGACGCGCTCGACGGAGAGGCTCTCGCCCATGGCGCACTACCAGGCGATCGGAAGCATCCCGCCCAAGCGGCACACCCAGCACCGCCGACCGGGCGCGGGCAGCACGCCGGGCGAGCTCTACTACGAGGAGCTCATGGGTGAGGAGGGCTTCAGCTCCGACAGCTCGCTGCTCTACCACCGCAACATCCCGTCGACGACCATCGGCGCCGCCGTCTGGGAGGTGCCCGACCAGTCGACGACCCCGAACCACCCGTTGACGCCTCGCCACCTCAAGCTCCACGACCTCTTCGAGGCCGAGGCGGTCCCCGGAACCGACGTCGTGACCGGCAGGCGGCTCGTCCTCGGCAACGGCGACGTGCGCATCTCGTATGCCGTCGCCGGCGCACCGAGCCCGTGGTACCGCAACGGCATCGGTGACGAGTGCGTCTACGTCGAGCGCGGCCGCGCCAGGGTCGAGACGGTCTTCGGCTCCTTCGAGGTCGGAGAGGGCGACTACGTCGTCATCCCGCGAGCCACGACGCACCGATGGATCCCCGAGCGGTCGACGACGGACCCGCTGCGTGCCTACTGCATCGAGGCCAACAGCCACATCGCACCGCCGAAGCGCTACCTCAGCAAGTACGGCCAGCTCCTCGAGCACGCCCCCTACTGCGAGCGGGACCTGCGCCAGCCCGCGGGCCCGCTGCTCGCCGAGGACGTCGGTGCCAGCCCCGACGAGCAGACCGAGGTCTACATCAAGCACCGTGGCAACGGCCCGGGCGGTGTCGTCGGCACGATCCACACGCTGCCCTTCCACCCGCTCGACGTCGTCGGGTGGGACGGCTGCCTCTACCCCTACGTCTTCAACGTGCGCGACTTCGAGCCGATCACCGGGCGCATCCACCAGCCGCCACCCGTGCACCAGGTCTTCGAGGGGTGGAACTTCGTGATCTGCAACTTCGTGCCCCGCAAGGTGGACTACCACCCGCTCGCCATCCCGGTGCCGTACTACCACTCGAACGTCGACAGCGACGAGATCATGTTCTACGTCGACGGCGACTACGAGGCCCGCAAGGGCTCTGGCATCGGCAAGGGGTCGATCTCGGTCCACCCGGGTGGCCATCCCCACGGCCCCCAGCCCGGTGCGACCGAGGGCTCGATCGGCGTGGAGAGCTTCGACGAGCTCGCCGTCATGGTCGACACGTTCCGCCCGCTCGAGCTCGGCGAGGGAGGCCTGGCCGTCGACGACGGGCTCTACGCCATGTCGTGGTCCAAGGGCGCGGGCCGCCCGGCAGTGCCCGGCAGCCCCCATTCCGAGGGCTGAGCGCGTGCCCGGCCCCTCGGGGAGCGCGCGTGGGGAGGCCTCCCAGACGCTCGACCGCGGCATCCGGGTGCTCGAGGCGCTGGCGGACGCGGGGGACTCGGCGGGCCTGACCATCACCGAGCTCGCAACCCGGCTCGGGGTCGGACGACCCGTCGTCTACCGGCTCGTCACCACCTTGGAGGATCACCACCTCGTCTCTCGGGCGGTCGACGGGCGGGTGCGCCTGGCTCTCGGCATCAGCCGCCTGGCCTCCGCCGTCACGCCGGTCGTGCGCAGCGACGCGCGACCCGTGCTGCGTGAGCTGGCCGACGCCGTGGGGGCCACGGCCCACCTGACCATCGCCGAGGGTGACGAGGCGCTCGCGCTCGTCGTCGTCGAACCGTCCTGGACCGACGTCCACGTGGCCTATCGCTCCGGGGCTCGGCACCGGCTCGACCAGGGCGCTGCAGGGCGAGCGATCCTGGCGGGACGGGGAGGGGAACGCGGCGTCGTCGGCACCGACGGCGAGCTCCAGGCCGGGGCGCACGGGCTCGCCCTCTCGCTCTCGACAAGCTCCGACCGCGCCCCCGGCGGCATCGAGGCATCGGTCGGAGTCGTCTCCCTCGAGTCGCTCGATGTCCGCATCGTCGGGCCACGGCTCGAGCAGGCGGCCCGAGCCCTGCGCGCCGTCCTGCGCTGATCGGCCGACGGACGGACGCGCCGCCCGGGACGTCGTCGTGAGCACCATCGGAATCGGCCCATTCCGGGCACGACCGTAAAGACTTCGTCTGGAGATGTCCGACCCGACAACCCTCGCGATCCCACAGCGGTCTAGTGGATCGAGGCGCTCGTCGGGGAGTGCCCACAGGGATAGGGGATCATCCATGAGAGCACCACGCCTTCTCGTCGCGCTTGCTGTTGCAGCCCTGCTCGCGCCCCTCGGGGCCACGACGGCCTCCGCGGCGCCGACCAACGACACCGTCGCCGGTGCCACCGCGATCACGTCGCTGCCCAAGACCATCACCCAGGACACGCGCACCGCGACGACGGACACCGTCGACGCGGGCCTCAACGCAATCTGCGGCGCGCCGGCCACCAACGCCAGCGTCTGGTTCACCTACACCGACACGACCGGCTCCGGACTCGTTGTCGACGTCCGCGACTCCGGCTACTCGGCCGGCGTCGCCATCGTGGCCGGCAGCCCCACGGCGGGCGGCGAGCTGGTCGCCTGCTCGCCCGGCGTCGCCGCAGCCAGCGGAGCAGCTGGGACGACCTACTACGTCATGGCCTTCTCGGACACTCCGGGCGTCAACGGCGGCGACCTCGTCGCGACCTTCGAGCCCACACCGCCGGCGCCTGAGACGACCGTGACCGTCGACCCGCGAGCGACCGCCTACAAGGACGGCAGCGCCCGGCTCACCGGCACCTACTCGTGCATCAACGCCGATGGCTACCAGAGCGACATCGAGGGGGAGCTCGTCCAGCAGGTGGGTCGGGTCAAGATCTCCGGCATGTTCTTCGTCTACCCGCTCGAGTGCGACGGCACGGTCCACCCGTGGGACGCGATCGTGACGAGCCAGAACGGCCTCTTCGCCGGTGGCAAGGCGGCCAATGTCTCTGTCGCCTTCGCGTGTGGTCTGGTCGAGTGCTCCGCGGCCTTCGTAGAGCAGCGGGTCCAGGTCAGCCGCAACGGCAAGTGAGCTGACCCGGAGGGCACGGTGCGTGGTGGCGACAGGGGCCGCCACCACGCACCGTGCCAATCGCCCGCGTGATGGGCGTCGTTGCCGCACAAGACATCTGGCGTATGCCGTCAGGCCGTGACGGTGGGTGCGCCGAGCAGGCGCACGCCCGCCTCGGCGAGCTGGGCGAGGGCCGTGTCGGTCGTGGCCCGAGCCACGCCGGCGGTGAGGTCCAGCAGCACCGTCGTCTCGAAGCCCTCACGCCGCGCGTCGAGGGCCGTGGCCCGCACGCAGTGGTCCGTGGCGATGCCGACGACGTCGACGCGGGAGACCTCGTGCTGCGTCAGCCAGGTCGCGAGCGCCACGTGCTCGTCGTCTGCCGAGCGGCCCTCGAACCCGCTGTAGGCAGCGGCGTGCTCGCCCTTGCGGAAGACCGCCTCGATGTTGTCGAGGGCGCCGACGAGGTTGGGGTGGAAGTCCGCTCCGTCGCTGTCGGCAAGGCAGTGGACCGGCCACGAGTCGACGTAGTCGGGAGTGGTCGAGAAGTGGTCACCCGGGTCGATGTGCCAGTCCGCGGTCGCGACGACGTGGTCGTAGTCCGCCACCCGGGCGTTGACGTGCTCGCTGATGCGGCGAGCCACGTCGGCGCCACCCCGGACCGCCAGGGAGCCGCCCTCGCAGAAGTCGTTCTGCACGTCGACGACGATCAGTGCGCGGCCGCCGTCACGCTGCGTGGATGCGTCCATGGCTCAGTCCTCCTCGTAGATGGTGGGGATCACGGGCTCACCGCGCGACAGCTGGGCAGCCGCCCGAGGCAGCTCCGCCCTGGACGCCTGGTGCCGGGCGCGTGCCTCATGGATGTCCTGGTGGTCGACGACCTCACCGGCACGGACGAGGTCGATCATGAGCGGACGGTCGTTGCCGTCGTCGCGCGGGTGCTCGCCGATGCCGATGACCTCGGCCTGCGCCACCCCTGAGCCGTCGAGCCGGCGCATGGCCCACTTGCGACCGCCGACCGACGCCTTGTCCTTGCTCTTCTTCGCGACGCCCTCCATCCGGCCCGACGCGTCCTCGCGTTGCACGAGCTTGTAGACCATCGATGCCGTGGGGGCGCCCGAGCCGGTGACGAGGGCGGTGCCGACGCCGTAGCCGCTGACCGGGCCGGCCGCGAGACCCGCGATGGCGTACTCGTCGAGGTCGGACGTCACGATGATGCGCGTGTCGGTGTTGCCGGCCGCGTCGAGCTGGGCGCGCACCTCGGTGGCCTGGATGAGCAGGTCGCCCGAGTCCAGGCGCACGGCGCCGAGCTCGGGACCGGCGATGTCCATGGCGAGGGCGACGGCGGTCCTGACGTCATAGGTGTCGACGAGCAGGGTCGTGCCCTTGCCGAGCGCGTCGACCTGGGCGGTGAAGGCCGCCTTCTCCGAGTCGTACAGCAGCGTGAAGGCGTGGGCGGCCGTGCCCGTCGTCGGCACGCCGTAGCGGCGGCCGGCCTCGAGGTTGCTCGTCGCGTCGAAGCCCGCGATGTAGGCCGCGCGGGCCGCCGCGACGGCCGACTCCTCGTGCGTGCGCCTGGAGCCCATCTCGATGCAGGGTCGGCCGACCGCTGCGGTCGTCATCCGTGAGGCAGCGGATGCGATGGCCGTGTCGTGGTTGAGGATCGACAGCACGAGCGTCTCGAGGATGACGCCCTCGGCGAAGGTCGACTCGACGACGAGCACGGGCGACTGCGGGAAGTAGCACTCGCCCTCCGCGTAGCCGCTGACGTCACCCGAGAAGCGGTAGGCCGCGAGCCAGTCGACGGTCCGGCGGTCGACGACCTTCTGGTCCGCGAGGAATCGCAGCTCGTCGTCACCGAAGCGGAACTGCTCGAGCGCCTCGAGCACCCGGCCCGTCCCCGCG
Organism: Terrabacter ginsenosidimutans; assembly: GCF_039539425.1. Lineage (NCBI taxonomy): Bacteria > Bacillati > Actinomycetota > Actinomycetes > Micrococcales > Intrasporangiaceae > Terrabacter > Terrabacter ginsenosidimutans. The sequence continues at coordinate 208,918 of NZ_BAABDC010000007.1, read as the reverse complement.
ATGACGCCGTAGCGTCGCCCGTCGGGCAGCCTGCGGGCGAACGCCTCGAAGACGCAACGGCGGTTCGCCTCGCCCGAGGCGAGCGCGGCCTGGAGCATCGTCAGCTCGTAGTGGTCGGTCAACAACGCCGTGCTCGCGGCGCGGGGGCTCGTCGGGCTCACGAGCCCACCCTAGGCGCGAACGGGCGTCGGGGACCGTCTGCCCCGCTGACCCCGGTGGACCTAGGGTGGCCCTGTGACCGCAGCCACCCTCTCCCTCGCTCCCGTCGAGCAGGAGGTGACCTCCACCGACGAGGTCGTCGCGCCCGACGTGCCGTGGGTGACCATCGTCTGGAACGACCCCGTCAACCTCATGACGTACGTGACGTGGGTGTTCGAGACGTACTTCGGCTACGCGCGCGCCAAGGCCGAGAAGCTGATGATGGACGTGCACGTGAAGGGTCGTGCCGTGGTGTCGAACGGACCGCGCGAGTCCATGGAGCGCGATGCCGAGGCCCTGCAGGGCTACGGCCTCTGGGCGACCTTCGAGAAGGACAGCTGATGGCTCGCGCCTTCCTGCGCGAGCAGGGCCTCTACGTGGGTCTCCTCGAGCCCAACGAACGCATCGTGCTGCAGGGGCTCATGCAGCAGACGCGGCTGCTCCTCGCGCCGGAGATCGAGCCCACCGGTGACGCGTTCGACGATCTCGTCGCCTCGATGGGGCTGTCCCTGAGCGCTGCCGATGGTCGACCTGCCGAGCCGAACGGCCTTGAACCAGAGTCTGACTCGTCGTCGTTCGCCGACCGGGACCCGGCCTTGGACCGGCTCCTGCCGACGGCGCACCGCGGCGACGACCAGATCGCCGCCGAGTTCCGACGACTGACCGAGGAGGGACTGCGCCAGCGCAAGAGCGGCAACCTCGACGTGGCCCTCCAGTGCGTCGAACGGGCCGTCGGCGACCGCGTCGTGCTCGACGAGTCCCAGGCGCCCGCCTTCCTCATGGCACTGACCGACGTGCGACTGCTGCTCGGGGAGCGCATGGGCATGCGCACCGAGGAGGACGCCGAGGCCCTCCACGCCGCGATGGAGGACATCGACGACGACGATCCGCTGGGCTACGCGATGGCGTGGTACGACTTCCTCACCTGGCTGCAGGAGACCCTGACCCAGGCGCTCATGGGCACCGATCTTCGCGACGTCGTGGCGGCATACGACGACGACGACCTCCCCGGCGAGGACTCCGGCACCGACACGGTGTGACGCATCCGACGCACAGCCGCCGGGCCGACGTCGGCGGCGGCACCTAGGCTCGTCACGTGGACGTCACGATCGTCGGGTGCTCGGGATCCTTCGCCGGGCCACGCTCGCCCGCCTCGTCCTACCTCGTCCGCGCGCAGCACGAGGGACGCACGTGGAGCATCGTGCTCGACCTGGGCAACGGTGCGTTGGGCGCGCTGCAGCGCCACATCCAGCCGTACACCGTCGACGCCGTCCTGCTCAGCCACCTGCACGTCGACCACTGCATCGACATGTGTGGGCTCTACGTCATGATGCGCTACCTGCCCGGCGGCCCGGGGCGCTCGACGATGCCCGTGTGGGGGCCACCCGGCACGGGCGTGCACCTCGCGCGGGCCTACGGCGGCGGTGAGGCGGAGGACGTCCTCGGCGTCTTCGACTTCCACGACGTGCGTCACTGCGACCCCGTCACGGTCGGGCCGTTCACCATCACGCCGGTTCGCGTCAACCACCCCGTCGAGGCCTACGGCTTCCGCGTGGAGGCAGGTGGCCGCGTCCTCGCCTACACCGGCGACACCGACACGTGCGACCAGCTCGACGAGCTCATGACCGGCGCCCACCTGGTCCTGGCGGACTCGGCCTTCGTCGACGGCCGTGACACGGTGCCCGACATCCACCTGTCGGGCCGTCGCGCGGCCGAGGCGGCGGTGCGTGCCGGGGGAGTGGGGCGGCTCATGCTGACCCACATCCCGGCGTGGAACGACCCCGAGGAGTGCCGCGCACAGGCCGCGGCGGTCTGGCCCGGCGAGGTCGAGCTCGCCGAGCCCGACGCCACCTACTGCCTCTGAGGACCACCGGACGAGGTGCCGGCGTGGGACGGCGAGGTGATGGCGACTCGTACCCGGGTATGGACCGTGACGGTGCGGCACGCTCTCGGCACTCGCCGGGAGGAACGCCGCCCCGACAGACCGAACCCAGGAGGCACCGTTGCAGCAGCGAACCATCGGATCGAGGAAGGTCAGCGCGATCGGGCTCGGGGGCATGCCGATGTCCATCGAGGGCAGGCCCGACGAGGACCGCTCGATCCGGACCATCCACGCCGCCCTCGACGCCGGAGTCACACTGATCGACACGGCCGACGCCTACCACCGCGACGCGGGCGAGGTGGGGCACAACGAGTCCCTCATCGGCAAGGCGCTGTCGTCGTGGTCGGGCAGCACGTCGGACGTGCTCGTCGCGACGAAGGGCGGCCACCTGCGCCCCGGCGACGGCTCGTGGACGCAGAACGGCCGACCCGACCACCTCAAGGAGGCCGCGAAGGCCTCGCTTCAGCGTCTCGGTGGTGACGCCATCGGGCTCTACCAGTTCCACCGCCCCGACCCCGACGTGCCCTATGCGGAGTCCGTCGGCGCCCTGGTCGACCTGCTCGACGAGGGCGTCATCGAGATGGCGGGCATCTCGAACGCGGACCCGTCCCAGATCCGCGAGGCCCAGGAGGTTCTCGGAGGCCGGCTCGTGTCGGTGCAGAACCAGTTCTCGCCGGCCTTCCGCAGCAGCAGGCCGGAGCTCGACCTGTGCGCCGAGCTCGGCCTTGCCTTCCTTCCGTGGAGCCCGCTGGGCGGCATCAGCAAGGCCGGTGACCTCGGCAGCAGGCACGACGCCTTCGCGGAGGTGGCCGAGGCCCACGGCGTGAGCCCGCAGCGGGTGGCGCTCGCCTGGGAGCTCGCCCTTGCCCCGATCGTGGTGCCGATCCCGGGAGCCTCGCGTCCGGAGAGCATCGAGGACTCGGTGCAGGCCGTCGACCTCGAGCTGTCCGCCGACGAGCTCGAACGGCTCTCCGCCGAGACGCTCGACTGACGTCCGCACCCCGGGCAGGGCGCGCAGGGACGGGTCCTTACGGTTCGCGAACGAGCCGGCCGGGCCCGTCCCCGCCCCGCGATTGAGGCCTAGCGTGGAGTCATGGCTAGCCTCAAGGGCATGACTGACCGACATGACGGCCGTGCCTCCGACGAGACCCGCGAGGTGCGGATCACCCGCAACTGGCTCGACCACGCAGAGGGCAGTGTCCTCATCGAGTTCGGGCGCACCCGCGTGCTGTGCGCCGCGTCCTTCACCGAGGGTGTGCCGCGCTGGCTCAAGGGCAAGGGCACCGGCTGGGTCACCGCCGAGTACGCCATGCTGCCCCGCGCGACGAACACCCGCTCCGACCGCGAGAGCGTCAAGGGCCGCATCGGCGGTCGCACCCACGAGATCAGCCGGCTCATCGGCCGCAGCCTGCGGGCCGTCATCGACACCAAGGCCCTCGGCGAGAACACCATCGTCCTCGACTGCGACGTGCTCCAGGCCGACGGCGGTACCCGCACGGCCGCCATCACCGGCGCCTTCGTCGCCCTCGCCGACGCGATCGAGCACGCCCGCGCCCAGGGCCTCATCGCCAAGAAGGCCCAGCCGCTGACCGGCTCGGTCGCCGCCGTCTCGGTCGGCATCGTCGGGGGCCGTGCCGTCCTCGACCTCGACTACCCCGAGGACTCGACGGCCGAGACCGACATGAACGTCGTCATGACCGGCGACGGCCGCTTCATCGAGGTCCAGGGCACCGCCGAGGGAGCACCCTTCGACCGCGACCTGCTGGGGCAGCTGCTCGATCTGGCGACGAAGGGCTGCGCCGACCTCACCGACCGGCAGCAGGCAGCGCTCTCCGCGGAGGCCCCGACCACCGGCACGCCGGTGACGGCGGACGGCGGGGTGGTCGCGTGACGAAGGTCGTCCTTGCCACCCGCAACACCCACAAGGTCGAGGAGCTGCGCGAGATCCTCGCCGACGTCAGCGCCGACCTCGAGCTGGAGATCGTCGGCCTCGACGCCTACCCCGACGCGCCGGACGTCGTCGAGGACGGCGTGACCTTCGAGCAGAACGCCATCCTCAAGGCGGCGTCCGCGGCCAACGCCACCGGCCTGCCCGCCCTCGCGGACGACTCCGGGCTGGCCGTCGACGTGCTCGGAGGCGCCCCCGGCATCTTCAGCGAGCGGTGGTCCGGAGGCTGGGGTGACCGGGCCAACCTCGAGTTGCTCCTCGCGCAGCTCGGTGACGTGCGCGACGAGCACCGCGCCGCTGCGTTCGTCTGCGCGGCCGCGCTGGTGCTCCCCGACGGCCGGTCAGCGGCCGAGCTCGGACGCTTCCCCGGCACCGTGGCGCGCGAGCCTCGCGGCACCGGCGGCTTCGGATACGACCCGATCTTCGTGCCATCCGACCAGCAGGACGGCAACGAACGCACGTTGGCGGAGTACGACCCCGACGAGAAGAACAACGTCTCGCACCGGGCGCTCGCCTTCCGCGCACTCGCGCCACACCTGAAGGAGCACCTGAGGCCATGACCACGACCAGCCCGGCCATCCGTCCCGAGACCGCACCCGAGCCGCCGGCCCGTCCGCTGTGGTGGGGCGCCCTCGACGGGGTGGTGGCCGGGCTGCTCACGGTGGGCATCGCGACGCTCGCCGCATCGCTCCTCACGGCGGTCGGCCAGTCATCGGGACAGCCGGCGCCGATCGCGGCGGTGAGCGGAGCCTTCATCGACCGGACTCCGCCGTGGCTCAAGGACTTCGCCATCGCGACGTTCGGCACCAACGACAAGCGCGCCCTGCTCGTGGGGACCGTCGTCGTGCTCACGCTCGCGTGCGCGGCCATCGGGGTGCTCGCCGGCCGCCGCCTCGTCGCGGGGCTCGTCCTCTTCGCCGTCGTGGGTCTCGTCGGCGCGGCCGCCGTGCTCACCCGGCCCGGCGCGAGCCCGGTCGACATCCTTCCGACCATCATCGGCACGGCTGTCGGCCTCTGGTTCCTCAGCAAGGCCGCGGCGCCCTCGTCGAGCGCGCCCGGCGCCGCGAACCCCGGCCGACGCTGGCTCATCGGGGGAGCGGTCGGCGCCGTCGCGGCATACGCCGGCAGTGCCTTCGGTGGGGACTCCGCGGCGGCCACGGTGTCGCGCGACGCCCTGAAGTCGACGCCGCTCAAGGGCACGAAGCTCGCCATCCCGCCCGGAGCCGACCTCAAGCTGCCCGGCCTGACCCCGTACATCGTCCCCAACACCGACTTCTACCGCATCGACACCGCCATCGTCGTGCCGCGCATCGACGCGAACGAGTGGAAGCTCAAGGTCACCGGCATGGTCGACCGTGAGGTCGAGATCGACTGGAAGACCTTGCAGGGCAAGCAGATGCAGGAGGCGCTCGTCACGCTGACCTGCGTCTCCAACGAGGTGGGCGGCGACCTCATCGGCAATGCCGTGTGGACCGGTTGGCCGGTGCGCGAGCTCCTCGCCATGGCCGGGCCCAAGGCCGGGGCCGACATGGTGCTCCAGACGAGCATCGACGGCTTCACCGCCTCGACCCCCCTGGGCGCGCTCACCGACGACCGCAACGCCCTCCTCGCGATCCGGATGAACGGGGAGCCGCTGCCGTTCGAGCACGGCTTCCCGGTCCGGGTCGTCGTGCCTGGCCTCTACGGTTTCGTCTCGGCGACGAAGTGGGTGACCGAGCTCAAGGTGACGACGTATGCCGCCGACGTGGCCTACTGGACGCCGCGTGGCTGGTCGGCGACCGGGCCGATCAAGACCGCGTCACGGATCGACGTCCCCAAGGCGGGCGCCGTCGTCAAGGCCGGCACGGTCGCCGTCGCAGGGGTCGCCTGGGCGCAGCACACCGGCATCTCGAAGGTGGAGGTGCAGGTCGACCAGCAGCCATGGACCGCGGCGCGCCTCGCCGCGGACGCCAGCATCGACACCTGGCGCCAGTGGGTCTACGAGTGGCAGGCGACGCCCGGCAGCCACGACATCCGAGTCCGGGCCTACGACGCCAAGGGCCAGGTGCAGTCGCCGCTCGAGGCCCCGCCCGCCCCGGACGGCGCCACCGGCATCCACGTGGTCAACGTCCGGGTGGAGTGACCGTCCCGGGGCCGGAGGAGCCGACCACGGCGTCCGCCTCGATCTCGACGAGCAGGTCGGGGTCGATGAGGGCGGTCACCTGCACCATCGTCGATGCGGGCCGCACCTCGGCGAAGACCTCGCCGTGGGCACGGCCGACCGCCTCCCAGTCGCGGATGTCGGTGACGAACATCCGGGTCCGCACGACGTCGGCTGCCGACGCGCCGCACTCGGCGAGGGCCTCGACGACGATCTCGAGGGCGACACGCGCCTGCGTGTAGGCGTCGCCGGCGCCCACGACCCGACCGTCGCGGATCGCCGTGGTCCCGGCCACGTGGACGGAGTCCCCGACCCGCACGGCCCGCGAGTAGCCGACGACGCCCTCCCAGGGACTGCCCGTGCCGACGTTTCGTCTCATCCTCGCAGGCTAGCCGTGCCTGCGGCGGCGAGGGACGGCCTCAGGGCGTCCGGCGGCGGGCGAGGACCGCAGCACCACGGCCGGCCGCGCTGGCACTCGTCAGCGAGGCCGCCGGCAGGAGGAACCAGTGCCGGGCCACGCAGACGACGAGCGCGTGCTCGACCGGGCCCTCGGTGCTCTCGAGCACGGGTCGCTCCGTCACCTCGGCGACAGCGCCGCACTCGGGGCACGTCGTCGTGTCGATCACCTGGGCACTGGTGCAGTCCGGCTCGTCCATGGGGCACCTCCTCGTCCGTACCTGTCCCATGACGGAGGCACGGACGCCGCGCCTGATACCACTCCCGCGGCACCACCCCGCCGCCAACTACAGTGGGGGCCGCGCACCCCGCGAGCGGACGTGGTGGAACTGGTAGACACGCAGGATTTAGGTTCCTGTGCCCTAGGTGTGCGGGTTCGAGTCCCGCCGTCCGCACCCAGCCGGACCGGCCCGTGCCCGCTCGAACCCGCGTGGGCCCCGAACGGGTACGAGCAGGTACGAGCTCGGAACACATGACGACGAAGGAGCACACGTGACGTCCAGACTCGAGCCCGGCGAGCAGGCCCCGGCCTTCACCCTGACCGACGACGCCGGCCAGCCCGTCAGCCTCGCGGACTTCGCGGGCCGCAAGGTGATCGTCTACTTCTACCCGGCGGCCATGACCCCGGGCTGCAAGAAGCAGGCCTGCGACTTCAGCGAGTCGCTCGACTCGCTGAAGAAGGACGGCTACGAGGTCGTCGGCATCTCCAAGGACAAGCCGGCCAAGCTCGCGAAGTTCCGCGAGCGCGACCACCTCACCATCCCGCTGCTCAGCGACGAGGACCTCGCGGTCCACACGGCCTACGGCGCCTGGGGTGAGAAGAAGCTCTACGGCAAGACCGTGGAGGGCGTCATCCGCTCGACCTTCGTCGTCGACGAGGAGGGCAAGGTCAGCCACGCGTTCTACAACGTCAAGGCGACCGGCCACGTGGCCAAGCTCCGTCGCGACCTCGGCATCGCCGACTAGAGTCGCACCCGTCCCGAAAGGAAGCCAGATGAGCGACACCGCACGCATCGAGACCGCACGCATCGAGCAGGACATCCAGGCCGCCCGCGCGCGCCTCGAGGGCACCGTCAACGAGCTCGCGTACCGCGCGCAGCCCCAGGTCATCGCCCAGCGCCAGCTGCAGGGCCTCAAGCTGCGCCTCGACGCCGCCACGCACACCGAGGACGGGGAGCTGCGCATCGAGCGCATCGGTGCCGTCGTCGCCGCAGCGGTCGTCGTCGTGGTGGCCGTCGGATGGCTCCGCCGCCGGCGCTAGACCCAGGACAGCAAGGGACCCGGCCACGTGTGACGTGGCCGGGTCCTTCCGTCTCTGCCGTGGACACCCGTGCGCTGGGGGCATGAGAAGGCCCCCGTCCAGATCTCTCCGAACGGGGGCCTTGGAAGTGCGCCGCCAGGGACTCGAACCCCGAACCCAGTGATTAAGAGTCACTTGCTCTGCCAATTGAGCTAGCGGCGCAACGAGGTGAAACGTTAGCAGCCGTCCGGGGCCGGGACAAAATCGGCCCTCGAGGGGCCTCTCGCGTCGCTGGTGCGCGCGGACCACAGGGGCGAGCGTCCCGGCCCTGTGGGCGGATTCGTCGGTCTAGGGCGTCGCTGACGCCGACGAGATGAGCGACAGCGCGAGGCTGACCACCATGACGCCGATGATGACGCCGACCGTGATTCGCTGGGCCTTCTTGTTCCCCATGAGCATGGGCCCATTCTGCGTCATCCGGCCCGGCGCCCGCTCGTGCAGGGGCGGGGGACCGGCCCCGGACGCGCGTGTGGCCCGGTGCCCCCCGGGAGGGACATCGGGCCACGTGCGTCCTGCCGAGCAGGAACCATGGGGTGAGTGACGGGACTTGAACCCGCGGCCACCTGGACCACAACCAGGTGCTCTACCAGCTGAGCTACACCCACCATGCACAACACGAGCCGGGCCCGAGGGCTCGGCGCCGTGTCACGGCGTCGACAATGCTACAGGCTCTCGTGAGGTGCTCGTGACCACCCCGCAGACCACGTCGACGACCACCCTGCCGGACGGCATACGCCGTCGGTGGGCGTGTGCCGTGCGGCGCGGTCGGCGAGCGTCAGTGCTCGATGATGTGGGGCGTCGCGAGCGCCTTGGCCGTGGCGCTGTCGGGCCCGGGCTGCGGGACGAAGACCGCCTGGCGGTAGTAGCGCAGCTCGGCGATCGACTCGCGGATGTCGGCGAGGGCGCGGTGGCCGCCGGACTTCTTCGGGGCGTTGAAGTAGACGCGCGGGTACCAGCGACGGGACAGCTCCTTGATCGAGCTGACGTCGATGATCCGGTAGTGCAGGTAGGACTCCAGCACCGGCATGTCCCGGGAGAGGAAGCCGCGGTCGGTCGCCACGGTGTTGCCGCCGAGTGGGGCCTTGCGCGGCTCGGGGACGAACGTGCGGACGTAGTCGAGGACGATGTGCTCGGCCTCCTGCAGGGTGACCCCGGAGTCCAGCTCGTTGATGAGACCGGACGTCGTGTGCATGTCCCGGACGAAGTCGTCCATCTGCTCGAGGGCCTCGTCCGGCGGCTTGACGACGACGTCGATACCGTCGCCGAGCTGGTTGAGCTCGAAGTCCGTGACGAGGGCGGCCACCTCCACCAGGGCGTCGGACTTCAGGGACAGGCCCGTCATCTCGCAGTCGATCCAGATGATCCGGTCGGCGATGGCTCGGTGGTTGGTGTCGCTCACCGCTCCACCATAGAGGCTGAGGTGGGCGTGCCCCGCCGAGTCAGGCGAGCACGAGCACGGGTGCGCGCACGCGAGGCTGCACTAGCCTGCCCTCATGAGTTCAGGGGACGTGACGACGCAGGGTCCAGGCTCGAGCCCGGGTGCCGGCTCGGGCGGGCAGCCGCAGCAATGGAGTCGGGCGCGAAACCCCACCCGGCGGCCACTGCTGCGCACGGCTCTGACGATCGGCGTCGCGGCCTCGGTCTTCCTCGTCTGCCTGCTCATCCTGCTCGGCATCCTGGGCGAGCGGCTCACGATGCAGACGCTCGTGACGTCGACCCTCATGGCGATCATCCCGGTTCTCGTCATCGTGCCGACCTTCCTCTGGCTCGACCGCTACGAGGCCGAGCCGGTGCGCTACATCGTCTTCGCCTTCCTCTGGGGGGCGCTCGTCGCCGTGGTCGGCGCCTTCTTCCTCAACACCTTCGGGCTCAGGCTGCTCGTCGAGGCACGGTGGACCGACCCGCTGGAGACGGGCGCGGTCTACCTCGCGCCCATCACCGAGGAGACCCTGAAGGGCCTGGGCATCCTGCTGATCTACCTGCTCCGGCGCCGCGAGTTCGACGGCATCGTGGACGGGGTCGTCTACGCCGGGCTCATCGGTGCGGGTTTCGCGTTCAGCGAGAACATCCTCTACCTCGGGCAGGCCTACAACCAGTACGGCAGCGAGGGGCTCACCTCGACCTTCCTCGTGCGTGGGCTCATGGGTCCTTTCGGGCACCCCCTCTTCACGTCCCTCACCGGCATCGGCATCGGCATCGCCGTGACCTCGAGGCGGCCGGCCGTGCGCGTCGTCGCCATCGTCGTCGGCTGGGTCTGCGCGATGCTGCTCCACGGTCTGTGGAACCTCTCGGCGCTCGCCGGGATGGAGGGGTTCTTCGCGGCCTACGTGACCTTCCAGGTGCCCCTCTTCCTCGCCTTCATCGGTTTCCTTTTCTGGCTGCGGCGTCGTGAGGGCCGCCTCATCGGCCGCTACCTCTCGCCGTACGCCGATGCCGGGTGGCTCACGCACGCCGAGGTCACGATGCTCTCCCAGCTCCGCCTGCGGCGGGCGGCTCGGGCCTGGGCACGGCAGAACGGTGGCCGCGCGGCGAGGCGGTCGATGGACGCCTTCCAGGACAGCGCGAGCGACCTCGCGCTGCTGCGCTCCCGGCTCGTCCACGGCACGGCGGAGGACGGGGCGTCGGAGCGGGAGATGGTGCTGCTCGAGTCGATCACCGCGCACCGCCGCGCCTTCGTGGGCTCGCCGGTGACCTGATCGGCCCGTCGGGCCGGAGGTGCCTATCATTGGACGGCGCCCGGATCGGGCGACGGCCCCTGTAGCTCAGCGGATAGAGCAAGAGCCTTCTAATCTCTTGGTCGCAGGTTCGATTCCTGCCGGGGGCGCCCGCGAGACCGCGCCGTTCGGCCGCGGCGGAGCAAGGCCGTCGGCGCGGTTCGCGATGGTGTCGAAGGCAGGAATCGGGAGGAGCGGGCGACGGATCCTGCCGGGGGCGCCCGCGAGACCGCGCCGTTCGGCGCGGTTCACGAAGGCGACAGCACGGCATACGTCGTCGTGAATCGTCGGCGTCCCAAGGAGGTTCGACGACCGCCGCGTATGCCGAGTGCGGCCTTCCAGGGTCGATCCGGCTCTCCGCGTGGGCAGTTCAGGTCACGACTCGGGGTACGTCCTGAGGGCGCGCCGCCTTTCGGTTTGGTTGTGCCAGCGCGACACGAAAGGATACGGGCGTGGCAGGTGATTCAGGGGTGGGCAATGCCCGGCTCCTCGCGGGCATTGCGGCACTTCGGTCTGCCGTCGCCGAGACGACCCTGCCACTCGAGCTGGCCGGCGCACCCTCGGCCCGGACGGCACGTGCGCGGCTGCTCGACCAGCTCGACGACTACGTCATCCCGCGGCTGACGTCGCTCGACGCGCCCCTGCTCGCCGTCGTCGGCGGCTCGACCGGCGCGGGCAAGTCGACCCTCGTCAACTCCGTCGTCGGGCGCGAGGTGACGTTGCCCGGGGTCCTGCGGCCGACGACGCGATCGCCCGTGCTCATCCACCACCCCTCTGACGCCGCCTGGTTCTCCGGTCCGCGCATCCTGCCCGGGCTGGCTCGCATCACCGGACGGCACTCCTCGTCCGACGGCCCGGGTGCCGTGCGCCTCGTGTCGACGGACGAGGTGGCGGCGGGCCTCGCTCTGCTCGACGCCCCCGACATCGACAGCGTCGTCGAGGCGAACCGTCACCTCGCCACGCAGCTGCTCGCCGCCGCCGACCTCTGGGTGTTCGTCACGACGGCCGCGCGCTACGCCGACGCGGTGCCGTGGGAGCTGCTGCACGACGCCTGCGAGCGAGGCACGTCCGTCGCCGTCGTCCTCGACCGCGTTCCGCCTGCAGCTGTCGACGAGATCCGCACGCACTTCGCCTCGATGCTGCGCGAGCAGGGCCTCGACCAGGCGCCGATCTTCACGGTCGTCGAGTCCGAGCTCGCCGACGGTCTCCTGCCCGCCGAGCAGACGCAGCGCCTGCGCGGCTGGCTCGCGGCGCTCGCCGGTGACGCCCAGGCGCGCGCCGACGTCGTGCGCCAGACGCTGCAGGGGGCACTCGTGTCCCTCGACGGTCGGGCGCAGGCGCTCGTCGAGGCCTCCAAGGAGCAGACCGCGGCCGGTCAGGCGCTGGTCGACACGGCGGCTGCGGCCTACGACGAGGCCAGGCAGCAGGTGCACCAGGGGATGCTCGACGGCACTCTCCTTCGAGGCGAGGTGCTCGCGCGCTGGCAGGAGTTCGTCGGCACGGGTGAGTTCTTCCGCCAGGTCGAGTCCACCGTCTCGCGGGTCCGGGACCGGTTCACGTCCTTCCTCCGGGGGGAGCCGGCCCGCGCCGACGACCTCGGCGAGGCTCTCCAGTCCGGGGTCGAGTCACTCGTCGTCAACCGCGCCGAGCTGGCTGCGAGCGCGATCGCGCGCGCCTGGCGCACCCTGCCCGGCGGGGACCAGCTGTTGACCGCGGAGCCGTCGCTGGGCCGTGCCGGCGCGGATGTCGAGCGCCGCATCCAGCGCCTCGTGCGCGACTGGCAGGGCGACATCCTGCAGATGGTCCGCGACGAGGGTCGCGACCGGCGCACCACGGCGCGGATCATGGCCTACGGCGTCAACGGGCTCGGGGTCGTCCTCATGCTCGTGACGTTCGCGAGCACCGCCGGCATCACGGGCGCCGAGGTCGGCATCGCCGGCGGCACCGCAGTCGTGGGCCAGAAGCTTCTCGAGGCCGTCTTCGGTGACCAGGCGGTCCGGGAGCTCGCCCGCAAGGCGCGCGAGCAGCTGACCGACCGCGTCGACGAGCTGTATGCCGCCGAGCTCGCCCGCTACGAAGGAGCTGTCACGACGTTGCAGGTCGACACCGACCAGACCGAGCGCCTGACCACGGCCGCCGCAGCGGTCCGGGACGCGCGATGAGCCCGATCAGGATGGGGCGAGCCTCCGTCAGGGCCGTGTCGGCCGCCGAGCTCGGCAGCCGCACCACCGATCTGTCGATGGCGCTCGTGTCGGGCGCCGACGAGCTCGACCCCTCAGGCGTGACGGTCGCTCGGCGCGTCGTCGACAAGGCCGTCGAGCGGTCCGGGATCGGCGGCGACCACACGGTCGTCGCGCTCGCGGGCGCGACCGGCAGCGGCAAGTCCTCGCTGTTCAACGCCCTCGTCGGCGCCGACGTCGCGACCATCGGAGCGCGCCGGCCGACGACGTCGCGACCCACGGCCGGCCTGTGGGGCGACTCCGACGCGTCCGAGCTGCTCGACTGGCTCGGCGTCGCGGCCCGCCACGTCGTCGACACCGGGGCGGCCCCGGCCAAGGGGACCGCCGGCGCACCCGCCGCGTCCGGCCAGGTCGCTGGTTCGCTCGACGGACTGGTGCTCCTCGACCTGCCCGACTTCGACTCACGTGAGCTGGCCCACCGGCGGGAGGCGGAGCGGGTGCTCGAGCTCGTCGACGTCTTCGTGTGGGTGACCGACCCCCAGAAGTACGCCGACGCACGCCTGCACGACGAGTTCGTCAGCCTGCTGTCGCAGCACGACGCCGTCACCCTCGCCGTGCTCAACCAGTCGGACCGGTTGGCCCCCGAGGCGGTCAAGACCCTCACCCAGGACCTCTCGAAGCTGCTCGTCGCCGACGGGGTGACCGACGCCAAGGTGCTCGCGACGTCCACCGTCACCGGACAGGGCATCGCTGAGCTCAAGCAGCGTCTGGCGAATGCCGTTGCGGGACATGCAGCCTCGCGTCAGCGACTCAAGGCGGACATCATCGGTGCCGCCACGAAGCTGCGCGCCGGCGTCGCCGACTCCGAGGCGGACGTGGGCCGCGTGCCCCGCGACGAGCTCGACGTCTCGCTGGCTCGCGCGGCCGGGGTGCCGATCGTGCTCGACGCGGTGGCGCGCGACTACCGCCGGGAGGCCTTCGCCCACACGGGCTGGCTTTTCGCCCGCTGGACCAAGGGCTTCGCTGCTGACCCGCTCCGCCGCCTCCGGCTCGATCGCACCGGCGGCCGTCCGCCGATCCACGTCGAGATCGACGGCGCTGACGTGCGAGCCGTGCTCGGCCGGTCGTCGATCCCGGCACCGACCGTGTCGACCGCCTCGGCCGTCGATCTCGCCACCCGCACCTTCGTGCGCGAGGCGTCCCAAGGACTTCCGGTGCGCTGGACCCAGGCCGTCGAGGATGCCGTCGACGGCGGTGACGGCGCCCTGACCGACTCCCTCGACCGCGCGGTCATCGGCACGTCCCTGCGAGCGCGCCGCCCGGTCTGGTGGTTCGTCGTCAACGTCCTGCAGTGGGTGCTCGGCCTCGTAGCCCTCGTCGGGCTCATCTGGTATGCGGTGCTCTGGGGCTTGGCGCTGCTGCAGCTCCCGCGCCCCGAGACCCCGTCGGTCGGCATCGTGCCGTTGCCGCTCGTCATGCTCGTGGCGGGTGTCCTGGTCGGCATCGGGCTCGGTGTGCTGTCCCGCTGGTGGGCGCGCATCGGTGCCCGGCATCGGAGGACGGTCGTCGCGAAGCGGCTCACGGAGTCGGTGGCCATGGTCGCCGACGAGCACATCCTCATCCCGGTCGACGAGGTGCTCATGCGCCACCGCGAGACCCGCGAGCACCTCGAGGCCGCAGCCGGCTGACGCCGGGGGATCTCTCGGCGCTCGTGTGACGGCTCCGGCGTGACGGCTCCTCGTGGTGGTCCTGCACATCCCGGTCGTCCACACCCCCGGGCCGGGGTGCGCGAGTGTCCACAGGCGGACGACGTGCCCTGTCGGTCGGGGCGGACGGGTCCGAGGGTGGGTTCCAGGCGGCGCGAGGCCGCCTCCGGAACCTCCTGAGGAGCACCGATGAACGAGATCCGCATCACCCTGCACGGCAACGTCGTGAGCGAGCCCGTCGAGCGGCTGGCCCGCAACGGCAGCGTCTACACGACGTTCCGTGTCGCCACGACCCCGTACCGCCGCACCGCCGAGGGCCGCTTCGTCGACGGTGACACGAGCTTCTACGACGTCATCGCGTTCAACGCGCTCGCCGCCAACTCCGCCAAGGCCCTGCGCAAGGGGCAGCCCGTCATCGTCGAGGGCACCTTGGCGATCAAGAGCTACCTCGGCAACGACGGGACCCCGCGCCGCTCCCCGCAGATCGACGCCGACCGCATCGGCCACGACCTGTCCTGGGGGCGGGCCACCTTCGAGCGGGTCAGCCGGGCGGCCGCCCTCGGCCACGACCGCACGGCCGACCCCGACGTCCAGGCATCGATCCGGGCGATGGCCGAGGGCGAGACCGCCACGACCGAGCTGCGCCCGGCACACGTGGACGCGGACGGGGTCGTCGACGACGACTTCGACCCCGAGTCGTCCGATGCGGCGCGCGACGACGACGTGCTCGCGACCGGGGACCCCGAGACCGACGACTACGAGGTGGTCGAGCGGCTCTCGGCCTGACGCCGGTGGTGGTCGGCGGGTGCGGACACCGATTCGGTGCCGCGCTCGCCGACAGATAGCCTTCTGCGCATGGCCGAGTACATCTACACCATGACCCGTGCGCGCAAGGCACACAACGAGAAGGTCATCCTCGATGACGTCTCGATGTCCTTCTACCCCGGCGCGAAGATCGGCATGGTCGGCCCGAACGGCGCCGGCAAGTCGACGATCCTCAAGATCATGGCCGGACTCGACCAGCCGAGCAACGGTGAGGCTCGCCTGGCCCCCGGCGCGACCGTGGGCATCCTGCTGCAGGAGCCGCCGCTCAACGAGGACAAGACGGTCCTCGGCAACGTCGAGGAGGGCGCCGGCGAGATCAAGGCGAAGCTCGACCGGTACAACGAGATCTCGGCCGAGATGGCCGACCCCGACGCCGACTACGACTCGCTGCTCGCCGAGATGGGCAAGCTGCAGGAGGACATCGACCACGCCGATGCGTGGGACCTCGACAGCCAGCTCGAGCAGGCGATGGACGCGCTGCGCTGCCCGCCGCCGGACTCACCGGTCACCAACCTCTCCGGTGGTGAGCGCCGCCGCGTGGCCCTGTGCAAGCTGCTCCTGCAGAAGCCCGACCTGCTGCTGCTCGACGAGCCCACCAACCACCTCGACGCCGAGTCCGTGCTGTGGCTCGAGCAGCACCTCGAGACCTACCCCGGCGCCGTCATCGCCGTCACCCACGACCGCTACTTCCTCGACAACGTCGCGCAGTGGATCGCCGAGGTCGACCGCGGTCGCCTGTACCCCTACGAGGGCAACTACTCGACCTACCTCGAGAAGAAGTCCGAGCGCCTGACGATCCAGGGCAAGAAGGACGCCAAGCTGGCCAAGCGGCTCAAGACCGAGCTCGAGTGGGTTCGCAGCAACGCCAAGGGCCGTCAGGTCAAGAGCAAGGCGCGACTGGCCCGCTACGAGGAGATGGCGGCCGAGGCCGAGCGCACCCGCAAGCTCGACTTCGAGGAGCTGCAGATCCCGCCGGGCCCGCGTCTCGGCTCGACGGTCATCGAGGTCAAGAACCTCAAGAAGGGCTTCGGCGACCGCGTCCTCATCGACAACCTGTCGTTCTCGCTGCCGCGCAACGGCATCGTCGGTGTCATCGGCCCCAACGGTGTCGGCAAGTCGACCCTCTTCAAGACCATCGTCGGCTTCGAGGAGCCGGACGGCGGCGAGGTGAAGATCGGCGAGACCGTCAAGATCTCCTACGTCGACCAAGGGCGCGAGGGCCTCGACCCCAAGAAGAACCTGTGGGAGATCGTGTCCGACGGCCTCGACCACATGAAGGTCGGCAACGTCGAGATCCCCTCCCGGGCCTATGTGTCCCAGTTCGGCTTCAAGGGCCCCGACCAGCAGAAGCTGTCGGGCGTCCTCTCCGGTGGTGAGCGCAACCGTCTCAACCTCGCGCTCACCCTCAAGCAGGGTGGCAACCTGCTGCTCCTCGACGAGCCCACCAACGACCTCGACGTCGAGACCCTCGGCTCGCTCGAGAACGCGCTGCTCGAGTTCTCGGGCTGTGCGGTCGTCATCACCCACGACCGGTGGTTCCTCGACCGCGTGGCGACGCACATCCTCGCCTACGAGGGCACCGAGGAGAACCCTGCGAGCTGGTACTGGTTCGAGGGCAACTTCGAGTCCTACGAGGCCAACAAGGTCGAGCGTCTCGGTCCCGAGGCCGCTCGTCCCCACCGCGTCACCTACCGCAAGCTGACGCGCGACTGACCGGTCCGGTCAGGCGAAGGTTCCGCGAGGTCGACGAAGGGCCGGGGTGCATGTCGCTCCGGCCCTTCGCGCCGTCAGATCCAGCCCCTGCGCCGGAAGACGCCGTAGAGGGTGATCGCGACCCCGGCGATGACGCCTGCGCTGAAGAGCACGCCCCACGGCCGGCCGAAGCCGGGGTAGGGCACGTTCTGGCCGAACCAGCCGGTCACGGCGGTCGGGACCGCGATGATGGCGGCCCACCCGGTGAGCTTCTTCATGACCGTGTTGAGCCGGGCATCCTGCAGCGACAGGTTGGTCTCGAAGATCGTCGTGACCATGTCGCGCAACGACTCGGTCCACTCGGCGGCGCGCAGCACGTGGTCGAACAGGTCGTCGTAGAAGCCGTCCAGCTCCGTGTGACGCTGGTCGAGCTCGCCGCGGTGGCGCAGCACGGCATTGACGACATCGCGCATCGGCAGGACGACCCGGCGCAGCTCGACGAGCTCCTTGCGCAGCCGGTAGGTGCGCACCTGCACGACGTGGACCTGGCCCCGTTCTTCGAAGAGCAGGTCCTCGAGGCCCTCGATGGCGTCGTCGAGCTGCTGGATCGACTCGAAGTGGCCGTCGACCACCGTGTCGAGCAGGCCGTGCACGAGCGCTCCCACCCCGAGCTGGAGCAGCTCAGGGTCGTCGTTCCACCGCTCAAGGACCTGATGCATGTCGAAGTCGGCGCTGCTCCGGACGGTGATGATGCCGCGGGGCAGGATGAACGCCGAGATCCGGCTCGTGCGCAGTCGGGACTCACGCCCTGAGGCGTCGGGATCGGCTGGGGCGCTTGAGGTCTCGGCCCCTGACACGAGTTGTGTCGCATAGACCGTGAGGAAGGTGTGCTTGGCGTGCCGGGTGGCCTTGGGCCGCTCCCCGGCGGACACGGCGTCCTCGACGGCGTGCCGGTCGAGGCCGAGCTCGTCGGCGAGCGCGCGCAGCCCCGCGTGGTCGGGCTCGCAGAGGTCGACCCAGATGAGGGAGTCCTCCCGCTGGAGCAGGTCGGACACGTCCGCGAGCGGGAAGCCTTCATCGACGACCTTGCCCTGCTCCCACCGGCAGGAGGTGATGCGCCCGGCTTCGTCGTTGCTCACGCGCCCAGTCTCGCAGCCACGGCCCTGTCGAGCGGCCCTGCGCTCCCACCGGTCGACGGTGTTGGCGCTCAGGCGATGAGGGGAGTCACGTCGCGGGTGGTCGGCCGCTCGCCGAGCGCGAGCTGCCAGGCGGTTGCGAGGCGTCGTCCGACCTCGTCGGCCTCGTCGGGGGCGACGCAGAACGGCACGCGGACCCAGCGGGCGAAGCCGCCCTCGACCCCGAACTGAGCGCCTCGGGCGAGCCGCACGCCGGCGGACTCGGCGACCCGGGCGAGCTCGTCACCGCGGGGCTCGGGCAGCTCGCACCAGAGGTTGAGTCCGCCCGACGGCACGCTGAAGCGCCACTCCGGCACGTGCCGGGACAAGGCGGCGGCGAGGGCGTCACGCCGGGCGCGAGCCTCCCGGCGCCGTTCGGCGAGCAGGCCCTCGCCCTGTCGGAGCAGGTCGGTGACGACCAGCTGCTCGAGGATCGCCGTGCCGAGGTCGAGGCTGTGGCGCGCCTCGATGACGGACTCGGCGGCTCCTTCCGGTGCGCGTACCCAGCCCACGCGCAGGCCGCCCCACCACGTCTTGCCGGCGCTGCCGAGGGTGTGGGTGTGCCGGGACGAGGCCGCGAACGGCGCCGGACGGGCTGTTCGTGCGGACTCGTCGAGCCCCAGCTCGACGAAGGTCTCGTCCACGACGGGCACGGCGTCGGCGCGCGAGAGCACCGATGCGAGCCGGTCCCGCGTCGGGGTGTCCATGACGAGCCCGGTGGGGTTCTGGTGGTCGGGGATGAGGTATGCCGCTCGCGCCCCACTCTGACGCAGGCCCACCTCGATGGCGTCCACGTCCCACCCCGTCGGCGTGAGCTGGGTCGGCACGGCGCGGTAGGCCGAGCGCCTCACTCCCACAATGGCATTCGGGTAGGTTGGGCTCTCGACCAGAACCCGGTCGCCCACGTCCAGCTGGGCTCGAAGCACTGCGGACAGCCCGCCGTGCGCGCCGGAGGTGACGACCACCTGGTCGGGCGAGGTCGTCAGGCCCCGCGCCTCGAACCACTCGGCCACGGCTGCGCGGGTCTCGGGCAGACCCCTCGGGTCGTAGCCGGCGGTCGCCAGGAAGCGGGGGAGCTCGAGCAGGGCCCGCTCGTACGCGGCCGTGACGCCGGCGGCGGCCGGGAGGGCGGCATACGTCAGGTCGATGACGTCGGGTGGGACGTCGGTGGGGATGAGCCCGGCCTGGGAGAGGGCGAGCCCGGACGGACCGGCGGGGAGGCACACGACGCTGCCCGAGCCGCGGCGGGTGGCGACGAAGCCCTCGTCGCGGAGGGCGTCGAGCGCGGCGCCGACTGTCGTGCGGCTGAGGGCGAGCTCGCTCGTCAGGGTGCGCTCGCTGGGCAGGCGCGTGCCGACGAGCAGCCGACCGTCGCAGACGAGGCGGCGGATCCCGTCGGCAAGACCCCGGTAGGCAGGGCGCGGTAGCGGGTCGGGCCCGAGGAGCAGGGCCAGTGAGCGGGCCGAGACGGTGCGCATCGGTCCAGTGTCCCACGATTGGCCCTTAATAGTCAGTCCAGTCGTCGTCATGATGGAGCGCATGAGACGTCACGTCGCCCTTGCGAACCTCACACCGCGCGAGCAGCTGCGCGCCGGCCTGCTGCCACGCCGCGTCGTCCAGCTGCTCGCCGGACTGGCCCTCTACGGCGTCTCGATGGCGATGATGATCCGTTCGACGCTGGGCCTCGACCCGTGGGACGTCTTCCATGCCGGCATCGCGACCCACGTGCCCCTGACCTTCGGCCAGGTGACCATCGTCGTCGGCGCTCTCGTCCTGCTGCTCTGGGTGCCGCTGCGGCAGTGGCCGGGACTCGGCACCATCGCCAACGTCGTCGTGATCGGGCTCGCCGCCGATGCCGGCCTCGCGCTCATCGACCCTCCCGGGTCGATGTGGGCACGGGTCCTGCTGCTCGGCTTCGGCATCGTCCTCAACGGGGTCGCCGGTGGTCTCTACATCGGCAGCCAGCTCGGCCCCGGTCCGCGTGACGGGCTCATGACGGGTTTCGCGCGTCGCACCGGGCTGTCGATCCGCCTGGTGCGCACGACGATCGAGGTGCTCGTGCTGTCCGTGGGCTGGCTGCTCGGCGGTCCTGTCGGCCTCGGCACCGTGCTGTACGCCGTGTCGATCGGCCCTCTCGTCCAGTTCTTCCTGCCGCGTCTGACGGTCGACCTGCGGCTCGCCGACGGGAGCGAGACCTCGGTCGACGGGGTCGGCGTCGTCGAGAAGCCCGTGCCCGTGACACCGACGTCGGCGTTGGGGTCGACGACGAGCTGACGCGTCAGCCGCCGAGGCGCCACGACTGCAGGATGCGGCACGAGCCCGGCTCGTACCAGGCGAGGTCGAGACGTTCGGCCCGGCAACGAGCCGGCAGCTGCGGAGCGACGAGGTCGTGGGTCGAGCGTTGCGTGACGTCCCCTGACACGGCGTCGAGCGTCAGGTGCGGGACGACGTCGCCGAATCGGCCGGCATACGGCGGGCACTGGGGGAAGGCGTGCCAGAGCGCAGCGGTGAGGGCCGCGAACGGGGTCGACGGCTCGGGTAGGAGGTGGATGATGCCGTTGGGAAACGTGTCCACCCGCTCGAGTGAGAAGTCGAAAGGTGTTGTCGTGCCGGCGATCTCGGCGATGGCAGCCAGCGTCGACGGCGTGAGCTGTGGTGCGCCGAGGAACGGCGCGAGCGCGGTGACGTGCGCGTGCACGAAGGCCGGGTCGGCGGAGACGTAGTCGGTGTCGTAGTGCCGGGTGCGGGCCAGCACGAAGGGCTCGAGCTCGGGCACCGGCACCTGGAGCACCGAGTGGCCCGCGCCGTTCGAGGGCACGGCCGACGTCACGCTCGGTGCGCGGCGCCCACGAGGCGCAGGGCGAGGGCGGCGTTCGTCGCGCCGATCTCGGCCGGCGTGCGGCGGATCGTGGGGGAGTACCACCGAGCGACGTCGACGACGATCGACAGCAGCGCCAAAGCCGTGTCGGCACTGTCGTCGACGGAGAACGAGCCGTCGGCGACGCCGCGGTCGAGGACGTCGCGCACGAGCGAGTCCATCTCCTTGCGGAGCGCGAGCACCTCGGCATGGTGCTCGGGGGTCAGGTGGTGGTGCTCGTACTGCACGACGCGGGCGACCTGGTACTGCTCGACGTGCCACTCGGTGAAGCGCGCCATGGCGGTGACGAGCTGGTCGGCCGGCGTCGAAGCGTCCGCGATGGCCGAGCGCAGCAGGCGCAAGGCGGACTCGTGGCCGCTGCGGCTGAGGGCGAAGAGCAGCTCCTCCTTGGAGCCGAAGTGGACGTAGACGCCGGCGGGGGAGAGCCCGGCGCCCGAGGCGATGTCGCGCGTCGTCGTGGCGTGGAAGCCCTTGTCGGCGAACGCGTGGGCTGCCGCTTGGAGGAGTCTCTCCACCGTGGACGCATCGGGGTCGGACGTCCGGGCTCCCGGGGCTGGCGGGGTCGTGGTGGGCTGCGGCACGTTGACAGCATGCCGCAGGGGAGGGAAACTAAGCAAGCGCTTAGTTACCCGTGGGTACCGGCGCGTCGCACCCGTGAGCACGCCCGATGGAGGACGAAATGCCCCGCAACATCTACGACGAGGACCACGAGGCGATGCGCGCGTCGGCGCGCGAGTTCGTCACGCGCACGCTCGCTCCACGCGCGGACGAGATGATCGCGGCCAAGTCGATCCCGCGCGACATCTGGCTCGAGGCCGGCAAGCAGGGCTTCTTCGGCCTCGACATCCCCGAGGAGTTCGGGGGCGCCGGCGTCGACGACTATCGTTTCAACGCCGTCGTCGCCGAGGAGATGTCCCGCTTCAACGCGGCGACCAGCTCGTGCTTCGGCATCCACTCCGACGTGTGCCCGCCCTACATCGTCGACCTCGGCACCGAGGAGCAGAAGCAGCGTTGGCTCCCTGGCATGGCCAGTGGCGAGCTGATCTGCGCCATCGCGATGACCGAGCCGTCCGGCGGCTCCGACCTCGCGGCCCTGAAGACGACCGCCGTTCGTGACGGCGACGCCTGGATCCTCAACGGCTCCAAGACCTTCATCACCAACGGCTACCGGGCCGACCTCGTCATCGTCGCCGCCCGTACCGACCCGTCCAAGGGAGCCAAGGGCATCACGTTGCTCATGGTCGAGCGCGGCATGGAGGGCTTCGTCAACGGACGCAAGCTCGACAAGGTCGGCATGGACGAGTCCGACACGGCCGAGCTCTTCTTCGAGAACGTCCGCGTGCCCGACGAGAACCGGCTCGGCCCCGAGGGGATGGGTTTCATCTCGATGATGCAGCGGCTCCCGCAGGAGCGGGTCGGCGCGGCCGTCTCCAACGTCGCCCACGCGAAGGCGATCCTCGAGGAGACGATCCAGTACGCCAAGGACCGCAAGGCCTTCGGCCAGCCCATCGGTGCCTTCCAGCACAACAAGTTCCTCATGGCCGAGCTCGTGACCAAGATCGAGGTGGCCGAGGCCTACGTCGACGACTGTGTCGCCGCCCACGCCGAGGGCAAGCTCTCCGCCGTCGACGCCGCCAAGGCGAAGTGGTGGAGCTCGCAGGTGCAGAACGACGTGCTCGACCACTGCGTCCAGCTGCACGGTGGCTACGGCTTCATGAACGAGTACCGCGTGGCGCGCGCCTGGCGCGACGCCCGGGTGACGAAGATCTGGGCCGGCTCCAACGAGATCATGAAGGAGCTCATCGGCCGGGACCTCGGCTTCTGATGGGGGCTGCTGCACGCGGCGGACGCCACGAGGGCGCCGTCGCCATCATCACCGGCGCCAGCCGGGGCATCGGCCTCGGCATCGCCCAGCGGCTCGTCGCCGAGGGCGCCAAGGTCGTCATCACGGCGCGGAAGCCGGACGCGCTCGCGGCTGCCGTCGAGCAGCTCGGCGGCGCTGCCAACGCCCTGGGCGTGGCTGGCAACGCAGCCGACGAGGCCCATCAGGACGAGGTCATCGCCACGGCCCGCGAGACGTTCGGCGGCCTGCACCTGCTCGTCAACAACACCGGCATCAACCCGGCCTACGGTCCGATGCTCGACTCGGACCTCGACATCGCGCGCAAGGTGCTCGACGTCAACGTCGTCGCAGCCTTCTCGTGGATCAAGAAGGCCGTCGCCGCCGGGCTCGGCGACGAGACCCACCCGGGGTCGGTCGTCAACCTCGCCTCCGTCGCAGGCCAGGGGGCGAGCGGGGTCATCGGCTGGTACGGCGTCTCCAAGGCAGCCCTCATCCACCTGACGACCGAGCTCGGCTACGAGCTCGGCCCGGACGTGCGCGTCAACGCCGTCGCCCCGGCCGTCGTCAAGACCAAGTTCGCGGAGGCTCTCTACGAGGGACGCGAGGAGAAGGTCGTCCGCGCCTACCCGATGAAGCGTCTCGGTCTTCCCGAGGACGTGGCCGGCGCCGTCAGCTTCCTGCTGAGCACGGACGCGTCGTGGGTCACCGGCCAGACGCTCACGGTCGACGGCGGTGTGACGTTGGGCGGCGCTCTCTGACCGGCCGGCCCGTCGGCCCCTGGGCCGTCAGAAGCGCAGCAGCGCGGCGGCGCTTCCCGCCACCGGCAGGACCCCGAGCGGGACGCACCGACCCTTGTGTCGGATCGTCTCCGCGACGGCGCTGTCGATGAGCCCGTCGTCCTGGGGGGATGCCGGCCCCGCCGTGTCCGGGACGCTGTTCGTGGCGGTGTTCGGAGCCGTGCTCGTGATGGGCTCCGGGGCGACGAACAGAGTGTCGACCCGACCGTCGCGGGCGGCGGCGAGGAGCTGTTCGGGGTCGCTCGCGGTCAGCCCCGTGCCGTCGGCCTCTCGGAAGCGGTCCAGCAAGGCCTGCTCCCGGTGGCCGATGTCGGCGGCGACGATCTCCCAGGCCGCAGCATGCAGCTCGTCTGCCGTGCGGCGCTCGGGGTTGCCCTCGACGGCCTTGTCCACGACCGTCGGGTAGCGACTCACGTGGCGGTAGATCGGCAGGTAGTAGCCGACGCACGCCAGCACCAGCGGCTCGCCCCGGCGACCGAAGCGCTGGGTGAGCGGCTCGTCGACCGCCCTGAAGAAACGCTCGAGCGCGGCCTTGTCGTAGTCGGCCTCGTTGCCCTGGCCGTGCACCTGCCTCTCGCGGCGGCCGGCAGAGCGTCCGCTCGAGTGGGACTGCCCGTGCCGCTCCATCTCCTCCTGCGGGATGGCCTCCTGCATCGAGGAGGGGATCGCGTCGAGCGGCAGCTCCTGCACCGTCTCCCTTGTCCCGTGCAGGAGCCGGACCCGGTTCTGGGCCAGCGCGAGGACGAGGAAGCCGCTGCTGGGCGTCACGAGCGGGATGAGGGGACGGAGGCGGAAGGCAGGCCCCAGGACCACCTGGTCCGTCGGGGCGACGGGCAGGCGAGCACGCATCGCGAACCCGGGGGCGACGAAGAAGGCGAGGCCGGGGCGCCGGACCTCCCAGAAGTCGGCGTCACTCTCCAGGGTCCTCAGCTGCTCGAGGAGCTCGGCAGCGACCCCCTCGTCGACGCCGGCCTCGGCAAGGTCCGCGGCGGCCTGCCGAACCTGTGTCCGCAGCCGCGACGGGCTGAGTCTCGTGTCCGGGCCGGTGACACTGGTGTGCAGGTAGACGGTGATGCACGGACCGTCGACCTCACTGAGCCGGACCAGGCTCTCGACCGAGACGAGATCGACCTCGTCCCACGGCGTGCTCGGCACGGCAGCT
This sequence comes from Terrabacter ginsenosidimutans, assembly GCF_039539425.1. Taxonomy (NCBI): domain Bacteria; kingdom Bacillati; phylum Actinomycetota; class Actinomycetes; order Micrococcales; family Intrasporangiaceae; genus Terrabacter; species Terrabacter ginsenosidimutans. Next base: position 184,022 of record NZ_BAABDC010000007.1, on the reverse strand, counting down.
GACGTCTGGGTGTTCATCGGAGCTCTCCTCTCCGTGGGCTCGGCCCCTCCGGCTCACTCACCTCCCATGTCATCACCAGGCGTGCGGGCGACGCAGGGTCCTAGGTCCCGGTGAGCCACGGAAAATCCTCCACCCCGCTGGGGAGCCCCTGCCGAGCGCGACGACGCCACATCCCGTCTCCAACTGCGCCCGACCGGGTACTGGAGGCAGGGACGTCCTGGCTGAGCAGCGTCTTCCCGGCCCCGGTGGACGCCGCGTCGACCGAGCGCGCGCCGACCGGCATACGACCGCATTGCGCTCGATGGGCCCCGGCAGGGAAGAATGCGCTGTGCGGCCACCGTCGTCCGCTGGTCGCCACGCCGTGGCGCCGCGGCTGTGTGCCGCGACCGAACGACGGAAAGTAGGTCCATGGAGATCTGGCCGGGCAAGCCCTACCCCCTCGGAGCCACGTACGACGGCTCCGGGGTCAACTTCGCGGTCTTCTCCGAGGTGGCCGAGCGCATCGAGCTGTGCCTGCTCGACGACGACCTCGCCGAGACGCGGATCGACCTCCCCGAGACGGACGGCTTCGTGTGGCACGGGTACGTGCCCTACGTGCAGCCCGGGCAGCGCTACGGCTTCCGGGTGCACGGCCCGTACGACCCTGAGAACGGTCACCGGTGCAACCCGAGCAAGTTCCTGCTCGACCCCTACGCCAAGGCCATCGAGGGTCAGGCCGAGAACGACCAGTCGCTCTACTCGTACACCTTCGGTGACGAGGACGCCGCGACGACGACGGAGATCAACACCGACGACAGCGTGCGCCACACCATGCACTCGATCGTCATCAACCCGTTCTTCGACTGGGGCGACGACCGCCCGCCGCGCCACGAGTACCACGAGACCATCATCTACGAGGCCCACGTCAAGGGTCTGACGATGCTCCACCCGGAGATCCCCGAGGAGATCCGCGGCACCTATGCCGGCATCGCCCACCCCGCGATGATCAAGCACCTGAGCGACCTCGGGATCACCGCCATCGAGCTGATGCCCGTGCACCAGTTCGTCCAGGACGCGCCGCTCGTCGACCGCGGCCTGTCGAACTACTGGGGCTACAACACCATCGGCTTCCTCGCCCCGCACAACGAGTACGCCGCCGGCGGGCAGCGCGGTCAGCAGGTGCTGGAGTTCAAGGGCATGGTCAAGGAGCTGCACGCAGCCGACATCGAGGTCATCCTCGACGTCGTCTACAACCACACGGCCGAGGGCAACCACATGGGCCCCACGCTGGCCTTCCGTGGGCTGGACAACAACAGCTACTACCGGCTCGTCAGCGACGACCTGTCGCACTACTACGACACGACCGGCACCGGCAACAGCCTCCTCATGCGCAGCCCGCACGTGCTGCAGCTCATCATGGACTCGCTGCGCTACTGGGTCACCGAGATGCACGTCGACGGCTTCCGCTTCGACCTCGCAGCGACCCTGGCCCGCCAGTTCCACGAGGTGGACAAGCTGTCGGCCTTCTTCGACCTCATCCAGCAGGACCCGGTCGTCAGCCAGGTCAAGCTGATCGCCGAGCCGTGGGACGTCGGCGAGGGCGGCTACCAGGTGGGCAACTTCCCGCCGCTCTGGACCGAGTGGAACGGCAAGTTCCGCGACACCGTGCGCGACTTCTGGCGTGGAGAGGGTGGCGCCCTCGGTGAGTTCGCCTCTCGCTTCACGGGATCCAGTGACCTCTACGAGCACTCGGGTCGCAAGCCGATCGCCTCCGTCAACTTCGTCACGGCCCACGACGGCTTCACGCTGCACGACCTCGTCTCCTACAACGAGAAGCACAACGAGGCCAACGGGGAGGGCAACAACGACGGCGAGAGCCACAACCGCTCGTGGAACTGCGGCGTCGAGGGCCCCACGCAGGACCCCGAGATCCGCGAGATCCGGCTCCGTCAGCAGCGCAACTTCCTCACCACCCTGCTCTTCTCGCAGGGCGTGCCGATGATGCTGCACGGCGACGAGCTCGGCCGCACCCAGGGCGGCAACAACAACGGCTACTGCCAGGACAACGACATCTCCTGGATCCAGTGGGTGCTCGACGAGGACGACCAGAAGCTGCTCGTCTTCACCCAGTCGCTCGTGAAGCTGCGGCGCGAGCACCAGGTGTTCCGGCGTCGCCGGTTCTTCGCCGGCAACGCCGACCACGGCGGTGAGAGCGAGCTCGGTGACATCGCCTGGTTCACCCCCGAGGCCCAGCACATGGACGAGGAGGCATGGAGCAACGGCCAGGCCAGGTCGCTCATGATCTTCCTCAACGGCTCTGCCATCCCGGAGCCGGACCCGCGCGGCCAGCAGATCCTCGACGACTCCTTCCTCGTCATGTTCAACGCGCACGACGAGGCGCTCGCCTTCACCCTCCCGGACGAGGAGTACGGCGCGCAGTGGATCCCCGTCATCGACACGGCGCGGCACGAGATCGAGGCCACGCCCCTCGACCCGACGTGGCAGATCCAGGTCCAGGCGCGCAGCATCGTCGTGCTGAGGTGCCCGCGCGAGATGGTCTCGCCCAACATCCCCGGCGTCACGGAGGAGGCCACCGCGTGAGGTACACCAGCGCACCCGTCTCGACCCACCGGCTCCAGCTCGAGCCCGACTTCACCCTCGATGACGCGGCTGCGCAGGTGGATCACCTTGCGGCACTGGGGATCACGCACCTCTACCTGTCGCCGATCCTGCAGGCCACCATCGGCTCGAAGCACGGCTACGACGTCACCGACCACACGTCGGTCGCCGAGGGTCTCGGCGGCGACGCCGGCTTCGCCCGGCTCGTGGAGGCCGCCCACGCGGCCGGCCTCGGTGTCGTCGTCGACGTCGTGCCGAACCACATGACCACGCCGACGCCGCTCTCGCTCAACCGCCCGCTGTGGTCGGTGCTCCGCGAGGGCCGGCAGTCGGCATACGCCACGTGGTTCGACGTCGACTGGGACGCCCAGGACGGGCGCATCCTCATGCCCGTGCTCGGTGCTCCGCTCGTCGAGGTGCTCGCTGCGGGGGAGATCTCCGTGGGGGAGCACGAGGGGGAGCCAGTCGTGCGTTACTACGACCACGTCTTCCCGCTCGCCGCCGGCACCGACGTGAGTATGCCGCTGGGTGACCTGCTCGAGGCCCAGCACTACCGCCTCGCGTCGTGGACCGTCGGCGACTCCGAACTGAACTACCGGCGGTTCTTCGACGTCACGTCCCTCATCGCGGTGCGCGTCGAGGAGCCCGAGGTGTTCGACGCGACGCACGCGCTGCTCGTCGACGGCATCCGCTCGGGCGCCATCGACGGTCTGCGCATCGACCACCCGGACGGGCTGGCCGACCCCGAGGGCTACCTCGAGAGGCTCGCCGAGGCGACCGGTGACGCCTGGGTCGTCGTCGAGAAGATCCTCGAGGGCGACGAGCAGCTGCCGCACGCCTGGCGGACGGCCGGCACGACGGGCTACGACGCGCTGCTGCGCGTCGGCGGTCTCTTCGTCGACCCCGCCGGGGCCGAGCCGCTCGACGACCTCTCGACCGAGCTCCTCGGCGAGCGGCAGGACCTCGGGGCGATCGTCACGGAGTCGAAGCGGTGGGTCGTGCAGGTCATGCTCGCCACCGAGGTGAGCCGGCTGATGCGGCTCGTCGCGCGTGCGCGCCCGGACCTCGAGGAGGCCGCTGCACGCGAGGTGCTCGAGGCGATGCTCGTCGGGATGGACCGCTACCGCGTCTACGTGCGGCCCGGGCACCCACGGGACGGGCTCCACGCTGAACCGCTCGAGCTGGCCGTCGTCGAGGGCGCCGGGTCGCGCTACGGCTCTCTCGACCGCGCGTGCGTCGAGGGCCTGGTCGATCTCGCACTGGGTGAGGGAGACGTCCGTGACGAGGCGGCGCGCGACGAGTTCGTCGTGCGCTTCCAGCAGACGTGCGGGCCGGCCATGGCCAAGGCGATCGAGGACACGGCGTACTACCGCTACGTCCGGCTCGTCGGGCTCAACGAGGTCGGTGGGGACCCGACTCGGGTGGGGGCGCCGACCACGGACTTCCACTGGTTCGCGCAGAACCTGCTCGGGGAGTGGCCCCAGTCGATGACGACCCTCTCGACCCACGACACGAAGCGCGCCGAGGACGTGCGCGCGCGGCTCTTCGTCCTCGCCGAGCGGCCTGACGCGTGGGCGACCTGGGTGCGGGCGGCCCGCGACCTGGCTGCCCCGGTGCGAGCCGAGGAGCTCGACGTCCTCACCGAGTACTTCCTGTGGCAGACCGTGGTCGGCGCGTGGCCGATCAGCGAGGAACGGTTGCAGGCCTACGCCCTGAAGGCCGTTCGCGAGTCGAAGCTCTACACGCGATGGACCGACCCCGACGAGGCCTACGAGTCGGCCGTCGAGCGCTTCGTGACCGGCGTCGTGACCACGCCGGAGATCGTCGCCCACGTCGAGTCCTGGGTGGAGGCCACGCGCCCGGAGACGCGGGCCAACGTGCTCGGCCAGAAGCTCGTGCAGCTCACGATGCCCGGGGTGCCCGACGTCTACCAGGGCACCGACCTCGTCGACCTCTCCCTCGTCGACCCGGACAACCGCCGCGCCGTCGACTACGCCGAGCGCCGCGACCGCCTCGCCCGACTCGACTCGGGACTCGCCCCGGCCGATCTCCACGACGAGAAGCTGCTCGTGACGAGCTCGGCCCTGCGCGTACGTCGCGAGCGTCCGGACTCCTTCACCGGCCAGGGCTCGACCTACGTGCCGGTGGCCACGACGTCCGAGCACGCGGTCGCGTTCGGTCGCGGCACGGGCGAGCGTCTCGAGGCGATCACGGTCGTGACCCGCCTCGCCGGGCGCCTCGCGGACGCCGGCGGGTTCGGTGACGCCACCATCGACCTGCCCGCGGGCCGTTGGCGCGACGTCCTCTCCACGATGTCGTTCGACGCTGGTCCGACCCCGCTGGCGGACGTCATCGGAACCACGGGCCTGCCCGTCGCCCTCCTCGTGCGGGTACGGGACGAGTCATGACCTCCGACACCGACACCATCCGAGTCTGGGCGCCGCTCGCGTCGCGCGTCGACGTCCTCGCCACTCCGGTGGAGGGGCGGCGCGAGCCGACGTCTGCCGCCCGACGTCACGCCATGACGGCCGAGTCCGGTGGCTGGTGGTCGTGGACCCGTCCGGACGGCGGCACGCTGGACTACTCCTTCAGCCTCGACGGTGGGGACCCCCGTCCGGACCCGCGCGGAGCCTGGCTGCCTCATGGGGTCCACGGCGCGAGCCGCACCTTCGACGCCGGCGCGCACACCTGGGGTGACGCCGGCTGGCGCGGCACCCGTGACGGCCGCGGGGTGCCGGGCGGGGTCGTCTACGAGCTGCACGTGGGCACGTTCACGCCCGAGGGCAGCTTCGACGCCGCCATCGGTCACCTCGCCCACCTCGTCGACCTCGGCATCGACGTCGTCGAGGTCATGCCCGTCGCGGCGTTCGGTGGCACGCACGGGTGGGGCTACGACGGGGTGGCGCCGTATGCCGTGCAGCAGGCCTATGGGGGTCCCGCCGCGTTCCAGCGCTTCGTCGATGCCTGCCATGCGCAGGGCCTCGGCGTCTGCCTCGACGTGGTCTACAACCACCTCGGCCCCACGGGCAACTACCTCGCCGAGTTCGGGCCCTACTTCACCGCCACCCACACGACGCCCTGGGGTCCGGCCGTCAACCTCGACGCGGACGGCAGTCACGAGGTGCGTCGCTGGGTGATCGACAACGCCCTGCGCTGGTTCCGCGACTTCCACGTCGACGCGCTGCGGCTGGACGCCGTGCACGAGATGCGGGACGAGTCCGAGCCACACATCCTGGCGCAGCTGTCCGACGAGACCGCCTCTCTGGCAACCGAGCTCGGACGTCCCCTCGACCTGATCGCCGAGAGCGACCTCAACGACGCGATCATGGTCACGCCGACCAGCGAGGGCGGGCGCGGCATGACGGCGCAGTGGGACGACGACATCCACCACGCGCTCCACGTGGCGCTGACCGGTGAGACGCAGGGGTACTACGGCGACTTCGCCGGCGGGACCGAGGCGTGGCCCGACGGTGGGCCCATCTCGGTGCTGGCCAAGACATTGTCCGACGCCTTCCTCCACGACGGCCGCATGTCGACGTTCCGCGGCGCCGTGTGGGGATCCCCGGTCGACCAGGAGGTGCGCTCGGGGCACGAGTTCCTCGCCTACCTCCAGACCCACGACCAGGTCGGCAACCGCGCCACCGGCGACCGCATCAGTGACCAGATCTCACCCGGGCAGCAGGCCGTCGGCGCCGCGCTCTACCTGCTCTCGCCGTTCACGGCGATGGTCTTCATGGGGGAGGAATGGCGCGCGAGCACCCCGTTCGCCTTCTTCACCTCCTTCGAGGAGGAGTGGCTCGCGGAGGCCGTCCGCTCGGGCCGTCGAGCCGAGTTCGCGGCCCACGGGTGGGACGAGGCCGACGTGCCCGACCCGCAGGACCCTGCGACGCGGGCGCGCAGCGTGCTCGACTGGAGCGAGCCGAGCGCTCCCGGGCACAACGAGATGCTGCACTTCTACCGTGAGCTGATCAAGGTCCGCCGCACGCAGCCTGACGTCGCGTCGGGCGACCTGCGGGCCACGTCGGTGAGGTTCGACGAGGACGCGAAGTGGATGATCCTGTCGCGCGGGGCCGTGCACGTGGTGGCCAACCTCGCCGGTCGTGCGCAGGTGGTGCCGTTCGGCGGCGAGGTCGAGCACATCCTCGCGTCATGGGGTCGTGCCCCGATCGTCGACGGCAACGGTGTGCGTCTCGACGGCCACGACGTCGCCGTCCTCCGCACCACCACCATCTGACGCTGCCCGTGGGATGAGCGCCCTACCCGTTCGAGGGGGCGCGTCGCCCCACCCACGCGAGCTGTCCTGGTGCGGGTGGGGGGCACGCAGCCATCCGAGGTGGGAGTCAGGCTGACTCGACGACGGGAGACCTGCGCGCCGGTGGTTTCCTGCGTCAGGACTGCTTGACGCGGACCATGCCCTCCTGCGCGGTCGTGGCGACGAGGGTGCCGTCCTGGCTGAAGATCTCGCCGATGGACAGACCACGACCGCTCACGGCCGACGGCGACTGCTGGGCGTAGAGCAGCCACTCGTCGGCGCGGACGTCGCGGTGGAACCACATCGAGTGGTCGAGGCTCGCCACTCGCAGACGTCGGTCGGTCCACACCAGGCCGTGACGTCGAAGTACCGGCTCGAGGAGCGAGTAGTCGCTCGAGTAGGCCAGCACGGCCGCGTGCAGCAGAGGGTCGTCCGGGAGGCGCTCGACGGCTCGCATCCACACGTGGTTGGTCGCCACCTGCTCCGGCCCGGCGTCGAGGAACATGTTGCTCTCGACGGGGCGCAGCTCGATGGGGCGTGCCTCCGCGATGTGCCGCGCTCCCGGGTGGTCGACGCCGCGGAAGGCGTCCGCCAAGGAGGCGAGCTCCTCGGGGCCCTGGACCTGTGGCATCGGGTCCTGGTGGTCGAGGCCACCGGCCCGCTCCTGGAAGGAGCAGGTCATCGACATGATCGGCGCACCCTTCTGGACGGCGTGCACGCGGCGGGTGGAGAACGAGTTGCCGTCGCGCATCTCCTCGACGGCGAAGCGGATCGGCAGCGTGTCGTCGCCAGGGCGCATGAAGTAGCCGTGGAGCGAGTGGATGGGCCGGGAGCCGTCGCCGTCGTTGAGGTCGCGCACCGTGATGCCGGCGGCCATGACGCACTGGGCCAGGACCTGACCGCCGAAGACACGTCCGTGGGGCATCTTCTGGCTGCGGCCCTCGAAGACACGGGCCGACGACGCGCCGATCGACTCGGCGGCGTCGCGTCCCCGGACGTCGGTGACGGCGATGTGCGCGGTCCCGACGTCCTCGAGGGTCAGCACCTCGAGGAGATCCTCGAGAGGAGGGAGCGGGCGCGGCTCGGAGGGGGCGTCTGCAGTCACAGGACGACCCTAGTGGCCGCGACCGAGTCGCCGTGGCAGCCCGCGACGGCCGTCACGCCTCCATGGCCAGGGCCATCGGGAGCACGGCCGGCGCTCCGGCCTCACGCAGCAGGCCGGCGCACACGGTCAGGGTCCAGCGTGAGTCGCTCACGTCGTCGAGCAGCAGGACCGGTCCCGGGATGCCGCTGAGGGAGCCGGCGAGCTCGGGCCCGACGGCGAGGCGTCCCCAGACGTTGGCGAGCCGGAAGGCGCTGTTGCCGCCGGGCTCGCCGACGGGACCGCCCTCGACCAGGTCGAGCGCGCCGAGATAGGGCAGCCGGCCGAGCTGACCCAGCCCGGTGGCGAGCGACTCGACGAGAATCGGGCGGCGGCGTGACGGGACCGAGACGATCGCGGCGGGGCGCTCCTGCCAGCCCCAGCCGGCCAGGACGTCGACGCAGGCTCGCAGGACCTCAGCCGGGATCTCCCGGTCCTCGCCCCTGAGCAGCTCGCGCAGGCGCTGGCCCCACCCGAGGTCGCTGAGGCGCGCGACGGCCCGGCCCTCCTCCATCGACACCGACGCGGCGATCTTGCCCTTGAAGGGGACGCCGAGACGGTCCATGCCGGAGGGCCACTGGGCGCGGGACTCGAGCACGACGCCCGGACGCTCGAGCCGGGAGCGGGCGGTGTTGATGGCAGCCTCGGGGATGGTCGTGTCGAACCAGGGCTCGACACAGCGGTCGCACCGGCCACAGGGTTCGGCGGAGTCGTCGTCGAGGGTCTCCTGCAGGAACGCCATGCGGCAGCGGTCGGTGCGTTCGTAGTCGACCATCAGCTGCTGCTCGCGCTCTCGGGCCTCGGTCACGCGTCCGTAGCGTTCGGCGTCGTAGGTCCACGGCTCGCCGGTGGCGGTCCACCCTCCCGGCACCCGGTGCACGGCGCCGTCGACGTCGAGCACCTTGAGGAGGAGCTCGAGACGGGTGCGGCGCACGTCGACGATCGTCTCGAGCGCCACCGTCGAGAGGGCCTTCGGGGACTCAGAGAGCGCACGCACGACCGCGTCGGCCTGGTCCTGCCTGGGCATCGAGGCCGAGGCGAAGTAGCGCCAGATGTCCTTGTCCTCGGGCCCGGGCATGAGCAGCACGTCGGCACGCTCGGTGGCGCGGCCCGCACGGCCGACCTGCTGGTAGTAGGCGACGGGCGACGACGGTGCGCCGAGGTGCAGTACGAAGCCGAGGTCGGGCTTGTCGAACCCCATGCCGAGCGCCGAGGTGGCCACGAGGGCCTTGACCTCGTTGTCGCGCAGGGCCTCCTCGAGCCGGATCCGCTCGGACGGCTCGGTGCGCCCGGTGTAGGCGGCGACCGTGTGGCCAGCCTCACGGAGCGCGACGGCGACGTCCTCGGCGGCTGCGACCGTCAGGGCGTACACGATGCCCGACCCGGGCAGCCCCCCGAGATGGGCGATGAGCCAGGCGAGGCGCTGCTCGGGGGCGGCCAGGGGCAGGACGCCGAGACGCAGCGACGCCCGTGCCAGCGGACCCCGCAGGGTCAGGACGTCGCGGCCGCCGGCACCGAGCTGCTCGACGACGTCTGTCACCACGCGCGCGTTGGCCGTCGCCGTCGTGGCGAGCACGGGCGTGCGCTCGGGCAGCGTCGTGAGCAGGTCACGGATGCGGCGGTAGTCCGGTCGGAAGTCGTGGCCCCAGTCGCTGATGCAGTGTGCCTCGTCGACGACGAGCAGGCCGCACGTCTCGGCGAGCGCGGGCAGCTGCTCGTCGCGGAAGCGGGGGTTGTTGAGCCGCTCGGGACTGACGAGCAGCACGTCGACCTCACCACGGGCGAGGGCGCCGGACACGGCGCCCCACTCGTCGGCGTTGGTCGAGTTGAGGGTGACCGCCTTGATGCCGGCGCGCTCGGCCGCCGCGATCTGGTCGCGCATCAGGGCGAGCAGAGGGCTGACGATGACGGTGGGTCCCGCGCCCTCGGCCCGCCGCAGAGCGGTCGCGACGAAGTAGACGGCCGACTTGCCCCATCCGGTGCGCTGCACGACGAGCACGCGCCGTCGCCCGGCCACGAGCTCGTTGATCGCCTCGAGCTGACCGTCGCGGAAGTCGACGTCGTCCCGGCCCACGAGGCGCCGCAACGCGGTGGTCGCCCGCTCACGCAGGGCGGGGTCGACGTCGGCGACGGGCGGTGCGGAGGGTGCCGAGGTGGGGGGTGGGGTCATGGCACCCAACCTACGTGGCTCCACCGACCGGGCCGACCGGCATACGCCAGCTGTGGATGCCCGGGCGGTCCACGCAGGGGATGTGGACGAGCCGCATGGCGCGGGGCTGGAAGGATGGGTCCATGACGGAGACCGAACCGCTGACGACGCCGTACGCCGCGCAGGTGTCGCTGCGCTGGTCCGACATGGACGCGTACGCTCACATCAACAACGTGCAGTTCCTGCGGTTGCTGGAGGACGCGCGCGTCATCGCCTTCCGCGACTGGTTCGACGGCGGGGGCGCGGGCGACAAGACGATGCTCGACGAAGGCGTGCTGGTGTCGCGTCACGAGATCGAGTACCGCCGGCCCCTCGGCTTCCGGCACGCGCCCGTCGAGATCCAGATGTGGGTCTCGCGGGTCGGTGGGGCAGGATTCGACGTCGCCTACATCGTCACCGACCCCGACGGCGTGGGCGAAGGAGAACGGCCTGTGTACGCCGTCGCGGAGACCGAGCTCGCGCTCTACGACTTCGCGAGCGAGTCGCCAAGACGTATGCGTCCCGACGAGCGCACCTCGGTCAGGTCCCGCCTCGGAGCGCCCGCGCCGTTCCGGAGGCGTCGCCGGTGACCGACACGCAGCACATCGACTTCGGCGACCCTCGCGGCCTCGCCGACCTCGGCACCTACCTGGGACGCGCGAGCCGGGCCAACCCCGAGGGCGCCGTGCGCCTCCAGGTGCTCGGCCACCTCCTCCTGACCACCGTCGCCGTCATCGAGGGGACCGGTCTCATGGGTGAGGGCACGGTGCTCGGGATGCGCGTCGTCACCATCGCGCCCTCCGACGACATCGATGCCACGGTGTCCTTCGCCTCGGTCAACGACCGTCTGGCGCGCGAGGGCAACGGTGCCGTGCTCAGCGTTCCGCCCACGACCGTGCGCGCCCCCTGGAGCGGGCTGACGCCTCCGCGCGACGGTTGGGAGCCTGTCGGTCAGCTCGACGGTGACGTCATCGACTCCATTGCGCGCCAAGGAATCTCACAGGTCGCTGAGGGGACGCCCGAAAACGCCGGTGGTCATGCCGTCGACTCGCTCCGACGACGCACGTGGGGTGCCATGAGCGACACGGTGCCGCCGATCGCGGCCGGCCTGGCGTTCGGTGCCCATGTGCTTGGTTTCACGTCCGCGGGGGAGTCGGCATCGATCGCCGCGCACGGCCGCTGGACCCGCCTCAGCACGTCGCGAGGCCACGTCCTCGTCCGCTGACCGATGGCGTATGCCGTCCGTCGCATCCAGAACGGTGGGCGCGGACCGATTCGGCGGGCACCTCAGGCGCGTCCGGTCCAGACGCCGCGTTCGACCAGGACGTCCTTGAGCACGTCGATGCGGTCGCTGACCAGACCATCGACGCCGAGGTCGAGCAGGTGCCGCATCTCGTCGGGGTCGTCGATGGTCCAGACGTGGACCTGCTTGCCGTAACGGTGAGCGGTCTCGACGAGCTGGGCGGTGACGATGCGAACCGGCCTGCCACGCAAGGGAATCACGGGCGGGACCTGGAACACGTCTGCAGGGGTGCGGAAGACCGCGGTGAGGACCTGGGGACCGAAACGGGCCAGGGCCGTGCCGACCTGGGAGGCAGCCGTGGCGACGGTGCCGTGTGACAGGCGCCGGAAGTGGGAGATGTTGCGCTGGGAGAAGGAGCCGACACACACCTGGTCGTGCAGCCCGCGCTCCTCGATGAGGCGCCACAGCGGGTCGGCGGTCCCGGGGGCCTTGAGGTCGATGTTGAGGTTGACGTCGGGCCACAGGTCGAGCAGCTCGGTCAGCAGCGGGACCCGGCCGCCGTCGCCGACCTCGGCGTGCGACACCTCGGACCACGGAAGGTCGCGAATCAGCCCGCGGGCGTTGCTGACGCGGTCGAGCCGCGTGTCGTGGAAGGCGACGAGCCGACCGTCGCGGGTGACGTGCACGTCGGTCTCGAGGTGCGTGTAGCCGAGAGCGACGGCGTTGCCGAACGCGGTCATGGTGTTCTCGAGCCCGATGTTCGGGCCGTAGAGCGAACCGCCCCGATGGGCCAGCGCCACGGGCGTGCGTTCGAGGAAGGCCCGAGTAGTCACCATGTCGCTGAGGCTATATGCCAGCTCTGCAGCCTCCGGCAAACCCCTGAGGACTTCGACGACGTCGGACGGTGGATGGTGATGTCCCAAGTGTCATGAGTCGCCCGGTCTCTGGCGAAGCGAGAACTCGCGTTCGCGATCCTCCAGATATGAGCGCCAACGGCGTTCAAGCGCAACCTTGCCCGGGCGATCCCCCTCAGGAGCCGGAAGGAACGGGACGAATCCCTCGATCTCCTCGGGATAGTCGAAGTCGGCGTAGATCTCATCGATCCTGTCCAAGGCATCTGGTGAGACTCCTCTCCGCTCCCAAGCGAGCAAGAGCACGAGGAAGAGCCAGACCCTCGACGGATCCAGATCATCTGCTGGACCGTCGTGGTCGAGCTGGTCGATCAAGTCGGGGACGCGGTCGATTTCGTCCCTGAGCAAGCAGCTGAGCTCCTCCACCGGCGACGGGTTGGAGTGCCCGCGTCCTACTGCGGTCTCGGCGAGGAGTACCACGTCCTGCTCGTTGATGTAGCCCAGGTGGTAGCCCCTAGCCAGCTCAGCCGGGAGCAGGTCGACATGTCGGGTGATGAAATCAACAGCGATTCGTTGTCTTGACGGGTCTGTTGTCATGGCTTGATGGGCACCCCGTTGATCTTCCCGTTACGGACAAACAGTTGATGAGTGACGCGGTCTCCGTCGAGAATCCACTCGAACCGTCCTGAGACGCCGTTCACGCTACCCGGCATCTGGATGAGCGCCCTTTGCTTTCCGTCGCCGCCAACCAAGGTGAAGACGCTGGCCTGCTCGGCGATGTCATCGACCACCCACGAGCCCGAGCGGTGCCAAGGGTCAGTCTTCTGGGCCGACCCCGTCAGCTTGGCCTCGACTACCTGCTTCTCCGCCTCGGATGGCGTCCGGGGCAAGCGAGCTGGTCTGTCGGACGGTGTGACGTGCACTCGATCTATGGGGCCGGTGTGGTTCCTCAGCCGTTCGTCGACCGACGAGCCGATCCCGGCCGCACCGTCCTTGACGGCGGCGTTGGCGGCAGCCCGGATCTCGGCGGAGCGGGCAGCGCGCAGGGCCTCAGCGGTGGGCAGGGCCGGTGCGCGCCTGGCGCCGACGGACATCGCCGGCAGCACGTCGTTGCGGCTACCGGTGATCGCCTCGATCCGGGTGACCAGGTCGGCACGCCTGGCGTCGTCGACCTCGGTCTGGTCGAGCTCCACGTTGGAGCGGACCAGCGAGATCACGAGCTCGTCGTGCGGAGTTCGCTGGGTGCCTCCGTCCCGATACGAGTGCGCCGCCGTCAAGAGGGCCGTCACGTTGCCGCGGCGGATCTCGAGGAGCACGTGCGCGGCCTCGGCCACGCCGTTCAAGGCCGAGCGGTTGAGCTCGTCCTGCCGTCGGGCCAGGGCGACTAGTGTCGCCGAAGCCGATTGGTCGAAGAACCCCAGCCGAGTCACGTCGTGTCGCACGTCGCCACCGCTTGCCACGGTCTGGCGGGCGGCGTCGAGCTCGCTGTCGACCAGCCGGTCGTATGCCGGCCCGGTGTCCTTGCCGTCGAGCCCCATCCCGGTGTCGACCGCGAGGGCGGCCACGACTCCCGACAGCTCCCGAGGCGTGAGCCACGGCTGGGGTCCGTCGGAGGTGGGCGCGGCGTAAGGGGTGCCCGGACCGGCGAGGAGCGCAGGGGTGACGAGGGCGAGATCGATGTTGTTGCGCATGGCGGCCATCCAGCCGACGACGAGGTCTTCCAGCGGGGCCGTCGTCCCGGTGTAGATGCGGGTCGTCGACGCCTCCGACATGGCGAAGTCACTCGTCCGCGACACCTCGAGCATCAGCCGTGCCCGGGTCTGTGCCGCACCGTCGCCCCTGCTCGACGCGGCGACGTCGGCCAGTCGCCTCAGGTCGGCGTCGGTGCGCAGGCACAGATCCGAGTGGCTCTCGGTTCCACTGGCCTCGTGGGTGATCCAGCGACGCACCAGGTGCTCACCGAGGGTGAGTCTGTCGCCACGTGAGTTGAGCAGCGCATCGCCGCCGGCGGACGACAGCGGCAGCGGCAGCGGTTCGGCGAGCAGCGCAGCGGCGTCAGCAGGGTCGTCACCGACGTGCCCGAGCAGGACGTGCAGCGCATCTCCCGTCTCGGCGGCGTCATCGAACCACGACGTGAAGCTCGAGACGCCGTCGGGCAGCAAGGTGCTGCCGTGTTCGAGCCTGGCGTCGGCGTCGCGGGTCTCAGCGATCTCCGAGGTCGCGGCCGCCGCTGCTGCTCGGCGAGCGAGGCGGGCCGGGAGGGACCGGTCGTCCCCTGCGGCGCGGGCACCGGCGAGCAGCTGGCCGAGCAGCCAGGCGCCGGAGGCGCGTCCACCGCCGCGCGGGTCGACGTGCACCGTGTCGACACCAGCGACGAGCTCATCGGCGAGAAGCGCTGCGCCCGAAGCCAGCTGGGCGCGGGTCCGCGGGTCGGTCCCGGCTGGCGCCGAGTGGCTCGTCGCGGTGACGAGGAGCGAGCCCAGGGCCCCGAGCAGGCCGCGCACCCCGTCGACAGGTGCACCCGAGACGGAACGCGTGACGCCTGCGGCCACCAGAAGCTCGGAGAGGCCGCCTGCGCCGAGCTCGGACAGCAGCGCTTGCGCGTAGACAGGATCGTCCACTCGAGCCATGACCCGGTTCGTCAGCTGCACCGTCTCACCCGCCCCCGCTGCGCCAGGACCGCCGACAGCGCCGTCGACCGGGTCGACGCCGGCCAGGAGCCGACGAGCGAGCACGCCGTCGGCCACCGCCGCCTCACGTGAGGCCCGCGCGGCGACCGCACCGTCGGCGAACCAGAGGCCGCCGGTCACCACCTCCCGGACGGCCGCTGCGCTGGTCAGGGTGTCCGCCGGAACGGTCGTGTCGGTCACGGCGGCCACGAGCCCCGAGCACCGGCGCGCCGTGGCTCGCAGCTCGTCCATGACGACGGCGTAGGAGCGGCTGAGCCGAGCGCGCCCGGCACGCTGCTCGGAGCGAGCTCGCTCGACACCCAGCGTGCCCATGGCACCCGTCGGGTCGGGGATCCCGGCGACGCGGAGGACGGCGAGCAGGTGTTCATCGTCGAGCGCGTCCCACTGCCGCTGCAGCGAGCGCACCCGGGCGATCGCGTGCTCCAGAGCCGCGGCATACGTCATCAGCGACCGGGATGCCTGAGGGAGGGCGTCGACGACCCGACGCGCCCGGCACCCGAGCTCGTCCGCCTCAGCACGGGCCACGGAAGCGGCCTCACCGGACCAGACGGCTCCCAGCCGACGTCCGAGCGTGCCGCTGACCGTGGTGCTGGCGCGGGCGCGCGATGCGGCCCGGTCGAGGGACCGTGCTGCGGAGCGCAGGCCGGCGACGTCTCCGGAGGGCAGGGGGAGTGCGACATCACCCGGGACGGTCACCGCCGAGTGCCCGGCCTCGTGCGCTCGGCTCATCGCGGACCGGGGCCGGACGGATCACCCGGTGCTGCCTGGCCACTCGCAGCGATGGCGGCGAGACCGGAGGTGACGAAGAGCTCGACCGAACGAGCCTCCAGCGTCGACCGGTCCAGGCGGTCGCCCAAGGCGCTCGCCGCGTCAGCGAGCGCGTCGAGGGCATGGACGTGCACGCTGCGGAATCGCTCGAGGGCGATGCCGAGACCATCACCCTCGCCTCTGACGGCTGCCGAGGCGAAGGCCCCGGCTGAGGCCACGGCCGACGCGCAGGCGCTCAGCTCGCTCGGATCGTTGGACAGGGCGAGCCGCTCGCAGGACACCCCGTGGGTGTCGATGGAGTAGCGCGTCATGCCACGACCGTAGGAGAGCGGGACGCTCCGTCTCGGCCGTCATCCACAGGACCTGGTATGCCGTGAGGCCCCCGTCCCAAGGGGACGGGGGCCTCACGTGCGAGGGGCCGGATGCGCCCCCGTCATCAGGTCAGGACCAGCGGGCCCAGACCGTGGTGTCGGTCGGGACGAGCCCGTTCTCGAGCGGTCCGGAGGCCACGATGAGCTCCGCGCCCTCGGGCAGGGCGACCGCCTCGGCGCCGAGGTTGGCCACGACGAGCACCCGGTCGCGCCCGGACGCGCCGTTGGTCAGCGCGACGACGTCGTCGCCGTACCCCGTGACCCACGTGAGCGAGCCGGTACCGAGCGACAGCTCGCGACGCGACGCGAGGAGCGAGCGGTACAGCTCGAGCGTCGACCCTTCGACACCTTCCTGGCGGTCCACGGCGTACTCCGCGTAGGCGCTGGGCTGGGGGAGCCACGTGCTGGCGCTCGGGCCGAATCCGAGCGACGGGCCGTCGGCCGACCACGGGATCGGGACGCGGCAGCCGTCGCGGCCGGTCTCTGCGCCGTCGGTGCGCGCGAACGTCGGGTCCTGGCGGTACTCGGCCGGCATGTCGGTCGAGTCCGGCAGGCCGAGCTCCTCGCCCTGGTAGATGTAGGCGCCGCCGGGCAGCGCGAGCATGAGCGCGGTCGCGGCGCGGGCCCGGCGCAGGCCGAGGGCGCGGTCGGGCTGCGGGTCGGTGGCCGAGATGCCGTTCATCCGCGGCGTGCCCGGCGCGTAGCCGAGGCGGGACGCGTGACGCACGACGTCGTGGTTGGACAGCACCCACGTCGACGGGGCGCCCACCGAGTCGGCGGCGTGCAGCGAGGAGGTGATGACGGTGCGCAGGTCGTCAGCGATCCACGACGCCGTGAGGAAGTCGAAGTTGAACGCCTGGTGCATCTCGTCCGGGCGGACGTAGGCGACAGCGCGCTCCTGCGGCTCGACCCAGGCCTCGGCGCACAGGATGCGGTCGGGCGTGCCGTAGGACTCGAGGATCTGGCGCCAGGCGCGGTAGATCTCGTGGACGCCGTCCTGGTCCCACATCGGGCTGCGCTTCGTGTGGTCGATGCGGGGGGCCTCTTCGGCGGGTGCGTGCCCGTGCTCGACACCGTGCTCGACACCGTGCTCGTGCTCGGAGTGACCGAGCATCGTGGTGCGCTCCTCCTCGGTGTCGGGCAGGCCCTGCTCCTTGATGAGACCGTGCGCCACGTCGACGCGGAAGCCGTCGACGCCCCGGTCCAGCCAGAAACGCAGGATCGACTCGAACTCGGCGCGCACCTCGGGGTGCTCCCAGTTGAAGTCCGGCTGCTTGGTGTCGAAGATGTGCAGGTACCACTGGCCGGGCTTGCCATCGGCCTCGGTGACCCGCGTCCACGCGGCGCCGCCGAAGACGGACTCCCAGTTGTTCGGGGGCAGCTCGCCGTGCTCGCCGCGGCCCTCGCGGAACATGTAGCGCTCGCGCTCGGCCGAGCCGGGACCAGCGGCGAGAGCAGCCTTGAACCACTCGTGCTCGTCGGAGGAGTGGTTGGGCACCATGTCGACGATGACCTTGAGGCCGAGCTCGTGCGCCCGGGCGATCATGGCGTCGGCGTCGGCGAGCGAGCCGAAGATGGTGTCGATGTCGCGGTAGTCCGCGACGTCGTAGCCGGCGTCCGCCTGCGGTGAGGTGTAGAACGGCGAGAGCCAGATGGCGTCGACCCCGAGGGCGCGCAGGTGCGGCAGGCGCGAGGTGATGCCGGGGAGGTCGCCGATGCCGTCGCCGTCGTGGTCGGCCCACGAGCGCGGGTAGATCTGGTAGATCACGGCCTGCCGCCACCAGGCGGCATCCGGGCGGTCTGCGGCGTGCACGGGGGTCGCGTCCTCGCGGACTTCCACGTCGTGCCGGGCGTCGAGCTCGGGGTGGTTCAGGGTCTGGGTTGCTGATGGCGTCACGAGCCACCATCGTTCCTCATCGGACCGAAAACTCAAAGAAAGTTCTGCAACTTCTTGCAACGCGTCGCTCTGCGCCTTGGCTGTCCGCGCCTCTTGGTAGGAACGGGTGATGAAGACCGGCTTCGTCGTCCCCTATGCCACCGAGCGTGAGTTCGCCGACCTCGCGCGTCTGGGCGAGGACCGGGGCTGGGACGCCGTGCTCGGCTGGGAGGCGCTCTACGGCGTCGAGGCGTGGGTCCAGCTCGGCGCCGCGGCCATGGTCACCGAGCGCATCCGTCTCGGCACGCTGCTCACTCCAGCCTCCCGGCACCGCCCCTGGGACCTCGCGTCCAGGGTCGGCTCCGTCGACCGCCTGAGCGGTGGCCGGGCGTTCATGTCGGTCGGACTGGGCGCGCTGCACCCCGGCTGGACCGCCTTCGAGGCCGACGAGGGTCGCGCCGAGCGGGCGCGCAAGCTCGACGAGTGCCTGGCCGTCTACGCCGGGCTCCTCGACGATCCCGCGACCTTCACCTATGCCGGAGAGCACTACAGTGCCGGGCCCAACGACTTCATGCTGCCTCCGCCGACCCCGCAGCGCCCCCACCCGCCGGTCTGGGTCGTCGGGGCCCCGACCCCGGGCGGGGGTCGCCAGCGCTCGCTCGAGCGCGCGGCCCGCTGGCAGGGACTCATCCCCGCCATCCACCCGCCCGACGGTCAGCCCAAGACGCTCGAGGCGTTTGCCGGTGTCGTCGAGCCGGTGCGCCGTCTCCGTGAGGAGGCCGGCCTGCCGTGGGAGGGCTACGACGTCGTCATCGAGGCCGACTCGTGGGGTTCGTTCACCTCTCTCGAGCCGGCCGAGCCTGCGGCATGGGAGCACGCCGGGGCGACCTGGTGGGTCGAGAGCTGGTGGGACGTGCCGCAGGGTCCCGCCGGCCTGGCCGAGGTGCGCCGGCGCGTCGAGGCGGGCCCGCCCACCGACCGCTGACCGTTGGGTCGAGGCTGATCTCGAGGACGTATGCCGGGTGGCCCGGCCCGGTGTCAGGGCCGGTCGGGTGCCTGCCGGGCGAGCAGCGTCCGGTGCTCGTCGGTCAGCGTCGTGATGCGCCGCAGGTAGTCGGCCATGAACGCGAGCTGCTCGGTGCTCAGCTCGTCGAGCATCGGCTGGCCGGCACGGACGAGGGGTCCGTAGGCCTCCCAGGTCTGCGCCTGCCCCAGCTCGGTTATCTCGACGAGCACGGTGCGCCGGTCGCGGTCGGACCTGGTCCGGCGCACGAGGCCGCGCTTGACGAGCCGGTCGATGAGGGCTGTCGTGGCGGCCGGGCGCAGACCGGTGGCGGTGCTCAGCTGGCCTGCAGACTTCGGTCCGTCGACGAGCCAGTCGAGGCAGCGCAGGTCGGTGGGGCCGAGTCCGAGGCGGCGGCCGACGGTGTCGTCGAAGGCCTGGACGGAGCGCTGGTACTGCTGCATCGCGTGTCCGAGCGCCTCGGTCAGCTGCTCCCGGTCGGTCGGACGGGAGGGTTGACGGGCGGCGGACATGAGCATACCTTTCGAATCTCGAAACATTCGAATCTCGTAAGGAAGGGTACCAAGATGAAGGCTCTCGTCGTGGGAGGCGGCATCGCCGGTCCGGCTGCTGCGCTTGCCCTCCAGCAGGTCGGCATCGAGACGGTCCTGCTCGAGGCGTGGCCCCGTTCGGACGGTGAGGCCGGCTCCTGGTTCACCCTCGCCCCCAACGGCCTGCACGCCCTCGACCTCCTCGGCGCGCGCAGCCTCGCGACGCAGATCGGGTTCCCGAGCGAGCGCAACGTCATGGTCGGTGCCACCGGCCGCGTGCTCGGCTCGATGAGCCTCGGGGTCCCGCTCGACGACGGCACTGTGGCTGTCACGACGAAGCGGTCCCGTCTCGCCGCAGCGCTCGTCGGCGAGGTCGAGCGGCGCGGCGCGGACGTGCGCCACGCGAGCCGGGTCGCCCACGTCATGAGCCGTCCCGACAGCGCGACCGTCGCCCTCGAGGACGGCTCGACGCTGGACGCCGACCTCCTCGTCGGCGCGGACGGCGTCCGGTCCCTGGTCCGGGGCGTCATCGACCCGGCGGCCGCACCGGCCCGCTACGTCGGGCTGACGAACTTCGGTGGGATCACCGAGCGGACGCCCCTCGCCGCGAGCCTCCCCGCGCGCCAGTGGCACTTCGTCTTCGGGTCGAGGGCCTTCTTCGGGGCTCACCCGACACCCGAGGGCGACGTCGTGTGGTTCGTCAACGTGCCCGGTCCGGTGATCACGCCCGTCGAGCGCGCAGCGCGCACGTCTGAGCAGTGGCGCGACCACCTCGTCGATCTGCTCGCCACGGACGCAGGCCCGGCGGCTGACCTCGTCCGCACCGGACGTCTGGAGCTCTGGGCCGACAACACCCACGACCTGCCGCGCGTCGCCCGCTGGCACCGGGAGCGCATGGTCATCGTCGGCGACGCAGCGCACGCTCCCTCCCCGAGCTCCGGCCAGGGGGCCTCGCTGGCGCTCGAGGACGCCGTGGTCCTCGCCACGTGCCTGCGTGATGCGGGTTCGGTGGAGGAGGCCCTGACGGCATACGAGAGCAGGCGGCGTGGCCGCGTCGAACGCATCGTCGCGGCAGGCGCACGCAGCAGCAGCTCGAAGATCCCGGGCCGCGTCGGACGGACCGTCCGCGACGCGATGATGATGCTCGTCTTCCGCTTCGTCGTCACCGACCGGTCGAGCGCCTGGGTCACCGGTCACCGGGTCCGCTGGGAGCCAGATCCCGGCCCGGCACTACCGTCAGGTGCATGACGACCTTTGTCACGGCTGCCTTCTGCCTCGTCCGGGACGGAAGGCTGCTCACCGTCCGCAAGGCCGGGTCCGTCCGCTTCATGCTGCCCGGCGGCAAGATCGACCCCGGGGAGAGTGCCCGGGAGGCCGCGGTGCGTGAGGTCATGGAGGAGGTCGGTCTCGACGTCTCGGGAGTGGGGGAGCCCCTGGGCCGCTTCCACGACGTGGCGGCCAACGAGCCGGACGCGTGGGTCGACGCGACCGTCTTCGTGACGCACCTGGATCCCGGCGACGCGCCGGCACCGCTCGCCGAGATCGCCGAGCAGCGTTGGCTCGGCCTGGACGAGGAGCTGCCCGCCGACCTGGCACCGCTGCTGCGCAACCACGTCGTGCCCTCGCTGCGCGCGCACCTCGCCACACGCTGAAGGGCGTCCCCCGCGAGGTGGGGACGCCCTCCGGGGGCGCTCTCGGTCAGCGAGGACCGTCGTGCATGTCGATGACACCCGCCTGGGCTGCCTTCTTCACGGCATCGGCCTCGGACTGGGTGAGCTTGCCGTCCTTGACGGCCTGGGCGAGCCGGTCGTCGAACGACTTCTGCTCGTCGGCGTCGTGGGCGGCCCGGAGGTCGGCGAAGGCCGCCTTCACCTTGGCCGCGTCGATCCCGAGCTTGCTCGCGAGCTTCGTGGCCAGCTCGTCCTGCATCGTCGTCGGGTCGGGCTTCGTGGCCGTGCCCTGACCGGCCTTCCGGCTGGCCTTGAGCTCGTCGCGCACGGCCTTGAGCGCGTCCTGGAGCTTGGTCTGGTCGACGCCGAGCTTGGTGGCGAGCGCCGACAGGTCGGCGCCGCGGCCCATGCCCATTCCCATGCCGCCGCCATGGCGACCGCCGGGGCCCCAGCCCTTGCCGCCGTTGCCGGAGTCGGTCGTGCCACGGTTCGGGTCGCCCTGCGTGGAGGTCGCGGTCGGGGTGGGCGTCGTCGTGCTCGCGTCGTCGGCTCGCGCCACCTGCGTGACGCCGAGTCCTATGACGGCGGCAGCAGCTGCGACGGCTGCGACGCCCGCCGTCTTCCGGTTCAGCGGCTTCCCGTTGATCGACACCATGAGCGTCCCTCCGTCGTGGTTGCCGGGCCCGGGCCCGACCGTGAGTTCACCTGGGTCCAGAGAACACCCTGGGCCGGGTCCGTCACCCGTGAACGGGCTGTGAGTTGCTGTGAGTCCCCGCCGGGCGCGGTCTCAGAAGGTCCCGTCGGGACCGGGAGCGTTGACGAGGGAGTATGCCGCCCGCGTGAGGTAGTCGCGCAACCGGTCGTCGTTCTCGGGGGAGAGCTCCAGCGTGTCGACGGCCTTCATCATGTGCAGCAGCCAGCGGTCGCGCATGTCGGGCGTCACCTGGAAGGGCATGTGGCGCATTCGCAGCCGCGGGTGCCCCCGCTGCTCGGAGTAGGTGGTCGGACCACCCCAGTACTGCTCGAAGAACATCCGCAGGCGATCCTGGGCCGGCTCGAGGTCCTGCTCCGGGTAGAGGGCGCGCAGCGGCTCGTCCTCGGCGACGCCCCGGTAGAACTCGCGCACGAGCTTGGCGAAGGTCTCGTGGCCGCCGAAGTCGTCGTAGTAGGTCACGTCGGCCAGTCTCCCAGAGCCGGGCCGCCGCCCGGCGTCGGGCCGCCGTGGCGCCTCACTTGGGGGCAGCCCCGCCGTACGGCGGCAGGACCGGCAGGGGGCTGCGCACACCCTCGCGGTCGAAAGCCGACTTGACGCGCTCACGGATCTCGCGCTGGATCCCGAACTGCTCGTTGGCGATCGTCTTGGCGATGACGCGGATGGTGATGGCGCCGTTGGCGATCGACTCGACGCCGACGACGTTGGGCTCCTCGAGCAGGATGTCCTTGAAGGCGTCGTCATCATCCATGACGCTGACGACTTCACGGATGACGCGGATCGCCTTCTCGACGTCCTGGTCGTAGGCGACGGGGAGGTCGACGATGGCGGTCGACCAGCCCTGCGTCT
This sequence comes from Terrabacter ginsenosidimutans, assembly GCF_039539425.1. Classification (NCBI taxonomy): domain Bacteria; kingdom Bacillati; phylum Actinomycetota; class Actinomycetes; order Micrococcales; family Intrasporangiaceae; genus Terrabacter; species Terrabacter ginsenosidimutans. Next base: position 161,259 of record NZ_BAABDC010000007.1, on the reverse strand, counting down.
TGTTGCCGATGCGGACGATCTCGCCGTTGCGGACGTACCACGTCATCCCGCCGGCATCACGCAGCTGGGTGACGCGGAGCGACACGTTCTCGACCGTCCCGACGACCTCCCCCGTGTCGATGACGTCGCCGACGCCGTACTGGTCCTCGACGATCATGAAGACGCCCGACAGGAAGTCCTTGACGAGACTCTGGGCGCCGAAGGCCAGGGCCACACCGCCGACGCTGGCGGAGGCCAGCATCGGACCGAGCGGGATGCCGACGAGCGACAGGACGGTCAGGGCGGTGATGCCGAGCACGACGAACGTCGTGATGCTCTTGAGCAGCGCGCCCATGGTCTGCGTGCGCTGGACGTGCCGCACGTTGGCGACCCCGACCGCCTGCAGCGCGCGACCCGCGCCGGGGATGCTCGCGAGCCGCTCGGCCCGCTTCGAGGTGGCTGTCGTGACGACCCGGTTGATGAGCCGGTGCAGCAGGAACCGGGCGACGATGCCGACGAGCACCACCGTGATGATGAGCAGCGGCGTGCCCACGAGCCAGTCGCCGACGCCGGCCCAGGTCAGGTCGGAGAGGTCGGGCATGGAGAGGTTCACGGGCAGCTCCTGCGAGGGAGACGGACTCGGGGCGGGGGTCGGGGCCGGTGTGGAGCTCTGGTGGAGGACGGAGGTCAGGTTCGTGAAGGCGTCGATCACAGTGGGTCTCAGTCAGGGGTCTCAGTCGGGGTGTCGGTCAGGCGTGTCGGTGAGGTTCGGGTCATCCGGCCGGTCCTCGGCGCGGGGTCCCGGGGGAACCCGCGGTGCGGGACCGCCCACCGGGACGGTCCCGCACTCGTGGTTCAGCCGCGGCGGTCGCGCTCCTGCGCGACGAGCGCGCGGGCGATCGTGTCGCGGTTCTCGGCGACGGTGCGCACGAGGCCGGGCGCCGCGTCGGTGTTGGCCGCGAGCCACGCGTCCGAGGCGTCCTTGAGCTGCGCGCTGGCCAGCGAGAAGGGGTAGAAGCCGCCGACGACGCGCTCGCCGATGGCGACGCTGCGCTGGGCCCACGCGTCGACGAGCATCGCGTGGTACTTCTCGACGTAGGGCTCGAGCAGCGAGAGGTCCGCGCTGCGACGGAAGCCGGCGCTGACGGCCTCCACCATCTGGTTCGACAGGTCGTTGCGCTCGACCGCCTTGGCCCAGGCGTCGGCCTTGGCCTCGGCGGTGGGGCGCGCGGCGAGGGCCTCGGCGGCCCGCTCCTTGCCCGTGGCGGTGGGGTCGCGGTCGAGCTCGGTCGCGATCTCGACCTCGTCGGCCGCGCCGAGGGCGGCCAGTGCCTTGATGAAGGTCCAGCGCAGCTCCGTGTCGACGGTCAGCTCCGGCAGCGACTCGGCGCCGGTCAGCAGGGCGCGCAGGCGTGGCTCGTCCGCAGGGTCGGACGTCGACGCGGCCCACGCCTCGACGAGCTGGAACTGGGCGTCGCTGCCGGACTCGGCGCTCTCGGCGAGCGAGCGCAGCGACGACGACAGGAGCGCCGACACCTCGGCGCGGTGCTCCGGCGCCGTGTAGAGACGCGCTGCCGTCGACACCTGGCCGATCAGCACGCGCAGCAGCGTCGAGTCGGTCTCGCCGGGCAGCGACTCGAGGACGAAGCGCACGAAGTCCCGGGCCGGCATCTCGCCGTCGCGGGTCATGTCCCACGTGGCGCCGAGCACGAGCGAGCGGGGCAGCGAGTCCGCGAAGCCGCGGGGGAGCGACAGGGCGGTGGCGAGCGAGCGCTCGTCGAGGCGGATCTTGCCGTAGGCGAGGTCGTCGTCGTTGAGGAGCAGCAGGTCCGGCTGCTCCTGGCCGACGAGCTCGGTGAGGTCGGTGCGCTCGCCCGAGATGTCGACCTCGTCGTAGCCGATGCGCTCGAGCACGTCGCTCGCGTCACCCGACCCGGAGCGGCGCACGGCGTAGCGCCCGACGCCGATCCGGTGGGGGCGGAGCGTCGGGTACTCCTCGGTGGCGGTCTGGGTGATCGCGAAGGAGCTGTAGCGGCCGTCCGCGTCGACCTCGAAGACCGGGCGCAGCGTGTTGACGCCGGCCGTCTCGAGCCACAGCTTGCTCCACTCGGTCAGCTCGCGGCCGGAGGCCTTCTCGAGCTCGCCGAGCAGGTCGGCGAGGGTCGTGTTGCCCCACGCGTGCTTGCGGAAGTACTCCCGCAGCGCCGCGACGAACGGCTCGCGGCCGACGTAGGCGACGAGCTGCTTGAGCACCGAGGCGCCCTTGGCGTACGTGATGCCGTCGAAGTTGACCTCGACGTCCTCGAGGTGGCGCATGTCGGCGGCGATCGGGTGCGTCGAGGAGAGCTGGTCCTGGGTGTAGGCCCAGGCCTTCTCCGAGGTGCCGAAGGTCGTCCACGCACTGGTCCACTCGGTGGCCTCGGCCTGGCACGTCGTCGACGCCCACTCGGCGAACGACTCGTTGAGCCAGAGGTCGTCCCACCACTTCATCGTCACGAGGTTGCCGAACCACATGTGGGCCAGCTCGTGCAGGATCGTCAGCGCCCGGCGCTCGATCTTCGCCTCGGACACCTTGGACCGGAAGACGTAGACCTCGACGAACGTCACGGCGCCGGCGTTCTCCATCGCACCCATGTTGTACTCGGGCGTGAAGATCTGGTCGTACTTCTCGAACGGGTACGGCTGGTCGAACTCCTCCTCGAAGAACGCGAAGCCCTTCTTGGTGCAGTCGAAGATGTTGTCGGCGTCGAGGTACTGGGTCAGCGACCTGCGGCAGAAGACACCGAGCGGCACGACTCCCTTGCGGGTCTGCACCTCGTCGCGGACCTCGTCGTAGGGGCCGGCGATGAGCGCCGTGATGTAGGAGGAGATGCGCTTCGTCGGCTCGAACGACCACGTCGCGCGCTCGACACCGTCCGCCACGCCGGCAGCCTGCGGCGCGGGTGTGGGGGAGTTGCTGATGACCTTCCAGTGTGCGGGTGCGGTCACCGTGAAGCGGAAGGACGCCTTGAGGTCCGGCTGCTCGAACACGGCATACATGCGCCGGGAGTCCGGGACCTCGAACTGCGTGTAGAGGTAGACCTCGTTGTCGACCGGGTCCACGAAGCGGTGCAGGCCCTCGCCGGTGTTGGTGTAGCGGCCCGTCGCGTCGACGGTCAGCTCGTTCTCGGCGGCCAGGCCGGACAGTGCGATCCGCGAGTCCGCGAAGACCTCGGCCGGGTCGAGGTCGACGCCGTTGAGCGTCACCTTCTCCACCGAGTCGGCGATGAGGTCGATGAAGGAGTCGGCGCCGGCCTCGGAGCAGGAGAACGTGACCGTGGTGACGGTGTGGAAGTTCTCCGGACCCGTCGTCAGGTCGAGACGGACGTCGTAGGAGTCGACGCGCAGGATGCTGGCGCGGCTCGCCGCCTCGTCGCGGGTCAGGTTCTTGCCGGGCACGTAGGGACCTCCTGGGAAGGGTGCTGTGGGCACGACGGAGCGTCGGTCGGACGGCGTCGTCGCGGGCCATCCTCGCACGGAACCCCGACCGGTCCACCACCGCAATCGGCGGTCGGGGGGCAGTGCCATGATGGGCCGCATGGCCGATGAGAACGACAGCCCGCAGACGAGCCGCGACGCCGTCGAGATGTGGTTCGACCCGATCTGTCCGTGGGCGTGGATGACGTCGCGCTGGCTCATGGAGGTCGAGACCCTGCGCGAGATCGACGTGACGTGGTCGGTCATGAGCCTCGCCGTGCTCAACGAGCACCGCCACGACCTCGACGCCGCCTACCGGGCGCGCATGGACGAGGCGTGGGGTCCCGTGCGTGTCATCATCGCCGCCGCCGAGGCGCACAGCGACTCCGTCATCAAGCCGCTCTATGACGCCATGGGCACCCGCATCCACCTGCGGAGGATGAACGACTTCGACCAGGTCATCCGTGAGTCGCTCGAGGAGGTCGGCCTCCCGGCGGCGCTCGCCAAGGACGCCCACCACAAGAAGTACGACGCGGCGCTGCACCGCAGCCACAAGCGCGGCATCAGCCTGGTCGGCACCGACGTCGGGACACCGATCATCTCCGTCGCCGGTGTCGCCTTCTTCGGCCCGGTGGTGACGCCGTCACCCAAGGGCGAGGACGCCGCGCGACTGTGGGACGGCTGCGTCCTCGTCGCCGGCACGCCGGGCTTCTACGAGCTGAAACGCAGCCGCACCGAGGGCCCCATCCTCACCTGAGCGCTCGACCTCGCGAGACCCTTCACCGACACCCCTCCCAGACCCATCCTCCGACGCACCCAAGGACGGACATGCGCATCCACATCGGCGGCGACCACGCGGCATACGAGCTCCACCAGTCCCTCGTCGCGCACCTGCGGGACGGAGGCCACGAGGTGATCGACCACGGCCCCTTCGACTACGACGCCCAGGACGACTACCCGGTCTTCGTGCTGCGCGCCGCTGAGGCCGTCGCGGCCGACCCGGGCTCCCTCGGAGTCGTGCTCGGCGGCTCGGGCAACGGTGAGCAGATCGCCGCCAACAAGGTCTCGGGGATCCGGGCGGCGCTCGCCTACAGCACCGAGCTCGCGAGCCTGGCGCGCGAGCACAACGACGCGCAGGTCGTCTCGATCGGAGCGCGGTTCACCGCGGAGGACGAGGCCAAGCAGATCGTCGACACCTTCGTCGCGACGAAGTTCAGCGATGAGGCGCGCCACAGCCGTCGTCTGGGTATGGTTTCCGCGTACGAGAACACGGGGGACTTGCCGGCTTTGCCGGAGTTGGGCGCGCGCTGACCGCATGACGTCCACCGTCCGCCTTCATCGCCGATAGGGAGGCACGTGGCCCACAACGAGAGCGTCGTCTCTCGACGCTCCCGCTACCCTGCCGGCCCGGTCCGACGCCTCCGACTGCTGGGCCCGTGGCTGAGCCGTGCACCCTGGGTCCTCGTCGGCGCGTTCCTGGCCCTGAGCATCGTGGCCACGGTGGCGATCGTCATCTGGCCGACCCGGGTGCCGTGGGGCGTCTACGGCTTCATCGTCGTGCTCGCGGGCCTCTTCCTCGAGCCACGGCTGCTTCTCGTCGTCTACATCGGGCTCTTCCTCGCCATGGCGATCCTCGGCGCCTACCTCGGCCAGGTGAAGTCCACGACCACGGGCGCCCAGATCGTCACGGTGGCCACGATGCTGCTCATGATCTGGCTGTCGCACGCTCGCGCGCAGGTGGGCGTCAGCGGCGTCACGGGGGAGTCGATGCTCGTCGACATGCGCGACCGCCTCCGGGTCCAGGGCGAGCTCCCGCCCTTGCCCCCGTCGTGGGGCGCCGAGGTCGCGCTCGAGTCGGCCTACGGCGACAGCTTCGCCGGCGACTTCGTCGTCGCGAGCAGGTCGACCGACGGCTGCACCCTCGAGGTCGCCCTCGTCGACGTCTCCGGCAAGGGGCGCGAGGCCGGGGCGCGATCGCTCCTGCTCTCGGGTGCGCTCGGTGGTCTGCTCGGCGAGATGAGCGAGGGTGGCTTCCTGCAGTCCGCCAACAACCACCTCCTGCGGCTGCGCTGGAACGAGGGCTTCGCCACGGCCGTGCACGTCGCCGTCAACCTCGAGACCGGCAACTTCACCATCGGGTATGCCGGGCACCCGGCTGCCGCGCAGTTCGCGGCGGGTTCGGGGCGGTGGCGGATGCTGTCGGGCGGTCGCGGCCCCCTGCTCGGCGTCATCGAGCAGGCCGAGTACCCCCGTGAGACCGGCACGATCCGTCGCGGCGACGCGCTCGTGCTCTACAGCGACGGTGTCATCGAGGCCCGCGACAAGGCCCTCGTCGACGGCATCGACCGCATGCTCGGCCGGGCGGAGTCGTTCATCCGGACCGGCTTCGAGGGGCTCGCGCAGCGACTCTGCGACCAGGCCGCGGCTGGGCTCGGTGACGACCGCGCCGTCGTGACCATCTGGCGCTCCTGACGGCCTGGGACGGCTGGCTCACTACGATGCCTGCGTGACCGAGCACCCCACCGAACCCACGACCCGCGACGCCGGCCCCGACCGCCGCAAGGAGCACGTCGTGCCTGACCTGCCGCCAGGGGTCACGCCCGCGCGCGTGCGCACCTTCGTCCGCCGCGGCCGGCTGTCCTCGCTGACCAAGGACCGTGTCGAGCGCCTCGCTCCCGCCCGGTCCCTGCCCGAGGGCACGTTCATCGCCGCCGCGGCGTTCGGGCGCAGCGCCCCCGTCGTCCTCGAGATCGGCTGCGGGCACGGCCATGCCGCGATCGCGTATGCCGCGGCGTTCCCCGAGCACGACATCGTCGCCATGGACGTCCACACCCCCGGACTCGCCCGGATGCTCGCCGACGCGGACGCGGCTGGTGTGCCGAACCTCAAGGTCGAGATCGGCGACGCCGTGCTCTTCCTCGAGGAACGGGTCCCCGACGCGACGTTCGACGCCGTCCACCTGTTCTTCCCCGACCCGTGGCGCAAGCAGAAGCACACCAAGCGCCGGTTCGTCAGTCCCGCCAACCTCGACCTGCTCGCACGGGTGCTGACGCCCGGTGGGCACGTGCTCATCGCCACGGACCAGGACTTCTACGCCGAGCACGCGCTGGCCGAGGTCGCGGCGCACCCACGCTTCGAGGCGCATCGCGTCGAGCGACCGCAGTGGCGCCCGCGAGATGGCTTCGAGGCCAAGGGAATTGCCGTCGGGCGCACGATCAACGAGCTGCGCCTCGATCTGTTGCCCTAGGTCTGGCCAGGGGGTCCGCTTCGCAGAGTCGGGGTGACAGGCGCCGCCGTCGCGTCCCGCCGCTCGTTCCTCGCGGTCAGTGCGCTCCGGCTCCCGGCATCCTGTGTCCCCCACGCAGCGAAAGGGGACGAGGACGGCGACTTCGTCGCGTCCTCGTCCCCTTTCGTGAAGTCGGGGTGACAGGATTTGAACCTGCGGCCCTTGCGTCCCAAACGCAATGCGCTACCAAGCTGCGCCACACCCCGTGGCGTCGGAATCGTAGCGGAAGAGCCACCAGCGGCCTCGTCCACGCCGACCCACCGACGTCCTCGCCCGTCAGGGCGGCCCGATTTCTGTGCAACGTCCACGACCCAGTACGCTGGCACCTCGGATCGCCGGCCCGACCGGCGCCGTGCGGGCGTAGCTCAATGGTAGAGCCTCAGTCTTCCAAACTGATCACGCGAGTTCGATTCTCGTCGCCCGCTCCAGAAACCCCCTTGGCACGGGGCCGCGGCCCTTCCTAGCGTGGGCTGCATGTTCCGCCCCGACCTGCAGGACGCCCTGCGTGACCGCGACGCCGTGCTCCGATCGTTCCTCGCGCCCGATGGCACGCTGACGAGCATCCCGACCAGGATCCGCAAGCGTCTCGTCGTGCTCGACCTGCTCGCGCAGGAGTTCGAGCCTGGGCAGAAGTACGACGAGTCCCAGGTCAACAACCGCCTGCGTGCCTTCCACCCCGACGTCGCGGCGTTGCGCCGCTACCTCGTCGAGGAGGGCTTTCTCGAGCGAGCCGACGGCAGCTACTGGCGCAGCGGCGGCACCGTCTCCTGACGGGCCGGCCGCACCACACGGCATACGCCAAGAGGGAGGCGTCAGCGGAAGCCCAGGGTCTCGCTGAGCCAGCTCTCGGCGCCGTCGGCCTCGAGACCGGCCTCGACGGCCGCTGCGGTGCGGGCCGAGGGCCAGCCGTGGATCCAGAACAGCGCCAGGCCGCCCGGCAGGGCGATCAGCAGCGGCAGCCACGAGTGCGGCATGAACACGAACGAGCACGCGAAGGCCACGAGCACCGGAGCCTCGGCGAGGGCCGTGCGCAGGGTCGTCGTCGACGTGAAGTAGCGCAGGCTCGTGGCCTCCGCGTTCTCGCGGGGGAGTCCGTGCGGAAGGGCCGGCACGGCATACCCGACGTAGCGGATGAGCGTGGCCGACGCGACGAGCGTGGCGAGCACGATGGCGACCGCCCACGGCGACGGCATCGGAGCGGACGGGTCGACGACGATGCGCACCGCGCTCAGCATCAGAGCGCCCATGCCGACCGCGATCGACACCATCTGGATCGGTCGCAGCGCTGCGCTCTCGGGGGAGGCGAACGGTCCGGGAGGAGTGCTCATGGAGCCCGAGCATAGGCGCCGGGGACCCGGGGACGATCCGTGCATTTAGCCATCTGCCGCGTGGCCGATAGCATGGTGCGCTGGCCCGTCCATTCACCGTCGACGACAGCGTCGGCACCACCCCGATGGAGTAACCCGCAGTGAAGAGTGCGCTCGAGACCCTCAGCCCGACCCGGGTCAAGATGACCGTCGAGGTCCCGTTCGAGGAGCTCAAGCCGAGCCTCGATGCGGCCATCAAGCACATCGGTGAGCACATCCAGGTGCCCGGCTTCCGCAAGGGCAAGGTGCCGGCCCGCATCATCGAGCAGCGCGTCGGCCGCGCCGCCGTCCTCGAGGAGGCCGTCAACAACGCCCTCCCCACGTTCTACGGCCAGGCCCTCGAGGAGAACGAGGTCCGTCCGCTCGGCCAGCCCGAGATCACCGACCTGCAGGTGCCCGCGACCGACGGCGAGGACTTCGTCTTCACCGCCGAGGTCGACAAGCGCCCCGAGATCACCCTCCCCGACTTCAGCGACATCGAGCTGACCGTCGACGAGGTCAAGGTCGAGGACGAGGCCGTCGAGCAGCGCCTCACGGACCTGCGCGCCCGCTTCGGCACCCTCAAGGGCGTCGACCGTGCCGTCCAGGACGGCGACTTCGTCTCCATCGACCTGTCCGCCGAGATCGACGGCGAGCAGATCGACGAGGTCACCGGCGTCTCCTACGAGGTCGGCAGCAAGAACATGCTCGAGGGCCTCGACGAGGCGCTCATCGGCATGGCCGCCGATGAGACGAAGCAGTTCACCGCCCCGCTCGCCGGCGGCGACCAGGAGGGCCAGGACGCCAACTGCACCGTGACCGTCACCGCGGTCAAGGAGCGCGAGCTGCCCGAGCTCGACGACGAGTTCGCCCAGCTGGCCTCCGAGTTCGACACGCTCGACGAGCTCAAGGCCGACCTCACCGCCAAGGCCGAGGTCGACGCCAAGTTCGCCCAGGGCGTCGCCGCCCGCGACCAGCTGCTCGAGGCCATCCTCGAGAAGGTCGAGGTGCCGATCCCCGAGAGCATCGTCGAGGCCGAGGTGCACAGCCACCTCGAGGGTGAGGGTCGTCTCGAGGACGACGAGCACCGCGCCGAGGTCGGCGAGAGCACCCGCAAGGGCCTCAAGACCCAGCTCGTGCTCGACGCGATCGCCGAGAAGGAAGAGGTCAAGGTCGAGCAGCAGGAGCTCATCGAGTTCCTCGTCATGAGCTCGCAGCAGTACGGCATGGACCCCAACCAGTTCGCGCAGTCGCTCGACCAGGAGGGTCAGATCCCCGCCATGGTCGCCGAGGTCGCCCGCCGCAAGGCGCTCGCGACGGTCCTCGAGAAGGTCGCCGTCAAGGACACCGCCGGCAACGTCATCGACCTCAACGAGGCCGTCCCGGGCACCGAGGGCGACGAAGCCGAGTCCGCCGACGAGACCGCTGACGAGGTCGCTGACGACACCCAGGCCGAGAAGGCCGACGCCTGACCGTCGCTCGACAACTTCCGTATGCCGTGAGGCCGGCTCCCCTGGGGGAGCCGGCCTTGCGCCGTACCGGGCCGGGGCGCCGGGCACTCGGGCTGAGCAGTCGGGACGGGGTGCCGGGTCGTCGGACCAGCTGTCGGGGTTGTCGGTCGGGAGGCGCGGGTACGAGACGATCGGTCGCCGTCCGGCGGCTCGCACCTCGACGAGGGAGCCAGAGATGAGCAACACCGACGAGTCGGGCGCCGGCATGGCGGACACCGACATCAACAGCACCGACACCGACGGCACGAACGTCCCCGGCAGCGACGGCGACGTCGGCGCAGCCGCGCAGGGCTCGGGTGACGACGCGGACCGCGGCAACCTCGACGGGAGCAACGCCGTCGCCGAGCCGCGCGACCGGTCCCTCGACCAGGCCGGGGGCAACGGTTCCTTCGACGACGTCTCGGACCAGACGAACGGGGCCGAGTCCGATGCAGCCGACGCCGGGCAGGACAACGGCCTGAACGGCTGACCACACACGGTCACGGACCCCGCCGGACGGCATACGACCGGTGGGGTCCGTGCGTGTGGTTGCGTCCGCCCGGCTCAGGTTTGTGCGCTCACGGCGAACACGGTGCGGTTCGGGAAATCTGCCCGAGGGGTCGGGCGTTAGGGTCAGTGACGAGCCAGCCGGCGCCACATCCCGTGGTGAGAGGCTGGACCACTTCGACGATGGAGACATGGTGATTTCGGAGACCTCCGCCAACGGCAACGGCATGCCGGGTGGTCTGGACGACCACATCTACAACCGCCTGCTCAAGGAGCGGATCATCTTCCTCGGGTCCGACGTCCGCGACGACAACGCGAACGCCATCGCGGCGCAGCTGCTGCTGCTGTCGGCCGAGGACCCCGAGAAGGACATCTGGCTCTACATCAACAGCCCCGGCGGTTCGATCTCTGCCGGCATGGCCATCTTCGACACGATGAACTGGATCCCCAACGACGTCGCCACCGTCGCGATGGGCATGGCCGCCTCGATGGGACAGTTCCTCCTGTCGGCCGGCACCAAGGGCAAGCGCTACGCCACGCCCCACGCCCGCGTGATGATGCACCAGCCCTCCGGCGGCATCGGCGGCACGGCGACGGACATCAAGATCCAGGCCGAGCAGATGCTCTACGTCAAGAAGCAGATGGCCCGGCTCATCGCCGAGCACACCGGCCAGACGATCGAACAGATCGAGAAGGACTCCGACCGCGACCGCTGGTTCAGCGCGGAGGAGGCCAAGGAGTACGGCTTCGTCGACCACGTGTTCAGCCGCTCCGACCAGGCGGTCGAGGGCAAGGGTGTCGGCCAGGCCGACGCCAAGGCCGAGAACTGACCGCGGGCCTGAACAGGACTTGGAGACACGCATGAACATCGAACCCACCAACCGCCTCGCGGTCGCCGCTCCCTCGAGCCGCTACATCCTGCCGCAGTTCGAGGAGCGCACCTCCTACGGGATGAAGCGGTCCGACCCCTACAACAAGCTCTTCGAGGACCGCATCATCTTCCTCGGCGTGCAGGTCGACGACGCGTCGGCCGACGACATCATCGCCCAGCTGCTCGTGCTGGAGTCGCTCGACCCCGACCGCGACATCCTCATGTACATCAACAGCCCGGGTGGCTCGTTCACCGCCATGACGGCGATCTACGACACGATGCAGTTCGTCCGGCCCGACATCCAGACGTTCGTCATCGGCCAGGCTGCCTCGGCCGCCGCGGTGCTGCTCGGCGCCGGTGCACCGGGCAAGCGCTTCGCCCTGCCGAACGCCCGCATCCTCATCCACCAGCCGGCGCTCTCGGGCGGCGACTACGGCCAGGCTTCGGACATCGAGATCCAGGCCAACGAGGTGCTGCGCATGCGCACGTGGCTCGAGGACACCCTCGCCCACCACACGGGCCGCACGTCCGAGCAGGTCCGCAGCGACATCGAGCGCGACAAGATCCTCTCGTCCGAGGACGCCAGGACCTACGGCCTCATCGACGAGGTGCTCGCCTCGCGCAAGGCCTCCCTCGAGGTCTGAGCCTCCGGCTCGTTCACGTGTGCCGTCGGGCCCGGTCATGACCGGGCCCGACGGCATACCTGCTTTGATGGGGTCGAGCCGACGTCGAGCGTGGAGGGTCCTGTCATGGCGAGTGCGGAGTTCGAGCAGGCGGTCGTGGCCGTCAAGGGGCTGACGAAAGACCCCGGCAACGACGTCAAGCTGAAGCTCTACGGCCTGTTCAAGCAGGCCACGACAGGCGACGCGACCGGCTCGCGGCCGGGTTTCACCAACCCGGTCGGGCGGGCCAAGTACGACGCCTGGGCGAAGCTCTCGGGCACGGCCCCCGAGGCCGCGGAGCAGCAGTACGTCGCGATCGTGCGCGACCTCACCGCCGACTGACCCAGCGCCCGGCGGTCCGGCCTGAGGTCCGCACGGCACCCGGCCGGCAGAGGGTCGTCGCGTTCCGCGGGCCTACGCTGCAGCGCATGAGAACGTATGCCGTGCGCGTGCTGGCCGTGCTGGCTGTGCTGGCTGTGCTGGCCGTGCTGGCTGGGTCGTCGGTGGGTGCGCCGACGGCAGCGCTCGCGTCGTGCGCGGGCCGCGAGCCCGCCCAAGTGGTCGCGGACTCCGACGTCGTGCTCACCGGACGCCTCTCGGCCGTCGAGGTCCCGGCTGGCGACCACGCTGGACCCGGCCGGGCGCCCGCGGCGGACGGCACGACGCTGCCCGGGTCTCGCGCCGTCGACGTCGGTGGGGGCGGGATGACACTCACGACGATGCTCGTCATCGCGCTGGTCGGGCTGCTCGTCGTGACGTTCGGCGGCCTTGCCCTGGCCATCGGGCTCGGGCTCCTCACGGCACGCCGGCGCAACAGGTCGGGCGGCAGCGACCCTGGGACACGGCCCGATTCGACTGGAACGCCGTTCAAGTGACAGCGCCGTCGTTTGTCCGCCATCAGCGGACAAACGGCGTTGCGCGAGCGGGGGCGGCCCCCTCCGTCGTCTAATAGGAGTCGGCCCCTAGGTTGGGGTCGGCCGGGTGCACCCCAGCGTTCGGCGCCGACGAACCAGGAGCAAATCCGTGGCACGCATCGGAGAAGGCGGAGACCTCCTCAAGTGCTCTTTCTGCGGAAAGAGCCAGAAGCAGGTCAAGAAGCTCATCGCCGGGCCCGGTGTGTACATCTGCGACGAGTGCATCGACCTCTGCAACGAGATCATCGAGGAGGAGCTCGCCGAGAGCAGCGAGCTGGGCCTCGACCACCTGCCGAAGCCGCGCGAGATCTTCGACTTCCTCGAGAACTACGTCATCGGCCAGGACGTCGCCAAGAAGTCGCTCGCCGTCGCCGTCTACAACCACTACAAGCGCATCCAGGCCGGTGAGGGCGTCAAGCGCGACGACGACCACATCGACATCGCGAAGTCCAACATCCTGCTCATCGGTCCCACGGGATCGGGCAAGACGTACCTCGCGCAGACGCTCGCCAAGATGCTCAACGTGCCGTTCGCCATCGCCGACGCGACGGCCCTGACCGAGGCCGGCTACGTCGGCGAGGACGTCGAGAACATCCTCCTCAAGCTCATCCAGGCCGCCGACTACGACGTCAAGAAGGCCGAGACCGGTATCATCTACATCGACGAGGTCGACAAGATCGCCCGCAAGAGCGAGAACCCGTCGATCACCCGCGACGTCTCCGGTGAGGGCGTGCAGCAGGCCCTGCTCAAGATCCTCGAGGGCACGACCGCCTCGGTGCCACCGCAGGGTGGGCGCAAGCACCCGCACCAGGAGTTCATCCAGATCGACACGACCAACGTGCTCTTCATCGTCGGCGGCGCGTTCGCCGGCCTCGAGAAGATCATCGAGTCGCGCTCGGGCCGCAAGGGCCTCGGCTTCGGCCAGCCGCTGCACAACCCCAAGGACCTCGGCGACAGCTTCCAGGACGTCATGCCCGAGGACCTGCTGAAGTTCGGTCTCATCCCCGAGTTCATCGGTCGCCTGCCCGTGCTGACGACGCTCGCGCCGCTCGACCAGCAGGCCCTCGTCAACATCCTCACGGTGCCCCGCAACGCGCTGGTGAAGCAGTACCAGAAGATGTTCGAGATCGACGGCGTCGACCTCGAGTTCACCGAGGACGCCATCGCCTCGGTCGCCGACCAGGCGCTGCTGCGCGGCACCGGAGCCCGCGGGCTGCGCGCCATCATGGAGGAGGTCCTCCTCCCCGTGATGTTCGATGTCCCCAGCGATGACGAGATCGCCCGGGTCGTCGTGACCCGTGAGGTGGTCCTCGACAACGTCAACCCGACGATCGTGCGCCGCGAGGCCGAGCCCCGGGCCAAGCGCCCGCGCAAGGAATCTGCCTGACCTCGACGGCGGCTCGCGGCACTCCCGCGTGAACGGAGGCTGATCCGTGGTTGCCCCCTTCTGGCTCGTCGCAGGCGACGTCGCGCCGGTGCAGCAGACGAGCACCACGTGCGGTTCGGCGGCCTTGACGGTGGCCCGCATGCTTGCCAACCCTGCCTTCGCGCAGTGGATCCGGGACGGCATACGCAAGGACGCCCGGGAGGGCGAGGTGCCCGACGCCGGCACCGAGGCGGACCGGTTCGCGGCGTACGAGCAGGTCGTCGCGTCGCGGACCAACGCCGTCGTCGGGGCCGGCAGACGACTGCAGCTGCCGTGGCCCCGTGCGCTGGGCACCCCGCCCTGGGGAGCCCTGCACGAGCTGGAGCTGGGCGCCGCCGAGCCCGACGCCGGCTACGCGGTGGCGTGGTTCCGCCATCGCGGCCGGGTCGGCCTGGAGCGCACGTATGCCGACCTGCGCCGCCGGGTGCGTCCCGGTCGTCCCGCGCTCCTCTACGTGGGGAACGCGTGGTCGCCGCGGCACGTCGTGCTCGTCATGCCGCCGACGGGGGAGCAGGAGCTCGACGTCTACGAGCCGTCCATCGGGCGCGTCGTGGACCTGCCGCAAGAGCGGTTCGTCGAGCGCCGGCTCGCCATCGCCGGCTGGGACGTCCCCTGGGCGGCCGTGTGGGCTGCTCCGGGAACCCCTGACCCGTCGAGAGGTCACCGCGGGCCGGGAGCCCGAAAGGCCATTGCTCTGGACGAGCAGTGGCCTCTCGACCGGTGCAACCCGGCCACGCGTGGCAGTTCGGCGGATGCGCTGCGGGATGTCAGCCGATGTGGGCCGGGGCGGCTCCATCGGTCGCGAGCTCCTCGTGCCGCACGTGCAGGGCGACGAGGGTCACGACGCCGCCGACCGCGATCATGATGGCCGCGACGAGGTAGGCCCGGCTCGCGCCGTAGGCGAACGCCTCGTCGGCGATCATCTTCTGCGCCGCCGCCAGCTGCTCCTTGCTCGGGGCCGGACCGCCCTGGGGCAGCTTGGCCGTCAGCTCGGCGACCTTGTCGTTGAGGTTGTTGACGAAGATCGTGCTCAGCGTCGCGAGGCCGAGCGTGCCACCGACCTGCTGCATCGTGTTGAGCACGGCCGAGGCGACCGACGAGTCCTCGTGCGCCACGCCGTGCACCGCGGTGAGCGTGAGCGGCACGAAGATCAGGCCCAGGCCGAACGCGAGGACGACGATCCACGGGAGCAGCCCCGAGGCATACGTGCTCTGCGGCGTCAGGTGGGTGAAGCCCCACATGCCGAGCGTCGCGAAGCCGGCGCCGGCGCCGGAGATCCAGCGCGGGTCGACCTTGGCGATGAGGAAGCTCGCCACCTGCGCGGCCACGACGATGCCGACCGAGAACGGCAGGAACGCGAGGCCGGTCTTGAGCGGGGAGTAGCCGAGGATGCTCTGGATGTAGATGCCGAGGAAGTAGAACATCGCGAACATGCCGGCGCCGACGATGAGCATGACGAAGTAGGACGTCCCACGCGTACGGTCGCCCGGGATGCGCATCGGCAGGAGCGGGTGCGCGACCCGGGTCTCGATGACAACGAAGGCCACGAGCAGCGCGACGCCGACAGCGAGGTAGGTGATCGTCGTGGCATCGCTCCACGAGGTGCTCGCGGCGTGCGTGAGTCCGTAGACGAGCGAGGACAGGCCGGCGATCGAGGTGATCGCACCCGGGATGTCGAGCGAACCGCGGCCGTCCTCGGACTCGGTGAGGATGCGCTGCGCGAGGAACGCGACGACGATGCCGATCGGCAGGTTGATGAAGAAGTTCCAGCGCCAGTCGATCTCGGTCAGCGCGCCGCCGAGGATGAGGCCGATGGCCGCGCCGGCGCCCGACATGGCGGCGAAGACGCCCATGGCGCGGTTGCGCTCCTTGCCCGCCGGGAAGGTCGTCGTGATCAGGGCGAGGGCGTTGGGAGCGGCGAGTGCGCCGCCGAGGCCCTGCACGGCACGCGCTGCGAGCATCATCGTCTCGTTCTGGGCGACGCCGGCGACGAGAGAGGCGATCGTGAAGAGCACGATGCCCCACACGAACATGCGGCGCCGGCCGTAGAGGTCGCCGAGCCGGCCGCCGAGGAGGAGCACGCCGCCGAAGGCCAGTGTGTAGATGGTGATGACCCACTGGAGGTTGGCCTGGCTGAAGCCCAGGTCGCTCTCGATGTGGGGGAGCGCGATGTTCACGATGGTGCCGTCGAGCACGATCATGAGCTGCGCGGCACAGATGACGAAGAGCGCCAGACCGAGGCGCTTGGGCGGCGTGTCGTGGGAGGTGAACTCGCCCGCGGGCTCGTTCACCTCCAGGGCCGTGGTCGAAGACATGGGTGTTCCTTCCGAGGACATGCAGGAATGGTGGTGTGGACGCCGCGTCGCGGTCCGGCTCAGCGGGTGCTGGGCGCGGAGGCGAGGGTGGCGGCGCACGCCGGGAGGACGACGCTGTCCACGAACTCGGCGATGCGGTCCGGCCCCGGTCGTCGTCCCGAGAGCAGGGCCTCGTGGATCGACAGGGACGGCAGGATCATCAGCAGGGTGTCGAGGTCGGCGTCGTCGCCGATCTCGCCTCGCTGTCGGGCGTGCTCGAAGATGGTGCGGGCGGCCTCGATCTTCGGGGCCAGGAACCGCTCGTGGATGCCGCGTGCCAGGTCGGGCTCGCGGTGGATGACGGGGAGCAGCGCCCCCCACGTGCCGATGACGACCTCGTCGTCGAGGCCTCCGTCGGCGCACGCCTGGGCGAGCAGGTCGCCACGCAGGGTGCCGGTGTCCGGATCCTGCTCGGCGGGGCAGTCGATGAACAGTCCGACGGCGTCGATGACGAGGTCGCGCTTGTGCGGCCACCGCCGGTAGAGCGTCGCCTTGGACGCCCGGGCCGTGGTGGCGACGGCGTCGAAGGTGAGCCGGTCGTAGCCGGTCTCACGCAGCACCTCGATGGCCGCCTCGAGGATCTCGACCTCGCGGTCACCTGCCACCCGCGGACGGCTCGCGTGGGCCGCGTCCGTCGTGCTCGCGCCGGTCGTGCTCGCGTTGGTCGTGCTCATGCTCACCCCGGTTCTCCCGCCGATGAAACGAAACTGTTTCGTTTCATTCAGAGAATAGATCGGGGGTGCGGCATTGGCAAACGTGGGCTCACCCCGGGTTGACGGGCGGGCTCGTGCGGACGAACCACAGGCCCACGGCGACCCCGCCGAGGCCGATGACGTATGCCGTCGGCACCAGTCCCAGCGAGCGGCCGTCCAGCAGCCCCGCCAGCACCGCGACGGGGACGGCGGCGGCGAACGCTGCGGCGGTGTGACGGGTCCAGCGTCGTGCCGTCCGTGCGGTCACCGAGCCCGCGGGCGGTGACGAGGCGGACAGCGCCGTGGCGGCGTGCGCCACGATGCACCCCGCTGCGGCCGGCAGCGACCACCAGGAGAAGGTCCCTGCCGGCGTGAGGGTGAACCAGCCGAAGAGCATCAGGGCCCAGTAGGCGAGGGGCGCCGCGGAGCCGGCCCAGGCCATGGTGAGCAACGGCAGCAGGACGAGCGCCCACCAGAAGGCGTCGAAACCTCCGGCCGACAAGGACAGGCTCGCGAGGTAGACGGCGACCCCGCCCATCGCAGCCGCGGCCGCGGCGAGCTGGCTCAGCGACCACTCGGACCCGGCTCCCAGGTACAGGGTGCGGCGCACGCGCACCCTGCTCCGGACGCCCCGCACACCGGGCGCGGCCGCTGTCGTGGGGAATTCGGAGCTCGCACCTGTCGTCGCCGCAGCCGGGGTCGCCGCAGCTGCTGCGGGTGCGGCCGGGCGCTCGTCAGCCGGCTCGGGCACGGTCACCGCCTCGCCATCCGGGGCGCGGACGCGCGTCGGGCGATGTCCCTCAGCACCTGGTCGAGCGAACCCGCTCCGCGCCACGGCACGACGGGCACGCCGCGCTGCCTCAGGGCATGGACCTCGGCGTTGCGGGACAGCAGGCGCATGCGCCAGGCCAGCGCCGCATAGACGTTCGTCGGGTCGGCGACGAGGTGGTCGGGGAAGGTGTCCACGACGACCACGGTCATCCCCCGCACGGCGAGGGTGTGCGCGAGAGCGACCATCGTCGGGTCGATGAGCGGGGACAGCACCAGGCACAGGGCGTTCGGGTCGACGCCCCGGATGGCGCGCTCGCCCGTGTCGCGGCGCTCGGTCGCGGGCGAGATCGCCGCCAGCGTGTCGAGGACCCGCCGCAGGTGGTTGGTGCCCGACCCGACCCCGAGCGTCGGGACCTCGGCCGCCCCGACCGTGCGCAGCGTCAGACGGTCGTTGCTGCGCAGAAAGTGCTCGCTGATGGCGCCGGCGGCCCGCACCGTGACGTCGAGGCTCGTCGGGCGCCCGTCGATGCCCTCCCGGGGACCGAGGTCGCTCAGGCAGTCGACGAGCAGGAAGACGTGGGCGTCCTCGTCGGTGAAGGTCGACGTGACGTGCAGCGCGCCGGTGCGCAGCGAGACCGGCCAGTGGATGCGCCGGAGCCGGTCACCGGGATGGAACTGGCGGATCGTGTTGAACTCGGAGCCGGACCCCGGCCGGTTGGAGCGGTTGAGGCCGACGATGCCGCGAGGATGCGGGGTCGGGGCACTGGCGTCGAACGACGCGGGGACCGGGAGTGTGGCCGCGTCGAGGTCGGGCAGGTCCAGGGGACCGGCTCTGAACGCCCCCCAGGCGCTGGTCAGCGCGATGCTGACGGTGCCCACCCGGCGACGCCCCCAGCGCGTTGACCGCACGCCGAGGGTCGCGGCGCCATCCTCGAGCTCGGCTATGCCGCCCGAGGGCTTGCGTTCCACCCACGGCGCCTGCGCCAGGGTGACGATGCCGTGCAGCTCGGGAAGCGTCGGCTCGGTGCTCACCCGCAGGCCCGTGACCGCGCCCTCGCGCAACGTCGTGTCACCGAGGTGTGCCGTGCCGGTGACCTCGACGCGAGGGCGGGCGAGGTGGCCCCAGAGGGCGGCGACGACGAGCGGCGTGACGATGACGAGCAGGTCCGGCCGCCGGCCGATGACCGCGACGATGGCGCCCGCAGCCGCGAGCACGATCGCCCGCTGGTGGGCAGCCGTCGACTCCCACCTGCCCAGTCGGCGGGTGGTCGTCCCGTGCGGGCGCCACTCGGGCATGGCCGCTCAGGCGCCCTTGGTCGGGCCGGTCGCGAGGTGCTCACGCGCCGACGGGGTCGCGACCGTCCGGAGCAGGCTCTCGACGACACCGTGGCCCGACGCGTTGCTCATCCACAGCTCGGGCTTGACGGTGATGCGGTGCGCCAGGACGGGCACTGCGACTGCCTTGACGTCCTCGGGGGTCACGTAGTCACGGCCGTCGACGACGGCATACGCCCGGGCACACAGGAGCAGGCCGAGCGCGCCACGCGGCGAGGCGCCCAGGAGGACGTCGCCATGGGTTCGGCTCGCCGCGGCCAGGGCGACGCAGTAGCGCCCGACCGACTCGTCGACGACGGTTGCCTCGATGGCGGCCTGCATCGCGAGCAGC
Organism: Terrabacter ginsenosidimutans; assembly: GCF_039539425.1. Lineage (NCBI taxonomy): Bacteria > Bacillati > Actinomycetota > Actinomycetes > Micrococcales > Intrasporangiaceae > Terrabacter > Terrabacter ginsenosidimutans. The sequence goes on along the minus strand of NZ_BAABDC010000007.1, from coordinate 141,839 downwards.
TGCTCGGCGTCGACGACGGGCTCGAGCTCCTGCTCCTCACGCTGCCGGGCCATGCGGTTCGAGAGGATCTCCCACTCCTCGTCGAGCGTCGGGTAGCCGAACGAGATGCGCATGAGGAAACGGTCGAGCTGCGCCTCGGGCAGCGGGTAGGTCCCTTCGTACTCGACGGGGTTCGCGGTCGCGAGGACGTGGAAGGGCCGGGGCAGCTGGAAGGTGCGACCCTCGACGGTCACCTGCTTCTCCTGCATCGCCTCGAGCAGCGCCGACTGCGTCTTGGGCGGTGTCCGGTTGATCTCGTCGGCCAGCAGCAGACCGGCGAAGAGCGGGCCCGCCCGGAACTCGAACTCGCCCGCACGCTGGTCGTAGATGAACGATCCGGTGATGTCGCCGGGCAGCAGGTCAGGAGTGAACTGGGCCCGCTTGAAGTCGAGCCCGAGCGTCTGGGCGAAGCTGCGCGCGGCGAGCGTCTTGCCCAGCCCCGGGAAGTCCTCCATGAGGACGTGCCCGCCGGCGAGGATGCCCGACAGCACGAGCCGCAGCGCCTCTCGCTTGCCGACGACGGCGCGGTCGACCTCGTCGAGGACGGCGCTGCTCAGCTCGCTGACCCGGGCCAGGTTCATCTCGGTCATGGATTACCACTGCTCGATTCGTCGGAGGATGGGGTCGAGGCGCTGCGGGCGGTAGAGGTCGGGGGGCGGGAGACCGACGAGCAGGTCCCAGAGCTCGGGCGGCGTCACGCCCTGGGCCCACTTGGGCTCCTCCTCTGCCACGATGCCGTGCTTGGCGTAGAGCCGCTCGCGGATGAGCACCTGCAGCTGCAGGTGCAGGTCGTGGACGACGCTCTCGCGCCCCTCCCGACGGGTGTCGGCGGCCTCGAGGCGAGTCGCGAGGTTCGTGACGCGGAAGTCGTTGCCGCGTGAGTGGCTGGCGTAGTCACCGTCGACGAGGGGCCAGAGGGTGAGGTGATGGGGGGCGGTGTGGTCGATGAGGTGCCAGAGCAGCAGGGCCCCCGCGACGAGGATGGCGAGGATGACGGGCACGTCGGGCTCGAGGCCCAGCGCGGCTGTCAGCGCCGAGAGCGCCACCCACGTCAGGAACAGGCCGACGAGACGTCGCCGCCAGGGGCGCAGGGCCGCCAGGACTGAGCGTGCGGCGCTGGGCTCGCGTCGCACCGCACCTCGGGGTAGCGGGCGGGCGCCCGTCGTCGCGGCAAGTGCCCGCGCCTCACGGCGCGTGCGAGCAGGTGTGCCGTCCGGCTGGCTGCTCATGACAACCGCCTGCGCGTGGCCGGCGACGGGTTCAGCGCTCCGGGCTCTGTCGCCTGCGACCTGGCCCGGTCGGCGGCCTGCCGGTCGGCGACCTGCTCGAGGTCGGCGATGAGCACCCGGAGGTCGCTGATGGCGCGGTCGCGGTGGGACTCGCCGAGGGGGTGCACCGAGAAACGGGCCTCGCGGAAGAGGGCAGCGAGGTCGCCGAGCCGGTCGGAGTCGACGGGCCAGACGCCGATGACGCGCTCGGTGTACTCGCTCGAGGTCTCGGCCGGCAGTCGCGGCAGACCGGTCGCCGCTGCCGAGGTCTCGAGCCCGAGCCACGCCGCCACGATGGCGTTGCGCGGCTCTCCGGACTCGAGGTCGAGCAGCCGCTGGCGGGCCGCCTCCAGCAGCTCGGTCGGCACCACCGGGATGGCGAAGTCGGGCTCCTCGTGGAGCTCGAAGTGGGGCCGTCGCCGCAGGAGCGACCGGATGAGGTGGGCCAGGACGACGAGGACGATGACGATGACGAGAACGATGAGCAGCTGGACCAGGACGATGAGCACCGGCGAGGGGTCGAAGGGGGCGGTGTTCGTGGCCGCCGTCGGGGCCGGGGTCGCGGACGGTGGCGGCGTCGAGGCCAGGGTGGGCAGCCGGGTGACCGTGTCGGCGTCGGCCGGGCGTGAGAGGAGAGGCAGCGGTTGGCCCATCGCCGCCACGACCAGAGCGGCCATGACGACGGCGCCACCCGCGATGGCGACCTGCTGCCCCCGCCTCGACATGCGAGAGACCCTATGCGAGCGCGGGGCCGCACAGGTCGGTAGCGGCCCGATCGTTGCCGTCCTGAGAGGTCAGGTCGGCAACGACCGCGCCGAAGCCGAGGGATCAGCCCTGTTTGGGCGCCTTGTCGACGGGGACGAGCTCGGCGTCGCGAACCTCGACCGTCTCGCCCTCGGCATACGTCATCTCACTGATGCGTCCGCTCGCGCGCAGGTCGGACTCGGCTGCCTGCACGTGGGCGACCGACCTCGCGGGAGCGACGAGCGTCATGGTGCGCACCTCGGCGCGCATGCCGACCTTGGCCTCGGACTTGACCTTGCGCACGCCCGCCAGGGCTGCGCCGACCGAGGAGAGCAGCGTGGGGTCGCCTCCGGACGGCAGCTCCTCGCGCGTCGGCCAGGACTGCCGGTGCACCGAGCCCTCACCGAACCACGACCAGACCTCCTCGGTCGCGTAGGGGATGAACGGAGCCAGCAGGCGCAGCAACGTCTCGAGCGCGAGGCGCAGGGAGGCGCGGGCACTGGCCGCAGCCTCCTCGCCCTGACCGCCGTAGGCCCGGTCCTTGACGAGCTCGAGGTAGTCGTCGCAGAAGGTCCAGAAGAAGGTCTCGGTGGCCTCGAGCGAGCGGGTGTAGTCCCAGCTCTCGAACCCCTGCGTGGCCTTGTCGACGACCTCGGCGAGCGCCGAGAGCATCGACAGGTCGAGCGGATGGGTGACCGCGGCCCGCAGGTCGCCCTCCACGTCACCGAAGCCCAGGGCGAACTTGCTCGCGTTGAGCACCTTGATCGCCAGGCGGCGGCCGACCTTCATCTGGCCGGTGTCGTAGGCGGCGTCGGTGCCGAGGCGACCCGAGGCCGCCCAGTAGCGCACGGCGTCGGCACCGTTGGCCTTGACGACGTCCTCGGGCGTCTCGGCGTTGCCCTTGGACTTGCTCATCTTCTTGCGGTCGGGGTCCAGGATCCAGCCGCTGATGGCGGCGTGACGCCACGGCGCGACGCCGTGCTCGAGGTAGGAACGCGTCACCGTGGCGAAGAGCCAGGTGCGGATGATGTCGTGCGCCTGGGGGCGCATGTCGTAGGGGAAGAGCGAGGCGAACAACGCCTCGTCGGAGCCGAGCCGGTCGGCCTCGGCTGCACCTTCGCGCACCGGCCAGCCGGCGGCGATCTGCGGAGTCAGCGACGACGTCGCCCACGTGTCCATGATGTCGGGGTCGGCCACGAAGCCACCGGGCACGCCGCGCTGGCTCTCGTCATAGCCCTCCGGCACGTCGATCTGCGGGTCGACGGGGAGTGCCGACTCCGGAGCGACGATCGGGTGGCCGTGGTCGGTCTCGCCCTCGGCAGTGACGGGGTACCAGACGGGGAAGGGCACGCCGAAGAAGCGCTGGCGGGAGATGAGCCAGTCGCCGTTGAGGCCCTCGACCCAGTTCTTGTAGCGCGAGCGCATGAAGGCCGGGTGGAAGTCCACGGCGTCGCCCATGCCGACCAGCTTCGAGCGCAGCGCCTCGTCCCGGCCGCCGTTGCGGATGTACCACTGGCGCGAGGTGACGATCTCGAGGGGCTTGTCGCCCTTCTCGTAGAAGTTGGCCTTGCGCTGCGTCTTCTGCGGCTCGCCGTCGAGGTCGCCGGACTCGCGCAGGGCGGCCACCACGGCCTCGCGGGCGCTGAACGTCGTCTTCGTCGCGAGCGACTCGGCGTAGAGCGCCTCGCCGGGACCGCCGGCGATCCAATCGGGCGTCTCGGCCTGGAGGCGGCCGTTGCGGGTGATGAGCGAGCGGATGGGCAGCTGCAGCTCACGCCACCACATGACGTCGGTGAGGTCGCCGAAGGTGCAGCACATGGCGATGCCGGCGCCCTTGTCCATCTCGGCGGCGCGGTGGGCGAGCACCGGCACCTCGACGCCGAAGAGGGGCGAGGTGACGGTCGTGCCGAAGAGCGGCTGGTAGCGCTCGTCGTCGGGGTGGGCGATGAGGGCGACGACCGACGGGATGAGCTCGGGGCGGGTCGTCTCGATGTGGACGGGCTCGCCGCCGTCACGGTGGAACGCGACGCGGTGGTAGGCGCCGGGGTAGTCCCGGGCCTCGAGCTCGGCCTGCGCGACGGCCGTCTGGAACGTGACGTCCCACAGGCCCGGGGCCTCGCTCTGGTAGGCCTCGCCGCGGGCAAGGTTGCGCAGGAACGCCTGCTGCGCGACGGCGCGCGAGCGCTCGTCGATGGTGCGGTAGGAGATGTCCCAGTCGAGGCTGAAGCCGAGGCGGCGGAAGAGGGACTCGAAGGTCACCTCGTCCTTGACCGTGAGCACGTCGCACAGCTCGATGAAGTTCTTGCGGCTGATGGGGCGCTGGTCGGCGGCCTTGATGGCCTTGCCGTTGCTGTCGACGCCCTCCTCGAAGGGCGGCGTGAAGCCGTCCTCGTAGGGCAGGCTGGCGTCGCCGCGGACGCCGTAGTAGTTCTGCACCCGGCGCTCGGTCGGCAGGCCGTTGTCGTCCCACCCGATCGGGTAGAAGACCTCGAGCCCCTGCATGCGCTTGTAGCGCGCCATGCAGTCGGTGTGGGTGTAGCTGAAGACGTGGCCGACGTGCAGGCTGCCACTCGCGGTCGGCGGCGGGGTGTCGATGGCGAAGACCTGCTCACGGGGGAGCGCCAGCGCCTTCTCGCGGTCGAAGGTGTAGGTGCCCTCGTCGGCCCATACCTGCATCCACTTCTCCTCGAGTCCGTCGAGCGAGGGCCGCTCGGGGATCCGCGAGGTCGTGGTGGCAGGCGTGTCAGTCATGCGCCAATCCTTCCATGCGCGCCGGGGTGCCCTCGACCGCCTTTGCCGCCGCGGCGCGCCCGGACCCGACCCGAGCGTGGCCTGCGTCACTGCATCGCCTCGTGATCGCCTCGTGCTCACGGTCAACCCAGTCCGTCGGCACGCCCGGTTGCCGGCCTCGGCGTGCCGAAGCGTGGCCACGCAGGGCAGAGTGTCCCCCATGGAGCCCGTCTACTCGTCCGTCATCGGAGTCGCCCGCGGGGTGTTCGCGATGCAGGGACTGAAGTTCACCATCCTCGGCGACGACAACGTGCCACGCACCGGAGGCGCGGTGATGACGGTCAACCACACCGGATACTTCGACTTCGCCTACGCCGGCCTGGCGGCGCAGAAGTCCGGGCGCCTCGTGCGGTTCATGGCCAAGGACAGCGTCTTCTCGCACGCGGTCAGTGGTCCCCTCATGCGGGGGATGCACCACATCCCGGTCGACCGCACCGCTGGTGCGGCGTCGTATGCCGCTGCCGTGACCGCGCTCCGATCGGGCGAGATCGTCGGGGTCTTCCCGGAGGCCACGATCTCGCGCTCGTTCGAGCTCAAGGAGTTCAAGACCGGCGCGGCGCGGATGGCGATCGAGGCGGGCGTCCCCATCCTGCCCGTCGTCATCTGGGGGTCACAGCGCGTCTGGACCAAGGGTCACCCCAAGCGCCTCGGCCGCACGAACGTCCCGATCCTCATCAACGTGGGCGAGCCGATCCCCGTGGCCCCCGACGCGGACCCCGGCGCCGTGACCGTGCAGTACAAGGCAGTCATGGCCGAGCTGCTCGCCGTCGCCCGAGCGGCCTACGAGCCGCTCACCGGTCCCGACCTGAAGTTCCTCCCGGCCAGCATGGGTGGCACGGCACCGACCCTCGCCGAGGCGACGAGGCTCGACGAGGCGGACACGGCAGAGCGGCAGCGGCGCGCCGACGAGCGGCGCGGCTTCGCCTCCGACTGACTCGGCCCGCTGGGGCCGTGAGCTCCCGACGGGCTAGCCTTCCGGGCATGGCTCGTCAGGCACGTCAGCGCGTCCCCGAGGGTCCGGCCCCGGACCCCGCGGTCCAGAAGCTCCGGATCCGCTACACGAAGCGGGGGCGGCTGAGGTTCACCTCGAGCCGGGACTTCCAGCGTGCTCTCGAGCGGGCGCTGCGGCGTGCAGACGTGCCGATGGCCTTTTCCGCGGGCTTCCACCCGCACCCGAAGATCAGCTACGCCAACGCCGCGGCCACCGGCACGGGCAGCGAGGCGGAGTACTTCGAGATCTCGGTGACCCAGCGCGTCGAGCCCGAGTCGGTCAGGGTCGCGCTCGACGAGGCGCTTCCGGAGGGGATCGACATCCTCCAGGTCGTCGAGGCCGCTCCCGGGGCCCTCGCCGACCGCCTCGAGGCCAGTGACTGGCTGCTCGAGTTCGCGGGCGTGCCGTTCGAGGTCCTGCAGGCTGCCGTGACGGCCCTGCTGGAGCGCGACACCGCGGAGGTGACCCGGCTGACGAAGTCCGGCCCGCGCACCTTCGACGTGCGGGCGTCGATCGTTTCCGCGCGGGTGCTGGAGCCGCGCGACGCGCTGGCCGACACGGTCACGACTCACGTAGTCGGGTCCGACTGTGCGATACTGCGCATGGTCGTACGGCACACCACACCGGCTGTACGCCCCGACGACATTCTGACCGCGCTGCGTGAGATCGCCGACCTGCAGCCTCCGCGTCCGCCACTGGTGACGCGTCTGGCGCAGGGACCGCTCGACATCGCAAACGTGCGGGTGACCGACCCGCTGGAATGACCTGCCAGGTCATGACGGCGAACCGGTTGCCGACCAGGACGTCGACGGCATTCGATCACGGGGCCGCGCCCAGCGCGAACCGTTTTCGGGTGTAGCGAGACGACTTCCGTCCCGTCGCACACGCGGCGCGACGACTGCAACCGCACTCGTGCGGTGTCGGCGGCTCCGGCCGGGTGTGGGTCGCACCGCACCTGACGGGAGACTGCCCGATGGCACCCAACGACACCACCACCGGCGACGACGTGACCCTGTTCCCCGCCGAGCACGACCAGGGCAGTGCCCGGCAGGAGACCGACGCGCCCTCTGCGCAGGGCGCCCCGGCTGCCGACGCCCCTGCCCCTCGCCGTCGTGCCCCGCGCCGCAGCACGAAGAAGGCCACGACGATCGAGCCGAGCGTCGAGCCGACGGTCGAGCCGACCGTCGAGCCGGCTCCCGCCGCCCCGGTCGACGATGCTGCTGTAGCCGCTCCCGCGAGCGAGGCCGGCGAGACGAAGCGTCCGGCACGCAAGCGCGCCGCCCGCAAGAAGGCCGACTCCGACGAGGCGCCCGCGGCGCCCCGCACCACCAAGCGCGCTGCACGCAGCAAGGCCGACCGGGCCAGCGCCGCCGTCGAGGAGCTCGTCGCAGGCGCCCAGGGCGACGTGCCGGCAGGTCCCGAGTCCACCGAGGCCTCCGGGTCCGACGGGTCTGACGGGTCCACCGGTACGGCCGTCGACCCCGCCGTCCTCATCGACGTCGACGCCTTCGACGAGACCGAGAACACCGACGACCTGCCCGTGCTCGGCACGGCCGAGGCCGATGGGCGCCAGCCGGCCGTCGTCCCCAGCTTCAGCGTGCTCTTCCAGGCGCCCGACGCGACCCAGGCCGTCCCGACCCGCCGTCGCCGAGGCGCAGCGCCGGTCGAGCCGCTCGAGCAGGTCGAGGAGCCGGACGAGGAGCACGTCGAGGACGTCCCGGAGCCCGAGGCTGCCGCCGAGGGTCGCACCGAGGCTGACGAGCAGTCCGACGAGGAGAACGGGCCCCGCCGTTCCCGCCGCCGCCGTGGCGGCAAGGGCCGTCGGGGACGCGTCAACGACGAGGACGACGCCCAGGACCAGCAGTCCGACTCCGGCACCTCCCGGGGCTCGGGTGACACCCGTGGCGCGTCCGCCGAGAGCGCCGAGGACGTCGACGCCGACCAGGAGGCCGACGCCGACAGCGAGGCCGAGGGCGACACGGACGACGAAGGCGTGTCGAGCCGACGCCGCCGACGCCGCCGGCGCGCCGGCTCCTCGCCCGACGCCGGCGACGACACCCCCAACGTCTCGACCCGCGTGCGGCAGCCGCGCAGCCAGAGCGACGAGCCGGTGGCCGTCAAGGGGTCGACCCGCCTCGAGGCCAAGAAGCAGCGCCGCCGCGAGGGCCGCGAGGCCGGACGCCGCCGCACGATCATCACCGAGGCCGAGTTCCTCGCCCGCCGTGAGGCCGTCGACCGCGTCATGGTCGTGCGCAACAAGGACGGGCGCACCCAGATGGGTGTCCTCGAGGACGGTGTGCTCGTCGAGCACTACATCGACCAGGCCACGAACGTCTCGATGGCCGGCAACATCTACCTCGGCCGGGTCCAGAACGTCCTGCCCTCCATGGAGGCCGCCTTCGTCGACATCGGCAAGGGGCGCAACGCCGTGCTCTACGCCGGCGAGGTCAACTGGGACGCCGCCGGACTGGAGGCCAACCAGCCCAAGCGCATCGAGAACGCCCTGGGCTCCGGCCAGACCGTGCTCGTGCAGGTCACCAAGGACCCGATCGGCCACAAGGGCGCCCGCCTCACCTCGCAGATCTCCCTTCCCGGCCGCTACCTCGTGTACGTGCCGAACAGCTCGATGACGGGCATCAGCCGCAAGCTGCCCGACACCGAGCGGGCCCGCCTCAAGAAGATCCTGCGCGACGTCGTGCCGGACTCAGCCGGCGTCATCGTCCGTACCGCCGCCGAAGGGGCGAGCGAGGAGGAGCTGCGCGCCGACGTCGAGCGCCTCACCCGCACGTGGGAGGACATCCAGGCCAAGGCCGACGCGGCTTCTAGCCCGCGCGCCGGCAAGAGCAAGGGCAAGAAGAAGAACGGCGCACCCGGCTCCGCGACCGGTGGTCAGGCCCCGATGCTGCTGCACGGCGAGCCCGACCTCACCGTCCGGGTGATCCGCGACGTCTTCAACGAGGACTTCAAGCAGCTCGTCGTCGCCGGAGACCAGGCGTGGAACGAGATCCACCCCTACATCTCGTCGGTCGCGCCTGATCTCGCCGACCGGGTCAGCAAGTGGACGGCCGAGGAGGACCTCTTCACGCACCACCGCGTCGACGAGCAGCTCTCGAAGGCGATGGACCGCAAGGTCTGGCTCCCCAGCGGAGGTTCGCTCGTCATCGACCGCACCGAGGCGATGACCGTCGTCGACGTCAACACCGGCAAGTTCGTCGGCTCCGGGGGCAACCTCGAGGAGACGGTGACGAAGAACAACATCGAGGCGGCCGAGGAGATCGTGCGCCAGCTCCGGCTACGCGACATCGGCGGCATCATCGTCATCGACTTCATCGACATGGTCCTCGAGAGCAACCGGGAGCTCGTCGTGCGCCGGCTGCTCGAGTGCCTCGGCCGCGACCGGACGAAGCACCAGGTGGCCGAGGTGACCTCGCTGGGCCTGGTCCAGATGACTCGCAAGCGGGTGGGCTCGGGCCTCATCGAGGTCTTCTCCGAGACCTGCGACCACTGCAACGGCCGCGGCTTCATCATCCACACCGACCCCGTCGACAAGGGTGCGCACTCCCAGGAGCAGGGCCAGCAGGGCCAGCAGGGTCAGGGGGAGAACGGCAGCAGCCGCCGACGGGGGCGCGGCCAGGGCTCCGGGCAGGGTGGCACCCAGAACGGCAACGGCGGCGGCACCTCGCCCCAGCAGTCGGGCCAGCAGGGCTCGCACGCCGAGTCCAGGAGTGGTGGCCCGACGGCGGCCCAGATCGCGGCGGCGGCCCACGCGGCCGCGCTCAAGAGCGCCTCGGGCCAGCCCGCGGGGGAGGCGGCGGCCGAGGCCCTCGCAGAGGTGGGTGCCGAGGTCGGTGCCGACGTCCCGTCGCAGGACGGCGCGCACCACCACTTCCCCGAGGACGACGGTCCCTGGTCCGGTGACGACGTCCACGCGGTCGACCCCGGCGACGAGCAGGCCACCCAGGGTGGCGGGCACGTCGAGCTGGAGTCCGACGTCACCGACACGACCGACGTCTCCGCGGTCCCGACGTCCTCGGCGTCCTCAGCGTCCTCAGCGCCGGAGGTGACCGTCGAGTCCACGGGCACCGCCCCGGTCGAGGCGGAGGTCCAGGTCCAGCCTGCTGCACGCGGTCGGCGCCGTCGTGGACGGGTCGTCGCGCCGGCAGGTCCGCCGCGGGGCGCGGGCACGGGTGACGGCGAGAGCTGACCTCGGTTTGGAGCTGGGGCTTCCCAGCCGGTAATCTTTGTCCTTGGTGCGCCCACCGGGCCCGTGTTGACGGGCCGGTGCCGAAAGCGGCGATACCAACCCTTGATGAGAGAGTGAGTTTCACTGTGTACGCGATTGTTCGCGCTGGCGGTCGCCAGGAGAAGGTGTCGGTGGGCGATGTCCTGCTCGTCGACAAGGTGACGGGTCAGCCCGGCGATGCCATCGAGCTCACGCCGCTGCTCCTCGTTGACGGCACCACCGTCACGTCCGACGCCGACAAGCTGTCCAAGGTGTCGGTCAAGGCCGAGGTCGTCAAGGCCGCCAAGGGCCCCAAGATCGTCATCATGAAGTACAAGAACAAGACCGGCTACCGCAAGCGTCAGGGCCACCGTCAGCCGCTGACCCAGGTCAAGATCACCGCCATCGACGCGTGATCCACCCGGAACCCAGAGACTCACGAGAGAAGGACTGACATGGCACACAAGAAGGGTGCGTCCTCGACCCGCAACGGTCGCGACTCGAACGCACAGTTCCTCGGCGTCAAGCGTTTCGGTGGCCAGAAGGTCAACGCGGGCGAGATCCTCGTCCGTCAGCGCGGCACGCACTTCCACCCGGGTGAGGGTGTGGGTCGCGGTGGCGACGACACGCTGTTCGCCCTCGTCGCCGGCGCCGTCAAGTTCGGCACCAAGCGCGGCCGCAAGACCGTCAACATCGAGCAGCCGGAGACCGCTGCCGCTGAGTGATCGACACGATCACCACTGATGTACCGGAAGGGCGGGCCCGAGCGGCCCGCCCTTTCCGCCTTTCCCGGGCGACACGGCATTCGCCATCTTGCGTATGCCGTCCGCCCACCCTGATCTGGAAGAGTGACCCCCCATGGCAGTGACCTTCGTCGACCGCGTGGTGCTGCACCTGAGCGCCGGGGCGGGCGGGCACGGTGTCGCCTCCGTCAAGCGCGAGAAGTTCAAGCCGCTCGGTGGCCCCGACGGCGGCAATGGCGGCCGGGGAGGCTCGGTCATCCTGCGCGTCGACCCGTCGTCGACGACGCTGCTCGACTACCACCGTCACCCGCACCGCAAGGCCGGCAACGGCGCTCCGGGCGCCGGTGACGAGCGCAACGGCGCCGACGGCGACGACCTCGTGCTCGCGGTGCCCGAGGGCACCGTCGTCAAGGACGCGTCCGGCCAGATCATCGTCGACCTCGTCGGCATGGGCACCGAGCACGTGATCGCCGCCGGCGGCCGAGGCGGCCTGGGCAACAAGGCCCTGTCGAGCGCGCGCCGCAAGGCTCCCGGCTTCGCCCTCCTCGGTGAGCCCGGCGAGGACATCGACGTCGTGCTCGAGCTGAAGTCGCTCGCCGACGTGGCGCTCATCGGTTTCCCGAGCGCCGGCAAGTCCTCGCTCGTCTCGGTGCTCTCCGCCGCCAAGCCGAAGATCGCCGACTACCCCTTCACGACGCTCGTCCCGAACCTGGGCGTCGTGACGGCCGGGTCGAGCCGGTTCACCGTCGCCGACGTGCCCGGGCTCATCCCGGGCGCCCACGAGGGCAAGGGACTGGGGCTGGAGTTCCTGCGCCACGTCGAGCGCTGCTCGGTCCTCGTCCACGTCATCGACTGCGCGACCCTCGAGCCGGGCCGTGACCCGATGAGCGACCTCGACGTCATCGAGAACGAGCTCTCGCTCTACGTCCCCGACGCCGACCTCGGTGGCCGACCGCTCTCCGAGCGCACCCGCATCGTCGTGCTCAACAAGGCCGACGTGCCCGAGGCGCGCGAGCTCGCCGAGATGGTCAAGCCCGACCTCGAGGCGCGCGGCATCGAGGTCTTCATCGTCTCGGCCGTCGCCCACGAGGGCCTGCGCGAGCTGAGCTTCGCGATGGCGCGTCACGTCGACGCCGCCCGCAAGGAGATCGGCGATGCCGTCCCGAAGCGCGTCGTGCTGCGGCCGCGGTCGGTCGACGACCAGGGTTTCACGGTGACCAAGGAGAACGGTCCCGACGGCGTCTTCTTCCGCGTCACCGGCGCGCGTCCCGTCCGCTGGGTGCGCCAGACCGACTTCAGCAACGACGAGGCCGTCGGCTACCTCGCCGACCGGCTCGGCCGGCTCGGTGTCGAGGACGAGCTCTACAAGGTCGGCGCGGTCGCCGGCGACACGGTCGTCATCGGGGCCACCGACGACGCGGTGGTCTTCGACTGGGAGCCGACGCTGCAGGCCGGCGCCGAGCTGCTCGGCTCGCGCGGCACCGACCTGCGCCTGTCCGAGTCCGCGCGTCCGACCCGCGACGAGAAGCGCGAGGCGCAGAAGGACCGCTACGCGGCCCGTGCGGCGACGCAGGAGGAGCTCGACGCCGAGCGGCGTTCGGGCCTGTGGCACGTCGCCGCCGACGAGGACGACGACGCCTGACCCGCACCCTCCGGCGACGCCGAGTGGGCACCTCCCCCCGGGGAAGGTGCCCACTCTGCGTCTCGACAGCGAGGAACAGTGCCCACGCGACGGGGAAGGGGCCGCATAGGGTGTCGGCATGAGCTCGTGGGGCGCGTTGTGGCGTCGCGGTCACCTCGGCACCGAGGCCGACCGTGCGACGTACCGCACGCTGCACACGGCCCTGCTCGCGTCGCCGCCCCTGCGGATGGGCCTGACGCCCACCGCGGCCGAGAAGTCGCTCAAGCACCTGCGCTCGCTCCTCGGGGCGACCGCCGTGGCGATGACCGACACCAACGGCCTGCTCGCCTGGGACGGCGGGCGCTCACACCACGCGCACCAGCCGGCCGTGATCTCCGCAGGCACCCTGGCGCACGGTCGCACGACCGTCGTCGACGGGGCCGACGTGTCCTGCGCCGAACCGTCGTGCATCGTGCGCCAGGCCATCGTCGCGCCGCTCGACGTCGACGAGAAGGTCGTCGGGACGCTGCAGGTCTTCACGGGGCGAGCCTCCGCCGGACTCGTCCGGGCGACCAACGAGGTGGCGCGCTGGGTGTCGGGGCAGCTCGAGCTCGCCGAGCTCGACGCCTCGCGCACGCGCCTCATGGAGGCAGAGGTCCGGGCCCTGCGCGCCCAGATCAGCCCGCACTTCATCTACAACTCGCTCACGGCCATCGCGTCCTTCACGCGCACCGATCCCGAGCGCGCCCGCGAGCTGCTCCTCGACCTCGCCGAGTTCACGCGCTACTCCTTCCGCAGGCACGGCGAGTTCACGACGCTGGCCGAGGAGCTGCGCTCCATCGAGGCCTACCTCGTCATCGAGAAGGCGCGCTTCGGCGACCGGCTCACCGTGACCGTGCGGGTGGCCCCCGAGGTGCTGCCGGTCGTCGTGCCGTTCCTGTGCCTGCAGCCGCTCGTGGAGAACGCCGTCCAGCACGGCATCGAGGGTCGCGAGGGCAGCGGCGAGATCAGCATCCTCGCCCAGGACGCCGACCACGAGTGCGTCGTGACGATCGAGGACAACGGCGTGGGGGAGGACCCCGAGCGGGTGCGGCGGGTCCTGGCCGGCGACCCGGGCAGTGACTCGGTGGGGCTGGCCAACGTCGACGAACGACTGCGGACCGCGTTCGGTGACGACTACGGGCTCGTCGTCGAGACCGCTCCCGGCGCGGGCACCAAGGTCGTCGTCCGGCTGCCCAAGTTCCGACCGGGGGTGCACGTGTGAGCGGTCCCTCCAACAGCGTCGAGAACCACGGTGACTCGTCGTCATCGGACGTGGAGCCGCTGCTGCGCGTCCTGGCCGTCGACGACGAGGCCCCCGCGCTCGACGAGCTCGTGTGGATGCTCGGCCGCCACGAGTGCGTGCGCCAGGTCGTGCCGGCCGGCTCGGGGGAGGCCGCCCTGCGCGTGCTCCACGAGGAGCAGGTCGACGCGATCTTCATGGACGTGCAGATGCCCGGCCTCAGCGGCCTCGACCTGGCCCGGGTGCTCTCACGGTTCACCACCCAGCCCCCGATCGTCTTCGTCACGGCGCACGAGCAGCACGCCGTGGACGCCTTCGAGCTCAACGTCGTCGACTACGTCCTCAAGCCGGTTCGGGACGAGCGGCTCGACCAGGCCGTGCGGCGCGTCGTGCGGCAGCTCCACGGGCGCGAGCCTGCCGCGTCGTCCACCGACGAGAGCATCGTCGTCGAGCTGGCCGGGGTGAGCCGCCTCGTAGCGCGGTCCGACGTGCTGTTCGTCGAGGCGCAGGGGGACTACGCCCGCCTCCACACGGCCACCGAGAGCCACCTCGTCCGCGTTCCGCTCACCACGTTGGCCGACCAGTGGCGGGACGCGGGCTTCGTGCGGATCCACCGGTCCTCGCTCGTCGCCCTGGGACACATCAGCGAGTGGCGCACCGAGAGCGGACGCACGACCGTCGTCGTCGGTGGCCACGAGCTCGTCGTCAGCCGCCGTCACACCCGCGCGCTCCGCGACCTGCTCGTCCGGCGCGCCCAGCCGCTCGGGCGCGGCGGCTCATGACGCCCCAGGACGCACCGCGCGCGCGGGTGCGCGTCACGAGCCCGCGCACGTCCGCCGCGCGCACCCGGAGCGTCTCGATCGCGTCCGAGATCGACGAGCAGACGCGCCTCGGTGAGGTCTACATCTCCTCCCTCATGCGCAGCCAGCTCCGACTGGCTCTCGCGGTCCTCCTCGTCCTGGCCTCGACCCTGGGCCTGCTGCCGCTGGTCTTCCGGGCCGTCCCCGGCATCGCCGACGTCGACGTGCTCGGCGTGCCGCTGCCCTGGGTCCTGCTCACGGTCGTCGCCTTCGCCGAGATCATCACCCTGGGCTGGTTCTACGTGCGCCAGTCCGAGCGCAACGAGGACGACTTCAGCGACCTGCTCGAGGGCCGGTGAGCCGCGGTGCGTGACCGGTGAGCAACGCGGCCAGCATCGTCGCCGTCGTCCTGGTGTCGATCGCGTCCCTCGCCGTGGGCGCCTTCGGGCTGCGGTTCTCGCGGACCATGAGCGACTTCTACGTCGCGTCGCGTGGTGTGAGCCCGGTGCTCAACGCCTCCGCGATCAGCGGCGAGTACCTCTCGGCAGCATCGTTCCTCGGCGTCGCAGGTCTCATCCTGGCGCGCGGGGTGGACATGCTGTGGCTGCCGATCGGCTGGACCGCGGGCTACCTGCTGCTGCTCACCTTCGTCGCTGCGCCGCTGCGTCGCTCGGGCGCCTACACCCTGCCCGACTTCGCCCAGCTGCGCCTCGAGTCCGTCGTCGCGCGGAGGGCCTCGAGCCTGCTCGTCGTCGCGATCGGACTGCTCTACCTCATCCCGCAGTTCCAGGGCGCAGGCCTGACCCTCCGCACCCTCACCGGGGCCCCGTCGTGGGTCGGCCAGCTGGCTGTCGCCCTCGTGGTCTGCCTCAACGTCCTGCCCGGCGGCATGCGCAGCGTCACCCTCGTCCAGGCGTTCCACTACTGGCTCAAGCTGCTGGCCCTGCTGACGCCGCTCTTCTTCCTCCTCGGCGCGATGGGGGACCGGAGCAGCGACCCGAACGTCGGCGCCGTGCTCGTCGCCGACTGGGTCGAGCCGCTGCGCGGCGACCACGCGCTCTACCTGACCTACTCGCTCGTGCTGGCCACCTTCTTCGGCACGATGGGCCTGCCCCACGTCGTCGTGCGCTTCTACACCAACCGGGACGGGCGCGCCGCACGGCGAGCGACCCTCGCAGTGCTCGTGCTGCTCTCGGGCTTCTACCTGCTGCCCGTCGTCTACGGCGTCATCGGCCGCTACGTCGCCTTCGACCTCGTCGCGGCGGGACGCGCCGACACCGTCGTGCTCGAGCTGCCGAGCCGGCTCTTCGACGGGCCCGTCGCCGAGGGCCTCACGGCACTGCTGGCGGCAGGCGCCTTCGCGGCGTTCCTGTCGACGTCGACCGGGCTCGTGGTCTCGGTCGCCGGTGTCGTGAGCCAGGACCTCGTGCGCTGGGGAGGCGGCCACCGGCAGGGGATCCGGACCTTCCGCCTCTCGACGGTCATCGTCGTGACCGTCTCGCTCGCCCTCACGCTCGTGTCCGCCGGCGTCCCCGTGGCGCACGCCGTCGAGCTGACCTTCGCCGTCGCGGCGTCGACGTTCTGCCCGATGCTCCTGCTCGGGATCTGGTGGCGGGGACTCACGGCGCGCGGGGCGATCGCCGGCCTGGTCGCGGGCGGTGGCCTGTCCATGGGAGCCGTCGTGTCGACGACGTTCGGCATCGCGACAGGCGGGTGGTTCGGCGTCGTCATGACCCAGCCGGCCGCCGTCAGCGTGCCCCTGTCGTTCGCCACGATGGTGCTCGTGTCGCTCGCCACCCGCGCGAGCGCACCGGAGCACGTCGCACAGACCATGGTGCGGCTCCACGCCCCGGAGCACATCGACCTCAACCGCGGCTCGTTCCACCCCGAACGGTGGGACCGCCCGGCCTCGGCGGCGCCGACGGGTGCCGTGACGTCGCCGGGCACGGAGGACACGGGCGGGAGAGCGAAGCACACGGCATACGCCAGCGGGGACGCGACCGCTCGTCGCTCCCGGCCGACCGTTCGTCGCGACTGAACCCGCGCACGGCGAGCGCTCGGCGCCACTGGGCGATGCCGCCCCCGCTGCGCCTCACCGGACCCCGCGGAGGCTCCTACCTTTGCTCTCGTCGGCCCTGTGGCCGGCAGCGCGGAGCGACAGGGGCGTCGACCCACCACCGGACGGTCGGGGGAGCGTCGGCGGCAGCAGGTCCGCGCCGAGCCAGGAGACCCGCCAAGAACAGCACGACCAACCGCCCCGGAGGTGGCCCAGTGAGCAAAGAGGCTCCAGAGCGCGTGGTGGACGATCCCAACGTCGCCATGCAGGACTCACCCGAGTTCGCGCAGCTGCGCAGCAAGTTCCGCAAGTTCGTCTTCCCGCTGACCGCGCTGTTCCTCGCGTGGTACTTCCTCTACGTCCTGCTGTCCGTCTTCGCGAAGGACTTCATGGGCACGCGCGTCATCGGCAACGTGACCTGGGGCCTGATCCTCGGCCTCCTCCAGTTCGTCTCCACCTTCACCATCACGATGGTCTACGCCCGCTGGGCCGACCGCGTGTTCGACCCCGAGGCCGAAGCCCTCGCCCAGAAGATGGGAGGGCAGCAGTGAGCGCGCTCGTCACGTCGGCCCCGTCAGTCGTCCCTGCGGCCACGACGGTCGGCAACCCGGCCATCAACATCGGCATCTTCGCCCTCTTCGTCGTCGTCACCCTGGCGATCGTCATCCGGGCCTCGCGCAACAACCGCAGCGCCGCGGAGTACTACGCGGGCGGACGGGCCTTCACCGGCCGGCAGAACGGCATCGCCATCGCCGGCGACTACCTCTCTGCGGCCTCGTTCCTCGGCATCGCGGGCGCCATCGCCATCAACGGCTACGACGGGTTCCTCTACTCCATCGGCTTCCTCGTCGCCTGGCTCGTCGCGCTGCTCCTCGTCGCAGAGCTGCTGCGCAACGTCGGCAAGTACACGATGGCCGACGTGCTCAGCTTCCGGCTGCGCCAACGTCCGGTGCGCATCGCCGCCGCCATCTCGACCCTGGTCGTCTCGTTCTTCTACCTGCTCGCGCAGATGGCGGGAGCAGGTGGCCTCGTCGCGCTCCTGCTCGGCATCGAGGGCGCAGTGGGCCAGCGGCTCGTCATCGTCGTCGTCGGCGTCCTCATGATCTTCTACGTCATCTACGGCGGCATGAAGGGCACGACCTGGGTGCAGATCATCAAGGCCGTCCTGCTCATCATCGGTGCCGCCATCATGACGGTCTGGGTGCTCGCCAAGTTCGGCCTCAGCCTCTCGACGCTGCTGGGCGAGGCCACGGCGGCCTCCCAGGAGGCGGGCGGCAAGGACCTGCTCCAGCCGGGTCTGCAGTACAAGAACCCGGTCGACTTCATCTCCTTGTCGATGGCCCTCGTGCTCGGCACCGCGGGCCTGCCGCACGTGCTCATGCGCTTCTACACCGTGCCGACCTCCCGTGAGGCCCGCCGTTCGGTCGTGTGGGCGATCTGGCTCATCGGCATCTTCTACCTCTTCACCCTCGTGCTGGGCTTCGGGGCTGCAGAGCTCGTGGGCGCCAAGGAGATCAAGAACGCGCCGGGTGGCGTCAACTCCGCCGCTCCGCTCCTCGCGTTCGAGCTCGGTGGCGAGATCCTCCTCGGCATCATCTCGGCGGTGGCGTTCGCGACGATCCTCGCGGTCGTCGCCGGCCTGACGATCACGGCGAGCGCGTCCCTCTCGCACGACATCTACAACACGGTCGTCAAGGGTGGCAAGGCCACGCCCGAGGAGGAGGTCAAGGTCGCGCGGCTCGCTGCGCTGGTCCTCGGCGCCATCGCCATCATCGGTGGCATCTTCGCCCTCGGACAGAACATCGCCTTCCTCGTGGCGCTCGCCTTCGCCATCGCCGCGAGTGCGAACCTGCCGACGATCCTCTACTCCCTCTTCTGGAAGCGGTTCAACACCAGGGGCGCGCTGTGGAGCATCTACGGCGGTCTGGTCAGCGCCATCACGCTGATCATCTTCAGCCCGGTCGTGTCGGGCAAGGCCATCGACCCGGTGACGAAGAAGAGCCCCTCGATGCTCCAGGGCGTCGACTTCCACTGGTTCCCGCTCGACAACCCCGGCATCATCTCGATCCCGCTCGGCTTCGTCCTGGGCTACATCGGGACGGTCACGAGCAAGGAGTACAACGCAGCCAAGTACGCCGAGATGGAGGTCCGTTCGCTGACCGGTCACGGCGCCGAGAGGGCGACGCACCACTGAGTCTCGACCGGGCATCGTCGCGTCGGCGTGAGCCGTCGCTCAGGTGAAAGTGGCCGCGCACACCTTGGGTGTGCGCGGCCACTTCCGCGTTCGGACGTGGTTCGCCCTCGCCGCTCGGGCGTCGCCGTCGCCGGGCGGCCTGCGGCTCAGATGACGACGAGGTCGTCGCGGTGGATGACCTCGCGCTCGTACTCGGGACCGAGGTCACGGGCCAGCTCCTTGGTCGACCGGCCCAGCAGGGCCGGCAGCTCACTGGAGCTGTAGTTGACCAGACCGCGGGCGACCGCGGTCCCGTCGGGGCTGCACACGTCGACGGGGTCACCGTCGTGGAAGGTGCCCTCGACGGCCGTGATGCCGGCGGGCAGCAGCGACTTCTTGCGCTCGACGAGGGCCGTCACGGCCCCGTCGTCGATGATGAGCCGGCCGCGGGCCGTCGTCGCGTGCTCCAGCCAGAGCCGCCGGGACCGGCCCCGCACCCCGACGGGGAGGAACATGGTCCCGATGTCCTCGCCGGCGAGGACCTGCTCGACGCGCTCGGCGGCCGCGACCGTCGTGACGACGCCGGCGGCCGTGGCGATGCGCGCCGCCTCGATCTTGGTCGTCATGCCTCCCGTGCCCACCTTGGACCCGGTGCCGCCGATCTCGACGCCGACGAGGTCGTGCGGGCCGCGCACCAGCGGGATGCGTTGCGCCCCGGGCCGGCTCGGCGGAGCGTCGTAGAGGGCGTCGACGTCCGAGAGGAGCACGAGGGCGTCGGCGTCGATGAGGTGGGCGACGAGGGCTGCCAACCGGTCGTTGTCGCCGAAGCGGATCTCGCTCGTGGCCACGGTGTCGTTCTCGTTGACGATGGCCAGCACGTCGAGGTCGAGGAGGCGCTCGAGCGTGCGGCGGGCATTCGCGTAGTGGGTGCGCCGGGTGACGTCGTCGGCGGTGAGCAGCACCTGCCCCACCGTGATCTCGTGCGCTCCGAAGGCCCGCGTGTAGGCCGCGAGGAGGGCGCCCTGGCCGACCGAGGCCGCAGCCTGCTGCGTCGCCAGGTCGCGCGGGCGGCTGGCCAGGCCGAGCGGGTGGATCCCCGCCGCGATGGCGCCCGAGCTGACCAGCACGATCTGCGTACCGTCGAGGTGCTTGCGGGCCAGCGCGTCGGCGAGCGCGACAAGCCGGTCGTGGTCGATCCCGCCGTCGGGACCCGTCAGCGAGCTCGAACCGACCTTGACGACGAGCCGTCGGGCGGTGCTGATGACGGAGTGGGGCGACACACTCGCACTCTAGTGACGGACCGTGGCGACTGCAGGTCCGTCCGGAACGGACCGGCCGACCGCCATCACCAGACGGCGACGGAGACCTCCACGGCGCGCGACCGGCCGGCTCACGGGTCCCGTGGCGGTCCGTCGGTCCAGCCTCCGGAAGCGGGAGGTCGTGTGACGGCGCCACGACCTACGCTGGAGGCATGTCCCAGACGATCGACCCTGCTGTCGTCGAACACGTGACGGCGCTCGCGGAGAAGGCGCGCGTCGCCTCCCGCCGCCTCGCCCTGATGTCACGCGCCGAGAAGGACGCCGCCCTGCTGCTCCTCGCCGACGCCCTCGACGCGGCCGCCCCTGCCGTGGTCGCCGCCAATGCCGAGGACATCGAGCGCGGCCGCGCCGGCGGCATGAGCGAGAGCCTTCAGGACCGGCTCCGACTCGACCAGGCGCGGGTGACGGCGGTCGCCCAGGCGCTGCGTGACGTCGCGGCGCTGCCGGACCCCGTCGGCGAGATCGTGCGCGGGTCCACGCTGCCCAACGGTCTCCAGATCCGTCAGGTGCGCGTGCCCATGGGTGTCATCGGGATGATCTACGAGGCGCGTCCGAACGTCACGGTCGACGCCGCCGGGCTCGCCCTGAAGTCCGGCAACGCCGTGCTGCTGCGCGGCGGGTCCGCCGCGGCCAGCAGCAACCACGCCCTGGTCGAGGCGATGCGCGACTCGCTTGCGGCGCAGGGGCTCCCCGCCGACGCGGTCACCCTCCTCGAGGGGGGTGGGCGTGACGCGGCCCGTGCCCTCATGACCGCGCGAGGCCACGTCGACCTCGTCATCCCCCGAGGCGGCGCCGACCTCATCGAGACCGTCGTGCGCGAGTCGACGGTGCCCGTCATCGAGACCGGCGTCGGGGTGTGCCACGTCTACGTCGACCGCGCCGCAGACCTCGACAAGGCCCAGGCGATCACCCTCAACGCCAAGACGCACCGCCCCAGTGTCTGCAACGCCGCGGAGTCGCTCCTCGTCCACCGCGACGTCGCCGCGGACTTCCTGCCCAAGGCCCTGACCGACCTCGCCGGCGCGGGCGTGCGACTGCACATCGCGCCCGAGGTCACGGACTACGCGCAGGCGGCCGGGGCGGCATACGACCTCGCGAGCGAGCGGGACTTCGGCACGGAGTGGCACGGTCTCGAGATGAGCGTGGCGATCGTCGACGACCTGGACGAGGCCATGGACCGCATCCGCCGCTACGGCACGGGACACACCGAGGCCATCGTCACGGAGGACCGTGCGGCGGCCCGGCGGTTCACCGCGGAGGTCGACGCCGCGGCCGTCATGGTCAACGCGAGCACCCGCTTCACCGACGGTGGCGAGTTCGGGTTCGGCGCCGAGATCGGCATCTCGACGCAGAAGCTCCACGCCCGCGGACCGATGGCGCTGCCCGAGCTGACGACGACGAAGTGGATCGTCGAGGGCGACGGACACATCCGCTGACCACCGCGTCCGCAGCCGGCCGAGCCGGATGGCATGATGTCCGACCATGGAAGGCACCGAGGTCCGCAAGCTCGCTGAGCTCGAGGACGACCACTGGTGGTATCGCGAGCGACGCCACCTCCTGGCCAAGGCCATCTCGGGGCTGACGCCCGGGCGAGCCATCGACATCGGCGCTGCGGGAGGCGGGAACACCCGCGTCCTGCGCCAGCACGGCTGGGACGCCGTCGCGCTCGAGTACGGCGCCGACGGGGCGGAGGTGGCGCACGGCCGAGGGCTCGCCACGATCCGCGGCGACGCGACCCGGCTCCCGCTCGCGGACGCCTCGCTGGATCTCGTCGTGGCCTTCGACCTGCTCGAGCACCTCGTGGACGACGACGCGGCCGTGGCCGAGGTGCGCCGGGTGCTCAAGCCCACCGGCACCTACCTCGTCGCGGTCCCGGCCGACCCCAGGCTGTGGTCCGACCACGACGAGGCGGTCGACCACGTCCGCCGCTACACGCGCGAGGGCCTCGTCGACCTGCTCGACCGCGGTGGCTTCCAGGTCACCGACGTGCGCTCGTGGAACGTGCTGCTGCGCCCGGTCGTGGCGATGCGACGCAAGTCGAGCTCGGGCTCGGACCTCGACGACATGCACCCCCTCGTGAACTGGGGACTGCGCACCATCATCACGGCCGAGCGCTACCTGCCGGTCGGCGGCCTGCCGGGCGTCAGCCTGCTCCTGCGGGCTCAGCCGCGCAGCTGACTCGGCTCCGGTGACGCTGGGGCCGGCGTGGTGGCCGGCGGTGCTGTCACCGGTGCGGTGGGCGGCGTCGGCTCCCGACGCGTAGCCTCGGGCAGCTCGGCCGTCGGTGCGGCCGGTGCGGCCGGAGCGGCCGGAGCCGTCGGAGCCGTCGGTGACGGCGGTGCGGCCGGAGCGGCGGGAGCGGCCGGAGCGGCCGGGTCGACGGAACGGTGCGTCCCGCCCGGTTGCGCCGGGAGGGGTGTGTCGGTGGGTCCGTGGGCGCCGGAGTCGGCCGTCATCGAGTCGTACGCGATGAAGTAGGTCGGTCGGCCCTGCATGTGGCCGTACATGCGTCCGATGTACTCGCCGAGGATGCCGACGCAGACCAGCTGCACGGCACCGACTCCTGCGACGATGGCGACGGTGGAGGTCCAACCCGCCACGGTGTGCCCCTGCGAACGCGAGATGAACGTGTAGAGCACGAGCAGGACCGCGAGGACCGCGCCGCCGAAGCCGGCGAAGGTCGCGAGCCGCAGGGGCGCCGTCGAGAAGCCCGTCAGGGAGTCGAGCGAGAGCTTGACCATCTTGAGCAGGGGGTACTTCGAGTCCCCGGCCGCCCGTTCCTCGCGCTTGTAGTGCACGGTGTCGGAGGGGAAGTTCAGGGCCGGAACGATGAAGCGCAGGACCCGGTTGTGCTCGGGGAGGCTGTTGATCGCGTCGACCGTGGCGCGGGACATGAGGCGGTAGTCGCCGGCGTCGGCGTGCGCCGAGGTCTGGGACATCAGGCCGATGAACCGGTAGAAGGCCCGGGCCGAGACGCGCTTGAACCACGTGTCGGTGGAGCGGTCGTTGCGCACGCCGTAGACGACGTCGACGCCATCGCCCTTCGCGGCGGCCAGCATCTGGGGGATGATCTCGGGCGGGTCCTGCAGGTCGGCGTCGATGGTGACGACGTAGTCGCCGAGGGCGCTGACGAGCCCGGCGGAGATCGCCGCCTGGTGACCGGCGTTCGCGCGCAGGCGCACGACGCGCAGCGCCGGCCACTCGCGGTGGTAGCGCTGCAGCAGCACGGCCGTCAGGTCCTTGCTGCCGTCGTCGACCGCGACGACCTCGTAGGTCGTGCCCATGCCGTCGAGGAGCGGGCGGAGCCGCTCGACGAGGAGGGGGAGCACCTCCTCCTCGTTGTACATCGGGATGACCACGGACAACTCAGGAACCATGCGATCTAGCGTACGGCCGTCGATGGGCTGCGGCTGTCACGTCACTGTCCCGCGTCTGTGCCCGTCCCGTTGCGACGGAGGTAGGGTTCGCGGCGTGACCGAGCCGAGCGCGCAGCACCCGCCGGGGCGAGGGATGCCGCCGGGCGGCCTCGCACCCGGCACCCCTGTCGCGGCTCGTTCCACGAAGTGGGGCGGCGGCGCGCACCGCGCGTGGGTCGGGACCTACCTCGGGGCCGACGAGCACGGACACTGGTGGTACTCCCCGGCAGGCACGCGGTGCCGTACCCCGGCGGGGGAGTACGTCGCGGCGAGCAGCTGGGTCTCGCTCGCGCCCCACGCCGGGGCGTATGCCGTGGGGTTCTACCCGGCCCATCGCGAGGTGAGCGTCTACGTCGACATGACGACGGCGCCGGTCTGGACCCGACGGGCCGGCAGCGAGGGGATCGAGGGGGACCCCGAGTGGGAGGTCGTGGTTGTCGACCTCGACCTCGACGTCGTCCTCACCCGGGAGGGCCACCTCTACGTCGACGACGAGGACGAGTTCGCGGAGCACCGGACCGTGCTCGGCTACCCGCCCGAGGTCGTGGCGCTCGCCGAGCGCTGGCGCGACCTCGTCCACGCAGCCGTGGCGGCGGGGGAGGAGCCGTTCGCGACGGTCGGCCACACGTGGCTCCGTCGTGCCGAGGGTGCCCAGGGAGCCTGAGGGTGCCCAGGGCGCCGGGGCCGCGTCCGGCGGAACGGTCGGCGGGTGAACCGACCCGCCGGCACACTGCACGGACTGGCTGCGTCGAGCACGGTGAGCGGGCGCTAGGCTGGGCGCATGTCTGATCGTGTACTCGCACTCGTGACCGAGGGGGAGGAAGCCGCGCGCGAGCTTCCCCTGCCGGTGATCGCCTACTTCCTCATCACGTTCGCGCTGTTCCTCGTGGCCCTCGGCGTCACGTGGAGCTTCCGCAACACCGCGTACAAGGTGCAGGCGCCCCGTCCGACCCGTCCCTCCGAGGGCACGCACGGCAGCTCGAGCGGATCCGACGTGGCCCACCACTGAGCATGCGCCTCGGCGTCATGGGCGGGACGTTCGACCCGATCCACCACGGTCACCTCGTGGCCGCCAGCGAGGTGCAGTCGCGGTTCGACCTCGACGAGGTCGTCTTCGTCCCCACGGGGCAGCCGTGGCAGAAGGCCGACCGCCATGTCTCGCCTGCGGAGGACCGCTACCTCATGACCGTCATCGCGACGGCCTCCAACCCGCGCTTCACCGTCAGCCGGGTCGACATCGACCGGCCCGGCCCGACGTTCACGATCGACACCCTGCGGGACATTCGGGCGGAGCGGCCCGGGGACGAGCTGTTCTTCATCACCGGCGCCGACGCGCTCGCGGAGATCCTCTCGTGGAAGGACGCCGAGCACCTGTGGGAGCTGGCCCACTTCATCGGCGTCACCCGTCCCGGGCACGAGCTGTCCGACAAGGGACTGCCCGAGCACCGGGTCACGCTCCAGGAGGTGCCGGCCATGGCGATCAGCTCCACGGACTGCCGCTCGCGCGTGGCAGACGGCGAGCCGGTCTGGTACCTCGTGCCCGACGGAGTCGTCCAGTACATCAACAAGTACCACCTGTATGCCCACCCACAGGGGGCTCCGTCCCCCGTGCACCCCTCGACAAGCCGCGTGGCCCAGCCCGTGGACGCAACCGGGGCCTTCGCGCCCCAAGGAGATTCGTGACCGCAGCAGACCATTCGATCCAGCTCGCGAAGGTGGCCGCCCTGGCCGCCGGGGAGAAGCTCGCCGAGAAGGTACTCGCCATCGACGTGAGCGAGCAGATGCCACTCACCGACGTGTTCGTCATCGCGTCGGCCCCGTCCGAGCGCCAGGTCGGCGCCATCGTCGACGAGGTCGAGGACCGGCTGCGCGAGCTCGGCAGCAAGCCCATCCGCCGCGAGGGTGAGCGCGAGGGGCGTTGGGTCCTCATCGACTTCGGCGACATCATCGTTCACGTCCAGCACGAGGAGGAGCGCGAGTACTACGCGCTCGAGCGCCTGTGGAAGGACTGCCCGGAGATCGACCTGGCGACCGTGGCCGCCCCGGCCCGTCCGGGGGCCGAGGCCGTCGACGCGGCCGACGAGGCGTGACGGCGCCCGACTCCTCGGCGTCCTCCGGGCCGCGTCGCGTCGTCGTCGTCCGCCACGCCGAGACGGTCGACAACGCGGCCCGGGTCTGGCAGGGGCACAAGGACACCGAGCTGTCCGACCGTGGGCGCGAACAGGTGCAGGCCGCGGCCCCGCACCTCGCCGCCTACGCGCCGGCCCTCATCGTCTCGAGCGACCTCCGTCGCGCGGCCTCGACCGCCGAAGCCATCGCGGGACTCACCGGTCTGGCGGTGCGTCTCGACGCGCGGCTGCGTGAGGTGCATGTGGGCGAGTGGCAGGGCCTGCACGCCGACGAGGTGCGTGAGCGCTACCCCGACGTCATCGCGGCCCTCGACCGGGGCGAGGACGCCCCGCGAGGGGTCACCGGCGAGACCCGGGCGCAGGTGGCGCAGCGGGCTGGGGCGGCCCTGCGCGAGATCGCGGACGGGCTACGGCCCGGAGAGACCGCCGTCGTGGTGGCTCACGGCGTGAGCGCGCGCGTCGCGGCGAGCGACCTGGTCGGACTCGACCAGGACACGTCGGACGCCGTCTTCCGCGGACTCGACAACTGCCACTGGATCGAGCTCGTCGAGGTCGGCAAGAGCTTCTCGAAGCAGACCCGGTGGCGCATCAGCGGCTGGAACCTCGGGCCCTGGAACGTCTGACCCGAAAGGCCGCCCCCGATTTTGGCTCACGGGCGCGGACCCGCTATGGTTACGCAGTCGCTTCGACGAGGTGACACCCGCACGGGGCTGTGGCGCAGCTGGTAGCGCACCTGCATGGCATGCAGGGGGTCAGGGGTTCGAGTCCCCTCAGCTCCACCGAACGAAGAAGGACCAGACACGCTTTGTGTCTGGTCCTTCTTCGTCGTTCCGGGGCAACGAGTGCCGCTCCCTCCGCCGGCTTCGGGTCCTTCAGACCGTCGTCGGAGGCCGCATCGCAAAGGCGCCGCCGGCGGCAGCAGCCCCCGGGCTCGCCAGCACCCGGCGGTAGGCGTTCTCGTAGCCGGTCGCCATCGCGTCGAGGCTGAAGCGGCTGCTGACGTAGCGGCGACAGTCGGCTGGGTCCAGGGTGGCGCAGTCGGAGATGGCCGCCGCAAGCTGCTCGGGCCGGTCGACGACGAAGCCCGTGCGACCGTGCGCCACCACCTCCGGGGCGGCGCCCCTCGCCAGGGCCACCACGGGCGTACCGCACGCCATCGACTCCACCATGACGAGACCGAACGGTTCCTCCCACCGGATCGGGAAGACCAGGCACCGGGCCCCGGCCAGCAGTCGACGCTTCAGCGCCGGGCCGGCCACCCCCACCTCGACGGCGTCGTGCCCCAGGAGCGGCGCCAGCCGGTCCCGGTAGTAGTCGTGCTCGATCTCCTCGCTGCACTTGCCAGCCAGGATGATCCGGACCCCGGCGCGCCGGGCGGCCTCGATGGCGAGGTGGGGTGCCTTCTGCGGGTGGAAGCGACCGAGGAAGAGGACGTAGTCGTCCTTGTCGGCTCGGTACGGGAAGCTGTCGACGTCGATCCCGTTGTGGACGGTCGCCACCCAGTTGAGGTCCGGCGCGCGGCGGCGTTGGGCGTGGGAGACGGCCACCAGGCTGACGGCACTCCCCAGCGGCCGGTACACCCCGGCCAGGTCGTCCATGGTGCCGTGCACGGTCACGATGGTCGGGGAGTGCCGTGCGTCCGCGGTGAGGGGACCGGCCAGGGTGTGGTCGTGGACGAGGTCCACGGTGTGCGCGCGCAGCAGGGCCTCGACCCGGGCGGCGTGCACCACCTCCGGCAGGGCCAGCGTCAGCTGCTCCGTGGGGGGCGTGTCCCAGGTGCGCACGAACTCCTGCGCGGCCGTCCCGCGCCTGCCCGCGGCGAACAGGATGACGTGGTGCCCCCGCGCCACGAGTCGGTCGACGAGCCCGGCGACGACGGACTCCACCCCTCCATAGCCCTGCGGTGGGACCGTGTAGTAGGGCGGTGCCACCATCGCGATGCGCAGGGGTCTCGGTCGGAGCACGACGCGAGGCCCTGCGCCGGACGTCGAAGTGGTCGACACGGTGCATCACCCCCAGGGTCCGTGACGGCCCCACACCGCCTCGTCGATGGACCCTCTTTCACCGTACTCGGCCCCGGCCGGGTGCACCGTGTATAGCGACAGGCCTCACTCGGCGTCGCTGTGCGAGACCCCGCTCCGGCGCGAGCCGCGTTCGACGCGGAGGCCGTCCGTCAGTCCCGACACCTGCCAGCCCGACGTGTCGACGGAGACCTCGAGCAGGTCCCTGCCGACGTGCAGCTGTGCGACCGACAGCGGGAGCAGCTCCTCAGGCACCTCGGGATCGAACTGCACATAGCCCTCCGGGAGGTCGACCTCGAGCCCGCAGAGGGAACGTACGAGAAGGAGCGGGGAGGCTGCCGCCCAGGCTTGCGGCGAGCAGGAGGTCGGGTAGGGGACGGGCTGCGCGAACTCGGCCCGGTCGAAGCCGCAGAAGAGCTCGGGGAGGTGGTGCTCGAACCCGGCCGCAGCGTCGAGCAGACCGAGGATCACGCGGTTGGCCTCGGCCACGAAGCCGTAGCGGCGCAGTCCAGCCGCGATGATGGCGTTGTCGTGCGGCCACACCGAGCCGTTGTGGTAGCTCATCGGGTTGTAGGCGCCCGCCGCAGACGACAGCGTGCGGATGCCGAACCCGGTGAACATCTCGGGTGACATCAGCGCCTCGACCACCTGCAGCGCGCGCTCCTCGTCGACGATGCCGGTCCACAGGCAGTGGCCCATGTTGGAGGCGAGTGCGTCGACCGGCTTCTTGTCGGCGTCGAGCGCCATCGCGTAGTAGCCACGGTCGTCCAGCCAGAACTGCTCGTTGAACCGACGTTTCAGCGTCGCGGCCTGCTCCTCGAGCTGCCCTGCGCGCTCCTCGTCGTGGCTTGCCCGGGCCAGTCGCGCCCCGGCAAGCTGGGCGGCATAGACGTACCCCTGGACCTCGGCCAGCGCCAGAGGCGGGGTCGCCACGTCACCGGAGTCATAGGTGATGCCGTCGAAGGAGTCCTTCCAGCCCTGGTTGACCAACCCGCGGTCGGTGGTCCGTTCGTACTCGACGAAACCGTCCCCGTCCGCGTCGCCGTAGCGCTCGATCCAGGACAGGGCCCGCTTGACGTGCGGCACCAAGGAGGCCGTCTCCGACTTCGAGGCGCCCCAGCGGTGGAGCTCACCGGCGAGCATGACGAACAGGGGAGTGGCGTCGACCGTGCCGTAGTAGACGGTCTCCTCGCCCTCGCGCTCCTCGTCCGGCAGCCCGGAGCGGATCTCGTGCAGGATGCGCCCGGGCTCCTCCTCGGTGCGGGGGTCGACCACCCGCCCCTGGGTCTCTGCCAGGGTCTCCAGCGTGCCCCGTGCCACTCTCGCGTCCAGTGGCAGGAGCATCCAGGCGGTCAGCAGGGAGTCCCTGCCGAAGAGCGTCATGAACCAGGGTGCCCCCGCGGCGAGGACGATGCGCTTGGGATGGTGAGGGTCGGAGATCCGGAGCCCCGCCAGGTCGTCGGTGCAGGTGCGGACGAGCTTGTTCAGCCGGGCGTCGGCGGACGAGACGACAGGACTGCGCTCGCGCCAACGGCGGTGCTCCTTCGCGGGGTGGCTCTCCCGGCGCGACACGCCGGTGCGGTACGGCGACGGCAGCGGGACGTCCCGAAAGAGTGGCACGACGCGCACCGTGAACTCCGTCGTCGCCCGAGCCGGGACCGACAGGTGCCACACGAGGCCGTGGGTGAACACGTGACAGCCGCCCGTCGCGCTCAGCTCGACGGCCCGGGAGTCGGCCCGCGCGACGCGGCGACGAAGGGTCGTCTCGTCCATCGTGACCTCGATGGTGTCCTTCCGATCGTCCAGACGCCCTTCCTTGACGTCGAACAGGCCGGCGAAGTCGGTGGTCGCGGTGAGCGTCAGGATGACGTCCGCGTCTCTGCCACTCAGGTTCTCGAGGGTGACGTCCTCGACCATACCGTTGCCGACGTAGCGACGTCGCACCACGAGCAGGGTGCTGTCGGCAAGCCCCGGTCGCGGTCGAGGACGCGTGACGAACGTCGCGGCGTGCGGCCCGATCTGCTCCACGGTCAGCGCCTCCAGCGGCTCGCCGTCGACGCGCAGCTCGAGATGGTCGAGGAAGCGGGTGTCCCTGACGACGAGCCCGTGCCCGCCGGCCGTCCCGATGTCACCGGAGGGGCCCGAGACACAGAAGCACCGGCCCTCGACGAGCGAGACCGTCGCGATGCTGTTCGAGGCGGGGGGGCCACCCGTGAACGCCCAACCCTCTGTCATGGCACCTCAGCCCACGCCGAAACCGTCGCGCTGTCAACCGTCCCCGTCGTCCCGACCACTCCTGTCACGCACCCGCCCGCCTGACCATCTCCGCACCGTGCCCTCACTGTGCCCTCGCCGTGCTCTCACCGTGGCCGCACCGTGACGACGAAGACCGAGTCCGTGCGCCAGTCGGCGACGGCGGCGACGTCAGGTCTCGGTCCCAGGCGACGGGTGCGGGTGCCGCCGAGGACACGCTCGAGGTTGGACCGTGGTGCAGCCGACGCGTCGGCGCTCCTGGTGGTGCCGGCGGGTGGCGCGCTGACGTCGAGCTCCTCCTGCTGGAGCGACCGTGGGTCGAACTCCACCGTGCTCGTGACGACCATGAGCTGGTCGCGGAGCGAGACCGTCCCCGCAGCCCACATCGAGTCCGACACCTGCCCGAGCAGCTCCACGCTCGTCGACTCGCCGACCCCGAGTGCGACCGAGCCGGCGGGAAAGGCGTCGGTGAAGATGCCGTACGTCTCCGTGAGGTCGAGCAGGGCTGCCCACAGGGGGGTGGAGGTGGTGTTCGCGAGACGAACGGCGAACCGGGGGGCGTCGCTCCCGGCATACGTGATCGTCAGGGTGCCCCCGGATCCTACGGCACCACTGCCCGCGTCGACGTCCACCCGCACGGAGTCGGCGGCCAGGCGCGTGGATGGGTTGGTCAGGGCGGAGAGACGCAGCCAGCGCGCGACGCGCTCGAGCGCGAGGACGGTCCGCTCCTCCCGGCCCTCGCCCTCGACGACCGGCACGAGGGGGCGCGTGACGCCCGGCCGGGTGATGACGAAACCGCCCGGGGTCGCCTGCACGAGCAGGTCCGTCGCGGGCGCGCTGTCGCCGTCTGCGAGGTCCACGAGGTCGACCAGCGTCTCGTCGGCGCGACCGGCCGCGTCACGCAGGGCTGCGGTGCCTGCCGCGTCACCGACCACCCCCACCCGTAGCGGCGCGAGCGGGATCGCGGTGACGACGGCCCGGTAGACGTAGGCCGCGTCGAGGTCCGGGGTCAGGTCCACCAGGCTGCGGTCCGGCAGGACCTTCGTGACGAGGGCGGTCGCGAGCGGCGATCCCGACGTCTCACCCGTCAACGGGTAGACGGCCAGCTCGGTCGTGTCGTCGCCGATCGGCTCGGGGACCCCGTGCACGGCGCCAGAGTCGATGGACCACCCCTCCGGCAGCCGGCTCAGGGTGAGCGGCCGTGGCGTGGCCGCGATGGCACCTCCGAGGAAGGGCCGGTCGAGCTCGGTCGCGTCGGCGGTCTCGACCTGCGGGTGCTGGTCGGTGACCCGGCTCGTCACGTCGGCAGTGACGAGCCGCAGCACGTCGCGGTACGTGGGCCGCCCGTCGGTGTCGAGGAGCGCGGCGTCGAGCGCCGCCGACAGCGCACCGTGGCGCCGGCCCCCGACGGTGACCTCCTTGGCCTGCTCCGAGGACCGGCAGGCCGCGAGCAGCACGTGACGACCTGCCGGGGTCCACCGCCCCACCCCGCGGACCCGCCCGTCCGCGACGTCCAGCCCGGCGAAGGAGGACGACGGGCGCGGTCGGGGATCCGGTGGCGCGAGCCGTACCACCTCGTCGGCGTCGCGCGTCCCGTCACCGGAGTGGCAGCAGTCGAGCACGACGAGCGTGTGGCAGCCGGACCGCGTGACGCCGTCCAGCAGGCCCGCGAGCTCCTTGTCGGCCAGGTCCCAGCTGCCGGGCGAGCGGCTGTCGACGCACACGAGCGTCTCGTTGCGGTGGTCCGGCTCGAGGGACCAGAGGTCCTCGGGTGTCTCCTGCTGCGACCCGTGGCCGCTGAAGTAGAAGAGCGCGACGTCCTGCGCCGTGGCTCGACCCAGGTGCTCCGTCAGGTGCGTCGTCACCGCCGTCCGGGTCGCCTCCACGTTGCGCAGCACGACGAGGTCGACGACGTCCGCGCCGACGCGGTCGCGCAGCACGTCGGCGAAGCGGGTGACGTCGTTGACGCAGCCCGAGAGCGACGGGACCGGCGCCGGGTAGGTGTCGATCCCGACGAGGAGGCCGTAGACGCGCCCGGTCATGTCAGGAGGCCGTGTCGGCCAGGGTGATCGTCTGCCAGCCGCGCGGGAAGGCCTGCGTGTCGGCGGTGCGAGCGGCATTGGTGCTCTTCATCGTTCGCAGCGTCCAGGGGGCCGGTGCGCTCGTCGCGTCGCTGATGTTGACGTTCATCGAGAAGACCGAGCCGCGGACCGGTGCCTGCTCCAGCTGCAGGGCCGACCAGGGCACCCGCGCCTCGAGGTCGTAGCCGCTCACGGCGTCAGCCCTCCCGACCGTGATCTCGGGGTGGCGGGTGCCCGCGACGA
This sequence comes from Terrabacter ginsenosidimutans, assembly GCF_039539425.1. Taxonomy (NCBI): domain Bacteria; kingdom Bacillati; phylum Actinomycetota; class Actinomycetes; order Micrococcales; family Intrasporangiaceae; genus Terrabacter; species Terrabacter ginsenosidimutans. The sequence goes on along the minus strand of NZ_BAABDC010000007.1, from coordinate 109,648 downwards.
AGGTGCCGCGTCCCGCCGGGTTGATCGACGCCACGCCGGACGTGGGTGCCTCGCCCGAGAGGCCCACCATGACGTGGACGTCCTGCCCTCGCCGGGTCGTGGCCCTGGGGTCGAGACGGCGGGCGTCCGGACCGAACTCGAACGAGAAACCGTCCCCGTTGAAGTAGGCGCCGGGGTTCGCGACGTCGACGCTCCGCAGGTCCGCGTCGTCGACGTGCACGCGCAGGTAGAGCGCACTGCTGTCCCAGACGGCCTGCCAGTCGCCGCCGAACGCCCGCTGCGGCGTGCCGCGCTGGGCGACGACGCGGGAGATGTGGACCGCCGGCACACCGTCCCAGTCCGCGAAGTCCCCGTCGATGGCGGGGGCCGTCGTGGCGCACCCGGCGACGAACGTCGTCTGCGCGCTGGCTCCGGACGGTGCGACAGACCCGCAGGCCGAGGCGACATCGCCGGTCGCCTTCCTGAACCACGAGGGCACCTGGGTGGTGCCGAACCAGAAGAGCCCGAACAGGACGACGAGCCCGACCACGCTGCGGACGAAGCCGTTGCCGCGGCGACGTTGCCTCCGGTCCGGCTCGGCGTCGTGGAGTGACAGAGGCCGGGTCTGGGGTCGGGACTCCGGCTGGGGCTGGGTCTCGGGCTGGGTCTCGGGCTGGATCTCGGTGTGGGTCTCGGGCTGCGACGGCGTCGGAGGCAGTCGGTCCGGCCGTGGTGGCGGGACGCTGTCGTCCGGGCCGGCCAAGGGACGGATCCGGTCGAGCAGCTGCGTGACGTCCTGGTAGTCGGGGTGCTCGGCCGCGATCTGCTCGAGCAACGGCAGGGCCGTCTCCGGGGCGCTCGCCTGCAGCGCCCCCTGGGCGCCGTCATAGAGGGACTCGAGCCGGCTCTCGGGTCGCTCGGCACCCGCCGTGGCGCCCGCGGTGAACGAGAACGGCTGTTCGGCCCCCGACCGGAGCAGCACCGCGGTGCCCCACTCGGACGCCTCGTCGGAGACCGCCATCGCCTTGCGCACCTCGCAGATCGCGGCGTCGATGCCGAGCCCGCGGGTCAGGAAGTAGTAGAACTCGTGGCTGAACACGAGCGCGGCGCGGTCGGAGATCTCGGTCTGCATCGCGACGACCGCCGGCAGGCCTTGGCGCACCAGGGCCTGGGCGACGCCGGAGAACGCGTCACGCCCCGATGTCCGCGCTCCCTCGCAGGCGTTGAGCACGGCCAGCTGCATGGAGCGGGCGTCGTGGAGCAGCGTCCCGAGGCGGGCGCCCGAGACGCGGTGGGCGGTGGCGTCGTCGCGCTCGAGGACGAGCACGCCCTCCTGCGCCTGCTGGTCGAAGCCGCCGTGGCCGATGAAGTGGAAGACGTGGAAGTCGTCGAGCAGGGCTCGTTGCAGCGCCGTCAGCGTGGCCTCCTCGAGGACCGTGACGGTGAGCCGTCCGCTCGCCACGAGGTCGCCCGTCGTCGCCATGAGCAGCTGGCGCTCGCGCTCGACGGCCAGCTCGGGCATGTCGCTCGGGCTGGAGATCATGACGAGCACGCGCAGCGGCGCCTCGACCTGGACGACGGGAGGTCGTTCGAGCGAGTCGAGCAGTCGCACGACCGGCGTCTCCTGCGAGAGGGTGAGGAAGCGGCCGAGCGTGGCGTCGTAGAGGTACTCCCAGGGGACGGAGTCGAGGTCGGGGACCGCGTCGAGCCGCAGCCTCAGCCGCAGGTCACGACCGTCGGACCGGGCGGTGGCGAGGCTCGACCGGAACGCCGTGCCCACGTCGCCGGAGAGGAGCGCGTCCCCGAGCCGGCGACCGTACTCCTTGACGTCGACGACCCTGGCCTCGGCCGGGACGAGGCGCCGCGAGGAGACCCGGGGCGGGCCCACGGCGATCATGAACTGGGCGAGGTCCGTCGCCGCGAACGGAAGCGTGAAGGGCGCCGACGCCTGCCCGGCGGGGGAGGCGACGACGTGAGCGGCATACCCCTGTCCCTCGGGGGTGACGGCGACGTCGAAGTCGAGATACTCACGGCTCATGGCGATCCTCTGTCCGCAGGAGCGCGCCTGCACCTGACAGTACGCCGGGGGTGGCGGACTGATACGTCGTTCAGACCGAGAGGTGACGCTTGGGTAGACTTGGTCCCGAGCGCGCGAGCCGCGTTCGCGGACGAGGGAGCCGTACCCGCACAGCGACAAGACGGCCAGATCGGATCGCCGTGCACTGGTTCGTCCTTATCCTCTCCGGCGCGCTGGAGGCCGTCTGGGCCACCGCGCTCGCCGCGTCCGGCGGCTTCCGCCGTCCACGACCGACCGCCCTCTTCGGCGTCGCCCTCGTGCTCAGCATGGTCGGCCTCGCCTGGGCGATGACCGCGCTGCCCACTGGGACGGCGTATGCCGTGTGGGTCGGGATCGGCGCCGTCGGCACGGTCCTGCTCGCCGTCGTGCGTCGCGAGGAGCGCCTCGGTGCGGCCCGCGCGGTGCTGCTGCTCGTGCTCGTCGGCTGCGTCGCCGGCCTCAAGGCGGTGGCGTGATGCCGTGGGTGGTCCTGCTCGCCAGCGCCGTCCTCGAGGCGGTCTGGGCATCAGCGCTCGCCGCCTCCGAGGGTCTCTCGCGCCCGGTGCCCGCCGTGGTCTTCCTCGTGGCCGGCGCGCTCAGCATGGTCGGCCTCGCCCACGCGGTGCGCACGATCCCCATCGGGAGCGCGTATGCCGTGTGGACCGGGCTCGGTGCCGCGCTGACCGTGACGTGGGCCATGGTCACCGGCAACGAGGCGTTCTCCGTGGTCAAGGTGCTGCTCCTCGCCGGCATCGTGGGCGCGGTCGTCGGCCTCAAGGTCCTCGGGCACGAGGCTCCCGCGGACTGAGACACGGCGCGCGGTTCGGGTCGGATATGCCGCGTTTGCGGCTCGATGTCACTGGGGCGGTGATGATGGGGCGTCGCCCACGGCATCGGGTCGGGGCAGGACACGAAGGAGCACTCACGTGCGCAGGACCACGACCTGGACGATTGCTCTCGTCACGTCGCTGGCCGTCTCGGGGGCCACCGGAACCGCCGTCGCCGCGGCGGCCACATCACCGCAACTGCAGACCCAGACCCAGGACCGTTCGGCGTTCGTCGCCGCCGACGGCCACACCTACGACTACGCCTCAGGCACGACGTCCGACCCTCGGGCAGCCGGCCAGGTCGCGAAGATCCGCACCCTCCTGCCGGCCGACTGGCGATCCCGGCAGGCGGCTGCGCTCGCCCGGTTCGGTGTCGAGCCGTCGGCGGCACAGGACGCCCTGGGCCGCGCCATCGACCCGACCCACTACCAGTGCGCCCCGACCCGGCTCGACGCCTTCGTCGACGGGGTCCTCGCCGACATCGACCCGTCCAGCCTCTTCGTGCTCTCGATGCTCGGGGGCTTCGACTTCCCGACCTACGACGCGCTCCTGTTCGGGTCCACGGACGACCCCGCCTACGCGCTGACCAAGGACTCGCGCAACGAGCTGACGAGCTCGTTCCGGGCCGCTCAGAAGTTCTGGGACACCGACGGAACCGACATCCAGCTCATGGCCATGCACGGTGACGTGATGCGTGACCCGGCCCGGCTCGCCCGGCTCATCGGGGTGCTCTACGGCGTCGACGACACCCGGGCCGCGCAGCTGGCAGCCCTGGTCGTCGACGTGGTGACCACCGATCCCGGTCTGGCCCGCGGTGACAGCCCGATCTTCACCCTCAACGCGTTCGCGTTCAGCGGCCAGGGTGACCCCGACCCGGTCATCTCCTCGCTGCCCGACAAGCTCGTCTTCGGTGACGGGATGCTCGACGCGCTGGGCGCCATCGGGGTGGGCGATGTCGGTCCGCGTGCCGTTCTCGGCCACGAGTACGGCCACCACGTGCAGTACGACAAGAACCTGTTCGCCTCGCCGCTCACCGGTCCCGAGGCGACGCGCCGCACCGAGCTGATGGCCGACGCCTTCGGCACCTACTTCGTCACGCACAAGCGGGGGCTCGCCCTCAACACGAAGCGGGTCCTCGAGGCCGAGCAGTCGTTCTACCAGGTCGGTGACTGCGCCTTCACCAATGCGGGCCACCACGGCACGCCCAACCAGCGGCTGCGGGCCTCGACGTGGGGAGCCTCGGTCGCGGCCGACGCGCAGAAGCAGGGCCAGGTCATGCCCTCGCTCACCCTCGACTCGCGCTTCGAGTCGGCGCTGCCGCAGTTCGTGGCCCCCGACGCCTGAGCGGTCGTCGACCGCGTGAGGGGCCCCTGCCGATTCCGATCGGCAGGGGCCCCCTCAGCACTAGGGTCGGCCCATGGGTTCGTGGTGGCTCGAGGCGGTCGGCTGGATCGGCTCGGCCGTGCTCGTCTGGTCGCTGCTGCAGACGCAGCTGCGCAGGCTCCGGGTCATCAACCTCGTGGGCTGCGTCGTGCTCATCGTCTACAACGCCCTCAACCACGTCTGGCCGATGGTGGGCCTCAACGTCGTGCTCGCCGGCATCAACATCGTCTACCTGACGCGGATGTCGCGGGAGAAGCACGACGCCGAGGTCTACGAGGTGCTCGAGGTCGCCGGCGACGACACCTACCTTCGCCACGTGCTGCGGGTCCACGAGGGCGACATCCGGCGCTACAACCCCGAGTTCGTGCACGATCCCTTCGCGGGCGACCCGTCCTACCTCGTGCTCTGGGGCGACGAGACGGTCGGTGTCGTCCTCATGCGCGACGCGGGGGAGGGCACGGCCCAGCTGCTGCTCGACTGGGTGACGCCGAGACACCGTGACCTCACCCCCGGTGAGTTCGTCTTCGGGCCGGAGGGCCCGTTCCGCCGGCGCGGGTTCCGGCGGGTGCTGACGCCTCCCGACATGGTCGAGCCCTATTACGAGAGCCTGGGCTTCCGTCGGGACGGCGATGCCTACGTCCTCTAGCTCGACCGGGCGCCCGCACGTGCGGGGCCAGCCGCCTTGTGCGAGAGAGTGATTCGTCGCACGTCTCCCCGTCGCCTCAGGGCGGTCGACCTACACTGGAGGTAGGGAGCCGTGTGGGCCCGCCGCACGGCGGCCCGCGAAGGAGCGGTGAGCACCATGACCGCGAACCAGATCCCGGTCGTACCCCAACCTGATGCGCCCGACCCGACTGTCGACCGCACCGTCCCGGAGGACGAGCTGCGCGGCAGAGCGCTCCGGCGGCTGAAGAAGAAGGCCGACTTCCGCACCCACCTGCTCCTCTACACGCTCATCAACGCCATGTTCGTCCTCATCTGGGCCATGACGGGGTCGGGCTTCTTCTGGCCCGTCTTCATCATCGCCGGCTGGGGCATCGGGCTCGTGGCGAACGCCGTGGACGCCTACGTCGTCGACGAGCCGACCGATGAGCAGATCGAGGAAGAGATCGAGCGCCTGCGGCGTCGGTGAGCCGGCATCACGGTCGCGGGAAGCGTCCTGCCGAGCCGGTGAGGCACCTGGGCCGTCTTCGGCCGGGCCTGCGCCCGGAGGGGTGTGGGCGGGGTGGATGTCGGTCGGTTCGGAGCGGCCGGCCAAGGCGATGCACCCGGCCAGCGTGGCGACGAAGGCGACGGCGGCCAGAGGCGCTCGGCCGGCTGCGACCCGGTCGCCGAGCGCCACCAGCCCGACGGCCGCGGGCACGACCGTCTCGGTGGCGAAGGTGAGCGCAGCGACCGTCGTGACCCGGCCTCGGGCCAGCGCCAGGCCGTAGGCGACGGTGGCGAGCGCCGCGTGCCCGACGAGTGCCCAGGCGAGCCCGCTCGCGGCGAGCTTCCAGACGGGCGAGGGGACCTCGAGCAGACGGGCCGCCACCCCGACGCCACCGAATCCGAGACCGGCGGCGACGCTCAGCAGGACGGCGCCGCGACGACGGTCGGCGTCGACGATCCCGAGGCCGAGGAGCACTGCCACGAGGACAGCGGCTGCGAGCAGCCACCACGACGTGGCCGCCCCCGGCTGGACCGCCGGCCCCTCGGCGGCCGCGAGGGCGAGACCGGTCAGGCCTGCGCCGACTGCGATGAGGGCCACGACCTCGCCGGCTCCGAGCCGGACGTGGAGCACGACGACGGACAGCACCGCGGTCACCGCGACCGATGAAGCGACGGCCGACTCGACGAGGAAGAGGGGCAGGGTGCGCAGCGCAGCGACCGACGCGAGGAAGCCGACTGCGTCGAGCGCGAGCCCCACGGCATACGGCCACCCGGCCCGCACGCGCCCGGACACCGGGGTCCCGGCGGGCAGCGCACCGGCCCGCCGGACGCCGACGGCCTGGAGCACCGTGCCCGCGCCGTAGGCGAGTGCGGCCAGGAGGGCGCCGAGCAGTCCGAGCGTCACGCAGTCATCGTGGCAACCGCGGCTGGGAGGTGGCTCCGAAGGTGGCTCAGAGCACTCGCTGGCACTTGCTCATGAAGCGGTCGGGGTCGACGACCGCACGATGGATCTCGCCCTTGGCGATCTCCTCGCCCTCGGAGTCCTTGACGGTCACGTGGCACACGAGGCGACGTCCGTCGTTGATCGGCTCGGCGCACAGGACGGTGATCTCGGAGCCGACCGCGCTGCCCTTCACGTGCTCGAGCTTCACGGTCGTGCCGACCGTCGTGTGGTCCGCGTCGATCGTCTGCTTGCAGACCTGGAAGGCGGCGTTCTCGCACCACGTGATCAGACGGGGTGTCGCGAGGACGTCGAGGTCGCCGCTGCCGAGACGTGAGGAGGTGTCGTCGGCGGTGACCGTGTGCTGGAACTTGCGCATGGGCATTGGACGAGTCTGGCAGACAACTGGACGTTCGCCGATTCGTCTCGACAGGTGGTGGGCCCGCGCTGCGTGTCTGTGCCGCCGAACTGGGCGCCGGCTGGGAACCTGTCGTCGTGACCACCCATCTGTGGGTTATCAGCGTGGCGCTCGGCGTGACCGTCCTCATCAACTGGCGCTCGGTGCTGCGTGGCGACGACGTCGTCGAACGCCTGACCAAGCCCCTCGTCGTGCTGCTGCTGATGGGGCTCGCCTGGTCCCTCCACTGGGAGGGGTGGGTGCCGGGCTCGCCGCCCCTGCTGCCGGTCATCGTGGCCCTCGCCTGCTGCCTCGTCGGCGACGTCGCACTCCTGCGGGCCACGGAGACGCGGTTCCTCGTCGGGCTCGGCGCCTTCCTCCTCGCCCATGTCGCGTACATCTGGGCGATCCTCGAGACGCCCGGCGTCGACGGCTTTCCCTGGCCGCTGGTCGCCGCCGTGCCGGCCCTCGTGCTCCTCCACGCGAAGGTCGGGCGCGACATCGTGCGCCACGCCGGCGCACAGCGCGTGCCGGTCTTCGTCTACCAGCTCGTCATCAGCGCGCTCGTGCTCGTCGCGGCGTGGAAGGGCGACTGGATGCTGCTGGGCGGATGTGCGGTCTTCGTCGCGTCCGACGCGGTGCTGGGTCACGACCGCTTCGTCCACGAGCGGCGATGGGCGCCGCTGACGGTCATCGTGACCTACCACGTGGCCCAGGTGCTCATCGTCGTGGCCCTGTTCCGCTGACCCTCGAGTGAGCGCCCCGACCCAGTCGAGCGAGCGCTTGTCCACACCCCTCCCTGTTCGAGCCGCGTCCCCCACAGGAACGACGGCATGGCGTCACGCAAATGTGTGCCTGCCCAGAGTGAACGGATGCTGAGACTCCAGATTCCAGGTCCCGTCGCTGACGAAGCGCTCGTCACTCGCTGCCGTGCCGCTTTCGCGGTGCTCCCTCCACTCAGCGCGTTCTCCCACGTGACTGCGGCGCAGCTGTTGGGTCTTCCGTTGTCGTATGCCGTGACGGAGGACGTTCGCCTTCACGCCGTCCGTCCGATCGCGCATGCTCAGACGCGGATCGAGGGCGTGGTGGGCCACCGCTTCCACCGCCCCGCGAGATGGTCGACATCCACGGCCTACGCGTCGTGGGTCCCGCCGACACCTGGGTGGACCTGGGGGGGCTGGTCGGACGGGGGAAGCCGGTCGGACTCGACGATCTCGTGATCCTCGGGGATGCGTGTGCGACGCGGCTCGGCGCCGTTGCGCCACTGCGTATCGCGCTCGGTCGTCGGGTGCGACCGCGTGCCAAACGAACCCTTCACGAAGTGCTCGGGTTGATCCGCTTCGGCTCCGCATCACCCATGGAAACGGTCACACGGATCTTGTTCGTCCGTTCAGGTCTGCCTGAGCCGATGCTGAACCAGCCTGTGCATGCGGCTGACGGATCGGGGCGTCTTCTGGGCTTCGGCGACCTGGTGTGGCGCATCGAGCGACGCGGGGAGCCGCCCATCAAGGTCATCGGCGAGTACCAGGGCGAGAAGTTCCACACGTCGCGCGAGCAACGAGAGCACGACGCGGCCCGACGTCGTGGCTTCGAGGATGACGGCTGGACGGTGCAGGAGATCTGGCGATCGGACGTCACCGGCGATGGCCCGCGACGAGAGCTCGTCGAGAGGATGGCTTGGAGCCTGAGAGTGCCGGTCGACGACCTGCACCTCGAGGAGGTCGGCACGAGGTTCTTCTCCCAGCATGCGATCGACCAGGCGATCCAGAGAGGCTTGGCCCGATGACTGGGGCGGGGCGCTCACTCGGCTGAGGTGGGGCGCTCACTCGACTGGGGTGGGGTCGGGCTGGGGGGACGGCGGGACCACTCGACGGGGGTGTGGGTGGGGGCTGCGCTAACCTTGGGCCATGGCTGGCCTGCTGCTCCTTCCGCAGCCGCGTTGACGAAGGTCGGGACTCCCGACATCAACGCGGCTCCCCCTCCTGTGCGAGGGGTTTTCTTTTGCCCAGACCGAGCAGCGACGAGAGAGACGACATGAGCGAGCAGAGCAACGACACCCCGTTCCGCTACACCGCGGCGATGGCGCAGCAGATCGAGACCGCCTGGCAGGACCGCTGGGAGGAGGAGGGCACCTTCAACGCCCCGAACCCGGCCGGTCCCTGGGCCGAGCCCGAGAAGGTGGCCGCGCGCGGTGACAAGCTCATCGTCCTCGACATGTTCCCCTACCCCTCGGGCGTCGGGCTGCACGTCGGTCACCCCCTGGGCTACATCGCCACCGACGTCTACAGCCGCTTCCACCGGATGCTCGGCAAGAACGTCCTGCACGCCCTGGGCTACGACGCGTTCGGCCTGCCCGCGGAGCAGTTCGCCGTCCAGACCGGGCAGCACCCTCGGAAGACCACCGAGGAGAACATGACGAACATGAAGCGCCAGCTGCGCCGCCTCGGCCTGGGCTTCGACAACCGCCGCACGTTCGCGACGATCGACGACGACTACTACCGCTGGACGCAGTGGGTCTTCCTGCAGATCTGGGACGCCTGGTACGACGCCGACGCGGTGCGCGAGGACGGCGGCCTGGGCAAGGCACGCCCCATCAGCGAGCTGGTGGAGGAGTTCGAGTCCGGCCGGCGCGCGGTCGTCGACGCCGACGGCCGTGGGTGGGCCGACCTGTCCGCGACCGAGCGCGCGAAGGTCCTCGAGGGCCACCGGCTCGCCTACACCTCCGAGGCCCCGGTCAACTGGTGTCCTGGCCTGGGCACGGTGCTCTCCAACGAGGAGGTCACCAACGAGGGCCGCTCAGAGCGCGGCAACTTCCCGGTGTTCCGTCGCAACCTCAGCCAGTGGAAGATGCGCATCACGGCGTACGCCGACCGCCTGGCCGACGACCTCGACGGGGTCGACTGGCCCGAGAAGGTCAAGCTCATGCAGCGCAACTGGATCGGCCGGTCCAAGGGCGCCCGGGTCACCTTCCCCGTCGTCACGGGCACGGGCGAGGAGGACGGCATCGACGTCTTCACGACGCGGCCCGACACCATCTTCGGCGCAACGTTCATGGTCATCGCGCCCGAGCACCCGCTCGTGGAGTCCCTGGTGCCGCAGGGCGACTGGCCCGATGGGACCAAGGACGCCTGGAAGGGTGCGGACGCCGACGCGACGGCGACCCCGAAGGAGGCCGTTGCGGCATACCAGCTGGCGGCGTCGCGCAAGGGTGACGTCGAGCGCCAGACCGAGGGCAAGGACAAGACTGGTGTCTTCACCGGTTCGTGGGCGACGAATCCCCTGACGGGAGAGCGCATCCCGGTCTTCGTGGCCGACTACGTCCTGATGGGCTACGGCACCGGAGCGATCATGGCCGTCCCCGGGCAGGACACTCGCGACTGGGAGTTCGCCGAGAAGTTCGACATCCCGATCGTCCGCACCGTCCAGCCGGCCGAGGGTCACCCGGACGACGAGCCGTTCCTCGGCGACGGCGTCGCCATCAACAGCACCAACGAGCGCATCTCCCTCGACGGCCTGCACGTCGAGGAGGCCAAGGCGAAGATCATCGACTTCCTCGAGGCGGAGGGCATCGGCGAGGGGACGATCAGCTACCGCATCCGCGACTGGCTCTTCAGCCGCCAGCGCTACTGGGGCGAGCCGTTCCCCATCATGTTCGACGAGGACGGGGTCGCGTATGCCGTCCCCGACGACGAGCTGCCGCTGACCCTTCCCGACGTGCCGGACTACAGCCCCAAGACCTTCGACCCGAACGACGCGCAGAGCAGCCCCGAGCCGCCGCTCAGCCGGGTCCCGGAGTGGGTCGAGGTCGAGAAGGACCTCGGAGACGGCCGCGGCCTGCGGAAGTTCCGGCGCGAGACGAACACGATGCCCAACTGGGCTGGTTCGTGCTGGTACTACCTGCGTTACCTCGACCCGGCGAACCACGACGCCTTCGTCGACCCGGCGAACGAGGCGTACTGGCTGGGCCGCCACGACACCCCGGTCGAGGGCTCCCGCGCCGGAACCCTGGACCCCGGCGGCATCGACCTCTACGTCGGCGGCGTCGAGCACGCGGTGCTGCACCTGCTCTATGCACGCTTCTGGCACAAGGTCCTCTTCGACCTCGGGCACGTGAGCAGCGAGGAGCCGTTCCGGAAGTACTTCTCGCAGGGCTACATCCAGGCTTACGCCTACACCGACAGCCGCGGCCAGTACGTCACTGCCTCCGAGGTCGAGGAGCACCCGGGCAGCCACGGCGCCGAGCCGACGTTCACGTGGCGGGGGCAGCCCGTCAACCGTGAGTACGGCAAGATCGGGAAGTCGCTGAAGAACTCGGTCAGCCCGGACGAGATGTACGACGCCTACGGCGCGGACACCTTCCGCGTCTACGAGATGTCGATGGGCCCGCTCGAGCTGAGCAAGCCGTGGGAGATCCGCGCGGTCGTGGGCAGCCAGCGTTTCCTGCAGCGCCTGTGGCGCAACGTCGTCGACGAGACGACCGGGCAGGTGCGGGTCGTCGACGCGCCCCTCGACCAGGCCCTGACGACGCAGCTGCACCAGACGATCGCCGGCGTCCGTGACGACTTCGAGGGCCTGCGCTTCAACACGGCCATCGCCAAGCTCATCGAGCTCAACAACGCCGTGACCAAGCTCGACGCCCCACCGCGTGAGGCCGTCGAGGCGATGGTGCTCATGCTCGCGCCGGTCGCCCCGCACATCGCCGAGGAGATGTGGCAGCGCCTCGGTCACGACGACGGGGTCGCGTATGCCGCGTTCCCCGTGAGCGATCCCGCCAAGATCGTGGAGGAGCAGGTCACCTGCGTCATCCAGATCAAGGGCAAGGTCCGCGACCGGGTCGAGGTGAGCCCGGACATCTCCGAGGACGACCTGCGCGAGCTGGCGCTCGGCCGTGACAAGGTGAGGGCGGCAACCGAGGGCGGCATCCGGACGGTCATCGTGCGGGCACCGAAGCTGGTCAACGTCGTTCCCCTGTGACGCGAGGCTGGGGCCGTGCTGACCGACGACGACGGAAGGATCGGGACGTGACCACGAGGATCGTCACCGACTCGACGGCCTACCTTCCCGGCGGGGTCGTCGAGCAGCACGGCATCGAGGTCGTCCCGCTCCACGTCGTGGTCGGGGGTCGCGACCACGTCGAGGGTCAGGACATCTCGGCAGCCCAGGTCGCTGCGGCCCTGCGCGACTACACCATCGTCACGACGTCGCGGCCGACGCCCCAGGTCTTTGCCGAGACCTACCAGCGTCTGGCCGACGAGGGGGCGACGGCGATCGTCTCGATCCACCTGTCGTCGCAGATGTCGGGGACCTTCGAGGCGGCTCAGCTCGCGGCGGCCGAGGCGCCCGTGCCGGTCGAGGTCGTCGACAGCGAGACCATCGGCATGGCGATGGGGTTCGCGGTGGTCGCCGCCGCCGAGTCGGCCGCCGGGGGAGCGGACGTACCAGCCGTTCTCGAGCTCGTCCGTTCGCGGCTCGGACCATCCGGCGTCCTCTTCTACGTCGACACCCTGGAGCACCTGCGACGCGGTGGGCGCATCGGGGCGGCCTCGGCCCTGCTCGGCTCGGCACTGGCGATCAAGCCGATCCTTGCCGTCCGCGGCGGACGCATCGTGCCCGTCGAGAAGGTCCGCACGTCGTCGCGCGCCGTGGCGCGCATCGAGGCGATGGTCGTCGAGCAGGTCGCCAAGGGCGGGCACGTCGTCGACATCGCGGTCCACCACCTCGACGCCCAGGATCGGGCGGAGCAGATCGCGGGTCAGCTGCGGACCATGGTGCCGGGCTCGCCCGAGGTCCTCGTCGTCGAGCTGGGGGCGGTCGTCGGCGCGCACGTCGGCCCAGGCACGGTCGCCATCGCCGTGTCGCCGCACCCCGACGAGCCGTTGCCCGAGACCCCGGCGCTGGGTGAGGCCTCCGGGTCGTGAACGCCGGTAGCGTCCTCGCCTGGGCCGGAGGGTTGCTCGCGGCCTTCCTCATCGGTTCGCTCAACCCGGCGACGATGATCGCGCGCCTGCTCGGCAAGGACCTCGCGTCGTCAGGGTCGGGCAACCCCGGTGCGACCAACGCAGGTCGCGTCCTGGGTCGCAAGTGGGGGGTCGTCGTCGGCGTGCTCGACGTCCTCAAGGGACTCGTCCCGACGTTCGTCGCAGGTCATCTCTTCGGTGCGCACGCGGCATACGCCGTCGGGATCGCCGCCGTGCTCGGGCACATCTGGTCGCCCTTCCTGAAGGGGCGTGGTGGCAAGGGTGTCGCGACGACACTGGGAGCCATCCTCGGGGTGCACCCCTGGGTCGCGCTCGTGGTGGTCGTCGTCTTCGCGGTCGCCGTCCTGCTCACCCGCTGGGTCGCTGCGGGATCCATCTTCGGGGCGCTGGCCATGATCGTCGTCGCTGTCCTCATCTGGACCGGCCACGCACCAGGCGACGTCTGGACCGGCCTGTGGCTCATGGGAATCGGGCTGCTCATTCTCGGCCGCCACAAGAACAACGTGGTCGGGTGGTGGCGTCAGCGGCACCTGCCCTGAGCCGTCATTCAGGCACGCGCAGGGCGGCGAGGGCCGCGCGGGTCGTCTCTGCCCGCGGCTCGCCGAGCTCCTGACGAATCACGAGGCACGCCTCGAAGCACGAGACCGCCTCGGCGGTGCGGCCGGTGTCGACGAGGAACCTGCCCAGGTGGTGCAACGTGTAGTGCTCGAGGACCCGGTCGCCCGACAGGCGCGCGAGACCGAGCGCCTCGCGGAAGTGGGGCTCGGCGTCGGCAACCCGGTCGGCGTAGTGCTCCGCCGTCGCAAGCACGAGAAGGGACCAGCGGAGGGTCTCGTCGCGGCGGGTCTCCCGGGCGAGGCGAACCGCTGGAGCGACGAGCGCGATGGCCTCGTTCTCGCGCCCCGCGACGGTGAGGGCCTCGGCGAGGTCGACGGCGGCGTCGAGCACGGCGCCGCCCGCGTCGTCGCCGGGGACCGCCTCGACAGCGGACGTGAGCCGGGCACGTGCGGCCGCGACTGCCGCGTCGTTCTCCTCCGGTGCCCGGGTGAACCGCCCGAAGTGCGGGTCCCCGAGGACGAACCGCGACTCGGCCATGTCAGCACGCTACCGATCGCGCGCCGCCACCAGGTTGGTCGGTCGGCCACCCGACGACCGGTGCACGGTCAGCGCCCCGCGGCACACGGCATACGGCCAGAGGTCGGCGCATCAGAAGACGATGGTGCGACGCCCCGAGAGGAAGATGCGGGACTCGGCGTGGTCGCGCACCGCGCGGGACAGCACGCGCCGCTCGACGTCACGCCCGATGGCGACAAGCCGTTCGGGCGACTCGGCATGGGTGACGCGCACGACGTCCTGTTCGATGATCGGCCCCTCGTCGAGGTCGGCCGTGACGTAATGTGCCGATGCCCCAATGAGCTTCACGCCTCGGTCATGCGCCTGGTGGTAGGGCTTCGCGCCCTTGAAACCCGGCAGGAACGAGTGGTGGATGTTGATGGCACGTCCCTCGAGGGCGCGACACAGGTCGTCACTGAGGATCTGCATGTAGCGGGCGAGGACCACCAGCCCGACGTCCTCTGCGTCGACGAGGCGGAGCAGCTCGGCCTCCGCGTCGGCCTTGGTGTCGCGGGTCACCGGGATGACGGTGAAGGGGAGACCGTAGTACTCGACGAGGCTGCGGCAGTCCTCGTGGTTGCTGACGACGCCGACGATGTCGATGGGCAGGTCCCCGGACTTCCACCGGTAGAGCAGGTCGAGGAGGCAGTGGTCGAACTTGCTGACGAGAATGAGCGTGCGGCAGTGCTCGTCCTCGGGTCGTGCCGCGAGGTGGTGGTGCGCGATGGCGGGGCTGTCGCGCACCGCGGTCAGGACCTGCTCGACCTCGTGCGGCTCCGCGTCGAAGACGGTGCGCATGAAGAAGAGATCGGTGTCCTCGTCGGAGTACTGCTGGTTCTCGACGATGTTGGCCGAGACCGCGAGCAGCGCAGCGGACACCGCGGCCACGATTCCGGGTCGGTCGTCGCAGGTGAGGGTCATGATGTGCCGGGCCATTGGAGCAGTCTGGACCAGCCGGGGGCGGGGGAGTGAATCGACGCGCGGCGCGTCTCGGGCAGTGACCGTCCACATCCCCGCGGCGAGGTCGGACGTTGTCCCCAGCGGGCGCGCGGCCGCGGTCTCCTGGGTGCGCGGCTTCCTACCGTCGGGGTATGCCGTTCCGACCTTCCCAGAGACCTCCTGACCTCGAGCGGGTGGCCCGGGTCCTCGGGGCTCGCGCGGATCGGAGCGGGTCGAGACGGCCCTCGGCCGGGGAGGACCCGCTCCCGGGGGTCGAGACCGAGAGAGGTGGTTGGGTGCCTCGCGCTCCGGCGGAGGACGGGGGCCACACGAGGACTGACACGGGCGTCGGCGCGAGCCCGGGCCCGGCCGAGGTGGTGGGGTCGGTCACCTCGGCCGTGCGGCGGCTGACGCAGCGGGCAACCGGGGACGACGAGGTGGCGCGCCTCGATGCCGACCTGCGCCGAGCCCGCCGGCCGGGAGTGCTGACCGTCCCCGACGAGCTGCGCACCGGACGACGCGCCGTGAGCAGCGCGGCGGTCGTGTCGCTGCTCGCCCTCGTCGTCGCGGTCGGGTGTGCGTTCGTGCTGCGCGTGCTGTGGGCCGAGCGGTCGGCGTCGGTTCCCGTCGTGGCGCCCGGCCCGGCGAGATCCGTCCAGCTCGTCGGTGGTGCTGCGGCCACCGATGCGGCGCCGGCTCGCTCGGGCGCTCCCACCGGCTCGAGAACGAGCACCGGCACCGCTTCGGGAGGTGCACCGGGCTCGGGAGCGGCGGCGCCGACGGCCGGTGGCGAGGTGGTCGTGCACGTCGTCGGGCAGGTGCTGAGACCGGGCCTCGTCCGGCTGCGGCAAGGAGCCCGGGTGGCCGACGCGATCTCTGCAGCCGGAGGCACACGTCCCGGTGCCGACCTCGCCGCCGTCAACCTCGCGCGGCTCGTCGTCGACGGTGAGCAGATCCGCGTGACGAAGCCGGGTGAGGCTCCGGGGCCCGGCGCGGGCCCAGCCGCGGGTGGCGCGCCAGGTGCCGCAGGCGGGGCCGGTGTATCCGGCTCCTCCGCCGCCCCGGGGGCTCCGGTGAGCCTCAACGCCGCCGACGCGGCGGCGCTCGACTCGCTTCCCGGCGTGGGGCCGGTGCTCGCGCAGCGCATCATCGACTGGCGCACCGAGCACGGCCGGTTCACCTCGGTGGACGAGCTCGGGGAGGTCAGCGGCATCGGTGACAAGCTCATGACGCAGCTGCGGCCGAAGGTGACGCTGTGACAGCATCGACGTCGCCGCCGCGCAGGGAGCGTGAGCAGAGGCCGCGCGGCCCCTCTCTCGTGGTGCTGACCGGCCGCGAGACCGTGCGCCGGGTCCGGCCGCGGTCCTCCCTCCGCCTCGACCTGCGCCTGCTGTTGCCCGTGGTGCTGGCGTGGCCGGTCGTCGCGTTCTGGGGCCTCGTCGCGCCGGTCTGGCTCGTGGCCACGGCGGCGCTCGCGGCGCTGGCGTCGGGCGTGCTGACGGGCGTCGCCGGCGCGCGCGGGACCCGGTGGTCTGCGGCCGGCCGGCTGGCCCGGTGGGCCCGGTGGGCCCGAGGAGCCGGACGTCACGACCCCCGGGCCGGACATCCGGGCCTGCGTGCCGTCGCCGCCGGCTGTGCGGTGCTGGGCCTGCTGCTCGGTGCGGCGGCCGGTCACCGCGCAGCGCGGACGGCAGGCCCGGTGGGCGACCTCGCGTCCGAGCGAGCCGTGGTCTCGCTCGATGCCACGGTCGCGGCGGAACCGCGGCCGGTGCACCGCTCCGGCCCTGCAACCGGTGAACGTCCCGCGGCTGCCCCGGTCACGGTGGTCCGACTCGACGTGACGCAAGTGTCCGGCCGCGGCCGCACGACGAGTGTCAGCACACCGGTGCTCGTCATCGGACGCGGGCCAGCCTGGTCGGCGTTGCACTGGCACGACCACGTGCAGCTGGTCGTGAGGCTGGGTCCCGCCGAGCCCGGCGACGACGTCGTGGCAGTGGCGACGCCTAAGGGTCCGGTACGTGTCGTCGCTGGGCCGGGCGGGATCTTCGAGGCTGCAGACGTCGTGCGTGACCGCTTCCGGGCCGCGACCTCCTCGCTGTGGCCCGACGCCCGGGGCCTGGTCCCGGCGCTCGTCGTGGGCGACACGTCGCAGACTCCACCCGACCTGACCGCGGTCATGCTCGCGACGGGGCTCAGCCACCTCAGTGCCGTGTCGGGCAGCAACGTGACCTTCGTGCTGGCGGCCGTCCTCTGGCTCTGCGGGGTCGTCGGCGTCCCACGACGGTGGCGGCCACCGTTGGCGGCGTTGGGGCTGGTCGGCTTCGTGGTGCTGGCCCGGCCCGAGCCCAGCGTCGTGAGAGCAGCCGTCATGGGACTCGTGGGACTGCTGGCCCTGTCGACCTCGCGACGTCGGGCGGGTGTGCCTGCTCTCGCCGCTGCGGTCGCGGTGCTGCTCGTGTGGGATCCGTGGCTGGCTCGCTCCTACGGCTTCGCGCTGTCGACCGTGGCCACTCTCGGACTGCTGGTGCTGGCCCAGCCGTGGGGTCGCACCATGTCGCGGCGGTTGCCGGGACCGCTGAAGCCGTTCGGCCCGGTCCTCGCCATCCCGATCGCCGCGCAGGCGGTCTGTGCCCCGCTGGTGGTGCCTCTCCAGGGCAGCGTGTCGCTGGTCGCGGTCCTGGCCAACCTGCTGGCTGCGCCCTTCGTCGCACCGACGACCGTCGTCGGTGTGGTCGTCGCGCTCGTCTCCGTCGTCTGGGTCCCCGGGGCGGGATGGCTCGCGTGGGTCGCCGCGTTCCCGGCCATGGCCATCGCGGCAGTGGCCCGATGGTCCGCAGGCATGCCCTTCGGCAGCATCGGCTGGGGCGACTCCGCCGGCGCCGCCGTCCTGCTCGCGGTCCTCACCGCCGGTGTCATCGCCACTGCACCCTGGGCCTGGCACCGGAGCCGGCACCGGCCCACGGTGGCCGCGGCCGTCGTCGTGCTCACTGCCGGCCTGGGACTGCCGACAGCCCCGATCGCCTGGCCCCCACCGGGCTGGGCCCTGGTTGCGTGCGACGTCGGTCAGGGAGACGGCCTGGTGGCCGACAACGGTGACGGGCACGTCGTCGTCATCGACGCCGGACCTGACCCTGAGCCCATGCGCGACTGCCTCGACCGGCTCGGGGTGACCGCCGTCGACCTCGTCGTACTGACGCACTACCACGCCGACCACGTCGGCGGTCTGGCCGCAGTCCTCGAGAGACCGGTCGCCGAGATCCGTGCGTCGCCCGTGCTCGACCCGCCCGCCGAGGCGAACCGCGTCG
The DNA here is from genome assembly GCF_039539425.1 of Terrabacter ginsenosidimutans. NCBI lineage: Bacteria > Bacillati > Actinomycetota > Actinomycetes > Micrococcales > Intrasporangiaceae > Terrabacter > Terrabacter ginsenosidimutans. The sequence goes on along the minus strand of NZ_BAABDC010000007.1, from coordinate 91,579 downwards.
CGACGTTGGCCGCCGCCGCGAGGGTGCCGATGGGCGAGCTACGCGCCGGTCAGCGCCTCACGGTGGGTTCGGTCAGTGCCGACGTGTGGTGGCCGGCGCGTCGAATCGAGGCAGGGTCCGTGCCCAACAACGGATCCGTGGTCCTGACCATGCACGTGCGCGGGGTGACCGTCCTGCTCGCGGGCGACATCGAGCGGGAGGCCGCCGGGCAGGTGCTGCAGGAGTCCGAGCGCGACCCGGAGCGCTGGGGACGTGTCGACGTGCTCAAGGTGGCGCACCACGGGTCGAGCAACCGGGACGACCGCCTCCTCGACCATGTCGACGGACGGCTCGCGCTGATCAGCGTCGGCGAGGACAACGACTACGGCCACCCGGCGCCGGCGACGATGAAGGCCTTGCAGGACAGGGGGTTCGAGGTTCACCGCACTGACCTCGAGGGTGACGTCGCCGTGGTCACCGACGGTGAGGAGGTGCGGGCCGTGGGCCGGTGAGGGGGTGCCGCCGGCGGGAGCCTCAGGCAGGGTTGACCGGCTCCGACGGGTCGACCGGCAGGTCCTCGGGGCCGGCCGGCGCGCGCTGGACCTCGTCCTCGCCGCCGTCCTCGGCACCGCCCTCGCCACCGCCCTGGACGCCCTTCTCACCGCCGCTCGCGCCGACGAGCTGGAAGTCCTCGAAGTCGAATCCCGGCGAGACCAGACAGCTGACGAGGGCGTCGGCCGGTCCCGGCACGGTGCGTTGCCAGACGTGGGCCGGCACGACGGCCTGGGCCACCTGACCCGCCGCGAGGTCGAGGCCGAGCAGCACGGGCTCGGCCATCCCTTCCGCCGCAGGCTGCGCACCGTCGCCGCCGAGCTCGAGCGTGACCGTGCCGGTGTGCGCGAGCCAGACCTCGTCCGAGGCGACGCGGTGCCAGGCGGAGGACGCTCCGGCGGGCAGCAGGAAGTGGATGAGGGTCGCAGTGGCCCGCACCCGACCGTCCGTGAGGGACACGGTCGCAGGGGAGACCCACGTCTGTCGGTACCAGCCACCCTCGGGGTGCGGCTGGAGGTCGAGGAGGTCGGCGAGAGCGGGGCGCATGGGGCCCATCATCCCCGACCTCTCCGGCGACCGGCCGGCGTCGTCAGTCCCGCTTCGCGGACGGGTCGGCAGGCTTCGGCGGCCACGGGAAGAAGCCGCTCGTGCGTCGCACGTAGTCGGCGTAGTCCGGTCGACGGTCACCGATGTCCTTCTCGAGCAGCTTCTTGCCGGTGCCTCCGTAGAGGTTCCACACCATGACGGCGGGCGACAGGATCGTCAGCACTCCCGGCCAGGCGCTCGCCGCGACGAGGAAGAGCCCCGTCCAGACGGCGGCGTCTCCGAAGTAGTTCGGGTGCCGGGTGTAGCGCCACAGACCCGTGTCGAGCACCGTCCCCTTGTTCAACGGGTCGTTGCGGAAGCGGGTCAGCTGCAGGTCGCCCACGGACTCGAAGAAGAAGCCGACAGCCCAGACGACCACGCCGAGCCACAGGACCCAGCCGAGGCCGCCCTCGACGAACATCGCGATCTGCACGGGGAGCGAGACGAACCACATGATGACGCCCTGTGGGAGGTAGATGTGCAGCAGCGCGTAGACGTTCGGGTTGCCGTCGGCCCGCTTGAGCATCGCCTCGTAGCGCGGGTCCTCGCCCTTGCCACGCGACCGGCTGAAGATGTGGGCGGCGAGCCGCAGACCCCACACGGCCGTGAGGACGAGCGCGACCCAGCGTCGGAGCGCGTCACCGTGGCCGCCGCTCGTGGCGAACGCCGTGATGGCGATGGCGACGAAGCCCAGGCCCCACGTCACGTCGATGACGGCCTGCTTGCCGACGCGCACGGCCACGGCGAAGGTGATGCCGAGGACGACGACCACGGCGAGGGCCGTGAGCGCCAGCGTGCGCCCGAAGGCGGCGCCGTCGAAGCCCACGGCGTCGGCAGTCGGCAGCACGGCGGGGGCGACGGTCGTCCAGACCGATGACACGTCGCTCACCAGGCCCGGACGGGCGGCATACCGCTTCGTCCGTCGGTCGTGGGCTTGACGGCAAGGATCTGGTCCACGCCCATGCGTCCCTCCTCGAAGGCGAGCGCGCCCCCCACGAGGTAGAGCCTCCAGACGCGCCCGACCTCCTCGCCGACCATGGCGACGACGCGGTCCCAGTTGGCCTCGAACGTGTCGTACCAGGCGTTCACGGTCCACACGTAGTGCTCGCGCATCGCGTGGACGTCGCGGACCTCGAGTCCTGCCTGCTCGATGAGGTCGACATTCTCGCCGACGGGACGCATGTGCATGTCGGGCGCGATGAAGGCCTCGATGAACGGGCCGCCGCCGGGGCGCGTCGTCCGTGACATCTGCTGGATGAGCGCTCGACCGCCCGGCCGGAGCAGCCGGTGGATCTGGCCGGTGAAGGTCGGGTAGTTCCTCTGACCGACATGCTCACCCATCTCGATCGAGGAGATCGTGTCGAACGGCCCGTCGGGCACCTCGCGATAGTCCTGCAGCCGGATCTCGACCCGGTCCTGCAGGCCTCGCTCCCGGATGCGGTCGTCGATGAACGCCTTCTGCTCGCTCGAGATCGTCACGCCGACGACCTGCGCCCCGAACTTCTCGGCTGCGTGCAGTGAGAGCGAGCCCCAGCCGCAGCCGATGTCGAGGTGACGTCCGCCGGGCTCGATGCCGAGCTTGCGGCAGACGAGGTCGAGCTTGTCGCGCTGCGCGTCCTCGACGGTGTAGCCGGGCTCGGTGCTCGTCCAGTAGCCGCAGGAGTAGGCCATGTGCGGGTCGAGGATGAGGGAGTAGAAGTCGTTGGAGAGGTTGTAGTGGTGCTCGATGGCGCTGCGGTCGCGGGTCTTGGTGTGCAGGCGACCGCGCAGCCGGGCCTGCGACGCGGGCGGCTCGGGGGGCAGCTTGACGACACCGAGGTCGAAGGCCGTCCGGATTCCGTTCTTCGCCACCGCCGCGACGGTGCCGGCCGACGGGCGCCCACCGGAGAGGTCACGCGCCGTCGACCACACGCGGCGGAACCCGTCGAGCAGGTCACCCTCGACGTCGAGCTCGCCGGTGACGTAGGCCTGGGCCAGCCCCAGCTCGCCGGGATGGCGCACGAGCCGGCGGAGGGCGGCAGGGTCGCGCAGGACGACGGTCGGCGCGTCGGTGGGGCCGGCGACCGAGCCGTCCCACGCCTTGAGGCGCACGGGCAGCCGGCCACCGAAGAGGGGTTCGACGACGGCCGCCAGCCGAGCGGCGATGCCGTTCGGACGGGAGGACGCCGCGGAGGGGGCGGGAGCGTCGGGGCGGTCGTCGGTCATGGTCATCGGGGTGGCCTCTCGTTGGGGGTCGACGCGAGATGGTTCGGTGCCACGCGCGCGCCGGATGGGGCGCCGCCGTGCACCTCCTATGGAGATACCCCCACGGCGGCCTCGCGTCGCGCGTCCCCCGCGGCCACGAGCCCGTCCGGACCGAGCACCGCCGCTCCGACCCCACCGAAGTACATGTGCGGTCCGGGGAAGCGGTGCGCCGGCAGGCCGCTGGCGTCTATCGCGGCTGCGATGTCGTCCGACGGCTCGTGCTCGACGCGTGGGGAGCCGTCGTCCATGAACCGGACGTGCAAGCGTGGTGCGTCGATCGAGTGCTGGAGGTCGTCGCCTCGCAGGAGTCCGCGACCGAGCACCTGCATGAGGGCGGTGGTGATGCGGTCGGCGCCGGGCGATCCGACGGCGAGCGCGGTGCCGGAGGCGCTCCGTCCGGTCGTCGGCGCCATGTTGGACGCGAGGCGCGTGCCGGGCGCCACGGCGTGGACGCCGAGCCGGTTGAGCTCGGGCTCACCCAGCGCGTTGTTGAGCAGGATGCCGGTGCCGGGGATCACCATGCCGGCGCCGTATCCGCAGGACATCGTGATGGCGCAGGAGTTCCCGTGCTCGTCGACGGCAGAGACGTGAGCAGTGGACGCCGAGGTCGGCAGGCCCGCGAGTCCGTGTCGCTCCACCGCCTCGAGGAGGGCGTGGCCATCGGCGTCGAGGTCGCGGGACTGGTCGTGAACGGACAGCCGGTAGGCGAGGACTCGGCGTTGGATCTCGATGACCTCGGCCCACGTCCAGGCCTCGTGGCGTGCGAGCTGGCCCAGCATCGCCGCGAGCATCGGGCCGCCCACGGATGGCGGTGGGTTGAGGGCGATCTCCCATGACCCCACGGTCCGCATCGTCGGCGCGCGCACGATCGCCTGGTATGCCGTGAGGTCGGCCTGCGTCACGAGGCCCCCGTTCGCCGCCATGTCCTCGACGAGCACACGACCCACGGCGCCGGTCGTGAAGAGTGAGACCCCTTGTGCTGCCAACAGGTCCAGGATGTCGGCGAGGTCGAGGTTGAGGGACGTCTCGCCCGGCTCGAGAGGGCCGCCGTCGGCCCCCGTCACCAGGGCGTGAGCCTCGGCGTCGCCGCCGAAGAGGGTGTCGCGGACGAGACCGAGGTAGAGGGCGGCGGGCGCACCGATCCGGTAGCCCTCGCGGCAGGCCCGGGCAGACGGCTCGACGAGGCGCCGCCAGGGCACCAGTCCGAAGCGGTCCCTGGCGACCGAGAGTGCCTGCACGGCACCGGAGTTCGCGACCGCGGCGTGTCCAGCGCCGATCGTCACCCCGCCGCCGTAGTCGGTGGGGACCTGCCGCACGCCACGGCCGAAGGCGGACGGGTCGAGCCCGCGCCCGGGCATCTCGACGTTGCCGTCGATGATGACCGGGTCGGCGCCGGCGAGCCACACGTTGACGAAGGCGCCGCCCATCAGGCTGACGACGCCGGGCTCCGTGCTCATGGCGGACAGGGACGCCGTGATGGCCGCGTCGACCGCGTTCCCGCCCTCGGCGGCCACCTCGAGCCCGGCCTGCAGGGCTGACGGCCCCGGGGCGGACAGTGCGACCCGGCTCATGAGGTCGCTCGGCCGCTGGAGTGGTACTCCGGGTTCGGGACGAGACCGAGCGCTGTCGACACGCGGTTGGTGAGGTTGAACATCCCCACGACCTGCACGAGCTCGACGACCTGGTGGTCGTCGAGCCCGACGGCGCGGAGCGGCTCGAGGTCGGTCTCGGTGACCTCGGCGGGATGGAGCGTCAGCCTCTCGGCGTACGAGGCCATCGCGTGCTCCCGCTCACCGAGCCCGGCCTGGCGCCAGTTCGAGGCGACGAGGTCGGCGGTCACAGGATCACCGGAGTACTCCCGGAGGGCGGCGCCGTGGCTCACCTCGCAGTACGTGCACCGGTTGACGCTGCTGACGACGACGGCCAGCAGCTCCCGGTCCGCGTTGCTCAGGTGGCCCTCCTTGTTGACGAGGAGGTTGAAGTAGCCCCACCACGCGAGGAACTGGTCCCCGTTGACCGCTTGGGCACGGAAGACGTTGGGCACGAAGCCGAAGGCCTCCTGCGCCTTGTCCCACAGGCGGCTCACGCCCTCGGGGACGTCGCCGCGCTCGGGAACGGGCAGGTAGGAGATGCGCTCACGGTCACCCATGAGGCCACCGTATGCCGGGTGGCGGCCGCGCGCCCGTACGCGCCGGTACGCGCCGGTACGCGCCGGTACGCGTCGGTACGCGCCGGGGCCGTCAGCCCTTCGCGGCGACGAGCTGGGCGGGGGAGACCTTGGGGTCGGCACCGGCGGCCTCGCAGAGCGCGTCCAGCGCCGCGGCGACGGCGGGGACCCGCAGGAGGTCGGGGGTGGTGACGGCGAGGATCTGGCGCCGCGACGCCGGAGAGAGCGGCAGCGTCGCGACCTCGTCGTGCTTGGCGGCGTTGAGGATGAGGTCAGGAACGAGGGCGACCCCGAGCCCGGCCGTGACGAGCCCGAGCTGGGCGACGTAGTCCTCGGTCTCGAAGGCGACGTTGGGCCGGAAGCCCGCGGTGTCGGCGAGCGAGAGCAGATGGCCGCGGCAGCGGGGACAGCCGGCGATCCACTCCTCGCCCGAGAAGTCGCCGAGCGTCGCGGCCTTGTCACCGGCGTGGGGGTGACCGGCAGGCACGACGAGCCGCACCTCGTCGTCCATGAGGCGGCGGGTGACGAGCAGGGAGAGGTCCTCCTCGAGCTCCCCGAGATCGCCGCCCTCGTAGGCGAAGGCGACGGCGACGTCGCAGTCGCCGTTGCGCAGGGCCGCGAGCGACTCCGGCGGCTCGGCCTCGGTGAAGGTGACGGTGATGTCGGGATGGCGGGCCTTGAGGATGGCGAGCGTCCTCGGCACGAGTGTCGCCGACGAGCTGGGGAAGGCCTGCAGACGGACGCGCCCGGCGCGCAGCCCGGCGATGGCGGTGATCTCCTCCTCGGCCGCGTCGAGCGCGGCGAGGACTCCGACGGCGTGACGGGCCAGTACCTGGCCGGCCTCCGTGAGGCGGACCTGCCGGCCGTAGCGCTCGACGAGAACGGTCCCCGTGCGCTGCTCCAGGCGTCGGACCATCTGGGAGATGGCCGGCTGGGTGAAGCCCAGCGCGTTGGCGGCGCTCGTGAAGCTTCCCTCGTCGGCAATGGCCTTCATGACCCGCAGGCCCGCAGCATCGATCATGGGTCGATCATAACCGGTGATTATGGAAGTGGCGCGATCCTGAATGTCGCGTCGACCCCAGGATGGCGCGGGGACCGCCGCGGAGCTGGGGCTAGACCGACTCCAGGACGCTGACGTAGTTGGCGACCGCCAGTCCACCCATGTTGTGCACGGCGGCTCTTCTCGCGGCGGGCAGCTGCATGTCACCGGCGGTGCCCGACAGCTGCATCGCGGCCAGCACGTGCTGCGAGACCCCTGTCGCGCCGACGGGGTGGCCCTTGGCCTTGAGGCCGCCGGAGACGTTGACCGGCAGTCGGCCTTCGCGGTGCACGGTGCCGTCCTCGAGGAGCCGGTGCCCCTCGCCGCGCGGCGCGAGGCCGATCGCCTCGTAGACGACGAGCTCCGCGATGGTGAAGCAGTCGTGGAGCTCGACGAGGTCGAGGTCGGAGGTGTCGACCTGGGCCATGCCGAGCGCCCGCTGCCAGGCCGCCGCGGTCCCCACGAAGGTGAGCGGGTCGCGCTTGGCCGCGGGCAGGAAGTCGTTGGCGTGACCGAAACCGGCAAGCCGCACCGGGTCGGTGCGGCCCCCGGTGCGGCGCGTCGAGAGCACGAGGGCCGCGGCGCCGTCGGACACGGGGGAGCAGTCGGTGCGGCGCAGCGGCTCGGCGACCATGGGGTTGCGATCGGAGACCGTGCGGCAGAAGTCCACACCGAGGTCCTTGCGCAGCTGTGCGTAGGGGTTGAGGACACCGTTGCGGTGGTTCTTCGCGGCGATGGAGCCGAGCGTGTCGCCCACGGGGCCATGGTGCTTCTCGTAGTGCCGGGCGACGTCGGCGAACAGCCCGGCGAAGCCCGTCGTCGACGAGCGTCCCGCCAGCTCGTAGTCCGCGCCGAGCAGCGCGGCGCCCACGACGTCGGCAGGGGCGTGCGTCATCTTCTCGGCGCCGATGACGAGGACGGTCCGCGCCGTCCCGGCAAGGAGCGACTTGACGCCCTGCTGCACGGCCGCGGAGCCGGAGGCGCAGGCGTTCTCGACGCGTGTCGCCGGCACGTTCGCGAGGTCGTCGCTGAGCTGGAGGGCGAGCGACGACGCGAAGCCGAGCGGCCACATCCCCGAGTTGAACGTGCCGAGCACGATCTCGTCGACGTGGCCGGGCTCGATCCCGGCGCACTCCAGGGCCTCGCCCGCGGCGCTGACGACGAGGCTCTCCAGGGTCTCGTCGTCGAGGCGGCCGAACTGGGTGTGCCCCCAGCCGGTGACGAGGACGTCGGTGCCGAAGGTGTCACGCAGGCTCATGCGGCCCACGCTAGTCCGCGGGACAGGCCCTGCCGTGGGTGCAGCGGCCACATGACGACGCACGCGGTGTCGTCCCGACACACCGGGATCGTTGGATGAAAGTGTTTGTCTGGCAAGCATGTTCGATGACGACGTGACCCGCTGGGTGCTCCCTCTCGTGCTCGAGGAGCAGGCCGACTCCCTCGGTGGTCGCGAGCTGGTCCACGTCGTCGGAGAAGGCTCGCTGTCGTATGCCGCAGCGGCCGGTGATGCCCGTCGGGTGGCCTCGCGACTGGCGTCCGCCGGGGTGCGGCGCGGCGACGCCGTGGCCGTGCTGCTGGCCAGCGGGCTCGACTTCGTCCGGGTGTGGCTGGGACTCGGCCGCCTCGGCGCCGTCATCGTGCCCGTCAACACCGCCCTCGAGGGTGCGTTCCTCGCCCATCAGCTGGACGACTGCGGCGCAAGGTTCGTCGTGGCCGATGCCGGAGGAGCGCGTGCCGTGCGCGCAGCCCTCGGGTCCCCCGCCGGGCGGGAGATCGTCGACCTCACGGGTTGGCAGTCGGAGCCGGAATGGGAGGGACCGTTGCCGCGCGCCGCCGACACGGCCTGCGTCATGTACACGTCGGGGACGACCGGCCCGTCGAAGGGCGTCGTCATGCCGCACGCCCACTGCGTCCTCTTCGGCGTGGGCACCATCGAGGGGCTGGGCCTGACGGCGGAAGACCGCTACTACGTGACGATGCCCCTGTTCCACGCCAACGGGCTCTTCATGCAGCTCGGGGCCACGATCCTGGCCGGCGCGAGTGCGGTCCTGCGCCCTCGCTTCAGCGCGAGCGCCTGGACCCGTGAGGTGCGCGAGCACCGCTGCACGGTGTCCAACCTGCTCGGCTCGATGTCCGAGTTCGTCATGGCCCAGCCCCCACGGCCCGACGACGGCGAGCTCGGCCTCCGCGTCGTGTGCCCCGTGCCGAACCCACCCGCGCACGAGGCCGCGTGGCGGGAACGCTTCGGCGTGCCCGAGGTCGTGACGGCATACGGCATGACGGAGGTCAACATCCCGCTCTACGGCCGGCTGGGACAGTCGCGGCCCGGCACCGCCGGCCTCGTCCTGGACCGCTGGTTCGAGGTGGAGGTGTGCGACCCCGACACGGACGTGCCGGTGCCGCGGGGCACGGTCGGGGAGATCATGGTCCGCCCGCGGGTGCCGTTCGGGTTCATGGCCGGCTACCACGGCTTGCCCGAGGTGACGGTCGCGGCGTGGCGCAGCCTGTGGTTCCACACCGGAGACTCCGGGGTGATGGACGAGCAGGGCTGGGTGACCTTCGTGGACCGCACCAAGGACTGCATCCGGCGGCGCGGGGAGAACATCTCCTCGTTCGAGGTCGAGAGCGCGGTCGCGGCGCTGGCGGGGGTGGCCGAGGTGGCCGCCTACGCCGTGCCCTCGGTCCCTGCCGGCACCGAGGACGAGGTGATGCTCGCGGTGGTCCCCGTTGCCGGCGCGAGCCTCGACTGCGCGGAGCTCGTCCAGCGCGTCGACTCCGTCCTGCCGCGCTTCGCCCGTCCGCGCTACGTCGAGATCGTCGACGAGCTGCCGCGCACCCCCACGGCCAAGGTGCGCAAGGCGGAGCTGCGACGCCGTGCGGTCACACCCACGACGTGGGACCGGGAGGCGGGGGCAGGCGACGTAGGCTGACCGGGTGCAGCAGCCGAACGGCATACCTCCGCAGGGGACGGCCGCGTCGACAGTCATGTCGGCGGCCACGACCCGGCTCGCCACCACGCGCACCCTGCCGCTCGAGACGCACGACCTCGGCACGTTCGACGACCTCGTGGACCTCGTCAGCGGTGGCGGAGTCGTCGTGCTCTCCGGCGCCGGGCTCTCCACCGAGTCGGGCATCCCGGACTACCGCGGGCCCGACGGGACCCGTCGCGTGGAGCCGATGACCTACGGCGAGTTCGCAGGGTCGAGCGAGGCGCGCCGGCGCTACTGGGCGCGCAGCTACATCGGGTGGCAGCGCTTCAACGCCGCCGAGCCCAACGAGGGCCATCGCGTCGTCACCGACCTTCAGCGCGCGGGCTACGTGGGCCCGATCATCACCCAGAACGTGGACGGGCTGCACCAGGCCTCGGGCGCCACCGACGTCATCGAGCTCCACGGGTCGCTCGACCGGGCCGTCTGCCTCACCTGCGGCGAGTACACCACGCGAATCGGCTTGCACGAGAGGATGACCGAGGCCAACCCCGGCTTCATGGAGCGGTTCGCCGAGGCGGCGCAGACGGTGGGTTCGCAGTGGGGCGAGCAGGTCCGGCCCGATGGTGACATCGTGCTCGCCGACTCGCTCGTCGAGTCCTTCCACGCGCCGCGCTGTCTCGTCTGCGGACACGACACCGTCAAGCCCGACGTCGTCTTCTTCGGCGAGTCGGTGCCCAAAGCGCTTGTCGAGCAGTGCTTCTCGCTCGTCGAGGGCGCTGGGGCGGTGCTCGTGCTGGGTTCGTCGCTGTCGGTGATGAGCGGCTACCGCTTCGTCCGGCGGGCCCACCAGCGCGACGTGCCGGTCGCGATCGTCACGCGTTCGGCCACCCGCGGTGACGCCGAGGCGAGCCTACGTCTGCACGCGCCCCTCGGCCCGACCCTGGAGGACCTGCGTCAAGCGCTCGGTCACTGAGCGGGGTCACTGAGCGGGGTCACTGTCCGGTCGAGTCGGCGGCCCCTGTCCTGCAGGGCTACTCGGCCACGGAGTGGGTCTGCCGCGCCTCGGTGCCGTCGGCGCCGTCGCTCGCGCGCAGGTCCCACAGCTCCTTGGTCTGCACGCCCCAGTAGGCGGCGAACAGCACGATGATGATCACCTCGGCGATGAGGACGAGGTGGTCGAACCCCTTGACGGTGAGGGCGGCGAGGACCGTCACTCCGAGCGCCGCGGCGAGCGCCACCGCGATCGCGATGTAGGTGCGCTTGTAGACAGCCCCGCCGTCGGCGCCCCGGTGGCGCTCCTCGGCGCGCAGTGCGCTGAAGGCCATGACGGCGATGACCCCGGCCACCATGGTGCCCGCGGCGACGCCGTGGCTGAGCGCGATGAAGCGGTCGCGCAGCGCGAGGAAGAGGGTCAGCTCACCGAGCAGCACCGCGCCGCAGACGACGGAGACGACCACGGAACGCACCGTGGGTCGTTCGGACGGGTCGCGCGTCATCGCGCCCCGCTTGAGCCAGGCGGCCACCAGCGCGGCGACGGCGGCGACGACGACGAGCGACCAGATGTTGTTGCGCACGGCCGCGGCGATCTCGCCCGGGGTCTGGGTGTAGGCGTTCGGCCCGCACCGGGCGTCCGGCACGGTGGGGACCATGGCGACGACGAAGGCCATGAAGCCCGAGAAGTTGAGCAGCACGTCCTCCTCGGGCGAGTGGCCCTTGTAGGCGATGAGGCTGGCCCCGAGCGCGCACAGCGAGCCGACGAAGACCGATCGTGCCGGTGTGTAGTAGTACGCGCTGATCGAGCCGAGCCAGCACGAGTGGCCGGTCTCCCACCACCACTGGTAGCCGACCGAGAGCAGCAGCATGAGGAGCAGGGCGATCATCGCGCCCCGCAGGTAGCGGTACGTGAACACGACGTCCCGGGTGCGGCCTGGTGCCATGGCGGTCTCCTTCGCAGGGCTCACGGTTCAGAGTCTCTCGCCGTCTCGTCGGATACGCCTCCCGGGACACGGCGATGCCGTCGGCGCGGAGGGCGCCGACGGCATACGTCGTCGATGGGGAGCCGAAGGGCTCAGATGCGGCGCAGCACCGCCGTGACCTTGCCGAGGATCGTGGCGTGGTCGCCGTCGATGGGGGAGAAGTCGTCGTTGTGCGGCATGAGCCACACGTGGCCGTCCTTGCGCTTGAACGTCTTGACCGTCGCCTCGTTGTCGAGCATCGCCGCGACCACGTCGCCGTTGTCGGCATGCTGCTGCTGGCGCACGACGACCCAGTCGCCGTCGCAGATCGCGGCGCCGATCATCGAGTCGCCGGTGACCTTGAGCAGGAAGAGGTCGCCCTCGCCGACGAGCTGCTTGGGCAGCGGGAACACGTCCTCGACGACCTCCTCGGCGGTGATGGGTACGCCGGCCGCGATCTGTCCGAGCACGGGAACGTAGGAGGCCTCGGGGCGGGCATCGCCGGAGTCGGTCTCGGTGTCGTACTGGTCGCCCCGCGGGCGCAGCGGCGTCGCGTCGCCCGCGCGGTAGCCGACCTCCTCCGCCTTCGCGTCGGGCGAGACGACCTCGAGCGCGCGCGGACGGTTGGGGTCACGCCGGAGGTAGCCCTTGGCGACGAGCGCGTTGAGCTGGTGGGAGACGCTGGACGGGCTGGCCAGGCCGACCGCGTCGCCGATCTCACGCATGCTCGGCGGGTAGCCACGGCGGTCCACGGAGTTGCGGATGACCTCGAGAACCCGCCGCTGGCGGACGGTCAGACCGTCGCCGGTGTCGCGATCGGGAAGCTCGGTCACGCCCATGGTGTCCCCTTCGTCGGCTCTTCAGACCGCGTCGTGACGCTGGATGTGAGGCCAGTGTCAGTGGTGGCTGGTGAGGTCTGTGGTGTGAGGAAAGACTACGCAGGTCGAACACAGTTGCCAAACACCTGTTCGATGCGTGTCTCGACTTCATCGAACATACGTGCTACAACTCGTACAGACGTTCTATCGAACATGTGTTCGCAAGTTCAGGAGCAAGGGGAGGTCACCATGAGCGCCATCGTCCTCGAGGCCGTTCGCCAGCCGCACACCGAGGAGTCCGAGCGGCCGCTGTCGGCCGGACGGCCCCGTCTCGTTCTCGTGCCGACCGGGCCTGAGGCGGCAGGGGTGGCCCGGGCAGCGCGCGCCACCCAGCCGCCCCTGCGTCTGACCCGGTTCGGTCGGGTGGTCCTGGCCCTGCTCGTCGCGGCAGTCGTCGCCGTCCTCGGTGTCGGGTTGGCCGGCCAGCTGGCCTCGGCCACGGGGGAGCCGCGCACGGTCACGGTGCAGTCCGGGCAGACGCTCTCGGGGGTCGCCGCTCGCGAGCTGCCCGAGCTGACGACGGCCGAGGGCGTCGTCGAGCTCCAGGTCGCCAACAGTCTCAGCACCACCGCGGTCCACGCCGGTCAGCAGCTCGTCATCCCGGCGCGCTGACCCCACAGCTCTCTGCGAGCTCTCGGGGACCTGGTCGATCGCGTAGGCCGTCTCCCGGCTGTCGCACCGACCGTCCCATCCCGATCTGCCGCGTTGGCTCCACCTTCAGCGGCTGGCGGTAGCGGCGCTTCGACCCCGTCGCTCCTGCCCCGGACGCCGTACCCCTGATCCGGGGTGCGGCGTCCTGCTGTCCCCGGCGTCCTTGCAGCGCAGGTGGTCCAGCGGGCGCCGACACAGCACGCAGCCCTCATGCGCCTGGGGCCAGGTCCTGTGGATGACGCCGGTGAGCCGCCCGGTGAGCGGCCTAGCGTGACAGTCCTCGGGAAGGGAGCACACCATGCGCTACGCAGTGGACACGGCAGCACTCCGCGAGGACGTCACGTCCATCACCGAGGTCCTCGCGCGGGTGCGCACGATTGCGATCGCGGACGAGCTGCAGCCGATCGCCGCCGCTCTCCCGGGGAGCCGGAGCGCCGCGGGCCTGCGCCAGGTCTCGGCCGTCTGGGCGGCGCGACTGGCCGCGACCCGGTGGGAGCTGCAGGAGCTGGGCCAGTGCCTGACCGTCGCGGCCGACACCTACGACGCCGTCGAGCAGGCGGCTCGGCAGAGCGTCCGACCGGCGTCGGGAGGCTCTCGATGACGGTCGCCACCACCGCGTCGACGCTGTCCGTGCGCGACATCCGCTCGAGCCGGCCCCAGTCCCTGACCGCCGTCGGCCGGGGACTGGAGGAGCGTCGCCGCCGGGTGCTGGTGCTCGCCGAGCTGGTGCTGTGGCGTCGCTCGGCCGCGCCGCGGTGGTCCGGTGCTGCATCCTCCGCCGCGGCGGACCGCTACGGCGTCGTGGTTGCCGGACTCGGAGGGCTCGCGGCGAGCCTGGCCGCGACGGTAAGCGCGGTCGGACGAGCGGCGATCCGCCTGCAGGCGGCGATCGACCTCGTGGGCCGGGCCGACCGGCGGGCGGCCGACGAGGGGGCATGGGTCGACGACGACGGTCGCCTCTTCCTACCTGTGCGGGCCTCGCTCGGTGACCCGGCCCTGGAGGCGCACCGCGCTCGGCTCGATGAGCTCCTGCGTGCCGAGGTGCAGGCGTGCCTGGCCCGGGCGCGTCAGTCCGCCGCCGAGACGGACGAGGAGCTGCTGCGGGACCTGCTGTCATCGGCGCGCGGAGCGCCGACGTCGGCGGGTACGTCCGGGGCGCCGGCTCTGGCGTCAATGCCGGCCCCGCCGGTTCCCTCGAGTGCGGGTGGCGTCAGCGCGCACGTGTTCGCGTCGGCAGCCTGGTGGCGGTCACTGACCGACGAGGAGCGTCGGACGGTCATCCGGGAACGGCCGGAGTGGGTCGGCTCGCGTGACGGTGTGCCGGCGCAGGCGCGCCACGAGGCCAACCTGGCCCTCCTCGCCCGGGCCGAGGCGGCGGCGCGGGAGCGGTTCAGCGCAGCACAGCGATCGACCGGCATCGGCTACGCCACGGCGCGCAGACGGGCCGACGAGCACGTCGCCGCGCTCGAGGCCGTTCGAGACGTGCTCGGGCGTCGCGACGGCGGCGAGCGACGGCTGCTGCTCATCGACACCAGCGGGCTCGACGTCAAGGCCGTCGTCGCGGTCGGGGACGTCGACCGCGCAGAACACGTCGTGACGTTCGTCGGGGGCCTGTCCACGATGGTCGGCACAGACCTGCGTCGCTACGACGACACCTTCGTGCGCATGCGGTCCGAGTCCCGGGCTCTCGCAGCCGGGCAGGACGTCGCGATCGTCACGTGGATGGGCTACGACGCACCCCAGGTCCGAGAGATCGTGACCTCCATCGACCGAAACGTCGTCAACGCCAAGCTCGCCCGCGACAACGCGGCCGCACTGGCCGACTTCGCCACCGGTGTCGAGGCCGCACGGGACCGTCCGGCGCACCAGACGGTGTGGGCCCACTCCTACGGAGCCGTGCTCGCCGGCTTCGCCTCGTTGCGCACGAGCGCTGTCGATGACGTGGCGGTCTTCGGCGCCCCGGGCCTGCCGTTCTCCGACGTGTCGCGCACCTCGCTCAAGCCGGGCTCCCTCAACGTGCTGGGAGCCGTGGGTGACGACGTCTTCGACTACGGGTGGGCCGTGCACGGCACGCCTTCGGCTCAGGTCGCGGGTGCCACCCGGCTGTCGACCTTCGCGCTGAAGCAGACCGGTTCGGGCTGCAACCACTGGTTGCACTCCCGGTCGGAGTTCGTCGACGCCGGCCGCACGTCGTCCGGCCACTCCGACTACCTGCGACAGGGCACGGACAGTGCGCGCAACCTCACCGCCATCGCAGCGGGACGACCCGACCTCCGGGTCGTCCAAGGAACCGACGAGCGGGCCTGCACGACGATCGGCCCGAGTGTCGGTGTCGACCCCATGAACCTGCCGAGGCTCATCCCCTGAGCGCCGAGGTCTCTGCGGGGAGCTCGAACCACACGATGGTCCCCGGGCCCTCGGCCGAGCTGACCCCGATGGCGCCGCCGTGCGCCTCGACGATCCGCCTGGCGGTGGCCAGGCCGATCCCGCTTCCCTCGACCGAGGTCTCGACCCGGCTGAACAAGCCGAACACGCGGTCGCGGTCCGCCGCCGAGATCCCGATCCCGTTGTCCTGCACCGCGCACCGCCAGCGCTCACCCCTGCGCTCGGCGGACACCTCGATGACGGGCGCGACGCCGGGGCGCGCGTACTTCACCGCATTGGAGACGAGGTTGAGCAACACCGAGTAGAGCTGCTGCTCGTCGGCCGGCAGCGTCGGCAGCTCGCCTGCCACGACGCTGGCGGACCGCGCCTCGAGCGTCGGGGCGAGGTCCTCCAGCACCGAGGCGAGCACGACGCGGAGATCCGTGTCCGTCCGGTGCAGCTCGGCGCCGACCTTGGCGTGGGACAGGATCTGCTCGATCATCCCGGCCATGCGGGTCGCCGAGCGGTGGGCCGTCGCGACGAGACGTTCCGACCACTCGTCACCAGCCACAGCGGGTCGCTGGCCGAGCATCTCGGTGCTGGCCATGATCGCGGTGAGCGGCGTGCGCAGGTCGTGGCTGACCTGACCGGCGAAGACCGACAGGGCCTCGTTGGACCGGTGCAGCTCGTCCCTGGCCTGTGTCAGGGCGGCCAGCGAGTCCTCGAGCTCACGGGTCCGCAGTCGCAGCTCGAGCACGTCGACGACGCGCTCGGCGATCGCGACCAAGGCGTCCTCCTGGGCCTCGACGAGCTCCCGGGGTGCCGAGTCGAAGACGCAGAGGCGGCCGATGATGACGCCGTCCGGCGTGGTCAGGGGTGCTGAGGCGTAGAAGCGGACGGTGCCGAGGACCCCCGTCACGAAGGGGTTGCCGTGGAAGCGTGCGTCGAGGCTGGCGTCCGGCACGACGACCCGGTCGGTGTGGTCGAGCACAGCGGCGCACATCGAGTCCTCGCGGGCGCAGATCGAGGGTGCGAAGCCGGTCGTGGCGATCTGCTGCTGCTGTGTCGAGGTGATGATGTTGATGGCGGCGCGCGGGACGGCGCACACCTGGGCAGCGATGTCGACGAGGGCCTGGAGCTCGCGCTGTGGCGCCCGGCCGAGCACGTCGTAGCCGGCCACCGCGTCCTCACGTCGCCGGGTCGGGTCGAGGACCTCCTGCACTGATGTCCGAGTCGTCACAGTCGGCAGCCTCGGTCATGGACGAGCCATGGGCAAGCACCCCACCCGCCACGTCGTCCGGGGTCGGCGCCGAAAGTCATACAAGAGGTCTTGTGGAAGTCGACCGAGCCGCACGAGGCTGTCCGACATGTCTCGACGCACCGCCTCCGAGCGGCACCTCCACACGAGTCCGGTCTCGGGCGAGCTGCTCGGCACCGAGACCGGCAGCGCCCTGTTGGACGTGCTGACCGCCTTCCACCATCCGACGCGCCGGTGGCTCTGCGAGCTGCTCTCCGTCGAGGGCCCGGCCCCCGTGGGCCGGCTGGCGAGCCGGACCGGTCTCGCGGTCGGGTCCGTGAGCCATCACCTCGGGACGCTGCACCGCTACGGTTTCGTCGAGCCGGCGCCGGACCTGGCTCGAGACACCCGTGAGAGGTGGTGGCGCAGTCGCCCGCGGCAGGTCTCGTGGGATGCCACCGACTACGGCGAGGGGACCGTGGCGCGCCGGATCGCCTCGAGCGCCGAGGCCGAGAACTTCCGACACCACGTGCGCGCCGTGCAGCGATGGCTCACCGAGGGGGAGGCATCGCCCCCGGAGGTGCGGAGGGCGGCCGTGGCGACCGACTCGCTCGTCGGAGCCACCGTCGACCAGATGGGCGAGCTCAGCCGCCGGCTCACCGATCTCGTCGTCGAATGGAGCGAGGAGTGTCGCGCCGACGCCCTGGCGCGCCCGGACGTGCCGCGGCTGCCCGTCCGGGTCTCGGCTCGCGTCTTTCCGAGTCCGCCGGTGCGACCGTGAGCCCCGCCGCTGATGTCCCGACCGACGTCCCGCCGACGGACACCGCTCCAACCACTCCCGCCGCTCCCGCCGAACCGACGCTGCTCGGCGCGGCACCCCCGCCCCTGCCTCGTGACCGGATGGTGCAGGCGTGGGTGGCGTCGATGGCGCTGTCGTGGTTCGGCGACGCCGTGTGGACGGTGGCACTCGCGTGGACGGCGGTGCACACGCTCCCGCCGGCCACGGCGGGTCTGGTCCTCGGTGCCGAGACCCTTCCGCAAGCCGTCTTCGTGCTGGTCGGCGGGGTCATCGCCGACCGGTGGGACACGAGACGGGTCCTCGTCACCGGCCGCCTCGTCCAGGCGATCGTCCTGCTCGGCGGCGCCCTCGCCTGGTCGACAGGCGTACGAGGGGCACCGCTCCTCGTGGCGATGGGCATCCTGCTCGGTACGGCGACGGGCCTCACGCTCCCGGCCGGGGCCACGCTCTCGCGCCAGCTCGTGCGCTCCGCCGACCTCGCGACCGTGAGTGGCTGGAACCAGATCGGCAACCGTCTGGCACGCCTGCTCGGCGCCCCCGTGGGTGGTGTGGCTGTCGCCGTCGTCGGCCCCGCCGGGGCCATGCTGGCGAATGCCGTCACGTTCGTCGCAGTCGCGGCCGTCCTCGCGGTCGTCGTGCGTCCGCGCTACCGCATGCCGCGGACTCCACACGCATCGTGGGCGGCCAGCCTGCGGGACGGGGCGGCATACCTTCGTCGAGACGCCTCGGCCCGTCTGCTGGTGCTGGGGCTCGCCGCCCTCAACGTCTTCGTCTCGCCCGTCATCGCGCTCGGGGTCGCCCTGCGTGTCAGCGGCTCGGGGTGGGGACCGGCATGGCTGGGGGCGGCGGAGGCGGCGTTCGCCACCGGGGCCATCATCGGGAGCATCGTCGGGATCCGTTGGCAGGTCGCGAGGCCGGCGCAGGCCGGCTTCTCCGTGCTGGTGGTGCAGGGCGCCTGCATCGCAGCCACCGGGATCGGCTCCAGGGTGGTTCTGCTCGCAGCCATGGCGCTCATCGGGATCGCGGCCGGCACGGCGTCGGTGTGGCTCTCGGGGACCTACCAGCGCACCATCGCGCCGAGCCACCTCGGGCGAGTCTCGTCGGTCTCGAGCCTCGGTGACATGGCGCTGGTGCCGCTCGCGATCCCGGCGTTCGGCGCGCTCGCGGCCGGCGCCTCGGTGCTGACCGCGGCGTGCGTCTACGGCGGGGCGATGGCGGCCCTCTGCCTCTGGTTCGCGACCCGCCCGCGAATCGCACGACTGCGCTGACACGGCCGGTGTCGAGGTGGGCGCCGCCTCGGGTCCACGCCGCCAGGCGGCGACCCGAGATGAGGGACGGGTGGGCGCCCCGCACCCCAAGATGTGGGGGCTGCCCGCTGCGACACGCCCGGTGCGGATGTGACTGACGTGGCGTTTGTGCAGGTCAGCGACACGCCGCGCCGGAGGTTCGCGATTCGCTTGCGATCGGGGTCACGGCATGCCTACAGTTACCCCTACATCTAGTAGTTACACAGATGTAAGACGTCCACATGTAGTCCCCAGGCAAACGGGGGTTACACACAGGTCATCCCCACGTCGTCCCCAGCTCCATCCCCAGACCCGGTCGGTCCCACGAACACCGATCGGTCCGGCGAAGCATGGCGGACGGCATACGGGACGGCCGCAGCTCGTTGGAACGACTGGGTCTCGGGGAAGGGAAGGTGACCAGACGTGCACTGTCCGTTCTGTCGCCACACCGACTCGCGGGTCATCGACTCGCGCACGACCGACGACGGCGCCTGCATCAGGCGACGGCGTCAGTGCCCCGAGTGCAACCGCCGCTTCACCACGCTCGAGACCTCGAGCCTCAACGTGATCAAGCGGTCGGGCGCCTCCGAGCCGTTCAGTCGGGCCAAGGTCCTCACCGGTGTGCGCAAGTCATGCCAGGGGCGGCCCGTCAGCGAGGACGACCTGGCCCTTCTCGCCCAGAAGGTCGAGGAGGCGATCAGGTCGCAGGGAAACGCCGAGATCGAGGCGCACGAGGTCGGCATGGCCGTCCTCGAACCGCTCCGCGAGCTCGACGAGGTCGCATACCTCAGGTTCGCCAGCGTCTACCAGGCGTGGGAGAGCCTCGAGGACTTCGAGGGAGCCATCGCGCTCCTTCGAGCCGAGCGCGACGCGCTGGGGGAGGAGCCTACGGCTCCGGCCCGGCTCGACGCCCAGCGGTAACCACCCTCCACGCACCACCGGAGCACCCGCCCCACTGTCGGTGCCCCACGCAAGACTCATTCCCAGCAGCAGATTCGGTCAGGGAGGCCGCACGAAATGACGGAGATCGGTAACCGCAGCTCACGCTCGAAGGCAGGCGCCAAGGGCGTCAAGATCGAGCGCATCTACACCACGCCCGGCGTCCACCCCTATGACGAGGTGACGTGGGAGAAGCGCGACGTCGTCCAGCAGAACTGGAAGACCGGCGAGACGATCTTCGAGCAGCGCGGCGTCGAGTTCCCCGACTTCTGGTCGGTCAACGCCAGCACCATCGTCACCACGAAGTACTTCCGCGGCGCCGTCGGCACGGCCGCCCGCGAGGTCTCGCTCAAGCAGCTCATCGACCGCGTCGTGCTGACCTACGCCGCCGCAGGCAAGAGCAACGGCTACTTCGCGTCGCCCGACGACGCCGAGATCTTCGAGCACGAGCTGACGCACGCCCTCCTGCACCAGGTCTTCTCGTTCAACTCGCCCGTCTGGTTCAACGTCGGCACCAAGAGCCCGCAGCAGGTCTCCGCGTGCTTCATCCTCTCCGTCGACGACTCCATGGACTCGATCCTCAACTGGTACAAGGAGGAGGGGAAGATCTTCCAGGGCGGCTCCGGCGCCGGCCTCAACCTCTCCCGCATCCGCTCCTCTAAGGAGCTGCTCTCCTCCGGCGGCACGGCCTCCGGCCCCGTCTCCTTCATGCGCGGCGCCGACGCGTCCGCCGGCACCATCAAGTCCGGCGGCGCCACGCGTCGTGCCGCCAAGATGGTCGTGCTCGACGTCGACCACCCCGACATCGAGGAGTTCGTCGAGACGAAGGCGCGCGAGGAGGACAAGATCCGCGCCCTGCGCGACGCCGGCTTCGACATGGACCTCGGCGGCAAGGACATCGTCTCCGTCCAGTACCAGAACGCCAACAACTCGGTCCGCGTCAACGACGAGTTCATGAAGGCCGTCGAGGACGGCACGGAGTTCGGGCTGCGCTCACGCAGTGACGGCTCGGTCATCGACACCGTCGACGCCCGTGAGCTCTTCGGCAAGATCGCCAAGGCCGCGTGGGAGTGCGCCGACCCGGGCATCCAGTACGACGACACGATCAACGCGTGGCACACCAACCCCGAGACCGGCCGCATCACCGCGTCCAACCCGTGCTCGGAGTACATGTCGCTCGACAACTCCTCGTGCAACCTCGCCTCGCTCAACCTGCTGAAGTTCCTGCGCGACGACGACACGTTCGACGCCGTCACCTTCCAGAAGGTCGTCGAGCTCGTCATCACCGCGATGGACATCTCGATCTGCTTCGCGGACTTCCCGACCGAGCCCATCGGTGAGACGACCCGCAACTACCGCCAGCTCGGCATCGGCTACGCCAACCTCGGCGCGCTCCTCATGGCGACGGGCCACGGCTACGACTCCGAGGGTGGCCGCGCGCTCGCCGCCTCGATCACCTCGCTGCTCACGGGTGCGGCCTACAAGCGCTCCGCCGAGATGGCGTCGGTCGTCGGTGCCTACGCCGGCTACGCCCGCAACGCGGACGCCCACAAGCGGGTCATGCGCAAGCACCAGGCCGCCAACGACAACATCAAGACGCTCGACGCGATGGACTCCGACATCCACCAGCTCGCCACGAAGGCGTGGGACGACGTCGTCAAGCTCGGCGAGAAGCACGGCTACCGCAACGCCCAGGCGTCGGTGCTGGCCCCGACCGGCACCATCGGCTTCATGATGGACTGCGACACGACCGGCATCGAGCCGGACTTCTCGCTGGTCAAGTTCAAGAAGCTCGTCGGTGGTGGCTCGATGCAGATCGTCAACCTCACGATCCCGCGTGCGCTGCGCAAGATGGGCTACACCGGCGAGACCGTCGAGGCGATCGTCGAGTACATCGCCGACAAGGGTCACGTCATCGACGCCCCCGGCCTCAAGCCCGAGCACTACGAGGTCTTCGACACGGCCATGGGTGCGCGCTCGATCTCGGCCATGGGCCACGTGCGCATGATGGCCGCGACGCAGCCGTTCCTCTCGGGTGCCATCTCCAAGACGGTCAACCTCCCCGAGACGGCCACGGTCGAGGAGATCCAGGACGTCTACATGCAGGGCTGGAAGCTCGGCATCAAGGCGCTCGCGATCTACCGCGACAACTGCAAGGTCGGTCAGCCGCTGTCCGACGGTGGCTCGACGGCCAAGGACAACAAGGCCGCGGCCGACGCTGCTGCTGCCGAGGTCAAGGTCGAGAAGGTCATCGAGTACCGCCCGGTCCGCCGCCGCCTGCCCAAGCGCCGCAGCTCCCAGACGACGTCGTTCGCCGTCGGTGGCGCCGAGGGTTACCTCACGGCCGGCACCTACGACGACCAGCAGCTCGGCGAGATCTTCCTCAAGTTCGGCAAGCAGGGCTCGACCCTGGCCGGCGTGATGGACGCCTTCTCGATCGCGGTCTCCATCGGTCTGCAGTACGGCGTCCCGCTCGAGACGTTCGTGGAGAAGTTCACCAACCTCCGTTTCGAGCCGGCCGGTCTCACCGACGACCCCGACGTGCGCATGGCGCAGTCGATCATGGACTACGTCTTCCGTCGTCTGGCGCTCGACTACCTCGACTTCGACACCCGCTCCTTCATGGGCATCCACACGGCGTCGGAGCGTGCTCGCCAGGTCGAGACGGGCTCCTACGAGGCCATCGAGTCCGACGAGTCCGACGAGGACCTCGAGGACGAGCTCGAGTCGCTCCAGCAGTCGGCCCCGGTCTCGAAGAAGGCCGAGCCGAAGGCCGAGGAGCTGACCAAGGAGGATCTCAAGGCCTCCGAGGTCAAGTCCGGTGCCGGTGCGGCCTCCGCTCGTGAGGCGTCCTCGGACGTCCACAGCTCGGCAGAGCTGCTCGAGAAGTTCGGCGGCATCACGGCCGACGCGCCGATCTGCATGACCTGCGGCACGAAGATGCGCCCCGCCGGCTCCTGCTACGTCTGCGAGGGCTGCGGAAGCACCAGCGGCTGCAGCTGATGCCGACGGTCAGCAAAAGTCACGAATCGGCTTGAGCACGACTGACATTCGGTTGGTCAGCAGTGTCACGGATCTGGTCACAGTGAGATAGCGATCCCAATGGGGCGGCACCGATGGTGCCGCCCCATTGCTCTGTCCGAAGGGGGCCTGCGGACCTGAAAGGTGGCAGCCGAGGCGCCGGCAGCTCCTCCCCGCCAAGGCAGGACGCAGCGCCACAAACCTGGGCGACCAGAGCGCGACCCGTAGGACCAGAACCCTTGGGTAGGGACCTTCGACTCTGTTGACGTCCGACGCCGCCGCGGTCCAGTGGTCACAGGCTTGCAGGTTCAGTGGCCGACTACCGGAGGGGTCCGATCATGTCCAACACGCAGATGCTTCTTGTGGCCGGCTACCCCGATGTCGAGGTCGCTGAGGCGGAGTTCCGCGCACTGGCCGACAAGGTCGGAGCCAAGAAGCTGTCGAGCCAAGGCATGATCCTCGTCGGCAAGGACGCCGACGGGAAGCCGCGGCTCATGGACACCGGCAACCACCTCGGTCGTCGTGGTGCGGGCTGGGGCGGGGGAGCTGGTGTCCTGGTGGGACTGTTCGCCCCACCCATGCTCGGCGCCGTGACGGTGGGCGCCGCAGCCGGTGCGGTGGTCGGGCACTTCGCCGGCCACAAGCTCACCGCCGCCATCCAGGAGCAGGTGGGTGCCGCCCTGAAGGCGGGGACGGCCGTGATCATCGGCGTGTTCCCCGCCGAGTCCCGCCTCGACGTCGAGCGCGCCCTTCCGGGTTCACCCATCAAGTCCGTGGTCGAGAGCGACGAGCGCGGCATCGACGAGCTGAAGGCGAAGCTGGCCGAGGCGATGGGCAAGTTCAACCCCGACCGCAGCGTCCTGCCCGTCCCCGACCGCAGCTTCGGCGGCGTCGGCGGTCGCACCATCGACGAGTCCGTTGGCGACTGGAGCATCGTGGCGCCGACGAAGGCGCCCGACGGCGCGCCCAACGTCCTCGTCGTCCTCATCGACGACGCGGGCTTCGGCGCCCCCGACACCTTCGGCGGCGGCATCCGGACCCCGAACCTCACCCGCGTGCAGCAGCAGGGCATCACCTACAACCGGTTCCACGTGACCGCGGTCTGCTCCCCGACACGTGCGGCGATGCTGACCGGTCGCAACCACCACCGGGTGGGGATGGGTGGGATCGCGGAGTTCCCCGCGCCGTTCCCCGGCTACACCGGTATCCGCCCACGGTCGTGCACCGCCCTGCCTCGGATCCTCAAGGAGAACGGGTACATCACCGGCGGGTTCGGCAAGTGGCACATGACCCCCGGCCGCGACATGGGCGCGGCGGGCTCGTTCGACCACTGGCCCACGGGGTGGGGCTTCGACCACTGGTGGGGCTTCCTGACCGGGGCCGCGGGTCAGTACGACCCGATCATCACCCAGGACAACTCGACGCTCGGCGTTCCAGAGGGTGCGGACGGGAAGCTGTACTACTTCCCGGACGACATCACCGACAAGGCGGTCGAGTGGCTGCACGCGGTCCGCGCCCAGGACGCCGAGAAGCCGTGGTTCGTCTACTACTCGACCGGCGCCACCCACGCGCCCCACCACGTGGCCAAGCAGTGGGCGGACCGGTACAAGGGCCAGTTCGACGAGGGCTGGGACGTGTACCGCGAGAAGACCCTTGAACGGCAGAAGAAGCTCGGCATCGTCCCGGCCGACACAGAGCTCACCGAACGTCCGGCGGCATACCCGGCCTGGGACAGTCTGAGCGACGCAGAGCGCAGGCTGTACGCCCGCCAGATGGAGGTGTTCGCCGGGTACTCGGAGAACGCCGACTGGAACGTCGGCCGGATGCTCGACGCGGTCGAGGAGATGGGAGAGCTCGACGACACCCTGGTCATCTACGTCTGGGGCGACAACGGTGCGTCGATGGAGGGCACCGTGACCGGCTCCTTCAACGAGACCACGTTCTTCAACGGCGTGGTGCTCGACGCCGAGGAGCAGTTCACGATGATCGACAAGTACGGCGGGCTCGAGGAGCTCGGCGGCTTCCACACCGCCCCGCACTTCTCGGCCGCCTGGGCACACGCGAACAACGCGCCGTTCCAGTGGGGCAAGCAGATGGCCAGCCACCTCGGTGGGACACGTGACCCCATGGTCATCTCGTGGCCGAGGCGGATCGCCGGCGGTGGCAGCATGCGGACGCAGTTCACCCACTGCATCGACGTCGTCCCCACGGTCCTGGAGGTCATCGGGCTTCCCGAGCCCACCGTCGTCGACGGCATCGAGCAGGAGCCGATGGACGGCACCAGCTTCGCCTACACCTTCGACGCAGCCGAGGCGGACGACCAGCACACGGTGCAGTACTTCGAGATGTACGGCAGCCGAGCGATCTACAAGGACGGCTGGTGGGCCTGTGCCAAGCTCGACAAGCTGCCCTGGGACTTCTCCCCGGCCACCCTGTCGAGGTTCGGGCCCGGTAGCGGCTGGGACGCCAGCCAGGAACCCTGGGAGCTGTACTACCTGCCCGACGACTTCTCCCAGGCCCACGACCTCGCGGCCGAGCACCCCGACAAGGTCGCGGAGCTGGTCGAGCTCTTCTGGGCCGAGGCCGAACGCAACCGGGTCCTTCCCCTCCTCGGCGGGTTCGCGGTGTTTTTCGGGATCCTGCCGCCGCTGCCGACCCAGACACGGTTCACGTTCTCGGGAGACGTCCAGAACATCCAGACCACCCAGATCCCCAGGATCATCGGTCGGTCGTATGCCATCGAGGCGCACGTGCACGTGCCCGACGGCGGGGCGGAGGGCGTGCTCGTGGCGTTCGCCGACTTCATCGGAGGCTTCGCCCTCTGGGTCGACGAGAACGGGCTGCTGAACCACACCTACCAGTACCTCGGCATCGAAACCTACCGGCAGACCTCGGCCGAGCCGGTCCCCACCGGTGACGTCACCCTCAAGATGCTGTTCGACGCCGACGAGACGAAGCCCGGCACCGGCGGCCACGTCACGCTGTGGGCAGATGACCAGCAGATCGGCGAGGGAGACATCCCGCACACCATCTCGCTCATCTTCACCACCTACGCGGGCATGGACATCTCCCGGGACAACGGCGGCGTCGTCGACCTCGACTACGAGGACCGGGCGCCGTACGCCTTCACCGGCACCGTCCGCAACGTGGTCTTCGATCTTGCACCCCACGCCCACGACGAAGAGCTCACCCTCCACGAGTCCTCCGCCCAGGCCGCACTGGCCCATGGAGCGGCCGGCTGAGCCCCGCGCCGGACCGGCCGGTACCCGCGCACCAACAGCACGAGAGGAGTCATGCATGAGCATCAACGTCGATGAGCTCGGCCCGGTCGACTGGATCGTGGTCGAGTTCCCTGAACCGAAGCTCACCGGCGAGGTCGCCCCGATCCTCAAGGACCTGGTCGACCGCGAGCTGATCCGCGTCCTGGACCTGATCTTCCTGACCAGGGACCGGGACGGCGGGTTCGAGGTCTTCGAGTCCACCGACATGGACGACAGCGAGATCGGTGAGCTGCGTGCCTATGAGACCGAGCTGGCGATGCTGCTGAGCGAGCAGGACGTCATCGACCTGGTCGAGACCATCCAGCCGGGCAGTTTCGCTGCCGTTCTGGTGTGGGAGAACCTGTGGGCCGCTCCGTTCGGATCCGCCGTCCGTCGTGCCGGCGGTCAGCTCGCCGCCAGCGGACGCATCCCGATCCAGGCGGTGATCGCGGCCGCCGAGGCCGACGCTGCAGAGGCTGACGAGGAAGGAGACTGACATGCCCATGGCAGCCCGGCGCCGGAGAAGGACCGTAGCCGCGGTGGGAGGCGCCATCGTGGTAGCGCATGGCATCAACCGTCGAGGCGACCGTCGAGAAGACCGACGAGAGGACCGCCGCGACCGCCGGGACGAGCGCCGCTGACCGTCCTGACCGTTCGCGGGCGGACCCGGGGGAGTAGGCCCGCTGTCTTCGCCCCATCGCAGGCACCGTGACTGACGCTGCCCGTGGCCCATCGAGCAAGGAGAGCCCACCATGGACGTCACCGGCATCGTGGTGGTCACCGCGGCGTTGTTCGTCTGGGGGTTGATCTCGAATCGCCTGGAGCGGGCCGACGTGACGGCGCCGATAGCGTTCGTCATCGTCGGCCTCGCCCTGTCCGGGTTGAACCTGGTCCACGGTCCGCAGGGACCCGAGTCGCTGACGCCGCTGGTCGAGCTCACGCTGGTGTGGGTGCTGTTCAGCGACGCCGCGCGGCTGCCTGTGCGGGAGCTGCGTCGAGACGCGGGCCGCTACCTGCGCCTGCTGGCGATCGGCCTGCCGCTGACCATCCTGCTCGGCTGGGGGTTGGCAGCCTGGGTCTTTCCGGGGCTCGGCGTGTGGCTGGCCCTGTTCGTCGGCGCGGCACTCGCACCCACCGACGCCGCCCTCGGTGTGCCGGTCGTCACGAACCCGGTCATCCCCTCACGCATCCGGCAGCTCATCACCGTGGAGAGCGGCCTCAACGACGGCATCGCCACGCCGGTGGTGATGCTGGCCATCGCCGGGGCCGCCGCCGCTGCGGGACTGGAGCACGCCGAGAGCGTCGGGCCCGCCCTCCTTGAGCTGCTCATCGGTGCGCTGGTGGGCGTCGGGGTCGGTGGGGTGGGCGGTCTGGCACTGCGCACCGCCCGTCGCCGGGGGACCGCCGCGGAGTCGTTCGCCGGGATCGCCGTCCTGGCGCTGGCGCTCGCGGCGTACGCGTCGGCCCTGGTGCTGCAGGGCAACGGCTTCGTCGCAGCCTTCTGCGGGGGTCTGGCGTTCGGTGCGTGCGCCGGTCGCCGGGCACCCGCCGAGCTGGAGTTCCTCGAGCAGACGGGCACTCTGCTGGCGTCGCTGGTGTGGATGGCCTTCGGTGCCGTCAGCGTGCCGATCATGCTGGACCGCATCGACGCCAGGAGCATCATCTATGCGGTCCTGAGCCTCACGGTGGTCCGCATGCTGCCCGTGGCGCTGGTCTCGATCGGCTCGGGGCTGGACCGCGTCACGATCTTGTTCGTCGGCTGGTTCGGCCCCCGCGGCCTGGCCTCGCTGGTGTTCGCACTTCTGGCCCTGGAGGCGCTCGGGACGCACGCCGACCAGGCCGTGACCATCCTCACGACCACCGTCCTGCTCAGCGTCATCGCCCACGGACTCACTGCGGCACCCCTCGCCCGGCGCTATGGCGAGTTCGCAGCCGCGGCCGGTCCTGAGCCCGGTGGACCGGTCGAGGTCACCCCGTTGCGTAGGCGGGTGGGTCGATGAAGGAGACGACGGCCACCACGGTTCCGACCCCCAACATGCCGCGGGCGGGACGCCTCTTCCACGTGATGGTCAAGCCGACAGGTGCCGTGTGCAACCTGGACTGCGAGTACTGCTTCTTCCTGTCCAAGGAGATGTTGTATCCCGGCAGCAGGTTCCGGATGGCCGAAGACCTGCAGGAGACCTACATCCGGCAGATGCTGGAAGCTCACCCGGACGCGTCCGAGGTCGTGATGGCCTGGCAGGGGGGCGAACCGACCCTCATGGGTCTTGGCTTCTTCCGGCGGGCGATGGACCTGCAGGAGCAGTTCAAGCGTCCGGGCCAGGTGGTTCTGAACACGCTGCAGACCAACGGGACCCTGCTGGACGACGAGTGGGGCGTCTTCTTGAAGGAGAACGACTTCCTGGTCGGGATCTCGATCGACGGCCCGCCCGCGATGCACGACACGTATCGGGTCGACAAGGGCGGCAAGCCCACGTCGCACCGGGTGCTGAAAGGCCTCGACGTGTTGAAGAGGCACGGCGTCGAGTGGAACGTGCTGACCACCATCCACGCCGGCAACGGCGATCACGGCGTCGACGTCTACCGTTATCTGCGCGACGAGCTCGGGGCCTCGTTCATCCAGCTCATCCCGATCATCGAGCGGGCGACGCCGGAGACTCTGCCGATCGCGGACGCGGGTTGGGGGAGCGGGGTGCGCGGCCGACCCCTCTACGTCCAGAACGGCTCGCTGGTGACCCATCGATCGGTCTCACCCGAGCAGTACGGCCGCTTCGTGATCGAGGTGTTCGAGGAATGGGTCCGCCACGACATCGGGTCGGTGTACGTCCAGGTCTTCGACACCGCGCTGGCTTCCTGGTACGGCGAGGGCGGGGGCATGTGTATCCACGCGGAGACCTGTGGGTCCCAGCTGGCGCTGGAGCACAACGGCGACCTCTATTCGTGTGACCACTTCGTCGAACCGGGCTACCTTCTGGGCAACATCGGCGACCGGACCATGCTCGAGCTGGTCGACCTGCCGCAGCAACGGAAGTTCGGGCAGGACAAGCGCGACACGTTGACCCAGTTCTGCCGCGACTGCGACGTACGTTTCGCCTGCAACGGTGGATGCCCCAAGGACCGGTTCGCGACGGCTCCGAACGGTGAGTCCGGTCAGCACTACCTCTGCCCGGGATACCTGTCGTTCTTCCACCATGTCCGAGAGCCGATGGCGGCGATGGTCCAGCTCCTTCGGCAGGGCCGCGCCCCGTCAGAGCTTATGGCCGTCTACGCCCGCGACGACGGACTCCGCGGCCCTGACGAGCCCTGCACCTGTGGGTCGGGCAAGGAGTGGAAGAACTGCCACGGATCGGTGCGCGATGACAGACTCCAAGCAGACCGCTGACACCAGCACGAGCCGCCGCCTGCTCACCGGTGTCCAGGCTTGGGGGCGGTCGATCAAGCCGGATCGCAAGGACTTCGGCAAGGACTTCGTTGCCGGGTTGCCGGGCGCGATCAGCAGCGTCCCCGACGGCATGGCCTCCGCGGTGCTGATCGGGGTCAACCCGGTGTACGGCCTGTACGCCAGCTTTGCGGGCCCGATCGCCGGCGGCCTGACCTCCAGCACGCGGCTGATGGTGATCACCACCACCACGGCCGCAGCCATCGCGTCGGGTTCAGCCGTGTCAGGGTTCGACCCCGAGCAACGACCGCAGGCGCTGTTCCTCCTGACACTCCTCGCCGGCCTCGTGATGGTCGTGGCCGCACTGTTCAAGCTGGGCCGCTACACCAGGTTCGTCTCCCACTCGGTCATGACAGGCTTCCTGACCGGCGTCGCCGTCAACATCATCTGCGGCCAGCTGGGCGACCTGACGGGGGTCTCCGCGGAGGGCGCCAACTCGCTGGCCAAGGCAGTCGACGTCATCACCCATCCGGCCGGCATCGACCTGGCGTCCCTGCTGGCGGGCCTCGGCGCGCTGGCCATCCTCTTCGGCCTGTCGCGGACGCCCCTGAACACGGTGAGTGCCCTCGTCTCGCTCATCCTGCCCACCCTGGCGGTCGCTCTTGCCGGCGCCACTTCCGTCACCCGGGTGAACGACATCGGGCAGATCCCGCAGTCGTTGCCCAGGCCGAGCCTGCCCGACCTGAGCCTCATCTCAGTCAATCTCGGTCTCAACGCGTGCGCCATCGCGGTGATCATCCTGGTGCAGGGCGCCGGTGTGAGCGAGTCGGCGCCCAACGCTGACGGACGACCCTCGAACATGAACCAGGACTTCGCTGCCCAGGGGATCGGCAATCTCGCCTCGGGACTGTTCCTCGGCCAACCCGTCGGTGGCTCCGTGGGGCAGACCGCGCTCAACGTCTCGGTAGGAGCCCGGACGCGATGGGCGGCCATCTGGTCCGGTCTGTGGATGGTGGTCATCCTCGTGCTCTTCGCCGGACTCGTCGGGAAGGTCGCCATGCCCACCCTGGCCGCAGTGCTCATCTTCGCGGCAGTGGGGTCGGTCCGGACGGGTGCCCTCGTCACGATCTGGCGCACCGGGCGTCTGTCCCAGATCGCTTTGGGCGCCACGTTCGTGGCCACGCTGTTCCTGCCTGTCGCGGTGGCCGTCGGCGTCGGCGTCGCCCTCTCCCTGCTCCTGCAGCTGAACCGCGAGGCAATGGACCTCAAGGTTGTCGAGCTCGTACCGCGAGATGACGGGCGCTTCGAGGAGCGGCCGGCGCCAGAGTCTCTGCCCAGCGACCGGGTGACGGTCCTCGACGTCTACGGAAGCCTGTTCTTCGCCGGCGCCCGTACCCTGCAATCCCGACTGCCAGAAGTCGGGCAGGCCCAGAGGCCGGCAGTCGTCCTCCGCCTGCGCGGCCGGGCCTCCCTCGGCGCGACCTTCTTCCGCATCCTCGCCACGTACGCCGAAGAGATCGGCGCCGCAGGCGGTCGCCTCTACGTGTCCGGCCTCGACCCGGACATGGCCGCGCTGCTGGCCCGAACCGTTCCGGTGACAGCTCAGCCGCCGGACCGGGTGTTCGGAGCCACCCCCGTTCTCGGCGAAGCCACGTGGGCCGCCCTCCACGAGGCGCGAGCCTGGGTCGTCCAGTCGAAGAACTGACGCGACGTCGTCGGGCTAGACCATCGACCTGTCATCGCCTCGAGGTTGACGACGCGACGTCGTGGACGAGCCGGTCGAGGCCGAACCCGGGTCTCGGGACTCACCAGGTGGTCTGCGCGCAGGCACTGGAGCCGGCGGGCTCGATCTGCAGCGTGGCGTGCTCGATGCCGAAGCGCTCGCGCATGACCTCTGCTGCCTGCGCCAGGATCGTGCCCGTGTCGGCCGATGCGTGGCCGGCCCGAGCCGGGGCGGTCACGAGATGCGCGGTGGCGACGTTCATCCCGGACGTCAGGGTCCACACGTGCAGGTCGTGGACCTCGACGACGCCGGAGATCTCGGAGAGTGCCTGCTCCGCCTCGTCCGGATGCATCCCGGCCGGTGCGTGCTGGCCGAGGACAGCCAGGACCTCGCGACCCAGCAGGACGGCCCGGACCGCGACGAACAAGGCGATGGCCAGGGCCACGACGGTGTCCCACCACTGCTGGCCCGTGGAGCTGACGAGGATCGCGGCGGCGATGACGCCGACCGAGCCGAGAGTGTCGGCGAGGACCTCGAGGTAGGCGCCCTTGACGTTGAGGCTCTCGCTGGCTCCGGCACGCAGCAGGGCGATGCTGATGAGGTTGACGACCAGGCCGAGAGCGCCGACGACGAGCATCGGGCCGGAGGCGACCTCGGTCTCGGAGCCGATCCGCCCGATGGCCTCGATGCAGATGTACACGGCGACACCGAGCATGAGCAGGACGGCGAGGCCGGAGGCGAAGACCTCGGCGCGGTAGGAGCCGAAGGTGCGTCGCCCCGTCACGTCCTTTCGGGTGGCGATGCGCGTGGCGACTAGGGCAGCACCGAGGGCGACGACGTCGGCGGCCATGTGTCCGGCGTCGCTGATGAGGGCCAGCGAACCGGAGGTCAGCCCGACGACGAGCTCGACGACGAAGAACATCGCCACCATGCCGAAGGCCAGCTGCAGCCGCCAGCGGAGTGCCCCCGCCGCAGAGCGACTCACGCCGCGGCCGCCGTGGCCGTGTCCGTGGCTCATCGCTTCGCACCCGATCGCTTCGCACCCGATCGCTTCGCACCCGATCGCTTCGGACCCGATCGCTCCGCCCCGCCGCTTCGGACCCGTTCGAGGGGTTCCACCGGTGCCGAGGGCGCAGGCTCCCGGCCGTGGGTCATGTGCTCCCGGGTCAGGTCCAGCAGCATTCGCACATGGGCGTCGGCGAGGCGGTAGTACATGAGACGACCGTCTCGCCGGGCCGTGACGACCCGGGAGGCGCGCAGCAGGCGCAGCGACTGCGAGACGGTCGTCTCCGCGACCCCGGTCGAGGCGGCCAGGTCGCACACGCACAGCTCACCCGCCTCGAGCATGGCGTAGAGGAGCTTGGCGCGCGTCGGGTCCCCGAGGAGCTTGAACACCGCGGAGACCTGGACGAGGTCGTTCGCCGGCAGGGCGCGGGCGCGTACGTGGCGCACCGTCTCCGGATGGACGCAGTGGTCGACGCAGTCATCGATGGCGATGACACTCTCATCTGAACGCATGCTCAGATGTTACGGCCTTCAGAGGGTCAGTCGGACTCCTCGATCCGCGCGATCGGCGACCCCTGGGCGACGACCGCCTCCTCGGCGACGAGCAGGCGGATCACCCCCGCCACGGGCGCGACCACGTCGGCAGAGACCTTGTCGACCTGGACCTCGGCGATGAGCTGGTCGGCCGAGACCGCGGCGCCGTCGCTGACGAACCACGTGGCGAGGATGCCCTCGGCGCGCGGGCTCTCCTTCGACAAGGGCGGAAACGGGACCTCGGTCACAGGCTCAACGACCTGCGGATCGCAGCCTCGATGCGCTCCGGCCGGGGCAGGACGGCATACTCCAGGCCGTGGGCGTAGGGGATCGGGACGTCGGGCACGGCGACCCTCTGGACCGGAGCCTTGAGCATGGTCGGGTCCTGGTCGGCGACGGTCGCGACGATCTCGCCCGACAAGCCGAACGACAGGTAGTCCTCGTCGACGACGACGAGGTGCCCGGTCTTGGCCACGGAGCCCAGGATGGTCTCGCGGTCGAGGGGCACGACGCTGCGCAGGTCGATGACCTCGACCTCGACACCGTCGGCCGACAGCGTGTCGGCGACGTCGAGCGCGTGGTGGACCGAGAGTGACAGCGTCACGACGGTGACGTCCGTGCCGGTCCGCGCGACCGCCGCCTTGCCGATCGGCACGAGGTGCTCGCCGTCCGGGACGTCGCCCACCGACCTCGCGTTCTTCGCCATCCAGGCCAGCCCCATCACGCCCTTGTGGAACATGTAGACGACCGGGTTGTCGTCGCGGATCGCCGAGGTCATGAGGCCCTTGGCGTCGGCCGGGTTGCTCGGCACGACGACCTTCATGCCCGGCAGGTGTGCGAAGGTGCCCCAGAGGCACTGCGAGTGCTGCGCCCCGTCGGAGTAGCCGCCGCCGACCGCTGTCGTCAGCACCATGGGCACCGTGACGTTGCCGCCGGACTCGAAGTGGATCTTGGCCATGTGGTTGTAGATCTGGTCGAGGCACACCCCCATGAAGTCCGCGAACATCAGCTCGACGATCGGGCGCATGCCCTCGACCGCCGCCCCGATGCCGAGCCCGATGAAGGCGGTCTCCGAGATCGGGGTGTCGATGACCCTCTTCGGGCCGAAGCGCGCGAGCAGGTCGGTGGTCGAGCTGAAGATGCCACCGTAGGCACCGACGTCCTCGCCGAGGTAGACGACGCCCGGGTCGCGCTCCATCTCCTGGGCGATGGCCTCGACCATGGCCTTGGAGGTGGTGAGCCTCCGACCGGCCTGGGGGGCAGGAGCACTGGGGGATTCAGTGATGGTCATCGTCGTCTCCTCAGGCGAACACGTAGGAGGTCGCCGACGCGGGGTCGGGCAGCGGGCTGGACTTCGCATAGGCGATCGCGTCCTCGACGCGGTCTGCGGCCGTGGAACGGATGCGGTGAACGGCGTCGTCGTCCAGCACGCCAGACTCTCGAAGTTCCTTCTCGTAGCGAGGGATCGGATCGTGGGAGGGCACCTCGGCGAGCTCTGGACGGTAGCCCTGGGCGTCGCCCTCGAAGTGGCCCCACAGGCGCAGCGTGTGCACCTCGATGAGCGACGGGCCGCCACCGGAGCGTGCGCGGCCGACGGCTCGCTGCGCGGCGGCATACACTGCCTCCACCTCGTTGTCCTCGATCCGTTCGCCTGGAATGCCATACGCCGCAGCACGATCCGCGTTCGATGGGATCGCCGTGGCCGCGTCACGCGGCACGGAGATCGCCCAGTCGTTGTCCTCGACGACGAAGACGACGGGGAGCGACCAGCGGGCTGCCAGGTTGAGCGACTCGTGGAAACCGCCCTGGTTGGCGGCGCCCTCTCCGGTCACCGCCACAGCGATCCGGTCGGTCTGCGCCCGCTGGAAGGCGAAGGCCTGACCCAGCGCCGGTGGGTAGCCCTCGGCGATGATGCCTGAGCACGAGAAGTGGGTGGCCGGGTCGAACAGGTGCATGTGGCCCCCGCGTCCTCGACCGAGTCCGGTCTCGCGGCCGAAGATCTCGGCCGTCATCGCGCGCAGGTCCATGCCGTGGGCGATGGCTAGGTGGTGGGGCCGGTGCGTCGCCGTCAGGGCGTCGTCGGTGGTGAGGTGTGCGCACACTCCCGCGGCGACGGGTTCCTGACCCGCCGAGAGGTGCATCTCGCCGGGGACGAGTCCCTTGCCGATGTCGAAGCCGGGCCCCTTGTCGGCGTGGTACTCGCGGAGGATGGCCTCCTCGTACGTCCGGCAGAGGACCATGGTCTCGAAGAGCGCGGTGCGGGTGCCGGCATCGAGCCCGTTCGGAGCGGAACGGGCACCGGTCGAGGGTTCGAGGTGGGTCGTCATGACGGTCTCCAGATCCCCGGGGCGGGGAGCTGGGGAGCGTCGCCGGCTGATCGAGGGGAGCGCCGCTCGTCCACAGCCAGCACGGCCGCCCCGGTGGCCGACTGGCCACCTTCCACAGTAGGCACGCCCGATCGCGGGGTCCACGAAACGCCGGAGGCCGTCACCTTTGAGCCGTATGCCGTATGCCGCGCCGCTGGGGAACGTCGGGGCTCAGGGCGCCGGACCGATGACGGCCGCGAGTGTCGTGAAGGTGTAGCCGCGCGCCCGCAGCGCACTGATGACGCGGGGGAGCGCGTCGGCGTCGAGGGTCGAGTGGTCCGTGGGGTGGGCGCCGACGTGCATGAGCACGATCTCTCCCGGCTGGGCGGCGGCGACGACACGAGAGACGACCGACGTCACCGACTGGCCGCCCGACGTGCCCTTCCAGCCGAGCGTGTCGACGGTCCACCGGAACGGCACGTAGCACTCGGCGTTGACGACCGAGATGGTGCGCGCGTCGACGGCGCCGAAGGGGAAGCGGAACCACGGACGTGGGTCCTGCCCGGTGACGGCCTTGATGCGCGCTGCAGCTGTGCGGAGCTCGCTGCGGATCGAGGACGACGAGAGGGTGGTCAGGTCTGGGTGCCGGTAGGTGTGGTTGCCGACCGGGTAGCGAGCCGCGATGGCCCTGGCGCTCGATGGGAAGTCGTCCACGAACTGTCCGGTGAGGAAGAACGACCCGGGCACGTGCTGCGCCTCGAGGGTGCGAAGGATCGACGCGACGGCATCGTTCCCGCTCCCGGCGTCGAACGTCAGGGCCACGAGCTTGCGCTCGGTGCCCAGGGTGGTGAGGTCGCGGCCCAGCAACCGTGACGGGATCGAGCAGGTCGTGGGAGCCGGGGTGGTGGGGGTCCTCGTCGGCGTTCTCGTCGACGTGGGGCGGGTGGGCTGGGGCGTCGTCACCGTCGGGCGCGCCGTGCTGGAGGGGCTCGGGCGTATGCCGGTCGGTGTGGGCCGCGTGGTCGCGGGACCTGTGGGCACAGCAGCCGGCGTCGAGGGCGAGGCACCGGTGGACGTCGTACTCGTGCCGGCCGCGGTAGAGGTGGACGGTGCCGCGGGTTCGTTCGAGCCCTGGCACGCTCCGAGTGCCACGGCGATGGTGAGCGCGGCGATGCAGTTCCGCGGCCGCCAGACGCAGCTGGTCATCGTTCCTCCCCCTCCATTGCACACCGACCGGCGAGAAGCGCAGGGCCGTTGTGCTCCACCAGACAGTTCCTGCGCAGAGGGGACAGATCGTCTCGACATCGCCGAACCGTCGACGTCGCGGGTTGCCGCGGGGGAGCATGGAGTCATGTCTCGTCTTCGGACGGTGACGCGTCGCCTGCCGTTGACCAGCACCCTCGTTGTCGTCGTCCTCGTGCTGTCGGTGTGGACCCGGACGCTCTGGAGTCCTCTCCTCGGCCAGCCCCTGCGCGACTCCGCGACCTACGGGCTGCCGGCCCTCGAGGAGGGCGCCTGGTGGACCGTCGTCACTGGCGCCTTCTTCGCAGCCCAGCCATTCCAGTACGTGCCGATCCTGTTGGGGCTCATCGTCTTCGGTGGTTTCACGGAGTGGCGCCTGGAGGCCTGGCGCTGTGCGGTCGCCCTCGTCTCCTGTCACCTCTTCGCCGTTCTCGGTGCGGCCGCCCTGCTCTGGCTGACCCGCGACCATGGCTACGAATGGACCACGACGCTCGCCCGTGTCCGGGACGCAGGCCCGTCCGCCGGCTTCCTCGGCGCTGCGGCGGCCGCCTCCGTCACCCTGTCGCCGCCCTGGCGCGGGCGCGTCCGGACCCTGCTCGTCGCGTACGTCGTGCTGTTCGTCATCCACATGGGTGGCCTCGCGGACCTCGAGCACGTTCTGGGAGTGGGATTCGGCCTTCTCCTCGGTCCGTTCCTCATCGGCCGGAAGCCGGCGCTCACCGTCAGGCACCTCACTCGACGGGACTTCCGGCTGCTCGCGTCCGGCTTCTTCGTCGTCGCCGCTGTCGAGGTCCTGCTGCGGCCGTTCACCACCGCCGACGGCCCGTTCGCCGTCACGATGACCAGGGAAGCGCGCGCCGAGGAGCTGGCCAACACCGACGTGCTGCTGGGCCTCGTCCAGGTCGTTCTCTGGCTGTGGCTCGCCCGGTCGCTCTACAAGGGGCGGCGCTGGGCCTGGCGGTGGGCGGTGGGGCTGCTGGTCGTCGTCATCGTCATCCAGGTCCTCAACCTCGGATACATGGTGGTGGTCGGCGAGCAGGGACTGCTTGCTGCCGGCTGGGAGCTCTTCGGCAACGGTCTCGGACTGGCCGTGTGCCTCGTCGGCCGCCATGCCTTCCGCAACCCGTCCGTCCGACGAGCGCGTCGCACCACCGGCAGCCTCGTCGCACCGGCCGACGACGACCAGCGCTCGCGGGCCACCCGGCTGCTGCAGGAGCAGGGCACGGTCAACCGCCTCGCGTGGATGACGACCTGGCCCGAGAACCGCTGGTTCGCGCCGTCGTCGGTGAACGGCTACGTGGCCTACCGCGTGCACGCAGGCGTCGCCGTCGGGCTGTGCGATCCGGTGGCCTCCTCGGAGGAGGACCGGTTCGTGCTGCTCGGCGCCTTCGCGAATGCCGTGCACGGCCAGGGGCTCGTCCCGTGCCTGTTCACCGTGACGTCCGAGGCCTCGCACCACGCCCGTGCCCAGGGATGGCACTCGCTCCAGGTGGCCGAGGAGGCGTGGATCGATCTGCCGTCGCTCGACTTCGTCGGCAAGGCCTGGCAGGACGTGCGCACCGCCCTGAACCAGGCGGCCAAGCTGGGCATCCGCTTTCGGATCGGGCCGCTCGCCGACATGCCCCGAGGCATCCAGATGCAGGTGAAGGCGATCTCCTCCGAGTGGGTCGAGGACAAGGGGCTGCCCGAGATGGGCTTCACGCTGGGAGGTGTCGACGAGGCTCTCGACCGCAACGTGCGCGTCGGGCTCGCCATCGACGAGGACTCGACGGTTCATGGCGTCACGTCGTGGATGCCGTTCCACGGCAGCGGTGGCGGAGACCCGTCCGGGTGGACGCTGGACGTCATGCGGCGGCTGCCTCAGGGCTTCCGCTACTCCATGGAGTTCCTCATCGCCTCGGCCTGCCTCACCTTCAAGGAGGAGGGATGCCCCGTCGTGTCCCTCTCGGGTGCGCCCCTCGCGCGGACCCGACCGTCCGCGGGCGACGAGTCGCTCGACCGGGGCACGCTCGACACCTTCCTCGACCGGCTCGGCGCCTCCCTCGAGCCGTACTACGGCTTCCGGTCGCTGCACGCCTTCAAGTCGAAGTTCCAGCCGCGCCACGAGCCGCTCTACCTCGTCTTCCCGGACGAGGCGGCGCTCCCGCGCATCGGGCTGGCGCTGAGCCGGGCCTACCTCCCCGGCGCCGGCGTGCGGGACCTCGTGACCCTCGCCCGCTCGGGGCGGGACTGAGGAGTCATCGCGCCCAGGAGCGACGCGGACGCGGCTCAGCCGTGGGGTTCGACGAGACCGCTCTCGTAGGCGAGGATCACGAGCTGGGTCCTGTCGCGAGCCCCGAGCTTCATCAGCAGCCTGCTCACGTGGGTCTTGGCGGTGGCCGGTGTCACGAACAGCTCCTGACCGATCTCCTGGTTGGACAGTCCGCGCGCGACGAGGACGAGCACCTCCGTCTCGCGCTCCGTCAGCCCCGTCAGCCCGGTCAGCCCAGCCGGCCCGGTAGGTGAGCCCGTGGCCTCCCATCGCGCCATGCCGGCCGGCGGGTCCCGACGGACGAACTCCGCGATGAGCTGCCGAGTGACACTCGGCGCAAGCAGGGACTCCCCGCGCGACACGACGCGGATCCCGTCGAGCAGCTGCGCCGGTGGAGTGTCCTTGAGCAGGAACCCGCTGGCGCCGGCGTGCAGCGCCCCGAAGACGTAGTCGTCGAGGTCGAACGTCGTCAGCACGAGCACACGCGTC
This sequence comes from Terrabacter ginsenosidimutans, assembly GCF_039539425.1. Taxonomy (NCBI): domain Bacteria; kingdom Bacillati; phylum Actinomycetota; class Actinomycetes; order Micrococcales; family Intrasporangiaceae; genus Terrabacter; species Terrabacter ginsenosidimutans. Next base: position 52,764 of record NZ_BAABDC010000007.1, on the reverse strand, counting down.
CGGACACCGAGTCCGGCGATCGCGCTCGTCGCCTCGAGCCCGTCCATGACCGGCATCCGGATGTCCATGAGCACGACGTCGGGTTCGAGCTCGCGCACCAGCGCCACCGCCTCCTCGCCGTTCGCACCCTCGCCGACCACCTCGAGGTCCGGCGCGGAGTCCACCAGCAGGCGGAACGCGCCACGGACGAGCGCCTGGTCGTCCACGACGACGACGCGCACCGCGGCGCTCATGACGACCCCGCGGCATACGGAAGCCGTGCCTGCACGCCGTAACCGCCACCAGGACGTGGTGCGGCGTGGAAGCTCCCGCCGTAGAGCTCGACGCGTTCACGCATCCCCACCAGTCCGTGGCCCGCACTGCTGCCCCGCGACGACGCTGCGTGCTCCTGCTGGCGCCGTCCGTCGTCCGTCACCTCGAGCTCGACCTCGTGCTCCCCGCACGAGACGCGCACGTGGGCGACCGGGCCGCCGTGCTTGATGACGTTCGTCAGCGACTCCTGCACGACACGGTAGGCCGCCAGGCTGACGCCCGCGGGCACGTCGGCGACGTCGCCGCTCCACTCGAGCGTCACCCCGAGCCCAGCCGCCCGCGTCTCCGCGACCAGGGCCGGCAGGTCTGCGAGTCCGGGCATCGGCCGCGTGGCCGCTGCCTCGTCGCCCCGCCGGAGCACCCCCAGCATCCGGCGCATCTCGACGAGCGCGTCCCGGCTGGTCGCCTCGATGACGCCGAGGGCCTGGCCGGCGGCGGCCACGTCGGTGTCGATGACATGACGACCCACGCCGGCCTGGACGGCGACGACGGACATCGAGTGGGCGACGATGTCGTGCAGCTCGCGCGCGATGCGCAGCCGCTCGGCCGCCACCGCCGCACGGGCGCGGTCCTCCCGTTCGCGTTCCAGCAGCCGGGCCCGCTCCTCCATCGCCGACCACCGGAGGCGACGCTGGCGCAGGTTGTCGCCGGCGAGCCAGGCGACCGCCGTCGCGAGGAACGTCGAGATGACGTCGTTGGCCGTGACCACGCCGACCGGCTGCGCCGCGAGGGCCACCGCCAAGGCCGCCCCCGACGCACCGAGGGCGAGGAGCGAGTCCCGGCGACGACCGTGCAGCGCCAGGCCGAAGAGCAGGACGAAGACACTGACCCCCGGGTATGCCGCGTAGTGCAGCAGTGACCAGGCAAGGAGCGCTGTCAGGACGACCGCGAGGGCCGCCCATGGGAAGCGGCGGTGCACGGCATACGGAAGCGTCAGCATCAGCGCCAGCACCCACGCCCAGATGTCCATGGGTCGCTGGCCGGCTCGCACCGAGGCGCCGAACGACAGGACCAGCACGACGAGGAGCGCGACGGCCACGACGGCGTCCGTCAGCCGGGGGCCCGCCCGTGGCCACCGCCGGCGCGTGCTCGACTCCATACCTGCACAGTAGGGAGCACCCGGTCGTGCGGGATCGCCTTTGGGACGTACGCCTGCAGGCGTATGCCGTCGCGCGGGCTGCGCCTGGAGCCACCCCTGAGGTGCACGCGGAGGATCGGCCGCCCGGCCGACGACTCGAGCCACCCCGGAGCCGGATCGTTGGAGTCGACCACACCGGCACCGACACAGGAGCTCACCACCATGCCCACCCTCGCGTTCCACCAGCTCAGCAAGCGCTACGGCTCGGTCACCGTGCTCGACGGTTTCACCGCCACGGCGCTGCCGGGTCGCGTCACCGCCTTCCTCGGAGTCAACGGCGCCGGGAAGACCACCAGCATGCGGATCATGCTCGGACTCACCGAACCGACCAGCGGGGCGGCGACGATCGACGGTGTCCGCTACGGGGACCTGCCGCACCCGACCCAGGTCGTCGGTGCGGTGCTCGACCAGGGGTTCCATCCCAACCGCTCCGCACGCAACCACGTGCGCCTGACGGCCCGACAGGCGGGCGTGTCCGCCCACGCAGCCGACTCGCTGCTCGAGCGGTTCGGCCTCGGGGCGGTGGCCGACCGTCGTGTCGGGGGGTTCTCCCTCGGGATGCGCCAGCGGCTGGCCCTGGCCTCGGCGCTGGTGGGGGACCCGTCGGTCCTCGTTCTCGACGAGCCGCTCAACGGCCTCGACCCGGACGGGATCCGCGAGATGCGCCATCTGCTGCGGACCTTCGCTGACGCAGGCGGCACGGTCTTCCTCTCGAGCCACCTGCTCACCGAGGTCGCAGCCGTCGCCGACGACCTCGTCGTCATCCATGGCGGCACGCTTGCCGCCGCCGGCCCGGTCCACGACCTCGTCAGCGGCGACACGGACCTCGAGTCCGTCTTCCACACCCTCATCCACCCCACCGACACGCAGGAGGTCTGGTCATGAGAACCCTTGTGTCCCTTGAGCTCTACAAGCTCCGAACCACCCCCGCGGCCTGGGTCAGTCTCGCCGTCACGCTCGTCCTCGGTACCGCCTCGGTCGCGTCCAACGCACTCGTTCCCAGCCCGGGCGGTCCGGCCTTCGGCTCGACCGACCACGTCAACCACACGCTCTCGGTCTCGGCGCTCACCTCGATGGTGATGCTCGCCGTCGGCGTGCTGATCGTCGCCGGCGAGTATCGCAACCGGACGATCATGCAGACCTTCCTCGCGGAGCCGCGACGGGTGCGGGTCCTCGCGGCCAAGGCAGGAACCGCCCTGGGTCTGGGCGCGATCCTCGGGGCCGCGACGTTCGGTATCGCCTACGCGGAGGCCGTGATGATCTACGGAGCCCGAGGCGTGCACTCGCTGCCGGTCGACGTCGCCCAGCTGTGGGTCGGCGCCACCGTTGCCACGGCTCTCTACGGCCTGGTGGGTGTGGCGCTCGGAGCCCTCACCCGCAACACCGTCGCCGCCATCATCGGCGCCATCGCGTGGGTCATGGTCATCGAGGTCGGCATCCTCGGCAGCGTCGTCCCCGACGTCGCCCACTGGCTTCCGGCCGGCGCCGCCATCGCCCTGACGAGCGTCGGCACGGCAGCGCAGGGCGCGCTCAGCCCGACCGCGGCGGCGCTGGTGCTCACCGGCTGGGCGCTGCTCATCTCGGGAGTCGCGGCTCGGTTCAGCCTCACCCGCGAAGCACACTGAGCCCCGAAGGGCCCGAAGGAGCCATGCACCCGTCGATCGCGGACGTGGTGCATGGCCCCTTCGCGCTCGCGGGTGCAGGATGGGCTCGTCGGCACCGATGCTCGGCGCGAGAGGACTGACATGGCCATCCCGAGTCCTGGCTACTCGATCACCGTCCGGGTCGAGGTGCCTGCCGCCGCCAACGCGACCGCCGCCCTCACCACCGCCGTCTCGTCGACGGGCGGTGCGCTCACCGCCCTCGACGTCTCCGAGAGCCGGACGGACCGGCTCGTCGTCGACGTCACGTGCGACACCCGCGACGAGGCGCACGGGCATCTGATCACCGAGGCGATCGCGGCGATCCCCGGCGCCGTCGTGCACAAGGTGAGCGACCAGACCTTCCTGCTGCACCTCGGCGGCAAGATCGAGGTTAACCCCAAGGTCCCGCTCAAGCACCGGGACGACCTCTCGCGCGCCTACACGCCCGGCGTCGCCCGGATCTGCCGGGCCATCGCTGAGCACCCCGAGGACGCCCGCCGTCTGACCATCAAGCGCAACACCGTTGCCGTCGTCACCGACGGGTCGGCGGTGCTGGGCCTCGGCAACATCGGCCCGCTCGCGGCGCTGCCGGTCATGGAGGGCAAGGCCGCCCTCTTCAAGCAGTTCGGGGGCGTCGACGCCTGGCCGGTCTGTCTCGACACGCAGGACTCCGACGCGATCGTGGCGACCGTCCAGGCGATCGCCCCGGTCTACGGCGGCATCAACCTCGAGGACATCTCTGCACCACGGTGTTTCGAGATCGAGGCACGCCTGCGAGAGCTGCTCGACATCCCGGTCTTCCACGACGACCAGCACGGCACGGCGATCGTCGTGCTCGCTGCGCTGAAGAACGCGCTGCGGGTCGTCAACAAGTCCATCGACGACGTCCGCATCGTCGTCTCCGGCGTCGGTGCGGCCGGCCACGCCATCATCCGCCTGCTGCTCACCCAGGGCGCACGAGACATCGTGGCGTGCGGCCGTACGGGAGCGGTCCACAACGGCAACGAGGGCATGGAGCCGTTCCGCCAGTGGATCGCCGACCACACCAACGCGCGACACGAGAGCGGCACCCTCAAGGAGGTGCTCGTCGGCGCCGACGTCTTCATCGGTGTCTCCGCCCCCGACCTGCTGACCGGCGACGACATCGCCACGATGGCACCCGACGCGATCGTCTTCGCCCTGGCCAACCCCGTCCCCGAGGTCGACCCGATCGCCGCGAGCGAGCACGCCGCGGTCGTCGCCACCGGCCGCTCGGACGCCCCGAACCAGATCAACAACGTGCTCGTCTTCCCGGGCTTCTTCCGCGGGCTGCTCGACGCCCACGTGTCCGACATCAGCGACGAGATGATGGTGGCGGCTGCCACGGCCATCGCCGACTCGGTCCATCCCGGGGAGCTCAATGCGAGCTTCATCATCCCGAGCGTGTTCGACTCCTCCGTGGCACCAGCGGTGGCCGCTGCCGTGTGCCGCGTCGCGGGTCCGCCCAGGCTCTGACCATGCAGACGCGTCAGCTCGGTCGCACCGGTCGTCAGGTCTCCGTCGTCGGTCTGGGCTGCTGGCAGCTCGGCGCCGACTGGGGTCACGTCGACGAGTCCGACGCCATGGCAGTCCTCCACGCGGCTGTCGACGAAGGAGTCACCTTCCTCGACACCGCGGACGTCTACGGCGACGGCCGCAGCGAGACCCTCATCGGCAGACTGCTCGCCGAACGTCCCGACGCCGGCCTCACGGTCGCAACGAAGATGGGCCGACGCGCCGACCCCCATGTGCCCGAGGCGTTCACGCTCGAGGCGTTCCGCAGCTGGACCGACCGCAGCCGCCGCAACCTCGGCGTCGACCGGCTCGATCTCGTCCAGCTCCACTGCCCACCGACCCCGGTCTACTCCGACGACCGCGTCTACGACGCCCTGGACACCCTCGTCGACGAGGGCGCGATCGCCGCCTACGGCGTCTCCGTGGAGACGTGCGACGAGGCGCTGACGGCGATCGCCCGACCTCACGTCGCGACCGTGCAGATCATCCTCAATGCCTTCCGGCGCAAGCCGATCGAGCAGGTGCTGCCCGCAGCCGAGGCGGCCGGGGTCGGCATCATCGCGCGCGTGCCGCTCGCGAGCGGTCTGCTGTCCGGCAAGTACGACGAGCGCACGACGTTCGCGTCCGGAGACCACCGGACCTACAACCGCGGGGGCGACGCCTTCGACGTGGGAGAGACCTTCTCCGGGGTGCCGTTCGAGGTGGGGGTGCGCGCGGCGCGTCGCGTGACCGCCCTGGCGCGGCCGCGTCCTGCGGCCCAGGTGGCGCTGCGCTGGATCCTCGACCAGCCCGGCGTCAGCATCGTGATCCCCGGCGCGCGCAACGGCGACCAGGTCCGTGGCAACGTCGGCGCTGCCGCCCTCGAGCCGCTGGACGCTGACCTGCTCGAGCAGCTCACCGCGGTCTACGACGAGGAGATCCGCGAGCACGTGCACGGCCGCTGGTGATGGCGGCCGCGGTCACTGCCCCTCGAGCAGGTCGATGAGGGACTGGGCCTCCTCCTCGCAGGCGGAGCATCCGCGCAGGTGGGCCGTCATCGCCTCGTCGCGGTGCTGCGGGTCGTGGAGGGCCGCCTCGGCGTAGGTGTCCATCCGCTCGAAGCACTCCTCGCAGGAGAGCCAGGGTGTCGTGTCCTGCAGGAGGGACTCGACCGCCTGCTCAGGGATGACTGCGGGACGTGGTCGGGGTGTCTGGCTCATGGCGTGCCTGCCGTCGGGGTGGGGGAGACGTCGGGGTCGTTGTCCGTAGTGGTCCCTTGGTTCGAGCTGTCATGCGACACAGGGAGATAGCCCTTCGCAGTGAGCTCGCACCGGAGCCGGACGCGCACGTCGTGGAGCGTCTTGTAGAGCGCCCCGCGACTGGTGCCGAGGCGCTCGGCGAGGACGTCGATCGGGACGGCATCGACGAGGAGCGCGACGGCGATGCGCCGTTGGTAGGGAGTGAGCACCTGTCGCATCGCCTCGGCCACGGCTCCGGCGAGGTCGTTCCCCTCGGCGGAGAGCTCCGGACCGTCGTGCGCAGGCGACGGCCGCAGCTCCACGTCGCGCAGCTCGACCTCGCGGTGCTGCCACTGCAGGCGCCGCACCTCGGTCGCCGCCTGGAGGATGGCGAACTTGAACGCCCACGTCGTGAAGCGGCTCCGCCCCTGGAAGGTGTGCAGCTTGCCGAGCAGGGCGGTCATCGCCTCGTCCGCGGCCTGGTTGACGATGACGTCGACGGCGCCGGGCGACGGGTCGGGCAGCGCCGCCCGCATCCGCCACACCTGATGTCCTGCTGCGCGGATCATCAGCGCGTGGAGCTCGCGCAGGGCCATGGACTGATCGGGACCTGTGCTGCCGAGCGCTGCGACCCAGTCCCGCGGTGCTCCCTCACGCACGGGAGCGCCCAGGTCGACCCTCCGCACTGCGGTCATCAGCTCGCCCACGGCTGGTCGAGGTCGACGTCGTCGAGCGGCGCGAGGATCCGGGCCGCGAGCTCGGGCGGGCATCCGGCGTCGACGAGCTCGAGCAGGGCGTGCAGGTCGACGTGCTTGCGGGCCAACGACCTGGCCAGGACAGGGGGGAATCCGGCCTCGCGCAACCGGCACCACCGCCACTCGACGACGTCGAGCGGCGGCCCGGGCGAACGGCAGGGCGCAGGAGAGGCGTGGGGGCGGGACTGGTCGGTGAACATGCCCTGTTTGCCGCAGCGAGGGGCGCTCGTCTTACCGACGACCGGCTCAGGGCCGTCGGTAAGACCTGTGGTCGCTGACCGCACTAACACTCCGTCAGCGTCCCACCGCCACGTCCCGATGTCTCCGGAGCGGCGGGTCGGACACCGCGTCACTCGTCCAGGAGGACCCATGGTCACCATCGGAAGCCACCGCTCGACCCTCGAGAGCAAGGAGAATCAGGAGAGCAACGACCACACCCGACCGCACAGGAGCGACCCGGCATACCAGGCGTATGCGGTGCTCCGCACTGCCTTCGTGGTCGCGCCGATCATCTTCGGCCTCGACAAGTTCACCGACCTCCTCGTCCACTGGGACCAGTACCTCGCCCCCGTGCTCTCGCGGCCGCTGCCGGTCACGCCGCACCAGGCCATGTATGCCGTGGGCGTCATCGAGGTCGTCGCCGGCCTCGTCGTCGCCTTCCACCCTCGCCTCGGCGCCCTCGTCGTGGCCGCCTGGCTCGGCGGGATCATCGTGAACCTGCTCCTCCTCCCCGGCTTCTACGACGTGGCGCTGCGTGACTTCGGGCTGCTGCTCGCAGCGGTGGCGCTGCAACGACTGGCCACCCGCTTCGACCCTCGGCCCCTGCTGTGGCCGCTGCGCCGGGCCTGAGCCATGACAACGGCGTTCGTGCTGACGGGCGGCGGCAGTCTCGGCGCCGTGCAGGTCGGCATGCTGGCCGCCCTGCACGAGGGCGGGATCGAGCCCGACCTGCTCGTCGGCACGTCCGTCGGGGCCGTCAACGCGGCCCATCTCGCCGGACCCGCCGGCACCAGCCGGCGGGGGAGCACCAGCAGGAGCACGGCCGGGCGGCTGGAGGAGCTCACCCGACTGTGGCTGGACCTGCGGCGCCGCGACGTGTTCCCGCTCGAGCCTCGGCGTTGGCTCGCGGCGGTGCGTGGTGGCGAGCCGTCGATGTTCCCGGGGACGGGGCTTGAACGGCTGCTGCAGCGCCACCTGGGCTTCGACACCTTCGAGCAGGCACACATCCCCGTGGAGGTCACCGCCACCGACCTCGTGACGGGGAAGGGACTGGTCCTGAGCGCCGGGTCCTCGGTCAGCGCCGTCCGGGCCAGCGCGGCCGTGCCCGGGGTGCTGCCCCCGGTACTCCGGGACGGCAGGACGCTGGTCGACGGCGCCATCGGCGAGCTCGACGTCCTGGCCCACACGGCAGCGCACGGCGTGACCGACATCTACCTGCTGCCAGCCGGCTATCCCTGCGCCGGGACCCCGCCCCGGACGGCCCTCGGCATCGCATTGAGCTCTCTCAGTCTGCTGCTGCACCGCCAGCTCATCGCCCAGGTCCGGGGCTACACCGGCGGCGCCCGCCTGCACGTCGTCCCGCCACTGTGCCCGCTGTCCGTGTCGCCGGCCGACTTCACCCAGACACCGGACCTCCTGCGCCGCGCCCACGAGAGCACCGAGGACTGGCTCGAGGCCCGACGTGACCTCGGCGGTCCGGGCGATGCGGGTGTCCTCGCCCTGCACGCCCACGCCGCGCCGACGCGGCGCAGCCAACCCGACCACACCAGGCAGCCGGACCCACTCCGACGACCACGCAAGCCACAGGAAGGACTCATCCCATGAATCCATCACTCTCCCAACCGGATCCATCGTCCCGGACTCAACACCGCGCTCGCACGTCGTGGTCGGGCACCGGCGCCGTCGCCGAGCCGGACCTCGAACGCGCAGCGGCCGGAGCGCGCATCCTGCTCGAGGCGTTGGGCGTCGACCTGGACGACGAGTCCCTCGCACGGACTCCCGAACGGATGGCGGGGTCGCTGGCCGAGCTGATGAGCCCTCGCCCCTTCCACCTGACGACGTTCCCCAACGACGGCGGCTACGACGAGATGGTCGTCGCGAGGAGCATCCCGCTGCGGTCGCTCTGCGAGCACCACATGCTGCCGTTCGTCGGGACCGCGCACATCGGCTACCTCCCGGGTGCGCGCATCCTCGGGCTGTCGAAGCTGGCTCGGGTCCTCGAGCACTTCGCCTCGAGGCCGCAGGTGCAGGAGAGGCTGACGGTCCAGGTGGCCGACTGGCTGGCCGCTCAGCTCTCACCCGTCGGCGTCGGCGTCGTCATCGAGGCCGAGCACCTCTGCATGACCCTCCGCGGCGTGCAGGCGCCCGGGACCACGACCATCACGTCGAGCCTGCGCGGGGTCCTGCGCGAGGACTCCCGCTCTCGGGCAGAGTTCCTCGCCCTGACCCGCTCACCCTGCTGAGCGGCCCTCCGAGCGAATGTGACCGACAGGTCAGGCTGACGCCCTGACGGCGTATGCCGTCCGGTGGCAGCCTGAGAGAGACGCGAGTTCCACCCGCGCCGTGCGCCCCACGCCAGGGGCAGTCCCGGAAGGACGTGGCCATGATCGCGGTCATCGGCGGCACCGGCCGCCTCGGTCGTCTCGTCACCGCACGCCTCGCCGAGGAGGGTGAGCAGGTCACCGTCGTCGCGCGCTCGGCGCCTCAGGTGCGGGTCCCCGGCGCCCACTTCGTCGCGGCGGACCTCCGCGACCCGAGCACCCTGCCGGCGGCGCTCGACGGGGCCGATGTCATCGTCGCGGCCGCCCACGGCATGGACCCCGGCAAGGGAGAGTCGCCGGCCGAGGTCGACCGGGACGGCAACATCGGCCTCATCGACGTCGCCAAGGTCCGGCAGGCCGACGTCGTTCTCGTCTCCGTGGTCGACGCGTCCGCTGACCACCCGCTCGAGCTGTTCCGGATGAAGTGGGCAGCGGAGCAGCACCTGCGCGCCAGCGGAGTCCCGTGGACCATCGTGCGAGCCTCAGCCTTTGCCGAGATGTGGGTCGAGATGCTGAGGCAGTCGGCCCAGGACGGGAAGGGGCCTCAGGTGTTCGGGGACGGCGACAACCCGATCAACTTCGTGAGCGTGGAGGACGTGGCCGTCGCCGTCGCGCGCGCAGCGACCGACGCGACGTTGCGGGGCCAGGTCATCGACGTCGGTGGTGACGACCTGACGCTCAACGAGCTGGCTCACCTCGTGCGCCCCGAGACGCCTCCACGTCACGTGCCTCGCGTCGCGTTGCACGTCATGGGCCAAGTCGCGCGGCCGGTGCGTCCGTCGCTGGCGCGCCTCGCCAGGACGGCCCTCGTCATGGACCGAGCGAACCTGCGCTTCGACGCTGCGCCCAGCCGGACGGCATACCCGTGGCTGCCGCGCACGTCGGTGCGCGAGCTCGTCCACCGAGCCCCCTGAGGGCCGGCGCAGGCGTCAGGCGGCGCGGCGAGCGCGAGTGCCGGTGCGCACGACGGCGCCCTGGGGGACGACGTCGTCGGTGTCGACGCGCGCCCCGTCCCAGACGTGCGTGTCCGCGCCGACCTTGGCACGTGCCCCGATCCGGGCATCGCGGCCGATGACCGCGCCCGAGGCGACGTGCGCTCCGGTTCCGACGGCTGCCCCGGCATGGACGACGGCGTCGCTCTCGATCCAGGCGCCGTTCGCGATCCGCACGTCGGTACCGACGACTGCGCCGCGGTCGACGTAGGCGGACTCACCGACGTATGCCGTCGGGTCGACGTGGGCGTGCGACTCGACGAAACCGCCACCGTTGTCGTGGCGGGCGTAGCGCAGCACGGTTCCGTTGTCCTCTTCGAACTCCTCGTACTTCCTTCGCCTCATGGTGCACCCCCTTCGGGTTTCGTCGTGGACACGGTGTCCACGGGTTCCACGTGCTCTCAACGTTCACGTGTACTTGAAGATTCCGCTCGTGGCGGCGGCCGAACCGCCGGTCACTGAGCAACGTTCGTACCCATGTCGACAGTTCCATCTGCACCCGTCTCATTCCTCGACCGAGCGCCTCTGGCGGACTCTGCGGCCCGGCATACGGTGGACGAATGAACTTCCGATACCTCGGCAACAGCGGACTCAAGATCTCCGAGATCACCTACGGCAACTGGCTGACCCACGGCTCTCAGGTGGAGAACGACGTCGCGACGCAGTGCGTCCGTGCCGCGCTCGACGCCGGCATCAGCACCTTCGACACCGCCGACGTCTATGCCAACACCAAGGCCGAGACGGTCCTCGGCGAGGCACTCAAGGGTGAGCGTCGAGAGAGCCTCGAGATCTTCACCAAGGTCTACTGGCCCACCGGACCCGGCGGCAAGAACGACACCGGCCTGTCGCGCAAGCACATCATGGAGTCGATCAACGGCTCGCTCGAGCGGCTCCAGACCGACTACGTCGACCTCTACCAGGCCCACCGCTACGACACCGAGACGCCGCTCGAGGAGACGATGCAGGCGTTCGCCGACGTCGTGCGCCAGGGCAAGGCGCTCTACATCGGCGTCAGCGAGTGGACGGCCGACCAGATCCGCGAGGGCGTCACTCTCGCAAAGGAGCTCGGGTTCCAGCTCATCTCGAGCCAGCCGCAGTACTCCATGCTGTGGCGTGTCATCGAGGGCGAGGTCGTGCCGACGTGTGAGGAGCTCGGCGTCAGCCAGATCGTGTGGAGCCCCATCGCGCAGGGCGTGCTGACGGGCAAGTACCAGCCGGGCCAGCAGCCGCCCGAGGGCTCGCGTGCCGCCGACGAGAAGGGCGGCGCCGACATGATCAAGCGCTTCATGAACGACGACGTGCTGACCCGAGTGCAGAACCTCAAGCCGATCGCTGACGAGGCCGGCCTGACCATGGCGCAGCTCGCCGTCGCCTGGGTGCTCCAGAACCCCAACGTCGCCGCGGCTCTGGTCGGCGCGTCGCGTCCCGAGCAGGTCGCCGAGAACGTCAAGGCTGCGGGCGTGAAGCTCGAGCCCGAGCTGATGAAGCAGATCGACGACGTCCTCGGCGACATCGTCGAGAAGGACCCGGGCAAGACGAAGGAGACCGCGCCCCAGCAGCGCGTCGCCTGACCCTCGCCCCGAGGGGCGCAGGACCGCCGAGGGCGTATGCCGCGACGCCGCGTTCCACGGGGACGCGCCGGACGGCATACGCCCTCGTTGTCGTCCCGGACGGCTACGGTCTGGCCATGGTCAGGGTGGTGGGGGAGACGCCGCGCTTCGCGCACGAGTCCGAGCGGTTGGTCTGGGAGCAGCTGTGCCGCACCGCGACGGACGACACGGTGCTCATCCCGAACCTGCGCCTGACGTCGGCCCTCAAGGACCACGAGCTCGACGTCGTCGCCATCATGCCCGGGGTCGGCGTCGTCGTCGTGGAGGTCAAGGGCGGCAGCGTCTCGGTGGACGCGCAGGGTCAGTGGTGGACGGGCGGCGGCGCGCGGCGCAGCCGGATTCGTCCTGTCGACCAGTGCCGTGACGGCAAGTACGCCCTCCGGACGTTCGTCGAGGCCGACCCGCGCTGGAAGGCCAGGCACAGCCGGGTGCGCTGGGGCCACGCCGTCGTCGTCCCCTACACCGACGTCGCCGCCGACTTCGCCACCCTCGACTGCCCGCGCTGGATGATCAGCGGACGCGGCGACCTCGACGACCTCGCCGGACGACTGCACGACGTGTGCGAGCTGCAGGAGAACTCGCAGCGGGTGCCGAACGCCGACGACGTCGAGCTCATCCTCGAGATCCTCACCGGTCGCAGCTTCCCGGTCCACGACCTCGTCGTCGAGGCCGACGAGCGCGAGGCGGCAGCCGACCGGCTCACCCAGGAGCAGGCGACGCTGCTGTCGGTGACGAGGCTCATCCGGCGGATGGAGATCCGCGGTGGCGCAGGCAGCGGCAAGACGATCCTGGCCCTGACCCAGGCCAAGGACCTGACACGCGGCCAGGGGGAGCGCAAGGCCCAGCGGGTGGCCCTCGTCTGCTACTCCATCGGACTCTCCCAGTACTTCAAGCGGCAGCTCGCCGGGGTGCCGCGCCACCACCGTCCTGCCTTCGTCGGGTCCTTCGAGGACCTCGCCAACGAATGGGGCATCGACACGGCGTCCCACGACCGCAACGACGCGGACTTCTGGGAACGCGACCTCGCGGTGCGCATGACCGAGATCGCCGCAGCACTGCCCGAGGGCAAGAAGTTCGATGCCGTCATCGTCGACGAGGCCCAGGACTTCGCCGACCACTGGTGGTACCCGCTCATGAAGTCGCTGCGTGACGAGGACGAGGGTGGTCTCTACGTCTACTCCGACGAGAACCAGCGGATCTTCGCCCGATTCGGTCAGCCGCCGGTGCCGCTCGTGCCGCTGGTGCTCGACCACAACCTGCGCAACACCCAGCAGATCGCCCGGGCGTTCGGGCCGCTCGCCCCGATGCGGATGCATCTGCGTGGGGGAGTCGGCGCCGACGTCCGCTTCGTTCCGTGCGCGCGGGAGGACGCCATCACCAGTGCAGACGACCAGGTCGACCTGCTCCTCGAGGAGGGCTGGCAGCCTCAGCACGTGGTCCTCCTGACCATGGGGTCGCGCCACCCCGCCCAGGTGGAGCGGCAGGACGCGGCGGGTCAGGTCGGCTACTGGCGCTCCTTCTGGGACGAGGACGACGTCTTCTACGGGCACGTCCTCGGGTGCAAGGGCCTCGAGCGCCGGGCCGTCGTCCTGTGCGTCAACGCGAAGACCACCGACCGTGCCCGCGAGATGCTCTACGTCGGGATGTCCCGCGCCACCGACCAGCTCGTCGTGGTCGGCGACCCGCACTTCATCCGAGAGATCGGCGGCGACCAGGTGGCACACCGGCTCGGCATCGGCTGAGCTCGTCGCCTGAGGTCGGAACGAGGCTGGGGACAACGTCGGCGGCCTGGTCGCCGACGGGGCGACCATGGCGACCATGACCTTCGAAGACCTGCCACCTCGCGCCAGTGAGATCCCCCTGACCAACCGACGCGTCGCGTCTGACGTCATCGACCTCATCGTCGGCGACACCGATCGGGCAGCCGGGTGCGTCGGCGTCATGATCTGCGACTCAGAGGACCGAGGCATCCAGCCGATCGTGCTCCACGACGTGCCGCCCGAGGCCGATGCCCACGGCCTGGCCCAGCTGCTCGACCTGCTGCTGCCGCTCGTGGCCGAGAACGCCGGCTCGGTGCTCATCGGCCGAGGACGACCGCATGGGACCGCGCCGAACGATCTCGACCGGGCTTGGCACCAGATGGCGATCGACCGGTGTGCCGATCACGAGGTCGACCTGATCGGCTACTACCTGGCAACCGCCGACGGCGTCTTCAGGCTGCCAGAGCCGCTCTCGGCAGCGTCCTGACGCCCTGCACAAACCGGGCTGTGGCCTAGAAGGGCGGTGGGTCGTCCCTCGGCGGGCGCGGGCGGGCGGTCCTGTCCACCGGCGGCGAGATCACCGCCGCGTCACGGACCGCCTCGAGCCAGTCCTTGGGGTAGGTGTCGTAGATGCGGGCGGCGTTGGTGCGCCAGCGGACTCGGTCTCCGTCGCGACGCACGAGCCAGTGGCCGTGCGTGTGCACGTTGTGGTGGGAGCGATGCTTGCTCGTCAGGTTGGTGACCTCGGTTGGGCCGTGTGGCCACGGGATGTCGTGGTCGAGGTCGCACCGAGCGGCGGGCACGGTGCAGCCGGGGGCGCGGCAGGTGCCGTCGACGGCTTCGACCTGTGCGCGCATGGCCGCGGTCGGACGGTAGGCACGCGGTTCGAGGCGTTGCGCCGCGCCGCTTTCGCCGTCGACGCCGAGGCGCTGCCAGGTCGAGCCGTCGTTGAGCATCATCTGACGGGCGTGGTCGGCCGTCACCCAGCCGTGGCCGACCACCTCACACGGTGCGTCGGTGAGACCGACGGCGGTGCTCCAGGGCACGACGAGCCTGACCACGGCCGACGGCCGGCGCCCCAGACGGGTGAACCAGTCACCGACGACACGCGACGTGTCCTCAGTGGCCGTGGTCGGCTCAAGGGTCCCACTGCAGGCGGCGGCGCTGTCGGGCCACCCGAACATCAGGGTGTCGGTGATGATGTCGGCACGGAGCGAGTCGAGATCGCGGGGATCGCCTGCCGCCCGAGCGGCGCGGGCTGTGGCGTCGACGCGCTCCATGGCGGCGACGACCTTGTCTGCGTCGTTGACGAGGTTCAGCACACCGAGGCCGTCACGGTCGATCTGCGCGTGCGCTCCACGGCGGCGTCGGGCCGTGCGGCGACGGTCGGCGGCCTCGCGGTCGGCTGCCAGGCAGGCGCGGGTCAGTCGCTGACGGAAGAGGGTGGGAGACGGCGGTGCGCCGTCCTTGAAGCGTAGGACTGCGTCGACGATGCCTGGCCCACAGTCAACGGGCAACGCTGCGATCTCGCCCTGGATCGTGCACGCACGGTGAAGAGTCACCACGCCCCGCTGGAGGCGGTGGCGCAACGAGGCAGCGCCGGGCGTACGCGCGGTGGCGAGGGCGAGACGCGCGCGAAGCTCATGTGTGCCGAGCCCGGTCGCCGTGCAGACCTCCATCGCCGTCAGCTCGTCCGCGTCGACCCACCCCGGCGGCTTCGAGCGACCGAGGTCGGCGAAACGGGCGAGCTCGCTCGACTCGATCGTCGACCGCAGCCTCGCCAACGCCTCGAGACCGACGGCGTCCAGGACCGCCTTGCACCGCTCGACCGACTCGACGACTCTCAGCTCGTCGTCCGCCCGGACCTCGAGCTCTGGACGGGGCGGCTCGGGCTCGACCTGTGACAGGTCGTCGGCGACAGCCTCGAGCAGCTCGCTCACGAGGGCCGGCATGACCTGCGTCAGGAGGGACTCGGCCACCTGTTTGCGCACGGCGCGCTCGAGCAGCGGGAGGTCGCGCTGCCGAACGGGAACGCGACTCGCAGCGCGGCTGCGAAAGAGGCCAGCGAGATGCTCGAGATCGACGACGACGTCACTGTCGTGGACAGCATGGAGTGGCCGGTGGTCCATCACGCCGCCTGTCCCGTCCATGATCTATTCGAACACATGTTCGAATCCTTCGTCAAGGGGTGGGTGGCATCCGATTCCCCTGAGAGACAGTCGAACTGGAGCGAGCACGGGTCAGCCGGTCGGGCGCCGGGTCCTCGAGACCCTTGCGCGCGCCCGGCCCTGCGGAGGACCGTGCGGGACATGGACCATGACCTGCGCCAGCTCTTCGCGCGGGCTGCCCTGGAGGGCGCCCGTCACCGTGAAACCGTCGCCGACCGGCCCGTGCACCCCTCACCCGATCGGGCGTCTCTCGAGGCAGCCCTCGGAGGCCTCCTTCCGGCGGAGGCGACCGACCCGGTCCGCGTCCTCGAGGACCTCATCGCCGCCGCGAGTCCCGGACTGGTCGGCACCGTGGGCCCGCGGTTCTTCGGCTTCGTCATCGGTGGTGCCTCGCCTGCGGCGACGGCGGCCGACATGCTCGCTGCCGCCTGGGACCAGTGCGCCTACAACGAGGTCCTGTCGCCGGCCGCCGCGGCAGTGGAGCGGGTGGCCGGCACGTGGGCCAAGCAGCTGCTCGGGCTTCCCGCGACGGCATCCGTCGGCTTCGTCACCGGTGCGCAGGCCGCAAACACCGTCGGGCTCGCCGTCGCACGACAGCGCGTGCTCGCAGACCGGGGATGGGACGTGGCGAGGGACGGGCTGACCGGGGGGCCGCGGATCGCCGTGGTCGCCAGCGAGGAGAGGCACGCGACCATCGACCGGGCCGCTCGCCTGCTCGGCCTCGGCACGCACAGCATCGAGCCCGTTGCGGCGACGGCGCAGGGCGCCATCGATGTCGACCGCCTGCGCACGACCCTCGACGCGCTGCGCGACCGACCCGTCATCGTGTGCCTCCAGGCCGGCAACGTGAACACCGGCGCCTGCGACGACCTGCGCACGGCGACGACGACCGCCCACGAGCACGGGGCCTGGGTCCATGTCGACGGTGCCTTCGGGCTGTGGGCGGCCGCGAGCCCGCGGACCGCCCATCTCGTCGACGGCATCGAGCTGGCCGACTCGTGGGGCACGGACGCCCACAAGTGGCTCAACGTCCCCTACGACTGCGGCCTCGCCTTCTGCGCCGACGCGTCGCTGCACGCCGCCACGATGTCGTATGCCGCCTCCTACCTCACCGGGTCGGGGGCCGGAACCGACCCGGTCCTGGGCGACCTGACACCTGAGTCGTCAAGGCGGGCCAGGGGATTCGCGGTGTGGGCGGCTCTGCGTGAGCTGGGTGTGGACGGTGTCGCTGACCTCGTCGACCGTTGCTGCGCGTTGGCCCGACGCATGGCTGCTCGACTCGAGGCCGGTGGGGCCACGGTCCACAACGACGTCGTGCTCAACCAGGTGCTCGTCAGCGTCGGTGACCCGGCGCACACCGACGCGGTGGTCGAGGCCGTGCAGCGCGAGGGCACGTGCTGGGTCGGTGCCACGACCTGGCACGGTCGGCGACTCATCCGCATCTCGGTGTCGAACGCGACGACCACCGAGGCCGACATCGACGTCTCTGCCGCGGCCATCCTGGCCTCGGCGTCGTCCCTGGGGGCCGTGGGGACCTGACCTGTCCCTGGACGGTCCGCGCACCCTGCCACCCCTGAGGGCTCAGCCAAGCGGGCCGACGAGCTCGTCGAGCTCCTGCGCCAGGTGGCGTGCGAGCGGGTCTGCGTCCGCCACCACGTCGGGGTCCGTCACGATGGTGATGCCGAGCGTGCCGGCATACGACAGCACGTCGAAGGTGACCCCGACGTTGCCCGGTGTCACAGCGATCGGAACCACGCTCGTGACCGGGCGCCCGCAGAAGCGCCACGGGTGCGCCGGTCCACGGACGTTCGTCACGAAGGTGTTGACCAGTGGCTGGTGGTCGACGAACCACTGCAGCACGCCGAGGCGTGCCAGTGCCCTGAAGCCCACACCGAGCGGGGCGGCCGAGGCCGCTCGTGGCCGGGCTCGCTGCGCCTGCGACATCCGAGCGACAGTCCGGAGGCGGGCATCACGGCCGACGTCGAGGGGGATGCGGAAGGGCACGACACCCGTCTCGTTGCCGAGCCGGCCGGAACCGGCCCACGAGCGTCCTGAGAAGGGCACCGAGATCACGATGCAGTCGGGCGTCTCCCCGCTGTCGCGCAGGGTCGCTGCCACCGCCGACGAGACGGCAGCGAGCACGAGGTCGTTGACGGTGACGCCGAGACGATGGCCGGCGGCGACGGCATCCGCCAGTGGGCGCTCCACCACGGTGAGGCGACGGCGCGGTCCGGTGGGACGGTTGAACGACGTGCGCGGGCACCGGCGGGGGAGCCGGCCGTCGAGGCCGAGGTCGCGCGCGCCGGCCGCGGCAGCCCGGGCGCGCGTCGCCAGGGTGCCCAGGCCATGGACCCGCGACCGCCACGCGTCAGCGACCAGTGCGCGCCGGGTGTATGCCGTGTGATGCGCTGCACCGGTCGGCTGCCCTGTTGCGGTGGTGCCGGTCAGGGCGGCCAGCACGGCCAGGCCGCTCAACCCGTCGGCGAGGACGTGGTGGGCCACGACGACCAGCGCCGCACGGTCGCGATCGAGACCGGTGAGCCACACTGCCCTCCACAGTGGGCGGTCACTCTGCAGACGGTGGCAAGCCAGGTCTGCCACCTCGGTCCACAGGTGGTCGTCGTCGACCTGACGGAAGTCCACGTGCCGGTGGATGTCGAAGTCGTCGTCGACCCAGTACGGGCGGCCGCAGCCCAACGGGACCGGGCGCAACCGTTGTCGCAGCCGCGGTACCTGCGCGGTGGCCGTCTCCAGGGCGCGGAGCACCTCGTCGCGTCGCAGGGTCGCGCCGCCGTCGACGACGAGGACCGCGGCGATGTTCATCGGGGCGGGCCCCCGGTCGCTGACCAGGGTGGTGAGGTCGTTCGGCGAGATGCGATCGATCCTTGTCGGCGCGACGCGGCGCTGCCCGGGAGTGCCCGTGTGCATGCTTCGACGCTAGGCCTGCCCTGCAGGGGAAGGCCACCGGTCGCGAGCCGGTGCGAACCGCCTGTCGGCCCACCCGGCACGTGCGGAGAAGCCATGGCGACCTGGGCGGATCCAGCGCGTTCCCAGCGGACACCCAGCCGTTCCTGACCACCTGTTGACCTTCTGGCTCGTAGCCCCGCCCGCGCCTGACTCGTTGGACCGGTCGAGCGAGGGCGCACGTCGTCGCTCGACGGCCTCGGCCGGACGCCTCGGGGGTGTCCACTTCCCTGGATCCAGGAGCTGACTGCATGTTGCCCACCGTGTTCCGTAGAACTCCCTCCCGTTCCCTCCCGATCGTCGCGGCGGCCGGCCTCGTGGGTGCCCTGTGCGTGGCGGCCCCGGCGCTCGCCGCGACCCCCGACGGCGGGACGGTGTCCGACACCAGCACGAGCGTGCAGTGGACCGCGGGTCCCTTCGTCGCGCCGAACGTCACCGGGACCACCGGCGACGTCACGTGCGGTCCGGGGCTCTGCGACGACTTCGCGCTGCACGTCTCGACGCCGAGCACCTACGGCGACACCCACCAGCTGACGGTCAAGGTCGGCTGGGCCAACGCCGCCGCCGACTTCGACATCTACCTGCTCGACCGGACGGGCGCGGTCGTGGCGTCCTCGGCCTCGAGCGCGGACCCTGAGACCATCGTGACGCCGCCGACGAGCGGCGACTACACCGTGCGTGTCGTGCCCTACGCGCCCCTCGGTGAGTTCGTCACGGGCACCGCGACCCTGACCGAGGTCCCGGCCAACCCTGCACCGAGCACCGCAACGCCGCCCACCTACAGCCAGTACGGCGCCCCCGAGTCCTTCGGAAGGGCCCACGACGCAGGGGAGCCGTCGATCGGCAGCAGCCACACGACGGGCGCGACCTTCTACCAGGCGCTCTACGACACCTACCGGGCGACGTGGGACGACAGCGTCAGCCCGTCCAAGGTCACGTGGGCCGACGTCTCGGCGACGCCGGCCAACGGGTGCGTCACCGGCGGCTCCACCTCGCTCGACCCGATCGGCTTCACCGACCCGAAGACGGGCCGCGTCTTCGAGAGCCAGCTCGCGGGCAAGACCTCGCTCATGTGCTACTCGGACGACGAGGGCAAGACGTGGTCGCCCAGCCAGGGCGGCGGCCTCAACTCGGGCGTCGACCACCAGACGGTGGGGGGCGGTCCCTACTCGGCCGCCGGAGTCGGGGCGCTGCCCACCTCGACCTACCCGAACGCCGTCTACTACTGCAGCCAGGACATCGCCGACGCCAACTGCGCGTCGAGCCACGACGGTGGTGTGACCTTCGGGCCGGCGATCCCGATGTACTCGCTCCTGGACTGCGGCGGCCTGCACGGTCACGTCAAGGTCGCCCCTGACGACGGCACCGTCTACGTGCCCAACAAGTCGTGCGGCGGCAACCAGGCGGTCGCGGTCTCCGAGGACGGCGGCACCACGTGGACGGTCCGCAAGGACCCGGCCAGCACCGCGGGGGACTCCGACCCGAGCGTCGGCATCGGCGCCAAGGGAACCGTCTACATGGGTTACCAGGCCGCTGACGGCACGCCCCGCGTCGCCGTGAGCCGTGACAAGGGCAAGACGTGGACCGACGACCAGAACGTCGGGGCCGGTCTGGGTGTGCACAACACCGTCTTCCCGGTCGTCGTGGCCGGTGACGACGACCGCGCCTCGTTCGCCTTCATCGGGACGACGACGCCAGGCAACTACCAGGACGCGACGAACTTCAAGGCCGACTGGCACCTCTACGTCTCGACCACCTACGACGGTGGCAGGAGCTGGGTCACGGTCGACACGACGCCGAGCGACCCGGTCCAGCGCGGTTCCATCTGCACCGGAGGCACCACGTGCGGCAACGACCGCAACCTGCTCGACTTCATGGACGCCACGGTGGACCGGACCGGACGCGTCGAGGTCGGCTACGCCGACGGCTGCACGGGTGCCTGCGCCAAGCCCGGTGGCGCCCAGAACTTCGACGCCTACGCCACCATCGCCCGCCAGCAGACGGGCAACACGTTGTATGCCGCATACGACGCCCTGCCCAACCTCACCCCGACGGCCCTGACCGTCACGAAGAGCAGCGGGCTCTACGTCGCCTCCAGCACCGTCGCGAACTCCGGCGAGGCCGCCGCTCGGGCTGTCACGACCCGTCTGCTCGTCGACGGCGTCAACGTCGCAACGTCAGCGCCGGTGGACCTCGCGGCCGGTCGCTCGGCATCGGTCTCCTTCCCCGGCGTGCGTCTCGGCAAGGGCACCCACTCAGTGGTCGTGGTGGCAGACCCGGACGGGCGCATCCGCGAGTCGAACGAGGCGGACAACCGGCGACAGACCCAGGTCAGCCGATGAAGCCGGGGGACCGACGCGCAGGGCCGCGGTCCGCGGTCGCACTGTGCGCCCTGCTCGCGGTGATGCTGCTCGGGGCGTGCGGGGAGGACGAGCTGGAGTCGGCGATGGCAGAGCCCGGCAGTACCGCGACCCAGGCCGCGCTGACCTGCGCCAAGGACGCGAAGCCCATCGACCTGCCGCCCTCGTTCCCGACGCAGGCGACGGTGCCGGACGGCTACGTCGTGACCGGCGTGCAGGTCCGGAGCGCGGGCCGCACGGTCGTCACGGCCGTCTCGCCCAAACCGTTCAAGCAGACCCTCGCCGACATGCAGGCCGCCTACTCGACCCGCGGCTGGACGGCCTCCGAAGGGGAGGTCGAGGAGCGTGACGCCGAGTCGAACTTCGACGGCAACGGCGTGCGCGGCAGGTGGGCGATCCGCGAGATCCCGGACTGCGTGGACAACACCTCGGTGAGCGTGCTCATCGGGAAGTGACACCGGCGGCAGGGCGCGGCCAGCGCCCTGCCGCTGTCGCCCGATCCGTCGCCCGATCCGTCGCCCGATCCGTCGCCCGATCCGTGGCCACCCGTGCCATGTCTGGGCTGTCACAACTCCCTGCGGACCCATCGGCGGCGCGGGACGATGGGGGTGGCCGGAGCATGCGGCCCCGACCGACGTGGAAGGGGAGAGCGATGGACGCCGCAGTCAGCTCGACGAACGAGACCATGAGCCACGGCATCGTGGTGGGCTACGACGGGTCGCCGGGATCGCGGCTGGCCCTCGACTGGGCCATCCAGACGGCGAAGCGCGACGACCGCCAGCTCACCCTGCTGCACTGTGTCGGTCTGACCATGACCCCCACCTTCCGCGCCTACGACCCCGGAGTGCAGGCGCACGCGTACGACGAGATGTCCCGCGGCGTCCTGGCCGAGGCGATCGAGATCGCCGCACAGACCCTGGACCGTGAGAACGTGCACCCGCTCAGCGTCATCGGGAGCGCCGCGGCGGAGCTCGTCGGCGTCTCGTCGCAGGCCGATCTCGTCGTGACGGGCTCTCGCGGTCACGGGACCATCTCCGCTGGTCTCCTCGGCTCGACGTCGTATGCCGTCACCGCGCACGCCCACTGTCCCGCGGTCGTCGTCCGTGGCGAGTCCGTGGTCCACGCCGGTCGCTCGCACCCCGTCGTCGTCGCCTTCGACGACTCCAAGAGCGGGCAGAAGGCGCTCGAGACCGCCGTCCAGGTCGCCGTGGCCGCTGAGGCGCCGCTGCACGTCGTGGCGGTCGACAACGTCGGCGGCCTCGAGGCCTGGCCCGAGACGGACGCGATGCTGGGGAGGGAGGAGATGATGGATCAGATGCATCGCCACATCGGCGAGACGCTGCGTCAGGCCGGGGACGACGCAGAGCGCTCGCACCCCGGTCTCGATGTGCACACCAACGTCCTCGGCGGTGGCGCGGGCGCGGCCATCGCCGCCTACGCGGCCGATGTCAGGGCGGGCCTCGTCGTCATGGGCTCGCGCGGCCACGGCGGCTTCACGGGGATGCTGCTCGGGTCGGTCAGCCATCGCGTGGTCCATGACGCTCCGTGCCCGGTCATGGTCGTCCACTGACCCCGCGCCGACCCGGTTCGACTGCCCCCCAGCGAGTTTCCGATGCACACGTCCAGGTCCGCCGACGGTGTCGTCGTCGTGGGCTACGACGGCTCGCCTGCATCCCAACGCGCCCTCGTCTGGGCTGCCGAGGTGTCCCGCGCCCTCGGGGACGCGCTCAAGATCATCCACGCCGTCGAGCTCGACGTCGTGCCCAGCCGCCGCGGCTACGCCCTGCGCCCCCTGAACCCCTCGCTCGAGATGGTGGCCGAGACGATGGTCGGTGGCCCGTCGACGTGGCCGGGCACGCCGCTGGCGCGATCCCGCGTCCGGGCGGTGCACGCGTTCGGCGGCCCCGCAGCCGAGCTCGTCGACGCGTCGATGACCGCCGACCTCGTCGTCCTGGGCACGCGCGGTCGTGGGCGGACCCGCAGCGCCCTCATCGGCTCCGTCTCAAGCGCCGTGGCGGCTCGTGCCTACTGCCCGGTCGTCGTCCTCCACGACCTGTCCCACCACGCCCATGAGGGCCGTCGGGACGTGCCGGTGCCGGGGCCCGAGTGCGAGGTCGTCTGCGCAGTGACCCCGGGTACGGGGAGCCCCCACGCGGACAGGATCGAGCGGATCGTCGGTGCTGCAGCGCGACTCGCCGCCGGTTGCTCGGCGCCGCTGCGCCTCGTCACCGTCGCGGCACCATCCGCCGACAACCGGGCGGCGAGCCCCTACGCCACCGACACCCTCGCGCTCAGCCATCCGGGCCTGTCGGTGACGACGCAGACGCTGGAGGGTGACCCGGTGGAGATGCTGACGCTGACGAGCCGGGACTGCGGCCTGCTGGTCATCGGCGCGCCGCACAAGGGCGGCATGGCAGCGGTGCTCGTCGGGACTCCGGCCCACCGGATGATCCACGACGCCACCTGCCCGGTGATGCTCGTCCACTGAGCGAGGCGCGTCTCGGGTCGGGGCCGCCGGTCACTCGCTGCCCTACATCGTCAACGCGACCGCGAGTGCCTCCGCCAACCGGATGACCTTCCTCTCGGCAGCTACCTCGACGACCAGGCGCTGTTGATCGCTGGCTCCCTCCGGATAGGTGAACCGCAGCGAGAGCATGAATGGCTGAGGTGCGCGCGTCCGGGTCTTCCATCCGTTGAGAGACGTGTTCTCAGGCACCCACGCAGACGCTTCTCCGGGCGTGATGTCGATCCTGGACTCGCGGGTGTCGGCCGACGCGAAGCGGAGTCGAGCGGACGTTCCCGTCTCCACCGTCAGATCGGCGGCTTGCGTCGAGTAGCGCGGCTTCGCCAACCACCACGTGCAGCGGTCGTCCCCGGACTGAGGCTTCTCGACCACGGTCCTTGCGCCGGTGATCTTCTGGACCATCGCCTTCGTGAGGGACTGGCACTGTCTCGGGTCCGGGGAGGGTGCCAAGGAACCCGGGACCCCAGCAGAGATCCCTGTCGGCGAAGGCCCCAGGACCATCGGCACGATCCGTGGTCCGAGCTGGCTGAGGGCAAACAGGGCAACGAGGCCGACAAACGCCGAGACCGTCGATCCTCGTCGACGACGTTGACGCTGACGTCGCTGAGGAACCGGCTGTCGATCGGGTGCTCCTCCGATCCTGCCGGTACTGACCGGAGGGCGTCCCTGGGTGGGCGGCGTCTCCGCGCCGACGACGTCAGCCACGGTCAACGCGTTCGCGACGCCCCCACGAGTCTCGTCTGGCGACGCGGGAGGATACGCATGGGCCACGCGTCTCGAGAGCAGCTCGGTCCCCGCCTCGGCGGGAGCGGCCGGTTGCGCGAGAAGCCAGCCGACCAGCTCATCCTGAGGAACAATCTCCACGCCGCGCACGCGCTGTCTCGAGAAGGAGGCGGACTGGCCGCCGGCCAGCGCGATCACCGGCACGACGGGCAGGCCCAGTCCCTTTTCCATCTCCGCGGCGAAGCGGCTGACGTTGTCGAGCTCGCGTCCCTTCGGCGAGCTGCTGCTCGTGTGCTGCCAGAGGTTGCCGTCGTGGACGCTGGTGCCGCCGGCCCAGTTCTTCGTGTCCACGAGGTACACACCGGAGGGGCCGATGACGACGTGGTCGAGGTTCGTCTGGCTGCGGCCTGGACGCAGCAGACGGTCGTGCTGCACGTACCAGCCGGAGGGGAGTCGCCCCAACGCAGCGGCCACGCGACGCTCACCGTCGGCGCCGGCAGACCAGGCCCCGGCCTGCGTCTCCAGTGCGTCCGCCCGGGCGCGGGCCTGCGCAGCCTGAGCCCTGAGCACCGCGGCGCGTGACCGCGCCGACCCTCCTGCTGACATGCAAAGCCCCCTGTGACCCTGTAGCCGCAGACTCTAGGCACGTGCGGTGGGACCCGGGCCCGAATCGGTGCAACTCGCAGACGGATTCGGGTCCCGGGACCGGGCCACACGGCATACGACCCGCGGGGGACGGGCCTGACGGTCAGGGGGTGGGCGGGTGCTGGAAGCCCGGCCTCCCGGCTGTGCCGGCGGCGCGCTCCACCGAGCGACCCAGCCGCCCGGCGGCAGCACCGAACGGGCTCGACCCGCGGCCGCCGAGCGCCGGTGGCACGACCACGACCGGGCAGTGTGAGGCTCGCACGAGCCTGCTGCCCAGCCAGCGTGCCCCGACCTCGGTGGAGTGGCCGGCGTCGATGACGACGAGGTCGGCGCTGCGGCTCTCCTCGACGAGCACCGCGCGCCGTTTGCCGGCCACGACCCGCGTCTCAACGAGGTGGTCGTGACCGAGGACGTGCGCGACGTCGTCGGCCAGGCGCGTCAGCTCGTCGCCGCGGGCGCCGTCGTCCGAGACGACCGACGGCACGCGGCCGCCGGTCGCGGTCTCCGGTGCGTGGGGCCGCCAGGCTCGCACTGCGACGACGCGGCCGCCCCGGAGTGAGGCCTCCTCGACGGCCCAGCGCAGCGCGCCGGGAGAGCCGCTGGTGGGGCTCACCCCGACGACGATGGTGTGGGCGCGACCCAGGTCCGCGACGTTCATGCGCGGGCTCCCGACTCCTCCGAGACCTTGCTCAGCGGGTCGGCGACGTCCTCGAGCGACTTCCGCTCGGCGTCGATCCCGATGACCCAGGCCACGATGCCGCCGAAGATCATGATCACAGCACCCGCGACGTAGCCCCACGTGAGGGGCACCCGGTCCTTGCCGTCACCGATCAGCGCGCCGTAGAGCACGGGGGCGATCGCGCCGGCGCACTGGGCGACGACGAAGAAGTAGCTGATCGCCTGCCCGCGGACCTCGAGCGGGAAGATCTCGCTCACCGTGAGGTAGGCCGCGGACGCCCCGGCCGAGGCGAAGAAGAACGCGACGCACCAGAAGATCGTGTGCGTCGTGGCGTTGAGGATCTCGGCGTGGAACGCCCAGGCCGACGCGAGCAGAACGAAACCGGCGATCGTGTAGGTGCCGAAGATCATCTTGCGACGCCCGATGGTGTCGAAGAAGTGGCCCAGCAGCAGCGGCCCGAGCAGGTTCCCCGCCGCGAAGGGCAGGAAGTAGAGCGACGTGTCTGCCTTGCTGATGCCGTAGAAGTTCGTCAGCACGAGCGCGTAGGTGAAGAAGATCGCGTTGTAGAGAAACGACTGCGTCACCATCATCGTGAGGCCGAGGACCGTGCGGCGTCCGTAGCGGTGCACGAAGACGTCCCACAGCACCTTGGCGCCGAGGCGGTCCTCGGGCTTGACGAGGATCGCCTTGCTGTCGTCGACCTCCGGGATGTCCCCGCCCTCGCGGCGCACGCGCTCCTCGATCTCGTCGACCGTGCGCTCCGCCTCCTCGGCGCGCCCGTGGGTCAGCAGCCAGCGCGGGCTCTCCGGGATGTGGCGGCGCAGCCAGATGATCGACAGACCCAGGATCGGGCCGATGAAGAACGCGACGCGCCAGCCGATGTTCTCGGCGACGTTGTCGGGGTTGAGGAGGTAGAGGTTGGCGAGGGCGCCGAAGAACGCGCCGAGCCAGTAGGTCCCGTTGATCGCGATGTCGACGCGACCACGGAAGCGCGACGGGATGAGCTCGTCGATCGCCGAGTTGATGGCGGTGTACTCGCCGCCGATGCCCATGCCCGCGACGAAGCGGCAGACCCAGAGGAACCACATGTTCGGCGAGAGGCCTGCGAGGCCCGAGCCGACGAGGTAGATGACCAGGGTCATGATGAAGAGCCTGCGGCGACCGAGCCGGTCGGTGAGGCGACCGAACGTCAGTGCCCCGACCACCTGGCCGACGAGGTAGACGGTGCCCGTGAGCCCCACCTGCGCAGCCGACATGCCGAGCGTCTTCTGGAACCCCGACTCGGACACGATCTGGATCTCGAGGCCGTCGAGGATCCACGACACCCCGAGCCCGAAGACGACCGACCAGTGGAACTTCGTCCACGGCAGTCGGTCCATGCGCGCGGGCACCAGACTCCTGATGGCACGGTCCGTGCGTTGTGCGACAGCTTCGCTCATCCCCATCTCCTTCGATCCGAATCGCTGTGAACCGTCGGGTCAGGGCGCGCGGCGTCGCGTCCTCACCGCGGGGAGTCGTACCCCCTCGGGTACGCGACGCAACACATTCCGGACAACCAGACGCTTTCGCCCCGCAACGGGGCGCAAGGTCGTGGTCAGCCGCGTCGTTCCTCCTCGTCGTCGTCGGTGTCCACGACCTCGGCCTGCTCGACGAGGTCGCCCTCGTCGCCGGCAGGCAGCGCGCCTTCGGCGACGGTCGGCTTGAGCGTGTCGGGGAACAGCACGTCGGGGCCGTCGGTCTCGACCGCCTCGTCGTCGGTCATCTCCGGCTGTCCGCCGTCGAACTCGCTGGGGTCGGGGACGCTGGGGTCGGTCTCACGTGAGGTGTCCATGCGGCCCCCGTACCCGTACGGCCGGGCGCCGACACCGCTTGCGTATGCCGTCACAGCCGTCGCTCGTGAGCGTGACCTCCTGCGCTGGGTACGTCTCAGACGAGCGGACGAGATGCACATCGAACGAGCAACCGAGGAGGCCCGCCCATGCCCGCGAAGAAGCGTTCGACCACGAGGTCGGGGACCGAACTGCCCTCGACCCTCGAGCGGTCACCGAAGAAGGCCCAGGAGACGTGGCTGGCGACGCACGAGGCTGCGGTCGAGCAGTACGGCGAAGGTGAGCGCGCGCACCGGACAGCTTTCGCCTCGCTCAAGCACTCCTTCGAGAAGGTCGGGGACCACTGGGAGGAGAAGGACGAGAAAGGCCCCAGCGATCGCCAGGCCGCCCGCCGGGGTCCCGAGGCGCGAGCCCACAGGGACGGCGGCGACTCCGCCGGAGGCGTCAACGCCAACGCCACGAAGAGCCACCTGCTCGACGTCGCGAGACGGCTGGACGTCAGGGGGCGGTCGCGGATGGACAAGCAGCAGCTCGTCGAGGCGATCCAGAAGGCCAACGACCGGGCCACGGCTGCGGCGCGCACGAAGGATGCCTAGCAAACCCCCTGTGCTGCAGGCATCTTGGCGACCAAACGGTCGAAGGGTGCGAACCGCTCCCAGCGTGCCTCGGGCACGCTCTCAGGTTGTGGCCATTGTTCCTTCAGAATCGGTGCGGACGTTCTAGCGTGGTGAGCTGGGCCGCCACAGGAGTCGGCCCAGCGGCGGGACGCCCATGCCGCCGCCGCGGAGGAGACAGACCATGTCCGTGTCACGAAGTCGGGGTGCGTCTCGGGGGACCGCAGTACTCGGAGCGGCCGCAGTGGTTGCGGCTGCCGCGCTGGCGACGGCGGTCGCGTCGAGCGACGCCTCCGCAGCCAGCGCGACCGCCACCTACCTGGTGGTCTACAAGGAGAAGTCGTCGACGGGCAGCGCCGGCAGCGCGGTGACGGCAGCCGGCGGACAGCTGGTCGCGACGTACGCGCCGATCAGCGTCGTCGTGGCGCGTTCGTCGAACCCGGACTTCGCCGTCAGGATGCGCGCGGTCAAGGGGGTCGAAGGCGCGGTCGCCACGACGAGGTTCGCGAGTGCCGTCGACGGTGGTGCGGTCTCGACCGACGCTGCGGACACGACGACTGCGGGGCCGTCGGCAGCGTC
The DNA here is from genome assembly GCF_039539425.1 of Terrabacter ginsenosidimutans. NCBI lineage: Bacteria > Bacillati > Actinomycetota > Actinomycetes > Micrococcales > Intrasporangiaceae > Terrabacter > Terrabacter ginsenosidimutans. The sequence continues at coordinate 24,179 of NZ_BAABDC010000007.1, read as the reverse complement.
GGCCGGGCTCAACGACTCGCTGTCGGGCCTGCAGTGGGACATGGCTCAGATCAAGGTCGGCGAGGCGCACGCCGTCAGCACGGGGTCTCCGTCCATCCTCGTCGGCGACATCGACACGGGCCTCGACTACACGCACCCTGACCTCGCCGCGAACGTCGACGACGCCAGGAGCGCCAACTGCGTCGGCGGAGTCGCGGTTCCCGGGATGGTGGCAGCCAACGACGACAACGGCCACGGCACCCACACCGCCGGCACGATCGCGGCCGCGGCGAACGGGATCGGCATCGTCGGGGTGGCGCCGACCGTCAAGATCGCGGGCATCAAGGCCGGCGACGCCGCGGGCTTCTTCTTCCCCGAGGCGGTCGTGTGCTCCTTCATGTGGGCGGCCGACCACGGCGTCGCCGTCACGAACAACAGCTACTTCGCCGACCCGTGGCTCTTCAACTGCCGCAACGACGCCGAGCAGCGGGCGATCTGGACCGCCGAGCGACGCGCCATCAAGTACGCCCAGTCCAAGGGCGTGCTCGTCGTGGCGGCCGAGGGCAACCAGGCCGACGACCTGTCGCACCCGACGCTCGACGCGACCAGCCCGGACGACACCAACCCCGTGCTGCGAGCCATCTCCAACGCGTGCGCCGTGGTCCCGACCGAGGTGCCGGGAGTCGTCGGCGTGAGCGCCACGGGCAACAAGCGGATGAAGTCGTTCTACTCCTCCTACGGCATCTCTGCGGTCGACGTCGCAGCGCCCGGAGGTGACTCCCTCCTGCAGACGACTCCGGCCGCCCCCAACGGCCGCGTCCTGTCGACGTGGCCAGCCGCCCTGCTCACCGCGACGTGCCTCCCGTCGCGCCGACTCGTCGACGCGAGCGGAGCCGCCTACTGCTACCAGCAGGGCACCTCGATGGCCTCGCCGCACGCGGCAGGGGTGGCAGCCCTCCTCGCCAGCGTGACCGGCAAGACCGGGGGCGCGTTGTCCGCGGCCCTTCAGGACGCGGTCAACCCGATCCCGTGCCCGGCGGACGTGTCGGCCTACGCCTTCTTCCCTGGCCTCGACGACGGCGCACCGCAGACCTGTGAGGGCACGCTCGCGCAGAACAGCTGGTTCGGGGCCGGCGAGGTCGACGCCCTCAAGGCCGTCGGCTGAGCCACCACGTTTGCCGCCGGGCCGGGTCACCCGACCCGGCCGGACGGCATACGTCCTCGGCCTCCACCTGCTGACCCACACCTGTCTGAGTGGTCACAAACGGCCGTGGCGACGTCACCCTCCGCGGGAGGATGGAGGTGGCCGGAGCAGTGGCCCGGTCCCGGGACCCAGGGAGGGTGCACCATGAACGGCCAGGTACGGACCACCACGTACGGCATCGTCGTCGGCTACGACGGCTCGGCAGCATCACAGCTCGCACTCGAGTGGGCCGCGGAGACGGCCCGCCAGCAGGGCAAGCACCTGACGCTGGTGCACAGTGTCAACCTGGCCAGCGTGCCAGCCTTCCCCGCCATGGACCTGTCTCACATGGAGCCCACGCTGGAGCACGCCGCCAAGGCTCTCGTCGACGAAGGGGCCGAGCGCGCCGGCACGACGCTCGACGCGTCGCAGGTCGAGACGCAGTACTGGCTCGGCAGTCCTGCCGCGCAGCTCATCGACGCCTCGAGGGAGGCGGAGCTGATCGTGGTCGGCAGCCGCGGGCGCGGGCGCATCCTCGCCGGGCTGCTCGGCTCGACGTCCTATGCCGTCGCCGCACACGCCCAGTGCCCCGTCGTCGTCGTGCGCGGACCAGAGGGCAAGACGCCGGAGGACCTGCCGATGCCGCCTCGGCCGGGACGCGATCACGACGTCGTGGTCGGGGTCGACGACTCGGACGCCGCGGTGCGGGCCGTGAACGCCGCCGTCGAGGTCGCAGAACGTGAGCGAGCCGTCCTGCACATCGTCCGCGTCGCGCACTCGGTGTCGATGGAGGCGTGGACCTACGCCGAGACCGCGAAGGGCGGCACGGAGGAGACCCATGCGATCCGCGACCACGCCGAGGAGTCGGTGACGCGCGCGGCCAACCGGGTCAGGGCGCTGCACCCGAAGGTGATCGTCACGACCGAGGTGCTCTACGGGGACCCCGGGCAGTCGCTCGCCGACCTCGGGGCGACGGCAGGTCTGATCGTCGTCGGCTCGCGCGGGCACGGCGGCTTCACCGGCATGCTGCTCGGGTCGGTCAGCCACCGCGTCATCCACGACGCGGTGTGCCCGGTCATGGTCGTGCGCTGACGTCGTGCGCTGACGAAGAGCCCGTCGGCAGAGGAGGGCCCAGCAGACGGGCGGGGAACCGAGGTGCTGCTGGTGGCGGCGCCGCTCAGCCGAGCGCCTCGGCGAAGCGTCCGAGGGCGGCGTCCCAGCGCGACTTGTCGCCGGCCCCGTCCTCGGCGATGCCCTCACCCTCGTGGTAGAGGTCGACGCGCGTGCCGTTCCCTTCGGGCTTGAGCTGGAGGTCGACGATGCTGAGCGGGCCGTCCTCGTCGGGATGCCACGACACGCGTACCTGCTCCATCGGGTGGTAGCTGCGCACGACGCCGTGTGGTCCGTCGGTGCTGTGCCACGACTCGCCCTTGCTGCCGAGCGTCACGCCGGGGCCGAGCAGGGCCTCCGTGCCGCGGGCACTGATGAGGTGCTGCCACACCTGGTCGACCGGGGCGCCGACGGTCAGGCTCGAGTGCACGCCGGCTGGAGACCGCTCGAGTTCAGCGTCCGCTGAGTCCGCTGCATTCTCGGGGATCGACTGCGTTGAACTGCTCATGGGCACCTCCGGGTCGTTCGGACCGGCCCCTGATGGGCCGGACCCACCACAGACAGTCGACCAAAGACTGGCCCGGATGACAATGGCTCGGCGCGACCTCTTCGGGCCTACTCTCGGGAGGATGATCGACCACTTCGGCATCAACTGCTCGGACCTCGACGCCAGCGCCCGGTTCTACGACGAGGTGCTCGGCGTCCTCGGCTACAGCCGCCAGATGGACGTCGGCGTGGCCATCGGTTACGGCACCGAGGGGCACCCGGACTTCTGGATCACCCGCTGGCACGGCGAGGAGCCCAACCGCGAGATGCACTGCGCGTTCCAGGCGGACAGTGTCGAGTCGGTGCGGGCCTTCCACGCCAAGGCGCTCTCGCTCGGCGCGGAGTCGCTGCACGAGCCTCGCCTGTGGCCCGAGTACCACCCCGGCTACTACGGCGCGTTCGTGCGCGACCCCGACGGCAACAACGTCGAGGCCGTCTTCCACCGGGCCTCTCCGGAGGCCTGAGCGTCGCCAGGGCTGAGCGTCGCCTCGGCTGACCGACGTCCGGCGGTGGCCGCCCGCCGCGAGCCGCCAGCCGGCGTCAGCCCCCGAAGCCGGCGCGGCGCAGTGCGTCGGCCATCGCGCTGTCGGCCGGGGCCTCGTCACGACGGGGGCGGTTGCCCTGTCCCGGCGCACCCTGGCCGCCGCGAGGCTGTCCGCCGCGGGACTGGCCATCACGTCCCTGGCTGCGGCCTCCCTGACCACCGCGGGCCTGCCCCGACGCTCCCTGGCCGCCGCGCTCCTTGGGGCCCCCGGGTGTCACCTCGTCGTCGAGGCGCAGTGTGAGGGAGATGCGCTTGCGCGGGACGTCGACGTCGAGCACCTTGACCATGACGACGTCGCCGGGCTTGACGACCTCGCGCGGGTCGCGGACGAAGTTCTTCGACAGGGCCGACACGTGGGCCAGCCCGTCCTGGTGGACGCCGACGTCGATGAACGCGCCGAAGGCCGCCACGTTGGTGACGACGCCCTCGAGCGTCATGCCCGGCTTGAGGTGCTTGATCTCCTCGACGCCCTCCTTGAAGGTGGCCGTCTTGAACGTCGGTCGCGGGTCGCGGCCCGGCTTGTCGAGCTCGCTGATGATGTCGGTGACGGTCGGCAGCCCGAAGGTGTCGTCGACGTAGTCAGCCGGTCGGATCGTCTGCAGCGCAGCGGAGTTGCCGATCAGGGAGGTCAGCTTCTGTCCGGTCGACTCCAGCATGCGGCGGACGACAGGGTAGGCCTCGGGGTGCACGGCCGAGGCGTCGAGCGGGTCGTCGCCGCCGGGGATGCGGAGGAAGCCGGCAGCCTGCTCGAACGCCTTCGGCCCGAGCCGCGGGACGTCCTTGAGAGCCTTGCGCGTGCGGAACGGTCCGGCGGCGTCCCGGTGCGCGACGATGCTGTCGGCAAGCCCCGGGGTGATGCCCGAGACCCGGGTCAGCAGGGGAGCGGATGCGGTGTTGACGTCGACACCGACGGCGTTGACGCAGTCCTCGACGACCGCGTCGAGCGAGCGCGAGAGCGCGCTCTGGCTGATGTCGTGCTGGTACTGCCCGACGCCGATCGACTTGGGGTCGATCTTGACGAGCTCGGCGAGCGGGTCCTGCAGTCGCCGGGCGATCGACACGGCGCCGCGCAGCGACACGTCCATGCCGGGCAGCTCCTGGGAGGCGAACGCGGAAGCGGAGTAGACCGAGGCGCCGGCCTCGGACACGACGGCCGACGTCAGCTTCAGCTCCGGGTGTGCCGCGATGAGGTCTGCCGCGAGACGGTCGGTCTCGCGGGACGCCGTGCCGTTGCCGATGGCGATGAGGTCGACCGAGTGCTCCCTGGCGAGGTGGGCGAGCGTGGCCAGCGAGCGGTCCCACTGCCTCTGCGGGACGTGCGGGTAGATGACGTCGGTGGCCACGACGCGGCCGGTGCCGTCGACGACGGCGACCTTGACGCCGGTGCGGAAGCCCGGGTCGAGACCCATCGTGGCGCGGGCACCGGCGGGGGCGGCCAGCAGCAGGTCGCGCAGGTTGGCGGCGAACACGCGCACGGCCTCCTCCTCGGCGGCGCGGCGCAGCTGCATACGGGCGTCGATGCCGAGGTGGACGAGGATCTTGGTGCGCCACGCCCAGCGGACGGTGTCGCCGAGCCACTGGTCGGCCGGACGGCCGGCGTTCTCGATGCCGAACCGGCGCCGGATGGCGCGTTCGTATGCCGTGGGGCCGGGCTGCTGCTCGGCCGCTGGGTCCTCGGGGTTGATCTCGAGCGAGAGGACGTCCTCCTTCTCGCCGCGGAAGAGGGCGAGGATACGGTGCGAGGGCAGCTTGGAGAGTGGCTCCGAGAAGTCGAAGTAGTCGGAGAACTTGGCGCCCTCCTCCTCCTTGCCGGAGCGGACACGCGAGCCGACGTGGCCCTGCTTCCACACGCGCTCGCGCAGGTCACCGATGAGGTCGGCATCCTCGGCGAAGCGCTCGACGAGGATGGCGCGGGCGCCGTCGAGTGCCGCGGCGGAGTCGGCCACCTCGCGGTCGGTGTCGACGAATCCTGCTGCGGCGGAGGTCGGGTCGGTGTCCGGTGAGCCGATGAGCAGGTCGGCGAGCGGCTCGAGGCCGGCCTCGCGGGCGATCTGGGCCTTGGTGCGCCGCTTCGGCTTGAACGGCAGGTAGATATCCTCGAGGCGGGCCTTGGTCTCGGCGGCGAGGATCTGGGCCTTCAACGCGTCGTCGAGCTTGCCCTGCTCCTCGACGGAGGCGAGCACGGCGGCTCGACGCTCCTCGAGCTCGCGGAGGTAGCCGAGACGCTCCTCGAGCGTGCGCAGCTGCGCGTCGTCGAGGCCACCGGTGACCTCCTTGCGATAGCGCGCCACGAAGGGGACCGTCGACCCGCTGTCGAGCAGGCCCACGGCGGCGGCCACCTGTCCGTCGCGGACGCCGAGCTCCTCCGCGATCCGACGTTCGATCGACGGCACCTTCACCTGCACACTCACGCGGACTGCTCTCCTTGACGTCGACGACCCACCGGGTCACGCATTCTGCCGTGCGGCGCCGGAGAGGCCGCGCGCGGGGCCGTCCTCGCCGACGACGGTGGTCACGTCCTGATCGGCCATCGGGGCGTCATGGCGTCGGGCCGGCGCGCCTCGAACCAGGAGAGCGCGGCCAGGACGCCGAGGTCGTCGAACCGGCGGCCCGAGACCTGGACGCCGATCGGGCGGCCGTCAGGGGTGAAGCCGCAGTTCGTCGTGCCTGCCGGCTGCCCCGACAGGTTGTAGGGGGCCGTGAATCCGATGTGGGGCATGGCAGCGTCTCCCTCACCCCACGGCATCGGCCACTCAGCAGGGAAGGCCGGCATGGGAGCGACGGGGGAGAGCACGACGTCGAAGGCGGAGGTCGCGGCGACGGTGGCCTGCTGCATCGCCATGATGCTCGCGTAGTCGCGCAGGACGTCGACCCCGTGGGCGCCCCGGCCCCCGTCGGCCCACCGGTGGATGTAGGGCAGCACGCGGTCCCGGCCCGCCGGGTCGAGCGCGTCGAGGTCCATGAGGGAGCGCACCCGCCAGAACTCGTCGAGGTCCTCGAGCCATGCCTGTCGCATGAACGGCTCGACCGGCGTCACCACGGCGCCTGCATGCGCAAAGACGGCCGCCGCGTCCTCGACGGCTGCGCGCACGTCGGACTCGACGGCAAGACCACAGCCGGCGTCCAGGTGCAGACCGACGCGTAGCCCCGCCGGATCGAGCTGCCGCACCGTCGAGGGCAGCTCCTCGGGCGGGAGGCTCGTCCAGTCGCGAGCGTCCGGTCGGCAGATGACCGAGAGGAGCAGCGCCGCGTCGCCGGCGGTGCGCGTGATCGGGCCGGCGACGCGCCCGAGGTAGGGCACGTCCAGGGGAACCCGGCCGGCACTCGGCTTGAGGGTGGTGAGCCCGAGCCACGTGCCCGGAAGCCGGATCGAGCCGCCGATGTCGGTGCCGACGTGCAGCGGCCCGTAACCGGCGGCGGCCGCGGCGCCCGCGCCCGAGCTCGAGCCGCCGGTGGTCAGGGACTCGTCCCACGGCGAGCGCGTGATGCCGTGCAGGCTGGAGACGCCGGAGCTGAGCATGCCCCAGTCAGGCATCACCGTCGACCCGATGAGGATCGCGCCGGCCTCCTCGAGGCGCTCGACGACCGGACTGCTGCGCAGGGGCACCGCCGGGGCGACCCCGGCGTTCCCGAGGGGCAGGGGGATGCCCGCCCGGCCCAGATTCTCCTTGACCGTGACCGGCACGCCGTCGAGAGGACCCAGAGGTGTGCCGTCGCGGTAGCGGCGCTCGCTGGCCAGGGCCTGCTCGTGGGCGGCCGCGAGGTCGTGGACGTAGAAGGCGTTGAGGGTCGGCTCGCGTGCTGCGACGACCTCGGCCACGTCGCGGACGACGTCGACCGGTGAGAGCGAGCCATCGGCATACGCACCGAGCAGATCGGTGGCGGCTCGGGCGGCAGGACGTTCCATGACGACGGCCTCCTCTCGCGGTGCCCGCGCTCCAACACCCCGGGCAGGCGTCCACGCTAACCCGTGTGGACAACGCGCACCGACTGTCACCGGTCGCGGCCATCCTCGTGCCATGCGCTTCGACGAGCTGCCCCGGGACTGGGCCCAACGACCGATCACCGACCCTGAGGTCTTCGAGGGGGTGGTCGACCTCATCGTGACGGAGCAGTCACGGTCCGAGGGCGCCACCTACCTGTTGCTGTGTCACCCCAACCTCCACCTGCTCCAGCCCATCTGTCTGCCCGACGAGCCTCGACGTGTGGACGTGGGTGAGGTGCTCGACGGCGTCCGTCTGCTGCTCACGGAGGTGTCACGGCACGACGTGCACGATGTCGTCATGGTGATCGCCCGGCCCGGGCACGTGACGCCCACGCCGCGCGACCGGGATCTCCGTGCTGCGTTCGAGGGTGCCTGTCGCGCCGCGGGATTCACCCTGCACGCCGTGGCGATCGCGGCGTTCGACGACGTGGCCGTGCTCCCACCGGAAGGGGAGTGCGCGGCAGCGTGATCGCTCCAGGCGAGGGAACGTCACGGCGTGGGGAAGATGCCGTGGCGTTCCCTCGCTCCTGCGGGGTCGGCGGGGTAGCGTCCAAGCCGTGGTCGCGACCGCGGCGACGACGTCCCGACTCCCGGAGGACCGATGGCCCAGCAGGCCCCCAGCAGTGGGAAGACCGTGACCCGCTCCTACCGACGAGACGTCGGCGGTGCCTGGTGGTCGGCCCTCGTCGTCGTGACCGTGCTGCTCGGCTTCCTCGGGCGCAGCGACAGTGGCTTCTGGAGCGTGTTCCTGTGGAGCATCGTCGGCTTCGTCGTGGGCTCGCTCCTGACGATCGCGGTGGCAGGGCGCTTGGTGCGGGCCAGGTCCGAGGAGGAGGCTTTCGCGGGCCTCTTCGGTAGCGGCGGGGCGGGGGTCTCGCGATGAAGTGGCTGCTCATGGTGGTCGCGTTCGTCCTCGGTGCCGCGATCACGTGGTTCCTCACCGTCAAGCGCGTGACCCGGACCGTTCCGGCGGGAGACCCGTCTGCGGCCGAACTGTCTGAGCCCGAGACAGTCCCGGTCGTCTTCCCGGGAGGGCCTGTCGCGGGGGCCGTCGGCGTCGCCGGCGGTGCTGACCTCGTCGCAGCCGCGGGCGCGGGTGTGCTGGCCACCGAGGCCGCAGGCTCGTCAGAAGGCGAGGACGACGATGGGGGCGAGGTCGACGAGGACGACTTGGACGAGGCGAGCCGGTTCGGTGGGGCCCACACCCCGGCGTCCGAGACGCCGGGCGCAGCAGAGGCCTGGGACCGCGACGCAGAGGACGAGGACGCGCTGCTCCCCGAGCTGCGTGACGTCGATCCGGCCGGGAAGGACGACCTGAGGGCCGGCGGGTCGGCGGACCCGGACGTCGCTGCCGTGCCTGTCGCGGACGCGACACCGAACGGTGACGTGGCCGGCGTCGGTGAGCCCGCCGCTGTGGCGGCCGTCGACGAGCGGGTCGGGGCGGACGACACAGGTTCGGGGGCGCCCGAGGTCCAGGACGCGGTGCCTGCGCCGGAGGGCGACTTGGACGCGGACGTTCCAGCCGGTCCGGAGACGACCGAGGCGCAGCGAGCGCGTCCGATGCAGGGCGAGCTCACCTTCGACGAGCCGGAGAAGTCCGTCCCCCCGGAGGACAGGGCCTGACTCGACCCCGCCCCTCCGGACGCCGTGTGCATGGTTCGGGGTTCTGGCGACGATCGCTGCACACGCCACCCGATCTGCGAGTGTCCGGCCGAGGTCAGTGGTTGACGAGCACAGACTTGGCCTCGCGCACCGTCACCGTCGTGGATGGACCCGGCACGGTGACCGTCGACGGGATCTCGTCCCACGTCCGTCCGTCGAGACTGAAATCGGCACCGAACGTGGTGTCGACACGCACCGGGAACCGGCCCTTGTCTCGATAGACGTGCGTGACGTCACCGTCGGGGTACACCCCGCCGCTCGACGTGGTGGGCCCGGTCGTCGAGCCGTCGCCGAAGACGTACGTGAACCCGACGAGCTTCGGACGGATCTGGACCGGGATGCCGCGCAGCACTGAGCTGTCGACCTCGCCCGGTTCGAAGCCGCGGGCGGCCCATTCGACCTTGAAGAACGTCTTCAGGCTGACGAGCGTCGTGTTGCCAGCAGGCTGGCTCGAGATCTGTGGCTTAGACCACGGCGTCCGCATGAATGCCGCCTTCAGATCAGCCATCGTCAACGTCGGCCGGGCACTTGGTGCCACATCGGCGGCACACGTGATTCCTTGCGTGGTCCATGGTTCAATCTCGCGACCAGCCGCCAGGGTGCGACGCCAGATCCGCAGGTATGGGCCGGCCATGTCCTCCGGGCAATCGCGAAGCGCGTGCGCGCACGAAACGTCTTGAGTAAGAGTCCCCGGTTGTGCTTCTGCGCAGTCATTGAGTGACAAGTACTCGTAAACAGGCGCATCCTTGGGTCGTGCTTCTGTAATGACTTTTCCGTCATCATCAGGAAATTTGCGCAAATTCAGAACTTGTTCCCGTGTTAAACCGATGTAGGCACCGCCCTTGTCTGTCTTCGGACAAGTGATGATGTCCCCGTCCTTACATATCCCGTCCGCAGTCGGGGCCGCCGCAGCGCTGGAGAGAGATAGTGCGACAGAAAGGCCTACTGTTCGCCACACGCTCACGCTCATGCTGCTGCAGCCTTGAGAGAGTTCACTTTCCATAGCTTGCCATCATGCGACAGCGAAAAGACCAGGGCGCCCTTACCGGAAGATGTTTTGCTGACCGTACTGCCAGACCGGTCGATGACCGCAACCGCACGCTGGTCAAAGAACACGTTGACCGTGGCCTTGCCCGATGCGAATTTGGAGGCAGTCGCCGATGTGATGTGGAGCAGGTCCTGTTCCTGCTTGCGACCTTTGCGTTCGAAGTCTTCTGCCGTGTTTCTATACGTTACGCAGACGTCGCAGTCGTCGCTGTAAATGCCATCAAAGACGTGTGGGTCGGGCTCCGTGAATGCAACGTTAATCTGCTGAACATAGAAACGCGCGAATGCCTCAGCGCCTGCCATGCTCTTCGCTCGAGCTGGTCCGGGGATCTTGACGATCGCTTGGTTCACCGAGGTTGTGGGACTTGGCGCTGAGGTGGTGGTCGTCGACGGCGCTGCGGACGTCGTGGTGCTGGACGGGGGAGTCGTGGTCGTGGGGCCAGGATCGCCAGCCGTGCAGGCTCCCAGCAACGCCACGGCGAGGCCGGCGGCGGCATACGGCAAGAGCCGGCGGTGTGGATGCGGGCGTGCGGCTGCGGTCATCGGCGTCCCCTGTCGATCGTCGATCATCGTGCGGTTGCGTGCTCTGAAGGGCGTTTCGTGCCCTTCGTTCCTCGAGGGCAACCTACGACCATCGTCACGCACCCGCATCCTGACCAGCGCCCGTCATCCACAGGCACCCCGCGCACCGACGCCCAGCATGGTGGGTGACAATGGACCCGATTCGCTGCCGTCAGGGGCCGTTCGACGCTGCGGTTCCTGGGGATCGAGGACGACACCCCACGAGTTTCAAAGCACGGGCGACTGGCAGGTAACCTTCTGGCGGTCCTGCGCGCACCTCCACGCGCGCAGTAGCAATACGTCCTAGAAGTGGGCGTGCAAGGAGCCTCATGTCTCGCACTGACACCGTCGACGTCAAGCGTTGGCGCGCCAAGTACGCCCTCATCGAACGGGCGGCCGAGGCGGACAAGGACGCGCAGGCCCTCTTCGCCGAGCTCGACTCCGAGCGCGGCGCCCGCAACGGGGAGCTGCGCGAGATCCTCGCCGACCTCGTGGCCTCCAGCGACCTCGTCGCCTTCAAGGAGGCGATGAACCAGTGGACCCGCAAGGACGGCCCCTACGTCGGCTTCGGACCCGTCGGCGGTCCCTGGCTCGCAGCGCTCGTGCGCCGCGCCGAGGAGGAGTACGCCGAGGTCGTCGGCCTGCTCAAGCTGACCCTCCAGACCCCGGCCTCCCCGCAGGACGCCGGCGACAAGCTCCAGGCCATGGAGGCCTTCCTCGCCCGCGGCGGCTCGCGCGGGCAGCGCGCCCCGGGACCCGGCCACACGGCATACGTGCTCTCGCTCTTCTGGTCCACCGACGACGGCGGCGACTGGCCGCTCATGTGGGAGAACGCCCCGCACATGCTCCAGAGGCTCGGCTGGCTCGAGCGTGGCCTGAGCCACGCCGAGCGCTACGTCGCCTTCGCCGACCTGTGCGCAGCGCTGCGGCCCGACGACCCGAAGTACGCCGCCCGCATCCTCTGGTACCTCAAGGAGACCGGGGCCTTCGTCGGCATCGCGCCCCGGGCGCTCGACGTGTGCGTCGAGGCCGCCGAGATCGCGGCGGACTTCCGCCCGTCGACGGGCTACGGGGACGCCAAGCGCGAGGACCGCGCCGCCGACCTCGCCCGCCAGCTGCGCGGTGAGGCCGACCACATCTCCGACAGCCTCATCGAGCGTCTGTCCGCCGAGACCGGCCTCTACCTCGAGGCGCCCACGCTCGCGCTGCAGCAGCACGCCGGCGAGGACACCGCCTACCGCTCCGACCTGTATGCCGCGTGGATCCTCGTCGGCGGCGCCGGCGCCCCCGGCTTCCGCCTCTGGGTCACCCCATCAGGTGTCGCGTTCGGCCTCCACGGCGGCTGGGAGGGCGAGTCCGACCAGCAGCACCGCGAGGTCGGCACCATCGTCCAGGAGCACCTGCCGCGGGGCCTCAGCTTCCTTCGCGTCCACGAGGACGGGCGCACCGACCGGCTCGAGCCCGTCGGCCGCGAGTATCCCGGCGGCGAGGCGTTCGTCGGTCGCTGGTGGAAGGGCGAGGAGGCCGTCGGCCGCGCCGACTTCGCCGACGACATCATCACGACCGCCCGCGCGCTGACGCCGCTGCTGCGCTTCATGACCTCGAGCCAGCGCGGACCGCTCGACGACCCCAGTCTCGAGCTCGCCGCCATGGTCGACCTCGACACCGAGGTCGAGATCTTCAGGACCGAGCGGCCCTACCCGAGCGAGCGCGACGCCTGGCACCAGGAGCAGCGTCGCGTCTTCGCCGCCTGCATCTCCCGCGAGGGGCTCGAGGACTTCGACCTGCCGACCTTCAAGCGGATCGTCTCGACCCGCGGCTACGGCGACATCGGGGGCCAGTCCGTCCTCATCAGCAGCATCAACGCGCTCGACGCCGGCGGCATCGACGAGCTGCGCGCCATGGTGCGCGACCTGCTCTGGGGTGAGGGGCGCGACGAGGAGCGGATCAACCGCGTCCTCGGGTCCGACGACGTGCCCGTGCAGGGCTTCGGCGAGAGCGTCGTGCTCAAGCTGTTCGCGATCGCCCACCCCGAGCACTGGCTGCCGCTCTTCGCCCTCGGCGGCGACTCCGGCAAGATCGCGATGCTTGGACGCCTCGGCGGCCCGGCGCGCTGGACCGACGGCAAGTCCCGAGGTCGCACGCACGTCGAGACCAACGCCCTGCTCAAGCAGACGCTCGACCCGCTGCTGCCCGACGACCCGTGGGGTCAGGCCCAGCTCGCGTACTGGCTCATGCGTCGCTCCGACAAGGCGCTCATGCCCGACCACGACGCCCTCGGCGAGGCCGCCCAGGAGCTGCTCATCGAGGAGGAGTTCCTCCGCGACCTCCAGGGCCTGCTCGAGGAGAAGAAGCAGATCATCTTCTACGGGCCTCCCGGCACCGGCAAGACCTACCTCGCGCAGCGCTTCGCCCAGGCTTTGCAGCCCGACCCGGCCAAGCGCGACATCGTCCAGTTCCACCCGAGCAGCAGCTACGAGGACTTCTTCGAGGGCTTCCGGCCGCAGATCGACCACCAGGGACAGATGGTCTACGAGCTGCGCAAGGGCCCCTTGGCGCTCCTCGCCGAAGCGGCAGAGGCCGACCCGCTGACGCCGCACATCATGATCATCGACGAGATCAACCGCGCGAACCTGCCGCGGGTCTTCGGTGAGCTGCTCTTCCTCCTCGAGTACCGCTCGCACTCGGTCAAGACGAGCTACCGCCCCGACGAGGGCTTCGAGCTGCCGCCGAACCTCTACTTCATCGGCACCATGAACACCGCCGACCGCTCGATCGCGCTCGTCGACGCCGCCCTGCGCCGACGCTTCGACTTCGTGCCCTTCATGCCGCACGACGGGCCCATGGAGGGCCTGCTGCGCCGGTGGCTCGAGGCGAACGACGGCCCGGTCTGGGTCGCCGAGCTCGTCGACCGCGTCAACGAGGACCTGCGTCGCGCCCTCCGGGGTCCGCACCTGCAGATCGGGCACAGCTACTTCATGCGCCCCGGGCTCGACGGAGACGAGGCGACCCTGCGCCGCATCTGGGACTACAACGTCTATCCCTTCATCGAGGACCAGCTCTACGGACGTGAGCACGAGCTGGCCCAGTTCCGTTGGGAGAACGTCAGGGCGCGCTACGGCCAGTTCGACCTGACGCGGCCATGACCATCGAGCTCGCTCCCATCCCCGAGCACGGACGCTCGGGGCCGGTTCGCCTGACCCGCGAGACCCGCGCCGCCCTCGTTGCGGCCGCGGGGGAGCGGCTCGTCATCCACGCGACCGCCGACCCCGACGTGGTCACGATCGGCGCGACGAGCTGGGTCGGCGCGCTCGCCGTCCCCGGCCTCGTCGTGCGCGTCATGCCGAAGGTCTCCGTCACCAACTTCTTCGCCATGCTCGGCGCCGGCGTCTCGCCCGACGCGTTCGACCACGAGCACGTCACGTGGAGCGACACGGACGAGCTCATCGACGGCGTCGCGTACTTCGCGATCCGGCTCATCGACTCCTCGACCATGCGCGGTCTCGTGCACGGCTACGTCCCGCGCGAGGAGCGGATGCGCACCATCCGCGGCCGGTTGCTCGTCGAGGAGTTCGCGCGCCGCCCCTGGAGCGCGGCCGAGCCGCAGTGCCGCTTCGACGACTTCACGGCCGACATCGTCGAGAACCAGCTCTTCCGCTGCACCCTGCAGGCCATGCTCAGCTGGCCGCAGCTCGCACCGCACGTGCGCCGCGAGGCGCTCCGCGTGCTGGGCCGGTTCGACGGCGTCGCCGACACCCCCGCGACGAAACACGCTGCGCCCCTGCCGATCACGCGCCTCAACGAGCACTACGAGGACGCGATGCGCCTCAGCCGTCTGGTGTTGCAGGCGATGTCGTTGAGCCATGAGGCCGGCGACCAGCAGGCCAACAGCCTCATGGTCGACATGGACGACCTCTTCCGCCGCTGGATCTCCCAGGAGCTAGACTTTCGCCTCGCCCCGGAGATGCGCATCGAGCGCGACGAGGACGTCTGGCTCGACGAGGGACGCGCGCTCACGATGGCCCCGGACCTCGTCGTGCGCCGCGGCAGTGAGGTCGTGCTCGTCGGGGATGCGAAGTACTCGATGGGCGCCGACGGCTACGTGGCCTCCCGCGACTACCTCGAGCTCGTCGCCTACACGAGCGCCATGGGCCTGCCCACGGGGCTGCTCGTCCACTGCAACAGCGACCGCGCCCCCGAGTCGGAGATCGTCATCCGCAACGCCGGGACGCGCATCCTCTGTCGCCCCATCCGCCTGGACGGGTCGTATGCCGCCGTGTGCCGGTCGCTCGACTCCCTCGCCGACCTCGTGCGCGAGCTCGCCGACTCGCCGGGGGAGTTCGAGGTCCCGGCCCTCATCCGCTCGCGGCGCTGAGCCTCGCCTCTGAGCCACGCCGCTGAGCCGGCCGGCCGCTGTCCTCTAGATCACACGCGATTGTGTAGCGCCTGTCAGGACGCCACTACTACGCTTTGTAGTACCGACAGAGAAGCTGCCGGAACACACACCGAGTTCTGGAGTTGAGTTACATGAGCACCATCCCCCGCGGCTCGCAAGCGCAAAGCACTGCGTCCGTCAGCGCGCACGACCCCACTCAGGGCGTCGTCACCTTCCAGGAGGAGGTGGTCCGTTCGGCCGTTGCTCGTAGGTTCCTCGCTGGTCTGCGCATCGTGCTCGGCTTCACCTTCCTCTGGCCCTTCATCGACAAGATGTTCGGTCTCGGCTACATGACCCCGTCGGCCAAGGCCTGGATCCACGGCGGCACGCCCGCCCAAGGCTTCATGAAGGGCGCCGAAGGCCCGTTCGGCAGCTTCTTCAAGAACATCGCCGGCCCGTGGGCCGACTGGCTGTTCATGGCCGGCCTCCTCGGCATCGGCATCGCCCTCCTCGCCGGCGCCGGCCTCAAGATCGCCGCCTGGACGGCTGGCATCCTCCTCGCGCTGATGTACCTCGCCGAGTTCCCCCTCGGCACCACCGGCGCCTACACCAACCCGCTCATCGACAGCCACTGGATCGAGGCACTGGGCGTTGCGGTTCTCGCCACGACGCTCGCCGGGGACACCTGGGGCCTTGGCAAGTGGTGGGGCCGCCACGTCGGTAACGGCTTCCTTCGGTGAATGGGTCGGTGACCGCGGTCCCTGACCCGGTCACCAGCAAGGGCCTTCGGGCCCGAGCAGCAAGGCGGTCCTCCTCGGAGGGCCGCCTTCCTGCTGCGTCCCTTCGATGAGGTCCCGCTGACGACGTATGCCGTCCGGCCCGGCTGGGGGCGGACGGCATACGTCGTCGAGATGGTGCGGTGGGTCGCTCAGCTCACCCGGAGGGTCACCTTCGAGGAGGCCGACGGGTTGTAGCGCGTCGAGCCGTTGTAGGTCGCGGTCACCGCGTGCGTGCCCCGCGAGAGGACGGGCACGTGGAGCGTGGCCTTGCCCCTGTAGAGGCTCGACGTGCCGAGGACTCGTGCACCGACACGGAAGGTGACGGTGCCGGTGGCGGTCGACGGGGAGACCGTCGCGGTCAGGGTCGGCCGGCCGCCGTAGCGGTAGGTCGTGCTGCTCGAGCGCAAGGATGTCGCAGATGCGACGCCCTTGACCGTGACCTTGACGCCCGTCGACGTGCTACCGGCGAGATGGCTGTCACCGTTGTAGGTGGCGGTGAATGTCACTGTGCCGCGAGGCAGCCCGGTGACGGTCGTGACCGCCTTTCCACCCGAGAGCGTGACCGTCCGCAGGACCGCACCGTTCTTGCGGAACGTCACGGTGCCGGTCGCGTTCGACGGGCTCACCGCTGCCGTGAGCACCGTCTTGCCGCCCTGGGTGAAGCTCGTCGGGCTGGCCGTGAGCCTCGTCGTCGACGTCGTGCGGACCGTGACGACCGCGGCCCTGGAGCCGTTGGTGTTGAGGTGGTGCAGCAGGAGCAGGCCCTGTGGCTGGTCGACCCTGGCTGAGGCGTCGTCGCGCCGGACCTCGAGCTTCTCGCCCGGCAGGTCGGTGCTCGTCAGCGTGCCGAAGTCGCCGTAGGCCGACAGGCCCGGGGAGGCGATGCTGATCGTCATCGGTCGCGCCGCCGAACCCATCGCATCGACGGCGACGCCCTGGGCGAGGGAGCTCACCCAGTAGCGGACCCTGGGAGAGCTCCCGGTCAGCAGGCCGGCCTTCTGGAGCGCCAGGACGGAGACGGGCATCGCCAGCGAGTCGCTGTTGAAGACGTTCGTGTCGAACGACCCGTCGATGCCGTTGACGAGCTCGTCGTCGAGCACCTTGCCGTAGCCGGCGCCGGGGCGCAGGTCGACGAGCTCGGCCACGAAGTAGTCGAAGTCGTCGGTCGTCGACAGGCGCGTGTTGTAGACGGCGGCGTCAGCGGTGCCGTCGGCGTCGGTGTCGAGGAAGACGTCGAACTCGGTCGAGGTGGCGGGAGTGCGCCACGGGCCGTGGGTGCTGATCCCGAACGTCAGCGTCGCCTTGTCGAGGCTCGGGACGAGCGGCGCGTCGGAGGCGGCGCCGACGTAGCGCAGGTCGGCCCCGCGGTCGTCGGCCGTGCCGATGCAGTCGACCACCCGGCTGGGCGAGCAGTCCGCCTTGCGCGGGCTGGTCCCTTGGAGCTGGAACGTCGAGACGGACGAGACGTAGGACGTCGTCCCACCGCCCTGGCTGATGCCGGTGCCCGTGAGCGGGAGCATCGAGGTGGCGACGCCCGACGGCAGGCCGGCCTGGTGGGTGACCGTCGTGCTCGCGGGCGACGACATGCTGGAAGCCGCACGAGGGGCCGACCACACCGGCACGCGCAGCTCGCCGCCCGGCGTGCCCTGGACGGGCTCGAGGACCATCCGGCCGCTCGCGTCGGTGCGGTAGCTGCGCAGCAGGTCGATCCCGAGCGGGTCGGCGTCGGTGGTCGGGTCGGGGACGGCCCGCAGGGCCGACCGCGTGAAGGTCGCGGTGACCTTGACGTCGACGGACCCGTCGGCGGGCACGCGCACCTGGGACGGGCTGAACGCATACGTCACACCGGGCTTCGGGTGGGCGGCCTCGTAGGACAGGACGTACGAGGTGGGCCGCAGAGGACGCTTGTTGACGATGCGGACGGTCTTGGTGAGGGTCTGCGTCGGCGCGGTGACGGCGACGGGACCGAAGGAGACGCTGACGGCGCCCTTGTCGTCGGTGACGTAGGCGAGCGTGCCGGTGCCGACGGCCGCGTCTGCGACGACCCGGCCGGCACCCACGCGCTCGGGACCGTAGACCTCACCCGTGTGGTCGGGACCGACGAAGACGTCCTGGGTGGCGGTGTTCATGATCGAGGCCTTGACCTCCTCGACCGTCCACGACGGGTGCGAGCCGCGCACGAGCGCGGCCTCGCCGGCGACGTGCGGCGAGGCCATCGACGTGCCGCTCTCGGAGACGCCCTCGTGGCCCGTGCCGACGGCCACGGAGAAGGTCGTGACGCCGGGCGCGGCCACGTCGGGCTTGACGCCACCGGCCACACCGACGCCGCGCGAGGAGAACCCGGCGAGCTGGTCGATCGCGGTGGGGTTGCGGATGGTGACGGCGTTGCGGAGGTCGTTCGTCATCGTGACGCGCACCTCGGTGGAGGCGTCGAGCTGCGCCTTCATGGCCCGCGTCGCCTGGTTGACGACGAGCATGGCCGGCAGGACCTTGCTCCCGGTGACGCCGGCGGAGAAGGAGTCGACGTCGCTGCCGTAGATGATGCCGGCGGCGCCTGCCGCCTCGGCGTTGGCGCCACGGGTGACCGAGCCGCACCGGCGTCCGTTGCCGTCGAGCCACATCTCCAGCACGACCTTGCCGGCGATCCGCGCCGCGTCCGCAGTCGAGTAGGGGTCGCAGCCGTCGGTGTTGTTCGTCGCAGACGCAGCCGTGGACCAGTCGCCGACGGTGGCCACGGCGGTGTCGCTCACGCCGGGCTTGCCGACCCAGTCGTAGTCGCCGGACTTGAGCGCTCCGAACACGTTGTCCTGGGTGCCGTCGACCGTGTCGGCCGGCTCGATGCCGGCGGGGGAGTCGACCTCGAGCCCGTCCACGACGTCGTTGCCGTCGTCGGACGCGGCGACCGCGAGCACCCGCGGTGCGTTGCCCGGGGAGCCTCCGACCTCGTAGACGTCGCCGGAGTTGCCCATCGAGGCGACGACGACGGTGCCGAGTGCAGCGAGGTTGTTCGCCGCCACGGCGTCGGGGTCCTGGGGTGAGCCGTAGGAGCTGCCCAGCGACATGTTGACGACGTCGAGGTGGTCGGACAGGTCGCCGTCGCCGTTCGGGTCGGCGGCCCAGTCGAGCGCCTGGCCGACGACATTGGTCGAGCCGTCGCAGCCGAAGACCTTGAGCGCGTAGAGGCTTGCCTCGGGCGCGACGCCGGGGCCGATCTCGAGGGCGCCCGGGTCGATGTCCTTGGTGTAGCCGCCGGACCACGTCGAGCCGTCAGACGCCACACCGAGGCCGGCGGTCGTGCCGGCGACGTGCGAGCCGTGCCCGTTGCAGTCGAGCGGGTTGGCGTCGGGCTGGGGAACCGGGTCGAACGTGTCGGAGTCCGGGTCGGCGTTGTAGTCGTCGCCGGCGAAGTCGTAGCCGCCGACCACCTTGGCCGTCGGGGTGAAGGAGTTGGACGCGCCGGCCGCCTTGAACGCCTCGACGGTGCCGGGACCGCCGAAGTCGGCGTGGGTGTAGTCGATGCCGGTGTCGATGATGCCGACACGGACGCCCTTGCCCGTCTGCGACAGTGCCTGCCACACCTTGGGGGCGCCGATCAGCGGCACGGAGGAGCTGTTGGTGGGCTGCTTCGGGGTGAGTCGGTGGATCGCCTTGACCCCCGGGATCGCCGCGAGCGACGCGAGCGTGGACGCGTCCGTGCGGACGGCGATGCCTGCGTATGCCGTGTGCAGCCGGTAGAGGGTGCGCGCCCTCGTCGCTGGCGCCGCGAAGCGTGACTCGACGTCCCTCTGGGCGGTCTTGACCACGGAGGTCTGCGCGCGGACGGCGGTCCGCGCGACCGCGAGGCCTCGTGAGCGCGCCTGGCCGAAGGCCGTCGTCGCGGGGGCGGCGTCGAGCTCGATCATGACGTCGACGGGCCCCTTGGCCGCGCGCAGCGCGTCGTCGACCTTGTCACCGGCCGAGACCCGTTGGGTGGCGAGGCCGAGGGAGCCGGCCCCGGTCAGGTGGTCGGGCACCGTGCGGTCGCTGCGGTGCCTGACCGACGGGTCAGGGCTCGCCGACACCGGCGCGGCCCCGAGGCTGGCGGCGGCCAGCGCCGCGATGGCACCGGCGCTCACCGTGCACATCACGCCACGGCGCGCGCGCCGTGGACCCCGAGTGTTGTCGGACAACAGATCCTCCTTGCGCGGCTCCATTCGCACGCGGCACCGGGGCGCCGCGTGCGCAGGGACACTCGCCCCCGAACTACCTGCCACGCCGGGTGCAATTTATCCCGGTTCGGGCGGTGGCGTGCGAAGACGCGCAGACCCCGTCAGCACGTCGCGTGCGGGGAGCGCGAACGTCCTCGGGCTTGTCGGTGCCACGCGGCATACTCGCCTCCATGCAGCGCATCGACGGCCACCTCGTCCTGAGTCCCACGGACCTGACGAAGCACGTGGCGTGTGCGCACATCACGACCCTGGACCTCGAGGCCCTCGATGCCGCCGCCGGCGCCGACAGGGGAGGGGCGAGCGGGGCCGACGACTCGCTCAACCTCGTCTTCGCCAAGGGCCTCGAGCACGAGCGGGCCTACCTCGAGCGCCTCGTCGCCGAGGGCCGACTCGTCGAGGACGTCGCCGCGCTCGGCCTGCGTGGTGCCGAGGCAGAGGCCGCCACCCTCGATGCCATGCGGCGCGGCGTCGACGTCATCTACCAGGCGACGTTCTTCGACGGGCACTGGGTGGGTCTCGCGGACTTCCTGCTCCGGGTCGACGAGCCCAGCGACCTCGGGTCCTGGCGCTACGACATCGCCGACACCAAGCTCGCCCGGCGGCTCAAGGTGCCGGCCCTGCTCCAGATGGCGACGTACGCCGCCCGCCTCGAGCTGCTGCAGGGCGTCGCGCCGCAGTGGCTGACGGTCGTCACCGGCGACCAGGAGCAGCACCCGTGGCGCCTCGTCGACGTCGCGCCCTACGCACGCCGTCGCCGCGCCGAGCTGCTCGACGCGATCGCGAGCCCGCGCGAGACCGAGTCCGCCCGGGTGCAGCACTGCGGGCAGTGTCGATGGAAGGAGAGGTGCGCGCAGGAGTGGCTCGACCGAGACGACCTCATCCAGGTCGCGGGCATGCGCGCCGACCACCGGGCCGCGCTCATCGACCTCGGCCTCCCGACGCTGCGCTCCCTGGCCGGCTCGAACGAGGAGCAGCTGGCGCCGGCGCTGTCGACGGCCACCCGGCGACGGCTGCTCCAGCAGGCGCGGCTCCAGCTCGCCGAGCGCGAGACCGGTGAGGCGCAGTACGAGCTGCTCGACCCCGAGCCGGGCCGCGGGCTGCAGATGCTGCCCGAGCCCGACGAGGGTGACGTCTACCTCGACTTCGAGGGCGACCCCTGGGCCGAGGACGGTGCGGGCCGGGAGTACCTCGCCGGCATCTGGACGCGGCAGGGCGAGTTCGTCGAGTTCTGGGCACACGACTTCGCCGAGGAGGGACGCCTCACCTCCGGCCTGCTCGACTGGCTCGTCGACCGGTGGCGGCGTCACCCGGGCATGCACGTCTACCACTACGCCCCCTACGAGACGACCGCCCTGAAGCGGCTCGTCGGCCAGCACGCCACGCGCGAGGCTGAGCTCGACCAGCTGCTGCGCCACGAGGTCTTCGTCGACCTCTATGCCGTGGTCCGTCAGGGCGTGCGCATCAGCAAGGGGTCCTACTCGATCAAGAAGCTCGAGGAGTTCTACTGGGGCCATACCCGATCCGCTGAGGGCGCGGGCGTGGCCGACGGCCTGTCGTCCGTCGTCGAGTACGAACGCTGGCTCGCCGGACGAGGCGACGGCTCCGCCGACCAGTCCATCCTCGACGACATCCGCCGCTACAACGAGGAGGACGTCCGTTCGACGCTCGCGCTGCACGAGTGGCTCGAGCAGCGACGGAGCGAGCTCGAGCGGGCCGGGCACATCCTGTCGCGGCCGGTGCCCGAGCAGCTGCGTGAGATCGGCGACGAGGAGCGGGCCGAGATCGCGCTCGCCGAACGGCTCGTCGACAACGGGCACCCGCTGCTTGCCGGGCTGGTCGGCTGGCACCGGCGTGAGAAGCGTCCGGAGTGGTGGGACTTCTTCCGCTACAAGGAGCTCGAGACGGCCGAGCTCGTCGAGGACGGCACCGCGATCGGTGACCTCGGCGAGCCGGAGGAGATGCGCGTCGTCAAGCTCTCCAAGGTCTGGCGCTACCCGTTCCCGCCGCAGGACTGCAAGGTGTCGGTCGGCAAGTACGTCCCCGACGTCGACACCCACGCCCCGGTCGGCAAGGTCGTCGCCCTCGACCCTGTCGAGGGGTGGGTCGAGCTGTCGATGAAGAAGTCGCTCGCCCCTCCGCGGCCGCGAGGGCTCGGCGGCCCGGGTCCGGTGATGGACGGTGTCCTGCGGGCCAGCATCGCTCGCACCGGCGAGCTGGCTCTCGCCGGCGGCACCAACCTCGCGACCCGACTCATCGGGCGTGTCGTCCCCGCCGGTGACGCGCTCGTGGCTCGCCGCGGCGAGACACCGAAGGACGTCGTCGTCCGCGTGGGCAGCGGGCTCCGCGGGGAGGTGCTCGCCGTCCAGGGGCCGCCCGGCACGGGCAAGACGTATGCCGGGTCGGCTCTCATCCGCGAGCTGCTCGACGCCGGGCTGCGGGTGGGGGTCACCGCACAGTCGCACGCTGTCGTGCTCAACCTCCTCGACGAGGTGGCGCGGCCTGCGTGGCACAAGGACGGCACCAACGCCGAGGAGGGCGACGAGCCGGATGACCCCAACGCCCTGATCCGGCACACATCCGACAACGGCGCGATCGCGGACGCTCTCGCCAGTGGGGCGGCCAACCTCGTCGGCGGCACGGCGTGGCTCTGGTCTCGTGAGGACATGGTCGACGCCGTCGACGTGCTCGTCATCGACGAGGCCGGGCAGTTCTCGCTCGCCAACGCCGTGGCCGTCGCGCCGGCGGCGCGCTCGCTCGTGCTGCTCGGGGACCCGCAGCAGCTGACCCAGCCGACCAAGGCGGTCCACCCCTACGGATCCGGGGTGTCAGCCCTCGACCACCTGCGCACCACCGACGACGGCATCGTCCACGACGTCATCCCGCAAGTGCGAGGGGTCTTCCTCGACCGCACCCACCGGATGCACCCGAGCCTGACGGCGTTCGTGTCCCAGCTCGCCTACGAAGGCCGTCTCGAGTCGGCGCCAGGACGCGAGCGGCTCTCGGTCGAGGCGCCCGGCGCGCTGTCGGGCGACGGACTCCGATGGGTTCCGGTCGAGCACGAGCTCCTCAGCGACCAGTCGAGCCGCCAGGAGGCCGTGGTCGTGCGCCGGCTCGTCGCCGACCTGCTCCGCGGCAGCTGGACCACGGCCGAAGGGGTCTCCCGGCCCATCGAGCTCGCCGACATCCTCATCGTGGCTCCCTACAACGCGCACGTCGCGCTGCTCGCTGCCGAGCTGCCGGTGGGCGCACGGGTCGGCACGGTCGACAAGTTCCAGGGACAGCAGGGCGCGGTCGTCATCTACTCGATGGCCAGCACCACCGCGGCGCTCGCACCACGCGGTGTCTCGTTCCTCTACGACCTGCACCGCCTCAACGTCGCCATCTCGCGGGCCAGGGCGATGGCCGTCATCGTGGGCAGCCCGCTGCTGCCCGATGCAGAGGTCCACACGCCAGAGGAGCTGCGTGCCGTCAATGCGCTGTGCCGTTACGTCGACGAGGCCAAGACCGTCTGACCGTGCCGGTCGAGCGCGCCCCAGGTGGACCCGTGATGGACGCAGCGGTGGATCTCAGGGTGGACGCGACACTGGCTGGCGGTCGCTCCGGTCACGGGCGACGGGGGAGCGTGGCGAGGTCGGCCTCGACGACGGCGCGGTCCTCGGCGTCGGCGACGGCGGAACAGGCCTCCCGGGCCTCGGCCTCGTATCGCTCCGCGGCCTCGAAGTCACCCTTCACTGCAGCGGCCCGGGCCGAGGCCTCGAGGGCCGCAGCAAGGTCCCAGTCCTCGACCTGCCCCGCTCGGGCGATGGCGACGTAGCGCGCCGCGTGGTGGGCCGCCGTGTCCGCCTGGCCCAGGACGGCGTGTACGCGCGAGCAGAGCCAGTGACCTCGCCCGACGTTCTCGGGGCGCACGTCCGGCACCTGCGACCAGTGGTAGAAGGACGCGTGGGCGCGAGCGACGAGCGCGTCATCGTCCTCGGCAGAGCGGTCCCCGCGGTCCAGCAGCTCCCACGTCGCGTTGTAGAGGTCCACCCCGAGTCGTCGGTGGTCGATGTCAGCCATGACGCGAACCTAGCTGTACTGACCCGACAGGTTGGTTAAGCGGGTGATGGGTGGCTTGTTCCCGCACGCGGTGTGGGGTCGGTGGTGGTTGTACTCGTGGAGCCATGCTCGCAGAGCAGCTCGTCGTTCCTCTTCGGAGGC
>NZ_BAABDC010000006.1:0-247909 GCF_039539425.1 Terrabacter ginsenosidimutans | reverse complement strand
CCCGACAGCCCCTGCTCGAGCAGCCCCAGCGCCTGTTCCCGCTGAGCTACCGAATACCGCCTCAGTCCACCAGCCATCGTCCCGCCTCCACACGACATCCGTGTTGCGCAGACGATCTGAGACCGCCCTCACTCGTCTGTGGCGGAGCGCTCACTCGAGTGGCCCGTTCGGTATGCCGGGTGCTGGCCCTCCCGGCGGCCGTGCCGTGCCGCTAGCGTCGGGTCGTGATCGAGATCCGACGGTTCGAGCCCAGCGACCGGGGCCGGTGGGACGAGCTCTTCCGTGCGTACATCGGCTTCTACGAGCGCACCCTCGACGACACGGCATACGACAGGGCGTGGCGCGAGATCACTGCTGGTTCGAGGCTGCACGGGCGCGGTGCCTGGCTCGGCGGACAGCTCGTCGGGATCACGCACTTCCTCGTGCACCCCAGCTCGAGCGAGCCGGACCTCTGCTACCTCGAGGACCTCTTCACCGACCCCTCGGTGCGTGGCCGCGGGGTCGCCACGGCGCTCATCGGTGCCGTTCGTGACTGGGCCCGCGAGCAGGGCTGCGGGAGCGTCTACTGGCAGACCCACGAGTCGAACGCCGTGGCCCGGAGGCTCTACGACGAGGTGGCGACCTTCGAGGGCTACGTCGTCTACACGCTGCCCGTCGGGCAGGCGTCCACCGGCGGTGCCGGGAACGTCGGCAGGCGGTGAGAGGCTGGGGGCATGTCAACCGTTGTCTTCGTCCACGCCCATCCCGACGACGAGGCGTCCCAGTCCGCGGGCTCGATGGCGCGTGCCGTCAGCGAGGGCCACCGTGTCGTCCTCGTCGTCGCCACGAACGGTGACCACGGCGACGCCCCCGACGACCTCGCCGAGGGTGAGACCGTCGTGCAGCGGCGCCGGTCCGAGGCGGCAGCCTCCAACGCCGTCATCGGCACCCACCGGGTCGAGTACCTCGGCTACGCAGACTCTGGCATGACCGGCTGGGCGCAGAACGACCACGAGGAGAGCTTCGCGCGGGCCGACACCGAGGAGGCGGCCCAGCGCCTCGCGGCGGTGCTGCGGGAGGAGGACGCCGACCTCGTCGTCGGGTACGACTGGCACGGCGGCTACGGCCACCCCGACCACGTCAAGGTGCACGCCGTGACGAAGCGGGCCGCCGAGATCGCCGGGACGCCCCGCTACCTCGAGGGCTCGATGAACCGCGACGCGATGATCCGCTCCCACCAGGCGGCGATGGCCGCGGGCCACGACGTGGGGGAGTGGGACCCGAGCCAGCCGATGGACGACGGCAACCCGCTCGGCAGCCTCGAGAGCGAGCTGCACTGGGCCTGCGACGTCAGCGAGTTCCTCGAGGTCAAGCGCTCCGCCCTCAAGGCCCACGCGAGCCAGTCCGACGCCCAGGGCATGCTGGCGATGCCCATGGAGATGTTCGCCGTCGCCTTCGCCTGGGAGCACTACATCGAGCCCGGCCGGCCCGACGGGATGGTGGTGGGCTGGTTCCTCGACGCCTGAACCGTCCAGTAACCTACTCACGGTAACCACGTCCGTGGTCGCCATAGAGACAGTGCCGTTTCCTCTGGAGGGACCCTGATGTCCGAGATCGACTTCACGACCGCCACCGCCGAGCAGATCGCCGCCGTCGAGCCCGGCGAGTTCATCCGGATCGTCAAGGAGATGTCCGACAAGGACGTGAAGCAGGTCATGGAGAGCCCCAACCGTGAGGCCATCCTCGAGGCGATCTTCCGGCGGATGCCCGAGCTCTTCCGCCCCGACCGGGCCGGCTCGACGACGGCCACGACCCACTGGAGCATCACGGGACGCCCCGACGGCGGGGCCGACGAGTGGACCGTGCGCTTCGCCGACGGCACGTGCACCACGCTCCCCGGCCACGACGGCGACTCGACCCTCACCCTGACGATGACGCCCGTCGACTTCACCAAGGTCATCACCAAGAGCGGCAACCCGGTCATGATGTTCATGACCGGCAAGATCAAGGCCAAGGGCGACCTCGGCCTCGCTGCCAACATCGCGAACTTCTTCGACATCCCCAAGGCCTGAGGCCTGACGTGGTGGAGTTCTCGCTCGCCCTCGACGACGACCAGATCGAGCTGAGGAACTGGGTGCACGGCTTCGCCGCCGACGTCGTCAGGCCCGCCGCGTCCGAGTGGGACGCGCGCGAGGAGACGCCGTGGCCGGTGATCCAGGAGGCCGCGAGGAACGGCCTCTACGGGTTCGAGTTCCTGGCCCAGTGCTGGTCCGACCCGACCGGCATCTCGATCGACCTCGCCAACGAGGAGCTCTTCTGGGGTGACGCCGGCATCGGGATGTCGATCTTCGGCACGACCCTCGCCGTCGCCGCGATCTACGGCTCCGGCACGCCCGACCAGATGGTCGAGTGGCTGCCCCAGTGCTACGGCGACGCGGACGACCCCAAGCTCGCCGCCTTCGCGACGACCGAGCCGCAGGCCGGCTCCGACGTCGGCGCCATGCGCACCCGGGCCCGCTACGACGAGGCCACCGACGAGTGGGTGATCAACGGGCAGAAGGCCTACATCACCAACGGCGGCATCGCCGGCGTCCACGTCGTGACGGCCGTCGTCGACCCCGAGCTCGGCGCGCGCGGTCAGGCGGCATTCGTCGTCCCGCCCGGCACCCAGGGTCTCGAGGCCGCCAAGAAGCTGCGCAAGCTCGGCCTGCGCGCCTCGCACACGGCCGACGTCTTCCTCGACGACGTTCGGGTGCCGGGCTCGTGCCTCCTCGGCGGCAAGGACACGCTCGACGAGCGTCTCGCCCGGGCCCGCGAGGGAGGGGCCTCGAGCGGACAGGCGGCCATGCGCACGTTCGAGATCTCACGCCCCACGGTGGGGGCACAGGCGCTGGGGATCGCGCGGGCGGCATACGAGTACGCCCTCGACTACGCCAAGGACCGGGTCGCGTTCGGCCGGCCCATCATCGAGAACCAGGCCATCGCCTTCGCCCTCGCCGACATGCGGACCGAGATCGACGCCGCGCGGCTGCTCGTCTGGCGTGCCTCGTGGATGGGCCGCACCAACCAGCCGTTCACGGCGGCCGAGGGCTCGATGAGCAAGCTCAAGGCCGGCGAGGTGGCGGTGGCGGTCACCGACAAGGCCGTCCAGATCCTCGGCGGCGCCGGCTACGTCACCGACCACCCCGTCGAGCGCTGGTCGCGCGACGCGAAGATCTACACGATCTTCGAGGGCACGTCCGAGATCCAGCGGCTCGTCATCGCCCGCGCCATCAGCGGAGTCCGCATCCGCTGACCCTGCTCACCTCACCGTCGAGAGGCCGCAAATGGCCTCTCGACGGTCGAGGGTGGGCGCCGGGTGCGGTGCCGGGGCGCTCCGGGCTAGACGACGATGTTGAGCAGGAGCACGAGCACGAGACCGGTCACCGACAGGATCGTCTCCATCACCGACCAGGTCTTGATGGTCTGGCCGACCTTGAGGCCGAAGTACTCCTTGACGAGCCAGAAGCCGGCGTCGTTGACGTGCGAGAAGAACACCGAGCCGGCGCCGATGGCGAGGACCATGAGCGAGACCTCGGTCGTGGGCATGCCGACCGCGAGCGGCGCGAGGATGCCGGACGCCGTGACCGTGGCGACCGTGGCCGAGCCCGTCGCGAGGCGGATGAGCACGGCGACGAGCCAGGCGAGCAGCAGCACCGAGAGCCCGCTCCCGGCGATCCAGTTCGCGACGAGCTGGCCGATGCCGGTGTCGACGAGGGTTTGCTTGAACCCGCCACCGGCGGCGACGATGAGGATGATGCCCGCGATGGGCCCGAGCGAGGCCTCGAGCGAGGACCCGATCTCCTTGGTACCCATGCCGGCGCCGCGACCGAGGGTGAACATCGCGAGGATGACGGCGATGAGCAGCGCGATGAGCGGCGTGCCGAGGAAGTCGAGGACGGTGCGGGCCGCGGTGCCCTTGCCGGCGAGGACATCGGCGAGCGCCTTGCCCATCATGAGGACGACGGGCGTCAGGACGGTCAGCATCGTGACGCCGAACGACGGGCGCGGACCGGTGTCCGACTCGCGGGCCTCGAACAGCTCGGGCGCGGGGACGTCGACCCAGCGGGCCGCGAGGCGCGCGAACCACGGACCCGCGATCGCGATCGTCGGGATGGCGACGAGGATGCCGAGGCCGAGCGTGACGCCGAGGTCGGCCTTGAGGGCGTCGATGGCCACGAGCGGACCGGGGTGCGGCGGCACGAGACCGTGCATGGCCGAGAGGCCGGCGAGGGCGGGGATGCCGACGCGCACCACCGACTGCTCCGAGCGCCGTGCGACGAGGAAGATCACCGGCATCAGCAGGACGAGGCCGATCTCGAAGAACATCGGCAGGCCGATGATGGCGCCGACGCCGGCCATCGCCCAGGGCAGCGATCGCGTGCCGCTGCGTCCGATGATCGTGTCGACGATCTCGTCGGCGCCGCCCGAGTCGGCGAGCAGCTTGCCGAACATGGCGCCGAGGGCGATGAGGATGCCCACGCCCGCAGCCGTGCTGCCGAAGCCCTTGGTGTAGCTGTCGAGCACGTCGGCCATCGGGACCCCGGCGACCGCGCCGACGGTGAGCGAGCCGAGCGTCAGCGAGAGGAAGGGGTGCAGCTTGAACCGCACGATGAGCAGGACGAGGACGGCGATACCGAGCAGCGCCGCGGGGACGAGGCGCCCGGCCGGGATGTCCGGCGGGGTGTCGGCGGTGAGCGCCGAGGCGGGGAGGAGGGAGAGGAGGTCGGCGGTCATGAGCGGGTCGCTTCCGGGTCGCGGTGGTCGAGGAGGGTGAGGGACTGGGTGACGAGGTCGTCGACGGGTTGGTCGACGTCGAGGACGGCTCCGCGCTCGCCCGGCTCGAGGGGCTCGAGCGTCGCGAACTGCGACTCGACGAGGGCCGTGGGCATGAAGTGCCCGGGGCGCCCGGCGACGCGGGCGGCGATGACGTCCGGGGCACCGTGCAGGTGCACGAAGAAGACCTGGGGCGCCGCGGCTGCGAGGACGTCGCGGTAGGCGCGCTTGAGCGCCGAGCAGCTCGCCACGCCACCGCTCGCCGCGTGCTCACCGAGCCACGTGGCGATGGTCGCGAGCCACGGGCCGCGGTCGCCGTCCGTCAGCGGGATGCCGGCCGACATCTTGTCGATGTTGGCCTGCGGGTGGAAGTCGTCGGCGTCCGCGAACGGGACGCGCAGACGCTGCGCGAGGGCCGCGCCGACGGTGGTCTTGCCCGAGCCGGACACCCCCATGACGACGACCAGGGGAGGTGGGTGGTGCTGCATGTCTCCGTGACTCCTTCGTCCGGCTCGAACGACGTCTTCGTCGAGTCGCTTGCCCTAGGGTGCAGCAACAAGAGCGTCTTATCAAGTAGTTGGCATCAATAAAACGGTTTTATAACGGGGAGGTCTG
The DNA here is from genome assembly GCF_039539425.1 of Terrabacter ginsenosidimutans. Lineage (NCBI taxonomy): Bacteria > Bacillati > Actinomycetota > Actinomycetes > Micrococcales > Intrasporangiaceae > Terrabacter > Terrabacter ginsenosidimutans. Next base: position 242,500 of record NZ_BAABDC010000006.1, on the reverse strand, counting down.
AAGCGTGGCGGCCGTGTGTCAGGCTGGGCCCCGTGCCCACCGACCGACGCCCTGCGCTGCACGCGAGCGTGCTCGACGACCTCGGCCGCCAGGTGGCCTCCGGTGAGCTGACGGCCGGCACGGTCCTGCGCATCGACCAGCTCGACGAGCGCTACGGGGTGTCCCGGTCGGTCGTGCGCGAGGCGGTCCGGGTCCTCGGCTCGATGGGACTGGTGGAGGCCCGCAAGCGCGTCGGCGTCCGGGTGCTGCCCAGCACCTCGTGGAACGTCTTCGACCCGCGGGTCATCCGCTGGCGCCTGGACGGGCCCGGGCGGGAGCAGCAGCTGCTCTCCCTCGGTGACGTGCGCCGCGGCGTCGAGCCGGTCGCGGCCGAGCTCGCCGCCACCCACGCGACGCCCGAGCAGTGCGGGGCTCTGGTGGGCGCGGTGATGCAGATGGCCGTGCACGCCAAGTCGGGTGACCTCGAGGCCTACCTGCTCGCCGACCAGCTCTTCCACGCCACCCTGCTCGCGGCCTCCGGCAACGAGATGCTCGCGGCGCTGTCCGACGTCGTCGGCGAGGTGCTCGCCGGCCGCACGCACCACGACCTCATGCCGTCCACGCCCAACCCGGTCGCCGTCCGCCTGCACGGCGACGTCGCCGAGGCGGTCGGGTCGGGCGACGGGACCGCGGCGGCCGCGGCGATGCAGGCCATCATCGCCGAGGCCAGTGACGCCCTCCGGGACGCGGATTCGTAGGCGCCGCAGTCGGGACGCGCGTCCTCGCCGTCACGGACGGGCAAGTCCGGGCCGAACGGCACGGTCGATGTGTCACACGCGGCAGACGCGAGGTGCCCACCCGACCGCGTGGTCGGGTGGGCACCTCGGTGGCCTCGGGTACGGCTGCGTCAGGCCAGCGCGTCGATGATCTCGTTGAAGGTCTTCGACGGACGCATCACCGAGGCGACCTTGTCTGCATCGGGACGGTAGTAGCCGCCGATGTCGACCGGGTGGCCCTGGTCGTCGACGAGCTCCTGCGAGATCGTCGCGATGTTGTCCGACAGTGCCTGCGCCACCGGCCCGAAGGTCTGGGCGAGGGCAGCGTCGTCGGTCTGAGCGGCGAGCTCCTGTGCCCAGTAGAGCGCGAGCCACACGTGGCTGCCGCGGTTGTCGATCTGCCCGACCTTGCGGGCCGGGCCCTTGTTCTCGTCGAGCAGCGTGCCGGTCGCGCGGTCGAGCGTCTCGCCGAGGACGCGTGCCCGGGCGTTGTCGGTGACGTCGGCGAGGTGCTCGAAGCTCACGGCCAGCGCGAGGAACTCGCCGAGGCTGTCCCAGCGCAGGTAGTTCTCCTTGACGAGCTGCTGCACGTGCTTGGGTGCCGAGCCGCCGGCGCCGGTCTCGAAGAGGCCACCGCCGTTGATGAGGGGGACGACCGAGAGCATCTTGGCCGAGGTGCCCAGCTCGAGGATCGGGAAGAGGTCGGTGAGGTAGTCGCGCAGCACGTTGCCGGTGACCGAGATCGTGTCCTCGCCCTTGCGGATCCGCCCGAGGGAGTAGGCGATCGCGTCGGTCGGCTTCATGATCTCGATCGTGAGGCCGTCGGTGTCGTGCTCCGTGAGGTACTCCTCGACCTTCGTGATGAGGTTCGCGTCGTGGGCGCGGTCCGCGTCGAGCCAGAAGATGGCAGGGGTGCCGGTGGCGCGTGCGCGGGTCACGGCGAGCTTGACCCAGTCCCGGATCGGGACGTCCTTGGTCTGGCAGGCGCGCCAGATGTCGCCGGCCGAGACCGCGTGCTCGAGCAGCGCTGCGCCGGAGCCGTCGACGACGCGCACCGTCCCGTCGGCGGGGATCTCGAACGTCTTGTCGTGGCTGCCGTACTCCTCCGCCGCCTGCGCCATGAGGCCGACGTTGGCGACCGAGCCCATCGTCGACGGGTCGTAGGCGCCGTTGGCGCGGCAGTCGTCGAGGACGACCTGGTAGATGCCGGCGTACGAGCTGTCGGGCAGCACCGCCAGGGTGTCCTGCTCGGCGCCGTCGCGGTTCCACATGTGCCCCGACGTGCGGATCATCGCCGGCATCGACGCGTCGACGATGACGTCGCTCGGGACGTGCAGGTTGGTGATGCCCTTGTCGGAGTCGACCATCGCGATGGACGGCCCGTCCTCGAAGCCCTTCGCCACGGCGGCCTCCACCTCGGCGCGCTCGCCGGCGGGCAGGCCCTCGACGGCCTTGAGCACGGCGCCCAGCCCGTCGTTGGGGGAGGCGCCGACGCGAGCCAGCGCTCCGGCATACGTCTCGAAGAGCTCGGGGAAGAAGGCGCGCACGACGTGGCCAAAAATGATCGGGTCGGAGACCTTCATCATCGTCGCCTTGAGGTGCACCGAGAAGAGGACGTCCTCGTCCTTGGCACGCTTGATCTGCTCGGAGAGGAAGTCGCGCAGTGTCGCGACGTGCATGAACGTCGCGTCGACGACCTCGCCCGCCAGGACCGGGATGGACTCCTTGAGCACCGTGGTCGATCCGTCGGGGCCGACGAGCTCGACGCGCAGCGTGTCGTCCGCAGCGATGACGACGGACTTCTCGTTGTGACGGAAGTCGTCCTCACCCATCGTCGCGACGTTCGTCTTGGACTCGGCGGTCCAGGCGCCCATCGAGTGCGGGTGCTTGCGGGCGTAGCTCTTCACCGAGGCGGGCGCGCGGCGGTCCGAGTTGCCCTCGCGCAGAACGGGGTTGACGGCCGAGCCCTTGATCTTGTCGTATGCCGCCCGGGCCGACCTCTCCTCGTCGGTGGTCGGGTTGTCGGGGTAGTCCGGCAGCGCGTAGCCGGCGGCCTGCAGCTCGGCGATCGCGGCCTTGAGCTGCGGGATCGACGCCGAGACGTTGGGCAGCTTGATGATGTTGGCCTCGGGAGTCTTCGCGAGGGCGCCGAGCTCGGCGAGGGCGTCGTCGATGCGCTGCTCGGGCTTCAGGGCGTCGGGGAACGCGGCGATGATGCGACCCGAGAGCGAGATGTCACGCGTCTCGACCTCGACGCCGGCCTGCTTGGCGAAGGCCGAGACGATGGGCAGCAGCGAGGCCGTGGCCAGGGCGGGCGCCTCGTCCGTGTGCGTGTAGATGATTGTCGAGTCCAACGCGGGTGCTCCGTTCGGGTTGCTGTCGTGCCGAGATCCCAGAACGAGGGATCCTGAATAAATCTTGATGTCAAGATATCCGATGCGGGGCGGCCGTGGGGTCGCCGTCCCATCCTGCCGGGGTGGTCTGCGCCACGCCAGAGACCCGCGTCCTAGGCTGCAGCGGGTGAGCACCGACCCGTATGCCGGCCCGCTGACCGAGACCGCCGCCGACACCGACGCCTCTGCCCGTACCCGTGCCGTCGACCCGGCCACCGCCCGCCACCTGCACCACCTGCTCGCGACCGAGCAGCGCCGCGGTCGCCTGCCGTCGGTCGCCGCGGGCATCGTGCGCGACGGCGGGCTCGCGTGGTCCGACGCCGTCGGCGCGATCGACGGCCGCGCCGGGGGAGTGGCCGCCGACACCGACACGCAGTACCGGATGGGCTCCATCACCAAGACCTTCGTCGCTGTCGCGGTCATGCGCCTGCGCGATGCTGGGCGTCTGGACCTGCTCGACCGCTTCGAGGACCATGTCCCCGGCTCCCGCGTCGGCGGCGCCACCATCGCGCAGCTGCTCTCGCACGGCGGTGGGGTGCAGGCCGAGACCAATGGTCCCTGGTGGGAGCGCACGCCCGGCGGCACGTGGGACGAGCTCGTGAGATCGCCTGTGGGGCAACGTTTCCGGGCGGGCCGACGTTTCCACTACACCAACGTGGGCTTCGCGGCGCTCGGCGAGCTCGTGGCGCGGGCCCATGGCACCGACTGGTTCGAGGTGGTTCGTCGTGACCTGCTCGACCCGCTCGCGATGACGCGCACGACCACGCGCCCCACCGGCAAGGCGGCGCCGGGACTCGCGGTGCACCCCTTCGCCGACGTGCTCCTGCCCGAGCCCGAGCACGACGCCGGGGCCATGGCTCCGGCCGGCCAGCTGTGGACGACCGTCGAGGACCTGGCCCGCTGGGCCGCCTTCGCCGGCGGCGACACGGCCGAGGTGCTGTCGGCCGACACGCTGGCCGAGATGTACGAGCCGCACACGATCAACGACAACCCCGGCCAGCCGTGGACCACTGCGCACGGGCTCGGCTGGCAGGTCTGGAACGTCGACGGCACGAGGTATGCCGGCCACGGCGGTTCGATGCCGGGCTTCCTCGCGGGCCTGCGGGTCGAGATCGAGTCGGGCGACGGGGTCGTCGTCCTCACCAACAGCACGAGCGGCATGGGGGCGTTCGGACCGGAGCTGCTCACGGCATACGTCGAACGCGAGCCTCGGACGCCCGAGCCGTGGCACGCGGCGGGTGACCCGTCCGCGCTCGAGCTCGTCGGGACGTGGCACTGGGGGCCGTCGGTGTCGACGGCCAGGATCGTCGGCGAGCACCTCGCGCTCGGCGAGCCCGGCCAGGCCCGCGGTTCGCGCTTCGAGCGGGTGGGGCCTGACGAGTGGCTCGGGCTCGACGGCTACCACACGGGCGAACCGCTGCGGGTCGTGCGCTCCGCCGACGGGTCCCCGTCGCACCTCGACCTCGCGTCGTTCCGCTTCACGCGGACGCCCTACGACCCCACGGCCGACGTCCCCGGAGGCGTGGACGACAGCGGCTGGCGATAGTGGCGGCCGCGCCGGACCTCTCCGGGCTCACGTGGCCGAGGGTCACCCAGCGGCTCGCGCTGCGCCCGCTGACCCTCGACGACGTCGACGCGGTGCTCGCGTTCCGCTCGCTGCCCGAGGTCGTCGTCCATCTCAGCCACGACATCCTCGACCGCGAGCAGGTGCGGGACCGGATCGCGCAGCGCATCGAGCGTGGGCGGCCCGGGGCGACTGAGCCCTTGCTGGGTCTCGCGGTCGAGGAGCTGCGCACCCGCCGCGTCGTCGGCGACGTGATGCTCCGGATCGAGCCGTGCCACAGCATCGCTCGGACGCCGAGTTCCGAGTGGGAGGGGACGGTCGGCTACGCGCTGCACCCGGAGGTCCAGGGACGGGGCCTGGCCGCGGAGGCTGCCGCCGAGCTGCTCGTGATCGGCTTCCGCGACCTGGGACTGCGCCGGATCACCGCCGACGCGTACGCCGACAACATCGCCTCCAACCGCGTCCTGCGACGCATCGGGATGCGCCTCGAGGCGACGATCCGCGCCAAGTCGCTCGGCAAGGACGGCACCTGGCTCGACGACAACACGTGGGCCCTGCTCCGCGAGGAGTGGGCCGGCTGAGCATCCCCGGCCGACGCTCGTCGGCCAGCCCGGCCCGCCGGGCGCGCGTCAGTGCGCGTCCTTCCCGCTCCGGGCGATGAGGGCCTCGATGCCGTCGAGGAGCAGGCCCAGCCCGTAGTCGAACTCCTCGTCGAAGAAGTCCTCGTCGTCGTCGCCCAGGGCCTCGGGGCCGGCGGACGCCAGGTGTGGGAACGTGTCCGCGTCGATGAGGGCGCTGACGAGCGCGAGGTAGGCGCCCTGCGGGCTCTCGGGGTCCACCGGTCCGGTGAGCCCCATCTGGATCGTCTGGCGGACGTGGTTCTGGCCCCAGCCGTCGATGGCGAGCAGGGTCGAGAGTCGTTGCTGGCTCGTCAGGGGGGCCTCCTCGAGCGCCTCGAGGCCTGACTCCGTCCAGCCGAGGGTGTTGGGGGTCAGCGGTGGTGAGACCAGGCGCACCTCGGTGGTCCAGGGGTGGGCCATCCGGCGCGTACTGATCTCGCGGGTCCACCGGGTGATGCGTTCGCGCCAGCCCTCGTCGGGGCCGTAACGCAGGTCGGGCGGCCCGTAGGCGACGTCGACCATGACGGCCGACAGCTCGTCCTTGCTGTCGACGTAGCGGTAGAGGGACATCGTCGTGAAGCCCACGGCGGCGGCCACGCTCTTCATCGAGATGGCGTCGAGGCCCTGGGCGTCGGCGATGGCGACGGCGGCCTCCCCGATCTCGGTGATGCTCCGGCCGGGCTTGGGGCCACGGCGCCCCTGGGGCTCGCGCCCCCACAGGAGCTGGAGGTAGCGGGGGAGGTCGGTCATGCGGTGATCCTACTCAACTGCTTGCGCCATACGCAGATGAGGCGTACTTTCCGTGTGCAAGATAAACACTATGCGAGATACGCAGAAACTTCAGGAGTGTTTCATGTCCCAGACACCAGCATCGCCACCGCACGCCGGGCGCCGTGAGTGGACCGCTCTCGCGGTCTTGTGCCTGCCCCTGCTCATCGTCTCGATGGACGTCTCCGTCCTCTTCTTCGCCGTGCCGCACATCGCCGAGGCGCTGTCCCCGAGCGCGACCCAGCTGCTGTGGATGTTCGACGTCTACGGCTTCGTCCTCGCCGGCCTGCTCCTGACGATGGGTGGCCTGGCCGACCGCATCGGCCGGCGCCGGCTGCTCCTGGTCGGGGCCGTCGCCTTCGGCGCCGCCTCGGTGCTGGCGGCCTACGCGCCGAGCGCGGGCTGGCTTATCGCCGCCCGGGCGCTCCTGGGGGTCGGCGGTGCGACGCTGATGCCCAGCACGCTCGCGATCATCCGCAGCCTCTTCGCCGACGACGCGGAGCGTGCCAGGGCCGTGGGCGTGTGGTCGGCGGTGATGGCCGGCGGGGTCGGCATCGGCCCCGTCATCGCCGGGGTGCTGCTCGAGCACTTCTGGTGGGGTTCGGTCTTCCTCGTCAACGTCCCGGTCATGGTCGCCCTGCTCGTCGCGGCGCCGTTCCTGCTCCCCGAGTCGCGCTCGCTCACGACCCGCGTCGACGTCGCGAGCTCGCTGCTGTCGATGCTCGCGATTCTCCCGGTCGTCCACGTGCTCAAGGAGATTGCGGCTGACGGCTGGTCCGCCGGACTGCTGCCGTATGCCGTCGTCGGGCTCGGTGCGGCTGTGGCCTTCGTGCGTCGCCAGTCCCGCATCGAGTGCCCGATGGTCGACCCGAGCCTCTTCGCCCACCGCGGCTTCGGCGGCTCCCTCGCCGTCCAGGTCATCGCCATGTTCGGCGTCATGGGCAACGCCGTGCTCATGACGCAGTACCTCCAGTCCGTGCTCGGCTTCAGCCCGCTCTCCGCCGCGCTGTGGAGCCTGCTCCCCTCGGTCGCCGTCGGGGCGGCGGCGCCGACGGCCGCAGCCGTCTCCCTCCGGGTCGGCCGACCGGTCGTCATGGCGACCGGGTTCGTCGTAGCCGCAGTCGGATTCGTGGCCATGAGGGCGGTCGGCGCCGACTCCTCGGTCTGGGTCGCGCTCATCGGCGCGGCTCTCGTGGCCATGGGTCTCGTGTCTGTCGCCACCCTCGTCACGGAGTATGCGATCGGCGTGGCTCCGGCCGAGCGCGCCGGGTCCGTGTCGGCGCTCGTCGAGACCGCCGGAGAGCTCGGAGGGGCGCTGGGCATGGCTGTCCTCGGCAGCATCCTCGGTGCCGTGTATGCCGTCCGTCTCGGGGTCCTGCTGCCCGCTGCCCTCCCGCCTGCCGCTCGCGAGGCGGCGCTGCAGACGCTGGGGGAGGCCGGCGTCGTGGCAGGACAGGTGGGCGGCGCGCAGGGGAGCGCGGTGCTCGCGGCGGCCCGGACGGCATACGTCGACGGCATGCACGTGACCGACCTGGTGGGCGCTGCCCTGCTCCTCGGCGGGGCCGTGGTGGCGCTGGCCGCCCTGCCCAGGCATCGCGACGCGGGCCGGGAGAAGGCTCCCCAGGGCTCCGTGACGGTCGGGCGTCGGGTGGGCTGAGGGGGTGACGTGGCTCGGGAACGACTGCGGGCCACACGCCGGAAGGGAGTCCGGCGCGTGGCCCACGGCCTGCCATGGCCGACGAGGGAGGGCGTCTGCCAGGCGTGAGGGGTGCTGTCGTAGGTGTGGAGGGGGTCAGGTGGTGCGGTTCAGCACCAGGGGTAGATGAACAGGCTGTTAGCTCCCGCACGGTGGTCGGCGAGCAGCAGGCTGAACGGAACCGGGTTCGGCACGCCGCTGATGTCGGCGCCGGGACGCACCGTCACGCCGAGCTGCTGCACGGCAAACGTGAGGTCGACGCCGTTCCGTGCCACGGACGAGAGCAGGCCCGCGTCACGGAGCGTCGAGATGCCGGCTCGCATGCAGCTGGTGTCCGGCGCTGCCGATGCCGCGCCTGCGGTCGACAGGATGGCGGTGGAGGCCAGGGCCGCCGCTGCGGCGATGGGGAAGATCCTCATGCATGACTCCTTCGTCTGCCCCGAGCGTCCATAGTTTGTCGAAGGTTCGACTGGTCTCAATGTCACACCCCCTGCACCGCTTGTCAAGGGTTCGTCGAAGGTTGTGCGCCGACCATCTCGCGCTGCTGGTCCAAGCGTGCCGAGGGGGAGGGGTGGGGACGACGGGGCCACCAGAAGCGGTCGCCGAGAACGACCGCGATGGCAGGCACGAGCAGGGTGCGCACCACGAGCGTGTCGAGCAGGACGCCGACGCAGATGATGACGCCGATCTGGGCCAGCACGACGAGCGGCAGCACGCCGAGCACCGCGAAGACCGCCGCGAGCAGGATGCCGGCGCTCGTGATGACGCCGCCCGTCGCGGCCAGGCCGCGCAGCATGCCCTGCCTCGAACCGTTCAGGCGCGACTCCTCCCTCGCCCGCGTCACGAGGAAGATGTTGTAGTCCACCCCCAGGGCCACGAGGAAGACGAAGGCGAAGAGCGGGGCGCTGTCATCGAGCGCAGCGAAGCCGAAGACCTTGGTGAAGATCCACCAGGAGGCGCCGACGCTGGCGAGGAAGGTGGCGACGACGGTCGCGACGAGGACGAGCGGTGCGACGACCGAGCGCAGCAGCAGGCCCAGGGCCAGCAGGACGAGGGCCAGCACGAGCGGGAAGATGACGAGCCGGTCCCGCGACGATGCCTCGGCCTGGTCCAGGGCGACGGCCTCCGTGCCTGCGACGTGGCTCTCGGGCAGGTCCGTCAGCGCGGCGCGCAGGTCCCGCACGGTCTGGGTCGCCTCGTCGGAGCCGGGAGCGGCCTCGATGACGGCGTCGACCTCGGCCACGCCCTCCGCCTGCTTCACCGTGCGGGCGCCCGCGATGCCGGCGACGCCCTTGGCGGCGGCGGTGACGGCATCGGGGTCTGCCGTCGTGACGATGACCGCCGGGTCCGCGCTGCCGGCCGGGAAGGACTGCGCCAGACGCTCGCTCGCAGCGATGGCCTCGGGCTTCTTGAGGAACTGGTCGGAGGGCTTCAGGCCGGTGTCGATGGCCGCGATGCCGGCTGCCATGACGGCCAGGACCACGAGCGTCACGCTGATGATGCGCCTGGGGTGGGCGGCCACGCGGTCACCGACCCGGCGCCACAGCGACTGGCCGTCGACGAGGGCCGCCTCGCCCTCCCGGGGGACCTTGGGCCAGAAGATCCAGCGGTCGAAGATGACGAGGGCCGCAGGCAGCACGAGCAGGACGAAGGCCGCGGCGACGACGACGCCGACCGCGCACGCGAGACCCAGGCCGCGGGTCGCGGGGAAGAGTGAGAGCAGCAGCGTCAGCAGACCGATGACCACGGTCACGGCGCTCGAGAGGACGGCTTCGGAGGTGCGGCGCAGGGCGAGCGACATGGCCTCGCGACGGTCGGAGTGGCTGCGCAGCTCGTCGCGGTAGCGCGAGATGAGCAGGAGGGCGTAGTCGGTGCCTGCTCCGAAGACGAGGACCGAGAGGATGCCGATGGTCGACTCGTCCCAGACGACGGAGAACGCCGAGAGCGTGTGGGTCGCGAGCACGGCAGCGAGTCGGTCCGCGACGCCGACGACGAGGAGCGGGAAGATCCAGAGGATCGGGCTGCGATAGGTCAGCACGAGCAGCAGGGCGACGACGGAGGCGGTGGCGATGAGCAGCCGGGTGTTGGCTCCTGCGAAGACCGCCGCGAGGTCGGCCTGCACGGCTGCGGGCCCGGTCACCTGGGCCGTGACGCCCTCGGGCAGGTCGGCCTTGACCGTCGTCCTGACGTCTCCGACGAGGTCGGCCGTGGCCGTTGCGTCGGTCGCGTCGACCGGGACGACCGCGAGGGCGGCCGTGCCGTCCTCGCTGCGCTGGACCGGAGCCCCACCGGCTGCGGGCAGCTGGGACACGCGAGCCTCGATCGCGGTCATGTCGTCCGGGCTCAGGGTGCCGGAGGCCTTGCTGAAGACCACCACGGCCGTGGAGCCCTCGGCTTCGGGCAGCCGGTCACGCAGCTCGAGGGCGGCGGCGCTGTCGGACCCGATGGGGAGGGCGTCCGTCGAGCTCGCCGTCCGCTGGGCCTCGCCGACGGCGCTCACGACGCCCATCGCCCCGGCCAGGGCGAGGATGACGATCGCCACGGCCCACCACTTCCGCGTGATCCTGTCGGTCACAGCTCGCACACGACACCTCCAGATAGGATGAGTAACAGGGTTGCTCAGTAGATTACTAAGTTGGTGAGTGATATTAGCAGCAGGAAGACCGCCGGGACACCACCGGCCCCGAGGCGTACCCGAGCACCCAGATCACCCCGAGCCGTGGGCGTCGAGGACGGACCGTCGGCGGGGCTCGCAGACCGGCCCGAGGTCGGTCTCGTCCCGGGCGTTCCCCAGTGGCGCACGACCGGCACCCTGTCGGCCCTGCAGGAGCTCGTCGAGGTCTCCGAGACCGTGCCTGCAGCGGTGGCCCGACAGGCCGGGCTCAGCACGTCGGAGCTGCACTCGCTGCGCCATCTCATGCGCGGCCCGATCGGTCCCGTCGACCTCGCCAAGGTGCTCGGCGTGACGTCCGCGGCGTCGTCCGGCGTCGTCGACCGTCTCGTGAGGCACGGTCACGCCGAGCGTCGCTCGCACCCCGAGGACGGTCGACGCACCGAGGTCGTCATCACCGAGAGCGGCCGTGCCGAGGTGCTGGCCCGGATGACGCCGATGTTCGAGAGCCTCGCCGCTCTCGACGCGACGCTGGACGACCGCGAGCGCGAGGTCGTCGAGCGCTACCTGCGCGGCGCCACGGCCGCGATGAAGAACCTCATGAGCTGACACCGGACGACCGGCGCCCCACTCCTGATGAGCGGAGGCCTCGGCCGACCGGGATCAGGCGGAGAGGCGCCCGCGGAGCAGGCTGTCGCCGGAGTGGGCCGGCTTGTCGTCGAACTGCTCCTTGGAGATGTCGACGATGACGTAGCCCTGGTCGATGAGGGCCTGCGTGACCGGGAAGGTGCCCGACTCACCCTGTTGCAGCACGCCGACGGAGACCATCCGCTTGCCGTCGGCGTTGAGAAGCCAGACCTCGAGGTAGCCGTCACCCGCATCGAGCGGACGCGTCGTCGCGACCCGCAGGTCGAGGCCGTCCGCGGCCCGGACCAACGTCGCCTCGCCCTCCCGCTGCCGGGTGTCGAGTGTCGAGAGAGCGACCTGCGCGACCTGCGCGGGCTGCCCGGGCTGTCCTGTACCCCAGATGGCCCGTCCGGCCAGCAGGCCGACCACGAGACTCGCGGCCACGAGGCCCGCAGCCCACATCGCCGTGCGTCGTCTCGTGGGCCGGTCGATCCGCGTGACGTTCCCCGGCCTGAGCCCGGGCGGGGCGCCCGTCTCGGCGTCTGCTCCGGCGTCGGTGTCCAGGTCGGTGTCCAGGTCCGTCCCGACGTCGGCCTCGACGTCGCTCCCGACCTCGTCCTCGGCATCGATCTCGGCGGCCACCCGCCCCCAGACGGCGTCGTCGGGAGCCTGCCACCCGGCATACGTCCTCGTCCCGGACACGAGGCGCGCGGTCCGCCGCAGCTGCTCCACCGACGCGGAACAGCTGGCGCAGCCAGCGACATGGGCGGAGCGCTCGGCGTCGGCGGTCTCGCCCAGGGCGAGGTCGACGAGCTCGTCGTCACTCGGATGCGACACGTTCCACCTCCTTCAGTCGGTCTCGCAGCTCGGTCAGTCCGCGGCGCACGTGACTCTTCACGGTACCCAGTGGCAGGTCGAGCGCTCGGGCGATCTCGTCCTGGGTGCGGTCCTCGATGAACGCCATGCGGAGCACGGTCGCGCGCGGGTCGCCCATGCGCTCGAGCTCGTGGACGAGCAGCAGGCGCTCGGCCCAGTTCGAGTCGTCGGCGGCCGACGGTTCCGTGACTGCCTCCGACGCGAGGGCCTGCAGGTTGCGATGGGTGCGGTAGCGCTGGGTCCGGACGTCGGCGACGCGGTGCTTCGTGATGCCCACCAGCCATGCGACGGGCGAGCCCCGGTCGGCTCTCAGGGTGGCTCGCCCCCGCCAGGCGGCGACGAAGACCTGCTGGACCACGTCCTCCGCGTCCTCCTTGGCGCCCAGCGCGCGCAGCGCGATGGTGTGCACGAGAGGGGACCATCGGCGGTACATCTCGGCCAGGGCCTCGCGGTCCCCGCCGGACAACCGGGCGGCGAGCTCGGCGGACTCGACACCAGGGTCGTCGTGCACGTGCACGAGCCCACCTAACCACGTGTCGCTCACCCCGTCGGCTCGGCGGTCACCACGACGTTCTTGTCGTAGCGCCGCTTCTCTCGGTCGAAGTCCCCACCGCACGTCACGACGTGGAGCACGGGAGGCCCGTCACGGGCGAAGAGTCCCGAGAGGTCGAGGGAGGTCTTCAGCACGCTCCTGACCGACGTGACGGTGTAGCGGCGGACCGTGTCGCCCGAGCTCACCGTGATGACGTCGCCCTTGCGCAGCTCCTCGACGACGGCGATCGGGCCGATGCCGTAGCCCGGCATGTCGAGGTGGGCAGCCACCACCGTGGCCCCGGCGGGCTCGCCGGGCCTGGGGCCGTAGCGGTACCACCCCAGGGTCGCTGGGCTGCCGGGCAGCGCCATCTCGCCGTCCCGGGCCACCCCGACCGGCACGATCCTCATGTCGACGCCGAGCCGCCGGATGGTGAGGCGGTCCGGTGCCGCGGCAGCCGAGGCCGGTGCCTGGGTCGCGGGGCGGGCGGCCGGAGGCTCGGCCGTCACCCTCCCGGACTCGGACGTGGCCGCGGCTGGAGACGCCCCGACCGGGGAGGTCGAGCGCGCCGGAGATGCCGAGGGGTCGAGCGACCGGCTCGTGCCGACCGTGGGAGCGGCGTCGGACGACCGTGTCGCCCAGGCGGTGGCACCGCCGGCCAGGAGGGCGGCCGCCAGCGCGGCGGCCACCCCCCTGAAGGGTCTCGACGGATGCGCAGGCCGGTGCCGGCCCGCGCGCTCGTCGTCCTCGTACGGCATGTCGACGTGCCTGAGGTGCGCTGACGTTCGGGTCAGCGGACCGCGGCGCCCCGGCGGCGCCGCACGAGCACGAGTCCCCCGGCGAGCGCGCCGGCTCCGGCGATCGCCGCGTAGCGGGCCGCCTCGGCGCCCTGCTGGGCCTCGGCCACCTGCCCGCCGGCTCCGGCCGGGACGCCGCCGGGCGCGGAGTGCATGCCGGAGATGGTCTGGACCGCGAGCTCGAGGTTCTTGTCCGCGGCGCTGCCCCAGGCGTAGACGATCGTGTTGGTGCCCTCCTTGAGGGTGAGGTCGGCCGGGCCGATGACGACGGTCGAGGTCCCGGCCAGGACGACGTCGGCCTTGATGGTCCCGGCGTCGACGACGGCCTTGGCCTCGTTGGGGTTGGTCAGGCCCTTGAGCGCGACGGTGCCGTTGGCGCGCACGTCGACGGCCGGGGCCGCAGCGGTGTGGCGAACGGTGAGCCGGGCCTTGCCCGCAGGCACCTTCGAGGTGTCGTTGACGAACGGCGTCAGCTCCGGCTTGCCCGCCTCGGACAGGTGGGCGACGACGGTCACGTTGGCGCCGCCCGGCACCTTGACGCCCTTGGCCTCGATGACGGCCGCCCCGCCCGCGCCGGCACCGGCTGCCGTGACCTTGAGGTCGTACGTGCCCTCGGGCAGCATGAGCGGGTCGGTCAGGGTGCCGGGCTTGAAGTTGGTCAGGAGCGCCTTGCCGTTGGCGTAGACGTCGACCGTCGCGCCGGGGACGGCGTGCAGGATCGAGACCGTGGCGTCGGCGGCGTGGGCCGGACCGGCCACCAGCGCTGCCGGGGCGAGCGCGAGTGCGGTGACGGCGGCGATGCGAAGGGACTTCATGATGGTTCCTTTCGAGGGGTGGGTGCTGGAGAGCGGCCCGTGCCGCTCCCTGGTGGGTTGCCGATGTGGCGGTCGGGCGGTGTGGTGTGGCGGTGTGGCGGGCGAGGACCTCAGAGGTCCTTGGGGCGCAGCACCAGGACGAGGCCGTGGGCGATCTGCCGGTTGCCCTTGTTGAGGTCCAGTGCGCGGGGGTTGACCAGCGGGTCGGCGTCGTTGCGGTCGTTGTCGACGAGGCGGATGAGCCTCAGCCAGCGGGACAGGACGTCGACCGTGATGCTGGCGCCGGGCAGGGCTGTCGCGAGCGAGGCGCTGTCCGAGCGCAGGGCGTCGCGTGAGGTGATGGGAGCGCCCGGGACGACGTGGTAGAGCAGGACGGCCTCGAGGGCGTCGGTGCCGACCGCGCCGGCGAGCGCGTCGAAGACCTGGGACTCCTTGTCGTACCACCGGCCGGTGAGGTCGGCGGCAAGGACCTGGAAGGCCCGGTCGTTGGGCAGGAACGCCGTCAGCGGCACCTCACCCCGGGTGAGCAGGCCGACAGGGCTGTCGGGCTTGGCTGCGAGGACGGCGAGGACCGCCTCGGTGACGATGTCGTAGTCGTACCAGTTGCGGTCGAACCGGTTGCCGTCCGCGAGCAGCACCGAGGCCAGGCTCCTGGTGCCCGTGGTGGAGGACACGGTGGACGTGGTGGACGTGGTGGACGCCGCCGGGGCAGCGGGTGCGGCGACGGCAGCCGGGACGGCGAGGGCCCCGGCCAGGGCGGCGACGACGGGGACGAGATGGCGCTTCTTCACGGTCTGTCCTCTCTGAGGGAGTGACGGCGACGTATGCCGTCTGCCCCCTCTTCCGAGGACATGCCCTCCGGGGATGCACCGGAGGCGAAGTTTCTTTCCCGCCGTTCGGCGGTCACCGGGTCAGAGGTGAGCGTTGACCGCCTCGGCCGCGCGCTGGCCGGAGACGAGGGCGCCCTGGATCGAGGCGGTGTCGCGGTGGTCGCCGCAGACGAAGACACCGTCCCCGATCGTGACGGGCGAGCGGACCGCCAGGGGTGGGGTCATCGCGGGAAGGGCCGCGTCGACGCGGTGGCGGGTGACGACCCGCCAGGCGGACGTGTCGCAGCCGTAGATCTCGCCGACGTGGCGCAGGACGTCGGACTCGGGCGCGTCGCCGTCCGGTCGGTCGAGCAGGCACGTCGCCTCGACGAGGTGCTTCGTCGGCGGGGCGTAGCTCGGGGCGGCGGCGGTCATCACGGCGGTGTTCCAGACCGGACCGGGCGGCGCGGAGTCGTGCCGGCGGCGACCGTCGACGGCGACGAGGGGCAGCGTGTGGGGCGGCTCCGGTGCCTCGAACCACCACGTGACCAGGCCCTTGGTCGCCGGCTCGGGCAGCGTCGTGAGGTGGGCTGCGCCGACGGGGTCGGCGGCCACGACGGCGCTGCGGGCGTGGAGGCGCTGCCCGTCGACGCGGACGTCGACGCCGCCGTGGACGGCGGTGATGGCCTCGACGTGGCTCTGCAACCGCACCCGGTCACCGAGCGGCTCGGCCACCTGCTCGGGCAGCGCCTGCATGCCCGTCGCCGGGACTGCGGGCCGGCCCAGCGCGAACATCCGGACGAGCAGCTTCGTGAAGTTCGCCGAGGAGCCGCCGTGACTGTCGACGAGGACGCCTGCGAGGAAAGGGTCGAGCACCTCCTGTCGCAGGCGGCCGGTGACGCCGGCCTCGTCGAGGGACTCGGCCAGAGTCGAGTCCTGCTGTGCGAGAACGGTCTTCGGGTCGGCGATGACCCTGGCAGTCCACCGAGTGACACCGGCCAGCTCGCGTGGGTGGAGGTAGCCGCTGCGCATCGTCCGGGCGAGCAGCCGGGGCTCACGGACCGGGTCGGCGAGGACCTGCAGCCCGTTGCTGCGGCGCACCAGGACGCCGGACCCGAAGGGCTTGAGGTCGAGCGTCGACACGTCCACCCACCGACGCACCGCGGGGTAGGCGGGGTTCAGCACCTGGAAGCCACGGTCGCAGCGGAAGCCGTCGACGACATCGGTGCGGATGCGTCCCCCGACGGCGTCACCGGCCTCGAGGACGATGACCTCGTGACCGAGCTCGGTCAGGCGCCGCGCGCACCGCAGTCCCGCCAGCCCAGCCCCGACGATGACGACGTCAGCGTCCACGAAAGGATCACCCCACTGCTCGAGTCCGGCCCCGTCGCAGCGTAGACCTCGTCGGGCCGCAGCGGTGCCGCTGCACGGCTCGGATCCGCGTGCTCCGTCAGACGGCGCGGAGGCTGCGGGACGGTTGCCTCGTCCCGGGCCGGGACTCGTGCCAGCGCTGTGCCGCAGCCAGCACGACCAGGGCCGACACGATCCCCGCGATGCCCGTGGCGACCGAGCGGGGCTCGTCGCCCAGTCGGCCGACCGCGATCCACGCGAGGCCCCAGGCCATCGCGGCCGCCACGGCCCAGCGGCCACCGAGACGTCGGGCGAAGAGGACTCCGAGCCCCGCGGCCACGGCCACCACCGCGACGGCAGCGACCTGGTTGGCGGCGGCGCCGAGGTCGACGCCTGAATCCACCAGGGCCGCAGTGACGTTGGCGCACGTCGCCACCGCCACCCAGCCGAGGTAGAGGCCGAACGTGCCGTCGAGCAGGACGCGGTCCCACGTCGTGCCCGCAGGCTCGTGCGTCAGGCGCTCCACGAGCGTGCCGAGGGTGAGGGCCAGGGCGACGATGACGACGACGCTGGCCCAGATCCAGCCCTGCTGCGTCACGAGCAGCCACGCCGCGTTGAGCACCATGGAGGCCGCCGCCAGCCAGCCGGTGCTCCGGACGCGGGCGCGAACGGCGTTGACGGGCAAGGCCTGCCACACGGCATACGCCAGCAGTCCGACGTAGATCGGGGTCCAGATCGAGAACGCGGGGCCGGCCGGTGCGACGAGGGTCGCGGTCGCCGCGAGGGCACCGCCGGACGACTCCTCGACTCGGGTGCCGATCACCCCGATGCCGAAGAGGGTGCCGACGACGCAGAAGACCTCGGCGGCGATGACGGCCACCCGGCGCACCTGGTCGGCGGTCGTCAGCTCAGGGTGCGTGCTGGCGGACGTGGTCATGTCGATCACCTCGGTCGCTCGGGAGATTGCTCATCCAGTTAGCGACCCTAACAGAGCGCCTGCAGGCCCCGTCATCCTCGGAGGCGGACCGACAGGCACGTGACACAGCCTTCGAGCTTCTCGAACTCGGAGATGTCGACGGTCGTCACGTCGTGCCCCCTCGCTGCGAGGAGCTGGGCCGTGCGCGGCGCCGACGCCGACATGAGGACCGACAGGCCGCCCAGCAGCACGACGTGGGCGCCGGGCTCCTCCGGGACGGCGAGGAACCGGGGCCACACCGTCGGGTCGTCGACGAGCGGGGGATAGCCGAGGACGGTGCCGTCGGGAAGGGCCGTCACCGCCGACTTGAGGTGCAGCACCTTCGACACCGGCACCGGGACGACCTCGACCCGGTGGCCCCGGAGGGCCTGCCGGAGCTGGTCCACACCGGAGAGGTTGGTGCGACCCCCGACGCCGACCCACACGACGTGGCCGTGCTTCAGCACGTCACCGCCGTCGAGGGTCCCCGGCTCCTCGACCTCGACGGTGCGGTAGCCCTGCGCCTCCACCGCCTCGCGGACGCCGGCGCGCTCGCCGCGTCGCGCGGGGGCGCCGGACCGGCACAGCACGGCGACATCGCCGTGCACGACGACCTGGTCCTCGATGAAGACGCCGTCCGGACAGTCGTCGGCAGGGGCTGCCTCGACGACCGACCAGCCCCGCCGGCGCAGCACGTCGACATACTCCTGCCACTGCCGCAGGGCGAGCGCGCCGTCGACCGCCCCGGACCGCTCGATGTGCGTCACGATCCCGTCCGCGAGTCGAGGAGACGGACGGCGGACGAGCGCGAGGCGACGGTGCACGCGCTCACTCTAGGGGCGGCCTACGGTGGAGGCGTCGGCGCCGCGGTCCGCTCCCGGCCGGCGAAGACCTGACGCCGCCGAGGCCGCGGGAGGCCCTGTCCCGGAACAGACTTGACCCTCACGCCGCGTGAGGCGGCAGGCTCGACCACATGACCGGAAGGACGCAGGAGATGACCACCTGGACGGTGGGGCAGGTCGCCGAGCTCTTCGGCGTGACGGTGCGCACGCTGCACCACTACGACGAGATCGGGCTGCTCGTCCCGAGCGAGCGCTCGCGGGCTACCGGCTCTACACGGACGGGGACCTCGCGCGGCTGCAGCAGGTCGTGGTCTACCGACGGCTGGAGCTGCCGCTGGAGGAGATCGCGACCCTGCTCGACGGCGAGGAGGACGCGGTCGACCACCTGCGCCGTCAACGCGCGACGGTCATGTCCCGGCTGGACGAGCTGCGCGAGCTCGTCTCGGCCATCGACCGAGCACTGGAGAGAGAGATGAACGACCAGCCCGCCACGCCCGAGGACCTCAAGGAGCTCTTCGGCGACGGTTTCGAGGACGAGTACCAGCAGGAGGCGCAGGAGCGCTGGGGTGAGACCGACGCCTGGAAGCAGTCGCAGTCGCGCACGAAGCGCTACACCAAGGCCGACTGGGCGCAGGTCAAGGCGGAGATGGACGCCGTCAACGCGGCGTTCGTCGCGGCGCTGGCCTCGGGGGAGCCCGCGAGGGGCAAGGCGGCCATGGACGCCGCAGAGCAGCACCGCCTCCACATCCACGAGCGCTTCTACGACCTCGACCACGCCTTCCACCGGGGGCTCGCCGACATGTACGTGGCCGACCCCCGCTTCACCAAGACGTACGAGGACATCGCACCCGGCCTCGCGGCCTACGTCCGCGACGCGATCCGCGCCAACGCCGACCGGTACCAGGACCGGCACGGGGGCTGAGGCGGGGCCGACCCAGGACCGACCCTGTGGTCGGGACGACCGGTGCACCGGGCCGAGCGGACGAAGCCGCTCGGCCCGGTGAGGTGGACGTGTCGGACGCTCGTCAGGCGCAGGACATGTGGTCGAACGACACCGTCACGGTCCCGTTCGCGTTGAGGGTGGCCTGGGCGTTGTCGTGGAACTGCAGGTGCGACCCGTCCGTGCCGGTGGCGTTGACGTTGAACGTGCTGTGCTCGACGCCGTTGCGCAGGTTGTTCTCGTCACCGAACCACGTGGCGAAGTGTCCCGTGTAGGTGACCTTCGAGGGATCGTCCGGCGTGAACGTGAACTTGCCCTCGACGGTGCCCGTGAACCACGAGCCCGTCTTGTTGATGGTGCCGTGGAAGATCTGGTTCTCCACGGCGCTGACCGTCCCGGGGTCGCCGGTGCACGGGTTCATGTCGTGGAAGACGTCGATGACGGAGTGCTGGTTGTCGGTGAAGGTGGTGGCCCCGTTGCCTCCGGCGCCGGCGGCACCTGCTCCAGAGACGAGAAGCGTTGCCACGCCTGCCGTGGCGCAGACGCCACGAATACTGAGTCGGCTCATGCGACTCCCCCTTTGGATTGTCTCGGTTGCCCCCGAGGGGGCCTCCGGCCCCTCTATCGAGGGTGCTCCCGGTCGGCCGGGGACGAGGCAGAACAGCGGATTCTCAGGTGCTGTCCAGCCTTGCCGCCGGCGCCCACCAGCTGAACGGGCGCAGGGCTGGGTCGGCGCACGCCGTAGCCTTGCCGCATGCGAGTCGGAGTCTTCGGTGCAACGGGTCAGGTCGGCGGGGTCATGCGTGCCCTCCTCGAGGAGCGCGACTTCCCGGTCACGCAGGTGCGGTTCTTCGCGTCGGCGCGATCTGCGGGAACGACGCTGCCGTTCAAGGGCGAGGACGTCGTCGTCGAGGACTCGGCGACCGCCGACTTCTCCGGCATCGACATCGCGCTCTTCTCCAACGGCGGCGCGGCGTCGAGGGAGCTCGCGCCCAGGGTGGCTGCAGCCGGTGCGACCGTCATCGACAACTCGAGCGCGTGGCGCAAGGACCCGGAGGTGCCGCTCGTCGTCTCCGAGGTCAACGCCGCCGACCTCGACGACATCCCCAAGGGCATCGTCGCCAACCCCAACTGCACGACGATGGCCGCGATGCCTGCGCTCAAGCCGCTCCACGACAGGGCCGGCCTCGTGCGCCTGCACGTGAGCAGCTACCAGGCCGTGAGCGGCTCGGGCGGCGCCGGCGTGCAGGAGCTGGACCGCCAGCTCAAGGGTGCGTATGCCGCAGGCGACCCCACGGGGCTCGCGCTCGACGGGCGTGCGGTGGCCGTCCCCGACGCCCAGCTGTATGCCGTCCCGGTCGGGTTCAACGTCGTGCCCCTCGCCGGGTCGATCGTCGACGACGGCTCGCTCGAGACGGACGAGGAGCAGAAGCTGCGCAACGAGTCGCGCAAGATCCTGCACGCCCCCGACCTGCGCGTCTCGGGCACGTGCGTGCGCGTCCCCGTCTTCACCGGTCACAGCCTGGCCATCCACGCCGAGTTCGCCGAGGACATCTCGCCCGACGAGGCGCTCGACCTGCTCAAGAACGCGCCGGGAGTCATCGTCACCGACGTGCCCAACCCGCTCGAGGCCGCCGGCCGCGACGAGGTCTTCGTCGGGCGCGTGCGCGCCGACCAGGCAGCGCCCGAGGGCAAGGGCCTCGTGCTCTTCGTCGTCGGCGACAACCTCCGCAAGGGCGCGGCCCTCAACGCGGTCCAGATCGCCGAGGAGCTGCTCGCCCGCCGCTGAGGCGCCGGAGCCGGGGTGTCCTCGCGGTCGCATAGGGTCGACGTGTGACGGAGAACCTCGCGGCCGCGACCCATCGCACGGGCACTGCCCCCGGGCTCTTCGTGTGCTTCGAGGGCGGCGACGGCGCCGGCAAGTCCACCCAGGTGCGGCTGCTCACCGAGCTCCTCGAGCAGCGCGGGCGCGAGGTCGTCGTGACCCGCCAGCCCGGTGGCACGCCGCTCGGCGCGCAGATCCGCGAGCTCGTGCTCCACGGCGACCACGTCGCCGCCCGGGCCGAGGCGCTGCTCTTCGCGGCCGACAAGGCGCACCACGTCGACCAGCTCATCAAGCCCGCCCTGGCGCAGGGGCACGTCGTCATCACCGACCGCTACGTCGACAGCTCCATCACCTACCAGGGTGCCGGCCGCGAGCTCGGTCGCGACGAGATCACCGCGCTGCAGCACTGGGCCGTCGGTGGCCTCCTGCCCGACCTCACCATCGTCCTCGACGTCTCGCCCGAGGTGGGCCGCGAGCGTCGCGGCGACGTCCACGACCGCCTCGAGTCCGAGGCCGACGCCTTCCACGCCGCGGTCCGCCGCGGCTACCTCGAGCTCGCGGCCGCCGATCCCGGGCGCTACCTCGTGCTCGACGCCACCGAGAGCGTCGAGCGGCTCCGGGCCGCCGTCGTCGACGGCGTCGACCGCATCGTGGCGGCGCGCCCATGACCGTCTGGGACGACCTCGTCGGGCAGGAGCCCACCGTCGAGACGCTGTCGCGTGCGGTGAGCGACGAGTCGGCCATGACGCACGCCTGGCTCTTCACGGGCCCGCCCGGGTCCGGCCGCTCGACGGCGGCTCGCGCGTTCGCGGCGGCGCTGCAGTGTCCCGAGGGCGGGTGCGGGCAGTGCCGCGAGTGCCGCACCGCTCTCGACGGCAGCCACGCCGACGTCAAGGTCGTCGCCACCGAGGGCCTGTCGATCAAGGTCGCCGAGGCCCGCGCGCTCGTGCAGGAGGCCGCCCTGCGCCCGTCCGTGGGCCGCTGGCGCATCATCATCATCGAGGACGCCGACCGACTCACCGCCTACACCGACGCGCCGGCGGACGCGCTGCTCAAGGCGCTCGAGGAGCCGACCCCGCGCACCGTCTGGATGCTCTGCGCCCCGAGCCTCGAGGACGTCATCGTGACGATCCGGTCGCGCTCGCGCCACGTGCGCCTGCGCACGCCTCCGGTCGAGGCCGTCGCCGACCTGCTCCAGCGCCGCGACGGCGTCGACCCCGCCATGGCGCTGTATGCCGCCCGCGCCGCCCAGTCGCACATCGGCCTCGCCCGCCGGCTCGCCCGCGACGAGCAGGCCCGCATCCGCCGCCGCGACGTCATCGCGATGGCCACGAAGATCCTCGGCGTCGGCGACGCCATCGGCGCGGCGGCCGACCTCGCCCAGATCGCCGACGAGGAGTCCACGGCCTCCAGCGCCGAGCGCGACGCCGCCGAGCGCGCCCGACTGATGGAGACCTTGGGCGCCGACCCGACCGCGCGCACGCAGCCGCCCCACATCCGCTCGCAGGTGGCCGCTCTCGAGCGGGAGCAGAAGACCCGCGCCACCCGCTCGGCTCGAGACGTCGTCGACCGGGCCCTCGTCGACCTCACGTCGATCTACCGCGACGCGCTCGTGCTCCGCCTTCGCTCCGACGTCGACCTCGTCAACCCCGATGCCGTCGACAAGGTGCGGGCCCTCGCCGGCGTCTTCACGCCCGAGCAGCTGCTCGGGGCGATGGACGCCATCCACGAGGCCCGGGACCGCATCAACGCCAACGTGCCCCCGCTCCTCGCGCTCGAGGCCATGGCCCTGCAGCTGCGGGTGCCCCGCGACCTCGGCGTCTGAGCTGCCTCCCGCACCGGGCCACACGGCATACCGGCTCGGCATGGTCACACCACGCTCGAGGAGGCTGCGTACAGGTCGACCCGTTACGGTTTCGGGCATGACGACACGGCCTGCCGCCATCACCCGCGCCCTCACCGCTGCCTCGGCGGCCCTGGCGCTCGTGCTGACGGCTGCGGCCTGCACGACGACCGAGGCCCCCGTGGCACCCGGGTCGAAGACGGGCATCCCCGCCGCGACGGTGCCCCCCACGCAGGCGCTCGCCCCCTACTACGCGCAGAAGCTCGACTGGAAGAAGTGCGGCAGCCTCGAGTGCGCCGACCTCCGGGTCCCGCTCGACCACGCGGCGCCCGACGCGTCCAAGGACCTGACGATCAAGGTCGCCCGGGTCAAGGCCCGCGACCAGTCCAAGCGCCTGGGCTCGCTCCTCGTCAACCCGGGGGGCCCGGGGGCGTCCGGCATCGACTACGTCCGGCGAGGCGCCGAGACGATCGGCGGCCCCGAGGTGCGCCGCTACTACGACCTCGTCGGCTTCGACCCGCGCGGCGTCGCGAGCTCCGACCCGATCGACTGCCTCGACGACAAGGCCCTCGACCGCTTCCTCGCCGCCGACCCGACGCCCGACGACGCCGCCGAGGAGCAGGCCCTGATGACGCAGGCCAAGGCCATGGCCGACGGCTGCCAGAAGGACAACCCCGAGCTCGTCAAGCACCTCTCGACGGCCGACGCCGCGCGCGACATGGACATCCTTCGCGCGGCCGTCGGCGACACGCAGCTGAACTACCTCGGCAAGTCCTACGGCACGTTCCTCGGCTCCACCTACGCCGACCTCTTCCCCAAGCGGGTCGGCCGCGTCGTCCTCGACGGCGTCGTCCCGCCCGACCTGACGAGCGCCGAGCTCGGCGAGGGCCAGGCCCGCGGCTTCCAGATCGCGACGCAGGCCTACGTCGAGGACTGCGTCACCGAGGACTGCCCCCTCGGCTCGACGCCCGAGGCCGCCCTCAAGGGCCTCGACGACTTCTTCCGCGAGGTCGACCAGAAGCCCCTGCCCACCGGCGACCCCAGCGCCCCGCTGCTCACCGAGGGCTGGGCCCGTCTCGGCGTCGCCGTCGCGCTCTACGACCAGGGCGCCTGGGGCATCCTGACCGATGCCCTCAAGGAGGCCAAGGCCGGCAACGGCCAGAGCCTCATGCAGCTGGCCGACGCCTACGCCGACCGGCGCCCCGGCGGCGGCTACGACGGCAACCTCATGGAGTCGATCTTCGCCGTCAACTGCCTCGACCGGCCCGACAGCCCCGACCTGTCCGCCTACGAGAAGTACGCCAAGGACTTCTCCGTCAAGGCGCCGACGTGGGGCGCCAACCTCGCCTGGGGTGCGCTGCCGTGCGGTGTGTGGCCGGTCAAGTCCGCCGTCGGCCCCCACAAGGTCAGCGCTCCCGGCAGCGACCCCATCGTCGTCGTCGGCACGACGCGCGACCCCGCGACGATCTACGAGTGGTCCGAGCGGCTGCGCGACCAGCTCGACAACGCCGTCCTCGTGTCCTTCGACGGTGACGGGCACACCGCCTACGGTCGGAGCAACACGTGCGTCGACAGCGCCATCGACGCCTACTACGTGCAGGGGCGCGTCCCCAAGGACGGACTCAAGTGCTGAACGAGGAACCGCGTCCCGACGACCTGCCGGACGCACCGACGGGGTATGCGGCCCTGCCGCCGTCCTACCCGCCGCCCTCCCACCCGCGGCCCTCGTCGCCGGCTCCCACGGGTCCCGGCGGGTCGAGGGCGACCCGGTCGTGGCTGCGGCCGGCGCTCGCAGCCGTCGCCGTGGTCGCGGTCGTCGCGGTGGTCGTCCTCGCCGTCTGGCGCATCGGCAACCCGCCGCCCGTCGCGCAGCCTCAGCCGCGGACTCCCGTCACGTCATCGGGCCCGACGGCGCCCGGCGGCCCCACTGCCGGCACCCCGACCCCCGGCAGCCCCGCAGCGCAGGGCTATCCGGCCGCCCTCGCGGACTTCTACACCCAGAAGCTCGACTGGACCCCGTGCCCCGACAACGCGAAGCACCGGTGCGCGACCATGGAGGTGCCGGTCGACTACGCCAAGCCCACCGGTGACCGCTTCACCCTCGCCCTGCGCAAGGCGCCGGCCACCGACCCGTCCAAGCGCGTCGGATCCCTCGTCATCAACCCCGGCGGCCCCGGCGGCTCGGGCGTCGAGTACGCCCAGTACGCCTCGTTCGTCTTCTCACCTGCGGTGCGCGCGGCCTACGACGTCGTCGGTTTCGACCCGCGCGGCATCGGTGCGTCGAGCCCCGTGCGGTGCCTGACCAACTCCGACATGGACCTGCTGTTCAGTGCCGACCCGACACCCGACTCGGCCGCCGAACGCTCGACGCTGCTCGCCGACGTCGACGGCGTGACCAAGCGGTGCGCCGCCCGGGGCGGCGCGCGCGCCATGCACATGAGCACCACCGAGGTGGCGCGCGACATGGACGTCATGCGGGTGCTGCTCGGTGACAGCAAGCTCAACTTCTTCGGCGGTTCCTACGGCACGTTCCTCGGCGCCATCTATGCCGACACGTTCCCCGAGAGGGTCGGCCGGATGGTGCTCGACTCGGCGATGTCGCCGAACCAGACCGAGCAGCAGGAGATGACCTACGACATCCAGGGGTTCGAGTCCTCCATCGACGCCTTCATCGACTGGTGCGTCGCCCGCAGCGACTGCGCGCTCGGCAGCGACAAGGCAGGGGCGCGGCAGAAGATCGTCGACCTGCTCGACGCCGTCGAGAAGAAGGGCCTCACGACGAGCAAGCCGGGCCTGACGACGATCGGCGAGGGGTGGGTGGGCTTCTCGATCTTCATGTGCCTCTACTCCGACACCTCGTGGCCGACGCTCAACAAGGGCCTCGCCCAGGCCCTCATTGGCAAGGGCGACATCCTCCTCGCCAAGGGCATGTCGGTCGTCGAGCGGGGCATCACCGGCGACTACGCCCCGAGCACCTACCTGCAGGCGATGATCCCGGTGCGGTGTGCGGACTGGCCGCGCTCCACGACCGACGCGTCGCTCGGGGCCGAGCAGAAGAAGGCGCAGGCCGCCCACCCGCTGTGGGCGCGGATGACCGGCGAGCTCTACGACAACTGCCGCACCTGGCCGACCGCCGGGCGCACCCCGAAGGGAACGACGCTCGCCCAGGGTGCCGGTCCGATCCTCGTCATCGGCAACGAGCGCGACCCGGCGACTCCCATCGGGGGCACCAAGCAGCTGGCCAAGGACCTCGCATCGGGCGTTCTTCTCACTTCGGACCATGACGGGCACGGCACCTACTACGCTGGCAACTCGTGCGTGGACTCCGCCGTGGACGGGTACCTGCTCAGGGGAACGGCGCCGGCCGACGGCACGACCTGCTGAGCCGACTGCTCGCGCCCTTCATCTCCGTCGCGATCCTCGCGACCCTCCTCCTGCTGGCCACCGGCCCCTCACGTGTGCCCGAGGTCGGCCCGGGCGACCCGACCGCGTCCAGCGGGACGGACGCGGTTCCGGAGCGGGCTGCTGGCACGGACGGTGACACCTCGCCCCGTGACCGGGTCGAGCTCGGCACGCCGACCTCGAAGCCCGCCCCGGGACTCGACGTCTTCTACGACCAGACGATCAGCTGGCTGGCATGCCAGGACGGCGCCCCGGGGAGCTCCGACCGGTGCGGCACGGTGCGCGTCCCGGTCGACTACCTCGACCCGCGCGGCGAGACGGTCGAGATCGCGCTGCGCAAGGTGCCGGCCGGCAAGCCGAAGCAGCGCAAGGGCACGCTCTTCATCAACCCGGGCGGCCCGGGCGCCTCCGGCCTCGACTTCGCGAAGGAGGCGCGGGACTTCTTCTCCGCCGACGTGCGCGAGGTCTGGGACGTCGTCGGCTTCGACCCGCGCGGCGTCGGCGAGTCGGGCGGCTTCCCCTGCCTGCGGGGTCGCGACCTCGATGCGATGTATGCCGCCGACCCGACCCCTGACACGAAGGCCGAGAAGGCTGCGGCCGTGGCGTCGCGCACCGCCCGTCTTGAGGGGTGCCTGTCCCGCGGCGGCGCTCTCGCCCGCAACATGGGTTCGGAGCAGGTCGCCCGCGACCTCGACATCATGCGCGACGCCGTCGGCGACACCCACCTCAACTACTTCGGCATCAGCTACGGCACGCTCATCGGCGCGCTCTACGGGGCGCAGTTCCCCGACCGGATCGGCCTCATGGTCATCGACTCGGCGGTGTCGCCCGACTACGTCCCGATGGAGTCGGCCTCCCAGGACGACGTCGACCGGTGGGCGCGCGACGAGGCGGAGACGGTCGAGGAGGGGCTCGACGCGTTCCTGAAGGACTGCGTCGACGCGGGGGAGTGCGCCCTCGGTGACGACGTCGACGCCGCCCGCACGAAGCTGCTCGCGTTCCTCGACGGACTCGACCGGAAGCCCCTGCCGAGCGACGCCGATGGCATCCCGCTCCTCACCGAGGGGTGGGCCGTGACGGCGCTCGACGCCGTGCTCCTCTATCAGGACTCGTGGGGCGACGTCGGCGACGCCCTGCACGTGGCGCTCGAAGAGGGCGACGGGACCGACCTCGTCTGGGCCGCGATGGACTCCGTCAGGCGCGATGACGACGGGTCGTACGTCGGCGGGTTCGAGTCCAGCCACCTGCCGATCCACTGCGCCGACTGGCCGCTCGACGCGACCGACCAGCTGCAGCCCAGCCGGTCCGTGCTCGACGCGCACCCGGTCTATGCGCACCTCTACGGCGTCCAGACGGACTCCTGCACGGGGTGGGTCGGCACTCAGCGCTCCAACCTCATCCTCACGGTCGACGCCGCCTCGCCGGTGCTCGTGCTCGCCAACGAGCGTGACCTGACGACGCCGCCCGACGGCACGCGCGAGATGGGGCGCGGCATCTTCGGCTCGCGTTTCGTGCTCGTCGACGCCGACGGTCACGGCGTCTACGCGAACGACAACGACTGCGCGGACTCGATCGTCGACGACTACCTCGTGCGCAGTCTCGCCCCCCGCAACGGTGAGACCTGCCCGGCCTGACGCGCGACGCCCATTCGTCGGGTGGGCGCCTTCCCCGGGCAGGGAAGGCGCCCACCCCGACGCGGTAGGGGGCCGTATGCCGGGTGGCTCAGTCCGTGGAGACGCGGAGCACGATCTTGCCGGCCGTGTGGCCCTCCTGGCTCAGCCGGAAGGCGTCGGCCAGCTGCTCGAGCGGGAAGGTCTGCGCGACGGGGACCGTCAGGTCGCCGCGCTCGACGAGCGTCGCGAGGTGGGCCAGCTCGGCGCCGTCGGGGCGCACCCAGACGTAGTGTCCGCCGGCTTCGGTCACCGACCCGTCGGCGATCGACGCGTGCCGTCCGCCCTCGGCGAGCACGGCCGTGGTCACGTCGAGCACGTCCCCGACGAAGTCCGCGACGGCGTCCATGCCCTGGGGGGCCAGCGCACGGACGCGCTCGACCACCCCGTCGCCGTAGGCCACCGGCTCGGCGCCGAGCTCACGGAGTCGCTCGTGGTTGCGCTCGGACGCGGTCCCGATGACCCGGGCTCCGAGCGTCCGGGCGATCTGCACCGCGAGGGAGCCAACACCGCCGGCAGCGGCATGCACGAGGACGGTGTCTCCCGCACCGACCTCGAGGCGCTTCAGCAGGCGCAGCGCCGTGAGGCCGGCGAGCGGGAGGCCGGCCGCCTCGTCCCACGACATCGAGGCCGGCTTGGCGGCCAGGGCGCGGACGGGCACGGTGACCAGCTCGGCGAACGTGCCGCCGTGGACGTAGTCCTTGCGCGCATAGGCGAGCACCTCGTCGCCGGGAGCGAACTCGGGGGTGTCGAAGCCGACGGCCTCGACGACACCCGAGACGTCCCAGCCCGGCACGACCGGGAACCGCACGTCCATGACGGCATCGAGACCACCCGACATGAGCTTCCAGTCGACGGGGTTGACCGAGGCCGATCGCACGCGCACGAGCACCTCGCCGGGTCCGACCTTGGGCCGCGGCTGCTCCGTCAGGGCGAGGACCTCCGGTCCGCCGTAGGTCTCGTAGGTCATGGCGCGCATCGTCGGGGTGCTCGGGTCGGTCATCTGGTCCTCCTGGTTCGTGGCCGCTCGTCTTCGCGGGCTCCACAGGGTCAAGGCGGAGGGGTCGGTGCGGCATTCCCTGCCTCGCGACGGCGTCCTCCCGGGAGCGCCGGAGCGCCGGGAAACGGTGGGCAGGGCGCGATTTTTCTCCGGCAGGGGTCGTGCGTATACTCAACCTCCGTGTCCGGTCGCGCTCGTCGCGGGTGGCACGGCCAGCCGCTTTAGCTCAGTCGGCCAGAGCGATTCACTCGTAATGAATAGGTCATCGGTTCGATTCCGATAAGCGGCTCCACGCAACACCACAGGTCAGGCCCCCGTCTCGTCAGAGTCGGGGGCCTTTCCGTTTCCAGCGGAGGCATCAGATGCCCCGACCCGATCTTCGGGGCCGCCTCCCACAGGAGGGCGCTGGGCCGCGACGGCGAGACCTCAGGAGCAGACCAGACGGAGCCACCTCGACAGGTCGCCGCCGTCCAGGCGGCCTGTCCGGTAGCCGACGTGGCCGTCGGGCCGCACCACGACGAGCCCGCTCCCCGGCCAGCTGTCGATGCGGTGGACCGCGACCGGCGGGGCCGCGAGGTGGAGCTCCGGCGCGACCGTGTCACGCTCGAGCAGCACGTGCAGCCCCGGCTGTGCGGTCAGGTCGTGCAGACGCCCTGGCCGTCCTTCGCAGGTGACCGTCCGGTCCGGCAGGCGGTCGCCGGGGCGGGCTCCCCGGCTCGTGGGCGCTCCCACGACGGACAGTGGGCTGGTCCGGTAGCGCACCCATCGCTGTGACAGCAGCGCCACGACCGCCGCCATGAGCGGGCGCTGCCGGAGCAGCACCGGCAGCGCAGGAGCCGCGAGCGGGAGGACGGTCCCCCGGACGAAGGCGGGCAGCAGGTGCGTGGAGGCCTCGGCGAAGAAGATCAGGTGGGTCAGCGCGAGCACCTGTGCGGCGGCAGGACGCCGCTCGAGGTCGTAGGAGCCGAGCAGCGCGGCGTGCTCGCCGCCTGCCCCGGCCCCGGTGCCCCGACCTCCTCGACTGGCGACGGCGATCTTCCACCCCAGGTTGACCGCGTCCACGATGCCGGTGTTCATGCCCTGGCCGCCCGCCGGTGAGCCGGCGTGCGCGGCGTCGCCCGCGAGGAAGGCCGGCCCCTGCCGGAACGAGCTCGCGATCCGGTGCTGCAGCGGCACGCGCGCCGACCAGACCTGCTCGGTGACCCGCACTCCGATCCCCGAGTCGTCGAGCAGCCGCTGGACCTCCACGACGGACACGTCGCCCGCCGGCTGTCCGAAGGCTCCCTCGCCGTCGGGCCCCGCCGGGCGCGTACCGAGCAGGCGCCACGTCGCCCCCTCGCCGAGGGCGAAGAGGAAGACGAGTCCGTGCCGTCCGGCGGCGACGTGCAGCATCCCGGGCGCGAGCCCTCCGTCGAGCTCCACGTCCGCGAGCACCACCTCCTGGCCGTACTGCCCACCCTGCCAGCCGACGCCCGTGAGCCGGCGCACGAGGCTGTCCGCCCCGTCACACCCCGCGAGGTAGCGGCATGCCACCTCGCCGACCTCGCCGTCGGCGCGCAGCAGCGCGCGCACCCCCGCGTCCGTCCAGGAGGCCTCGACCAGCTCCGCGTCCCGCTCCACGGGAACGCCGATTGCCTCGAGGGCACCGGCGAGGACGTCCTCCACGTCCGCCTGCCGCACGAGCGTCAGGTGGGGGTATGCCGTGTCGCGCAGTCCCACGTCCCCCAGCTGCGCGGCGACCGTGCGAGCGCCCAGGTGCAGCTGGGCGCGAGGGGCGCGGTCCGCCCGGTCCAACAGGTCCCCCACGACTCCCAGCGGCCGCAGGACCTCGAGGGTCCGTGAGTGCATGATCATCGCCCGAGACGGACGGAAGGGCTCGGGCCTGCGCTCGACGATCCGGACCGCGGCACCGTTGGCGCGGGCCTGCAGGGCGGTGGTCAGTCCCGTCGGGCCTGCCCCCACGACGAGGACGTCGGTGCCCTGGCTCAGCCCACCGCGACCACGCGCCACCAGGCACCTCCCTCGTCCGGGAACCACGGACCGAGCACGCCTGGGTCGGCCAGGACGTCAGCGCGTCGCAGTCCCGGCACGATTCGGTAGTCGATCGAGCCCGGTTCGCTCACCAGCGCCAGCACGTGCCACAGCGAGCGCGCGTACCGCTCCGCGCGAGAAGCACCGTCCCACTCGTAGAGACCGCGGTAGCGACCGAGCTCGTCGTGGGCCAGCCACAGCTTGGAGGCGAAGCCGGGGAAGCCGACGAAGAGCGGGGTGTTGAGCCAGCTCTCGGCCCGGAACCACGCGTGGCCGCGGCCACGGACGGATCGGAGTCGGAAGCTCACGGCGAGGAAGCACGGGTCCACGGTGCGACGAGCCACCCTCGTGTCCCGGTAGACCCGGCTCGTGGTGCGGTCAGCGAACACGATCCGGGTGCCGACCTCCGCCCGGGGGAAGCGCACCTGACGGCGCACCAGCATCCCCACGCTGGCGCCGACGCACCGTCCGACTGCCGCCCAGGCAGTCCGACGTGGCAGCGGCCGGAGCGCGGGCGTCGCCGGCCTGTCGTCGCTGTGAGACGGACTCGTGTGCCGCTCGCGCCGGCTGACGGTGCTCTGGGCCATGGCACGCCTCCTGTCGGTCCCAGCCAGCCTCACGGAGACAAGGAGGCCGGGCCAAGGGGCGAAGGTCCTGATGCAGTGGCTCACCACTGGCAGGCCCACGCTCGTCCGACAGCACAGCCGCCGGCAGGCTCGGGAGACGGGGAGATGTCTCGACCTGCCCCACACGGCGAAGGAGCCCGTCTGCGCGCGCAGAACGGGCTCCTTCGAGGCTGGTGCGGATGGGGGGGTGCGTGCCAGCCGTGGGGGTGTTACAGATGTGACAGTAATCAAGCTCTGGCCGCCTGTACGGGTTTTCGGTGAATTTGGGGCGAGAAAGTTGGATTGGTCCGTATGGGCGTTATCCGACCGCCTTCGGCCGAGAGCCCTGGCAGCAGGCCGCCGACCCGGTGGTCTGGCACAGTGACCCGGTGAGCACGACGCCTGTGAACGCCGGTCCGGACCTCCTGGTCGAGACCCTCGAGGTGGCCTCGACGCTGGTCGGGACCCCCCTGACACCTGTCGGGCCCCCCTTCCCGGGCAGCCACCGCACCCTCGTCGTGCGTGTCGCCGACGACCAGGGCGGCACGGTCGTCGTGAAGCGCTATCTCGGGGACGATGGCGTCGAGGCGTATGCGCGTGAGGCCTCCGCGCTCGAGGCCCTGGCCGCGTTCGGGCAGACCCCGGCGCTCGTCGCGGAGTGCGCCGAACCGCGTCTGGTCGTCATGGAGGATCTCGGCGGGGGCCGGCACCTGGCGGAGGTCCTGCTCGGCTCGGACGCCGACCTCGCCACCGCCACGTTGTCCGGCTGGGCCGCTGCCGTGGCGGGGCTGCACCGGTCGGGGCGGGAGGTGCGCGACGCCTTCGCGTCCGGAGTGCTGGCCCGGTCACCCGGGCCGGTCGAGCTCGACCCCCTCCCCGGCCACCTGGCGACGGCCGCCTCTGAGTGGGCTCGCCTGGCCACCCACCTCGACGTGGCCCTGCCGGCCGGGACGTTCGACGTGCTGACCTCGGTGCCGTCCCGGTTCCGCGTCGAGGCGAGCAGCCTCTCGGCGGCCGACATGTGTCCCGACAACAACCTCGTCCGCGACCTCGGCGACTCCGGGATCGCTCTGCTCGACTTCGAGTTCGCGCTGTGGCGACCGATCGCGTGGGACGCCGCCTACCTCCGCGTGCCGTGGCCCACGTGCTGGTGTGCCTGGTCGCTCGAGGCGGCCGCCGCCGACCTGGCGCTCGAGCGGTGGCGCGGCACGGTGGCGCAGAGCTGGCCCGAGGTGCTCGGGACGGACTTCGACCACGATCTCGAGCTCGCGACGGAGGCCTGGGCCTGGCTTGCCGGAAGCTGGTGCCTTGCGGGCCTCGTCGACGCCGGCCCCGCCCGCGCCAACCCGGTCAAGCCGACGCCGCGGATGCCCGACCGCGTGCTCCGCTTCCTGCGAACCGCCTCGACCGGGAACGCCCTGCCCGAGCTGGCCGATGCGGCCACACAGCTCGCCCGCGCCGTCGAGACGAGGTATGCCGCCGCCGACGTGCCGTTCGCGCCGGCCTTCACCGTCGGTGCGCCCAGGTGACCGCACGCACGCCCCCGGGCACGAGCCAGGGCGCGACCCCCGGGTGGACGACCCGACGGGCCACGGGTGCCGATGCCGAGGCGGTCGTCGAGCTGCGGGCCCTGATGTTCGCGGCCATGGGGGTGGCCGGGGTCGACGAGCCGGGCTGGCGACGAGCCGCCACCCGGTGGTTCGAGAGCGCCCTCGACGGGCCCCATGCCTGCGTCGTCGTCGCCGAGGACCCCGGAGGGCGCATCGTCGCCGGGGCCATGGGCGGGCTCCGTTTCGAGACCCCGTCGCCGGTGAACCCGAACGGCGTCTGGGGACTGGTCAACAACGTCGCGACCCGCCCCGAGGCCCGACGGCAGGGTCTGGCGCGAGAGTGCGTCGTCGGGGTCCTCGACTGGCTGCGCGACGAGACCGACGCGACCGTCGTCGAGCTCTTCGCCACGGGCGACGGGGCAAGCCTCTACGAGGAGCTCGGCTTCGTCGCTACCGCGTGGCCGGCGATGCGCCTGCGCCTGTCGCGCTGACCTCCGGCTCCGCGGGCAGCCCCCGCGTTCAGTCGACCCGGACCGTCTCCGGCCGCGTCTCGGCCCGTTCGAGGACCCGTCGGGACCCCCATGACACGAGCACCGCGGCGGCCCCGGCGCCGACGGTGACGGCATACGCCGGCGTGTGTCCACCCCAGTCGGCGAGCCGACCGGCCAGGGCGGCCCCGATCGCGTAGCCCAGCCCCGTGGCGGCGGCGAGCACCGTCATGGCCGCCCCCGTTCGTGACGGCGGCGTCACGCGCTCACCGAGGGTGAACGTCGTGATCATGTAGGGCGCGACCGTGCAGCCGAGGACGAGCAGCACGGGCACGAGGGCGAGGAGCGAGCCGACGAGCAGCAGGGGCGCCGACAGCACGAGCAGCCCCGCGGAGAACCAGCGCAGCCGCGTCGAGAGCGCGAAACGGGCGGGCAGACCTGCGACCGCGAGCCCGGCGAGGACGCTGCCCACGCCGAGCAGGGCGTGCAGGTAACCGGTCAGGCCGGGCGATCCTGCCGCGGTGGCGAGCACCGAGGTGCCGGTCTGGACGGAGCCGAAGACCGTGCCCACGAGCAGCTGTGCGACGCCGAGGACGACGAGGGCCGGTGTCAGGAGGCGGCCCACGGCCCCGGTCGCGCCCGAGGTGGCCGCGTGCGTGACGGCCGCGGTCTCGTGCAGCGCGAACCATGTGCCGAAGACGGCGAGGCCGCCTGCCGCGAGGGCCAGGGCAGCCGTCGGGCTCGCGACCGACACGCCGAGCCCGATGAGCGCCGGGCCGAGGACGAAGGACGCCTCGTCGGCCGCCCCCTCGTACGAGAAGGCCGCGTCGACGAGACGGTGCTGGCGCGACCCCGTGGCCGCGGTGATCGGGCGCCATCGCACGCGCGCCAGCGGGCCGATCTGCGGCAGAAGCAGACCCGCCACCGCACTCGCGACCGCGGCCACGCCCCAAGGGAGCCCGGCTGCCACGACCACGAGGATGCCGGCGATCCCCAGCGCACCTCCGATGGACTGGACGGCGACGACGCGCCGCTGCCCCAGCCGGTCGGCGCGTGCACCCCAGAACGGCGCACCGACGGCGTTGGCCACGGCGAGCGCGCCGGCGCAGAAGCCTCCGGCGCCGTAGCTGCCGGTGGCGGACGACACGAGCAGGAGGGTGCCCAGCTGACTCATCGCGAGCGGCATACGGGCGAGGAAGGAGACGACGATGTACGTGCGGCCGGTGAGGCCGAAGAGGTGGCGGTACGAGTCGATGGGTGACACGAGGGCGGCTCCGGATCTGGTCGCGGGGTGCGCGACGCGGGTGCGTGCCTACCCGCCCATCAGGTCACGCCGGATCCCTGTGCCCCTCGATTCTACGGGGTCGGCGACGTGCCGGGCGCCCCCGCCCGCCGGCCGTGGGACGGCGGCAACGGGCACGGGCGGGCACCCCCCTGTCGGGGATGCCCGCCCGTGCGTGCGTCGCGTCGGCCTTTGCGAGAGACCGCGACAGGTCCGTCAGCGAAGCGGCGCCGTCTCGGACGAGGTCGCCTTGGGTGCCTTCTGCGCCGAGAAGGTGGCTGCCGTGCCCGGAGCCCCCGAGAAGTTCGGCGAGATGTCGAAGCGACCGGCGACGTCGACGATGACGTCGGTCGTGCCGGCGTTGTTGTAGATGTTGAACTGGTAGTTCTGGCTCAGCCCGACCATGGCCATGTTGGCGACCGTCTGGCCGGCGGCGGGGTTGAGGTTGCTGGCCGCCGAACGGGTCGTGCCCGTCTCCCACAGGGTGAGGTAGGTGGCAGCCGTCGGCTTGACCGCGGTCGTGTTGGTCACGAGAGCGATGGTGCTCGAGTTGGCGACGGTGCTCGGGGCCGTGACGGTGCGCGTCGTGGCGGCGCCCAGCGTCGTGGTCCCGACACCCGTACGGGTGTCGACGATGCGCTTCGGGGAACCGGCGCTGCGGAAGCGGAGGCCGTCGCCCTTGGAGTAGACGCCGACGACGTCGATGATGACGTCGACGTCGCCGGTGCTCGCGTTGCCGACGGCGAAGTCGACGAGCGCCTGGCCACTCGTGCCCGTGCTGTGCGTGACCGGGACGAGCACCATGTTGGAGGTGGTCTGGCCCGCCGCGAAGTTGAGGTTCGAGGTGTTGGGGATCGCGTTCTCGTCGCCGTTCCAGGCGTTGAGGTAGCCCTTGGCCACGGGTCGCACCGCCGTGACGTTGATCGCGAGAGCGCTGATGTTCGGTGTCTCCGTGCCGTAGTCGACCGACTGGACGACGTAGGTGTTCGGCTTGAGCGCGTGGACGTCCGCGTCGGTGCGGGTGTCGAGGGCGCGCCACGGGGTGTCCGGGAAGTAGTCGACGGCGCCGGCGGGCGGCGTCGTCGTCGAGCCGACGTAGTAGCCCTGGACGTCGGCGATGACGTGCGTCTGGCCCACGGCGTTGCGGATGCTGACCCAGCCGTCGCTGCTCACCGGGACGGTCACGAGGTTGGCGCGGGTGTCACCGGCCACGAAGTTGAGGCTCGACGCGTTGGGGACCGCGGCACCCTTGGGGTAGGCCACGATGTTGCCGGCCCGTGTGGGACCGGTGACCGTCAGGTTGAGCACGACGGCCATGACGCCCGACGACGGCAGGCCGCCGCGACCGTTGACCTTGAGGTTGAAGACCTCGCCGGCGTTGAGCGGCCGCGCGAGCGAGCCGCCGCGGGTGTCGAGCAGCCGGGCCGGCTTGAGGGACACGAAGGCGCCGTCGGCGACACCGGTCGTGGCCGCCGGAGCAGCGGGGGCGGCCGAGGCAGCCACCGCGCCGCAGACGCCGGCCGAGGTGAGGACGAGGGCTGCAGCGAGCCCCGAGATGACAGACCGCCGCACGGCAGGTCCCCCTGTTCATGATGATGAGCGCCGTCCCTGCGACAGCGCGCCAGCGGAAACTACCACCGGGCCGACCATCTTGGGGGGCTTGGGGCCGATTCGTGACCTGCCTGAGCGGGGTGTCAGTCGCGGAGGTGGTGGGCGTCGCGGACGGACGGCGAGAGGCGGTAGATCGTCTCCACGAGACCGGCCCCCACGGCCCCCACGGCGAGCGACTGCCACATGAGCGGCAGGGGAGCGTCGAGGTTGAAGAAGTGCGCGGCGGGGGGCCAGAGGAACGCCGTGACGGCGAGCCCGACCATGGCGGCCACGAGGGCGGCCTTCCACGGACGGAAGGGCCGGGCGAGGACGACGAGGATCCAGAAGAAGACGGTCAGGAGCGTGATGGTGGCACCGCTGCCGGGCTGCCAGCACGCGACGTCGGCGACCGTCCTGGCGTCGGCCGGGGCCGTGCACCGTTCGGCGAACTGCTCGGGCGGGACGCCGTAGCTGCTGCCGGCCAGGAGGTAGGACGCGATCACCGCGAGCCCCGCGACGGCACCGGACGGCACGGCGAAACGCAGGATGCGGCCGAGGAAGCCCGAGAGGTAGCGGCGCTTGTTGGGCCCGAGTGCGAGGAAGAACGCCGGGATGCCGATCGTCACGGCCGACACGAGCGTCAGGTGCCTGGGGAGGAACGGGAACGGGACGGCGATGAGCGCGGCCGCGAGGATGGCGACGAGGCTCATCGCGTTCTTGGCCACGAAGAGGTTGGCGACGCGCTCGACGTTGCCGATGACGCGGCGCCCCTCCGCGAGCACGTCGGGCAGGTGCGAGAACCTCCCGTCGAGCAGGACGAGCTCGGCGACGGCCTTCGTCGCCTGGGCACCGTTGCCCATGGCGACGCCGATGTCGGCGTCCTTGAGCGCGAGCGCGTCGTTGACGCCGTCACCGGTCATGGCGACGACGTGGCCGTCGGCCTGCAGGGCGTGGACGAAGGCGCGCTTCTGCTCCGGGGTGACACGGCCGAAGACGGTGTGCGTGGCGAGGGCCGCCCGCAGGGCGTCCTGGTCATCGGGCAGGGTTCGGGCGTCGACGGGCTCGCCGACGTCGAGCCCGACCGACCGCGCCACGGCGGCCACGGTGACGGGGTTGTCGCCGGAGATGACCTTGATCGCGACGTCCTGCGCGGCGAAGTAGGCGAGCGTCTCCTCGGCGTCGGGGCGCACCTGCTCGGTGAGGGTCACGAGGGCGGCCGGCCTGAGGTCGGGGGGCAGCGTGGCGTCCGGGAGGTGCTGGTCGCTCCGGGCGAGGAGCACGACGCGACGACCCGAGGCCGCGAGCTCGGCGACCTGCGCGCGGATCGACTCGAGGACCTCCGGGGGGCTCGGTTGCGGGTCGGCGGCGAGGAGCACCTCGGGCGCGCCGAGCACCCACGTCGAGCGCTCGGCGAAGCACGCCGCGCTCCACTTGCGCGACGAGCTGAACGGGATCGTCTGCGTGCGCTCCCAGCCCGGGGACTCGACGGCCGCAGCGACCGCCGTCAGCGTGCCGTTCGCGTTCGGGTCGTCGGCCAGCGCCCCCAACGCACACCGGATCTCGTCGACATCCTGTCCTCCCAGCGGGTGGGCGTCCTCGAAGGCGATCTCGCCCACGGTCAGCGTCCCCGTCTTGTCGAGGCAGACGACGTCGACGCGTGCAAGACCCTCCACCGCCGGCAGCTGCTGCACGAGCACGTTGCGCCGGGTCAGCTGCACGGCCGACAGGAGGAAGGCCACCGACGTGAGGAGCACGAGACCCTCGGGCACGAGACCGACGACCCCGGCCGCCGAGCGGATGACGACCTCGCGCCAGCCCTGGTCGCCGACTGTGCGCCACTGCGACCAGATGGCGATGGGCAGGGCGCCCACGATGACCCACGTGATGTAGGTCAGCAGGGTGTTGATCGACTCCTGGATCTCGGAGCGCGTGCGCGTGAACTTCCGTGCGTCAGCAGCGATCCGGTTGACGTAGGCGTCGGCGCCGACCTGGCTCGCGTGGTAGCGCCCGGATCCCGCGACGACGCTCGTGCCGGACATGATGGCGTCGCCCTCGTCATGCGCGACCGGGTCGGACTCGCCCGTGAGGTTGGCCTCGTCGAGCTCGAGCCCGGCGCTCGCGATGAGGGTGCCGTCGGCGGGCACCTCGTCGCCGGTGCGCAGCTCGATGAGGTCGTCCTGCACCACGTCGGTCGTCGGCACGACGCGCACCTCGCCGTCGCGCACGACACGCGTCGTCGGGGCGTTGAGCAGCGCCAGCCGGTCGAGCTTCCGCTTCGCGAGGTACTCCTGCACGATGCCGATGGCGGAGTTGACGACGAGGACGATCCCGAAGAGTCCGTCGGCGAACGAGCCCGTCACCATGACGAGCGCGAAGAGCGCGCCGAGGATCGCGTTGAAGCGGGTCAGCACGTTGGCGCGGACGATCTCGCCGATCGAGCGTGACGTGCGCTCGGTCAGCCGGTTGACGTCCCCGCGGGAGACCCGCTCGGCCACCTCGGCGCTCGTCAGCCCCTGCGGCCGGGTCAGGGCCGTCCGGCCGGCAGTCGCGGGCGGCGTCCCGGGTGTCGTCACCGGTCCATTGTCGTATGCCGCGTGGCCGCTCCTCCGGTGGAACGCGCCCGAGCGCTCGGGTGCGGTCTCTCGCGGACCGCGCGTGACGGCATACGCGATCGGTCCCCGAGCACGCGGAGCGCGAGCGGACAAAGGTTACTGATCGGTCCTCGGACGTCGTCCGGGGCGTTTCCCGGACCGTGGGACGATGGGGGGCGTGACTGAGTCGATCCAACGTGCCCGCGCCACCACCGCCTCCTACTCGATCACGATGCGGATCCACGCCGGAACCGACCCGGCGGTCATCGGTGCCCTCGCGGTCAAGGTCGCCGAGAGCGGCGGGATCACGACGGCCCTCGACATCGTCGACTCCCACCCGGACCGCCTCGTCATCGACCTCACCTGCTCGGCGAGCAACGCGGAGCACTCCACGGAGGTCGTCGACGCCGTCGAGACGCTCGAGGGCGTGCGCGTCCACAAGGTCTCCGACCGCGTCTTCCTCATGCACCTCGGCGGCAAGATCTCGGTCGAGTCCAAGGTCAACCTGCGCAACCGCCAGGACCTCGCGATGGCCTACACACCCGGCGTCGGCCGCGTCAGCCAGGCGCTCTTCGAGCACCCGGAAGACGTGCCGAAGCTGACGATCAAGGGCAACTCGGTCGCCGTCGTCACCGACGGCTCGGCCGTGCTGGGCCTCGGCAACATCGGCCCGATGGCGGCGCTGCCGGTCATGGAGGGCAAGGCCGCGCTGTTCAAGCGCTTCGCCGACATCGACGCGTGGCCCATCTGCATCGACACGACCGACGTCGACGAGATCGTGCGCACCGTCGAGCTCATCGCCCCCGGCTTCGGCGGCATCAACCTCGAGGACATCGCCGCACCGCGCTGCTTCGAGATCGAGGCCAAGCTGCGCGAGCGCCTCTCGATCCCGGTCTTCCACGACGACCAGCACGGCACCGCCATCGTCGTGCTCGCGGCCCTGAAGAACGCGCTGCGCTGCATCGACAAGAAGCTGCCCGACGCGCGCATCGTCGTCTCCGGCGGCGGCGCTGCCGGCTCGGCCATCGTCCAGCTGCTGCTGGCCGCCGGCGCCATCGACGTCACCGTCTCGGACCGCCCCGGCCTGCTCAACAAGGCCGACGAGTCGCTGACGCCCGCCTGGCGCGAGCTCGCCGAGAAGACCAACCCGCGCGGCCTCACCGGCACCCTGCGCGACGGTCTGCAGGGCGCCGACGTCTTCATCGGCGTCAGCGCGCCGCGGATCCTGGCGCCCGAGTGGATCGACGAGATGGCCGACCAGCGCATCGTCTTCGCGCTCGCCAACCCCGACCCCGAGGTCGACATCTACGAGGCGACGCAGCGCGCCACGGTCGTCGCGTCGGGGCGCAGCGACTACCCGAACCAGATCAACAACGTCCTCGCGTTCCCCGGGGTCTTCCGCGGCCTGCTCGACGCCCGCGCGACCGACGTCACGACCGAGATGCTCATCAAGGCAGCCGACGCCATCGCGTCCGTCGTCACCGACGAGCAGCTCAACCCGAACTACATCATCCCCAGCGTCTTCCAGCCCGACATGAGCAAGACCGTCGCCAAGGCGATCGTCGACTGCGTGCCCAAGGCCCCCGCGAAGAGCATCCCGATGACCGGCGCGAACTGAGGAGCACGACCCACCGGATGACGAGCACGACCCAGCCGGCCCAGCCGGGCCAGCGCTACCCCCTCGACGGCCGGCGCGCCTGGGCTGTCTGGGCGGCGGCCATCGCGGTCTACGTCCTGGCCGTCTTCCACCGCACGTCGCTCGGCGTCGCCGGGCTCGAGGCCGCCGACCGCTTCGGCATCAGCAGCTCGCAGCTGTCGACCTTCACCATCGTGCAGGTCTTCGTCTACGCGGCGATGCAGCTGCCCGTCGGGGCGCTGCTCGACCGCTACGGCTCCAAGAAGCTGCTCGGCCTGGGCCTCTCGCTGCTCACCGTCGCGCAGCTCGGCTTCGCCTTCGTGCACTCGTTCGAGGCCGCGCTGCTCTGCCGCGTGCTGCTGGGCGTCGGCGACGCGATGGTCTTCATCTCGGTGCTGCGCCTCGTGGCGCTGTGGTTCTCGCCGCGGCGCACGCCCATGGTGACCCAGCTGACCGGCGTGCTGGGGCAGCTCGGCGCGCTCGCCGCGGCCGGACCGCTGGCAGCCGCGCTCGACCACTTCGGGTGGACACCGTCGTATGCCGTGGCGGCGTCGGTCGGCGTGCTGTCCGGGGTGGCGCTCGTCGTCGTCGTCAAGGACAGCCCCTACACCGACCACCACCGGGACGAGCTGCGCCTGCGGGCGATCGCGCGCACCCTGCGAGCCGCCTGGCTCGTGCCCGGCACCCGGCTCGGGCTGTGGTCGCACTTCACGTCGCAGTTCGCGGCCAACATGTTCACGATGCTGTGGGGCTTCCCGTTCCTCGTTGCAGGACAAGGACTCTCGGCCTCGACGGCGAGCGTCCTGCTCATGCTCATGGTCGTCACGACAGTGGTGTCGAGCCCGGTCATCGGCACTCTGACGATGCGCTACCCCTTCTCGCGCAGCACCCTCGTGCTGTGGATCGTCGCCGCCGCGATCGCGGCCTGGACGGTCGTGCTCGTGTGGCCCGGGCGGGCGCCGCTGTGGCTGCTCGTGGTGCTCGTGGTCCTCATCGCCATCGGCGGACCGGGCTCGATGATCGGCTTCGACCTGGCCCGCACCTTCAACCCGCCGACCCGGATCGGCAGTGCCTCGGGCATCGTCAACACCGGCGGCTTCATCGCGACCCTCACGGCGGTCGCGCTGGTCGGTGTCGTGCTCGACCGGGTCGCTCCCGGGGGCCCGTCGACGTGGGACGTCGACTCGTTCCGGCTCGCGATGACGGTGCAGTACCCCGTGTGGGCGCTCGGCATCGTGCAGGTCCTGCGGTACCGGCACAAGGCCAGGCGCGCAGCGCTCGAGGCCGACCCCGACGCCTACGCCGCCATGCAGGCCGGCCGCTCCGTCACCTTCCACTGACCGCCCAACCTCCCAACCGCTCAACCTCCCAACCGTCGAGAGGCCACGACTGGCCGCCTCTCAACCGTCGAGAGGCCACGTCTGGCCGCCTCTCAACCGTCGAGAGGCCACGTCTGGCGGTCTAGCCTGCTCCGGAGGAGGAGCGATGGTGACGTGGGAGGACGTGGACACCCTGGCCGGGCGGCTGCCCGGCGCGGAGGTCGGGGTCGCCCACGACGGGTCGCCCGCCTGGCACGCCGGACGGCATACGTTCGCTCGGCTGCGGTTCGACGACGACGGGCGCGAGCTCGTCCAGGTGTGGACGGGCGAGATGGACACCGAGCAGGCGCTCGCCGACCGCCGCGACACGTTCGTCCGCATCGACACGTTCCGCTTCCGTGTCACCGCCTGGGCGCGGCTCGACCGCCTCGACCGGCGGGAGCTGGCCGAGCTGCTGGTGGAGTCCTACGACATCCGGGGCGGACCCCGCCGACGAGGCGACGTCGGCGTCGACGACCTCCTCGGCTGAACCGTCGAAAGGCCACGAACGGGGAGCTCGCCCTACTGGGCGGCCCGGTTCGTGGCCTTTCGACGGGTGGTGCGTGCGGTGGTCAGGCGTCGCCGACGGTGAGGGCCTCGGCCTCGGTGCGCGAGGTGACGGCCTCGGCCCCGTGACCGGGGGCCTCGTCGAGCGCGCTGATGATGCGGCGTGCCGTCAGCAGCACGAGGACCGCGAGCACGACAGCGCCCGAGCCCACCCAGAACGGCAGGTGGATCGACTTCTCGCCGAGGTTGCCGGCGAGCCACGGGGCCACGGCGCCGCCGCTGAAGCGGACGAAGGAGTAGGCCGCCGACGCGACGCCGCGCTCGACCGGGGCGACCTTCATGACCGTCTCGGTGATGAGGGTGTTGTTCACGCCGAGGAAGGCTCCGGCGAGGATGACGCCGACGACGAGCACCGTCTTGTTCTCGGTCCACGTCGCCATGGCGGCGAGGATGACCGCG
Organism: Terrabacter ginsenosidimutans; assembly: GCF_039539425.1. Classification (NCBI taxonomy): domain Bacteria; kingdom Bacillati; phylum Actinomycetota; class Actinomycetes; order Micrococcales; family Intrasporangiaceae; genus Terrabacter; species Terrabacter ginsenosidimutans. Next base: position 199,713 of record NZ_BAABDC010000006.1, on the reverse strand, counting down.
AAGCCGAGCAGGGCGCCGACGATGCCGGCCAGGGTGCCGAATCGGCGCTGGATCATCGGGGCCACGAAGACCGACGTGATCGCGAGGAGCACGCCCCAGCCGAAGAAGATGAACCCGATCTCGTGCGCGCCCATGGCGAGCGGGAACGGCGTGAAGGCGAGCAGCGTGAAGAAGCCGAAGTTGTAGAGCAGGGCCGTGATGCCGACGGTGAGCAGGCCACGGTGGCCGAGCGCGCGCAGCGGTGCTGTGAGCGAGGTCGGGGTCTCGGCCGGCGGGGTCTTGGGCAGCGTCGTCAGCGTCGCGATGAAGGCGATCGCCATGAGGACCGCGACGCCGTAGAACGGCCAGCGCCACGAGATGCCACCGAGCCAGCCGCCCAGCAGCGGGCCGGTCGCGATGCCGACTCCGAGAGCAGCCTCGTAGAGGATGATCGCCTGCTTCACCGAGCCGGAGGCCGCGTTGACGATCGTCGCGAGGGCGGTGGCGATGAACAGGGCGTTGCCGAGACCCCACAGGGCGCGGAAGGCGACGATGCCGCCGACGGTGTCCTGGCTGCCGGCGAGGGCTGCGCCGACGATGATGAGAGCGAGGCCGAGCAGCAGGGTGCGCTTGGCGCCGACACGACTGCTGACCCAGCCGGTGCCGAGCATCGCGATGCCCATGACGGCGAGGTAGCTCGTGAAGAGCAGTGAGACCTGCGACGGTCCCGCGCCGAGCTCGTCGGCGATCGGCTTGAGGATGGGGTCGACGAGGCCGATCCCCATGAAGGAGATCACGCAGGCGAAGGCGATCGACCAGACGGTCTTGGGTTGGCGCCACATGGTGGTGGTCATCCGTCCTTTCGGGTGGGGTGCGGGGCAAGGTTGTCCGCCGCCGCGGCGAGCAGCTCGTTCATGACGTCGATGGCGACCCGGACGCGGTCGAGCGCGGGTCCGTCGAGCTGGTCCAGGGCGGGGGACAGGACGGCCAGTCGGGCTCGGCGCACGCTCTCGATCGCGGCGTGACCCTCGTCGGTGAGGGAGATCACCGTGGCGCGCGCGTCGTCGGGGTCGGACGCGCGGCGTACCCATCCCGACGCCTCGAGGCGCTGGAGCTGCGTGGTGATCGTCGGCTGGCTGCTGTGATCGGCGGCCGCGAGGGCGCTGACGCGGGAGGGCCCCAGCTCGTCCAGCAGGGCGAGCAGCCGGGCCTGCGCGAAGGGCACGTCGAACGACGCGTGCCGGCTGGCCCAGCGCGAGAGTCGCGCCGCGGAGCGCAGCAGGTCGTTGCCCAGCGTGGTCGGTTCGGTCACTCGCTCCAAGTTACATAGACAACCTATGCATATCAAGTCGGAGCGCCCCGCACGGTGGGGCGGGGCGCTCACTCGACTGGGGCGGGGCGCTCACTCGAGTGGTGGTTGGCCCCTCCGTCACTCGAGTGAGCGCTCGGCCCCACGGGTCGCAGCGCGAGTGCCTCAGGGGAGCTGGGGCAGCACGCCCTCGGCGACGTCGGCCAGGTGGTCGAGGTCGGCGAGGTCGAGGACCTGGAGGTAGATGCGCTCGGCGCCGGCCGCCTCGAACCCCGCGATCTTGTCGACGACCTCGGCGGGCGAGCCCGCCAGGCCGTTCGAGCGCAGTTCGTCGAGGTCGCGTCCGATGGCGTCGGCGCGGCGGCGCAGCATCGCCTCGTCCCGCCCGACGCAGACGACCTGGGCTGCCGACATCGTCAGTGACGACGGGTCGCGCCCGGCCTCGGTGGCCACGTCGTGGACTCGATCGAAGAGCCGGCCGGCCTCGGTGGCCGGCACGAACGGCGCGTTGAACTCGGCGGCATACCTCACGGCGAGCGCAGGGGTCCGTCGCCTGCCTCCGCCACCGATGATGATCGGCACGCCGCCTTCCTGGACCGGCTTGGCGAGGGCGGGGGAGTCGACGACGGGATAGTGGGTTCCCTTGTGGCTGAACGTGTCTCCGGGTGCCGTGCCCCACAGCCCGGTCAGGACGGCGAGCTGCTCCTCGAGCCGGTCGAATCGCTCGCCGAGCGGCGGGAAGGGGATGCCGTATGCCGTGTGCTCGGCCTCGAACCAGCCCGCGCCCAGTCCCAGCTCGACGCGTCCACCACTCATCTGGTCGACGCCGGCCACCTGCACCGCGAGCGGTCCCGGGAGGCGGAAGGTCGCCGACGTGACGAGGGTGCCGAGCCGGATGGTCGAGGTGTCGCGGGCGAGTCCGGCCAGAGTGGTCCAGGCATCAGTGGGTCCGGCTCCGCCGTCCCCACCCATGTGGAGGTAGTGGTCGGAGCGGAAGAAGCCGCTGAACCCGAGGTCCTCGGCGGCGCGTGCGACGGCGAGCAGGTCGTCGTAGGTGGCGCCCTGTTGGGGCTCGGTGAAGATGTGCAGGTCGACGGTCATGCCCCTGCAACCACGGGTCAGTCGCGAACAATCCCGTCGACGACGACCTCGAGCATGGGCCGCACGTCGATCTCGGTGTGGCTCGTGTCGGCGACGCTCGCGACACCGCTGACGAGGCGCATGACGTTGGCGGCGTCGATGCCCGGGCGTAGGTCGCCGTCCGCGTCGAGGTGGTCGATGACCCGGCGGTTGGCGTCACTCATGACGCGGCACTTGCGATACATCGGCGAGGCGGGGTCGTCCATGGCGGCGCAGATCTTGCTCGCCGCGCCGCGGTGGAGCGTGATGTGGTCGATGAAGTGCTCGAACCAGCCGAGCAGCATCTCCCGCGCCGGCAGGCCGGTGGCGATCGCGGCATCGGCGTCGGCGGACACCCGGTCGGTCCAGTCCTGCATCAGGGCGTCGACGAGGGCCTCGCGGGTGGGGAAGTGGCGGTAGAGCGTGCCGGGGCCGACGCCGGCCCGCTTGGCGATCTCGTCGAGCGAGGAGTCTGTGCCGCGCTCGGTGAAGACGATGCGGGCTGTCGCGAGGATCTTGTCGTAGTTGCGCCTGGCGTCGGCGCGCATCGGTCGCGGTGATTTCCCGGCGCTCTCCTGAGCAGGTGCGTCGGCTGAGTCTCCTTGACTGCCAACGAGTTCCGGCGACGGATCGAGCGTCGCCTTGCCGGTTCCGGCAGGCGTCACGAGAAATCCTCCTTGCAAAAACGGAGACAGTCTCCGTATATTGGTCGAGCAGAACCGGAGTGGTTCTCCGCTAATCGTAGCGCCGATCGTCGTCACAGAGGAGTCCGGCACCCATGACCACCTCGTTCCAGCCCACCCGACAGGCCCGCCGCGTCCACCTGTCGCACCTCGCCACCACGCACCGCGCGCCCCTCGTGGCCCGCCCGGAGACCGCCGCCGCCAAGACGGTCCGGACCGCGACCGATGGCCGTGCGAACCGGACCCGCGCCCGCGCCTTCACCCCGATGACCCGCGACCCCCTCACCGTCGAGGCGCCGCGTCCCCAGTTCCAGCGTCACGAAGCCTGAGGCCCCCATGTCGACCACCACCCCCGTCACCCGACAACCCGCCGCACCCGTCGCGCACGCCACGTCCGACCCGGCCGCCCGTCGCGGCGCCATCGGCCTCGGCGTCGTCCTCGTCGCCCAGCTCATGCTCGTGCTCGACGCGACCGTCGTGAACGTCGCGCTCCCGCACATCCAGACCGACCTCGGGTTCACACCGGCCGGCCTCTCCTGGGTGCTCAACGCCTACACCCTCGCCTTCGGCGGTCTGCTGCTCCTCGGCGGCCGCCTCGGCGACGTCCTCGGGCGCCTGCGCAGCTTCGAGATCGGCCTCGCGATCTTCACCGTCGCGAGCCTCCTCGGTGGACTCGCCACGTCGCCCACCTGGCTCATCGCCGCGCGCACGCTCCAGGGTGTCGGCGCCGCGCTCGCCGCCCCGAGCGTCCTCGCCCTCGTCACGACGAGCGCCCCGAACGAGGCGGCCCGCAACCGCGGCCTCGCCCTCTTCACGGCGGTGTCCTCCGCCGGCGCGTCCATCGGACTGCTCCTCGGCGGGATCCTCACCGACTTCGTCAGCTGGCATTGGACCCTCTTCGTCAACGTGCCCATCGGCGCCGTCGTGCTCGTGCTCGCCCGCCGTTTCGTCACCGAGACCCCCCGCATCCGCGGTCGCTTCGACGTCGTCGGCGCGGTCACCGCGACGCTCGGCTCCGTCGCCGTCGTGCACGGCTTCATCAGCGCCGCCGACCGCGGCTGGACCGCACCCCTGACGCTCGCGTCGTTCGTCCTCGGCGTCGCCCTCCTGGGCCTCTTCGTGCGGACCGAGAGCCGCGTCGCCTCGCCGCTCCTGCCGCTCGCGCTCGTCCGCAACCGCACCCGCGGCGGCGCGCTCGTGCTCATGGCGCTCGTCGTCGGCGCGCAGTTCTCGACGTTCTTCCTCGTCACGCAGTACCTCCAGCTCGTCCTGGGCTTCAGCCCGGTCGCGACCGGCGCCGCCTTCCTGCCGCTCAGCCTCGCGATCTTCGCGACCTCGCGGGTCAGCGCGCGCCTCGTCGCCAAGGTGGGTCCGCGACCGATGCTCCTCGTCGGGACCCTCGGCCTGACCGCGAGCTTCGTGTGGCTGAGCAGCATCACGACGACGAGCACGTATGCCGGTCACCTCCTCGGTGCCCTCGTGCTCAACGGCGTCTCGGCCGCGCTCGTCTTCATGCCGGTCACGGTCGTCGTGCTCGGCGGCGTGGACCGCGCCCAGGCCGGCACCGTCTCGGGCCTGCTCCAGACCGCGCAGCAGCTCGGCGGCGCCGTGGGCCTCGCGGCCATCGTCAGCGTCTACGCCTCGCAGGCGGTCCCGGGACAGTTCGTCCCCGGGGTGGAGCCGGCCTTCCTGACGTCGGCGACCTTCACCCTCGTCGGCCTGCTCGTCGCGGCTCTGGTGCTGCGCCCGCGCCCCGCCCGGGACGTGCCCGCACCGGATCTGACCCCACAGCCGGAGCCCACGCGCGAGACGACGGCCGTGGCGGCGGCAGACGGCGCCGAGGCCCAGTGAGCGCCTTCTCGGGCTGATGGAACAACGGATGGAACTGCGTCCGGTGGGGTGATCACCCCACCGGACGCAGCTCCATCCCGCATCTCACCCGAAGGTTCACCTCGCGGTGCCGGAGTCTGAAACGGGCTGACCCCCGCAGCCCGGGCGGGCGGCGGGGGTCAGGCACGCGGCATACGTCAACGTCCAGTCGAGACGAGCGCCGGGTTCAGTGCCCCTGCGGCATCGCCCAGCGGGCGGTCGAGACGCCCTGCTCCTTGGCGCGCTCGAGGGCCTCGCCGATGATCTTCTCGGCGGCCTCGCGGTTGCCCCAGTCGGAGCCCTCGACGTGCTTGCCGGGCTCGAGGTCCTTGTAGCGCTCGAAGAAGTGCTGGATCTCCTTGAGGGTGAACTCGTTGACGTCGCTGATGTCCTTGACGTCGACGTTGCGCGGGTCGACCGGCACGCAGAGCACCTTGTCGTCGCCGCCGGCCTCGTCGGTCATGTGGAAGACGCCGATCGGACGGGCCTCGACGACGACGCCGGGGAAGAGCGGCTCGGGCAGCAGCACGAGCGCGTCCAGGGGGTCGCCGTCCTCGCCGAGGGAGTCCTCGATGTAGCCGTAGTCGGCGGGGTAGGCCATCGGCGTGAAGAGGTAGCGGTCGAGACGGATCCGACCGGTCTCGTGGTCGACCTCGTACTTGTTGCGCTGTCCGCGCGGGATCTCGATGGTGACGTCGAACTCCACGTCTTCCCCTTCTTCACGGTCTTCGGGTGCCGGCTCGGGTGCGGCGCGCGTGCGGGAGCACTCGCCTGCGGCTGACAGAATCGTCCGCGACAGTGTGTCAGCAAGGACGGGCCTTGCGCGAAACAGCGGACGACGGACGGGGGTGACGCGGCATGGCGCGTTGGGCGAAGCCGAGCCGACGGGGTCCCCGCCTCACCTACGGCATGGCCGCCGTCTGGTCGGTCGTGACGATCCTGCTGGGGTATGCAGTCCTCGACGTCGCCGACGCCGCGCCCGGTCCGCTGACGGTGCGTCCACTGCCACCGCCTGCGCCGACAGAGTACGTCGCGAAGCGCACGCTGCCCCCTGTGCCTCAGCCCACCCTGTCGACGTCGGTCGATGCCCCTCTGCCGGCGCTGGCCGGTGACACCGCCGCCGCGTCGGCGGCCGGCATCGAGCAGGCCCTCGCGCCGGTGCGGGCACTGCCGGCCCTGCGCGACTCGGCCATCGTCGTGCGCGACGGCCAGAGCGGGGAGGTCCTGCTCGACCAGCGCGGTGACGAGCTGCGCATCCCGGCCTCGACGACCAAGCTGCTCTCCGCGGCGGCGATCGGCCGGACCTTCGCGCCTGACGCGACGCTGCGCACCGTGGTGCGACAGGGCGACACGCCCGAGCAGGTCGTCCTCGTGGCGGGCGGCGACTCGCTGCTCGCCCCGGGCAGGGGCGACCCCCAGGCGGTGGCTGGGCGCGCCGGCCTCGGCGACCTCGCCGACCAGGTCGCAGCGGCGCTCAAGGGCTCCGGCACCCGCAGGGTCACGCTCTACGTCGACGAGACGTATGCCGACGGTCCGACGACCGCCCCGACGTGGGCCTCGACGTTCCGCAGCAGTGGCATCACCGGCGCGGTCGCCATGCTGGGCCTGTCGACCCAGCGCGCCAAGGGTGGCGCGCCCGGTCCGGCCGACCCCGTCGCGTCGGTGCGGGCCGCCTTCGCCCGGCAGCTCGAGGCCCGCGGTGTCGACGTCACCGTCGCCGCACGCGGTCGCGCACCGGGCGTCCCCGGATCGCCGATGCCGTCGCCGTCGTCCGCGCCGTCGTCCGCGCCGTCGTCGGCTCCCGCGTCGGAGGGTTCGCAGGCGAGCGCCACCGGCAGCCCGGACGCCACCGGCACCGCGACGGCGGCGCCGACCAGCGGACCCGGGGCGGTCCTCGGCAGCGTCCAGTCGGCCCCCGTCCGCGAGCAGCTGGCCCTGGCCCTGACCGACAGCGACAACGCACTCACCGAGATCCTGGCCCGCCAGGCCGCCTACCGCTCCGGCGCGGGCACCGACTTCGCGGCCGTGGGCGCGTGGGTCGTGTCGCAGGTGGCCGCGCTCGGCCTCGACACGACCGGGGTGACGCTCTCCGACGCGAGCGGCCTCTCCCGCGAGAACCGCGTGCGGGCCTCGCTCCTGTCCGACGTGCTCGTGCTCGGCTACGACGGGAAGCACCAGGTGCTGCGGCGCGCTCTCGACGGCCTCCCGATCGGTGGCCTCACCGGCACCCTGGCCGGCCGGTTCACCGGCTCCGACCACGACGCCGCGGGGCGGGCTCGCGCCAAGACCGGCACGCTCACGGGCGCCAACGCGCTCGCCGGAAGCGTGGTCGACGACGACGGTCGACTGCTCGTCTTCGTGGGTATGGTCGCCGGAGTGGGAACCAACGACGCTCGGGCGGCGTTGGACCGTCTGGTGGCGGCGATCGCCTCGTGCGGGTGCCGCTGACTGGCCGACAGGCCGCTCGGGGACCGGGTTTCGTGACGACGTGCACGACCTCGCCGACGAGGGGCACGGCCCTCCAGACACCTCGCGCGACGTCGACATCGTTCACGGCACGGAAAGGGCTGGCATGACCGACACGACCCACCTGGACCCCGAGGACGCCCGCCGTCCTGAGCGCTCCGGTGGTGGTGCCCCGGCCGCGTCCGTCGACTACGAGTTCGCCAAGCGGACCGGGCGGTTGATCGTCAATCCCGGTCCCCAGGTCACGAGCGACGAGGCCGCGACGATCGTGGCCGACCTGCGCGCGGCGGCCGCGGGCGCCGTCGACCCGGTCGCCGAGACGAGCGCCCTGACCGCGCCCGCCGGAGCCCCAGACGTGCTCGTCGTCGACCGCGCGGGCTGGATCAGCGCCAACGTCGACTCGTTCAGGTCGATGCTCGACCCGGTCGTCGACAAGCTCAACGCGAGCAAGAAGTCGCAGACGAGCGCCACGGCTGCCGCGATCGGTGGCAAGGTGACCGGCGCCGAGATGGGCGGCCTGCTCGCGTTCCTGTCGAGCAAGGTGCTCGGGCAGTACGACCTCGCGCCCGGTGGCACGCCGCGCCTGCTCCTCGTCGCTCCCAACATCGTGGCCGCCGAGCGGCGCATGGAGGTCGACCCGACCGACTTCCGCCGCTGGGTCGCCATGCACGAGGAGACGCACCGGGTGCAGTTCACCGCAGTGCCGTGGCTGCGCGACCACATGGTCTCGCGCACCCAGGCGCTCGCGGTGGACCTCGCCCCGACGCCCGAGGACCTCTCCAGACGGTTCGAGCAGCTGACGAAGAACCTGCCCCAGGTGCTGAGCTCGGGAGAGGGGATCGGCCAGCTCTTCGCGACCCCGGAGCAGAAGGCGCAGATCGCCGAGCTGACGGCGGTCATGTCGCTGCTCGAGGGGCACGCCGACGTCGTCATGGACGCCGTCGGGCCGCGGGTCATCCCGAGCGTCGACGAGATCCGCCGCAAGTTCGACCAGCGCCGCAACAGCTCGGTCGGTGTCGACCGGCTGCTGCGCAAGCTGCTCGGTCTCGAGGCCAAGATGCGGCAGTACCGTGACGGCGCCGTCTTCGTCCGGGCCGTCACCGACCAGGTCGGCCGCGACGGTTTCAACGCCGTCTGGTCCTCGCCCGAGACGTTGCCGCGGGCTGCCGAGATCCTCGACCCGGACGCCTGGGTGCGTCGGGTCCACGCCTGAGCCGATGCGAGGTCCAGCAGACATGCCCGGTCCCGATCCCGCCGTCGCCGCCACCCGCCTCGCGGTGCGTGAGCACCTCGCCGACGTGCCCGAGGGCGGCGTCGTGCTCGTCGCCTGCTCGGGCGGTCCGGACTCGGTCGCGCTCGCCGCGGCCCTGGCCTTCGAGGCGCCGCGCTCCGGTGTGCGGGCCGGTGCCGTCGTCGTCGACCACGGCCTGCAGGAGCGCTCCGCCGAGGTGGCCGAAGACGCCGCGGGTCTCTGCCGAGAGCTCGGGCTCGACCCCGTCGAGGTCGTCCGTGCCGAGGTCCGCACGAGCGGCGCCGGGCTCGAGGCAGACGCCCGCTCGGCGCGCTACGCCGCCATCGAGAAGGCCGCCGATCGCGTGGGCGCCTCGATGGTGCTCATCGGCCACACTCGCGACGACCAGGCCGAGCAGGTGCTGCTCGGCCTCTCCCGCGGCTCGGGGGCCCGGTCGCTCAGCGGTATGCCGGTGCGCCGGGACCGCTTCGTGCGTCCCCTTCTCGCCCTGCCGCGGGCCACGACGCTGGCCGCCTGCGCCGCCTACGGCATCGAGCCGTGGGTCGACCCGCACAACAGCGACGACTCGTTCCGGCGCGTGCGCGCCCGGCGGCTGCTCGCGACCCTCGAGTCCGACCTGGGGCCGGGCTTCGCTGCGGCCCTTGCGCGCAGCGCCGACCTGCTCCGCGAGGACGCCGACTACCTCGAGACCCTCGCCGTCCGGGCGCGGGCGGACCTTCCTGCCGGACCCGGCGGTGACGGGGTCGACCTCGAGGCCCTCGCTGCCCTGCCGCGAGCGATCCGCACCCGTGTCTGGCGCCTGCTGGCCGCCGAGGCCGGCGCACCGCTCGCCGACGTCAGTGCCGCACACGTCGAGTCGCTCGACGCCCTGCTGACGTCGTGGCACGGACAGGGCCCGCTCCACGTGCCGGGCGGCATCGCCGTCGCGCGCACGGCCGGGGCGATCGTCTTCAGCCCGCTGCGCGAGACCGCCAACGCCTGAGAGTCGGCCACCCGCCGGGTGCGGTTGAATGGATCCCGCCCGCACGACCCTGCACCGCAACACATCGAGGAGCCTTCGTGGACCACGAGCACATGGGAGACGACCTGGCCAAGGTCCTGCTCACCGAGGAGCAGATCCAGGCCCGGCTCGCCGAGCTCGCCGCCGACATCTGGAAGGACTACGAGGGCAAGGAGTTCCTCCTCGTCGGAGTCCTCAAGGGTGCCGTCGTCGTCATGGCCGACCTCATGCGGGCCCTGCCCGGCACGGCGCCGATGGACTGGATGGCCGTCTCGTCCTACGGCTCCGGCACGAAGAGCTCCGGCGTCGTGCGCATCCTCAAGGACCTCGACACCGACATCAGCGGCCGCCACGTGCTCATCGTCGAGGACATCATCGACTCCGGCCTGACGCTCTCGTGGATCAAGTCCAACCTCGAGTCGCGCAGCCCCGCCTCGGTCGAGATCTGCACGCTGCTGCGCAAGCCCGACGTCGTCAAGGTCGACATCCCGGTGAAGTACGTCGGCTTCGACATCCCCAACGAGTTCGTGGTCGGCTACGGCCTCGACTACGACGAGAAGTACCGCAACCTGCGTTGCGTCGGCACCCTCGCCCCGCACGTGTACGCCTGAGCGACCACCGATGACCTTCTCGATCGTCGCGCGCCAGGGTGACGCCCACGGCATCGCCGTCGCCAGCAAGTTCCTCGCCGTCGGCGCGGTCGTCCCCGGTGCGCGTCTCGGCGTCGGCGCCGTGGCGACCCAGTCCTTCGCCCGGGTCGCCTACCTCGAGGAGCTCCTCGGCCGCCTGGCCGCGGGGGAGCCCGCCGGGGAGGCCCTCGCCGCCGCGACCGCGCTCGACGAGGGGCGCGAGACCCGTCAGGTCGGCGTCGTCGGCCTCGGCTCGGCCGCGACCTTCACCGGCTCGGAGTGCAACGCGTGGGCCGGGGGCGTCGCGAGCGACGACGGCGACACGGCATACGCCATCCAGGGCAACATCCTCACCGGGCCCGAGGTCGTCGAGGAGATGGAGCGCGCCTGGCACGCGTCGGCGGGGCAGCCGCTCGCCCGTCGCCTCCTCGCCGCGCTCGTCGCCGGGGACGCCGCGGGCGGCGACTCACGCGGTCGCCAGAGCGCGGCCATGTATGCCGTGGAGCCGGGTTCCGGCTACGACGCGTGCGGAGTGCTCGCCGACCTCCGCGTCGACGACCACGCCGACCCGGTGACCGAGCTCGGCCGCCTGCTGTCGGACTGGGAGATGTACTTCGGCAAGCCGGAGGACGTCGAGCCGCTCGTGGGCGACCTCGCCGACGAGGTGCGCGAGCGCCTGGCGCGGGCCGGGTTCACCGGCTCCGACGTGGCCACGGCGCTCGCCGACTGGGCCGGAAACGCGAACTACGAGGCCCGCCTCAGCCCCGACGGCATCGACCGCCGCGTCCTGGAGGCGCTCCGCGCGGCGACGACCTCCTGAGGGCGTCACCGCACCCTTCGACGGACGGGTTGGTCACCGGCCCGCCGCATGCGGAACACTGGTAGCCCACCGGACGTTGTGCCGGTGGACAAACTCACCGGACGAGCAGGAGGACCGGGGCCCGACAGGTCCCGCACGTACATGGACGCTAAGCGGATACTGCGCACACCACTGCTGTGGATCTTGGTCCTCATCAGCGCGCTCGTCTTCGGCATGATGTTCTCCGAGTCCGGCCCGCCCCGGATCGACACGTCGGCTGCGATGAAGCAGATCAACGACGGCAACGTCGAGTCGGCCAAGCTGCTCAACAACGAGCGCATGGAGCTGACCCTCAAGACGCCCTACACCTCGCCCGACGGCACGGTGAAGGACGCCAAGTCGGTCTACGCCTTCTACGTCGACGCGCGCGGCGGCCAGGTGGTCCAGGCGCTCAACAACAAGCCGCCGGCACAGGGCGTGGACGACCAGATCGACCAGCCCAGCTGGTTCGGCTCCCTGCTCTTCTCGATCCTGCCGATCATCGTCATCCTCGCGCTCTTCTGGTTCCTCATGGGGCAGATGCAGGGCGGCGGCAACCGCGTCATGCAGTTCGGCAAGTCCCGGGCGAAGCTCGCCACGAAGGACACCCCGAAGGTCACCTTCGCCGACGTCGCCGGGTGCGACGAGGCCATCGAGGAGCTCCAGGAGATCAAGGAGTTCCTCCAGGAACCGGCGAAGTTCCTCGCCGTCGGCGCCAAGATCCCCAAGGGTGTCCTGCTCTACGGACAGCCCGGCACGGGCAAGACGCTGCTCGCCCGCGCCGTCGCGGGCGAGGCCGGCGTGCCCTTCTACTCGATCTCCGGCTCGGACTTCGTCGAGATGTTCGTCGGTGTCGGCGCGAGCCGCGTCCGCGACCTCTTCGAGCAGGCCAAGGCCAACGCCCCGGCCATCGTCTTCGTCGACGAGATCGACGCCGTCGGACGCCACCGCGGCGCCGGCATGGGCGGCGGTCACGACGAGCGCGAGCAGACGCTCAACCAGCTGCTCGTCGAGATGGACGGCTTCGACGTCAAGACCAACGTCATCCTCATCGCGGCGACCAACCGCCCCGACATCCTCGACCCGGCCCTGCTGCGTCCGGGCCGCTTCGACCGCCAGATCGCGGTCGACGCCCCCGACATGCTCGGCCGCCACCAGATCCTGCAGGTGCACGCCCAGGGCAAGCCCGTGACGGCCGACGTCGACCTGCTCGCCGTCGCCCGCCGCACGCCGGGCTTCACCGGTGCCGACCTCGCCAACGTGCTCAACGAGGCCGCCCTGCTCACGGCCCGCAGCGACAAGAAGGTCATCGACAACGAGGCCCTCGACGAGGCCATCGACCGCGTCATCGCCGGCCCCCAGAAGCGCACCCGCATCATGTCGGCCAAGGAGCGCAAGATCACCGCCTACCACGAGGGTGGTCACGCCCTCGTCGCCGCGGCGCTCAACCACACCGACCCGGTGACCAAGGTGACGATCCTCCCGCGCGGTCGTGCGCTCGGCTACACGATGGTCATGCCGATCGACGACAAGTACTCGACGACCCGCAACGAGATCCTCGACCAGCTCGCCTACGCCCTCGGTGGCCGCGTCGCCGAGGAGATCGTCTTCCACGAGCCGACCACCGGCGCGAGCAACGACATCGAGAAGGCCACCGGCATGGCCCGCAAGATGGTGACCGAGTTCGGCATGTCCGAGCGCGTCGGTGCCATCAAGCTCGGCCAGAGCACCGGCGAGGTCTTCCTCGGCCGCGACATGGGTCATCAGCGAGACTACTCCGAAGAGGTCGCCCGCATCGTCGACGAGGAGGTCCGCGCCCTCATCGACGCGGCCCACGACGAGGCGTATGCGGCTCTCAACGCCAACCGCGACCTGCTCGACCACCTCGTCCTCGAGCTGCTCGAGAAGGAGACGCTCAACGTCCACGAGCTGGCCGAGCTGTTCAAGCCGGTCACCAAGGCGCCGGAGCGCCCGACGTGGCTGTCGTCGCAGGCCCGCCAGCTCAGCGACCGCCCGCCGGTGCTGACGCCGGCGGAGATCGCCGCCCAGAACGGCCAGAACGGCACGGGTGGCCAGAACGGTCACCTGCCGCCGCCGGTGCCTGCCGACAAGCAGATCGAGGACAAGATCGAGGAGGCTGCCTCCGTGGGCGCCCACCCGCTCGCCGAGGAGCACCCCGCGGAGAAGGTCATCGAGGTGCCGGACGACCGCCCCGTCAACCCCGACGAGAAGAGCTGATCGGTGGCGATCGACCAGCCGCGCGCCGAGGCGGCCGTGCGGGAGCTGCTCCTCGCCATCGGTGAGGACCCCGACCGTGAGGGCCTGCTCGACACCCCGGGCCGGGTGGCCCGCTCGTTCGCCGAGATCTACGCGGGCCTCGACATGACGGCGGCCGACGTGCTCGGCACGACGTTCGAGATCGACCACCAGGAGCTCGTCATCGTGCGGGACATCGAGCTCTACAGCACGTGCGAGCACCACCTGGTCCCCTTCCACGGGGTGGCCCACGTCGGCTACATCCCGAGCAAGGACGGACGGGTCACCGGGCTGTCCAAGCTCGCACGTCTCGTCGAGGTCTTCGCCCGGCGTCCCCAGGTGCAGGAGCGCCTCACGACGCAGATCGCGGACGCGATGGTGGAGCACCTCGGCGTGCAGGGGGTCATCGTCGTCGTGCAGGCCGAGCACCTCTGCATGTCCATGCGCGGCATCCGCAAGCCCGGCGCCAGCACGATCACCTCGGCGGTCCGTGGCCAGCTGCGTGACCCGGCCACTCGAGCAGAGGCCATGGCGCTGATGCTCGAGGGCAACAAGTGACCATCGGGCTGCCCTCCACCGCGCTCCCCGCCGGCCCGACCTGCTCGGCACCTGCGACGCCTACCGCGACACAATGGCGCCCATGACTGCGCCACCTCCCCGCCGGCGGACCACCCCCGATGCGAGCACGCTCCTGTCGGTGCGCGACCGCACGCTCGTCATGGGCGTCGTCAACGTCACCCCGGACTCCTTCTCCGACGGTGGTCAGTGGTTCGAGCAGGAGGCTGCGATCGCCCACGGCCGTGACGTCGTGGCGGCCGGCGCGGACATCGTCGACGTCGGTGGGGAGTCGACGAGGCCCGGAGCCGAGCGGCCCTCCGTCGAGGAGGAGCTGCGCCGCGTCCTGCCCGTCGTGACCGCCCTCGCCGCCGAGGGCGCCGTCGTCTCCGTCGACACCATGCGGGCGTCCGTGGCACGCGCCGCCGTCGACGCCGGGGCCACCATCGTCAACGACGTCTCGGGCGGCCTGGCCGACCCGGGGATGGTGCCCTGGGTCGCGGCGAACCGGCTGCCCTTCATCGCCATGCACTGGCGCGGGCACAGCACCGAGATGCAGTCCCGCGCCGTCTACGAGGACGTCGTCGAGGACGTGCTGCGCGAGCTCGCGCAGCGACGCGACGACCTGCTCGAGGGCGGCATCGACGAGGACCACCTCGTGCTCGACCCGGGCCTGGGCTTCGCCAAGAACGCCGACCACAACTGGTCCCTCATGGCCGCGCTGCCCGCGCTGCACGAGCTCGGCCAGCCGATCCTGCTCGGTGCGTCGCGCAAGACCTTCCTCGGCAGGCTGGGGCGCGACGAGGGGTCCGCCCCGAGGCCTGCCGCCGATCGTGACGTCGAGACGACCGCGACCTCGGTCATGGCGGCCATGGCGGGCCTCTGGTGCGTGCGCGTCCACGACGTCGCCTCCACCGTGCGCGCGCTCACCGTCGTCCAGGCGGCCCTCGAGCACGCACCCGAAGACCCGGAGGACCTCGACCGATGACCGACCGCATCGTGCTGCAGGGCGTCTCGGCCCGCGGCAACCACGGCGTGCTGGACGTCGAGAAGCGCGACGGCCAGACCTTCCTCGTCGACGTCACCATGACCCTCGACCTCGAGCCGGCCGGCCGCACCGATGCCCTCGCTGCCACCGTCAACTACGCCGAGGTGGCGACCGACGTCGTCGCGCGCATCACCGGCCCGTCCTTCGACCTCATCGAGCGACTGGCCGAGGTCGTCGCCGATGACGTCCTGCGGCACGACCTCGTCGACGCCGTCGAGGTGGTCGTGCACAAGCCCGAGGCGCCGGTCGGTCATCCGTTCACCGACGTGCAGGTGCAGGTCACGCGCACCAACGCCGCCCACATCGTCATCGCGCTCGGCACCAACCTCGGCGACCGGGGCCAGACCCTCACCGACGCGGTCGCCGCCCTCACCGCGCTGCCGGGGCTGACGCTCACCGCGGTGTCCGACATCGTCGCCACCGACCCGGTGGGCGGCCCCGAGCAGCCCGACTACCTCAACGCCGTCGTCGTCGGCCGCTCCCTGCTGCACCCCGCCGACCTGCTCGCCGAGCTGCACCGCATCGAGGCGGAGCACGGCCGGACGCGCGAGATCCGTTGGGGCGCAAGGACGCTCGACCTCGACCTCATTCAGTACGGCCGCCCCGGTGGCCATCGCGAGGTCACCAGCGACGACGCGCGGCTCACCCTGCCGCACCCGCGCGCGCACGAGAGGGCCTTCGTCCTCGTGCCGTGGGCCGACGCCGACCCGCGCGCCACGCTGCGCGTCGGGGAGGGACCCCAGGGCATCCGCCCGGTGGTCGACCTGCTGGCCGACCTCGACCGATCGGGCGTACGCCCCGGTCCCCGATGGGAGCACCAGTGAGACCACACTCCGGCATCCGCGTCACGACGCTCGTGCTCGCGGGACTGGCCATGACCGTGGTCGCCTGGCTCGTGCTGCGCTGGCTGTCCTCGAACGGCAGCCCGGTTCCCGAGCCCGGCTGGGTCGGTGCAGCGGCCATGCTCTTCCTCGGCGGCGGCCTGCTCCTCGCCGGCTGGCAGGTGCGCAAGGTCCGCGACGGCCGGCCCGACCAGGCCATCACGCCCCTGCGGGCCGCCCGCACGCTCGTGCTGGGGCAGGCGGGCGCACTGACCGGCGCGGTCCTCGTCGGGTGGTACACCGCGAACGCGCTCGTCCTGCTGCCTGACGCCGACGTCGACTCCCTGCGGAACCGCATCTGGCTGTTCGTGCTGCACGCCTTCGTGGCGCTGCTGCTCGCCGTCACGGGCATGGTCGTGCAGGCCTGGTGTCGGCTGCGCCCGCGCGACGACGAGGACGACGACGCAGGCGCCGTCCCTCGCTGACCGATGAGGTGCTGGATGATGCTGCGCCCGGTGGGGTGATGACCACACCAGGCGCCGCACCATCCGCATCATCATCAACGCTCGCTCATCGAGGCGTCGCGGCCGGCCAGTAACCGCTCTTGCTCAGGTGGTGCCGGCGACGGTGACCGTCGACGTCGGTGACGGCGTCGTGCTGACCGACGGCGGTTGGGGAGGTCCGTCCGGCGTCGTGGTGCGGGTCGGCCACGGCGGCGGGATGGTGTCGACGGTGTCCTCGTCGGAGCAGGCCGCCGCGAGGGTGATCGTCGCGGTGATCGCTGCGACGGCGACCGCCCTGAGCCAGGTCTCGCGTCTCACCTGCTGCCTCACTTGTCGACGTCCCCGACGACGAAGAACATCGAGCCGAGGATGGCGACCATGTCGGCGATGAGCTGGCCGGGCAGCATCTCGCTGAGCACCGACACGTTGTTGAACGACGCCGAGCGCAGCTTGAGCCGCCACGGCGTCTTCTCCCCGCGCGAGACGAGGTAGTAGCCGTTGAAGCCGAGCGGGTTCTCGGTCGCGCTGTAGATCTCGCCCTCGGGCACCTTGAGGACCTTGGGGAGCTTGACGTTGATCGGGCCCTGCGGCAGCTGGACGAGCCGGTCCAGGCAGGCCTGCGCGAGGTCGAGCGAGACGTGGACCTGCTCGAGCAGCACCTCGAGTCGCGACAGGCAGTCGCCGGCCGTGCGGGTGACCACGCGACCGGGACCCTTGTCGCCGAACAGCTCGCCGTAGGCGAGGTAGGGCGCGTCGCGGCGCAGGTCGACGTCGAGGCCGCTGGCCCGCGCGATCGGGCCGGACACGCCGTACGCCTGGACGGTCGACAACGGCAGCACCCCGACGCCCCGCGTGCGTGCCTCGAGGATCTCGTTGCCGACGATGAGGCGCTCGAGGTCGGGCAGGCGCACCCGCACGTTGGCGATCGCCTTGTCGACGCGGCCCATCCAGCCGGCCGGGAGGTCCTCCTTGAGACCGCCGACACGGTTGAACATGTAGTGCATGCGGCCGCCCGAGACCTCCTCCATGACGGCCTGGAGCTCCTCCCGCTCGCGGAAGGCGTGGAAGACGGGCGTGATCGCACCGAGCTCGAGCGGGTAGCTGCCGAGGAACATCAGGTGGTTGAGCACCCGGTTGAGCTCGGCGAGCGCGGTGCGCGCCCACACGGCCCGCTCGGGCACCTCCATGCCCAGCATCTGCTCGACACCGAGCACCACGCCGAGCTCGTTGGAGAAGGCGCTGAGCCAGTCGTGCCGGTTGGCGAGCACGATGATCTGGCGGTAGTCGCGGACCTCGAAGAGCTTCTCGGCGCCGCGGTGCATGTAGCCGACGATCGGCTCGGCGCTGACGATCCGCTCGCCGTCGACGACGATGCGCAGGCGCAGCACGCCGTGCGTGGCCGGGTGCTGCGGGCCGATGTTGAGCACCATGTCGGCGGTCGCGAGCCCGCCCGCGCCGATGCCGACGGTCAGGGCCTGACGCCGGCCGGGCGCCGAGGCGGTGGTCTCCGTCATGGGCCCGAGCCTACGGCCCACTCCGTGGTCGTATGCCGTGTGGCCCCTCCCCGGGGCGCGCCCGGTCGGGCAGAGTGTGGGGGTGACCGACCTGTTCGACCTGCGCGACCCCGCCTTCGTGACCGACCCCTACGCCTCACTGGCAGCCGCCCGGGAGCAGGCGCCGGTCCTGTGGCACGAGGACCTCGGCCTGTGGGTGACGACGACGCACGCCGCCGCCAACGACGTGCTGCGCGACCGTCGGCTCGGCCGCATCCTGCGCCCGCGCTCGACCGGCGACGACGCGTGGACGACGTTCGACTGGCTGCACGCCGACTCGATCCTCGACTCGGAGCCGCCCAAGCACACGAGGCTGCGCCGACTCGTGGCCGGCGCGTTCGCCCGTGGGCACGTGGCGCGGCTGCGCCCGCGCGTCGAGGAGATCGCGGCCGGGCTGCTCGACGACGTGGAGAGCACCCTCGACGGCGACGGGCGCGTCGACGTCATCACCGCCTATGCCGAGCCGCTGCCCGTCCTCGTCATCTGCGAGCTGCTCGGGGCACCGATCGCGGACTGGAAGGTGCTGCGGGACTGGTCGCAGGCCATCGTCCGGATGTACGAGGTCGACCCGGACGAGCACGCCCAGCAGGACGCGCAGCGCGCCTGCGAGGAGTTCGCGGCGTACGTCGAGCGGCTGGCTGCCGAGCGGGCCGAGTCGCCCGGGGACGACCTGCTCACCTCCCTCGTGCAGGAGCGTGACGGCGGCGACCGGCTCTCGCCGCGCGAGCTCGTCGCCACGGTCGTGCTGCTGCTCAACGCGGGGCACGAGGCGAGCGTCAACGGTTTCGGCAACGGTCTCGCCTCCCTGCTCGCCGACCGTCGACAGCTCGACGGGGTCATCGCGGGCCTCGACGACCCGGCCGTCGTCGACCGTCTCGTCGAGGAGATGCTGCGGCACGACTCGCCTCTGCACCTCTTCGAGCGCACCGCCACGGCCGACGTCGAGCTGCACGGCGTCACCGTCCGGCGCGGCCAGAAGGTCGCGGCACTGCTCGGGGCCGCCAACCGCGACCCGGCCGTCTTCGCCGACCCCGACCGCTTCGTCGCCGAGCGAGACCCGAACCCGCACCTCGCGTTCGGCGCCGGCATCCACTTCTGCCTCGGGGCGCCGCTGGCGCGGATGGAGCTGCAGATCTCGACCCGCGCGCTGCTGGAACGCCTCGGACCGGTCGAGGTCGTCGCGGCGGTGCGGCGACCGACGTTCGTGCTGCGTGGGTACGAGCACCTCACCGTGGCCCGCAGCGATCGACGCGAGCGATCGACCTGAGCGACCGACGTGAAGGATCGACGCGGGCGGAGCGCATCGACCGGGAGGACGGGATGAGCGAGCTGACCCCCTACATCTGCGTGGCCGACTCCCTGGCCGCGATCGAGTGGTACCGCGAGCACCTCGGCGCCGTGGTCACCGTCGAGCCGATGGTCATGGACGACGGCCATGTCGGGCACTGCGAGCTGGCCGTCGACGGCGCCCGGTGGATGATGTCCGACGAGTTCGAGAGTGCCGGGGTCGCGCCTCCCGACCGGAGCCGCGGCAACGCCGTGACGCTGCACCTCACGGTGCCCGACGTCGACGAGTGCTGCCGCCGGGTGCAGGAGGGCGGTGCCACCCTCGACCGTGCGCCCGAGGACAACCCACCGATCGGTCGTCTCGCCGTCTTCCACGACCCGTTCGGCCACCGGTGGTTCCTCAACCAGCCACTGCCGGCGTCGGGCTCGAGCGCCGAGTCGGACTGACGGGCCCGGCGAGGGGTCAGCCGCGGTCGGCCTCGCGGCCACGCAGCACGAGGAAGCCACCGACGCCGAGGAGCACGAGGGTGCCGACGATGGTGAGCAGGATCGGCACGAGGAGAGAGCCCTGCGCGTCGTCCGAGGTCGAGGCCGGCTTGACGGGCACGGCCGCGCCGGCGGTGGCCGTCGACCCGTCGAGGCCGATCGTCGCGTGGAACGAGAAGCTGCCGGCGACGGGGTGCCCGTCGTCGGAGGTGATGCGGTAGGACACCGTGTAGTCGCCGCCCGGCGCGGTGGGGGCGATGGCCTGGGTGACGTCACGCCCCGCGATCGTCGGGGTGCCGGACGACACGGGACCCGACGGGCCGGTCACGACGACCTGGGCACCGATCGCGAGAGGCGCCTCGGAGAAGGTGAGCACCACCGACCCCGGCAGCCGTGCGACGGTGGTGCCGTCGGCCGGGTTCGTGCGCTCGAGCACGTCGTGCGCGAAGGCCGCCGCGGGTGCGGCGACGAGCAGTCCGAGGGCGAGCAGCGCGGAGGCGAGACGACGCATGCCGATCAGGTTACGTCGTGCTCGCGGACGCGCTTCACCGCCCACCAGAAGCCCCCGAACCCGTGCCGGTCGAGCAGTCGGGCCTCGGTGCTCGCGCGCTCGAGCGCGGCGACGTAGGCGAGCGGGTCGGTGCTCGCCAGCGCGTGCGGCGGGGTGGCGCCGGTCAGGCCCAGCGCCTGCAGCGCCTCGCGCTGGGTGAGCACGCGGTCTGCGTCGAGGGTGTCCATCGCGACGTGCGCCGTGACGTCGCACGACCCGTCGGGCACGGGGACGGTCAGCCGTCCGTCGGCGTATGCCGCGAGCGTCCCTCCCGACGGCCGCCCCGTCGCCGTGTGGCCGTAGTCCACCGCGAGCAGCGTGCCGGAGGCGACGCGCGAGACGAGGTCGGACCAGGCCTCGTCCCGGGCGCGGCCGACCTCGATCCGGTCTCCGGGGGTGGTCGTGGGCCAGTGGGCGTCGGCCCAGCGGCGGTCCGCCTCGGTGAGGCCGCCGCCGAGGGACTCCGCACCGGTGCGTGGGTCGACGAGGACCTCGCGGGCGGTGCCGCTGGCGTCGACCTGGGCCACGGTGCACGGCACGACGTCGAGCCACTCATGGGCGATGACGAGGGCGTCGCGCAGTCCGGCCAGCGCTGCTGGCAGGCCGGAGCCTCCGGGTGAGCGCAGCCACTCGACGCGCTCGTCGAGTCCTTCCGGACGGTCGACGACATCCACCGCCACCACGCGGGTCCCCGTCACCGCTCCGGCACCGCCGACCTCCTCGCCGGAGACGTCGGCGACGGCCCGGGCGAGGTGCGTCGCGAGCTCGCCTCGTCCCGCGCCGACGTCCACGACGACCGACGGTGCGGCCGTGCCGTGCTCCGCGGCCCAGAGCTCGAGCAGTGCCCGCGCGAGCGTGGCACCCGTCGGGCCGTGGGTGGCCGTCGTGAAGTGGGTGGCCGGCCCGCCGCGCGTGACGTAGAAACCGAGGGTGACGGCATACAACGCCTCGTGCCACGCGTCGCGCCAGGGAACGGGATCCACGCCTCCGGACTGTAGGCGATAGCGTGCCGTGGGTGAGCACCCCGCACGAGCGTCCCGCGCGCTTCGACGTCGGCGTCGTGGGCGCCGGGCGCGTCGGAGCCGTCCTCGGAGCTGCCCTGGCCCGCGCCGGGCACGTCGTGACCGGCGTCTCCGCCGTCAGCGAGGAGAGCCTCGAGCGGGCAGCCACGCTGCTGCCGGGCGTTCCCGTCAAGCCGATCCCGGACGTCGTCGCCGGCGCCCACCTCGTGGTGCTCGCGGTGCCCGACGATGCGCTCGCAGACCTCATCGCAGGGCTCAGCGCGACCGGCACCTTCACGCCGGGCCAGCTCGTCCTGCACACGTCCGGCGCCCACGGCATCTCGGTGTTCGAGGCCGCGGCCGACAGCGACATCGTGCCGCTCGCGATCCACCCGGCCATGACGTTCACCGGCACCGAGCTCGACCTCGAGCGCCTCCACGACTGCTGCTTCGGCGTGACGACCGTCGACCTCGCGCGACCCGTCGGCGAGGCGCTCGTCATCGAGATGGGCGGCGACCCGGTGTGGATCGCCGAGGAGGACCGCGTCACGTACCACGCAGCCCTCGCGCACGGGTCGAACCACCTCGTCACCCTCGTCGCCCAGTCGATGCAGCTGCTCGGCGAGGCCGGGGTCGACGACCCGGCGCGCGTCCTCGAGCCGCTGCTGTCCGCGGCCCTGGCCAACACCCTGCAGCGGGGTGACGCAGCCCTCACCGGTCCGGTGGCCCGCGGCGATGCCGGTACCGTGGCCGGGCACGTCGCGATGCTGCGCAAGGTCGCCCCGGACATCCGGCCGACCTACCTCGCCCTGGCCCGCGCGACGGCGCAGCGGGCCCTGCTCAGCGGACGCCTCCGGGCCTCCGACGCCGACCCGCTGCTCGAGCTGCTCGCGCACGAGGAGGACCAACCGTGACAGACACCACCGCGCTGCCCATCACCCCGCCCACCACGCCCGTGGTGGCGCGCACCCGCGAGGAGCTGCGGGAGGCACGGTCGGCCCTCGACGACGGCGACGTCGCCGTCGTCATGACGATGGGCGCCCTGCACGAGGGCCACGCCACCCTGATCCACCAGGCCCGCAAGGCCCACCGCCACGTCGTCGTGACAATCTTCCTCAACCCGCTCCAGTTCGGGCCCAAGGAGGACCTCTCGCGCTACCCGCGCACCTTCGACGCCGACCTCGAGATCTGCACCGCCGCAGGCGTCGACCTCGTCTTCGCTCCGACGCCCGACGTCGTCTATCCCGAGGGCGACCCCGGTGTGCGGGTGTCCGCCGGGCCGCTCGGCGACGTGCTCGAGGGGCAGGCCCGTCCCGGGCACTTCGACGGGATGCTCACCGTCGTCGGCAAGCTGATGCACCTGACGCGCTGCAGCGCGGCCTACTTCGGGCAGAAGGACGCCCAGCAGCTGCTCCTCATCCGCCGGATGTGCCGTGACCTCGACTTCCCGGTGCGCGTCGTCGCGGTGCCGACGGTGCGCGAGCCCGACGGGCTGGCGATGTCGAGCCGCAACACGTACCTGACGCCGTCCGACCGCGAGACCGCGCTGTGCCTCTCGGCCGCGCTGCGGGCCGGAGCCGACGCCGCCGCCGAGGGGCCCTCCGCGGTCCGGCGCGCTGCCCGCGCGGTGCTCGTGCGCGAGCCGCTCGCCCTCGTCGACTACCTCGTGCTCGTCCACCCGGACACCCTCGTGGACGTGCCGGAGTGGTACCGCGGCGAGGCCCTGCTCGCGGTGGCCGGTCGAGTGGGTACGACCCGTCTGATCGACAACCTGCCGGTACTCGTCGGCCCCGGCGGCGGCGCGCTCGAGACGTTCACGCAGCCCTGAGAGCCCAGTTCCTCTCTCCCACAGAGCAGTCCACGCTCTCCTACGCATCGAGGAAACCGCAACGTGCAGCGTTTCATGCTCCACTCGAAGATCCACCGGGCGACGGTGACGCAGGCCGACCTGCACTACGTCGGGTCGCTGACGATCGACCGCGACCTGCTCGACGCGGCCGACCTCTGGCCCGGCCAGCAGGTCGACGTCGTCGACGTCGACAACGGCACCCGCCTGACGACCTACGCCATCGAGGGCGAGCGCGGCACGGGCATCGTCTGCATCAACGGCGCCGCCGCGCGGCTCATCTCGCCGGGTGACACGGTCATCATCATCGCCTACGCCGCGATGGACGATGCCGAGGCACGCACCTTCGAGCCGCGAGTGGTCTTCGTCGACGAGCACAACCGGACGGTCGAGGTGGGGCACGATGCAGGGGACGTGCCCGACGGTTTCGGTCTCATGACCTCCGCCGTCACCGAGCGCCAGCACGCGTACCAGCACGACCACCAGGACTGAGAGGCCAGGCGTATGCCGACAAGCGGGCTCCCCGACGTGACCCTCCCTCGGTGGCTGCGCGCGTCCCCGCCCGGCTGGACGGCCACCGCCGACGTCATCGTCGTCGGTTCCGGCATCGCCGGGCTCACGACCGCGCTGCGGCTGCGCCGTCGGGTCGACCGAGTCCTGCTCGTGACGAAGACGGTGCTCGACGAGGGCTCGACGGCCTGGGCACAGGGCGGCATCGCTGCCGTCATGTCGCCGG
Organism: Terrabacter ginsenosidimutans; assembly: GCF_039539425.1. NCBI lineage: Bacteria > Bacillati > Actinomycetota > Actinomycetes > Micrococcales > Intrasporangiaceae > Terrabacter > Terrabacter ginsenosidimutans. Next base: position 175,927 of record NZ_BAABDC010000006.1, on the reverse strand, counting down.
AGGACAGCCCCGCCGAGCACATCCACGACACGCTCGTCGCCGGCGTCGGGCTGTGCGACGTCGACGCCGTCGAGGCGCTCGTGCGCGAGGGCACGGACGCCGTCTGGGACCTCATCGCACTCGGAGCGGAGTTCGACCGTGGCGACACCGGTGGCCTGTCCCTGACCCGCGAGGGCGGCCACCACCGGGACCGGATCCTGCACGCCGGCGGCGACGCCACAGGACGCGAGATCAGCCGCGCCCTCATCGCCGCGCTCGACCGGGTGCGCGACGACCCGGGGATCGAGGTCATCGAGCACGCGCTCGTCGTCGACCTGCTCACGGACGCCGACGAGCGAGTCTGCGGGGTGACGCTCCACGTCATCGGCGAGGGCCAGGTCGACGGAGTCGGTGCGGCGCACGCACGGGCGGTCGTGCTCGCGACCGGAGGCCTCGGCCAGATCTACGCCTCGACGACCAATCCGTCCGTCGCGACGGGAGACGGCATGGCGGCCGCGCTGCGGGCCGGCGCCGTGCTCGCCGACCTCGAGTTCGTCCAGTTCCACCCGACGGTGCTGTGGCTCGGCGAGGGCTCGCGCGGCCAGCAGCCCCTCATCTCCGAGGCCGTGCGCGGCGAGGGCGCCTTCCTCGTCGACGAGGCGGGCGAGCGCTTCATGCAGGGCCAGCACCCGCTCGCCGACCTCGCACCGCGCGACGTCGTGTCGCGCGCCATCATCGCCCGGATGCGCGACACGGGCACCGACCACGTCTACCTCGACTGCCGTCACCTCGGCGCCGAGTTCCTCGAGCAGCGCTTCCCCTCGATCGTCCAGCGCTGCCGTGAGCTCGGGTTCGACCCGGCGACGCAGCTGCTCCCGGTCGCCCCCGCGCAGCACTACGCCAGCGGTGGTGTGCGCACCGACCTGCGCGGTCGCTCCTCGATCGAGGGCCTCTACGCGTGCGGCGAGACCTCGTGCACCGGCGTGCACGGGGCCAACCGCCTGGCGAGCAACTCCCTCCTCGAGGGGCTCGTCTTCGCGCGCCGCATCGCCGACGACCTCACGTCCCGTCTCGCCGCCGGTGAGCTGCCGGAGGCGAGGCCCGTCGCGCCGGCGGGCGAGCCCGAGCTGGTGCGCGGCAAGCGCCGCGTCGACGTCCAGCGCGCCATGACCGCGGGATCCGGCACCGTGCGCTCCGCCTCGTCGCTCGCGGCGACGCAGCAGACCCTGGCCGAGCTGGCTGCCCGGGCCGTCGCCGACGACGCAGACAAGCAGGGCGGACCCAAGAGCTGGGAGACGACCAACCTGCTCCACCTCGGCCGCGCGCTGACGTATGCCGCTGCGCTGCGTGACGAGACCCGTGGCGGTCACGTGCGGGAGGACTTCCCGGCTCGCGACGACGAGCACTTCCTGCACCACGTGCACCTCCGACGCTCCGGCGACGGGATCCTCGAGGCGCGGGTCGTGCCGGTGCCTCCCTCCAACCTCGACGGCCTCGACCTCGACGGCTCCGTGCCGCTCGACGTCCTCGACGAGGACCGCGCGGACGGTGCGCCGAACGCGAGAGCTGCTGCACGGCATACGACATCGACGAATCGGACTGGGGAGACGCAGTGAGTGGCGACGGGTTGAGCGGGTTCCCGCACGAGTGGGCGCGCGAGCTCGTCACGGTCGCGCTGCGCGAGGACCTCGGTCCGGAGGGTGTCGACGTGACGACGCTCGCCACGATCCCCGCCGACCAGACGCGCACGGCCGAGATCGTGGCGCGGGCGCCCGGGGTCGTGGCCGGTGTGCCGGTCATCGGTCTCGTCCTCGCCGTGGTCGCCGAGAAGGTCGGCGGCGAGGTGCCGACGGTCGAGGTCGTGAGCGATGACGGTGCGCGCCTCGAGCGCGGCGACGTCATCGCCCGGCTCACCGGGCCGACCCAGGTGATCCTCGTCGCCGAGCGGACGATCCTCAACATCCTGAGCCGGCTCTCCGGGGTGGCCACGCACACCCGACGGTGGGCCGACGCGCTCGAGGGCACCTCGGCCATGGTCCTCGACACCCGGAAGACGACGCCGGGCCTGCGCTGGCTCGAGAAGTACGCCGTGCGCTGCGGCGGCGGCACGAACAAGCGGATGGGCCTCTACGACGTCGCGATGATCAAGGACAACCACAAGCTCGCGGCCGGGTCGGTGGCAGCGGCGTACGCGCTCGTGCGCGAGCGGTTCCCCGACGTCGACGTGCAGGTCGAGGTGACGACGCCTGCGGAGGCGCAGGAGGCCTTCGACGCGGGCGCGCGTTTCATCATGTGCGACAACATGCCGGTCGACGTGCTGGGTCAGACGGTCGGGCTGCTCCGCGCCGCAGGCGAACCCGTCGAGATCGAGGCCACGGGCGGCCTCACGCTCGAGGTCGTGCGGGACTATGCCGCCACCGGTGTCGACTACGTGTCGGTCGGCGGCCTGACGCACAGCTCACCCATCGTCGACATCGCCCTCGACCTCACCGACGGTTGAGGGGGCAGGCGGGGGTTCCCGGCGGGCGTAGCCTTCGGAGGCAGGAGGGTGAGCCATGGGCGTGGTCGACGAGCTGGTGAGTGCCAGGGCCGAGTTCGAGCGCGGTGACTGGTCGGCGGCCCTGGAGCGGTGGTCCGCGGTCGGCCGCGACGGACTGACGGCCGAGGACCTCGCCTCGTCTGCGGCGGCCGCCCATCTGCTCGGACGCATCGACGACGCCCTCGACCGCTACCGGCGGGCGTTCGAGCTTCGGGTGTCCGAGGGCGACACGGCGGGAGCGGCCCGCTGCGCCTTCCACCTGGCGATGATCAGTGGGACGAGCGGCGACCGCTCGGCGTCCGCCGCGTGGCTCGCGCGGGGGGAGCGGCTCGTCGAGTCCCTTCCCGCGGGCAGCCTCGAGTCCGGCTACATCGCCTTCGCCCGCATGTTCTCGCACCTCGGCTCGGGCCGGTTCGCCGAGGCCGGCGCGTGTGCGGTCGAGGCGACCGAGGCCGGCCGTCGCCACGACGACCCGAACCTGCTCGCCACGGGCCTGTGTGCGCAGGGCCGTATGGCCATCTACGGCGACCGGATCCCTGCCGGACTCTCCCTGCTCGACGAGTCGATGCTCGAGGCGACGAGCCACGTCCTCGCGCCGGTCATGCTCGGGCACGTCTACTGCACGGCCATCGAGGGATGCCAGGAGGTGTCCGACCTGCGCCGGGTCGTCGAGTGGACCCAGCTGCTGCACCGCTGGTGCGCCGACCAGCCCGGACTCGTCACCTTCACCGGCCAGTGCGCGCTGCACCGCGCACAGGTCATGCGGGCGCGGGGCGCGTGGGACGCGGCACTCGACGAGCTCGCCGCAGCCATCGAGCGGTACCGGCTCGCCGGCGCCACGGACGCGGTGGGTCAGGCGGAGTGCGAGCGCGGGGACCTGTTGCGCCTTCGTGGCGACCTCGACGCCGCCGACGCGGCCTACCAGCTGAGCGCCGAGCACGGCTACGACCCGCAGCCCGGCTCGGCGCTGCTCTGGCTGGCGCGCGGCAGGACGTCCGCCGCGGTGGCTGCCGTGCGACGGCTCCTCGGCGAACCAGGACCGTCCGTGCGGCGCAGCCGCGTCCTGCCGGCGGCCGTGGACGTGTTCCTCGCCTCGCACGACGTCGACGGCGCCCGCGACTGCGCGCTCGAGCTCGACGGGCTGGCAGAGGCCTTCGCGTCCGAGATCCTCTCCGCGGCGGCAGCCACCGCGTGGGGGCGTGTCCAGCTCGCGGCGGGCGACCCCTCGGGCGCCCTGCCCTACCTGCGCAAGGCGCACCAGGCCTGGGTCCGCCTCGATCTGCCCTACGAGGCGGCGCTCGCGCAGGCCACGAGCGGGCGGGCGCTGCTCGGCCTCGGTGACCACGAGTCCGCCCAACGGGCGCTCACCTCGGCGCGGGACGTGCTCGCGTCGGTCGGGGCCCGGCTGGACGTCGAGGCGCTCGACCAGCTGGTGTCACCCGGGACGCGTCCCGCGGGACTGACCCAGCGCGAGATCGAGGTGCTGGGGCTGGTTGCCGAGGGCCGGAGCAACGCTCAGATCGCCTCGATCCTCGTGCTGAGCGACCGCACGGTCGCCCGCCACCTCAGCAACATCTTCACCAAGCTCGGCGTCGGAAGCCGCACCGCCGCAGCCGCGTTCGCCTTCGAGCACGACCTCATGCGCCGCCGGGACTGACCGACTGTCGGTTCCGCCGGTCAGGCCCGTCCCGAAGCGCTCTTCAGCTGGTCGCGACCGGGTCGTCCCGCCTCGTCGCGGCGGCTGCCGACCGCTTGGCGACGTGGCCGGCGACGTGGGCCGCGTCGCGCCCGACGCCCGGCAGCACCATCGAGGCGAACGCGTACTGGAAGGCGAGCCCGCAGAAGAAGAGACCCGGGACGTCGCTGGAGACCCCGCGGTACTCCCGGGGCCACCCGTCCTCCCCGAGGACGGGTAGGTCGATCCAGTCGAAACGCTGCTCGAAGCCGGTGGCCCAGACGATGTTGGCCGCGTCGACGACCGTGCCGTCGTCGAGGGTCGGGCGTCCGTCGGTCACGCCTGCCACCCGCTGCACGTGCCGCTCGACGCCACGGGACGCGAGGTCTGCTCTCTTGACCCTGAGCATCGGCCCGCCGTGGTGGCGGATCTCGGCCATCATCCGGCGACCCATGGGGGTCCGGCGGGTCAGCACGTGCTGCCACGCGAAGAGCAGGAACGGGAAGACGACGTGCACCGCCGGGGTGTCCCAGCGCACCGGGATCTGGCCGCAGTCGCGGCCGGCCAGGACAGTCGGGCGGCTCGCGGCCAGCTCGTAGGCGATGTCGCAGCCCGAGTGGGAGGCGCCGACGACGAGCACCGGCCCGTCCCGCAGCTGGCTCGGGCGACGGTACTCGCTCGAGTGCAGCTGCAGGATCGCGGGATCGAGGTCCGCCGCGAAGGCCGGGACGTGGGGTGCGCGCCCGAAGGTCCCCGTCGCGACGACGACGTTGCGGCACGCGATGTCCCCGTGGTCCGTCGACACGACGAAGCCGTCACGGTCGGGGCCGGCGGCGAGGCGCTCCACGCGCACGCCGAGGCGCACCGGCAGTCCGAAGTGGGCGGCATACGACTGCAGGTAGGCCGCGACGTCGTCCTTGCCGGGGAACGACCTGGGGTTGCCGGGGAAGGGCAGCCCGGGCAGCGCGTCGTGCCGCGCCGACGAGTAGAGCCGGAGCGAGTCGTACTGCTGGCGCCACCCGTCGCCGACGGTCTGGTTGCGCTCGAGCAGCACGCACTCGTGGCCGCGCTCGCGGAGCTCGCGCGCCGTGGCGAGCCCCGCCTGTCCCGCGCCGATGATGACGGTCTCGATGGTCTCCATGGTGTCCCTCCCGGTGGTCGTTGGATCGACCGTAGGAAGGGCGGGGCGGTCACCGCGTCGGCCGCGATGCCCATCCGTGACGTGGGGCATGGGCAGAAATGACCACGAGTGGCCTCTCGACGTGTCGGAAGCGACGGTGTCGGAAGCGACGGTGTCAGAAGCGGCGGTGCCAGAGGTTGACGGCGTAGTCGACCCCGGTGGCGTCGGGGTGCTCGGAGAGGATGAGGTCGGCGTGCTCGGGCGCGAACTCGATGCCGACGACCGCCTCGAAGTCCGCGCGCGAGTCGAAGTCCCAGCGGATGTCGAGCCGCTCACGCTCCCAGCCCTGCCGCTGCCAGAAGCGCTCGACGGCGCGCGGGTCGTAGCCGGGCAGGGCCCTGCGGAACCACTGACCGAACGTCGAGCGGGTCGCGTCGTTGTCGACGACGAACGCCGCACCCCCCGGCCGAATGACGCGTTCGAGCTCGGCGAGCCCCGGCTCGCACCCGGGCCCGAAGAAGTACGCCCACCGCGCGTGCGCGACGTCGAACGAGCCGTCGGGCACCCCGATCGCAGCGGCACCCTCCTCGCGGACCGAGACGGACGGCATACCCGAGATGCGTTGTGCCGCAAGAGAAGCGAGCGGGGGGTGCGGCTCGACGCCGACGACCGAGCGGGCGTCACGCGCGAAGAACGGCAGGTGGTAGCCGGTGCCGCAGCCGACGTCGACGACGTCGAGGCCCGACCAGTCGAGCACGGCGCGCATCGCGTCCTCGATGACGTGGGCGCGGTCGACGCCGCGGTTCTCGACCTCGTAGACGTCGGGCGTCTCCCAGATGTTGGGGGAGGGGATGATCCCGGACTCGTCGCTCACGATGACCGCTGCGCCTCGATGGTGGCCGGGTGCACGAGCAGCGGCAGCAGCTTGCGGACGCCACGCGCACGGACGGCCTTGACCTGGGCGAGGTGCGCCTCGGCACGGATGGCCAGCTCGGCGTAGGCCAGCGGTCCCATGAGCTCGGTCAGCTCCGGCGCGTTCGAACGGTAGACGGGCTCGCGGCCGACGTGCGCCTCGGGGTTGCCGGAGCAGTACCAGTCGAGGTCGTGGCCGCCGGGACCCCAGCCGCGGCGGTCGTACTCGGTGATCGTCACCTCGAGGTAGCTCGTGTCGTCGGGCAGCTCGACGGTGCGGAAGGTGCGCCGGATCGGCAGCTGCCAGCACACGTCGGGCTTGAGCGTGTGCGGCTCGACCCCCGTCAGCACGGCGTGCTGGTGCAGTGCGCAGCCGGCGCCCGCGGGGAAGCCCGGGCGGTTGAGGAAGATGCAGGCGCCGTCCACGACCTTGGTCTTGCGCGCCCCGTCCTCCTTCTCGGTCCAGTCGTCCTTGCTGCCCGTGGCGCGGCCGACGGGGTGGTACTGCCACTCGTCCTCGCCGAGCTCCTCGACGGCCTTCTCGACGCGCTTCCAGTCTGCCTTCTCGGTGAAGTGCGCCCCGAGCGTGCAGCAGCCGTCGTCGGGCCGCCCGGCGTAGATGCCCTGGCAGCCGCTGCCGAAGATGCACGTCCAGCTGCTCGTGAGCCACGTCAGGTCACAGCGGTAGCGCTGGTTCGTGTCGGCGGGGTCGGTGAACTCGACCCAGACGCGGGGGAGGTCCAGAGGTGCTTCAGCCACCGGCTCACCTTATGCCGCCGACCTTTCCGCCACGCCGACGACGCCCAGCCCGTGGATGCCACCGCACGGACCGGGCACTGCCTGCGTATGCGGTGTGCTCCCACCGGCGCGGCCCGCGGGCGTACGCTGACGGTGGCGTCCAGGTCGCCTCCGGTGCGCGGGAAGGGGCTCAGCCTCCCTGGGGCACGGCAGCACGCGGTCCGACCTCCTTTCGGCCCGACCAGCGCACGCGGGCACGACGAGAGGAGGCCGTCATGGCCCTGTCCCTGCCCGCCAACCCCGACCTCGAGCACCTGCGGCGCGATGCCCGTCGGCTCCAGCGGGCCGTCCGCTCCCAGCAGCCCGAGGCGCTCGGTCACGTGGCTCGGCACCATCCAGAGGGTGCTCCCGAGGAACCGGCGACCTTCGCCCTCTCCGATGCGCAGCTCGTCGTGGCGCGCAGCATCGGCTTCGCCAGCTGGCCCAGGCTGCGGGCCTACCTGCATGCTGCCGATTCCTTGAGCCGCGACCCGGAGGCGCTCGACCCTGGACCTGTCGGGGAGGGGGGGGTCGAGGCCGAGATCGCTTCTGCCGTGGGCGCGCTCGCGTGTCTGACCTACACCAGTCATGACGAACCGGCGCGGTGGGCGAGGGCTGCTGAGCTGCTCGACCGCGACCCGTCCCTCGTGCGCCGCGACGTCTTCGTCGCGGCGGTGGCTGGGGACGCCGAGGCCCTGCGGTCGCACGTCACTGCCGACCCGGGTGCCATGACCGGGGAGGGCGGCCCGTTCCGGTGGCCACCGCTGCTCTACGTCGTCTACTCGCGGGTGCCGCAGGCCGACGCCGTCGGGTCGGCCCGGGTCCTGCTCGACGCCGGCGCCGACCCGGACAGCGGCTATCTGTGGCAGGGACTGCCCACCGCCTTCACCGCGCTTACCGGGGTGTTCGGCGAGGGCGAGCAGGGGCCGGGTCGCCAGCCCCGGCACCCGCAGTGGCGTGCGCTCGCCGAGCTGCTCCTCGACCGCGGCGCCGACCCGAACGACCGTCAGACGCTCTACAACCGGATGTTCAACCGCGACGACAGCCACCTCGAGCTGCTCCTCGCGCACGGGCTCGGCCGGCCCTCGTCCGAGGTCTGGGCGCGCCGCACCGGTGAGCCCGCGGAGACCGTCGAGGAGATGATCGCCCGCCAGGTCGGCTGGGCCCGGGACCACGGCTTCACCGACCGCCTCACACTGCTCGTCGAGCACGGTCTCGTGGGGCACCGGGCAGGGGATCCGGCACCCGGGGACGTCGTCCGGGACGGCGTCCCCGTGACCGGGTCCTTCCACGGCCCTGCCGCGGACATCCACCGGGCAGCCAGCCCGCAGGCGGTGCGCGAGGCGGCCGCGGCCGGCGCCGACGTCGATGCCCGGCAGGACGGACGCACGGCGCTGCACCGGGCGGCTCTCCTCGGCGACGTCGAGCTCGTCACGGCGCTCCTCGAGGCCGGCGCCGACCCGACACTGGTCGACGCCCAACACGGGACGACGCCGTACCGGTGGGCGTTGTGGGCCCGCAACGAGGCGGCCGCCGAGGTGCTGCGCCACGCACGGGCCACCACACGGCATACACAAGGTGCCTCCGGCGACGAGGGCTAGCGTGTGGGCATGACGTCGAGGGCCGGCAGCGAGACGACACCGAAGGGACGCGGACGGCGCCCCGGAGGCACTGACACGCGTGCCGCGATCGTCGACGCCGCGCGGAAGTCGTTCGCGGCCAAGGGATACGACAAGGCGAGCATGCGCGGCATCGCCAGAGAGGCCGGGGTCGACCCCGCTCTCGTGCACCACTACTTCGAAGGCAAGGCCGGGCTCTTCGCGGCCACCCTCGACGTGCCGGTCGACCCGGCGGAGCTCATCGATCGCATCACCGCCGGCGACGTCGACCGGCTCGGCTGGCGCATCGTCGAGACGTTCCTGACGGTCTGGGAGCCGCCGGAGCGGCGTGACGCCCTCGTGGCCCTCGTCCGCTCGAGCATGACGAGCGAGGAGGCGGCCCGCATGCTGCGAGAGTTTCTCGGCCGCGAGGTCTTCGGGCGGATCGCCGCCAGCACCGGAGCCGCCGACCCGCAGCTGCGTGGTGCCCTCGCGGCCTCGCAGATGATCGGGCTCGTCGTCGCGCGCTACGTCATCCGGGTGCCCGCGCTGGTGGAGGCCACGCGCGAGGAGCTCGTCGAGCGGATCGGTCCGGTGCTCCAAGCGCATCTCGTGGACAGGGTGCCCGAGCGGGAGTAGATTTCATCGCATGATGAATAACAGTGGGCCGGCGGTCGCCGTGAGCGGCCTGCGGGTCGTGCGCGGCAAGCGGAGGGTCATCCCCGGGCTCGACCTCGAGATCCCGGGCGGTCAGGTCATCGGCCTGCTCGGCCCCTCGGGTTCGGGCAAGTCGACGCTCATGCGCTGCATCGTCGGGGTGCAGGTCATCGAGTCCGGCACGGTCACCGTCCTCGGCCATCCGGCCGGGTCGCCCGTGCTGCGCGACCGCGTCGGCTACGTCACGCAGAGCCCCAGCGTGTACGCCGACCTCAGCGTGCGCGACAACGTCGTCTACTTCGGCCGCGCCATCGGCCTGCGGGGCGCCGAGCTGCGCGAGGCCGTCGACCGCACCCTCGCCGAGGTCGACCTCCAGTCGTACGCCGAGCAGCTCGTCCAGGACCTCTCGGGAGGACAGGAGTCGCGCGTCTCGCTCGCCGCTGCCCTCGTCGGCCGCCCCAGCCTGCTCGTCCTCGACGAGCCCACCGTCGGCCTCGACCCGGTGCTGCGCCGCGACCTGTGGGACCTCTTCCGACACCTCGCCGACCGCGGCCACTCGCTCGTCGTGTCGAGCCACGTCATGGACGAGGCCACCCGCTGCGACCGGCTGGTGCTGCTGCGCGAGGGGCATGTCCTCGCCGACCTCACCCCCGCCGAGCTGCTCGAGCGCACCGGCGCCGTCGACGCCGACGCGGCCTTCCTCGCCCTCATCGACGCCGAGACCGCCCGGTCCGGTGGAAGGAGCGCGTCATGAACGCCGGGCTCACCGTCGCCACCTCGGGCCGCGTGCTGCGCCAGGTGCGCACCGACCGCCGCACGATCGGCCTCATCATCGTCGTGCCGTGCGTCCTGCTCGGCCTGCTCGCCTGGATCTACACCGGCACCCCCGTCTTCGACGCCATCGGGCCGGCCCTCCTGGGCGTCTTCCCGATGATCGTCATGTTCATCGTCACCTCGGTGGCCACCTTGCGGGAGCGCCAGACCGGCACGCTAGAGCGCCTGCTGACGACACCGATGGGCAAGGGCGACTTCATGCTCGGGTATGCCGCGGCCTTCGGTGCGCTCTCAGCCGTGCAGGCCCTGATCGCAACGGGATTCGCCATCTGGGTGTGCGGCCTCGACGTGGCCGGACCACTGTGGCTCCTCGTCGTCGTCGCCGTCTTCGACGCCGTGCTCGGCACCGCGCTGGGGCTGCTCGCGAGCGGCTTCGCGCGCACCGAGTTCCAGGCGGTGCAGTTCATGCCGGCGTTCCTGCTGCCGCAGTTCCTGCTGTGCGGGCTGCTCGTCCCCCGGGACCAGCTCCCGACCGTGCTCGAGTGGGTCAGCAACGTCCTGCCGCTGTCCTACGCCGTCGACGCCATGAAGGAGATCGCCGCCAACGCCGACCCCGTCGCCTCGGTGATGGGTGACCTCGCGATCGTCGCGGCGTTCATCGGGGGTGCCCTCGCCCTCGCCTCGCTCACGCTGAGCCGCCGCTCGGCCTGACGGCATACGCCACTGGTTCGGCGCCACTAGGGTGAACGCATGCGCCTGGGCGTCATCGACATCGGGTCCAACACCGTCCACCTCCTCGTCGTCGACGCCCACCCCGGAGCGCAGCCGCTCCCGGCGTTCTCGCACAAGACCGAGCTGCGCCTGTCGGAGAACCTCGAGGCCGACGGGCGGGTCAGTGACCGGACGGCCGACCGGCTCGTCGCCTTCATCCGCGAGTGCCTCGAGGTGGCCGAGGACCAGGGCGTCGGCGACCTCTTCGCCTTCGCGACGTCGGCGCTGCGCGAGTCGCCCAACGGCGACGCCGTCATCGAGCGGGTGCGCGTCGAGACCGGCGTCGAGCTCGAGGCCCTGAGCGGGCCGGACGAGGCCCGGATGACCTTCCTCGCCGTGCGTCGCTGGTTCGGGTGGTCGAGCGGCCGGCTGCTCGTCGTCGACATCGGCGGCGGCTCCCTCGAGCTCGCGACCGGCCTCGACGAGGAGCCCGACGTCGCGCTCAGCCTGCCGTTGGGTGCGGGTCGGCTGACCCGTGAGCACCTGCACGACGACCCGCCGACCGAGGCGGCGGCCCGCGAGCTGCGGTCGCTGGTGCGCTCGGCGCTCGCCGAGCAGGTGCGTCCACTCCTGACGTCGGGGTCCCCGGACCGCGCCGTCGGCACGTCGAAGACGATGCGTTCGCTGGCGCGGATCGCCGGCGCCGCACCGCGAGCGGAGGGCCCGTTCGTCCGTCGGACCCTGACCCGCGACGACCTGCGTGCGATCGTCGCGCGGGTCAGGCCGCTCGACGAGGCCGCTCGTTCCCTGCTGCCCGGCGTCTCCGAGGGTCGCGCCCGTCAGCTCTACGCCGGTGCGCTCGTGGCCGAGGCGGCGCTCGACCTGCTCCAGGTCGAACAGCTCGACATCTGCCCGTGGGCGCTGCGCGAGGGCCTCATCCTCCGCCGCCTCGACCACCTCGCGTCATGACGGCGAGCAGCCCCTGCCGCCCGCCCCGGCCAGAAGGTGCCCGGCAGCCGTGGCGCACAATGGCGGCATGACCATCCGGGTCGGCCTGTCGACCGCCTCGCTCTACCCCGACAACGCGGCGACCGCCTTCGCGACCGCCGCGCGGCTCGGCTACGACGCGATCGAGGTCATGGTCTGGACCGATCCCGTCACGCAGGAGCCCGGTGCGCTCCGGGCGCTCTCCGAGCTGCACGCGCTGCCGATCGTGTCGGTGCACGCACCCACCCTCCTGCTGACCCAGCGCGTCTGGGGCACCGACCCGTGGGGCAAGGTCGACCGGTCCATCGACCTCGCGCTCGAGGTCGGCGCCCGCACCGTCGTGCTCCACCCGCCCTTCCGCTGGCAGCGGGAGTATGCCGCGGGCTTCGTCGACGGGGTCGCGCTCCGTGAGCACGAGTCGGGGATCAGGCTGGCCGTGGAGAACATGTATCCCTGGCGCACGGCGCGCCGCGACGTCATGGCCTACCTGCCGCACTGGGACCCGGTGGGGCAGGCCTACGACAACGTCACCCTCGACCTGTCGCACACGGCGACCGCCGGCTCCGACGCGCTCGAGATGGCGCAGGGGCTCGGCGACCGTCTCGCGCACCTGCACCTCGCCGACGGTCTGGGCTCCTTCCTCGACGAGCACCTCGTGCCGGGCCGTGGGGCCCAGCCGTGCGCAGCAGTGCTCGAGCACCTTGCCGACAGCCGGTGGGACGGCGACGTGGTCGTCGAGGTCTCGACCCGCAAGGTCGGGCGCGAGCAGCGCGAGGTCGACCTCGCCGAGGCGCTGGCCTTCGCCCGGCTCGCGCTCGTGCCGACCCGCGGAGCCAGCCGCATCTGACCGCCCTCCGACTCGGCCGCCAAGCGCTTCGCAACACACCGAGAACCAGCCAACCGCGCCGGCTACAACCGCAGGAGTTGGCGGCTGCTCGGTGTGTTGCGGGTCAGGTGGTGTCGGGGCGCCAGCCGCGGGGTCGCACCGAGATCATGTCGACGCTCGCGTCCGGACCGGCGTCGATGGCCAGGCGTGCTGCGCGGACGACCGAGGCCACCTCGAGGTAGGACCCGGCGTCGTACTCCGCGCCCTCGAACTCGACGAGCTCGTGCTGCATGTCCGTGTCGACGCGTCCGGGGTGCAGCGACGTGACGCGGACGCCGTGCTCACGTTCCTCCTGGCGCAACGAGTCGCTCAGGGCACGGAGCGCGAACTTCGAGGCGCAGTAGGCGCCCGACGCCGGCGTCGCCGTGAGACCCGAGCCGGAGTTCACCGTGATGACGAGACCGTGGGCGGCTCGCAGGGCCGGGAGGAGGGCGCGGGTGACGACCGCGACGGCGACGACGTTGACGGTCATCGAGTCGGCCCAGTCCGCCGCGGGAGAGTCGGCGACCGTGCCGTTGCGCAGCACGCCGGCGGAGTGGACGAGCACGTCGACGCGGGGGAGGCGCGGCACGAGCGCGTCGAGGGCGGTCGCGAGCGACCCGTCGTCGGAGCAGTCGGCGAGGTCGGCGACGAGGCCCTGTGCCGACGGGAGCGAGGCGACGACCTCGGCCACCGAGTCCCGGCTGCGCCCGCCGATGACGAGGTGGTGGGTGTCCGCGAGGTCGCGCGCGACCGCGAGCCCGATGCCGCGCGTGCCCCCGGTGACGACCGCGACCGGGCGCCCGTCAGGGTTCGAGGACGCGCGAGTCCGGGAGTCGGGGCCTGCGGGCTGGGAGGTCATCCCGACACCCTACGAGCCCCCAACCCCACGCCGAGTGAGCGCTCAGTCCCACTCGAGTGAGCGCCCGGTCCCACGACAGCGGTGCCGGCGTGGCGGGGCGCTCGCTCGACTGTGGCGGGGCGCTCACTCGACGGGGAGGGTGGGTGCGTCGCGGAGGGCGGACACGGCATACGCCGTCCGTCGGGTGGGCGCGGGGTCAGGCGAGGCCGAGGGCCTGCGCCTCCTCCCAGAGGTCGTCGCGGACACGCGGGTGGGCGCACTCCTCGATGATGTCGCGGCACTGGTCCTTCTCGCTACGACCCCAGAGGGGTGCGACGCCGTGCTCGGTGACGATGGCGCTCTGCTGGAAGCTCGTCACCGGTTCGTCGAGGAGGGGGACGATCGTCGACACGTCGGCCTTGGGGTGCCACGAGCGCAGCGCGATGAACGACTGCCCGCCGGGGGAGTGCAGGGCGCCGACGATGAAGTCCGTCTGGCCACCGAAGCCCGAGTGGATGCGGGCGTCGATGCGCGAGGCGTTCGCCTGGCCGAAGAGGTCCACCTCGAGCGCCGTGTTGACCGACGTCATCTGCCGCTGGGAGGCGATGAGCCCGGGGTCGTTCGTCTTCTCGGTGCGCATCATCCGCACCCTCGGGTTGCCGTCGAGCCAGGTGTAGAGGTCGGTCGAGCCGAAGCTGAACGACGTGACGAGCGGGTGGTCCGGATCGAGGGCGCCGGCCTCGTCGAGCGCGAGAACCCCGTCGGAGAACATCTCGGTCCACATGCGCAGACCGCGCCGCGACGTCAGGCCGGCGAGGGTGGCGTCCGGCACCGCGCCGATGCCGAGCTGCATCGTCGCGCCGTCCTTGACCATCGCCGCGACGCGTTCGCCGATGACCTGGCTCTCCGGGTCGGGTGGGACGGCGGCGTGCGAGGCCATGGGGGAGTCGACCTCGACCATGAGGTCGATGTGCTCGAGCGGCACCTCGGCGTCACCGAAGGTGTAGGGCATCTGCGGGTTGACGACGGCCACGACCAGCCCGCCGCGCGCGCGGCACGCCTCGAGCGCCGCCGGCAGCACGTTGACCTCCAGGCCCATGCTCACCTGGCCGTGGCGGGGCGGCGCGCAGTGGAGCAGCACGGCGTCGGGCGGCAGGGCCCTGGCGAAGAGCAGTGGGACGAGGGAGAGGCGCGAGGGCACGTAGCTCAGCCGCGGGTGCCGACGCATACCCGGTCCGACGAAGCACGTCTCGACGGTCACGCCGTCGCGCGTGGGCAGCCCCGCGGGCGCGTTGAGGGCGTGCAGCACGTAGGTCGGCTGGGCGGCGTCGAGCGCCCGCACCGCCTCCCACGGCACCGCCATGTTGCCGCTGACGACGACACGAGGGTTCTCGGGAAGTGTCCGCAGCCGTTGGGTGAGCTCGTCGATCGTCGCCGTCCGCACGTCCTCATCCTTGCGCAGCAGATGCCCGGAAGAGGGCGTATGCCGTGCGAGGTGACCAACGTCGCCAAACGTGAGGAGGTGCCGGGCGGCCTCGGGTCGGCTCGGGTCGGCTCGGGTCAGCTCGCCTTCTTGGCGGCCGCCTTCTTCGTCGTCGCCTTCTTGGCCGTCGTCTTGGCTGTCGTCTTGGCCGTGGTCTTCTTGGCGGCGGTCTTCGTCGTCGCCTTCTTGGCCGCCGACTTCGACACTGTCTTCTTGGTGTCGGCCTCGTCGCCCTCCGATCCGGCGGAGCCACCGGACCTGGCCGCCTTGGCCTTGTCGACGCTGCGCTGCAGGGCCGCGAGCAGGTCGACCACCTCGGTCTCCTCGCCCTTGGCCTCGGGCGTCTCGGTGAGCTCGCCGCCCTCGATCTTCGTCGCGACGAGCTGGGTCACGGCCTCGGCGTAGTCGTCCTCGAACTCCTCGGGCTCGTAGTCACCCGACAGCGAGTCGACGAGCGAGGACGCCATGGCGAGCTCCTTGGCCGTCGCGTGGGTCTCCTCCGAGAGCGACTCGAACTCGGGCGTGCGCACCTCGTCGGCCCACAGCAGGGTCTGCAGCACGATGACCCCGTCGCGCACGCGGAGCACGGCAAGGGTCATGCGGGTGCGCACCGAGACGGTCACGAGGGCCATCCGGTCGGCCTTCTCGAGCGCGTCGCGCAGCAGGACGTAGGGCTTGAGACCGGTCTTGTCGGGCTCGAGGTAGTAGCTCTTGTCGAAGAGCAGCGGGTCGATCTGCTCGGACGGCACGAACTTCTCGATCGAGATCTCCTTGGTCGACCGAGTCGGGAGGCTCTTGAGGTCCTCGTCGGTGAGCACGACCATCTGCCCATCGGCCGCCTCATAACCCTTGGCGATGTCGGAGTAGGGCACCTCCTCACCGTCGATCGAGCAGACGCGCTGGTACTTGATGCGGCCGCCGTCCTTCTCGTGGACCTGACGGAACTGCACGTCGTGGTTCTCCGTCGCCGAGAAGAGTCGGACCGGCACATTGACGAGGCCGAACGACACGGCGCCTTTCCAGATGGCTCGCATGGGAACAAGAATGCACCCATGCGCCCCATGCTCGCGACGGCTTCGACGACCATTCCGGTCGGCGACCGCTGGCAGCACGAGGTCAAGTGGGACGGTATGCGGGTGCTGGCCGACGTCACGGACGGGGAGATCCGCCTCTTCTCCCGCACGGAACGCGACGTCACCGTCGCCTTTCCCGAGCTGCGCGGGCTGGCGCACGAGTATGCCGACATGCTCCTCGACGGCGAGATCGTCGCGATGCGCGACGGCGTGCCGTCCTTTTCGGCGATGGCCGAACGTTTCCACGTCACCGACGCCCGACGCGCGGCGATGCTCGCCGAGGTATCGCCCGTCACCCTCATGACGTTCGACCTGCTACGGCTCTACGGCGTGGAGCTGCTTCCCCGAGCCTGGAGCGACCGGCGCGCGACGCTCGAGCGGCTCGAGCTCTCCGGCCCGCGGTGGCAGACGCCGCCGACCTTCTCCGACGGCGTGACGCTCCACGCGGCGACGAAGGAGCAGGGCCTCGAGGGCATCGTGTCCAAGCGCATCGACTCCGTCTACGTCCCCGGGCTGCGCTCGCCCTACTGGCTCAAGTCGCCCCATCGTGGAACCGTCTCGGTCGTCATCGGCGGGTGGCGCCCGGAGTCCACCGGCACCGTGTCGCGTCGCCTGGGCGCGGTGCTCGTCGGCGTCCCGGACCCCGGCGGCCTGCGCTACCTCGGCCGGGTGGGATCCGGCCTCGCCGGCAAGACGGGGCAGTCCCTCATGCGCGACCTCGAGTCGCTGACTTCCGCCGAATCCCCTTTCGCCACAGACGTGCCCGTCGAGGACTCGGCCGGCGCCACCTGGGTCCGCCCGGTCCTCGTGGCCGACGTGCAGTCGCTGGGACTGAGCGGACAGGGCAAGCTGCGCCAGCCGGCATACAAAGGCCTGCGGAGCGACCTGACGCCCGCCGACGTCGACGACCACGGGGACGGTGAGTGATGCCCTACGAGGCCACCAAGGTGACTGTGGAGGTCGACGGGAGGCGGATGAAGCTGTCGAGCCTCGAGAAGGTGATGTACCCCCGCACCGGCACGACCAAGGCCCAGGTGATCGACTACTACGCTCGGGTCGCGCCGGTGATCCTGCCGCACCTGCGTGACCGCGCCGTCACGCGAATCCGCTTCCCGCACGGCGTCGGTGACATGCAGTTCTTCGAGAAGAACCTCCCCGCAGGCACGCCCGCGTGGATCCGCCGTGCCGGACGTGACCCCGTCTTCCCGCTCATCGACGACCTCGCGGGGCTGACGTACTTCGCCAACCTCAACAGCCTCGAGCTGCACGTGCACCAGTGGCGCTACGAGGGGCAGGGGCGCGATGCCGTCCCACTCAACCCGGACCGCCTCGTCATCGACCTCGACCCCGGACCGGGCACGGGGCTGCACGAGTGCGCCCGTGTCGCCCTCATCGTGCGCGAGCGGCTCAGCGGCATCGGGCTCGACACCGTCCCGGTGACCAGCGGCAGCAAGGGACTCCAGCTGTATGCCGTGCTGCCCGGCGCGCACACGAGCGACGAGATCCGCGACACCGTCCAGCAGCTCGCGCAGGAGCTGACGAAGGCCCACCCCGACCTCGTCGTGTGGAAGATGGCCAAGGAGCTGCGGCCGGGCAAGATCTTCCTCGACTGGAGCCAGAACGTCGCGGCCAAGACGACGGTGTGCCCCTACTCGCTGCGCGGCCGGGACCGCCCGACCGTCGCGGCGCCCCGCTCGTGGGACGAGGTCGAGGCGGGGGCCGAGGGCGGCGAGCTCGAGCAGCTGACGGCGGACGAGGTCCTCGACCGCGTCGCGCGCGACGGCGACCTCGCCGCCGGCATCGCTGGTTGAGACGCGCAGCGAAGGGTAGGAGGGGACGCGAGAGGGCCCGGCACATGTGGTGTGCCGGGCCCTCTCGTCGAGCCGTGACCGGTTCGGTCAGTGCGCCTTGTCGTACGCCGCCTGGACGTCGGCCGAGATGCGGCCCCGGTCCGAGACGTCGTGGCCGTTGGCCCGAGCCCACTCGCGGACGGCTGCCAGGTCGGTCCGCTTGGCCGCACCGGAACCCGCACGGCGGCGCGCGGACGCCTTGGCGGTGCCAGCCCGACGGGCGTGGCCCGTCCACGTGGCGAAGTCGTCGCGCAGCTTGCGGGCATTCTTGTCGGACAGGTCGATTTCGTACGTGACGCCATCGAGGGCAAAGGTCACCGTTTCGGCGGCATTGCCACCGTCGATGTCATCGATCAACACCACTTCGACACGCTGAGCCATTTTTCTCCATCTGCGAATTGTGTATTGGGAGGGGTAATCCGCGAATGCGAGACCCGCGGGCAGGATCAATTTAGCGCCATATGGCCCTGAATGCATTTCCATCGAAAACAATGGCGCCGATCGGTACGGAAATGTGTCGTGCCGCGCCTTTCGGGGACGACCGGTAATGGTGGTGCCGGCGCCGACGAATGCCTGCGATCAAATGCCCCGACGTGAGCCCGTGCGGAGCCTGCCGGAGAGCCCGCGACGAATGACGACGCGCGCTCAGGTCTGCAGGAGAAACGGCGTCAGCGCTCTGCGGTGCGGTCCTGAGGAGTCGTCGTCTCGCCGCGCGAGCTGTCGGGGACGGTGGGGCTCGGGCCGGGCCCCGGGTTGCCCCCGCGCCGGTCGTGCTCGGCCTCCCACCGTGCCTGCGCCAGGCGCTCGCGACGGTCGCCCTCGAGGATGCTCTTGATCACGAAGTAGAAGAGCGCGCCCACACCGACCGTGGGCACGATGGCGAGCACATAGGGCAGAACCGATTCCATGGCGCCATTTTCTCACGGCTGCGCGGCCGGCCCTTCCGGCGCTGTCGCACCCGCGCCGTACGGTCGTGCCCATGGCTACGAGGACGACGACGCGACGCACCCCCGGCTTCCGCTGCGCGGAGTGCGGGTGGACCACCGCGAAGTGGGTCGGCCGCTGCGGTGAGT
Source organism: Terrabacter ginsenosidimutans (assembly GCF_039539425.1). Classification (NCBI taxonomy): domain Bacteria; kingdom Bacillati; phylum Actinomycetota; class Actinomycetes; order Micrococcales; family Intrasporangiaceae; genus Terrabacter; species Terrabacter ginsenosidimutans. The sequence goes on along the minus strand of NZ_BAABDC010000006.1, from coordinate 157,013 downwards.
GCCAGGCGTGGGGCACCGTTTCCGAGACCGGCGCGCCCACGGCCGCGCGCACGACGGCGGCTCCCGTGGTCACGCCCGCGCAGCGCATCGCCGACGTCGACCTGAGCCGCGCAGCAGCCCGACCGACCGGCGTGGCCGAGTTCGACCGCGTGCTCGGTGGCGGTCTCGTGCCCGGTGGTGTCGTGCTCGTCGCCGGAGAGCCTGGTGTCGGCAAGTCGACCCTGCTGCTCGACGTCGCTGCCCGGGCGGCGCGCTCCGGCTCCGAGGTCCTCTACATCAGCGGCGAGGAGTCGGCCGCCCAGGTGCGCACGCGCGCCGAACGCATCTCCGCCATGGCCGACACGCTCTACCTGGCCGCCGAGACCGACCTCGCGACCGTGCTCGGGCATGTCGAGGCCCGCTCGCCGGGGCTGCTCGTCGTCGACTCGGTGCAGACCATCGCGAGCGCCGACGTCGAGGGACAGGCGGGCAACGTCTCCCAGGTGCGCGAGGTCACCGGCGCCCTCATCGCCGCGGCCAAGTCCCGCGGCGTGGCGGTGCTCCTCGTCGGGCACGTGACCAAGGACGGCTCGATCGCCGGTCCCCGGCTGCTCGAGCACCTCGTCGACGTCGTCATCCAGTTCGAGGGCGACCGCCACTCGGGGCTGCGCCTCGTGCGGGCGGTCAAGAACCGCTTCGGCCCCACCGACGAGGTCGGTTGCTTCGAGCTGTCCGACTCCGGCATCACCGGCCTGTCCGACCCGAGCGGGCTGTTCCTGTCCACGCGTGACCATGCGGTCCCGGGCACGTGCGTCACCGTCACCCTCGAGGGGCGCCGGCCGCTCGTCGCCGAGGTCCAGGCGCTCGTGGCCCCCTCCACCCTGCCCTCGCCCCGCCGCACCTCCAGCGGCCTCGACGCGTCGCGTCTCGCGATGATCATCGCGGTCCTCGACAAGCGGGCCGGGGCGCCGGTGGGTTCGCGCGACATCTTCGCCGCCACCGTCGGCGGAGTCCGCATCACCGAGCCCGCCGCCGACCTCGCCATCGTGTGCGCCGTGGCCTCGTCCGTCGTCGACAGACCCTTGGCCACCGACGTCGTCGCCTTCGGAGAGGTCGGCCTGGCCGGAGAGGTGCGTCGCGTGACCGGGCTCGACCGCCGTCTCGCCGAGGCGGCGCGCCTCGGCTTCCGCCATGCGCTCGTGCCCGCCGGGAGCCTGTCCGGTTCGGTGGTGCCCGCCGGCATCCGGGCCGTCGAGGTCGCCGACGTGCCCCGGGCGATCGAGGCGATGGGACGCCTCGCCGGTGGCCGGTCAACGAGCACGGCGGCCGTCGGCACCGTCTAGACTGCGAGCGACCGGGCTGGACGCGCTCGGCACCCCCATTGCGAACAGGGAAGTGATGGACCGGAACGACGAGCTGCTGCTCCGCGCGGCCCTCGCCGCTGTGGCACCCGGCACCGAGCTGCGTGACAGCCTCGAACGGATTCTGCGCGGACGCACCGGAGCCCTCATCGTGCTCGGTTTCGACCGCGTCGTGGACTCGATCTGCACGGGCGGCTTCGTGCTCGACATGGAGTTCTCCGCGACGCGCGTGCGCGAGCTGTGCAAGATGGACGGCGCCGTCGTGCTCGACCGCGAGGGCACCCGCATCCTGCGCGCCGCGACCCAGCTCGTGCCCGACTCCCGCATCGAGACCACCGAGTCCGGCACCCGCCACCGCACGGCCGAGCGGGTGGCCAAGCAGACCGGCTTCCCGGTCATCTCCGTGAGCCAGTCGATGGGTGTCGTCGCGCTCTACGTCGGCGACCTCCGCCACGTCATCGAGGGCTCGCCCACGACGCTCTCGCGCGCCGACCAGGCGCTGCAGACCCTCGAGCGCTACAAGGCTCGCCTCGACGAGGTCACGGGGACGCTGTCCGCTCTCGAGATCGAGGACCTCGTCACCGTCCGTGACGTCACGGCGGTGCTCCAGCGCCTCGAGATGGTGCGGCGCATCTCGGCCGAGATCCAGGACTACGTCGTCGAGCTCGGCACCGACGGCCGCCTGCTCAGCCTCCAGCTCGAGGAGCTCGTGGGCGGGCTCGGCAACGACCGGGAGCTCGTCATCCGTGACTACCTCCCCGCGACCAAGTCCGGCCTCGACGTCGACGCCGCCCTCACCAACCTCCAGTCGCTCAACTCCGTCGAGCTGCTCGACCTCTCCGCGGGAGCCCGGGCCGTCGGGTTCTCCGTCGTCGGCGACAGCCTCGACGTCCCGGTTTCGCCGCAGGGCTACCGCCTGCTGACCAAGGTGCCTCGCCTGCCGACCGCCATCGTCGACCGGCTCGTGACGCACTTCGAGTCGCTCCAGCGACTGCTCGCGGCCGGCATCGAGGACCTCATGCTCGTCGAGGGCGTCGGCGAGGGCCGGGCCCGGGCCGTGCGCGAGGGTCTCTCGCGTCTGGCCGAGTCGAGCATCCTCGAGCGCTACGTCTGAACCCCGGGAGCTCACGGTCCGGGCGGGCCGGCGTCCTCAGGAGCCCCCGGGTGCCCCCGAAAGTCCAGCCTCGTCGGGCCCTCACTAGCGTGTCCGTATGCCGTCTCGCGAGGTCCCGCTGTCGCTGCTCCACGAGCGCGTCAACGGCTGGTACGCCGAGGCCGGGCGCAAGCACCTGCCGTGGCGCGAGCCCGACGCCAGCCCGTGGGGTGTCTTCCTCTCCGAGGTGATGTCCCAGCAGACGCCCCTCGCTCGCGTCGAGCCGATCTGGCGCGAGTGGATGGATCGCTGGCCGACCCCGACCGACCTCGCGGCCGCGGCTCCCGGAGACGCCGTCCGGGCCTGGGGCCGGCTCGGCTATCCCCGTCGGGCGCTGCGCCTGCACGAGGCCGCGACAGCGATGGTCGAGCGGCACGGAGGTGAGGTGCCGGGCAGCCCCGCCGACCTGCTGGCCCTTCCCGGGGTCGGCGCCTACACGGCGGCAGCCGTCTCGTGCTTCGCCTTCGGCATCCCCGAGGTCGTCGTCGACACGAACGTCCGGCGCGTCCTGGCCCGCACCCTCGAGGGCAAGGCGTTCCCGAACCTCACGCTCAACCGTGCCGAGGCGAAGCTGGCCGCCGAGTCGATGCCCGCCGAGCCGGCCACGGCGAACACGTGGAACGTCGCCGTCATGGAGCTCGGTGCCCTCGTGTGCGTAGCACGAGGTCCCCGCTGTGACGAGTGTCCGGTGGCTGACCTGTGTGCCTGGAACGTGGCCGGCCGGCCGGCCTACGACGGACCCCCACGACGCGGACAGAGCTGGCACGGGACCGACCGGCAGGTGCGCGGGGAGCTCCTGCGCCGCCTCCGCGACGCGCACACCGCACTGCCGCTCTCGCGGCTCGAGGACTCGGCTGACGACCGGGGGCAGGTGATGCGCTGCCTCGACTCGCTCGTCGCCGACGGCCTCGTCGAACCCCTCGAGGGAGAGCTCTACCGCCTCCCCGGGTGAGCACCGTGCTCAGAGGTTGCCGAGCACCCGGTCCACGGCGATCTCGATGACGACCCGCTGCGGGTTGGGGCGCGGCTCCCGGTAGCGCGCCGCATACCGCCGCTCGGCGTCGGTCACCGTGGCGGCGTCGTCGGCGACGCGGGCCAGGCCCTCCAGCGTCAGCCAGTGGCGCCCGTCCACCTGGCAGATCGCTGCGCGCTCGCCGCGCGCAGCGTTGACGGCCTTCTGGCTCGTGCGGCTGGTGATGACGCGGGCGACCAGCGTCTCTGTGTCCCAGGTGAACCCGACCGGCGTCACGTGTGGCGAACCGTCACGTCGCTGGGTCGTCAGGGTCGCAAGGTGTCGCACGGCGAGGAACTCGAGGGCGTCCGGGGACAGGTCGCGGGGGGATCGGGCCACGGGGCCACGGTAGATGAGCCCCGGCGACCGGGAGCGCGGGGGTTGCCGCCGACGGCGTCGGCTTGTAGCGTCGCCCCTCGTGCCATCTGCCGGGCGCGCTGGTTCGAAGGGGGTCTCGACGCGTCATGAGGACCTTCTGGCTGCTCGTCCGCGCCGGCTTCCGCCGCCACTCGACCTACCGTCTGGCTCTGCTCGCGGGCATGACGACCAACTCGGTGTTCGGCTTCATCCGGGCCTCGATCCTGCTGGCAGCGCTGGCCTCGGCCGGTTCGGCCATCGGCGGCTACGACGCCCCGACGGCGATCGCCTTCGTCTGGTGGGGGCAGGCCCTGCTCGGCACGGTCAACCTGTGGGGCTTCGCCGAGGTCAAGGACCGCGTGCGCACGGGTGACATCGCGGTCGACTTCCTCCGGCCCGTGAACCCGCAGCTGGCCTATCTCGCAGGCGATCTCGGCAGGGCCGGCATCAACCTCATCGGTCGCGGGCTGCCGGCGATCCTGCTCGGTGCGCTGCTCTTCGACCTGGCGTGGCCGCCGTCGGCCGTCAGCTGGGCCGCGGGTGCCGTCTCGGTGGTGCTCGCCGTCGTCGTCGCCTTCGCCGGCAACTTCGTGATCAACCTGCTGTCCTTCTGGCTCGTGGAGATCCGCGGCATCACGCTGCTGTGGATGATCACGGGCGGCCTGCTGTGCGGGCTCTACCTGCCCGTCCCGTGGTTCCCCGACTGGCTGCGCACCATCGCGAACTGGTCGCCGTTCCCGTCGATGCTGCAGAACCCCATCGACATCCTCGCCGGGCGCGTCGTCGGGGTCGACATCGCCTCGGCGGTGGCGGTGCAGGTCTTCTGGGCCGTCGTGCTGCTCGGGCTGGGGCAGCTCGTGCTGCACGCGGGACGACGCCGTCTCGAGGTGCAGGGTGGGTGACGAGACGCTGTCCGAGCGGTTGCGTCCCTACCGGGTGCTGCTCGCCTCGAGGGCCCGCGCGCAGATGCAGTACCGCACGTCGTTCGTCACCGACATCCTCGGCACCGTGGGCGTGGGGCTCGCCGAGTTCGCCGAGGTCTGGGTCATCTTCCACAACGTCGACGTGCTGGGCGGGCTCGACTTCACCGCAGCGCTGCTCGTCTTCGCCCTCTCCAACCTCGCCTTCTCGCTCGCGGACATGTTCGTCGGCCACCTCGACCAGCTGCCCCGCTACATCCGGGCCGGTCAGGTCGACGCGTTCTACGTGCGCCCGCTGCCGCTGCTCGCCCAGCTCATGACGAGCGACCTGTCGTTGCGACGGGTCGGCCGCCTGTCCGTCGCCCTCGTCGCACTCACCGTCGCGCTGACCCGCGCCGACATCGCATGGTCCCTCGGGACCGTCGCGCTCATCGCCCTCACGGTCGTGAGCGGGACCGCGATCTTCTCGGCCCTGTTCACGGCCGCGGGCGGCCTCCAGTTCTTCCTCGTGGACGGCTCGGAGTTCACCAACGCCTTCACCTACGGCGGGTCGTATGCCGCCCAGCAGAGTCAGCAGGTCTTCCCCGACCCGCTTCGCATCTTCTGGACGTTCGTCGTGCCGACGGCCTTCGTGGCCTACATCCCGGCCGTGGCCATCCTCGACCTGCCGGGCGACCCCCTCGCGCCGCCCTGGCTGGCGTGGTGCACCCCCCTCGCAGCTCTGCTCGCGTGGGGCATCGCCGGTCTCTGCTGGAGGCTCGGCACACGTCACTACCAAGGAGCAGGCGGATGAGCACCGACCCCGTCATCGAGACCCGGGAGCTCGTGCGCGACTTCAAGAAGACGCGTGCCGTCGACCGGATGACCTTCTCGGTCGAGCCCGGCGAGGCGGTCGGCTACATCGGCGCGAACGGCGCCGGCAAGTCGACGACGATCAAGATGCTCACCGGCATCCTCAAGCCGACGTCGGGGCACGTGCGCACGTGTGGGCTCGACCCGATGCGTCAGCGGGTCGAGGTCGCGCGCCGGGTCGGCGTGGTCTTCGGCCAGCGCTCGCAGCTGTGGTGGGACCTGCCGCTGCGTGACTCGTTCGCGATCCTCGGGGCGATCCACCGGATGGACGAGCAGGCGACCCGCGCCCGCACCGACCTGCTCGTCGAGCAGCTCGAGATGGGTCCCCAGCTGGGCACGCCGGTGCGCTCGCTGTCCCTGGGTCAGCGCATGCGCGCCGAGATCGCGGCGGCCCTGCTGCACTCACCGGAGCTGCTCATCCTCGACGAGCCGACCATCGGTCTCGACGTGCTCTCCAAGCAGCGGCTGCGCGAGTTCCTCATCGCGGAGCGGCACGAGCAGGGCACGACGCTGCTGCTGACCACGCACGACATGGGCGACATCGAGCGGCTCTGCGACCGGGTGCTCGTCGTCGACCACGGACGGCTCGCCTTCGACGGCACGCTGACCGGTCTGGCGGGGACGGTCGGGGCGCAGCGCGTCCTCGTCATCGACCTCGCGGCGTCGACCCCCGACCTGCACGACGTCCCCGGCGCGACCCTCGTCGACAGCGAGTCCGACGGCCTGCGCCAGCGCCTCGCGTTCGACGCCGAGGCGACGACGGTCGCGGCCGTGCTCGCCCACGTGTCGTCACGGCACGAGGTGCGTGACCTGACCATCGAGGAGCCCGACATCGAGGACGTGGTCCGGCGCATCTACGCCGCGTCCGGCCGCACCTGACCCGCCGAGGGGCAACGTCGCCCTCGTCCAGTGACCCCCAACCGTCGATGGGCCACGAACCGCGCCCCGGCTCGTGGCCCATCGACGGTTGGGATGAGGGCAGTCGGGGTCAGAGGGTGCGCAGCATGCGGGTGTTGCCGAGGGTGTTGGGCTTGACCCGTTCGAGGTCGAGGAACTCGGCGACGCCCTCGTCGTAGGAGCGCAGCAGCTCGGCGTACACGTCCATCGGCACGGCTTGTCCCTCGATGACCTCGAAGCCGTGCCGCAGGAAGAAGTCGGTCTCGAACGTCAGGCAGAAGAGACGTTCGACGCCGATCTCGCGGGCGTCGTCCACGAGGGTCTCGAGCAGGCGCCCACCCAGCCCGGTGCCGAGCTGGTCGGGTGCCACGGCGAGGGTGCGGATCTCGGCGAGGTCCTCCCACATGACGTGGAGGGCGCCGCAGCCCACGACGCGGCCGTCGAGGTCGGCGACCCGGAACTCCTGGAGGCTCTCGAAGTAGGTGACCGCCTCCTTGCTGACAAGCACCCGCCGCTCGGCCAGCGGGGCCACGAGGGCCCGGATGGCGCGCACGTCGGAGGTGCGGGCGCGCCGGAGCACGGGCATCGCGCCGGTCACGAGAGGTTCCCGTCGCGGAACTGGGCGAAGAGGCTCCGAGCCTGGTCGCCGAGGATGACGATCGACTGCTGACCGGCCCAGCCGAAGGCGCCCTTGGCCACCCCGCGCCCCACCTTGAGCGGGCTGAGCTGGTGCAGCCCGGCCGTGAAGGTGAGGATCTGCTCGGCCGTGAGGTTGCTCCTGCCGACCTTGCTGAAGCTCGTGAGGGCCGACGGGATGGCGATCGGGCCGGCGAGCTTGGCCTTGACCGCGGCGGCGAGGATGACCTCGCCCTGGTGCCTCGATCGCCCGAAGTCCCCGTCGGGCAAGGTCTTCCGTTCACGCGCGTAGGCCAGCGCCTGGGCTCCGGTGAGCGTCTGGGGCCCGGCCCTGATGACCATGTTCTTCGCGTGCGAGGCGACGACGGTCTTGGGGATGACGATGGGGATGCCGCCCTCGTCGTCGACGATCTTCTTGAACCCGGTGAAACCGAGCACGACATAGCCCTCGACCGGCAGCCCGGTCACGTTCGTGACCGTCTTGACCTGGGCCCTCGGGCCGCCGAGCACCATGGCGGAGTTGATCTTCCCCTTGCCCCCGGTCGACAGCGGCACCCAGAGGTCCCGGGCCATGCCCATGACCCCGCCGCCGCCCTTGCCGTCGATGCCGATGACCTGCAGCACGTCGGCCCGGGTGCGTTCGAGGGGCTGGCCCTTCCGGGCGTCCGAACCGATCGCGAGCACCCAGCGCGGGCCCGAGCCGAGGCTCGGCTTCGCGACGCCGAGGGAGGGCCACCAGCCGCCGACGACCTTCCAGGTCGGACCGACGGCGAGGGTCACGTCCTCGCCGGCGGTGACGACGGCCACCGGCGTGCCCATCCACGACCCGACCTTCGCCGTGGCCTTGAGCGACCCTCCGGCGGCCTTGCGCGCCTTGAGCGCGGCCGCCGCCGTGGGCGATGCCGTATGCGTGAGGTCCCCGCCCGTGTAGACCGAGCGGACCAGCGCGGCGAGGGGAGCGGGCGCACCGTCGACGACGAGGCCCGCGTCGCTCCTGCTCGTGCCAGCCGAGGCGCTCCCGCCCGCCGGCGACGACGCCCCGGCCGGTGAGGGCGTCTCGCCCGTGCAGGCAGCGAGCGTGACCGCCGCTGCCAGCGATCCCGCGACCGCGAGGGTCGCGGCGCGAGAGCCGACGCGTCTCCGCGACCGGGCCGGACGGCATACCTCATCGGGATGCGGCCGGGCGGTGGGGCGCTGCTCGGAGATCACCGCCCCACCGTAGACGACCGGTTCACACGACGCGGGAGGCCGTCCGCACGAGCGACCGCGACGCGAGCACGGAGGCCAGCACGACCGCCCCGGCCACCGCCGACGTCACGACGAAGCGCACCACGAGCGCCGCGTCGATGGCGTTCGTGAAGGGCAGCATGAGCACGAGCACGAAGCCGGCCGACAGTGAGATCGTCATCGTCAGGGGCAGTGCGACCTCGAGGGCCCGCGCCCGGTGGAGCGACCGCTCGCTCGTGCCGGCGAGCGCGAGCGCCCGGTACTGCTCGCGCTGGTCGAGCACGCGGGCGGCCTGCACGACGCCCGTCGAGGTCGCACCGACAATGGTGATGATGACGAGGGTGACGAGCGCGCCGGTGCCCAAATCGTCGGCGAGGTACGCCTCGAGCGGGCTTCTCGGCTCGTCGACCTGGGCGAGGCTCGTGAAGCCGACGACGACGACGGCCAGGCCCAACGCCCCGACGGCTCGCCACGTGCTCTTCGGGTCGTCGGCGATGCGCCGCGCGGCCAGCAGCGTCGAAGCGGTCGGCGCCACGCGTGCCGCGAGGCGCCCGGCGACCATGACGACCCAGGGACCGACGGCGTTGACGGCCAGGATCACGGCGCCCAGCACGAGCACGATCATCATCCGCTGCGGCTCCTTCATCGGCGTGATGACGAGGACCCAGCCCGCGCCCGCGGCCAGGGCCACGAGGAGCCGCAGGACGCTGAGCCGCTTCGGGCTCGTGCGCGCCGCGACACCGAGGGGGCTCACGGCCACGCGTGCGAGGCTGGACGCGCCCGAGACGATCGCGACGACGACGACCGCTGCGACCACCGCGAGCGTCTGCCACAGCGGCAGCACCAGCTCACGCAGCTCGAACGGCCGGCCCTGGAAGCTCAGGCGCGCCACGAGGGGCAGCGCGGCGAGGTAGAGCACGACACCGGCCACGGCCCCGACGAGGGCCTGTGCGGCGGCCTCGGCCAGCGTCATGAGCGTCACCTGGCCCGACGTCGCGCCGGTGAGGCGCAGCGCGGCCAGGCGCTGGTCGCGCCGCGCGATGGCGAGCCGGGCAGCGACGCCGCCGAGGGTCAGGATCGGGATGACCATGCACGTCGTCGCAACCCAGGCCAGAGTCACGTAGAGGTTGCCGAGCGCCGCCTGGTCCGTGAGCGGGCCTTGGAGGCCCCCCGGCGGCGGCGGGTTGCGAGCCTCGAACGCCCTGAGGCCCGCCACGCAGGCGAGCAGGGCTGCCGTCGCGACGGTGAAGGAGACGGCAGCGAGCACACCCGGCACCCGGTTGTCCGCGGCGCCGGCGCTCCGCAGGCGCCACCAGAGACCGGTCGCGGCCCTCATCGCGTCACGCCTGACGGCAGCGGCGTCGTGGATCCGCCTGCCAGGCGGCCGTCGCGGACCCGGACCACCCCGTGGCACCACCGGGCGACGTTCTCGTCGTGGGTCACCACGACGAGCGAGGCCCCGGTGTGGGCCGCGAGCTGGGTCAGGTGCTGCATGACCTCGGCGCTCGTGGTCTGGTCGAGGGCGCCGGTGGGCTCGTCCGCGAAGACGACCCCGGGACGGGCGACGAGCGCGCGGGCGATCGCGACGCGTTGTGCCTGACCGCCCGAGAGCTCACCGGGGCGGCGCTTCTCGAGACCGGAGAGGCCGAGCGGCGCGAAGAGGGTGGCGGCACGGGCGGTCGCCTCCGACCGAGAGACCCCTCCGAGCATGAGCGGCAGGGCGACGTTCTCGATGGCCGGCAGCTCGGGTAGCAGCATGCCCTGCTGGAAGACGAAGCCGAAGTCCTTGCGGCGCAGGACGGTCCGGTCCCGGTCCGACATCCGTGCGACGTCGCGACCACGCCACAGCACCTGCCCGCCGGTGGGGCGCAGGATGCCGGCCAGGACGTGCAGCAAGGTCGTCTTGCCGGAACCCGAGGGGCCCATGACCGCCACGCTCTCACCCGCGCGCACCGTCACGTCGACGCCGCCGAGTGCCGGCGGACCGGCGGAGGCGCCGGAACGGCCGTAGGTCATGACGAGGCCGCGGGCGACGAGGTCGCGCGTCGGATCAGGCACCGACGTCGTGGTGGGCGGGGGCAGGGTGGGCGAGGGAAGGATGGGCGAGGGCAGGGTGGGCGACGCGCGTCGCTCGGGCGCGCCGGCCGGGATGCGGGCGGGGTCGTGGTAGCTCATGGCCCCAGCCTCGCCCGGGAGGGCGGGGCCCCACATCGGGCCGTGGTCGCTCTCCGGGCGGGACGGCATACGACCCCGGTATGACGTGGGGGACCGTCACGTACGCCGGAGGGGCCGGGGACCTGTGTCCCCGACCCCTCCGGTCGATCCTTCGAGCGGTGCTCAGCGCTCCGTGCCGGTCAGCCCCGCGTCGGGGTAGACCTGGTCGTCGGGCACGGGCGGTCCGGCCGTGATGTTGACCCCGAGCGCCTCGTCGAGGGCAGCGCCCTCGGGAAGCTCCGGGAGGTCGTCGGCCGGACGGTGCGCGGCGTCCGGGTGGGCCATGTCGGAGAAGGTGAACTTCTCCTCCTTGCCCTCGCCCTCGGTGCCGATCCTGATGTACTGGCCCGAGGTGAACTCGGCGAAGAGGATCTTCTCCGACAGGGCGTCCTCGATCTCGCGCTGGATGGTGCGGCGCAGCGGGCGCGCACCGAGCACGGGGTCGTAGCCCTTCTTGGCGAGCAGGTCCTTGGCCTCGGGCGTGAGCTCGATGCCCATGTCCTTGTCCTTGAGCCGCTTGTCGAGCTTGGCGATCTCGAGGTCGACGATCTGCGTGATCTCCGCCTTGTTGAGGTGCGGGAACACGATGGTGTCGTCGACGCGGTTGAGGAACTCGGGCCGGAAGTGCTGCTTGAGCTCGTCGGTGACCTTGGCCTTCATCCGCTCGTAGTCGGTGCGGCTGTCGGGCCCGGACGAGAAGCCCATGTTGGCCTTGGAGATGTCCCTCGTGCCGAGGTTGGTCGTCATGATGATGACCGTGTTCTTGAAGTCGACCATCCGACCCTGCGAGTCGGTGAGGCGGCCGTCCTCGAGCACCTGCAGCAGCGAGTTGAATATCTCCGGGTGGGCCTTCTCGACCTCGTCGAAGAGCACGACGGAGAACGGCTTGCGGCGCACCTTCTCGGTGAGCTGGCCGCCCTCTTCGTAGCCGACGTAGCCGGGAGGCGAACCGAAGAGCCGGCTCACCGTGTGCTTCTCGGAGTACTCGGACATGTCGAGCTGGATCAGCGCGTCCTCGCTGCCGAAGAGGAACTCGGCGAGCGTCTTGGCGAGCTCGGTCTTACCGACGCCGGTGGGGCCGGCGAAGATGAACGAGCCACCGGGGCGGCGCGGGTCCTTCAGGCCGGCACGGGTGCGGCGGATCGCCTGGGACAGCGCCTTGACGGCGTCGTCCATGCCGACGATGCGCTTGTGCAGCTCGTCCTCCATGTGGAGCAGTCGGCTGGACTCCTCCTCGGTCAGCTTGAACACCGGGATGCCGGTGCTGGCAGCCAGGACCTCGGCGATGAGCTCCTCGTCGACCTCGGCCACGACGTCCATGTCGCCCGACTTCCACTGGGCCTCACGGGCGGCCTTCTCCTGACGGAGGCGCTTCTCGTCGTCGCGGACACGCGCCGCGCGCTCGAAGTCCTGGCCGTCGATGGCCGACTCCTTCTCACGCACGAGCGCGGCGATCTTCTCGTCGAACTCGCGCAGGTCCGGCGGAGCCGTCATCCGGCGGATGCGCAGTCGCGCGCCCGCCTCGTCGATGAGGTCGATCGCCTTGTCGGGCAGGAAGCGGTCGTTGACGTAGCGGTCGGCCATGTTGGCTGCCGCGACGAGCGCGCCGTCGGTGATCGTCACGCGGTGGTGTGCCTCGTAGCGGTCACGCAGACCCTTGAGGATCTCGATGGCGTGCGGCAGCGTCGGCTCCTGCACCTGGATCGGCTGGAAGCGCCGCTCGAGGGCCGAGTCCTTCTCGATGTGCTTGCGGTACTCGTCGAGCGTCGTCGCGCCGATCGTCTGCAGCTCGCCGCGGGCCAGCATCGGCTTGAGGATGCTGGCGGCGTCGATGGCGCCCTCGGCCGCACCGGCACCGACGAGCGTGTGGATCTCGTCGATGAAGATGATGATGTCGCCGCGGGTGCGGATCTCCTTGAGGACCTTCTTCAGCCGCTCCTCGAAGTCACCGCGGTAGCGGCTGCCGGCCACGAGCGAGCCGAGGTCGAGGGTGTAGAGCTGCTTGTCCTTGAGCGTCTCGGGCACCTCGCCCTTGACGATGTCCTGGGCGAGACCCTCGACGACGGCGGTCTTGCCGACGCCGGGCTCACCGATGAGGACCGGGTTGTTCTTCGTGCGGCGGGACAGCACCTGCATGACCCGCTCGATCTCCTTCTCACGCCCGATGACCGGGTCGAGCTTGCCCTCGCGGGCCGCCTGCGTGAGGTTGCGACCGAACTGGTCGAGCACGAGGGAGCCCGCGGGCGTGCCCTCGGCCTGGCCCTGGCCGACGCCGGCGCCGGCCTTCTCGCCGCTCTGGCCACCCTGGTAGCCGGAGAGCAGCTGGATGACCTGCTGGCGGACCTTGTTGAGCTCCGCGCCGAGCTTGACGAGGACCTGGGCGGCGACGCCCTCACCCTCGCGGATCAGACCGAGCAGGATGTGCTCGGTGCCGATGTAGCTGTGGCCGAGCTGGAGTGCCTCGCGGAGCGAGTACTCGAGAACCTTCTTCGCGCGGGGCGTGAAGGGGATGTGGCCGGTCGGGGCCTGCTGCCCCTGGCCGATGATCTCCTGGACCTGGGCCCGGACCGCTTCGAGCGAGATGTCGAGCGATTCGAGGGCCTTCGCGGCGACGCCTTCGCCTTCGTGGATCAGACCCAGGAGGATGTGCTCGGTCCCGATGTAGTTGTGGTTGAGCAGGCGAGCTTCCTCCTGCGCGAGGACAACCACCCTTCGGGCCCTGTCGGTGAACCGTTCGAACATGTTCTTCTCCTGACTGATCGAGAGACATCTCGATGCTATCCGTGCCCGCTGTGGACGAGCACACCCCGACCAACGCGAGGCATGCGCGTCCTGTTCCCATCCTGAGCGTGATCGGCTCAGGTTCCGCCTCTGTTCGCCGTGAGCGGACACGCCGGGTGGGGAGTCGTCATCCTTGCGTATGCCATGTCGTACCCGTGGTGCCTGCGCAGCCACCGCGCCCCGGGCCCCGACGACCTCTGCCGTGGCGCTCGACGTCACGCCGGGACGGCCAGGTCGCCGGGTCGGCTCGGGAAGTGGCGACGCCACTCGTCGCGCAGCGCAGGCACGGTCATGCCGGCCGCGCGCATGGCCTTGGTGATCCGGGCGAGCGTGGCGGCCGGAGTCGAGTAGAGGTCGCGCGACACGACGACCAGGCGGCGGATGCGCTCGTCGTCCAGGAGCTCGTCGCGACCGATGTCGGTGAGCCACTGCGCGTCCGACTCCGCATGTTGCCGCCCGTCGTACTCGATGATGAGCCGGTGCGGGAGGTACGCCAGGTCGTAGCGACGCAGCAGCGTGCCGTCCTCGTCGTGGACCCGGTGGTCGACCTCGGGCTCGGGCAGTCCGGCGAGCACGATGAGCAGCCGGAGCCGCGTCTCCATGGGCGAGTCGACTCCGGTCCGGACGAGCGCGGCGGCCTGACGGGCCAGACGGGAGTAGGGCCCCCGGTGGTCACGCGTGGCTGACACGAGCTGCTCGGGTGTCGTGCGCCGGCGCCTCACCAGCGAGTCGCCGAGCACGACGAGGTCGACCAGGGGCAGGTAGTGGGCGAGGTCCAGGAAGGTCTGGACCGGTGAGGTCATCCGGATGGCACCCCACTGCACGACGCGCTGCCCGGCCTTCGACCGGTGCCCCGCCAGCCCCGCCCCCTTGACCCGCTGCCGGCGCGAGGTCACGTGGACGTCCGGATGGTCCGGCACGATGGCCCCCAGCAGCCTGGCAGCGGTGTGGTGGGACACGTAGCTGCCGGGCTCGGCCACCATCAGGGCGGCCTTGGCCATCTCGAGGTCGCCGACCGGCACCTGGCGATGGACGTGGACCCCGTGGAAGAGCGCGCGGTAACCGCGGCGCAGCTCTCGGTCCGACAGGTGCCTGGCGTCGGACCGGAGGAACGGTCGTCCCTCGTTCGGGGTCATGTCCCGACGATCCCCCAGGAGCAGAGGCCCGTGCCCGCGTCCTCCACAGCCCGGGTCGCACACGGTCCGGTCGGTTTGGGGGCCGCGGCGCCGGAAGGTGCGGGTTTGGCGCCTGGCGCGGTCGGTTTGGGGGCCGCGGCGCCGGAAGGTGCGGGGTTGGCGCCCGGTGTGGTCGGTTTGGGGGCCGTGGCGCCGGAAGGTGCGGGGAGGGGCGGGGCTGGCGGGGGTGTATGCCGGGTGGCGGGGTCAGTCGGAGCGGTGGGCGAAGCGGCGGTGGAGGTCGCGCACCTCGTCCTCGAGCTGCGGGACCGGGCCGTCGACGACCGCACCCGGCACGACCTCGCGGATCGAGAGCGGAGCGACCGGTGAGGGACCGGCACCCCACGCGGACCGCCACGCACCCAGCTGGGCCGAGCTCACGGCATACACGATCCGCCCGAGGCCGACCCAGCCGTGCGCGGCCGAGCACATCGCACAGTGCTCGCCCGAGGTGTAGACCGTCGCGGCCGCGCGCTCGGGCCCGGTCAGGTGGGCACCGGCCCAGCGGGCGATGGCGAGCTCGGGGTGCTGGGTGGCATCCAGCGCGACGACGTGGTTGTGGTCCTCGAAGAGGACCTCGTCGTTGCCCGACACGAGAACGGAGCCGAAGGGCTCGTCGCCTCGCTCGAGCGCGAGGCGGGCGAGCTCCACGGCCCGGCGCAGGTGGCCGAGGTCGGTGGCATCGACGCTCACGCGACCCTCCCGGTGACGAGCGCGAAGGTGACGAACGCGCCGCCGTCGGCCTCGAGCATCGACTGCACCGGCGAGGTCGGCTGGCCCTTGAGCTCCATGACGGCGCGCTCCCACAGCAGCCAGTTCGCGCACGCGTCAGCCTGGTTGCGCGCCGTGACGGTCCGGAACGCCCGGCTGAACTCCCACTGGCTGCGCAGCCACTCGGCGGTGTGCCACGCGGCCGACTCGGCCCCGACGACGCGGTCGATGTGCTCGGGGATCTCGCCGAGCTCGCGCACCTCCGTCGTGAGCGCAGGCGTCGCGACGCCGAGCTGGCCGCCGGGCTTGAGGAAGGTGGCGAGGTAGGGCGGGTAGTGGTCGCCGGTGCCGAAGTACTCCCACGCGTCGATGCTGACGATGGCGTCGAACGACCCGCGACCGAACGGGAGGGCGTGGGCGTCGACGCGCATCGGCAGCACCTGGTCGTCCACCGCCTCCTTGCGGAACACCCCGGCGGCGGCGGTCGGGTCGACCCAGAGGTCGGCGGCGATGACGTGCACGCCGTACTCCCGGGCGAGGAAGACCGACGTCGCGCCGAGACCCGAGCCGAGGTCGAGCACGCGCATGCCGGGGCGCAGGTCGAGGTCGGCGGCGAGGTCCTCGAGCAGCCACAGCGGGTGCGGGCCCATGTCGAGGTCCACGAGCCACTTGGCGTCGTACTTCGAGGACTTGGGGAAGGCGTCGCGGGTCAGGTGGTCGAGGGCGGGCATGCCTCGATCCTCGGGGACGACGACGTATGCCGTCGAGCCCGTTCACGGGGCGGGCGTCTGCGAGGCGCGTGCGTCAGTCGGCGCGCACGAGGCGGTCCGGGGTGAGGTCAGCGAGCGACGTGCAGCCGGTGAGGGCGAGCTGGAGGTCGAGCTCCGCCCGCAGGTTGCGCAGCACCTCGGACACGCCGTCGGCGCCGGCGAGGGCGAGGCCGTAGACGTGCGGCCGCCCGATGCCGACCGCCGTCGCGCCGAGGGCCAGTGCCACGAAGACGTCTGCCCCGCAACGGATCCCGCTGTCGAAGATGATCGGAGCCTGCGATCCTGTCCCCCGAACCGCCTCGACGACCCCGGGCAGGGCGTCGAGCGCCGCGACCGACCGGTCGACCTGACGACCACCGTGGTTCGAGACGTAGACGCCGTCGACCCCCACGTCCACGGCGCGTCGCGCGTCGTCGGGGTGGAGGATGCCCTTGAGCACGATCGGCAGGCTCGTCAGGGAACGCAGCCGCGGCAGCTCGTCCCAGGTCAGCGAGGGCCGGCTGAACACGTCGAGGAACGTCTCGACCGCCGCTCGCGGCTCGGGCGCGGTGAGGTTGTGGCGCGTGTCCCCCGGGTGGTTGCGCGACATCGACAGCAGGGTGGCGACCGCGGCCGGCGTCGGGCGGGGACGCGCAGACGGCTTGGCTGCCGCCAAGCGCTCGCGGACCAGCCGCTGGAACACGGGGTCGGACGTGTACTGGGCGATCCCCTCGCCGCGGGCGAACGGCAGGTGCCCGAGGTCGAGGTCGCGTGGACGCCAGCCGAGGTATGCCGTGTCGAGCGTGACGACGAGGGCGTCGCTGCCGCACGCCTCGGCCCGAGCGACGAGGCTCTCGACGAGCTCGTCGTTGCTGCTCCAGTAGAGCTGGTACCAGTGGCCCGACCCGCCGAGGGCGCGGGCGACGTCCTCCATCGGCACCGAGGCCTGCGTGCTGAGGATCGGGGTCACGCGCTGCTCCCGGGCGCCACGCGCTACGGCGAGGTCGGCGGCGTCGTCGGCCATCGACAGCACGCCGACGGGGGCGACGAGGAGGGGGCTCTCGTGCCGGCGACCGAAGAGCTCGACGGACGTGTCGCGCTCGGTCGTGTCGACGAGCATCCGTGGCACCGTGCGCCACCGGGAGAACGCGGCGACGTTGCCATCGGCGCTCGCCTCGGAACCGGCCGAGCCTGCGACGTAGGCGAACCCGCGCTTCGACATGACCTTGCGGGCCGCGGCCTCGAGCTGCGTGCCGTCCGTGGGCACCGCAGGTCGGCGACCGAAGGCGCCGGCCCGGTAGATCGCGGACTGCACGGTCCGGCCGATGCCCTCCTGTGGCATACCTGCTCCTCTGGTCGCGCGAAGCCCGTCCGCGGCGGTGCGGCCGGGGGTGCGCCCATCCTGCTACGGCGCGGGGGCGGGGCTCACCAGGTGACGGAGACCGTGTCGCGCCACCAGCGCTCGAGCTCGTCGACCGGATCCGCCGGACTGCGGCTCCACAGCCGCAGGTACAGGTCGACCGGGTCTCCCGACAGGACGTGGTCGGCGGTGGCTGCCTCAGGCCCGGTCGGACCGACGCGCCGGGTGGAGACCGGCCGGCTTGCCGCGAGGTCGACGAGCCATGCGACGTCGGCGCCGTCGGGGCGCACGAGGAGCCGGGTGGGGGAGCCGGGCCACGTGCCCTCCCGACGACGGGTGACGAAGCCGACGAGCAGCTCGTCGATGCCGTCGAGCGCGACCTCGGGCGCGATCCATGTCTCGTCGGCCCGAGGGGGTCGCCCGAGCCGGGCGCCGAGGGCGTCGACGGCGTGGATCGTGGTCTCGTGGCACTGCCGGCGCGTCCAGAACAGCCGCGGTGCCGGTGCGTCGTTCAGGAACACGAGCGCCTCGAGATCGTCCGGCGCGTCGACGATGGCCTGCAGGAGCGCGGTGGCGCCCTCGTCGAACCACCCGAGCGGGTCGGACGACTCGCGGCCCTGCTGCTCGAGGGGCTCGGGCGGCTCGATCGGCTCGCCGCGCAGGTGGCTCGCGGCCCAGCGGTGGACCATCCCCTGGTGGGCGACGAGGTCGAGCACGGTCCAGCCCGGGCAGGTCGGGACGGGTGCGCCGAGGCCCGCTGCCACCGCGTTGGCGCGCAGCACGGTCGACGCGGCTCCGAGCGCCTCGCCGAGCTCGTCGAGGGTGGGGCCTCGCCCTCCGGGAGCAGCCGTGGGTCCTGGCATGGCAGCGAGTGTGCCGCATGTCCCGGCCCGAGGACCGGCGGGTCGGGGGTGCGGCGGTAGATTTGCCCGGCGGGACGGTCACCACCGTCCACCACCGTCACCCGAGCGACATCCCGAGCACCACCCGGAGGCCCCCGTGGACGCCAGCGACCTGCTGCGCAACTCGCTCCTGCAGCTGTCCAAGCAGGAGAAGATCCGAGACGTCATCGAGAAGGCGCCCGTGTCGCGCTCGGTCGTCAAGCGCTTCGTGCCCGGCGCCGACCGCGCCGACGTCGTCGCCGCCGCGTCCGAGATCGCGGAGTCCGGACGGCGCTCGACGATCGACTACCTCGGCGAGGACACGACGGACCTCGCCCAAGCGCAGCACACCCGCGACGCCTACGTCTCCCTGCTCACCGCGCTGCGCGACGAGGGCCTCACCGAGGGCGGCACCGTCGAGGTGTCGCTCAAGCTGAGCGCGCTCGGTCAGGCCCTGCCCGGTGACGGCAACGCGATCGCCCTCGACCACGCCCGTGAGATCTGCGACGTCGCGAAGCAGGCCGGCACCACGGTGACCCTCGACATGGAGGACCACACGACGACGGACCTCACGCTCGATGCCCTGCGCGAGCTGCGGGCCGACTTCCCGACCGTCGGCGCCGTGCTCCAGGCCTACCTCTACCGGACCGAGGCCGACTGTCGTGACCTCGCCCACGCGGGCTCGCGCGTGCGCCTCTGCAAGGGCGCCTACAAGGAGCCGGAGTCGGTGGCCTTCCAGGCGGGTTCCGAGGTCGACAAGTCGTACGTGCGCTGCCTGAAGGTCCTCATGCAGGGCGAGGGCTACCCGATGGTCGCCTCGCACGACCCGCGACTCATCGAGATCGCCGGCGCGCTCGCGGGCCAGGCCGGCCGCGACCCGAGGTCGTTCGAGTACCAGATGCTGTACGGCATCCGGCCCGAGGAGCAGAAGCGGATCGCCGACCGCGGGGACCAGATGCGCGTCTACATCCCCTACGGGCAGGAGTGGTACGGCTACCTCATGCGCCGCATGGCGGAGAAGCCGGCCAACGTCATGTTCTTCCTGCGCGGCGTCGCGACGAAGAACTGAGCGGGGGACACGCGATGACGACGACGGCGATCTTCGGTGCGGGGGTCATGGGCGAGACGCTCGTCTCGGGCCTCATCCGCTCGGGCCGCACCCCCGGTGACCTCGTCGTCACCGGCCGCACGCCCGACAAGGTCAACGCGCTCGCCGAGCGACACGGCGTCCGCGTCATGGCCAACGCCGACGCGGCCGACGTCGCCGACACCCTCGTGCTCTGCGTCAAGCCGCAGGACATGGCTGCCCTGCTCGAGGAGATCCACGACCACGTGGCCCCCGGCAACACCGTCGTGTCGCTCGCGGCAGGGATCACGACCGAGTACCTCGAGTCCCGGCTGCCCGAGGGCACCTCGGTCATCCGCGTCATGCCGAACACGCCGGCGCTCGTCGACCAGGGCATGGCCGGCATCTCGCCCGGAAGCCACTGCACCGACGACCACCTCGCCGAGGCCGAGGCGCTGCTCAGCTCGTGCGGCAGGGTCGTGCGCCTGCCCGAGAAGCACCTCGACGCCGTGACGGCCATCTCCGGCAGCGGCCCGGCCTACATCTTCTACGTCGTCGAGGCGATGATCGAGGCGGGCGTCGTGCTCGGGCTGCCGCGCGCCACCGCGACCGAGCTCGTCGTCCAGACGCTCTACGGGGCGGCCACCATGCTCAAGGAGACCAAGGAGCACCCGACGGTCCTCCGCGAGCAGGTCAGCTCGCCCGGGGGCACGACCGTCGCGGCGCTGCGCCAGCTCGACGACCACAAGGTGCGCGCCGCGTTCGTCACGGCCATCGAGGCGGCGGCCGCACGGTCCCGAGAACTGGCGTCGGGACAGGTCTGAGGGCACTGTGGGGTGATGGCAGAACCGCACCCCGCCCTGCACCTGCACCCGGTCACGGCTGACGACTGGGAGTCGCACCGCGACGTGCGTCTCGAGATGCTTCGGGAGGCGCCGGACGCGTTCTGGTTCACCTACGCCGACGAGGCCGTCTACGACGAGGCCGACTGGCGCGAACGCATCGAGGGGGCCTGGCTCGTCCAGGCGCGGGACGCCAAGGGGGTCCTCGGCAGCGCGGGCCTCGGCTCGCACTGGGAGCCCGAGCGGGCAACGACGGCAACGCTCTTCGGCATGTACGTCGCCCCCAGGGCGCGCGGTCGGGGCGTGGGAGAGGCACTCGTGCGGGCGGTCCTGGACGAGGCTCGCCGGCTCGGCAAGTCCGAGGTCGTCCTCGAGGTCGCGAGCTCGAACGTCGCCGCAGAGACGTTGTATGCGCGGTGCGGCTTCGTGCGCACCGGTGCCGTCCACGACCACCCTCGACGGCCCGACCTCCGCGAGGTCGAGATGACGCATCGCTTCTGAGTCCGTCTCTCGGGCAGCAGGGCCCGTGGGGCACCGAACGTTCACCGGCTCGCTGGTGCGGTGCGACTGCCTGTCGTGCGATGGTGGACCCATGAGCACCACGAACGACATCACCGTGCGTCCCCTCGGCGAGGACGACTGGCAGGACTATCGATCCGTCCGTCTGGCCGCGCTCCGTGAGTCGCCCGAGGCGTTCGTGGCCACGCTCGAGCAGGAGGAGGCCTACGACGAGGACTTCTGGCGCCAGCGCATGCTGCGGTCGGCGCGGCTCGTGGCCGAGCGGGCGGGCGACGCGGTCGGTGTCGTCAGCGTGGGAGCCGCCAAGGGCAGCGAGGACGCGGCCGGCGAGCTCTTCGGCCTCTGGGTGCGCCCCGAGGCGCGGGGCTCCGGCGTCGCGACCCGACTCGTCAAGGACGGCGCCTCGCTCGCGGCGGAGCGCGGTCACTCCCATCTCGTCTACTGGGTCGGCACGGACAACGGTCGCGCCGTCGCGTTCGCGAGCGGTATGGGCTTCCGCCCGACCGACTACCGCCGTCCGATGGGCGTCGTCAGCGAGGAGGACGGCGAGGAGGAGATCGCCATGGTCCTGCCGCTCGGCGCCGACAACGGGCCCCTGCTGCGTCTCTGACCACGCTCACGCCAGAGCCGTTCGGACCCACCGCCCCGAGTCACGGGTGTCGGTGGGTTCGTCTGTCCGGCAGCGAGATCGGCGGTCAGGGACGGGCAGCGAAGCGTTCGATGAGCTCGACCGGACCACTGACGATGAGCATGTGGTGCGCGGAGATCTTCGTCTGTGGGACGGCATACGTGAAGTCCTCGCCCGGCGCCTTGACGCCGACGACGGTGACGCCGTACTTGCGGCGGATCGAGCTCTGCTCGAGCGTGAAGCCGACCGTCTCCGACGGCGGCTTGAGCTTGACGATGGCGAACCCGTCGTCGAACTCGATGTAGTCGAGCAGCTTGCCGTTGACGAGGTGGGCCACGCGGCGCCCCGAGTCGGCCTCGGGGGAGATGACGTGGTGGACGCCGATGCGGTCGAGGATGCGCTTGTGCTCCGGCGAGAGCGCCTTGGCCCAGATCGAGGGGACGCCGGCGTCGACCAGGTTGGCGGCCGCGAGCACCGAGGACTCGACCGACGAGCCGATGCCGACGATCGCGATCTTCGGCTGCGCCGCGCGGATCATCTCGAGGGCGCTCGACTGCGCCATGTCGGCGTGCACGACCTTGGCGACCTTGTTGACGTAGCTCTCGGCGATGGAGTTGTCACGCTCGACGGCGATGACGCGGTGGCCCAGCCTCGTGAGCTCGAGAGCGACGGCGGCGCCGAAGCGTCCCAGCCCGATGACGATCACGTCGTCCTCGAAGAGCCGGTTGCGGCCCATGCGTGTTACCTCCGTCATCCGGTGCGCGTTTCCGCGATAGCGTCTCAATCATGCCAACTCAGGCCCGGGTCGTCTGGGACGCCTCCTTCACGAGGTACAACTTCGGCCCCACCCACCCGATGGCACCCGTCCGCCTCGACCTCACGGCGCGGCTCTGCGAGGCCCTCGGGGTGTTCGACGTCGACGGCGTCGAGGTGGTCGGCGCCGAGGTGGCCCCGGACGAGCTGCTCGCGACCATCCACGACGACGACTACGTCGCTGCGGTCAAGGAGGCGTCGCTCGACCCCTCGAGGGCCCAGGACGCCTACGGCCTCGGTACCGAGGACGACCCGGCCTTCGAGGGCATGCACGACGCGAGCGCCCGAGTCGTCTCCGGCACCGTGGACAGCGCCCGCGCGGTCTGGGAGGGCGAGGCCGAGCACGCGGTGAACTTCACCGGCGGCCTGCACCACGCCATGCGCGGCAAGGCGAGCGGCTTCTGCGTCTACAACGACATCGCGGTCGGCATCCAGTGGCTGCTCGACCACGGCGCCGAGCGCGTGGCCTACGTCGACGTCGACGTGCACCACGGTGACGGCGTCGAGCGCATCTTCTGGGACGACCCCCGGGTCCTCACGATCTCGGTCCACGAGACCGGCCGGGCGCTCTTCCCCGGCACCGGGTGGCCCGCCGACGTCGGGGGTGCCGACGCGGAGGGCAGCGCCGTCAACGTCGCGCTGCCGCCCGGCCTGAGCGATGCGGGCTGGCTGCGGGCGATCCATGCCGTCGTGACCCCCCTGGTGCGGGCGTTCCGGCCCGATGTGCTCGTGACGCAGCACGGGTGCGACACGCACGCCGAGGACCCGCTGGCGCACTTCGCCGTCACCGTCGACGCCCAGCGAGCGGCGGCCGAGTCGCTGCACCGGCTCGCGCACGAGGTGTGCGAGGGGCGGTGGGTGGCCCTCGGCGGCGGGGGCTACGAGGTCGTCGACGTCGTGCCACGCACGTGGACGCACCTGACCGCGATCGCCGCGCACGCCCCGATCAAGACCACGGTGCCCGTCCCCGAGGACTGGCGCTCCCACGTCGAGCTCGTCTTCGGCCGCCCGGGGCCGCGGCGGATGGGCGACCTGACGACCGAGGACGGCCCGCTCTGGTGGCGGTCCTGGGAGATGGGCTACGACCCGGCGAGCGAGGTCGACCGCGCGATCATGGCGACGCGCACCGCCGTCTTCCCGCTGCACGGCCTCGACATCCACTTCGACTGAGTTCTTGGGCTTCGCTTCGCTTCGCGCGTGCCTCGGCGCCCCTTAGACGTTGCCTTCCTCCGCTTCGCTCGCTCGTTCCTCGCGCGCTGCGCTTCGTCCAGGCAACGTCGGCGCCGCGGCGTGCTGTTGGCGCCTCGCTTCGCTGCGCCGCGTGCCCCGGCGCCCGTCAGACGTCGCCTTCCTCCGCTTCGCTCGCTCGTTCCTCGCTCGCTGCGCTGCGTCCAGGCGACGCCGGCGCCTCGGCCTGCTGTTGGCGCCTCGGCCTGCTGTTGGCGCCTCGCTCGCTGCGCTTCGTCCAGGCAACGTCGGCGCCGCGGCGTGGCCGCAATCGGGTTGGTGGGCAACGGGGTGAGCGCCTAGCATGACCGCACGGCGACGACGGGCCTGACGATCCTGAGCCGAGCACGACCAGAGGCCGTCCGCGATCCGCGGCGGCGAAGGTGTGGTGGCACAGCGACATTCCCCATCGCCCACACCTCCGGGGCACCAACCCTCTGGAGGTGAACGGAATGCAACCAAACCCGACCACGACCCGTGCTCCGCGCGTGCTCGCAGGCGACCTCGGCTCCGTCGAGTCCGGTCAGCCGGCGACGCTCGCCGGGTGGATCCACCGGCGCCGCATCCTCGCGAACGTCACGTTCCTCGTCCTGCGCGACCGTTCGGGCCTGGCCCAGGTCGTCGTCAAGGACCGCGACACCGTCGAGCAGCTGGCCGGGCTGCCCGAGGAGACCGTCGTCGAGGTGACCGGCATGGTCTCGGCGAACGAGTCCGCTCCCGGCGGCGCTGAGCTCGTCAAACCCACGATCACGGCGCTCACCGAGCCGGCGCTCGCGCCGCCGACCGAGCTGTGGCGGCCGACCTTCGGGGCCGGGCTGCCGACGCACCTGGACCACGCCGCCGTGACCCTGCGCCACCCCCGCCACCGGGCCGCCTGGCAGATCGCCGGGGCATCGATGCGTGGCTTCCGCGCGGCCCTCGGCGCCCTCGAGTTCACCGAGATCGCGACCCCCAAGCTCGTCGGCACCGCCACCGAGTCGGGCGCCAACGTCTTCACCGTGGACTACTTCGGCCGGACGGCCTATCTCGCGCAGAGCCCACAGCTCTACAAGCAGATGCTCGTCGGGGTCTTCGAGCGCGTCTTCGAGGTCGGGCCGGTCTTCCGCGCCGAGCCGCACGACACCGTGCGCCACCTCGCGCAGTACACCTCGCTCGACGCCGAGCTCGGCTTCGTCCGCGACCACCGCGACGTGCTCGCCGTGCTCCGCGAGGCGATCGCGGGCATGGTCGACGCGATCCGGGAGCATGCCGGCGACGCCGCTGCGCTCCTCGCGGTCGAGCTGCCGCGGGTGCCCGAGGAGTTCCCCGTCATCCATTTCAGCGACGCGCTGGCCAGGGTCGGCGCCGACCCGGACGAGCCCGACCTCAGCCCCGCGCACGAGCGCGCCCTCAGCGAGTGGGCCAAGACGGCATACGACTCGGACTTCCTTGCGGTGGAGGGCTACCCGATGGGCAAGCGACCCTTCTACACGCACCCGCAACCCGGTGACGAGCGGTGGAGCAACAGCTTCGACCTGCTCTTCCGGGGGCTCGAGCTGACGACGGGCGGGCAGCGCCTGCACCGGCCGTCGGACTACGCCGCGGCGATGGAGCGCACAGGAACCGACCCCGCGGTCCTCGCCGGCTACCTCGACGCCTTCGCCCACGGCATGCCTCCCCATGGCGGGTTCGCCATCGGTCTGGAAAGGTGGGTCGGGCGACTGACGGGCGCCGAGAACATCCGTGAGGTGACCCTCTTCCCGCGGGACCTGCACCGTCTGGAACCGTGACGAGTCGAGACCGGCCGGGAGATCCACAGGGACCGCACCGGCGTGTCGAGTTGCGCGTCATCGATTCGTTCTGTCGATCACTTCCCCTCCAGTCACATCTGCCCCTAGTGTTGCTTCTTGCACCTGCGTGCAGTTTCGCCGGAGGGGAAGCCGTCGACGCGCGGGTGCAACCCACCTGAAGATCGGGGTAACACATGTCGAATGAGCGCCAGCTCGCCGAGGTGCGGTTTCTGACCGTCGCCGAGGTCGCCTCGATCATGCGCGTGTCGAAGATGACCGTCTACCGACTCGTCCACGGCGGAGACCTTCCGGCCGTACGCGTCGGCCGCTCCTTCCGGGTTCCGGAGGATGCGGTGCACAAGTACCTGGAGACGTCCTTCATCGACACCGCGTGACTGCAGCGTCACGACGCACCCCGAAGGGGCGGCCTCGACCACCCGGTCGGGCCGCCCCTTCGGCATTCCCGCACGTGGGGGCCGGTGAGTGAGCGGATCCGCTTTTGGGATAGAGGCCGGCCACGCGCTAGTCTGTGAACCCTGTTCGGCTCGTGAAGTTCGACCTACCTCCTTGCGGGGGTGTCGACGCAAGTCGGCACCAGCTCAGTTCAAGGACACGTCTCAAAACTCACGACAAGGACAAACATGGGTTCTGTCATCAAGAAGCGCCGCAAGCGGATGGCGAAGAAGAAGCACCGCAAGCTGCTGCGCAAGACGCGCCACCAGCGTCGCAACAAGAAGTGACCTGACCAGCTCAGGAAACAGGGGCATCGCCCCGCACGCTCTCGACCCTCACCTCCGGTGGGGGTCGTTCGCGTTCCCGGGGTGGACGCCGGCGTGAGTGGCCGCCGAGTAGGTGCAACGGTCGAGAGGCTCGACACATCGCGCGCCGTAGGGCCCCGCGCGGGTACGAACCCGGCACGCTCTCGATAGGCTGCGATGGCGGGGGAGCGAGGTCTCCTCCGCCGCGCGTGCCGAAGCGAGTGGCCCTACGGGGCGCAGCACGTGCACGACGTGTCCGCACCGACCGACGACAGGAGGAGCCGATGGCCAAGGTCGTCCTGGTCACGGGGGTGTCGCGCTACCTCGGGGGCCTCTACGCCCGCCGGCTGTCGACGGACCCCTCGATCGAGCGGATCCTCGGCGTGGACGTGGTGCCGCCCAAGCACTCGATCGGCCGGGCCGAGTTCGTGCGCGCCGATATCCGGAACCCGATGATCGGGCGGATCATGGCGCAGGCCGAGGTCGACACCGTCGTGCACATGAACGTCATCGCCACGCCCAAGGACACGGGCGGGCGCGTGACGCAGAAGGAGATCAACGTCATCGGCACGATGCAGCTGCTCGCTGCGTGCCAGAAGTCGGAGTCGGTCTCGCGGCTCGTCGTGAAGTCCTCCGCCGCCGTCTACGGATCCTCGCCGCGGGACCCCGCCATGTTCACCGAGGACATGAACCCCAAGACGCTGCCCCGAACCGGCTTCGGCAAGGACTCCGTCGAGGTCGAGGGCTACGTCCGCGGCTTCTCCCGTCGTCGGCCCGACGTGGAGATCACGATGCTGCGCCTGGCCAACGTCGTCGGGCCGAGTATCCACACCGCCATCACCGACTACTTCGCGCTGCCGCTCGTGCCCATCCCACTGGGCTTCGACGCGCGCTTCCAGTTCATCCACGAGGACGACGCGACCGCGGCCATGATCCTGGCGACCACCGGACCCCCTGCGGGCATCGTCAACGTGGCAGGGGACGGCTTCGTCACGGTCACGCAGTGCACCGCGATCGCCCGGCGTCCGGTCGTCCCGGTGCCGCTCCAGGCAGCGGGCGTCATCGGCAACATCATCAAGCGCAGTGGCTTCGCCGACTTCTCGTCCGACCAGCTGACCTTCCTCGCGTTCGGCCGCGGGCTCGACACGGCGCGGATGCGCTCGGTGCTCGAGTTCGAGCCGCAGTTCACGACCCGCCAGGCGTTCGAGGACTATGCCCGCCACCTGCGGCCCGTGGTGCCCGGGGTCGAGGGCGTCGGTGAGGTCGTCAGCGACGCCGCCGGTGGCACCGCCGCAGCACTCTCCCGAGTCTTCGACAGGATCCAGCCGTGACCGCCGACCCGAGCAAGACCGCCGCGCCGAAGACGGCGGACCAGGCTGCCGTGCCGGAGGGGGCAGCGACGAAGCCGGCCGCCCAGGCCGCGACGCGGAAGCCGACGACGAAGAAGCCGACGACGAAGAAGTCCGGGGCAAAGAAGTCCGCGGCGAAGAAGCCCGCGCCCAAGAAGGCCACGACCAAGGCCACGACGAGGACAGCTCCGTCGAAGAAGGCCGACACGACGAACGGCACCTCCGCTCGACCGGCGCGCGGCGCGTTCGCCGCTGGAGCGGCCCGAGCGTCGGGCGAACGCCGGCGACGGAGCGGCACGCCGCTCGTCCCGGTCGCGCCGGTCGAGCTCAGCGCCGCTCGACGACTCGCCGCCGGAGCGGACTCCGCAGCGGACTCCGCAGCGGATGACGTCGTGGTGGCCGCCGTGACAGAGGGCCCGACCGAGCCCGAGACCCAGGCGTCCGCCACGCGGAAGGGGCAGGCGCAGACGCCCGAGACCACCGTGCGCGAACGGGCCGTCGCCGAGCCCACCGAGCCGACGGCGCCCACCACCGAGCCCACCACCGAGCCCACCGAGCCGACCGAGCAGGCAGAGGCGGCTGGTGCCGACGACCTCGCAGCGGACCTGCCGGCTGAGCCGACCCCGCCGCGCACCCGGCCCAGTCGAGCCTCCGTGCGCGCGAAGCGCCGGGCGACTCCAGGCGAGCCTGCGCGTCTGCGGGCCGTCCCGTCCGTCCCGGCGGCCTCGCCGGACGAGACGCCCGGCGCAGACCGGGCCACCCGGCATACGCCGGTGTCGACGGAGGGCGGCTGGGAGCACGCGCTCACCTCGGGGCTGCAGTCGCGCGCCGAGAAGCTCGTCGGTGCGGTGCTCGAGGGTGCCGAGTTCTCCTCGGAGTCGCGACCAGGCCCCACCGAGCTCGTGGAGCTCGCCGTCAACGTGCTGCGCGCGGCGGCGACCTCGGCAGGGGTGCCCGCGGAGGAGGTCGAGCGCCAGGTCGCCGAGACCCTCGCCTACCTGCGCCGCCGCCTCACCGGCGACTACACCGTCGACGAGTTCGGCTTCGACGAGGACTACACCGTCAACGTCCATCTGCCGCTGCTGCGCCCCTTCTACCAGAAGTGGTTCCGGGTCGAGGTGCGCGGCATCGAGAACATCCCCGACGAGGGCGGCGCCCTCGTCGTCGGCAACCACTCGGGCACCATCGCGATGGACTCGCTCATGACGCAGGTGGCCGTCTACGACGAGCACCCCCGCCACCGGCACCTGCGGATGCTCGGCGCCGACCTCGTCTTCCAGACGCCCTTCATCGGCACCATGGCACGGCGCTCGGGCACCACCCTCGCGGCGAACTCCGACGCGGAGCGGCTGCTCAGCGGCGGTGCGCTCGTCGGAGTCTGGCCCGAGGGTTTCAAGGGCGTCGGCAAGCCGTTCAGCGAGCGCTACAAGCTCCAGCGCTTCGGCCGCGGCGGCTTCGTCTCGGCGGCCCTGCGCGCCGGTGTGCCCATCGTGCCGGTCTCGATCGTGGGCGCCGAGGAGATCTACCCCATCCTCGGCAACATGCCGGCCGTCGCCCGGCTGCTCGGCCTGCCCTACGCCCCGATCACGCCGACGTTCCCGCTGCTCGGACCTCTCGGCCTGGTGCCGCTGCCGAGCAAGTGGCTCATCGAGTTCGGGCCGCCCATCGAGACCACGGGGTTCGGCCCCGAGGCGGCCGATGACCCGATGCTCGTCTTCGACCTCACCGACCAGGTGCGCGAGACGATCCAGCAGACGCTCTACAGCCTGCTGATGCAGCGCAAGTCCGTCTTCATCTGACACGGCTCAAAGCGGTTCTGCGCCGCACCCATCGCCCTCGGGTCAGGGCAGGATCCGGGTGGGCGCGAGCGTTGTCGGCAGCTTCGGCAGGCCGAGGGTCGTCGACGGCAGCGGGACCGTCGCGCCGGGCAGGGTGGCCCCGCCACCGCCGATCCCGATGGTCGACGACGTGACACCGACACCCGGCAGGCTCACCGTCGCGCCGGGCAGGGTGACCCCGCCACCGCCGGCAGCGACGGTCGAGGACCCGACCCCGGCTCCCGGAAGGTTGATCGTGCCGCCGGGCAGCGTCACGCCACCCGTGACCTTGACGCCGGGCAGGGGCAGGCCGCCGACGCCCGGCGCCGACGTG
Source organism: Terrabacter ginsenosidimutans (assembly GCF_039539425.1). NCBI lineage: Bacteria > Bacillati > Actinomycetota > Actinomycetes > Micrococcales > Intrasporangiaceae > Terrabacter > Terrabacter ginsenosidimutans. The sequence continues at coordinate 127,626 of NZ_BAABDC010000006.1, read as the reverse complement.
GCGGGCGGGCGGGACGCAGCTGCCGTGGGGCGGCCGGTCGTGGCCCCGGACGGCAGCGTGCCCGGGGCGGGCGTGCCGCTACCCGGGGTGCTGGGCCGGAGCGTTCCGGTGAGCCCGGCGAGTGTCTGCCGGGCAGCGGTGGCGCGTTCGCCGCACGCACCGCACTCGGCGAGACCGCGCAACGTCGCGAGCTCGCCCGCCCCGAGCAGGTCGCGGAGGCGCTGCCAGGCCGGCAGCGACCCGGTCGGCACGCGTGGACGCATCGCGTCGACCTGCGGGATGGCCCGCTTGTAGAAGTCCGACAGGTCGGTCAGCGCCTCGGTGCGCTGCTCGGTCCGGTAGACCTCCATGAGGATGGTCTGAGCCCGTCCCGTGGCATCCGTGGCCGAGTCGTATGCCGTGTCGAGGTCGTGCGTCGACGGCGTGCCTCCGTCGAGCAGCTCGCGGGCCTCGGTGATGTGCTCCTGGGCCTGGGCGAGGTAGGTCAGCCCCTCGTCGTAGCGTGAGCCGGCGAGCTGGATCGCGGCCCGGTCGAGGAGCTGCTTGACGCCGTAGAGCGCATCGCCCGGCACCGCCGAGCGGGAGGCGAACCCGAGGGCTCCACCGATGACGAGGATGCTGGCTGCGGCGGCGGCAATCAGCTTGAGGGGCCGTGCGGCGACCCGCAACACCGAAACGGTGCCGCCGGTGGGAGAGCCGTCGGGCTGACCGGAGTCAGGCGCCACGGGCAGGACGGGTGCAGTGGGTGGGAGCGAGGACGCGTCGTCGGCGAGCAGCCGGGCGCGCAGGTCGGAGACGAACTCGGCACGCGGGGCCAGGCCCGCCTGGTCGACGGCCTGGACGGCGTGGAGGACGGCGACGAGCTCGAGGATGCCCGGCTCGGAGACGTGCTCGCCGTCGAGGGCGCGCTGGAGCAGCTCGCCGTCGGCGTTCGCACCGAGGTCCATGTCGCCTCCTTCGTCTCTCGCATCGGTCGTGCTCTGTCGGTTCGTGCTGGGGGTGTCGCCGCCGTCAGGGCAGGAAGGATCTCCCCACCCGACCCGGCGGCCCGTGCGGGCCTGCCAGGTGACGGCATACGGCACGGCATACGGCACGGCAGGCGAGGTTCCGCGTGCCATGGTCTACGGCGAGGGGTGGGTGGTGCGGGTCGTTCTGCAGAGGCCGGAGCACCGTCATCGCTGCCATCGATCCGCCTGCATTCACGCGTTCCACGGTGGCGCCGGTCGGTGCCCCGAGCGTCGGAGCGGGCCCACACGCACCGTCCCTACGCCGTGAGAACGACGCAGGTGCCGAGTGGGTTACGCGGGTCACAGCTCGACTCCGTCCAGCGCCTTGCGCAGGGCGCGCGTCGCTCGCAGCTGCAGCTGCTTGACGGCTCCCTCGGACTTGCCGAGCACCTTCGCCGTGTCGGCGAGGCTGAGCCCCTGCAGGAAGCGCAGGGTGATGCACTCGGCCTGGTCCGACCCGAGGTTCCGGATCGCCGAGACGAGCCGCTCGTCGCGCAGCCGGGTCAGCACCTCGGTGTCAGGCGCGTCGACGCGCTCGTCGGCGTCGCGCATGTCGGCGGTCGCGACCTCGAAGCGGAACTTCGCCGACTTCACGTGGTCGGCGATGAGGTTGCGCGCGATGGTGACGAACCAGGCGGCGATGTCCTTGCCCTGCCACGTGAACGTGTCGATCCGGCGCATGGCCCGCAGGAAGGTCTCGGACGTCAGGTCCTCGGCGAGCGCCCGGTTGGCGACGCGGACGATGACGTAGCGGAAGACCGTGTCGACATAGACGTCGTAGAGCTGCGCGAACGCCTCCTTGTCGCCGCCCTGCGCGAGCTCGACGAGGGCCGCGATGCGGGCCTGCTCGTCCGCGTCCCGCTCGAGGTGCCGGCGCGGACCGTCGCCGGGGGAGGGCGGGCCGGTGCGGGTGAGCCCGGCACCGGCGCCTCCGTCGTCGGCCAGGGCCGACCAGATGGCGTCGAGCGCCGACCGCCACGTCGGCAGGACAGGCAGCCGGGCGATCGCCGGGAGAGCCGGGAGCGCGGGAGCGCCGGCCATCGAGACGAGTCCCGGGGGGACTGTCCGGGCAGGGCTGAGCGGCACTCGCGTCGGGGTCCTTCCCGACGCGGTGACAGGTCGGTGCCGGCGAGCCGGCGTCCTGTTCGCGCGCATCGTGCACAGTCTGTCGGAATGCGCCATCGCGCGGGAGTCTCACGACGTTTTGTGGCCGACCCGACGCCCGGTCCGGGCGAGCGTGCCTAGAGTTGGTCCATGAGCAGCGACCACCCCATCGCGGTGCCCGTGACGCCGTCGGCACCCCGCGTGGTCCTGCTGGGCCGTCCCGGGTGTCACCTGTGCGACCAGGCACGCGCCGTCGTCGAGCGGGTGACGCAGGAGCTGGGCGTGAGCTGGCAGGAGCACTCCATCGACGACGACCCCGAGCTGCTGCGGCGCTACGCCGAGCAGATCCCGGTCACCTTCGTCGACGGGCGGCGCCACGACTTCTGGAGGGTCGACGAAGGTCGTCTGCGTGCAGCCCTGACCTGAGCCCCGCACCGAGGCTCGACCCGGGCCCTGGTCCGTCGAGTCCGGTGACCTGCCTGCGGGGTGCGTCCCATGCCGTGGTAGGCCCGCGAAGTCAACTTTGTGCATGGGTTCACAAACGTCTAGCCTGAACTGGTCCCCACGTGCTTTGCGTTCGGGAAAAACGCCTCGTTTGAGAGGAGCCGGTGAGCAAGAGTGTCCGCCGACCCTGCACTGCGTCGAGAGATCCCCGACGCAACCGTCGCGCGGCTTCCCGAGTACCTGCGAACGCTCTCGCGCCTCGCTGAGGACGGCGTCCTGTCGGTCTCGTCCGAGGAGCTCGCGGCCGAGGTCGGGGTGCGCTCCGCGCAGCTGCGCAAGGACCTAAGCCACCTCGGCTCCTACGGAGTGCGCGGCGTCGGCTACGACGTCGAGACGCTCGCCCTCGAGATCTCCCGGGCCCTGGGCCTGACCGAGGACTGGCCGGTCGCCATCGTCGGGATGGGCAACCTCGGGCACGCGCTCGCCTCCTACTCCGGCTTCGTCACCAAGGGCTTCCGCATCGTCGGGCTCTACGACGACGACCCGGCCCTCACCGACGAGCGCATCGTCGGGATCGCGATCCGCCCGCTCGCCGAGCTGAGCGCCGACCACGCCGTGGACCCGATCGCCATCGGCGTCATCGCGACTCCCGCCCCCGCCGCCCAGGCCGTCTGCGACGCCCTCGTCGGCGCCGGGATCAGCTCCATCCTCAACTTCGCCCCGGCCGTGCTGTCCGTGCCGAGCGGCGTGGACGTACGCCGTGTCGACCTCTCGACGGAGCTGCAGATCCTCGCCTTCCACGCCCAGCGCAAGTCGCTCGCCGCGGGAGACCTCCAGTCGGCGGTGGTCGCGCAATGAGCCTGCTCGTCATCGGACTGTCCCACCACACGGCGCCGCTGTCGGTGCTCGAGGCGCTCTCGGAACGTCCCGACCGGGCGGAGGCCATCGCGGCGTCGGTGCTCGGATCGGCCACGGCCACCGAGGCCGTCGTGCTCTCGACGTGCAACCGCCTCGAGGTGTACGCGTCGGTCCCGGCCTTCCACCCCGCCGTCGCCGCCATCGGTGAGGCGCTCGCGCTCGCTGCCGGCATCGAGGAGCCCGAGGGGGCGCGTCCGGTCGCCGAGCTGCCTCCGGGCGACCCGGCCGATGCGCTCGCCGCCCGGGCCGAGGCGCTCGCCGACCACCTCTACGTCCGTTACGACGACGCGGCCGTGGCGCACGCGTTCACCGTCGCCTGCGGGCTCGACTCGATGGCCGTCGGGGAGTCCCAGATCCTCGGACAGATGCGCGACTCGCTCGCCGGTGCCCAGGGCCGCGGGCAGGCCGGGGAGTCGCTCAACGCGCTCTTCCAGGGCGCTCTGCGCGTCGGCAAGCGCGCCCACACCGAGACCGACATCGACCAGCACAGCGTCTCGCTCGTGCAGATCGCGCTCGAGGAGGCATCGGCGGTCCTCGGGCCTCTCCACGGCGCCCCCACGGCCGTGGTCGGCGCCGGCGGGATGAGCGGCCTCGCCGCCGCGACGGCGCGTCGGCAGGGTGTCGACCCGCTCGCGATCGTCAACCGCACCCCCGAGCGCGCCGAGCGGCTCGCGACCTCGACGTCGGGCGTGGCCCGTGCGTGGGCCGAGCTGCCCGACGTCCTCGCCGAGAGCGACCTCGTCATCACCTGCACCGGAGCCGTCGGACACGTCATCACCGCCGAGATGCTCGAAGAGAGCGCGGCACGCCGTGACGGACGGCCCCAGGTCGTCGTCGACCTCGCCCTGCCGCGCGACGTCGAGCCCGTCGACTCCTGGGTCCGCCCGGTGCGGGGCGTGACGCTCATCGACCTGCAGGCACTGGGCCTGCTGCTCGAGGGTCGTGCCGACACGACGCAGGTCGTCCGGGTGCGCGAGCTCGTCACCGGCGAGGTCGCCGACTACCTGACCCGTCGCATGGAGAAGTCGGTGGCCCCGACCGTGGCCGCGCTGCGGGCCCGGGCGGCCGCCCTCGTCGCGACCGAGATGGACCGGCTCGACCAGCGCCTTCCCGAGCTCGACGAGACGACGCGGGCCGAGGTCGGTCTCGCCGTCCACCGGATCGTCGAGAAGCTGCTCCACACGCCGACCATGCGCGTCAAGGAGTTCGCCATGGAGGGCAGCGGAGACGACTACGCCGCGGCCCTGCGAGAGCTCTTCGACCTCGAGCCCAAGGACGTCGCCAACGTGTCCACGCCCCCGAAGCGGGCCCAGCCATGACCACCCTGCGCCTCGGCACGCGCCGCTCCGCCCTCGCCACCACCCAGTCCGGCTGGGTGGCCGACCGGCTGCGCGAGGCCGGTCACGAGGTCGAGCTCGTCGAGATCACCACCGAGGGCGACGTGTCGGGGGAGCTGCTCACCGCCATCGGCGGCACCGGCGTCTTCGCGGCAGCCATCCGCCGAGCCCTGCTCGACGGTCGCATCGACGTGGCCGTCCACTCCCTCAAGGACCTACCGACCACGCCCGAGCCCGGTCTCGTCGTCGCTGCCGTGCCGGTGCGCGAGGACAGTCGCGACGTGCTGGTGGCGCGCGACGGCCTGACGCTCGGCGAGCTGCCCGCGGGCTCGGTCGTCGGCACCGGTTCACCGCGTCGCACGGCCCAGATCGCCGCCCTCGGACTCGGCGTCGAGATCCGACCGATCCGCGGAAACGTCGACACGAGAATCGGATTCGTGTCCTCCGGTGCGCTCGATGCGGTCGTCCTGGCGCGCGCAGGGCTCGCTCGTCTCGGACGCCTCGGCGAGGCCACCGAGGTCATCGACCCCATCCAGGTCCTCCCCGCTCCCGGGCAGGGCGCCCTCGCGGTCGAGTGCCGGTCCGACCGCGACGACGTCGTGGCCGCGGTCTCGGTGCTCGACGACCCCGAGACCCGGGCGTGCGTCGTCGCCGAGCGCTCACTGCTCGCAACGCTCGAGGCCGGGTGCACCGCGCCCGTCGGGGCACTCGCCGAGGTCGTCGAGGGCGACGACGGTCTCGAGCTGTCGTTGCGTGCCTTCGCCGGCACCGAGGACGGCTCCGTCGAGCTGCGCCGCTCGCTCGTCGGGCCCTACGACGAGCCGGAGGCCCTCGGCTCACGGCTCGCCCACATCCTGCTGGAGGACGGCGCCGCCGACCTCCAGGTCGCCACGCCAGCTGGACCTGTCCCAGACCACGCCCCACACCAACCGGAGCAAGTTTCGTGACTCCTTCCCGCCAGCCGTCAGAGCAGACGGACCCGACTCCCACCCACGCGACGACGCACGCGACGACGCCGGCGCGGGTCGCCTTCGTCGGCTCCGGTCCGGGCGATCCCGGCCTGATGACGCTGCGCGGTCGCGACCTGCTCGCCGCCGCGGACGTCGTCGTGCTCGACCGCATCGCCCGTGACGACGTCGTGCTCGAGCACACCCGTCCCGACGTCGAGATCATCGATGCCGGACACGGCGAGCAGGGTCAGGAGCTCACCCATGCGGTGCGCGCCAAGCTCGTCGTCAAGGCCGCGAAGTCCGTGGGCCCGAGCGGTCTCGTCGTGCGCCTCATGGACGGGGATCCCGCGACCTTCAACGGCCTCGTCGAGGAGGTGCGCGCCTGCCGCAAGGCCGGTGTCACCTTCGACGTCGTGCCGGGCGTCTCGGCCCTCACGGCCGGCCCGACGTATGCCGGGGTGCCGCTGACCTCGAAGTCCACCGGCGCCGTCCACGTCGTCGGTGTCGAGCGCACCGGTGTCGACTGGTCCGCCTACGCGGCCGACACCGACACCCTCGTGCTCCTCGGTGGCACCGACGGCATCCGCAGCGCGCTCAGCGCGCTGCGCGCCGCCGGACGGCCTTCGGACTCGCTCGTCGTCCTGACGGCCCGCGGCACGACGGTGCGCCAGTCGTCCGTCGCCACGACCCTCGGCGAGGCGGACGGCGTCTTCGGCGGCAAGGAGCCTCTCGAGGTCTCCCTCGCCGTCGTCTCGCCGAACGTCGCCCTGCGTGACGAGTTCTCGTGGTTCGAGTCCAAGCCGCTGTTCGGCTGGAAGGTCCTCGTGCCGCGCACCCAGGCGCAGGCGGGTTCGATGGTCGAGCGCCTCGCCGGCTACGGCGCGACGGCAGACGTCGTCCCCACGATCTCGGTCGAGCCGCCGCGCACGCCGCAGCAGATGGAGAAGGCCGTCAAGGGCCTCGTCACGGGCCGCTACGAGTGGGTCGGCTTCACGTCGGTCAACGCCGTGCGTGCCGTGCGCGAGCGCTTCGAGGAGTTCGGCCTCGACGCCCGCGCCTTCGCCGGTCTCAAGGTCGCCGCCGTCGGTGGCGTCACTGCGGCTGCCCTGCGCGAGTGGGGGATCAACCCCGACCTCGTTCCTGCCGGCGAGCAGTCGGCGGCCGGGCTCCTCGAGTCGTGGCCCGAGTTCGACGAGGTGCTCGACCCGATCAACCGGGTCCTGCTGCCGCGCGCCGACATCGCGACCGAGACGCTCGTTGCCGGCCTGCGCGACATGGGCTGGGAGGTCGACGACGTGACCGCCTACCGCACCGTGCGCGCCGCGCCGCCGGCCGCGCACATCCGCGACGCCATCAAGGGCGGCGACTACGACGCCGTGCTCTTCACGTCGAGCTCGACGGTCCGCAACCTCGTCGGGATCGCCGGGAAGCCCCACGCCGCAACGGTCGTCGCGTGCATCGGTCCGGCCACGGCCAAGACGGCACAGGAGCACGGGCTTCGTGTGGACGTCCTCGCGCCGGAGGCCTCGGCCATCAGCCTCGTCGACGCCCTCGCCGGTCACGGCGTCGGACTCGCCGTCGCTGCGGCAGAGGCCGGCCAGCCCGTGCAGCGTCCCAGCGACAAGCGCCCGGCCTCGCGCCGCCGCGCCCGCTGAGAGGAGCCTCCGGATGATCGAGCGTCCCCGTCGCCTGCGCCAGAGCCCCGTCCTCAGGTCGCTCGTCGCCGAGACCCGGCTGCACCCGCGCGACCTCGTGCTGCCGGTGTTCGTCGGCGAGGGGCTGACGCGGCCGCACCCGATCGCGAGCATGCCGGGCGTCGACCAGCACACGCTCGAGACCGTCGTCGAGGTCGCTCGACGCTGCGTCGAGGCCGGTCTCGGCGGGATCATGCTCTTCGGCGTGCCCCAGCACAAGGACGCGACGGGCACGGGCGCCGTGGATCCGGACGGCATACTCAACGTGGCCCTCCGCGCCGTCCGCGAGGCGGTCGGCGACGACCTCGTCGTGATGGCCGACACGTGCCTCGACGAGTTCACCGACCACGGGCACTGCGGCGTGCTCGACGAGCAGGGCCGTGTCGACAACGATGCGACGAACCTGCTCTACGCCGAGATGGCCGTCGCGCAGGCTCGGGCCGGCGCCCACGTCGTCGCCCCCTCGGGGATGATGGACGGCCAGGTCGCCGTCATCCGAGAGGCGCTCGACGCGGAGGGCCTCACCGACACGGTGATCCTCGCGTACTCGGCCAAGTACGCGTCGGCGTTCTTCGGGCCGTTCCGCGAGGCCGTGCAGTCGAGCCTGCAGGGCGACCGACGCACCTACCAGCAGGACCCCGCCAACATCGTCGAGTCGCTCCGCGAGATCGACCTCGACATCGCAGAGGGCGCCGACATGGTCATGGTGAAGCCCGCGATGTCCTACCTCGACGTCGTCTCGGCGGCCGCCGAGCGGTCGTCGGTGCCGGTCGCGGCCTACCAGGTGTCGGGCGAGTACTCCATGATCCACGCGGCCGCCGCGAACGGCTGGATCGACCTCCGGGCCGCCGCCATCGAGTCGCTCACCTCGATCCGCCGTGCCGGCGCGCAGGTCGTGCTGACGTACTTCGCGCTCGACGTGGCCGAATGGACCGCCTGACACCACTACCATCTGTGCAATCGCAGGAGGTTGACATGTCAGGAACAGGGGACGACGGCGTGCGCTGGCTCAGTGACGCCGAGCAGTCGTCGTGGCGCGCCATCCTGCGCGGGACGAGGCTGCTCGAACGCGCGCTCGACGACGCCCTCGGCGACGCCGGGCTGCAGCTGAGCGAGTACGAGATCATCTCGATGCTGTCCGAGAGCGAGAACCACCGGCTGCGGATGAGTGAGCTCGCCGCGATGGTCGTCCAGTCGCGCAGCCGCCTGACGCACACGGCGAAGCGGCTCGAGGACCGGGGCTGGGTCACCCGCGAGCAGTGCGCCGACGACAAGCGCGGCGTCGAGCTGGTGCTGACCTCGGGCGGCCTGGCGGCCGTGCGCGACATCTCCCGCGTCCACGTCGAGAGCGTGCGCGACAACCTCGTCGACATCATGACGCCGGCCCAGTTCAGGGCGATCGGCGACGCGATGGGCATCGTGCGCGACCACCTCGACCCGGGCAGCGCCAGCGGACGCTGACCGGGCCCCACCGGCCCCATGGCGTATGCCGTGCGTCGGGCACCCGTGCGGGTTGAGACACTGGGGTCATGAGCTCGCAGCCCCTACCCGTCCAGACCGACTCCGACGCGCCGGCGTCCGCAGCGCTCCTCGCGCGCGCCGCCGAGGTGATCCCCGGTGGTGTGAACTCCCCGGTGCGTGCGTTCCGGGCGGTCGGTGGCACCCCGCGTTTCATGGCGAGCGGGTCGGGCCCGTGGCTGACCGACGCCGACGGCAAGCGCTACGTCGACCTCATCTGCTCGTGGGGTCCGATGATCCTGGGCCACGCCCACCCGGACGTCCTTACGGCGGTGACCGAGGCTGCGGCACACGGTTTCTCGTTCGGCACGCCCAGTGAGAACGAGGTGCGGCTGGCCGAGGAGATCGTGGCCCGCGTCGAGCCCGTCGAGCAGGTGCGCCTCGTCAACTCGGGCACCGAGGCGACGATGTCGGCCATCCGCCTCGCACGAGGTTTCACGGGCCGCGACGTCATCGTGAAGTTCGCCGGCTGCTATCACGGCCACGTCGACGCGCTGCTCGCCTCGGCCGGTTCGGGGGTCGCCACGTTCGCCCTGCCCGACTCCGCCGGGGTGCCGCGGTCGAGCGCCGGCGAGACGATCGTCCTGCCCTACAACGACCTGCCTGCCCTCGAGGCCGTCTTCGCCGAGCGAGGACACGAGATCGCCGCGGTCATCACCGAGGCCGCGGCCGGCAACATGGGCGTCGTCCCCCCGGCTCCCGGCTTCACGGAGGGCCTGCTGCGCGTCACCAAGGCGCACGGCGCCCTGCTCGTCTCAGACGAGGTGATGACCGGCTTCCGCTGCAGCGCGTCCGGCTTCTACGGCCTCGAGGGGCCGTATGCCGCGGGCGCGCCCGATCTCTTCACCTTCGGCAAGGTCATGGGTGGCGGTTTCCCGACGGCGGCCTTCGGTGGCCGCGCCGACGTCATGGCGCTGCTCGCGCCGCTGGGGCCCGTCTACCAGGCCGGCACCCTCTCCGGTAACCCCGTCGCGTCGGCCGCCGGCCTCGCCACGCTGCAGGGCTGCACCCCCGCCGTCTACGAACGGCTCGACGTGGTCTCCCACGCCATCGCCGGCGCCGTGGCGAACGAGCTGACCGCGGCCTCGGTGCCCCACACGATCCAGTGGGCCGGGTCGATGTTCTCCGTCTTCTTCCGAGACGGCGCGGTCACGAGCTACGACGACGCCAAGGACCAGGACACCGGCGCCTTCCGCCGCTTCTTCCACGCGATGCTGGGCCAGGGCGTGCACCTCCCGCCGAGCGCGTTCGAGTCCTGGTTCGTCTCGGCCTCGCACGATGACGCGGCCGTCGACCACGTGCTGGCGGCTCTCCCCGCCGCCGCTCGGGCCGCCGCCACCCCCGACTGACGGCACCGGCGAGCCGAGCCGGCCACACGGCATACGCCCGGCCGGCTCGGGTGGGTCGGGCATTGTGTGCCCGCCGCGGGTGGAGGACGCTGGTCGGTGACGGCGGCGCCGTCCGGGTGCCGCCCCGACCGGAGGAGGTGGGGTCGTGCACGCACGCTCCACGACTGTCATGGGCCGACCCGGCATGATCGAGACCGGCATCGCGCACGTCCAGGACGTGGTGATGCCGCAGGTCAGGGCGATGGACGGCTGTGTCGGTCTGTCGATGGTCGCCGACCGCATCAGTGGCCGGTGCATCGTGACGACGGCCTGGCGCGACGAGGCCGCGATGCGCGCCACCGCCGAGAGCGTCGCACCGCTCCGACAGCAGGCCGCAGACCTCCTCGGCGGCGAAGCGACGGTCGACGAGTGGGAGATCGCCTACCTCCACCGCGACCACCGGGTCGCCGACGGTTGCTGCGCCCGGGTGACGTGGTCCGAGTCGGACCCCGCGAAGGTCGACAGCATCATCGAGGCCTTCCGCATGGGGATCATGCCCAAGGTGGAGCAGCTCGAGGGCTTCTGCAGCGCAAGCCTCTTCGTGGACCGAGCCGCCGGACGGTCATGTGTCACCGCGACGTACGACTCGCCCGAGGCCATGATGGCGAACCGCAACGCGGCGATGGGGCTGCGTGCCGACCTCGTGCAGGAGACCGGCATGAGAATCACCGAGATCGGCGAGTTCTCCCTCGCCATCGCGCACCTCGACGTGCCCGAGCTCGTCTGATTCCGTCGGGCCCGGTGCGCCCGCTGCCCTGCTAGTGGACGGCGGCGAGGAGCACGCCCACGCCGACGAAGAGTCCGCCGAAGACGCGGTTCAGGGTGCGCTGACCCGACTCTCGCTGGGTCAGCCGCCCGAGCCCGCGTGCCGCCGCGGCGAAGAAGAACCACATGACGACGACGTCGATGGCGATGATCGTCGCGGCGAGCACGGCGTACTGCGGCAGCAGCGGCCGCTCCGGGCGGATGAACTGTGGGGTGAAGGCCAGGAAGAAGACGACGGCCTTGGGGTTGGTGAGGTTGACGAGCAGGCCACGTCGGAACATCGACCACGCCGGCTCGCTGGCCGTCTCGCCGACCCGGGCGACCCCCGCACGCGAGCGGAACTGCCGCACGCCGAGGTAGACGAGATAGGCGGCACCGGCATACCGGATGACATTGAAGAGCACGGGGGAGCCGGCCACGAGCACCCCGACGCCCGCGGCCACCACGGCGATGTGCGCGAGCAGCGCCACCTGCTGGCCGAGGATGCCCCAGATCGAGCGGGACCAGCCGGACCCCAGCGAGTTCGCCATCGTGTTGACCGCCCCGGCGCCCGGGGTGAGAGAGATGAGCGCGCCCGCCGCGACGAGCGTCAGCCAGAGTGACCATGACACGTCACGGAGTCTAGGTCGGGCCGTCCCGCCCCCCGGCCGGCGTTCCACCGACGTCGCCGCCCGCCAGTGCACGTCGATGCACGTCGATGCACGTCACAGGGGGTGCACAGGCTCGGATGCGGATTCGGTCCTGAGCACGACGTTTGAGAGACTGTCGCCCATGGGTCAGAGCACGAGCGGGGCGGCGCCGGGCGCCGGCGACCTCACCGTCGTGCACCTGATGCGGCACGGAGAGGTCCACAACCCCGACGGCGTGCTCTACGGCCGGCTCGACGGCTTCCACCTCTCCGAGCTCGGTCGCGAGATGGCGCGCCTCGTCGCGGCCCACCTCGAGACCAACGACATCACCCACGTCGTCGCGTCACCGCTCGAACGGGCCCAGGAGACGGCCGCCCCGATCGCGGTCGGCCACGAGGTGGAGATCACGACCGACGTGCGGGTCATCGAGTCGGAGAACCAGTTCGAGGGCCGCAGCGTCGGCCTGAGCGACCTGCTCCACCCGCGCAACTGGCGCCTCTTCACCGACATCACCAAGCCGTCGTGGGGCGAGCCCTACGAGGACATCGCCGTGCGCATGCTGGCGGCCATCGCCGACGCGCGCGCCGCCGCCCGTGGCCACGAGGCCGTCGTCGTGAGCCACCAGCTGCCCGTCTGGACGGTGCGCAACAAGCTCGAGGGGCGGCGGCTGTGGCACGACCCCCGCAAACGGGAGTGCACGCTCGCCTCCCTGACCTCACTGACCTACCGCGGCGACGAGCTCGCCTCGATCACCTACTCCGAGCCGGCTGCCGAGCTGGTTGCCAGGGCCAGCAAGAGCGTGGGCGCCTGATGGACCACCTCGACCGACGCACCGCACTGCGGTGGGCCGCCGTCGCCATGGCCGGAAGCCTCGTGACCTTCGCCGCCGCGTGCTCGTCGGACCCGAACTCCGTTGCGGACCAAGCCCGTTCGGGGGACCGCAAGGGTTACGTCGCCGGTGACGGCTCGATCGAGCAGCTACCCGTCACCGACCGCGGAGAGCCGGTGAAGCTCGAAGGCACGACCCTCGAGGGCAAGCCGTGGAGCAGCGCCGACCGTGCGGGCACGGTCCTCGTCATCAACGTCTGGGGATCATGGTGCCCGCCATGCATCAAGGAGACCCCCGACCTCCAGAAGGCGTGGGAGACCGTGCAGGCCAAGGGCAAGAAGGTCGAGTTCATCGGCCTCGACAAGCTCGAGGGACCTGAGACCGGCCTCGCCTTCCAGACGGCCAACAAGGTCACCTACCCCTCGCTCGCCTACGACGGCGGCGTGCCGATCCTGTCGCTCCAGGGCAAGGCCTCAGCCACCCCGACGACCCTCGTGCTCGACCGTCAGGCCCGCATCGCTGCCCGCGTCTCCGGGCCCGTCTCGACGACGACCCTGCTCGGCCTCGTCGACGACGTCCTCGCCGAGGGGGCCTGAGGCCGCCGTGACCACCGAGCTCGCCTCCGGGTCGCTCCTCGCAGCCGCCCTCGTCGCCCTCGTGGCCGGGTTCGTCTCCTTCGCCTCGCCGTGCGTGCTTCCGCTCGTCCCCGGCTTCCTCGGCTACGTCACCGGCCTGTCGGACGTGTCGCTGGAGAAGCGGTCCCGGGGCCGGCTCGTGCTGGGAGCGCTGCTCTTCGTCCTCGGCTTCACCGTGGTCTTCCTCGTCGCCGCTGCGGCCGTCTCGGCCGTCGGCCTCGCCTTCCGCGAGCACCAGAGCGCACTGCTGCGCATCGGGGGAGCGGTGGTGCTCGTCATGGGTCTGCTCTTCCTCGGGGTCGGCCGGTCGTATGCCGTCCCGGTCAGCTGGCGACCGCGTGCCGGTCTCGCCGGGGCTCCCCTGCTCGGCGCCGCCTTCGCGATCGGCTGGTCACCCTGCATGGGTCCCACGCTCGGTGCCATCCAGGCCATGGCAGCCCCGATCTCGGCCGAGTCCGGATCGATCGGCCGGGGCCTGGCCCTCGCCGGCATCTACTCGATCGGACTGGGCCTGCCCTTCGTCCTCATGGCCGCCCTCTGGGAGCGCGCCGGCACGGCGAGCGACTGGCTGCGCCGGCACCGCCGAGCCCTGCAGAACGTCGGCGGCCTGCTCCTCGTCGCCGTGGGCCTGCTCATGCTGACCGGGGTCTGGGAGGACGTCGTCGTCTGGATCCAGGTGCGGCTCGTCAACGGCTTCCAGGTGGCGATCTGACATGAGCACCGACACCAACTCCTCCACCGGGTCGGCGACCGAGCAGGACTCGGCGACCGCGAACGGTGGGGTGAGCACCAAGGACGCCCGCGGCCTACGCAAGGGGATGCGGCCCGACCGCCAGGAGCCGACGCTCCCGACCCTCGGCACCATCGGCATGCTCCGCTGGGGATGGCGCCAGCTGACGAGCATGCGCACCGCGCTCTTCCTGCTCCTGCTGCTCTCGATCGCGGCCGTGCCCGGCTCGATCTTCCCGCAGCGCAACATCGACGCCGGCCGCGTCGCCGACTACATCGCGCAGAACCCTCGCAGCTCACCGTGGCTCGACCGGCTCGGTTTCTTCGACGTCTACGCGTCCCCGTGGTTCTCGGCGATCTACCTGCTCCTCTTCGTCTCCCTCGTCGGCTGCATCGTGCCGCGCACCAAGGTGCACCTGTCGGCGCTGCGCTCGACCCCGCCACGGGCGCCCGCCCGGCTGAAGCGTCTCGACGAGCACGCCGAGCTCACGACGACCCTCTCGGCCGACGAGGCGCTCGCCGCGGCGCGGTCGGTGCTGAAGCGCAAGCGGTTCCGCCTGCACTCGCACGACGCCACGAGCATCTCGGCCGAGTCCGGGTACCTCCGTGAGACCGGCAACCTGCTCTTCCACCTGGCCCTGACCGGCATCATCATCGGCATGGCCGTCGGGCACCTGCTGGGGTGGCGCGGCGACATCATCCTCGCGGAGGGCGACAAGTTCGCGTCGTCGGCGGGCACCTACAACACGATCTCGCCGGGTCCCTGGGTCGACACCGAGAGCCTGCCGCCGTTCGTCCTGGCGCTCGACAAGCTCCACGTCGAGTTCAACGAGACCCCCGGCCGCGACTTCGGCAAGCCCCGGCTGTTCGACGCCCAGACGACGCTGCAGAGCTCGCCGGGCGCACCGAAGAGCAGCGAGAACGTCTCGGTCAACCACCCGATCACCGTCGACGGTGCCGACATCTTCCTGCTCGGCAACGGCTACACGCCGGTCATCACGGTGCGCGACGCGAAGGGCTCGGTGCTCTACCGCGAGGCGACCCCGTTCCTGCCGCAGGACCCGAACTACCGGTCCGTCGGCGTCATCAAGGTGCCCTCGGCGTCCCCGAAGCAGCTCGGGTTCACCGGCTTCTTCCTGCCGACCGCGGAGCCGAGCTTCACCAACGGGCCCGTGTCGCTCTTCCCGGACGCGAAGAACCCCGAGATCGCGATGTCCCTGTGGGAGGGCAACCTCTTCCCGGGCGGCGCGCCGCAGTCGGTCTACACGCTCAACACCGAGGAGATGAAGCAGGTGCTGCAGCCCAACGGCTCGCCGGCCCTGTTCCGCCTCAAGCCGGGCGAGACCAAGCAGCTGCCCGGTGGCCGTGGCTCGATCACCTTCGACGGCGTGAAGCGCTTCGCCGGCCTGTCGGTGCGCACCGACCCCGGCGCCCCGATCAGCCTCGTCAGCGCCATCCTCGCCACGCTCGGCCTCATCCTCGGCCTCACCATCAAGCGTCGCCGCGTGTTCGTGCGCGTGAGGCCTGCCCCGACGGGCGCCGCCGGCGGCGACCCCGAGGGCAGCCTCGACAGCCCTCCCGGCGCCGACGGGCGACCGGCTACCGTGGTCACCATCGGTGGCCTCTCGAAGGACTCCGACCCCGGGCTCGCCGCGATCGTCACCGCGATCACCTCCGGCGTGAACGACCGCCTTTCAGAACGGACCGACCGCTCGTGAACCTCGCAGCCAACGCCAACGCCGCGCTCTACGCGTCGATGATCGTCTACACGCTCGCCATGCTCGCCTTCACCTGGCACCTGGCGGCGCGCGCGCCGAAGGTGGCCGACTCCAAGGCCGCCGCGGACGTCGCCGCGAGCGAGCGCGAGAGCGTCCTCGTCGGTGCCGGCGCGCCCGCGACGACCGAGCGACGTCCGGCGACGCCGTATGCGGCGGGGCCCGGCTTCCAGGAGAGCCTCAAGAGCCGCCAGCGCGGCAGCATCGCGCTGATGCTGACCTACCTCGCGTCAGCGCTGCTCGTCGCGTCGGTGCTCATGCGGGGCCTCGCCGTCGGCCGGCCGCCGTGGGGCAACATGTTCGAGTTCGCGACAGCCGCTGCCGCCGCCGTGGGGGCCGCCTACAGCGTGCTCGCCAAGCGCAACAGCTGGCAGTGGCTCGGTGTCTTCATCGTGACGCCCATCCTGCTCGTGCTCGGCCTCGCGCTCACGGTGCTCTACACCGAGGCCGGCGAGCTCATGCCGGCCCTGAAGTCCTACTGGCTCGGCATCCACGTCTCGGTGGCGTTCCTCGCGGTCGCGTTCTTCACGCTCGCGTTCGCGGTCGGCCTGCTCTACCTCGTCCGGCTGCGCCGCGAGGAGAAGGCGCCGGCCAAGCCGAACTTCATCGAGTCGCTGCCGTCGTCCGCCTCGCTCGAGCGCACGGCCTACAGCCTCAACATGGTCGCCTTCATCCTGTGGACCTTCACGCTCATCGCGGGAGCCATCTGGGCGAAGCAGGCGTGGGGCGCCTACTGGCAGTGGGACCCCAAGGAGGTCTGGACCTTCGTCATCTGGACGGTCTACGCCGCCTACATGCACAGCCGGGCGACCGCCGGTGTCGACCACCGCAAGTCGATGTACATCGCGCTCGCGGGCTACGCCGCCGTGATCATCAACTTCACGCTGGTCAACCTCGTGTCGACCTTCGTGGGCATGCACAACTACTCGGGCATGTGACGGGGGTCTGAGATGGTCCGCTACTCCCTGCTCCGCATCCTGATCTTCTTCGGGTTCCTCTTCCTCTTCTGGCTCATCGGCCTGCGCAACAACCCGGTGCTGCTGCTCGGGGCGTCGGCCATCGCCTCGGCGGCAGCCTCGTACATCCTGCTGCGCGGCATGCGCGACGAGATCACGGCCAAGCTCGTGGACCGGCACGAGGCCAAGCTCGAGGCCAAGCACGAGGTCGACCCCACCAGCGACGAGTTCGCCGAGGACGCCGAGGACGAGCGTCCGCTCCACGACACCGACGCCGAGAACCCCCGCAACGCCGACCGCTGACACCCCGCCCCGTCGAGTGGCCGCGTCGTCACTCCTGCCCCAACGAGGCGTTGGTATGCGTGGGGCTGAGCGCTCACTCGAGTGACCGTCTCCGTCGAGTGAGGGCGGTTTCAGGGCGTGTGCGCAACGTCCCAGTCGAGTGGCCGCGTGGTCACTCCTGTCCCACAAGCGTTGGTACGCGTGAGGCTGAGCGCTCACTCGAGTGGCCGGGCGTGTGGGGCTGAGCGCTCACTCGAGTGGCTGGATGGCTGGGGTCAGGTGGGGAGGCCGAGGCCCGACGCGATGCGGGTCGCCGTCGCGGTCGCGTCGTCCCCGACACCGAACAGCAACGACGACCGGCGCCGGCGCAGGAAGTGGACGCCCACGAAGTGCAGGTCGGGCGCCACGACGCTCTCGCCGTCGACGTGCACCGGGAACCCCTGCGCGTCGACGAGGCCCGGGACCTCGATCCACTCCGTGTAGCGCGACCGGAAGCCGGTCGCCACGACCACCGCAGCGAAACCGCGCACGTCCAGCTCGGTCGGCGCCGTCGTGTCGAGTGCCCCGGGTTCCGGGATGTCGGGGACGGGGATGTGGTGGTCCCGGCACACGCCGACGACCGTGTCGCGCACGAACCGGAAGCCCGCGTCGCCGGCGGCGATGACCTCGGGCAGGTCGGGCGCGAACCGTGCCGTGTGCCCGTCGATCTCGTGCAGGTGGCCCACGAGGCGCACCCCGAGGGCGGCCAGCGTCCGGTAGTGCAGGTCGTGACCGCCCCCGGAGCCACTGGCCTGGATGTTGGCGCCGTGCCGCGCTGCAGGACTCGGCAGCTGTTCGGTCGTCTGCTCGTAGAAGGTCGAGTCCAACAGCCACTCGAAGAGGTCGCGCCCACCGACCCGCCGCAGGAACCACGGGGCGCGCCCGCACGCCATGACCACGTCGCGGCCGGCCAGGGCGAGCTCCTCGGCGATCTGGCAGGCGCTCTGGCCGCTGCCGACGACGAGCACGGCGCCGTCCGGCAGCGCGGACGGGTTGCGGTAGCCGAGCACGTCGACGCACAGGACGTCGGGCGCGAGGCCGGCCACGCCGGAGGGCCGGAGCGGCCGCTGGTAGGCGCCCGTCGCGACGACGACGACGCGGCTGCGGATCGTCCCACCGTCGGTGTCCAGCTCGTACCCGCCCTGCCGTGGCCTCAGCCCGTGCACGGGCACGCCTTCGCGCACGCGACCGAGCCGGCCGGCATACGCCCGCAGGTGCTGGGCGATCTCGGTGCGCGACATGAAGCCGCCGGGGTCGTCCCCGGCGTAGGCCGCGCCCGGGAGTCTCACGGTGTGGTTGGGACCGACGAGGGTGAAGCTGTCCCAGCGGCCCAGCCACGACGACCCGGGCTCGCTCGCCTCGAGGACGACGTGCTCGATCCCCCGGACACCGAGCTTGTGGCTGGTCGCGAGGCCGGCCTGGCCGGCCCCGATGACGACGACGTCGATCTCCTCGGCCACGCCACCACGGTGGCACCGGCAACCGCTCCGTGTCAGCCCAACGACAGCGACCGGTGGTATCGACGGCGGCCAGCCCGCCCTCGGACGCTCAGACCGTCAGGCGCGCCCGAGCGCTAGACCCACGGCGAGCAGCAGCGACCACGCGAGCTGGAACTGGCCGGTGCCGGCCAGCGCCGGAATGAGGCCGCGCCCGGTGGCGCGCCCCACGACCGCCTGCATCGGGCGGATGACGAGCGGCGCAGCCAGCAGGGCCAGCAGCGCCCACGGCGAGGTGAACGACGCGAGGCCCGTCATGACGAAGGCGACGGCGATCAGCGCCACGTAGAAGGTCCGGGTGCCGGACTCGCCCATGCGCACGGCGAGCGTGCGCTTGCCGTGCTCCCGGTCGGTCGGGATGTCGCGCAGGTTGTTGGCGACGAGGATGGCCGACGCGAGCGACCCGACGCCGATCGCGCCCCACCAGCCGGCTGCCGTGGGTGGGGTCATGGTCGCCATGGTCCCGATCGTCGCCACGAGCCCGAAGAAGACGAAGACGAAGACCTCTCCGAGGCCCAGGTAGCCGTAGGGCCGCGAGCCCCCGGTGTAGTACCAGGCGGCGACGATCGCGGCCGCGCCGATGGGGATCATGATCCACAGCCCCGAGAGGGCGACGAGCGCGAGCCCGACGAGACCCGCGAAGAAGAAGCAGGCGAAGGCCGCGATCTTGACCGATCGGGGCGCGGCGAGCCTCTGGCCGACCAGGCGGACCGGACCGACGCGCACCTCGTCGGTGCCGCGGATGCCGTCGGAGTAGTCGTTGGCGAAGTTGACCCCGACCTGCAGGGCCAGGGCGACGACGAGGGCGAGGACGGCATACGCCCAGACGATGTGACCGGTCTGGTAGGCGGCGCCGGTGCCGACGAGGATGGGGGAGACGGCGGCGGGCAGGGTGCGGGGGCGGGCGCCCTCGATCCACTGGGACAGGGTGGCCATGAGGTTCTGGGGGCGTCCTTCTACAGCTTGCGGAGGAAGTCGGGGTCGTCGTCGGGACCGAGCGGGCCGCGGGGGCCGGGCGGCCGCCGACCGGGCCGTCGAGGCGGGGGCCCGCCGCGTGAGCCGGCCCGACCGGCGAGGAGCCAGCCGACCGGGCCCAGGACGGGCACGAGCACGGCGATGAGCCAGACGGGCTTCGGCATCGTCCGCACGACGCGGCGGTCGGTCTGCACGCAGTCGACGAAGGCGTAGATCGAGGCGAAGACGACGAGGGCGATGAGCACCACGCGCAGCACGACGACCTCCTTCGGCGAGGGTGGGAACACCCTTATCTTGCCACCGCTCAGGCGAGGTCCTGCACGGTGCGTCGGATCGCGGCCCGATCCGGCTTGCCCGGCCCGCGCTGGGGTATCGCGGGGAGCACGAGAACGCGGCGCGGGAGGGCGGCGTCGGGGAGTATGCCGCGCAGCCGCTCGCGCACCTCGCGCGTGGTCAGGTGGCTGGCCGGGTCCGCGAGCGTCACTGCGGCACAGACCGACTCGCCCCATTCCGGGTCGGGGAGGCCGAGGACCACGACGTCGAGGACGTCGTGGAGGTGTCGGGTCATGGCGTCCTCGACGACTCCGGGGTTGATCTTGAGGCCGCCCGTGTTGATGACGTCGTCGGCCCGACCGTCGATGACGAGCAGGCCGTCGTCGTCGAAGTGCCCGAGGTCGTCGGTGCGGAACCAGCGCACCCCGTCGGGGTCGACGGTGAACGCGTCGCGACCGAGCGCGGGCTCTCCGAGGTAGCCGTGCGCGACGGTGTCGCCGCCGAGCACGACGTGCCGGTCGTTGTCGACGTGGACGCGACTGACGGGCAGGGGCATGCCGTCGTAGACGCAGCCCCCGGCGGTCTCGCTCATGCCGTAGGTCAGGCTGAGGACGACGCCGAGGTCCCGGGCCCGCTCGACCAGGGCGGCCGGGGTGGCGGCTCCGCCGACGAGCACGCCGTCGAAGTCGCGCAGCGCAGCCAGCCCTGACGGGTCGTCGACGAGCCGGGACAGCTGCGTCGGGACGAGGGCGGTGTAGCGCCGGGCCGCCGCGGCCGTCGGACGCACCCGCCCTGCGGCGGCCGCGAAACCCTCGACGGAGAAGCCGTCCCGCAGGTCGAGCACGGCCGGCGTGACCCCCGAGGCGATCGAGCGCAGCAGCACCTGCAGGCCGGCGATGTGGTGGGCCGGCATGGCGAGCAGCCAGGCGCCGCTGCCACCGAGGACCTGGTGGGTGGCCCAGGCGGACCGCTCGAGGGCGTCTGCCGTGAGCATCGCCCGCTTGGGACGGCCGGTCGAGCCGGACGTGCCGATCGCGACGGCCAGGCCGTCCGGGAGCTCGCCGGGGTCGTGCGCAGGCAGGGAGGGCACGGACGGCGGCAGGGTGTCAGCGGCATACGGCAGCACGGGGGAGCGCCCGGTGAGTGCGGCCTCCAGGTCGGGCAGCACGTCGAGGACGGCGGGTCCGGCGGGGATGGCCAGCGGACGGGGGGACGGAGCGGCCATCAGGCACGTCTCGCTCTCGGTCGTGCGGTCGGGACGGGGCGTCGCCGCTGCCGGGCCGCCATGGCGACGGTCCAGACGAGCACGACCGCGCAGACGGTGAACCCGACGTGCGGGTTGAGGGGGAGCACGATGCCGAGGGTGCCGCCGACGACCCAGAGCACCTGGAGCATCGTCTCGGACCACGCGAAGACGGACGTGCGGACGTTCTCGGGGACCTCCCGCTGCACGAGCGCGTCGAAGCAGAGCTTGGACAGCTGCGCCGAGAGGCCCTGGACGAGGCCGAGCAGGGCCAGGGTCCACACGCCGTACCAGATGCCCGTCGCGACGCAGCAGACCGTCGCGGCGAGCACCGACAGCATGGCGACGCGCTCCGGTCGCTGGTCGCGCACGACGTTGCCGACGACGCTGCCGAGGCCGTTGCCGACCCCGATGGCGACGGCGATGATCGCGAGGACGACCTCACCCCGGACGCCGTCGATGGGGTGCTCCTTGGCGAGGAACGCCATGAAGAGGATGAGGAAGCCGGTCAGCACGCGGGTGCCGCCGGTCGACCACATGGCGTGCATGACGGGCCACGGGATCGCCTGCTTGCGCCGGCGGAAACGGCCGAGCGGCCCGAGGGAGTCGACCGTGAGCGCATCGCCCTCGCCGTCGCCCTCGCCGTTCGGGGTCGTATGCCGTGCCGTCGCCGAGCCGGACCAGCCGCGTCGGGTGCCGCGGAGCGAGCTGGGAGCGGGCGCTCCGGCGGCGTCGTGGGGCGGGGCGCTGAGCGGGATCGGGGCCGTGTCCTCGATGGCCACCTCGCCCAGTGAGGAGTCGACGCGGGCGGGCAGGCGGATGGCCTGGACGGTCCCGACGACGAAGACGACGAAGGCCAGCCGCAGCGCCCAGGCCGGTCCGGCGAGCATCGCCGCCCCGCCGAGGGCACCGCCGACGACGGCACCGACGACGCCGGCCATCGAGACGCGCGAGTTCGCCCTCACGAGCGTGGTGCCCGGGGGGAGCAGTCTCGGCACCGCGGCGGCGCGGGTGATGGTGTAGGCGCGGGACGCGACGAGGCACCCGAGGGCGGCGGGGAAGAGCCAGCTGCTGTCGGTGGTGATGGCCTCACCCAGGACCCAGCAGAGGAAGGCGCGCAGGGCGAGCGTCGTGCCGATGGCCCAGCGCCGCCCGTGCGAGAAGCGGTCGAGCAACGGCCCGATGAACGGGGCCACGAGGACGAAGGGGATCATCGTCAGGAGCAGGAACGTCGCGACGTCACTGCGCGCCTGCGCGGTCTGCGGGTTGAAGAAGAGCGTGCCGGCGAGGGCCAGCGTCATGATCGTGTCGCCTGCGGTGTGGCTGGCGTGCAGCTCGGTCATGCGCGCCAGTCCGCTCTCGCCGGCCCCGCCGGAATGGGTGTAGGCGTGGGCCTTGGCGGCGGCGAAACGTCCTGAGCGAGCCGTCACCCGGACCGTCCCGGTGACGGCTCGACCGAGCCCGCGCCCGACGGCGCGGGTCGCGTTGGCCGCGGTCGTGCGGGGCGGCTGCCGGAAGTCGGCCGGCCGGCCGCCCTCGGGGACGTCGGTGCCGCCGTCCGGATGAGGGGCGCCTGGTGTCTCGTGGGGGATGGCTCCACGAGGCGCGGATCCGGACGCGCGACGGCCACTGCTGGCGCGGCGGTCGTCGCTCGGTTCCACTCCAACATCCTGCCCTGTCCGGGTGGCCGTCGTGCGACCGACACCGGCTTCGGGGCTGGGTGGCCGTGCGGCCGCGGTCCACGCCCCGGAATGGCCGACTTCCCGGACACCGTCCGCCGGGTGGGCTGGATACGCTCGGGACGTGACGAGCATGCCGGACGAGGAGGTGCTCGACCCCGAGCCGACGCTCCGCCGTCCACGGGCCCGGTTCTCCGTCGTGCTCGGAGTCCTCTGGCTCGTCGTGCCGCTCGTGCTCTTCCTGCTGGACCGGTCCGTCCTGCTCGCCGGCAACCCGGCCCAGGTGATCGCGCTCGCGGCCTGCGGGCTCATCGGCGTCGTGCTCCTCGCACGGGACCGCTCCGACGGGAGCCGGGCAGGTCACACCCGTCCCTGGCTGCGGGTCGTCGGCCGCGGGGCCGGGGTCCTGGTGACGGTCGTCGTGCTGGGCGCGCTCGTCTGGCTCCGCCCGTTCCCGGCGACCCCCGAGGCGGTCGCCACCATGTCTGGCAGCTCCGTCGTGCGCGTCACCGATGCTCCGGCCCACATCGTCATCACGCCCACGAGCGGCACCCCGACCCGGGGCCTGATCTTCCAGCCAGGTGCCCGGGTCGACCCTCGCGCCTACGTGCCGATGCTCTCGGAGGTGAGCAGGCAGGGTGTCCTCGTCGTCGTGGTCAAGCAGCCGTTCGGCATCGGCTTCCTCGCCATGACCGCTCCCCACGCGTTCATCGACCGCCACCCGGAGGTCACGTCATGGACCATCGCCGGGCACAGCCTCGGCGGCGTCGTCGCGGCGACGTTCGCCCACGACCACCCGGGCACGGTCAAGGGCCTCGTGCTCTGGGCGTCCTACCCGGTCGACTCGCTCGCCGACCGCACCGATCTCGCCGTCGCCTCGGTCAGCGGCACCCGCGACGGGTTCACGACCCCGGCCGACGTCGAGGCGAGCCGGGCCCTGCTGCCCGGCGACACGGCATACACCCCCGTCGAGGGCGCGGTGCACTCCTACTTCGGTGACTACGGCGAGCAGCCCGGCGACGGCACGCCGACGGTCGACCGGGCCACCGCGCAGCGGCAGATCGTCGCCGCCACCGTCGCGTTCATGAACGCCCGCTGACCCTCAGAAGTACCAGGGGAACGGCGACCAGTCGGGCTCGCGCTTCTCGAGGAACTGGTCGCGCCCCTCGACGGCCTCGTCGGTCATGTAGGCCAATCGTGTCGCCTCGCCGGCGAAGACCTGCTGGCCCATGAGCCCGTCGTCGGTGAGGTTGAAGGCGAACTTCAGCATCCGCTGCGCCTGCGGGCTCTTGCCCATGATCTCGGTCGCGACCTGGAGGGCTTCGCGCTCGAGGTCTGCGTGGTCGGCGACGATGTTGACGGCCCCCATGCGCTGCATGTCCTCGGCCGAGTAGGTGCGGCCGAGGAAGAAGATCTCGCGGGCGAAC
Source organism: Terrabacter ginsenosidimutans (assembly GCF_039539425.1). Taxonomy (NCBI): domain Bacteria; kingdom Bacillati; phylum Actinomycetota; class Actinomycetes; order Micrococcales; family Intrasporangiaceae; genus Terrabacter; species Terrabacter ginsenosidimutans. The sequence goes on along the minus strand of NZ_BAABDC010000006.1, from coordinate 103,534 downwards.
TTCTGGCCGACCATCTTGGCGAGGTAGGCGCTGCCGTAGCCGGCGTCGAAGCTGCCCACGTCGGCATCGGTCTGCTTGAAGCGAGCCTCCTGCCGGCTCGCGATCGTCAGGTCGCACACGACGTGGAGCGAGTGCCCGCCGCCGGCGGCCCAGCCGTTCACGACCGCGACGACGACCTTGGGCATGGTGCGGATGAGGCGCTGCACCTCGAGGATGTGCAGGCGGCCCCCTTGTGCCCTGGTGCGCGCCGCGTCGACCGTGTCGGCCGTGTCACCCTCGGCGTACTGGTAGCCGGAGCGACCCCGGATGCGCTGGTCACCGCCGGAGCAGAAGGCCCACTTGCCGTCCTTGGGGCTCGGCCCGTTTCCGGTGAGCAGCACGACCCCGACGTCCGGTGTCATGCGGGCGTGGTCGAGCGCCCGGTAGAGCTCGTCGACCGTGTGCGGGCGGAAGGCGTTGAGCACCTCGGGTCGGTCGAAGGCGATGCGCACGACGCCCGACTCCGCGTGCGGCCGACCGGCCACGGGCCGGCGCCGGTGGTAGGTGATGTCGGTGAGGTCGAAGCCCTCGACGGGCGCCCACTCGCTCGGGTCGAAGATCTCTGACACGGCGCTCGGGCCGGGCTGGCTGCTCACGGACCGACCCTATCGGCGGGGTTAGGGTCGGCCGTATGCCGATCCCTCCCTACGTCGCCCACCTGCGCACCATGGTCGGACGCGAGCTGCTGTGGATGCCTGGGGTCACGGCCGTCGTCCTGCGCCCGGTCGCGGACGGCGCCGACGAGGTGCTGCTCGTCAAGCGCTCCGACAACGGTGCCTGGACCCCGGTCACCGGCATCGTCGACCCCGGCGAGGACCCGCACGTGACGGCGGTGCGAGAGGTGGAGGAGGAGGCCTGCGTCGTGGCCGAGGTCGAACGCCTCGTCTGGGTGGCGGCCAGTGACGTCGTGACCCACGAGAACGGGGACCTGGGGCAGTACCTCGACCACACGTTCCGGTGCCGTTGGGTCTCGGGGGAGCCGCGGCCCGGTGACGACGAGTCGACGGACGCGCGCTGGTTCGCGCTCGACGCGCTGCCCGAGATGCGACAGGTGTACCTCGACCGGATCGCCGTCGTGCTCGACAACCCCGCCGACGTCCGTCTCGGACCCGTGCGCGTGGCCTGAGCGTCCGCCTGGTCGTGCAGCCAGGTCGATCAGCCGGTCGTGCAGTCGGTCGTGCAGTCGGTCGAGCAGCCTGAGGACCGAGGTGCATGACATCTGTCAGGGGGAGGTGCTGACAGAGGGACCGGGTCGCCCCGCTCCCAGCTGCCTACCGTCGAGGGACAACGGGGCCGTCGGTCCCACCGACGCAGGAGACCGCCGTGTTCTCGCCTCGCAACCTCATCATCGCCGGAGTCGTGCTCATCGCCATCGCGCTCGGGCCGTCGGGTCACGGGCTCTGGTGGCTCGTCGGTTTCCTGTGGTTCCTGCCGCACGCCGCCCGACACCGACACGGCTGCGGCCCGGGCGGCCGCCGGCGCCGCGACCACGACCTCCCGGAGGAGGCCGTTCCCGTGGTGACGCCGGACCCGAGCCGCGACCGTCACGAGGCCTTTCCCACCCGCTGACGGGTGTCGGTGATGATGGGGGCATGACCACGCTGCCCCCGGTCGACGACCTCCTCGCGAAGGCCCATGTCGTCTCGCTGCCGATGCGGGTGCGTTTCCGCGGCGTCGACACGCGCGATGCGCTCCTGCTCGAGGGTCCGTCCGGGTGGGGCGAGTTCAGTCCCTTCGTGGAGTACGTCGACACCGAGGCCGCGCGCTGGCTCGCCGCCGGCATCGAGGCCGCGTATGCCGTGTGGCCGGCGCCCGTGCGCACCGCCGTGCCGGTCAACGCGACCGTCCCCGCGGTCGGACCGGAGCGCGTCCCCGAGGTGCTGGCCCGCTTCGACGGGTGCACGACCGCGAAGGTCAAGGTCGCCGAGCGCGGCCAGACGCTCGAGGACGACGTCGACCGGGTCGCCGCCGTACGGTCCGCGATGGGGGTCGGAGCGCGGATCCGGGTGGATGCCAACGGCGGGTGGGACGTCACGACCGCCACCGAGGCGCTCAGGCGTCTCACGGCCTACGACCTCGAGTACGCGGAGCAGCCCTGCGCCACGGTCGAGGAGCTCGTCGAGCTGCGAACCGCACTGGCGCGCAACGGAATCGATGTGCCCATCGCGGCTGACGAGTCGATCCGCAAGGCCGAGGACCCGCTCCGCGTGGCGCGGCTGGGGGCTGCCGACGTCGTCGTCGTCAAGGTCGCGCCGCTCGGCGGTGTGGCTGCGGCGCTGGAGATCGTCGAGGCGTGCGGGCTCCCGGCCGTCGTGTCGTCGGCGCTCGACACGAGTGTCGGCATCGCCGCAGGAGTGGCCCTCGCCGCGGCTCTCCCGTCCCTCGGCCACGCGTGCGGCCTCGGCACGGTGGGCCTCTTCGAGCGGGACGTGTCGGCGACTCCGTGGCGCCCGGCTTCCGGCGTGCTGACGACCGGGCGTGCAGTGCCCGACCCGGCGGCGCTCGTGGCGCTGGCCGCCCCGCCGGAGCGAGAGCAGTGGTGGCGCGACCGGCTCGTCCGGTGCCACGCGGTGCTCGCGGACGGGCGCAGCCGGTGATCAAGGCCTGCCTCAACGGCGACCGCACCCGTCGGCAGCACCGCTCCGTGCCGCAGACCCCCGACGAGCTCGCGCGGGCGGCCGCCGATGCCGTGGCCGCCGGCGCGTTCATGGTGCACGTGCACCCGCGGGACGAGTCCGGTCGCGAGACGCTGGAGACGCGGCACGTCGTCGATGCCGTCACGGCGATCAGGGCCGGCACGCCCGGGCTGCGCGTCAGCGTCTCGACGCGCGACGGCATCGCCCCGTCACCTCAGCGCAAGCTCGCCCACGTCTCCGAGTGGCCCTCTCCCGACCTCGGAGGACCTGACTGTGCGAGCGTCAACTGGCACGAGGACGGCGCGGTCGAGGTCGCGGCAGCGCTGCGAGACAGGGGGATCGGGGTCGAGGCCGGCATCTGGACGCCGCAGTCGGTCAGCCGTTTCGTCGCGACGAACTGGCCCTGGCAGGTCGAGCGCGTGCTCGTCGAGCTCATCCCCGGCGTCACGCCCGGCGTCGACGGGCCCTGGGCTGCCGAACGCATCCTCGCCGCCCTCGGCATGTCACCGGTGCCCGTCCTCGTGCACGGCGAGGAGCTCTGGGTGTGGCCCGTGCTGCGGTGGGCCCAGGCCGCGGGCTACGACGTGCGCGTCGGGCTCGAGGACACCCTCTACCTCCCGAACGGGCGCGAGGCGCGCGACAACGCCGAGCTCGTCGCGGCGGCCCTCAGGTCCGAGCCCACCACGCCGTCGCGGTGGCCGGTCCCCGACGCCCCCGGCTGACCTGGCGAGCTCCGTGTCAGGGCCCCTCGTCCCGACGGGGCACGGCGTGCTGGGCCAGCTCGCGCAGCCACGCGGCCTCGGGCCGCCGGTCTGCCCGTGAGACGGGGACCTCGAGCACCCTGGTGCCCGTGGGCGACTCGGCCAGGGCACTGGCGAGCCGACCGAGGTCCTCGACGCGTTCGTATGCCGTGTGGTGCGCCGCGCACAACGCCGCGAGGTCGGTGCCGTGCGGGGTCGCGAACACCCGCTCGAAGGCGCTCGCATAACGACGATCACCCTGCTCGAGGGTGCTGAAGATCGCCCCGCCGTCGTCACTGAGCACGACGAACGTCAGGTCCGGACGGCGTTCGCCCCGACCCATGAGCAGGCCGTTGGTGTCGTGCAGGAAGGTGAGGTCGCCGAGGTAGGCGATGCTGCGTGCGGCGCGGGGCCGGCCGAGGGCGACGCCGACGGCCGTCGAGACCATGCCGTCGATGCCGGCGAGGCCCCGGTTGCCGACGACGAAACGGTGCTCCTGGGGCGTCCACGGCACGGCCATGACGTCGAGGTCGCGCACCGGGTTGGACGAGCCGACGACGAGGGTCGTGTCGGCTGCGACGGCTGCCCCGACCACTGCCGCGACGGCGAGGGGAGACAGGCCCGCATCTCCGGGCGGTCGCAGCGAATCTCCCTGCGGCGCGGCAAGTCCCGCGTCGATGAGGCCCGAGAGCCGGGCGTCGGCGTCCTGCCAGGCGTCGAACCACGCCGCGTCGTCCCTTTCCTCGACGCGCGGCACGACGTCGAGCACACGGGCGACCCTGCCGGGGTCGGTGGCCCCGCCGTCGCGCCCGCGGACCGACAGGACCTCGAGCGCGGGGTCGCTGATCAGGCTCGTGACCGGGCGCGACAGGGTCGGGTGCCCGACGACGACGACGCGCTCGACGTCGTCGCGCAGCGCGGTCGTGAGCAGCAGCCGACCGGTGCGCAGGGCCTGGCGTCCGACACGCGCCCCGGACGTCGGCTCGGCGACGAGGGGCCAGTCGGCGGCCTCGGCGAGCAGCCGTGCGGAGGGACCCGCGTCGTCGCCGGCGACGACGACGGTGCGCGGTCCGAGCGGGAGCACCTCGCCGTCGGTCCGCACCGACACCGACGCCTCGACGCCCGGCTGGAGCTGCGCCATGGCGCGGTCGGGTTCGGCGGGTGGGACTGGGCGCTGCCACCAGGTGTCGCGATCGGCGTCGGTAGGCAGCAGGTCGCCGTCGAGCTGGACGTTGAGCTGGGTGGGACCGCGGCGCGAGCAGGCCTGCGAGACAAGCTCACCCAGATCCGCGGCAGGCACGGCTGCCGTCACGTCGTGGCACGGGGCGAAGGTGCCGAAGATGGCCGCCTGGTCGGTCGTCTGGTTGGCGCCGGTGCCACGGAGCCGTTCCGGCCGGTCGGCGCTCACGACGATGACCCGGCGCCCGGTGTGGTGGGCCTCCATGACGGCCGGGAGGAGGTTGCCGACGGCCGTGCCGGACGTCGTGACCACGGCGACCGGTCGTCGCGACCCCGTGGTCAGCCCGAGGGCGAGGAAGCCCGCAGACCGCTCGTCGACCCGGACGTGGACCCGCAGGTCCCCGGCCCGGTCGGCGGCATCGAGGGCCAGCGCGAACGGTGCCGAGCGTGACCCCGGCGCCAGCACGACGTCACGCACCCCACCGAGCCACAGCTGCTGCAGCACGCCCAGGGCGAGCTCCGGCGCAGTCCGGTCACCGGTCACCGTGGTCCTCTTCAGTCGCTGGCGAGCGCGTCGCGCATGGGGATGAGCTTGGCGTCGGACTCGGCGACCTCTGACTCGGGGTCGGACCCCGCGACGATGCCGCACCCGGCATACAGCGTGATCTGTGACGGGTCGCGGGCGTCGAGGGCCCCGCTGCGCAGGGCGATGCCCCAGGCGCCGTCGCCGTGCGCGTCCATCCACCCGACGGGACCGGCGTAACGGCCGCGGTCCATGTGCTCCAGCTCGCCGATCAGGTCGACGGCCCGGGCCGTCGGGGTGCCACCGACGGCAGCCGACGGGTGGAGCGAGGCGGCGAGAGTCAGCGACGAGGCGTCGTCGACGCTGACGGCGGCGACGTCGGTCGCGAGGTGCATGACGTTGGGCAGGTGCAGCACGAAGGGTGCCTCGGGCACGTTCATCGACGAGCAGTGCGGCGCGAGGGCGTCGGCGACGGAGCGGACGGCATACTCGTGCTCCTCGAGGTCCTTCGACGAGCGGGCGAGCGAGGCGGCGAGTGCGAGGTCCTTGGCGTCGTCACCGGTGCGGCGGATCGTCCCCGCGAGCACCCGCGAGGTGATGAGCCCCTGGTCCCGGCGGACGAGCAGCTCGGGCGTGGCGCCCACGAGGCCCGCGACCGAGAAGACCCAGGTGTTCTCGTAGCGCTCGGCGAGACGGCGCAGCAGCCAGCGCGGGTCGATGGGGGCCGAGGCCGTCGCCACGAGATCGCGGGCGAGGACGACCTTGTCGACCTCACCCGCTCCGATGCGCTTCACGGCCTCGGCGACCGCATGCGCGTAGTCGGCGGGGGAGACGTCGCCGTCGGCGAAGGCGACGTCGCGAGGGGGCTCGGGATCGCTTGCGACAGAGGGGTTCTCCAGCAGCCTGAGCTGAGGGTCGAGTGAGATGGTGGTGAGCCACCCCTGCCCGTCGCGGCGCCCGACGATCGTCGACGGCACCACGAGCCGGGCCGACTCGGCGGAGTCCGAGGCGAAGGGGAAGGAGCCGAAGCAGACGAGCCCCGTGCCCGGTCGCTCGACGTCGTCGCGCACGACGGCACGACGGCCGATCTCCCGCCACCACGCCTCGGCCTCGGCGAACCGGTCGTCACCGCGCGACTCGAACGTCAGGGCCGAGCCCCAGCCGACGAGGCCCTCGCCGCGGCGCACCCACGACAGCAGCTCGTCGGGCGGGAGGCCGGACGGGAGGTAGGCGAGCAGCGGGTCCGTGGCCTCGAGGGGCACCGTGCGCACGACGACCGTCGGTCCCGCGGCGGGGGACGGCGCTCCAGGGGCGGGAAGCGTGGACATCGGGTGCAACTCTACGACCGAACGACCGCCACCCCGGCCGCGTGACCGCCGGTGCGACCGAACCCACAACCGCGCGGGTGCGAGGATGAGCGCATGACCCGTGCGCAGCTGGACAAGAAGCCGGTCGACGTCGCGTCGATGTTCGACACCGTCGCCGAGAAGTACGACGTGACCAACGACGTGCTCTCGCTGGGCCAGGACCGCCTGTGGCGCCGCGCGGTCGTCAAGGCCGTCGACGCCAAGCCGGGGGAGCGCATCCTCGACATCGCGGCGGGCACGGGCACCTCCAGCGAGCCGTGGGCCGACCAGGAGATCGAGGTCGTCCCGGCCGACTTCTCCCTCGGCATGCTGCGGGTCGGACGCCGGCGCCGGCCCGACATGGCCTTCACGGCGGCCGACGCGATGAACCTGCCCTTCGCCGACGAGAGCTTCGACGTCGTGACGATGAGCTTCGGGCTGCGCAACGTCGCCGACGCCGAGACCGCGCTGCGCGAGTTCCTCCGCGTCACCAAGCCCGGCGGCCGGCTGCTCGTCTGCGAGTTCAGCCAGCCGGTCAACAAGGTCTTCCGCACCGTCTACTCGAACTACCTCATGCGGGCGCTGCCCACCGTGGCGCGACGCACGTCGAGCAACCCCGACTCCTACGTCTACCTCGCCGAGTCGATCCGCGCGTGGCCGCCGCAGGGGGAGCTCGCCCGCATCGTGGAGGCCGCCGGCTGGCAGCAGGTCGGCTGGACCAACCTCACGGGCGGCGTGGTCGCGCTGCACCACGGCACCAAGCGCTGACGCTCCCTGCCCTGCGGTTGTGCAGGGTTAGGCATGCCTTATCTGACAAGGGCGAAATCGCGGGAATAGACTCCCGAAGTTAGTTCGTGAAGATCTTCACAAGCGGTTCGGAAGCGTGCAGGGAGACATGACCAGTTCGAGCGTCGCGCCCAGCCCCACGGGGGCTGGCGGTGCACCCGTCGAGCGGGCCGACGTCATCGTCGTCGGCGCCGGTCCGGGTGGCAGCGCGACGGCCGCGTACCTCGCGGACCACGGTCTCGACGTCGTCCTCCTCGAGAAGTCGGCCTTCCCCCGCGACAAGATCTGCGGCGACGGCCTCACCCCGCGCGCCACCAAGGAGCTCATCTCCCTGGGCGTCGACACGACCGGCTGGCAGCGCACCAAGGGCCTGCGGATCAAGGGCGGCGGCCACACGCTGCAGCTCGACTGGCCCGAGTCCGACGCCTTCCCGGGCTACGGCATGGTCCGCACCCGAGCCCAGCTCGACGAGACCCTGGCCCGTCACGCCGAGGCGAAGGGCGCCCGGCTCCACGAGCGCACGAGCGTCTCGACGCCGGTGCGCGACGCCTCGGGCCGCGTCACGGGAGTCACGGCCAAGCGCCTCGACGACGCCGGCCGCGCCACGGGCGAGACCGTCACCTACCGCGCCCCCGTCGTCATCGCGAGCGACGGCGTCTCGAGCCGTCTCGCCACCGCCGTCGGCCGCCCCAAGCGCGAGGACCGCGTCATGGGCGTGGCCGTCCGGGCCTACTACACGACGCCGAAGCGCGACGACTACCTCGAGAGCCACCTCGAGCTGTGGAGCCGCGACGACGCCGGCAACCGCATCCTCATGCCGGGCTACGGCTGGCTTTTCCCGCTCGAGGACGGCCGCACCAACGTCGGACTCGGCACCCTCGACACCACGTCGGCCTTCCAGAAGACCGACTACAAGGACGTCATGCGTCGCTGGGTCGAGGACATCAACCCCGAGTGGCAGCTCGAGCACGACGAGTCGGCCGGTCCGATCCGGGGCGCCGCTCTGCCGATGGGCTTCAACCGCACGCCCCTGTATGCCGACGGCCTGCTCCTCGTCGGTGACTCCGGCGGCATGGTCAACCCCTTCAACGGCGAGGGCATCGACTACGCCCTCGAGGCCGCTCGGCTCGGCGCGGAGCTCGTCGCCCAGGCGATGGCGCGCCCGAGCGACGCCGAGCGCGAGAGGGTGCTCGCGGCATACCCCAAGGTCATGAAGGACGAGCTCGGCGGCTACTTCACGCTGGGCCGCTGGTTCGCCCACGCCATCGGCAACCCCGAGGTCATGCGGCTCGCGACGAAGTACGGCCTGCCCCGCACGAAGCTCATGCCGTTCCTGCTCAAGATCATGGCCAACCTCGCCGACCCGACGAGCAAGGGCGCGAGCGACCGCCTCATCACGACCCTCTCGCGGCTGGCTCCGAGCGCATGAGCCACCCGGCCGCCGACGCCTTTGTGACGCCGAGCACAATCGTCACCGACGCCCCTAGGATGGGTGCGCCGCGCACCTGCGCCCCTGCAATGCACGTCAAGCACGACCGAAAGGCACGTGACCTCGGATGAACTCCTACGTCCCGATCCTGTTCATGCTGGGGCTCGGCTTCGCGTTCGCCGCGCTGTCGGTCTTCACCTCGCTCGTCGTCGGGCCCAAGCGCTACAACCGCGCCAAGCTCGAGGCCTACGAGTGCGGCATCCAGCCGACGCCCCAGGCGGCCGGCGGTGGCCGCGTGCCGATCAAGTACTACCTGACGGCGATGCTCTTCATCATCTTCGACATCGAGTCCGTCTTCCTCTATCCGTTCGCGGTGGCCTTCAACAAGCTGGGCCTCTTCGCGCTGGTCGAGATGGTCCTGTTCATCCTCACGGTGTTCATCGCGTACGCCTACGTCTGGCGCCGCGGCGGGCTCGAGTGGGACTGACCCGGGCGACCCACCCCGACAGGGGCACACGTCCACCGGGTTTCATCAGGAAGGTTAAGGAGTAAGCAATGGGTCTCGAAGAGAAGCTCCCAGCCGGGTTCCTGCTCTCGACCGTCGAGGGCCTCGCCGGCTACATGCGCAAGGCGTCGATCTGGCCGGCCACGTTCGGCCTGGCCTGCTGCGCCATCGAGATGATGGCCGTCGGCACGCCGGACTACGACATCGCCCGGTTCGGCATGGAGCGCTTCTCGGCGACGCCGCGCCAGGCCGACCTCATGATCGTGGCCGGACGCGTCAGCCAGAAGATGGCCCCCGTCGTCCGCCAGGTCTACGACCAGATGCCCAACCCCAAGTGGGTCATCTCGATGGGTGTCTGCGCCAGCTCGGGCGGCATGTTCAACAACTACGCCATCGTCCAGGGCGTCGACCACATCATCCCGGTCGACATCTACCTGCCCGGCTGTCCGCCGCGGCCCCAGATGCTGCTCAACGCGATCATCGAGCTGCACCACCAGATCGAGACCTCGCCTCTCGGCGTCAACCGTGAGGCCGCCGCCAAGGCCGCCGAGGAAGCCGCGCTCTCCGCGACGCCGACGCACCAGATGAAGGGCCTGCTCGCATGAGCGACGGCGAGAAGAAGGGCGACGTGGTCGCAGACACCACCAAGGACCAGTCCTCCGGCCTGACGCCCCACGAGATCGAGCTCGCGCAGGCGCGCACCCCCTCCGAGCCCGAGGTCGTCGGCGTCCGCCACGGCATGTTCGGTGCCACGCAGGGTGCCGACACCACCGGCTACTCCGGCCTCGTCCGTCCGATCCTCGTGGCCGGCGCGTCCGAGCGGCCCTACGGCGGCTACTTCGACGAGATCGCCGACAACCTCGAGCGAGGCCTCGTGGGCGGCACCGCCTCCTACGCCGAGGCCGTCGACCGCGTCGTCGTCGACCGCGGCGAGATGACGATCCACGTGCGCCGCGAGCACCTGCTCGCCGTGGCCCGCGTGCTGCGCGACGACGCGTCGCTGCGCTTCGAGATCGTCACCGGCGTCTCGGGCGTGCACTACCCGGACCGCACCGGCGAGGAGCTGCACGCGGTCTACCACTTCCTGTCGATCACCCACGGCGGGCGGCGGGTCCGCGTCGAGGTCAGCTGCCCCGACGACGACCGCCACATCCCGTCGATCGTCTCCGTCTACCCGGCCAACGACTGGCACGAGCGCGAGACGTGGGACATGTTCGGCATCGAGTTCGACGGCCACCCGGCCCTCACCCGAATCCTCATGCCCGACGACTGGCCGGGCCACCCGCAGCGGAAGGACTACCCCCTCGGCGGCATCCCCGTCGAGTACAAGGGCGCCACCGTCCCGCCGCCGGACCAGCGGAGGTCGTACACCTGATGAGCACGCACACCGAGTTCACCCAGACCGAGGTTCCGGACGCCGGCGCCAACGACGTCTACGCCACGTCCGTGGCCGACGAGCAGGCCAGCGAGGGCGCCCACGTCTTCAACGCCGCCGGCGGCGACTGGAACGACCTCGTCGACGAGGCCACCTCGCTCGGCGAGGAGCGCATCGTCGTCAACATGGGGCCGCAGCACCCGTCGACGCACGGCGTTCTCCGCCTCATCCTCGAGATCGACGGCGAGACGGTGACCGAGGCCCGGGCGGGCATCGGCTACCTCCACACCGGCATCGAGAAGAACATGGAGTACCGCACCTGGGTGCAGGGCGTCACGTTCTGCACGCGCATGGACTACCTCACGCCCATGTTCCAGGAGGCGGCCTACTGCCTCGCCATCGAGAAGCTGCTCGGCATCACCGACGACATCCCCGAGCGCGCCAACGTCATCCGCGTCCTCATGATGGAGATGACGCGCATCAGCAGCCACCTCATCTGCCTCGGCACCGGTGGCATGGAGATGGGCGCGACGACCGTCATGACCGTCGCCTTCCGCGAGCGCGAGCGGCTGCTGCGCGTCATCGAGATGATCACCGGCCTGCGGATGAACAACGCCTACATCCGCCCCGGCGGCGTGGCGCAGGACCTGCCGCCCGGCGCCATCGACGCGCTGCGCGACATGGTCCCCGAGGTCCGCCGCGGTCTCGGCGAGCTCGAGGCGCTCCTCAACGAGAACCCGATCCTCAAGGGCCGAACGGTCGACGTCGGTGTGCTCAACCTGGCCGGCTGCATGGCGCTCGGCATCACCGGCCCGGTGCTCCGGTCGACCGGTCTGCCGCACGACCTGCGCAAGCTCGACCCCTACTGCGGCTACGAGACCTACGACTTCGAGGTCAAGACCCGCACGAGCCAGGACGCCTACGGCCGCCTGCGGATCCGCATCGACGAGATGTACGAGTCGCTGAAGATCATCGAGCAGGCGACCGACCGGCTCCAGGCCGACGAGGGTCCGATCATGGTGGCCGACAAGAAGATCGCGTGGCCGGCGCAGCTCGCGCTCGGCAGCGACGGCCTCGGCAACAGCCTCGACCACATCCGCGAGATCATGGGCACCTCGATGGAGTCGCTGATCCACCACTTCAAGCTCGTCACCGAGGGCTTCCGGGTGCCGGCGGGCCAGGCGTACGTCGGCATCGAGTCGCCGAAGGGCGAGCTGGGCTGCCACATCGTCTCCGACGGCGGCACGCGCCCCTACCGCGCGCACTTCCGCGACCCGAGCTTCAACAACCTGCAGGCCGTGGCCGCCATGTGCGAAGGCAGCCAGATCGCCGACGTCATCGTCGCCGTGGCCTCGATCGACCCCGTCATGGGAGGTGTGGACCGTTGAGCGGTCACGACGCTTCAGGCCACCTGCACGTCAGCCCCGAGTCCAAGGCGCCGTATGCCGCCGACGTCCTCGAGAAGCTGCACCTCGACGCAGCCGAGGTCATCGCGCGCTACCCGCAGAAGCGTTCGGCGCTGCTGCCGCTGCTGCACCTCGTGCAGTCCGTCGACGGCTACGTCACGGGTCGCGGTGTCAGCTTCTGCGCGGAGGTGCTCGACCTCACCGAGGCCGAGGTGAGCGGGGTCGCCACCTTCTACACGCAGTACAAGCGCCACCCCAACGGTGACTACACCGTCGGCGTCTGCACCAACACCCTCTGCGCCGTCATGGGCGGGGACCTGATCTTCGACCGGGTCTCCGAGCACCTCGGCATCGGCCACGACGAGACGACCGAGGACGGCAAGATCACCCTCGAGCGCGTCGAGTGCAACGCCGCGTGCGACTACGCGCCGGTCGTCATGGCCAACTGGGAGTTCTTCGACAACCAGACGCCCGAGAGCACCATCGGCCTCGTCGAGGACCTCCGCGCCGGCAAGGACGTCGCGCCGACCCGCGGCGCCAGCAAGGTCTGCACCTTCAAGGAGGTCTCGCGCGTGCTCGCAGGTTTCGAGGACGGTCGCGCCGACGAGGGCGTGGGCGCCGGCCCGGCGTCCCTGCTCGGCCTCCGCATCGCCAACGAGCGCGGCTGGGTCGCGCCGGGCGCCAACGGCTCGCACACGTCGCAGGCCGACGGGAAGGACGGATCGAAGTGACCGACACCCTGACCCCGATCCTCACGAAGTTCTGGGACGACCCGCAGTCCTGGACCCTCGCGACCTACGAGCGCCACGACGGCTACAAGGCCCTCACCAAGGCGCTCGACATGGAGCCGCAGGCGATCATCGACGCCGTCAAGGACTCCAGCATCCGCGGCCGTGGAGGCGCCGGCTTCCCGACCGGCATGAAGTGGTCGTTCATGAGCCCGCCCGACGGCGGGCCCCGCTACCTCGTGGTCAACGCCGACGAGTCCGAGCCGGGCACGTGCAAGGACGTGCCGCTCATGATGGCCAACCCGCACGCCCTCATCGAGGGCGTCATCATCGCGTCGTACGCCATCGGCTGCGAGCACGCCTTCATCTACCTCCGCGGCGAGGTCGTCCACGTCTACCGCCGCCTGCTGCGCGCCGTCGAGGAGGCCCGTGCCGCGGGCCACCTCGGCGACGACGTCGGCGGCAAGGGCGTGAAGGTCGACATCACCGTGCACGCCGGCGCGGGCGCCTACATCTGCGGTGAGGAGACGGCGCTGCTCGACTCGCTCGAGGGCCGCCGCGGCCAGCCGCGCCTCAAGCCGCCGTTCCCCGGCGCCGCGGGCCTCTACGCCCGCCCGACGTCGGTCAACAACGTCGAGTCCATCGCGTCGGTGCCCGGGATCATCCTCGAGGGCTCCGACTGGTTCAAGGGCATGGGCACCGAGAAGTCCACGGGCTTCGGCATCTTCAGCCTCTCGGGCCACGTCACCAACCCCGGCCAGTTCGAGGCGCCGCTCGGCATCACGATGCGCGAGCTCATCGAGCTCGCCGGTGGCATGCGTGGTGGCCGCAAGCTGAAGTTCTGGACGCCCGGTGGCAGCTCGACGCCGATCTTCACCGAGGAGCACCTCGACGTGCCGCTCGACTTCGACTCGGTCGCCGCGGCCGGCTCGATGCTCGGCACCCGCGCGCTGCAGGTCTTCGACGAGACCGTCTCGGTCGTGCGGGCCGTCGCCCGGTGGACCGACTTCTACGCCCACGAGTCCTGCGGTAAGTGCACGCCGTGCCGCGAGGGCACGTGGTGGCTGCGCCAGATCATGAACCGCATCGAGGCGGGCCAGGGGACGCAGGACGACATCGACAAGCTCGTCGACATCTGCGACAACATCCTCGGCCGCAGCTTCTGTGCCCTCGGTGACGCGGCCACGAGCCCGATCACCTCGGCCGTGCAGTACTTCCGCGAGGAGTTCGAGGCCGGCATGCACACGCCGGCGCACGAGCTGTTCCCGCCGGAGAAGTCGGTCCTCTTCCCTGTCCAGACCCCGGTCCAGACCAAGGAGTCCAGCGGGATGGTGTCCGCATGACCGTCACGACCTCCCCGTCCGCAGGCGGCAACGCCGTCGACAAGGGCGGCAACGCGCAGGTGCCCCCGAACCCCGACCACGTCGGGCTCACGATCGACGGCGTGCCCGTCAGCGTGCCCAAGGGCACGCTCGTGATCCGGGCCGCCGAGACCGTGGGCATCGAGATCCCGCGCTTCTGCGACCACCCGCTGCTCGACCCGGTCGGCGCGTGCCGCCAGTGCCTCGTCGACGTGGCGATGCCCGACCGCGACGGCAACGTCCGCCCGATGCCCAAGCCCCAGGCGTCCTGCACGATGACGGTGTCCGAGGGCATGGTCGTCAACACGCAGCACACGTCCAAGGTCGCCGACAAGGCGCAGCAGGGCGTCATGGAGCTGCTCCTCATCAACCACCCGCTCGACTGCCCGGTCTGCGACAAGGGCGGCGAGTGCCCCCTGCAGAACCAGGCGATGAGCGCCGGCCGACCGGTGTCGCGCTTCGAGGACGTCAAGCGCACCTACCCCAAGCCGGTCAACATCTCCTCGCAGGTGCTGCTCGACCGTGAGCGCTGCGTGCTCTGCGCGCGCTGCACCCGCTTCTCCGACCAGGTCGCCGGCGACCCGTTCATCGCGCTCGTCGAGCGTGGGGCGCTGCAGCAGATCGGCATCTACGAGGAGAAGCCCTTCGAGAGCTACTTCTCCGGCAACACGGTCCAGATCTGCCCGGTCGGCGCGCTGACCGGCGCGGCCTACCGCTTCCGCAGCCGTCCGTTCGACCTCGTGTCGACGCCGTCGGTCTGCGAGCACTGCGCGAGCGGCTGCGCGATCCGCACCGACCACCGACGCGGTGTCGTGCTGCGCCGGATGGCCGCCGAGGACCAGGCCGTCAACGAGGAGTGGAACTGCGACAAGGGCCGCTGGGCGTTCACCTACGCCACGCTGCCCGACCGCGTCCAGCTGCCGATGGTGCGCGACGCCGACGGTGAGCTCCAGGTCGTCGGCTGGCCGGAGGCGCTGGCCGCCGCTGCGGCCGGCCTGGCCGGCAAGCGCGCCGGCGTGCTCGTCGGAGGCCGCGTGTCCGCCGAGGACGCCTACGCCTACGGCAAGTTCGCACGCGTCGTGCTCGGCACCAACGACGTCGACTTCCGCTCGCGTCCCCACTCCGCCGAGGAGGTCGCCTTCCTCGCCGAGCACGTCGTCGCGACCGGCCCCGAGGCCGGTTCCGTCACGTACGCCGACCTCGAGACGGCTCCTGCCGTCCTGCTCGTCGGCTTCGAGCCCGAGGACGAGAGCCCCATCGTCTTCCTGCGCCTGCGCAAGGCCTTCCGCAAGCACAAGACGCGGGTGTATGCCGTCGCGTCCCACGCGACGCGCGGCCTCACCAAGCTGGGCGGCACCCTGCTGCCGACCGTGCCCGGCCACGAGGCCGCAGCACTGACCGGGCTCGAGGCTCCCGCCCGCGAGGCCCTAGCCGGTGGCGTCATTCTCGTCGGCGAGCGCCTCGCCACGTCGCCCGGTGCCCTGCGCGCCGCGGCCGACCTCGCCGCCACCACCGGTGCCCGCCTCGCGTGGGTGCCGCGCCGGGCGGGGGAGCGCGGTGCCCTCGAGGCCGGTGCGCTCGGAGCGCTCCTGCCCGGTGGCCGTCCCGTCGCCGACGCCGCGGCTCGCGCCGAGGTCGCCCGCGCCTGGGACGTCGACCACGTCCCGGCCACCCCGGCCCGCGACACGGCCGGCATCGTCGCGGCAGCCGCCGACGGCCAGCTCGAGGCCCTGCTCGTCGGTGGCGTCGACCCGTCCGACCTCGGTGACCCCGCCGCCGCCGCTGCCCTCGAGAAGGCCTTCGTGGTCTCCCTCGAGCTGCGAGAGTCGCCGGTCACCGCCGTCGCCGACGTCGTGCTGCCCGTCGCACCGCAGGCCGAGAAGACCGGCACCTACGTCAACTGGGAGGGCCGCGTCCGCGCCTTCGAGGAGGCCCTCGAGAGCAACTCGGTCAGCGACCACCGTGCGCTCGACATGCTCGCCGGCGAGATGGGCTTCTTCCTCGAGACCCGCACCCAGCGCGAGATCCACGCGCAGTTCGAGGCCCTCGGACCGTGGGGCGGCGCCCGTGCCACGAGCGCTCCCGCCGGCCAGCGCGCCGCCGCTGCGCCCGACGGCAGTGGCGACTTCGTCCTGTCGACCTGGGCCACGCTGCTCGACGCCGGCCGCATGCAGGACGGCGAGCCGTTCCTCGCCGGCACCGCGCCGCTCGCCGTCGCCCGGCTGTCCGCCTCCTCGGCCACCTCGCTCGGTGTCGCCGAGGGCGACCACGTCACCGTGACGGGCCCCGCGGGCAGCGTGACGCTGCCGGCGGTCGTCACGGAGGGCATGGTCGACGGCGTCGTCTGGCTCCCGACCAACTCGCGCTCGACCAGCGACTCGACCCACAACGACTGCTCGATCCGCACGGGCCTCGGCACCGACGCCGGTGGCCGCGTCCACGTCACGAAGGGTGGTGCGGCATGAGCCTCGGCCTGACCGCATACGGGGTGGCGGCGACGCTGCCCATGACCGAGAACCCCACGGCCGACTTCAGCGACACGCCCTGGTGGCTCTCGCTCATCAAGGCCGTCGCGATCTTCGTCTACCTGCTGATCTCGACGCTGCTCGTCATCTGGTTCGAGCGCCGCGTCATCGGTCGCATGCAGCAGCGCCCGGGCCCCAACCGCAACGGGCCCTTCGGCCTGCTGCAGACGCTCGCCGACGGCATGAAGTCGATGCTCAAGGAAGACATCACGCCGGCCCGCGCCGAGAAGGTCATCTACACCCTCGCGCCGCTCATCGCCGCGACGATGGCGTTCGTGTCGTTCGCGATCATCCCGCTCGGCGGCACCGTGTCGATGTTCGGCCACCGGACGCCGCTGCAGCTGACCGACGTCCCCGTCGCCGTGCTGCTCGTCCTCGCCGTCGCCTCGGTCGGCGTCTACGGCATCATCCTCGCCGGCTGGAGCTCCGGCTCGACCTACCCGCTGCTCGGTGGCCTGCGCTCGACGGCCCAGGTCATCAGCTACGAGATCGCCATGGGCCTCTCGCTCGTCGCGATCTTCCTCTACAGCGGGTCGATGTCGACCTCGGCGATCGTCTCCGCGCAGAGCTCGCTCTGGTACATCCTGCCGGCGTTCTTCAGCTTCGCCGTCTACGTCATCACCATGGTCGGCGAGACCAACCGTCTGCCCTTCGACCTCGCCGAGGGCGAGGGCGAGCTGACCGGTGGCTTCCACACCGAGTACTCCTCGATGCGCTTCGCGATGTTCTTCCTCGGCGAGTACATCAACATGTTCACCGTCGCGGCCCTCGCCACCACGCTCTTCCTCGGTGGCTGGCAGGCCCCGCCGCTGGTGTCGTTGATCGACGACAACGTCCTCGGTGGCGGCTGGTGGGGCCTGCTGTGGTTCACCGCCAAGCTGTGGATGTTCATGTTCGTCTTCGTCTGGTTGCGTGGCTCCCTGCCGCGCGTGCGCTACGACCAGTTCATGCGCTTCGGCTGGAAGTTCCTCATCCCGATCACCCTCGCCTGGGTCGTCGCCGTCGCGTTCATCCGCGGCGCCCAGCTCGGCTTCCTCGGTGACAGCAAGCTCACCTTCGCGGGCCGCGAGCTGTCGGTCGCGACCGTCGTCATCGTCAGCATCGTCGCGGTCATCGCGCTCGCGGCGGCCTGGATCTGGGACGACAAGCGTGCCGCCCGGGCGGCCGCCGAGGACGAGACCCCGCCCGAGGAGATCGACCCCTTCGAGGACGGCTACCCCGTGCCGCCGCTCCCGGGCCAGCGCCTCGCCGAGCCGACCCCGCGCCTGGCCTCGTCGCGCCAGCCCGTTCTCACGACCGCCAGCGCGTCCAGCACCGCCGGCCCGAGCACCTCGACCGCCGTCAAGGAGGAGGACCATGCCTGACGACACCGTCGGCAAGGACGTGTCACCCCAGAGCCCCGCCAACAGGAAGGGCTCCGAGGTCGGCGCACCACGTGACCAGCGCTCCGGCAGCGACGAGCGCGAGAAGGGCTTCCTGTCCGAGCTCTTCGCGCCCGTGGCCGGTTTCGGGGTGTCGTTCTCCACGATGTTCCGCAAGGTCGCCACCGAGGAGTACCCAGAGAAGCCGCGCCCCACGGCGCCGCGCTTCCACGGGCGTCACCAGCTCAACCGCTACCCGGACGGGCTCGAGAAGTGCATCGGCTGCGAGCTGTGCGCGTGGGCCTGCCCCGCGGACGCGATCCTCGTCGAGGGCGCGGACAACGACGACACCCCGCTCGACCAGGGCGGCAAGGGCCGATTCAGCCCCGGTGAGCGCTACGGCCGCGTCTACCAGATCAACTACCTGCGCTGCATCTTCTGCGGCCTGTGCATCGAGGCCTGCCCGACACGGGCGCTGACGATGACGAACTTCTACGAGCTCGCCGACAACGACCGCGGCAAGCTGATCTTCACCAAGGACCAGCTGCTCGCGCCGCTGCAGAGCGGCATGCTCACGACGCCCATGCCGATGTCCGACGGGCTCGAGGAGCGCGACTACTACCAGGGCAAGGTCAGCGAGCCGACCGCAGCGCAGCGCGCCTACGTCGAGGCGCGCGACGCCCGCGACGCCGACGGTGACGACGACGACGCGTACGCAGACGGACCGGGCAACGTCGGGGCCGCGGTGCCCGGGGTCCACGACCTCGTGCACTCCTCCCACCCGACCGCACCCGAGACCAGGGAAGGGGCCAACCCGTGACCTCCACCGCCGAAGCCGTCGGCTTCTGGCTGCTCGCCCCGATCGCGGTCATCGCCGCGCTGGGGCTGCTCTTCGCCAAGAAGGCCGTCCACGCCGCCCTCGGCACGGCGCTCGTCATGGTGATCCTCGGGATCTTCTACATCATGCAGAAGGCCGACTTCCTCGGGATCGTGCAGGTGTTCGTCTACACAGGCGCCGTGATGATGCTCTTCCTCTTCGTCCTCATGCTCGTCGGCGTCGACTCGTCCGACTCGATCGTCGAGACGATCAAGGGCCAGCGCTGGGCCTCCCTGCTCCTCGTCATCGGTCTCGCCGGCGTACTCATCTTCTCGCTCGGCCGGGTCGTCATCGACCAGCAGAGCGTGCAGGCCGGCATGGACAAGGTGGTCTCGACGAACGGTGAGACCGGCAACGTGACGGGCATGGCCGAGCTGATCTTCGGCCAGTACGTCTGGATCTTCGAGGTCACGTCCGCGCTGCTCATCACGGCTGCCCTCGGCGCCATGGTCCTCGCTCACCGCGAGCGCCTGACGCCGCGGATCACGCAGGCCGAGTGGGCCGCCAAGCGCGTCCGCGACAACAAGAACGTCGCGGGCCTGCCCGCGCCGGGTGTCTACGCCCGCCACAACGCGGTCGACACCCCGGCGCTGCTGCCCGACGGCACGCCGAGCGACCTGTCCGTCTCCCGCGTGCTCGTGGCGCGTGACCAGGTCGCGACCACCGACGGCTTCAAGGACGTCGAGCGCCACATGGAGCGCGAGATCGAGGAGGGTCGGTCCAAGTGAGCCCGATGCACTACGTCTACCTCGCGGTGCTGCTCTTCGCGATCGGCGCGGCCGCCGTGCTGTTGCGACGCAACGCGATCATCGTCTTCATGGGTGTCGAGCTCATGCTCAACGCGACCAACCTCGCACTCGTCACCTTCTCCCGGATGCACGGCGCCCTCGACGGGCAGGTCATGGCCCTGTTCGTCATGGTCGTCGCAGCCGCGGAGGTCGTCGTCGGGCTCGCCATCATCATGGCGATCTTCCGCGCCCGCCGCTCGGCCTCGGTCGACGACGCCAACCTGCTGAAGCTGTAAGGAGCGCCGGCCAGAATGGGAACTCTCGTCCAGACGCTCGCGAGCTCGCCGAGCACGCTGAGCACGTATGCCGTGGGCCTCGCCACGCACGAAGGTGAGGCGCACGCCGCCAGCGGGGTGACCGCATACGCGTGGCTCCTCGTCGCGCTGCCGCTGCTCGGCGCTGCCGTGCTGCTGCTCGGCGGCCGCCGCACCGACAAGTTCGGGCCCGTGCTCGCGACCGCCCTCTCGTGGGGCGCCTTCGTCGTCGGTGCGCTCGTCTTCGTCGCGATGCTCGGCCGTGGCGCCGAGGACCGCGCGGTCGGCATCAACCTCTTCGACTGGATCGCCGCGGGCTCCTTCAAGGTGAGCGCCGGGTTGCTCGTCGACCAGCTGTCCATGGTCTTCGTGCTGCTCATCACCTTCGTCGGCTCGCTCATCCACGTCTACTCCATCGGCTACATGGAGCACGACCCCGACCGACGTCGCTTCTTCGCCTACCTCAACCTCTTCGTCGCGGCGATGCTGCTGCTCGTCCTCGCCAACTCCTACCTGCTGCTCTACGTCGGCTGGGAGGGCGTCGGTCTCGCGAGCTACCTGCTCATCGGGTTCTGGAACTACAACCCGGCCTACGCGACCGCGGCCAACAAGGCGTTCGTCGCCAACCGTGTCGGTGACTTCGGCCTGTCCATCGCGATCATGGTGATGTTCTTCCACTTCGGCGCGGTCGACTTCCAGACCGTGCTCGGCGCGGCCGGCAGCAACGCCAACCAGGGCTTCATGACGGCCATCGGCCTGATGCTCCTGCTCGGCGCCTGCGGCAAGTCGGCCCAGTTCCCGCTGCAGAGCTGGCTCGGTGACGCCATGGCCGGCCCGACGCCGGTGTCGGCGCTGATCCACGCCGCGACCATGGTCACGGCCGGTGTCTACCTCGTCGTCCGCTCGTCGGCGATCTTCGAGGCGGCTCCCACCGCCCAGCTCGTCGTCGTCATCGTCGGCGCCATCACGCTGCTCTTCGGGGCGGTCGTCGGTTGCGCCAAGGACGACATCAAGAAGGCACTCGCGGCCTCGACGATGAGCCAGATCGGCTACATGATGCTCGCCGCGGGTCTCGGCCCGGTCGGCTACGCCTTCGCCATCTTCCACCTGCTCATGCACGGCTTCTTCAAGGCCGGCATGTTCCTCGGTGCCGGCTCGGTCATGCACGGCATGAACGACCAGGTGGACATGCGCCGTTTCGGCGGCCTGTCGGGCGCCATGAAGATCACCTGGGCCACCTTCGGCATCGGCTGGCTCGCCATCCTCGGGGTCCCGCCGTTCTCGGGCTTCTGGTCCAAGGACAAGATCATCGAGGCGGCCTTCATCGGCGAGGGCTGGCGACCGTGGGTCTTCGGCACGGCCGCCCTCCTGGGCGCCGGCATCACGGCCTTCTACATGTCGCGCCTGTTCTTCATGACCTTCCACGGCAAGAAGCGCTGGACCGACGACGTGCACCCGCACGAGTCGGGCCGGCTCATGACGATCCCGATGATCGTGCTCGCCGTCGGGTCCGCCTTCCTCGGTCTCATCCTCGGCCCGACGGGCTTCTTCACCACGTGGCTGGAGCCGGTCACCGGCGCCGAGCCCGCGGACGCCCACCCCGTCATCCCGGTCCCGGTGCTCATGGCCCTGACGCTGATCCTCGTCGCGGCCGGCGGTGCGCTGGCCTGGATGCGCTACTGGCGTGACGACGTGCCGCTCAAGGCCCCGGTGGGCTCCTTCGCCACCCAGGCGGCCCGCAAGGACCTCTACCAGGACCAGGTCAACGAGGCTCTCCTCATGCGACCCGGGATCCACCTCACGCGCTCGCTCGTCTTCGCGGACAGCAAGGGCGTGGACGGTGCGGCCGGTGGCCTCGCCGCCCTCGTCGGCGGGACGAGCTCCCGCCTGCGCAAGCTGCAGAACGGCTTCGCGCGCTCTTATGCCCTGACGATGCTCGCTGGTGTCGTCGCCATTCTCGGTGCTCTTTGGGTGATGTCCTGATGACCGCAATGTCCACCGTCCCCTGGCTGACGATCCTCGGCCTCATCCCGCTCGTCGGCGCGCTCGTCGTCGCCTTCGTGCCGGGGAGTGTCGAGAACGCCAAGCGGATGGCGATCGGCTTCTCCCTCGTGACGCTCGTCGTCGGCATCATCGCCGCGACGCAGTTCGACCGTGCCTCGAGCACGCAGTTCCAGCTCGGTGAGCAGCACTCGTGGATCCCGCAGTTCGGTGTCTCCTACGCCCTCGGCGTCGACGGCATCGCGCTCGTGCTCATCCTCATGGCGCTCGTGCTGACCCCGATCTGCCTGCTCGCCGCGTGGCACGACGTGCCCGAGGAGGCCGGCCCCCGGGGCGGCCAGCGGGTCAAGACCTACTTCGCGCTGATCCTCGTGCTCGAGACGTTCATGGTCGGGGTGTTCGCCGCCACCGACGTCTTCCTCTTCTACGTCTTCTTCGAGGCCATGCTCATCCCGGTCTACTTCCTCATCGGTCGCTTCGGCGGTCCGCGCCGGCAGTACGCCGCGATGAAGTTCCTGCTCTTCTCGCTCGCCGGCGGGCTGATCATGCTCGTGGCCGTCATCGCCCTCTACCTGCAGGGCCCCGGCGGCAGCGACGGCTTCCTCATCGAGCGCCTCACCGGCCTGCAGATGGACCCGACCACCGAGCGCCTGCTCTTCGTCGGCTTCTTCTTCGCCTTCGCCGTCAAGGCCCCGATGGTGCCGTTCCACACGTGGCTGCCCGACGCCGCCACCGAGTCCTCGCCGGCCACGGCGACGCTGCTCGTCGGCGTGCTCGACAAGGTCGGCACGTTCGGGATGATCCGGTTCTGCCTCCAGCTCTTCCCGGAGGCGAGCCAGTGGGCGACCCCGGTCGTCGTGGCCCTCGCCGTGCTCTCCGTCATCTACGGCGCGCTGCTCGCCATCGGCCAGACCGACATGATGCGCCTGGTCTCCTACACCTCGGTGAGCCACTTCGGCTTCATCGTGCTGGGCATCTTCGCCTTCACCAACGTCGGCCACGCGGGCTCCACGCTCTACATGGTCAACCACGGCTTCTCGACCGCGGCGCTCTTCCTCTTCGCCGCGATGCTCGTGCGTCGTCGGGGCAGCAAGCGCATCCCCGACTTCGGTGGGTGGCAGCGGATCACGCCGGCCCTCGCGGGCATCTTCCTCATCGCGGGCCTCTCGGGCCTCGGCCTGCCGGGCCTGGCGAGCTTCGTCTCGGAGTTCACCGTGCTCGTGGGCAGCTTCCCGACGCAGCCGGTGGCCGCCGTCATCGCGACGAGCGGCATCGTCCTCGCCGCGCTCTACATCCTGCTCATGTTCAAGAAGGTCATGACCGGGCCGAAGCCCGAGGGGCTCGTGAGCGTGCGCGAGCACGACGGGCTCGACGAGTCGGGCCGCCGCGGCCTCACCGCCGTGCGTGACCTGACGACGCGCGAGAAGCTCGTCGCCGCCCCGCTGATCGCCGCGTTCGTCGTGCTGGGCTTCCTGCCGAACATCGCGCTCAACGTGATCAACCCGGCCGTCGACCAGACCCTGTCGCACGTCCAGAAAGCCATTCCGAACCTCAACCCGGCCGGCACCGTGGCCGAAGGGAGCTCGAAGTGACCGCCGTCGCTCCGCTGGCGCTGCCCACGCTTCCCGCAGCGTTCCAGCAGTCGACCGTCGACTACCTCGCGATCCTGCCGTTGCTCATCGTCTTCGGCACGGCCCTGGTCGGTGTCCTCGTCGAGGCCTTCGCCTCGCGCGAGCGTCGCCACGTCATCCAGGTGACCCTCGCCGTCGTCGGCCTGCTCGCCGCCGCCGCGTCGATCTACTTCGCGGCCCAGCACCAGGGCCTGACGATGGGCCTGACGGACGGCTCGACCAACCGCCAGCTCTTCGCCCTCGCGATCGACGGACCGGCCCTGTTCATGCAGGGCACGATCCTGCTCATGGGTGTCCTCGGCGTGCTGACGATGGCCGAGCGCTTCGGCGGCGTCGGGCCCGACGCCTTCACCCCCAGCGGTGCCTCGACGCCGGGCTCCCCGACGGAGACGGCCGCGGCCCGCGCCGGTGCGCTGACGTCCGAGGTCTTCCCGCTGACGATGTTCGCGATCTTCGGGATGATGCTCTTCCCGACGACGAACGACCTCATCGGCATGTTCGTCGCGCTCGAGGTGCTCTCGCTGCCGCTCTACATCCTCTCGGGACTCGCGCGTCGCCGTCGCCTGCTCTCGCAGGAGGCGTCGCTCAAGTACTTCCTGCTCGGCGCGTTCAGCTCGGCGTTCTTCCTCTTCGGCACGGCCCTGCTCTACGGCTACGCCGGCTCGGTCTACTTCGGTGACCTGTCCAAGGCGATCGCCGCCGGTCCGCTCGCGATGAACGGCCTGCTGCTTCCCGGCGCGTTCCTCGTCTTCGTCGGCCTGCTCTTCAAGGTCGGTGCGGTGCCGTTCCACGCCTGGACGCCGGATGTCTACCAGGGCGCACCGACCCCGGTCACCGGCTTCATGGCGGCCTGCACCAAGGCTGCCGCGTTCGGCGCGATCCTGCGCCTGGCCTACGTCGGTCTCGACACGGGCCGCTGGGAGTGGACCAACGCGCTCGTCCTCGTCGCGCTGCTGACGATGGTCGTCGGCTCCGTCCTGTCGGTCACGCAGACCGACATGAAGCGCCTGCTGGCCTACTCCTCGATCGCGCATGCAGGGTTCATCCTCGTCGGCGTGCTCGCCTTCGACCGCAAGGCCGTCGGCGCGGTGCTGTTCTACCTCGTCGCCTACGGCTTCTCGACGATCGCGGCCTTCGCCATCGTGACGCTCGTGCGGCAGAACGGCGCCGAGGCGACTCACCTGTCGCAGTGGGCCGGGCTCGGCAAGCGCTACCCTCTCGTGGCGGGCGCGTTCGCCTTCCTCATGCTCGCCTTCGCCGGCATCCCGCTGACGTCCGGCTTCGTCTCGAAGTTCGGTGTCTTCTCGGCCGCCATCGGCACCGGTGGGGCGACCGGCACGGTCCTCGCCGTCGTCGGCGTGCTGTGCAGCGCGATCACGGTCTTCGTCTACGCCCGCGTCATCGTGCTGATGTTCTTCAGCGACGCGCCCGACAACGCCGTCGAGGTCGTGACGCCGTCGGTGTCCACGACGTTCTCCATCGCCATCGGCACGCTCGTGACGCTCGCCCTCGGTGTGCTGCCATCGGCTCTGCTCGACCTGGCCGACCGCGCGTCGCAGTTCGTCCGATGACGGCTCGCACCCGACAGCACGGTCACGGGGCTCGATGACGACCCACGCCACCCCGCCGGTCCTGGGGATCCCCGGGGCCACCGAGGAGCTGTCGGAGCGCCTGCGTGACGGGCTCGCCCGGGTCGACGCCCTGCTCACGCAGGTCGTCGACCACGGGGACCCGTTCATCGCCCGCGCGTCCGGGCACCTCGTCGAGGCGGGCGGCAAGCGCTTCCGGCCGCTGCTGACCCTCCTCGCCAGCGAGCTCGGCGAGGGGATCAACGACGACGTGGTCGCCGCTGCTGCCGGCGTGGAGCTGACGCACCTCGCCTCGCTGTACCACGACGACGTCATGGACGAGGCGACGGTGCGACGCGGTGTCGCGTCCGTCAACGCGGCCTACGACAACTCGACGGCGATCCTCGTCGGCGACCTGCTCTTCGGCAAGGCCTCCGAGCTCGTCGCCGGTCTCGGCGCCGAGGCCGTGCTCATCCAGGCCCAGACCTTCGTGCGCCTCTGCTCCGGCCAGATCCGCGACGACCGGGCCTGCCCCGAGGACGTCGACCCCGTCGACTACTACCTCGGAGTCCTCGCCGACAAGACGGGCGTGCTCATCGCGACCGCCGGCCGCTACGGCGTCATGTTCAGCGGCGGTGCGCCCGAGACCGTCGAGATCATGCGCTCCTACGGCGAGAAGGTCGGTATCGCCTTCCAGCTCGCCGACGACCTCATCGACATCGCCTCGGACGCCGACGACAGCGGCAAGATCCCGGGCACCGACCTGCGCGAGGGTGTCGACACCCTCGCCGTGCTGCGCTTCCGGGCGATGGCCGAGCCGTCCGACCCGAAGGACGCCCGCCTGCTCGAGCTGCTCGACGGCGACCTGTCCACCGACGACGCGGCGCTCGGCGAAGCCCTCGGCCTGCTCCGTGCGCACCCGGCCCTCGCCCAGGCCCGTGAGGAGACGTATGCCGTCGCCCGCGAGGCGCAGGCCCTGCTCGACCCGCTGCCCGACAGCGACGCCAAGGCGGCCCTGCAGGCCCTCGCGATGAGCGTCGTCGACCGCGTCGGCTGACCGGCCCCCCTCGACCGGGGCACCTGAGGCGGGTCGGACACAGGGTTGTGCCGCAGATGTCGCTGGGTAGGGTTCAGGGATGCATCGCCGCCTGTCGCCGCCCGCCGCGGCGCGCCTGTCGAAGGCGACCGCCGGCCGCCAGGGACCGCTCGCCGTCATCGACCTTGACGCCTTCGACGCGAACGCCGCCACGCTCGTCGAGCTCGCGTCCGGCGTCCCCATCCGCATCGCGACGAAGTCACTGCGCAGCCGCCCCCTCATCGAGCGCGCGCTGGGCCGCGACGGCTTCGAGGGCCTCATGTGCTACGCCGTGCGCGAGGCGCTGTGGTGGGCCCGCGACGGCCACCGGAACATCCTCGTCGCCTACCCCAGCGTCGACGTGCCGGCCCTGACGAGGCTCGCGACCGACAGCACCGTCATGGGCGCGGTCACCGTCATGATCGACAGCGTCGAGCACGTCGACTTCATCGCGCGCGAGGTGCCTGGTCACCGAGGTCTGCGGGTCGCCGTCGACGTCGACGCGTCACTGCGGGTCGGTCCGGTCCACCTGGGCGTGCGCCGGTCGCCGACGCGCACGCCGGCCGACGTCGAGGCCGTGATCCGTCGCGCGCAGGAACGAGGTCTCGTCGTCTCGGGGCTGATGTTCTACGACGCCCAGATCGCCGGGCTCCCCGACTCCTCGCCCGTCGTGCGCCGGATGAAGAAGGCCTCGGACACCGAGCTGCGGGCACGCCGGGCCGAGGTGGTCTCCGCCGCCCGCGCCCTCGCAGACCTCGAGCTCGTCAACGGAGGCGGCACCGGGAGCCTGCACCTCACGCACCGTGACCCCTCGCTGACCGAGCTCGCCGCCGGGTCGGGCCTCTTCGCGCCGACCCTCTTCGACGGCTACGACGCCCTGTCGCTGCGTCCGGCCGCCTACTTCGCCGCACCGGTCGTGCGCCGTCCGGCCGAGGGGATGGTGACGGCATACGGCGGTGGGTACGTCGCGTCCGGTCCGCCGGGATGGTCCCGGGTGCCCACCCCCCTGCCCGAGCAGGACCTCGCGCTGATCCGGCGCGAGGGCGCCGGGGAGGTGCAGACACCCCTCGAGGGGGCCGGCGCGGACCAGCTCTCACTGGGTGATCGGATATGGTTCCGGCACGCCAAGGCAGGGGAGCTGGCCGAGCGCTTCACGGAGTTCGCGCTCGTCAGCAGCGACGGAGGCGACCGGGTCGTCGGACGTGCCGCGACCTATCGTGGGGAAGGGCAGTGTTTTGGCTGACAGTGCACGAGGCGTCACCGGCCGCGTCGTCCGCAGCGTCGAGTGGTCCAACTGGGCCGGCACCGAGTCCGCGAAGCTCGCGCGCGTGGCGACGCCGCGCAGCGAGGCGGAGGTCGTGGAGGAGGTCACCCGCGCGGCGGCGCGAGGCCTGCGGGTCAAGGCGATCGGCGCCGGCCACTCGTTCACCGGCGTCGCCGTCACGGACGGGGTCCAGCTGCGTCTCGGCGCCCTGAGCGGCGTCACCTCCATCGACTCGACCCGGGGCGAGGCCACGGTCCGGGCAGGCACCCCGCTCCACGTCCTCAACGAGGAGCTCGCGGCCTTCGGCTGCGCGCTGCCCAACCTCGGTGACATCGACCGGCAGAGCCTCGCGGGCGCCGTCGGGACCGGCACGCACGGCACCGGCCTGCGCCTCACGGGCCTCTCCGCCGGCATCCGAGCCCTGCGGATCGTGCTCGCCGACGGGTCGGTCGTCGACTGCTCACCGACGCAGGACCCCGAGCTCTTCCAGGCCGCCCGGCTGGGGCTCGGCGCGCTCGGCATCGTCACCGAGATCACGGTCGCCGTCGTGCCTGCCTTCCTGCTCCACGCCGTCGAGCGGCCCGAGTCGCTGACGGACGTGCTGGCTCACGCGGACGTCTCGGCCGAGGCCAACGACCACTTCGAGTTCTACTGGTTCCCGCACACCGACCGGGTCCTGACCAAGCGCAACAACCGCGTCCCGGAGGGCACGGCCAGGCGCCCTCTGCCGGCATGGCGTGAGAAGCTCGACGACGACCTGCTGAGCAACCGGTTCTTCGAGCTGACCAACCGCGTCGCGACGCGGATGCCGCGCTCGACGAGGACGATCAACGCCGTCGCGTCACGCGCCCTCAGCGAGCGGCAGTACACCGACAGCTCGCACAAGGTCTTCGTCACGGCTCGCGAGGTGCGCTTCATGGAGTCGGAGTGGGCCTTTCCGCGGGCGAGCCTCTCCGAGGTCCTGCTCGAGCTGCGCGAGTGGGTCAACACCCACGACGAGCGCATCTCGTTCCCCGTCGAGTGCCGGGTCGCGGCGGCCGACGACGTGTGGCTCTCGACGGCGTACGAGCGGCAGAGCTGCTACGTCGCGATCCACAAGTACCACCGTCAGGAGCGGGGCGCCTACTTCGACGCCTTCGAGGCGATCGCGGTCAACCACGGCGGCCGGCCGCACTGGGGCAAGATCCACACCCGCGACGCCGACTACCTCCGCGGCGTCTACCCGCGGTTCGACGACTTCGTCGCCGTGCGCGACCGCGTCGACCCCGAGCGCCGCTTCGCCAACCCCTACCTCGAGCGAGTCCTCGGCCGATGAGCCGCTGAGCGCCTGCCGGGTGCCGTATGCCGTGGGCTCGTCAGGAGCCCGTACGCGCCGTGCGCTGCTGCTCCCAGGCGAGACGCAGGGCCCGGCGGATCGCGTCGGCGTCGCCCGCGAGGTCGGCCTGCACCTTGGCGTGCGCCTCCCACCGTGGTGGCACCCCGAACGTGTCGGGCTCGGCCGTGACGAGCGCCTCGCGGTCGCGGCCGCCGAGGCGCACGAGCAGCGTTCCCGGCGCGTCGGCACGAGCGACGAGCAGCCCGTCCACGTGCCACGACCGGCGGCCGCCGGTGCGGCGCGCGCCGACACCGTCGAGCGTCCGCAGGTAGTCGTCGACGTCGTCCAGCGTCATCGTCCGACAGTAGTCCCGACCACCCCGCGAACAGCCCAGACCAGCCCAGACCGGCCCCGACCAGCCCCGGGTCGACGCGACTGAGCCCGGGGGACGGGTGACCGGCCTAACGTTGGCAGGAGATGACGCTGGCATCGAGGAGGTCGTCGTGGCACAGAGGACCTACCCCGAGGGTGTCACGTCGTGGGTCGACACCGAGCAGGCCGACCTCGGGGCCGCGCTGGACTTCTACGCCGGGCTCTTCGGCTGGACCTTCAGCGAGGCGACCCCGCCGGGCGTGCCGTTCCGCTACGTCATCGCCCAGCTCGACGGGCAGGACGTCGGGGGGCTCGGTGGCCCCAGGACGCCACCGGTCGGTGCCCTCCCCGGCAGCGAGGCGCGGTGGAACACCTACGTCGCCGTCGCTGACGCCGACGCCATGGCCGCGCGCATCGAGCAGCTCGGGGGAGCGGTGCTGCAGCTGCCCACCGCGGTGGGGGAGGGTGGCCGGTCCGTCGTCGTGCGTGATCCGCAGGCCCTCGAGCTGCGCCTCTGGGAGGCGCGGCAGCGTCTCGGGGCGCAGGTGGCCAACGTCCCCGGCGCCTGGAACTTCAGCGACCTGCACACCGACGAGCCCGAGGACGCGGAACACTTCTACGGCCAGGCCTTCGGCTGGGTCTTCGTCGATGTCGGCTTCGCCACGATGATTAAGGTGCCGGGCTACGGCGACCACCTGGCCTCGACCGTGGCCCCTGACATCCGCGAGCGGCAGGCCGACGTCAAGGCGCCGCCCGGCTTCGCCGATGCCATCGGCTGGGTCGTGCCGGTCGCACCGGGCGAGGAGCCCGGATGGCACGTCACGTTCACGGTGACCGACCGCGACGAGTCCGCCGACCGCGTGCTGCGGCTCGGCGGTTCCGTCGTGCGCACGGGCGACAGCGACTGGACGCGCACCGTCGTCGTCCGAGACCCGCAGGGCGCCGTCTTCACCGCCAGCCAGTTCCTCGGCTGAGCCGGCGCTCGGGTCAGGCGTCTGCTGCGGGACGGGTCATCGACAGCACGTCGAGGGCCTCGTCGAGCTGCGCCTCGGTGAGCCTCCCGGCGGCCACGTGGCCGTGCTCGATGACGACGTCGCGGATGGCCCGCCGCTCGCGGACCGACTGCTTGACGACCGCCGCAGCGGCCTCGTAGCCGATGTAGCGGTTGAGGGGCGTGACGATCGACGGCGACCCCTCGGCGAGCGCCCGGGCGTGCTCGACCTCGGCCGTGATGCCGTCGATGCACCGGTCGGCGAGCAGGCGGCTCGTCGAGGCGAGCAGGTGGATCGACTCGAGGATGTTCTTGGCCATGACCGGCAGCATGACGTTGAGCTCGAAGTTGCCGGCGGCGCCCGCGGTCGTGATGACGACGTCGTTGCCGATGACCTGGGCGCAGGCCATGAGGGTTGCCTCGGGGACGACCGGGTTGACCTTGCCCGGCATGATGCTCGATCCGGGCTGCAGGTCGGGCAGGTGGATCTCGCCGAGCCCGGTGCGCGGTCCGGAGCTCATCCACCGCAGGTCGTTGCACAGCTTGGTCAGGCTCACGGCCACGACCTTGAGCGCGCCCGACAGCTCGACGACGGCGTCCTGCGCGGACTGCGCCTCGAAGTGGTTCGCGGCCTCACGGAACGGGAGGCCGGTGACGCCGGCGACTCGCTCGATCACCTTGCGGGCGAAGCCCGGTGCCGCATTGAGGCCCGTGCCCGCAGCGGTGCCGCCGAGGGGCAGCTCGCTCGTCGCTTCGGCGGCGGTGCGCACGCGGCTGGCGCCGAGCTCGACCTGTCTGCGGTAGCCGCCGAACTCCTGACCGAGCGTCACGGGCACGGCGTCCATGAGGTGGGTTCGCCCCGCCTTGACCACGTCGGCGAACTCCGCCTCCTTGCGCGCGAGTGCCAGCGACAGGTGCTCGAGCGCGGGGACGAGATCGAGGACGGCGGCCGACGTCGCTGCGACGCGCAGCGCGCTCGGGAACGTGTCGTTGCTCGACTGGCCGGCGTTGACGTGGTCGTTCGGGTGCACCTCGAGGTCGCTCGCGAGGTGCGCGAGCCGGGCGACGACCTCGTTGACGTTCATGTTCGTCGACGTTCCGGAGCCGGTCTGGAAGACGTCGACGGGGAACTCGTCGTCGTGCTCGCCGTCCGCGACCTCTCCGGCCGCGGCGGCGATGGCCCGGGCGCGCTCGGTGTCGAGCACCCCCAGCTCGGCGTTGACCTCGGCGGCCGCGGCCTTGAGGCGGGCGAGCGCGTGGATGACGCCCGGTGGCACCGGCTGCCCGCTGATCGGGAAGTTCTCGACGGCACGCGCCGTCTGCGCCCCCCACAGCGCGTCGGCGGGCACCTGCACCTCGCCCATCGAGTCGTGCTCGGTCCGGAATCCTTGCGCTTCGAGGTCACTCATGTCCTCATCATCCCCATTGAGCGGGCCGTTGCACCGAAAGTCTTGTCGCGTGCCGTGAGCCGGGAGCACGCTGGTGGGTGCGCCGCCGATGCAGTCCTTTCGTCGTTCCACCTGAAGGAGAGGCCCATGGCTCATCGTCCTGTCGTCACCGCGGTCCTCGCGTCCATCGCGACTGCCTTCGCCGGAGCCGCGGTCGCGGTCGCGGCTCCGGCGAGCGACGTGCTCGTCTCGGTGGGCAGCCCTCCGACTCCCTTCTCGCAGAACAAGCAGAACGAGCCGGCCGTCGCCATCGACGCGGCGCACCCTGGCGTCGTCGTCGCGGGCGCGAACGACGAGATCGACATGGAGTCGTGCGCGGCCGGTGACCCGGCCACGTGTCCCTTCACGCCCGGCGTCGGCGTCTCGGGGGTCTACTTCTCGCTCAACGGTGGGCCGTGGACCCAGCCCGCCTACACCGGTCTGACGGCTCGGGACTGTCTGGGCCCTGCGGCGTGCACCGCCCACGACGGTCTCATCGGGACACTTCCCGGCTACGCCGCGATGGGGCTCGTGTCGGACGGTGACCCGGCGCTCGCCTTCGGTCCTCGGCAGGGCTCGAACGGCACCTTCTCGTGGGCCAACGGCTCGCGCCTCTACTACGCGAACCTCACCTCGAACGTCTCGGCGACCAAGGACGGCGCTGCCTTCAAGGGGTTCGAGGCCATCGCGGTCTCACGCACCGACGACGTCGCGGGCGCGGCAGCGAGCCACGCGAGCGCGTGGATGGCTCCCGTCCTCATCTCGAAGCAGTCCTCGACGACGTTCTCGGACAAGGAGCAGATCTGGGCCGACAACGCCTCGAGCAGTCGCTTCTTCGGCAACGTCTACGTCTGCTGGGCGTCGTTCCGGAGCAACAGCCGAGGCAACGCCTTCCCCACCCCCCTCATCGTCGCGCGCTCGACTGACGGTGGCACGACGTGGACGAGCAAGCAGGTCAGCCCGGCCACGGACAACGGGATCAACACGCAGCCGGACGGCTGCGCGGTCCGCACGGACAGCCAGGGCAACGTCTACGTCTTCGGCATCGCCGCGCGCGGTGGTCAGCAGTTCCAGACGATGTACCGCTCGACCGACGGCGGCGCGCACTGGGCAGGCCCGACGCGCATCGCGCCGGTCACCGCGCCCGGAGTCCCCGACCCCGTGCTCGGCCGCCCGACCATGGACGGCATCGCGGGTGCCCGTGTCGACCTGGCCGCAGGGCCGAGTGTCGACATCGCCAACGGCGCCCCGACCGGCGCCGACGCCACCGACCAGATCGTCATGACCTGGGCCGACGGCAGGGCCGGGCTCAACAACGAGCAGCTGTTGTGGACGACCTCGACCAACGGTGGGGCAACGTGGACCTCGCCGGCAGCGCTCACGCTCCCCGATGGAGACCGCCCGGTCTACACCGCACCGGCGCTGTCGCCCGACGGCACCGACCTCTACGTCGTCGACAACGCCTTCACGACGCCGTACCGGACCAACACGAAGGATCCTCGCGGCCTCGTCGGCCAGGTGTGGCACGCCAATGTCGCAGCCGGTGTGCCGAGCGGTTGGACGTCGCTCGACCGCAGCGCTGTCGGAGACCCGCGCGGCACGAGCCAGAACGGCCTGACCGCCGAGTTCCTCGGTGACTACGTCTACGCGAGTGCCACTCGTGACGCCGTCGTGGGTGTCTGGAACGACGCGCAGAACGCGGCGGACTGCCCGGCGATCGACGCCTACCGGGCCTCGCTCTACACGGCGACGCCGATCAACGCGCCGGACGTCCTCGGGTCCTGCCCGGTGACCTTCGGCAACAGCGACATCCGCGGAGGCAGGTGGGCCGACCCGACTCCCTGACGACCACCCGACCTGGTGCGCTGACCCGGGACGGTCCCGGGTCAGCGCCCGGTCTGCACGTCGCTGACGGTTGAGCTGATGCCGTCGTGGCTCGTGCCGGGGCACCCCTCGGACCCCGCGCACGACCATCCTGCGGGAACCGATCTCGTATGCCGTGTGGCCGGCGTCGGGACGACCGCCCCCTCGCGCTCGCCCGCGGGCTCCCCGGTGGGCGCCGGGTTGCGGATGAGCAACCACGAGACGACTCCGCCGGCCGCGAGCAGCGCGGCGCAGATGAGCATCGCCGTGCGGTAGGCCGACGAGAACGCCTCGGGCACGGCGTAGTCGGACCCGCTGAGACCGACGACGGCGGGAAGCGCCGCGACGGCCAGGAGGCTGCCCGCCCGCGCCACGGCGTTGTTGACCCCGCTCGCGACGCCGGCGTAGCGGTCGGGCGCGGCGGCCAGGACCGTGGCGGTGAGCGGTGCGACGAGCAGCGTGAGGCCCAGGCCGAAGACCGTGATGCCCGGCAGGATCCCGGTCCAGTAGGTCGAGCCCGCGCCGACGCCCGAGAGCAGGAGGGCCCCGATGGCACAGACGACGGGACCGATCGTCATCGGCAGGCGCGGGCCGATGCGGGTTGCGAGCTCACCACCGCGGGCGGCGAAGAGCAGCATGAGCACCGTGACGGGCAGGGAGGCCATGCCGGCGACGAGCGGGCCGTAGCCGAGCACCGTCTGCACCTGGAGGGTGAGGAAGAAGAAGACCGCGCCGAGGGCGGCATACACGAGCAGTGTCATGGCGTTCGCGGCGCTGAACTGCCGGGAGGCGAAGAGCGAGGGTGGCACCATCGGGTGCGCGGTGCGCTGCTCGACCACGACGAAGGCGGCGCCGACGGCGAGCCCGAGGGCGCCGACCGCGCAGGCGGGCCCCAGCCCGAGCGCCTCGTGCTGGATGAGGGCGAAGGTCGTGAGGCCGAGGGCGAGCGTGGCGAGGGCGGCTCCCGCCACGTCGAACCGGTGGTCGGCCTGCTCGTCCCGGGTCTCGGGGACGTGCAGCTGCGCGATCCAGACGGTGGCCACGCCGAGCGGCAGGTTGACGAGGAAGGCCCACCGCCAGCTGGCGTACTGCACGAGCCAGCCGCCGACGAACGGCCCGAGGGCAGCGGCGATGCCGCCGAGTCCGGACCACGTGCCGATGGCCTTGCCGCGGTCGTCCGGTCGGAACGAGGCCTGGATCATCGACAGGCTGCCCGGCGTCAGCAGCGCACCGCCCACACCC
This sequence comes from Terrabacter ginsenosidimutans, assembly GCF_039539425.1. Lineage (NCBI taxonomy): Bacteria > Bacillati > Actinomycetota > Actinomycetes > Micrococcales > Intrasporangiaceae > Terrabacter > Terrabacter ginsenosidimutans. Next base: position 68,927 of record NZ_BAABDC010000006.1, on the reverse strand, counting down.
TGGAGCACCCGCGCGACGATGAGCTGGAAGGGCGACTGGGCGAGTCCGCACGCGGCGGAGGCGAGCGTGAACCACACGACGCCGATGACGAAGACGCGGCGCCGCCCGAAACGGTCACCGAGCGAGCCGCCGAGCAGGATGAGCGAGGCGAGCGCGAGCAGGTAGCCGTTGGTGATCCACTGCAGCTCCGCCAGGCTGGCCCCGAGGTCCTTGCCGATCCGCACCAGCGCGACGTTGACGACCGTGCCGTCGAGCAGCGCCATGCCCGACCCGAGCACGGCGGCCGCGATGACGAACCGACCGGTGCGGGACCCGAGGGCGATGTCGCTCACCCCGGCAGTCTGTCACCGCGAGCGGCGTGGGTGGGTCCTCAGCGCGGGCAGTCGTCGACGGGGAGCGGCTCGCCGGCCGTCCTGCGGCCGGAGCGGGCCCCGCGCAGGCTGACGAGCGAGTCGACGGTCAGCACGACGAGAGCGACCCAGACGATGCCGAAGCCGATCCACCGTTCTCGGGGCATGTGCTCGTCGAGGAACAGGACGGCGCACAGCAGCTGCATGACGGGGGTGATGAACTGGATGAGCCCGATGGAGACGAGCGGGATGCGCCGGGCGGCCGCGGCGAAGCACAGCAGCGGCACGGCGGTGACGAGGCCCGAGAGGACGAGCAGCGAGGTGTGGACCCCGCCGTGCCGGCCGAACTCGAGACCGCCCTGGGCGCCCACGACGAGGAGCAGGACGACGGCGACGGGGGCGAGCACGACCGTCTCGACGGTGAGCCCGTGGATCGCATCGAGGCTGACGCCGACCTTCTTCTTCGTCAGCCCGTAGAGCGCGAAGGACACGGCGAGCGTCAGGGCGACCCACGGCACGCGACCTCCGGACACTCCGAGGTAGATGCCCGCGACGACTCCGATGCCGACGGCCGCCCACTGCAGGACGCGCAGGCGCTCGCCGAGCACGACGACGCCGAGAGCCACCGTGACGAGCGGGTTGAGGAAGTAGCCCAGGGCTGCCTCGGACGTGTTCCCTGACGTCACCGCGGCGACGTAGACGACCCAGTTGACCGCGATGAGGACCGCCGCGACAGCGGTGCCGGCGAGCAGCCGAGGCCGTCTCAGCAGCGGGCGGATCCAGCCGAGGTCGCGCACGACGAGCAGCACGACGACGCAGAAGAGCAGGGTCCAGAGGATGCGGTGGGCGAGGATCTCCCACGGACCGGCGGGCTTGAGCGCGTCGAAGTAGAGCGGGAAGAGTCCCCAGAGGCCGTAGGCGGCGAAGCCGAGCAGGGTGCCCCGCCCGACCTCCCCGTGGGGTGCGCCGGGAGCCGCGGACGGCGGGGCCGTCGAGACGGTGTCGCGGGCGGTCACGCCCCCACGGTCCAGGTGTCCCGACCGGCCAGCAGGGCGTCGATGTCGGCGTCGGTCACCTCGCCCGTGCGGGCCGAGGCGACCTGCTCGCGCAGGGAGTCGTCATAGGTCGGGCGCTGCACGTTGCGGAAGATGCCCATCGGCACGTGGCCGAGGTCGGGGCTGTCCAGACGGGAGAGCGCGAAGGCCGCCGACGGGTCCGTGGCCGAGACGTCGTGCCGGACGATCCGGGCCGGGTCGACCTCGGCGCGAGGCACGACGGCGAGCGAACCGCGGTCGTCGCGCACGACCACGTTGTCACCGGCAGCGACCTCCTCGCCGTCGGTCAGGTGCAGGATGCGCGCGGCGGCCTCGGTGCGGTCCTTGAGCACGTCGAAGACGCCGTCGTTGAAGATCGGGCAGTTCTGGTAGATCTCGACGAGCGCCGAGCCGCGGTGCTCGGCCGCGGCGCGCAGCACCGACGTCAGGTGCTGGCGGTCGGAGTCCATCGTCCGAGCCACGAAGCTCGCCTCGGCGCCGAGGGCGAGCGACACGGGGTTGAAGGGTGTGTCGAGCGACCCGAGCGGCGTCGACTTCGTCACCTGGCCGACGTGCGAGGTGGGGGAGTACTGCCCCTTGGTCAGGCCGTAGATCTCGTTGTTGAACAGCAGGATCGTGAGGTTGACGTTGCGGCGCAGCGCGTGGATGAGGTGGTTGCCGCCGATCGACAGGGCGTCGCCGTCACCGGTGACGACCCAGACCGACAGGTCCTCGCGTGTCGCCGCGAGCCCGGTCGCGATGGCGGGCGCGCGCCCGTGGATCGAGTGCATGCCGTAGGTGTCGAGGTAGTACGGGAAGCGCGAGCTGCAACCGATGCCCGAGACGAAGACGATGTTCTCGCGCCTGAGGCCGAGCTCGGGCAGGAAGCCCTGGACGGCGGCGAGGATGGCGTAGTCGCCGCACCCGGGGCACCAGCGCACCTCCTGGTCGGACGTGAAGTCCTTCTTCGTCAGCGCGGTCCCGTCGGGGAGGCCGGGGACGGCGGCCGTGCCGGTGGCACCCGGGGCGGCGGACGGCATACCCAGATCTGTGGTCACTTGGCGGCCTCCTTCAGGGGCAGGTCCGAGACGGACGTCACGGCGGTGGCGATGACGTCGGCGAGCTCGCCCGCCTGGAAGGGCAGGCCGCGGACCGACGTGTGCGACTCGACGTCGACGAGGTACTTCGCGCGCAGCAGCATGGCGAGCTGGCCGAGGTTCATCTCCGGCACGATGACGCGCTGGTAGGAGCGCAGCACCTCGCCGGTGTTGGCGGGGAACGGGTTGAGGTGGCGCAGGTGCGTCTGGGCCACGCGGGCACCGGTGGCACGCGCGAGGCGTACGGCCGCCGCGATGGGGCCGAAGGTCGAGCCCCAGCCGAGGACGAGCACGTCGGCGTCACCGGTCGGGTCGTCGACCTCCAGCGCGCCGACGGTGTCGGCGATGCCGTCGATCTTGGCCTGGCGCAGCCGCGTCATGTGGTCGTGGTTGTCGGGGTCGTAGGAGATGTTGCCCGTGACGTCGGCCTTCTCGATGCCGCCGACCCGGTGCTCGAGACCCGGCGTGCCCGGGATGGCCCACGGCCGGGCGAGCGTCTCGGGGTCGCGCAGGTAGGGGTGGAAGGTCGGCTGGCCCTTCTCGTCGACGGCGTTGGGCTCGGTCGCGAACTCGACGGCGATGTCGGGAAGCTCGCTGGTCACCGGCAGGCGCCACGGTTCGGAGCCGTTGGCGAGGTAGCCGTCGGACAGGACGATGACCGGGGTGCGGTAGGTCGTCGCGATGCGGACGGCCTCGACGGCGATGTCGAAGCAGTCGGCAGGGGTCGCGGGGGCCACGACGGCCACGGGCGACTCGCCGTTGCGGCCGAAGAGGGCCTGCAGCAGGTCGGCCTGCTCGGTCTTGGTGGGCAGGCCCGTCGACGGGCCGCCGCGCTGGATGTCGCAGACGATGAGCGGCAGCTCGAGCGAGACCGCCAGGCCGATGGTCTCGGCCTTGAGGGCGAGGCCCGGGCCCGAGGTCGTCGTCACGCCGAGCGCGCCGCCGAAGCTGGCACCGAGCGCGGCGCCGACCCCGGCGATCTCGTCCTCGGCCTGCATCGTCGCCACGCCGTAGCGCTTGAGGCCGGCGAGCGTGTGCAGGATGTCGGAGGCCGGCGTGATGGGGTAGCTGCCGAGGAAGAGCGGCAGGTGCGCGCGGTGCGCGGCCGCGACGAGACCCAGCGACAGCGCCACGTTGCCGGTGACGTTGCGGTAGGTGCCCGGCGTCATCGTGGCCGGCGCGACCTCGTAGGACACGGCGAAGTCCTCGGTCGTCTCGCCGTAGTTGAAGCCCGCCCGCAGGGCCGCGAGGTTGGCCTCGAGGATCTCCGGCTTGTCGGCGAACTTGCTCTTGAGGAACGCCTCGGTGCCCTCCATCGGCCTGGTGTAGAGCCACGAGAGCAGGCCGAGCGCGAACATGTTCTTCGCGCGCTCCTTCTCCTTGCGGGTCAGGTCGGTGAACGAGGCGAGGGCCTCGACGGCGATCGAGGTGAGCGCCACCGGGTGCACGTGGTAGCTCTCGAGCGAGCCGTCGTCGACCGGGCTCGCCGTGTAGCCGACCTTGGTCAGGTTGCGCTTGGTGAACTCGTCGGTGTTGACGATGATCGTCGCGCCGCGCGGCAGGTCACGCAGGTTGGCCTTGAGCGCCGCGGGGTTCATGGCGACGAGCACGTCGGGTGCGTCGCCCGGCGTCAGCACGTTGTGGTCGGCGAAGTGCAGCTGGAAACTCGAGACGCCGGGCAGTGTGCCCTGGGGCGCCCGGATCTCGGCCGGGAAGTTGGGCAGCGTCGACAGGTCGTTGCCGAGCAGCGCCGTCTGCGAGGTGAACCGGTCGCCGGTCAGCTGCATGCCGTCGCCGGAGTCCCCGGCGAATCTGATGACCACGCGATCGAGCTTCTGGACCAGTTTGGCGCTCATGCTCTGCGATGTCCTCGAACTTCCCTGCGATTCACGGCCCGGGGCACTGTGCGGCGGACAACTTCCATGCTATGTCGCTCACGCTCGCAGTTTGTGCACCTGCCACAACGTGGACGACAGCGTTTTCCAGGCCGGCTGCGAGGCCGTCACCGGTCGCGGGACACCGTGGCCGTGGCTGGTGTCCCGCGTCGCTGGAGCAGGTGACGACCGATGCCGCCGGTCGCTGCGACCAGGCAGGCGGCCACCACGACGTGGGCGACGAGCAGGGCAGGCCCGGATGCCTCGTCGACCGCACCCGCCACGACGAGGCACCAGACGAGCAACGGCGTCACCCCGGTCGTCGCCACGTAGACGCCCGCCCACAGCCAGACGGCGTACGGGTTGCCTCGCTGGAGGTCCCACGCCGAGCGGAAGGCGTAGACGCCCAGGCCGAGTCCCGGCGCGACGAGGACGAGGTAGGCGAGCTGGAACGCGGGGGTCGCCGGCTCGAGCCAGCCGAAGCGCTCCGCCAGCCCGAGCGGCGCCCACATCAGCCACATGGTGGCCACGAACCACGACCCGAAGGCACCGAAGATCTGCACGAGGCTGCGTCGGCCCGCGATGACGGCCCGGTTGCGCCGGGCCTCGCGGCGGTCGTTGGTCTCGCGCCACAGCGGTGCCTTGCCGCGCGAGCGGGCGCCGTCGACGCGGATCGGCGCCCACGTCCTGGGCCACACCGCGAGGATCATCCACGTCAGGGCGGCGAAGAGCAGGTAGGACAGGACCGTCACCCACGGGTTGCGGCTGTCGAGCGAGAGCCGCTCACCTTCACCGAGGAGGGCGGCCACGGCTCCGGCCGTGGCGAAACCGGGTGAGCCCCGCGGACAGGAAGGCGACGGCCGTCGTGACCGGGTCCACGGCGCCGGACGCGTCGAGGCGCCCGAGCGTCGGGGTGTCACCGCCGTGCCCCGGCAGGTCACCGGTCCCGATGCCGAGGCGGCGCAGCAGCGTCTGGGCGACGAGGGTGAAGGGGCCGAGCCAGGCGGCTCCGGCCACGAGAGTCAGCGGGCGCAGCCAGGGGGCCACGGTGCGCAGCCGTGCGGCGGCGTCGGCGGCGAGCGTCGTGTCGTCGACCGAGGGCTCGAGCGGCACGACGACGTGGCAGCGGGTGGGTGTCGCGAGGCAGAGCGTGCGGTCGGTGCCGACGCGCCCGAGCCACACCGTGGCCGGGGGCGCGCCGGCAGCCGCGAGGGCGTCCGTCAGCGCGCGTTCGCGCTGCGGTGACGGGCCCCGGATGCCGCTCACGGCACGCAGCGCCCGCTCGTCCAGGAAGCGCAGCCACGTCAACGCGACGACCAGCACGCAGCCGAGGCCGAACCACCAGAAGTACGGGCCGCCGCGGTGCAGCCAGCCCATGAGCAGCAGCCAGGGCCACGCCGTCGCCGCGGTGACCAGCACGACGCCGAGCACCCAGACGGGCAGTGCCCGCAGCCACCGCCGCAGCACCGGCCACTGCGGCAGACGCGACGGAGCGACCTGCTCGTCCCAGCCGAGGGCGTCGTCCTCAGTGACATCCGCTGCGACATCCCCCGTGACACTCCCCGTGACATCCCCGGTGTCATCGGCCGCGGGGAGGGCCCGGTCGCGGGTCGGGTCGGGCACGACGTCGGCCTGGTCCTGCTGTCCCCTGTGAACCATGGCCGCAGGCTAGCCCGGATGGGGCTGACCACTCCGCGCCACTCGCGTACCGGCATGGATAGGCTGGCCGTCATGTCCGGGTACGTGGCCGTCGCAGCGGTGCTGGGGGCGGGCGTACTGCTCGTCACGGCAGCGATGCTCGTGCGACGCCTGCTGGCGCCGCGCGCGCCGCACGCGGCCAAGCTCGCCACCTACGAGTCCGGCGTGGACCCGGTCGGGGAGGGCTGGGCGCAGACCAAGGTCCGCTACTTCGTCTTCTCGTTCCTCTACGTCGTCTTCGCGGTCGACGCGGTCTACCTCTTCCCGTGGGCGACCGTCCTGCGCAACGCCGACCTCGGCCGCGCGAGCCTCGTCGAGATGGCGATCTTCATCGGTGTCATCGTGCTGGGCCTCGCCCACGCCGGGCGCCGCGGACTGCTGAGGTGGGTGTGATGGAGCAGCCGAGCCAGCCGAGCCAGCCGAGCCAGCCGACCAGCCAACCGGTCAGCCTGCCGATGCCGACCGTCGGTCCTGCCTCCATGGGCGTCCTCGGCGCCCACGCGCCCAAGCCGATCAAGGTCGTGCTCAACTGGGGCCGGCGCTACTCGCTGTGGGTCTTCAACTTCGGCCTCGCCTGCTGCGCCATCGAGTTCATCGCGGCGTCGATGGGCCGCCACGACTTCATCCGGCTCGGGGTCATCCCGTTCGCGCCCGGTCCGCGCCAGGCCGACCTCATGGTCGTCTCGGGCACCGTGACCGACAAGATGGCGCCGGCCATCCGTCGCCTCTACGACCAGATGCCGGAGCCGAAGTACGTCATCTCGTTCGGCGCCTGCTCCAACTCCGGCGGTCCTTACTGGGACTCCTACTCCGTGACGAAGGGCGTCGACCAGATCGTGCCCGTCGACGTCTACGTCCCCGGGTGCCCGCCGCGGCCCGAGGCGTTGCTGCACGGCATCATCCGCCTCCAGGAGCAGATCGCGAGCGAGCGCCTCTCGACGCAGAAGCTCAAGGGGAGGTATGCCGGCACGCGGGTCGGCAGCGCCGGTGACGTCCGCCGTCCCCTCCTGCTCCGCGGCACGACGACCGAGGCCGGCTCGTGAGGGTCGTCGACGTGCGCGACGTGCCCTTCGGGGAGTGGGCTGGGACGGTGCTCTCGCTCCGCGAGGAGGGCTACGCGTACTTCGACTGGCTCACGGCCGTCGACGAGACCGACCGTGAGGGGGACGACGCGGGGTTCGACGTCGTCTGCCACCTGCTCGACACGCGAGTGCCGGGCGCGCTGCGCTCGGTGCTGCTGCGCACCCGCGCGCCCGAAGGGCTGCCCGTGCCGTCGCTGACGGGCATCTTCCGCGGCGCGGCCTGGCACGAGCGCGAGACCCACGAGATGTTCGGCATCGAGTTCGACGGCTTCGACGACGGCAGCGGCCTCGGTCTGCGACCGCTCCTGCTGCCGGAGGGTTTCGAGGGCACCCCGCTGCGCAAGTCCTTCGTCCTGGCCGCCCGCGCGTCCAAGGCGTGGCCGGGAGCCAAGGAGCCGGGGGAGGGCCACGACTCGGCCCGCGCGCCCGGCCGCCGCCGCGTGCAGGCCCCCGGCGTGCCCGGCCCCGAGTGGGGTCCGCGATGAGCACCCTCGCGCCGTGGCTCGAGGTGGTGCTGCGCGCCGTCGCCGTGCTCGTCGCCTTCCTCGTGCTGCCGCTCCTCGTCGGCCAGACCGAGCACAAGGTGATGGCCCACATGCAGGGACGACTCGGGCCGATGTATGCCGGTGGCTTCCACGGGTGGGCCCAGCTCGTCGCCGACGGCGTCAAGTTCGTGCAGAAGGAGGACATCACCCCGGCGCGTGCGGACCGGTGGGCCTTCCGCCTCGCACCCTTCGTCGCGCTCATCCCGTACCTCGTGGCGCTCGCCGTCATCCCGCTCTCGCCGACCGTCGTCGGGGCCGACGTCGACGCGAGCGCGGTGCTCGTGCTCGCCGTCATCGGGGTCGGCATCATCGGCACGCTCATGGCCGGCTGGGCCTCGGCCAACAAGTACTCCCTGCTCGGGGCGATGCGCGCGGCCGCGCAGCTCGTCTCCTACGAGCTGCCGATGGTCCTGGCCGTCGCTTCCGTCGCCCTGGCCGCCGGCACCCTGTCGCTCATCGGCATCGCCAACGCGTGGAACCCGTGGTGGCTGCTCTGGCAGCTGCCCGGCGCCGTCGTCTTCCTCGTCGCGGCGCTGGCCGAGCTCCAGCGGCCGCCCTTCGACATGCCCCTCGCCGACTCCGAGATCGTCTTCGGCGCCTTCACCGAGTACACCGGGCTGCGCTTCGCGTTCTTCCTCCTGGCCGAGTACGCCGGCATCGTCGTCATGTCGCTCCTCTTCGCGGTGCTCTACCTCGGCGGGTGGGCCGGCCCGTTCGAGCACTGGCTCGGCTGGCTGTGGACGGTGCTCAAGGGCTTCCTCGTCGCGGTCGTCGTCATCTGGCTGCGGGTCTCGTGGCCGCGCATGCGCGAGGACCAGCTCCAGCGCCTGGCGTGGGTCTGGCTCGTGCCGCTCGCGCTCTTCCAGCTCGCCCTGACCGCCGTCGGCGTGGTGATGACCTCATGACCCCCGCGAGCCCCCAACGTCGAGTGGCCACGTCTGGCCCCCTCGTCGACGTCGAGAGGCCACGGATGGCCGCTCGTGGCCCTCGGCCCACGGGCCAAACGTGGCCTCTCGACGGTGCAGGCAGGGCCGAACGTGGCCTTTCGACGGTGTCAACAGCGGAGGAGGAGGTGAGCGGACATGGGTGACGGCATACTCCCCGGGCTCGTCAAGGGGCTCGCGACGACGGCGAGGAGCCTGACGCGGCACACGCACACGGCCGAGTACCCCGACGTCTCACCGGCCCTGCCGCCCCGGTCGCGGGGCGTCATCGCGCTCACCGAGGAGAACTGCACCTCGTGCATGCTCTGCGCGCGCGAGTGCCCCGACTGGTGCATCTACATCGACTCGCACAAGGAGGAGCTGCCGCCGACGACGCCGGGTGGGCGCGCCCGCCAGCGCAACGTCCTCGACCGCTTCGCCATCGACTTCTCGCTCTGCATGTACTGCGGCATCTGCATCGAGGTGTGCCCGTTCGACGCCCTCCACTGGAGCCCGGAGTTCGAATACGCCGAGCTCGACATCCGCGACCTGATCCACGAGAAGGACCGGCTCGGCGCGTGGATGGCGACCGTCCCGGCCCCTCCGGCGCTGGACCCCGGCAGCGCGGACCCCGCCGAGGTCGTCGCAGCCGCGAAGCCCCCACGCGGTGCTGCCGCCGCCGGTGGTACGCGTGGGGCCGCCGCCGCAGCGCGCCCGACCCGGGTGCGCCCGGAGTCCACCCCGACCACCACAGCGACGCCCGCCGCCGAGCAGACGCGGGTCATGCCTGCGGTGGAGCGCACGGCGGCCCTGCCGGTGGTCGACCCGACGACCACCCTCCCGCCGGCCGACGGCGCCGAGGCCGAAGCAGCCGCGGACCAGGCTGCGGCGCAAGGGGACTCGACGCAGGTGCTGCCCACGGTGTCGACCGACGAGGAGGGGCGCGAGTGACCACGCGCGACATCGTCTTCATCGCTGTCGGTGCCGTGACCGCCCTCTCTGCCCTGCTGTCGGTGACGACGAAGCACGTCGTCCACGCGGCCCTGTGGCTGCTCGTCTCGCTCGGTTCGCTGTCGGGCGCCTACCTCGTGCTCGGGCAGGAGCTCGTCGGGCTCGTCCAGCTGCTCGTCTACGTCGGCGCCATCGTCGTGCTCGTCCTCTTCGCCCTGATGCTGACCCGGGCCCCGATCGGCCCCCACGCCGAGATCGACACCCCGTGGTGGCACCGGGCCGCCGGCGCGCTGCTGGGTGGGGCGACCACGGTGCTGCTCGCGTCGCTCCTGCTGCCTCTCTTCGCCGCGGTGACGGCCGACCTCGACACCCCGACGACGACCACGCCCCAGGTGGCCCAGGCGATCTTCGGCACGTGGGTCTGGCCCTTCGAGCTGCTCTCGGTCCTGCTCCTCGTCGCGCTCATCGGCGCCTTCGCCGTGTCGCGCCTGGTCCTGCAGCGGGATGCCGTCGCGGGCCGCCCCGCGGCCACGCCGGACGTGGCCACGGGGAGGCTCGGATGATCCACCTCTCGCTGCCCGCGGCACTCTCGGCCCTGCTCGCCGGCCTCGGCGTCTTCGGCGTCCTCGCGCGCCGGAACGCGGTGCTCGTGCTCATCGGGGTCGAGCTCATCCTCAACGCCGCGAACCTGCTCCTCGTCACCGCGGGCACGCGCCCCGGGGCCCCGTTCGCGGCCGGCCCGGTCCTGACCCTCTTCGTCATCACCATCGCCGCCGCCGAGATCACCGTGGCGCTCGCGATCATCCTCGTGATGTTCCGTCGCGCCGGGCACATCGACCTCACCGCCGTCCCCGACCTCACGGACGAGCAGCCCGACCAGCCCGACCAGCCGCAGCAGCCCGGCGGAGCCGCCGAGCCCTCGGCCACCGCGCCGCGGGAGCCCGCAGCGGCAGGAGAGGGCGCCCCGTGAGCTGGGTCGTGCGGATGATCGTCGTGCTCCCTGCGCTGGCGGCCCTCGCCGGGCTGCTCTCCCGGCGCCACCGGGCCGTCGCGGCCGGCGTGGCCATCTCGGTCGCGGCCCTCGTCACGGTGCTCGGTCTCCTCCAGTGGGTCGCGCCGTCGCGATCGGCCGACATCGACACGATCGGCGGCCTCCCGCTCGGCGACCTGTCGGTGCCGCTGCACCTGCTGTCCGACCGGGTCTCGGGCCTCGTGTCGTCCGTCGTCGCCCTCGTCGTGCTGGGCATCCAGGTCTTCACCGCGTGGTACCTCCGCGACGACCCTCGCTTCGGCCAGTTCGCCGCCACGGTCTCGCTCTTCGCCGCGGGCATGCTGCTCCTCGTCCAGTCGGCCGACCTCGTGCTCATGCTCGTCGGCTGGGAGATCATGGGCTGGTGCTCGTGGCTGCTCATCGGCCACGACAGCGAGCGGGCGGCGGCCCGACGGGCTGCCTACAAGGCGTTCCTCGTGACCCGGGTCGCCGACATCGGCATGGTCGTCGGCGTCGTCGCGCTCTCGGTACGCGCCCGCTCCACCGACCTCATGGCAGTGCTCACGGCGACGGGCAGCAGCACGCTCCTGACCGTGGGTCTCGTGGGCGTCGTCATCGGCGTCGCGGGCAAGTCGGGTCTCGTCCCGTTCCACGACTGGCTCCCCGACGCCATGGAGGGTCCCACGCCCGCATCGGCCCTGATCCACGCGGCGACCATGGTCGCGGCCGGCACCTACGTCATCGCCCGCCTCTTCACCCTCTACGCCGGGAACGACACGGCACGCACGCTGCTCGCCGTCCTCGCCGCCGTGACGATGGTCTATGCAGCCCTGCTGGCGCTCGCGCAGACCGACCTCAAGCGGATGCTCGCGTACTCGACCCTGAGTCAGATCGCGATCATGCTCTCGGCCCTCGCGGCGGCCCCCGCCGAGCTCGGGCCGGGGGCCGGCATCTCGCACCTGATCGGGCACGCGTTCTTCAAGGCGCTGCTCTTCCTCGGCGCGGGCTGGCTCTCGGTGCTCGCCGGCGGGACGGCGATCGCGGCCCTGCGCGGCCGGCTCCGCCCGACCGGGGCGCTGCGCTGGTCGATGGGCATCGGGCTGGCCGCGCTCGCCGGGGTGCCGCCTCTCATCGGCTTCTTCACCAAGGACACCGTCATCGATGCCGCACTCGAGGGAGCGACCGGCGGGGGCGGGTTCAGCGCCTGGCTCGTCGTGGTGGCGCTCTACGTCACCGTCGTGCTCACGGCCGTCTACTGCACGCGAGCCTGGCTGCTCCTCGACACGCCGGTGGCCGCGACGGGGGAGCTGCCCGACGCCGAGCCTGCCGTCGTCGCCGCAGGTGAGGTCGCCGTCGTGACGGCCGCCGACAGCGCCGACGACGCCGAGGTCGAGCGCGTCCACGCCCACGGGCACGCTGCCATCACCCTTCCCGCCGCGCTCGTCGTCTCGGTCCTCGCGGCGCTGACCGTCGTCGGCACGCTCTTCCTCGCCAGCCTGCGCGGCGGCGTGCACATCGGCCTGCTCAGCGCCCTGCTGTCGGTCCTGCTCGTCGCCGGCGCTGCGTATGCCGTGTGGTCCGTCAGCGACCGTGGCCGGGTCGACGTGGCCGACCTCGTCCCCGACCGCGTCAGGAACCCTGCGGTGCGCGGCTTCGGTGTCGACACGGCATACGTCGGCGTCGGGCGGGCGGTCACAGCGGTCGCGCGAGTGGTCGTCGCCCTCGACCGCGACGTCGTCGACGCCTACCCACGTGCGACCGCCGTCGTGGCGCGGGCCGCCGGTCGCGCGGGGGAGCGAGCCCACCGGGGAGTGCCGTCCCTGTCGCTCCTCAGCCTGCTCGTGGGCGTCGTGCTCGTCGCGATCCTGGGGGTGACCGCATGGCGCTGACCCTCATGCTCCTGCTGCCGCTCCTCGGGGCGATCGCCTGCATCGCGATCCCCGGCGAGTCCACGGTCGAGCGCGGCATCGCGCTCGGATCCACTGTCGTGACAGCGGTGCTCGCGGTCGTCGTCGTCTGGGGACGCCACGAGGTCGACGTGCCGTGGATCCGCTCGCTCGGCGTCCGCTGGCACTTCGGCGTCGACGGCGTCTCGGCCGCCCTGGTGCTGCTGACGGCGCTGCTCACGGTCGCGGTCGTCGCGCACGCACTGTCCGGCCCGATCCCGAAGGGCGGCACCGGCTCGACCTTCCTCGGCTGCATCCTCCTCGTCGAGACCGGCGCCCTCGCGACCTTCATGGCCCGCGACGCCATCCTCTTCTTCATCGCCTTCGAGGTCGTCCTCGTGCCCATGTGGGTGCTCGTGCGGCGCTTCGGCGACGACCACGTGCCCGACGAGACGCGCGCCGACGCCGCCGGACGCTTCGTGCTGTTCACGGTCCTGGGCTCGACCCTGATGCTGGTCGGGATCCTCTTCCTCGTGCACCACCAGGGCACGAGCGACCTCACCGTCCTCGCCGAGCGCCACGGCGCCGGGCTGTCCCGCTCGCTGCAGGTCGCGATCGCCGCGCTGCTGCTGCTCGGGCTCGGCATCAAGGTGCCGCTCTGGCCGCTGCACACCTGGCTGCCGTCGGCGCACACCATCGCGCCCACCGCGGGCTCGGTGCTGCTGGCGGCCGTGCTGCTGAAGATGGGCACCTACGGCATCGTCCGGCTCGCCGTCGCGACGGTACCCAAGGGGGTGGCCGAGCTGAGCCCGGTCCTCGCCCTCCTCGGGGTCGTCGGGATCCTCTGGGGAGGCCTCGCCTGCCTCGTCGAGCGCGACCTCAAGCGCCTCATCGCCTACAGCTCGGTGGCGCACATGGGCTTCGTCGCCCTCGCGATCGCGTCCGGCAGCGAGACCGGACTGCAGGCGGCGCTCTTCGGCAACATCGCGCACGGTGTCGTCGCGGCGCTGCTCTTCTTCGTCGTCGGCGACCTCAAGGAGCAGTGGGGATCGTCCGACCTCCATGTGGCCCGGGCCGCCCTGCGCGACAAGGCGCCTCGCTTCGGCCTGGCCCTCGTCGTCGGGCTGGCCGCCGCTCTGGGCCTCCCGGGGCTGGTGAGCTTCTGGGGTGAGTTCCTCGCGTTGTATGCCGCCTGGTCGCCCACGCCCGACCGTCCCGTCGCGCTCATGCGCGTCTGCGTCGTGCTCGGCGCGGTCGGCCTGGCGCTCGCGGCGGCCTACTCGCTGCGGGTCGCCCGCATCGTCTGGGCCGGGGAGGGCAGCGACGCCGCGCACGGTCCCGCAGCCGAGCCGGTCGCCGATGCCCGGGGCACCCGCTGGGCCGTCACCCTGACGCTCGTCGTCGTCATCGTCACGCTGGGGGTCCTGCCGCACCTGCTGCTCGGACTGTCACACACCGCGACGGCAGGGCTCCTGTCGGGTCTGGGGGTCGCGCCGTGAAGGGCCTCGCCATCGACTACGCCGTGCTCCTGCCGGCCCTCGTCCCCGTCGCCGGGCTGGTGCTGGTGCTCGTCGCCGATCTCGTCAGCCCCCGGCTGCGCCGCGTGCCCTACGCCGTCGCCGGGCTCGCCGCCCTCGGCACCGCGGCCGCGACCGTGCCGGGGCTCGCGCTGGGCGGTGGCTCGACCCGCGAGACGTTCTGCCTGACCGGACGCGTCCCGGCCGGCGCGTTGCCGACCGTGGACGGGCTGCCTCAGGTGTGCCTGTGGCAGGCCGACGCCCTGGCCAGCACGCTCCAGCTCGCGGCGGCCGTCTCGGCGGTGGTCTGCATCGCCCTGGCCTGGCCGGGCACCCGCCGGAGCCGCCCGGACGACAGCACCCGCGAACCGGTGGAGGCCGTGCTGCTGCTCGCCGCGCTGGCCGGCACCGTCGTCGTGGCCGCGAGCCGCGACGTCGGCACGTGGCTCGTCGCCCTCGAGCTCGCGACGCTGCCCGTCATCGCGCTCGTCGCCCTCTCCGGTCGGCGCTCCGCGGTCGCCGGCGCCACGCAGCTGCTCGTCACCTCGCTCGTCTCCTTCGCGCTGCTCGTGCTCGGCGTCGCCCTGTGGTTCGCCGGGACCGGGAGCCCGTTCCTGACCCCGGATGCCGCGCTCTCGTCCGGGGGCGCGTTCGCGGCGGTGTCGGGCGCGGCGGGCTCGGGCGCGGCGGGGTCGGGCGCGGCGTCGGTCGTCTTCCCGTCGGTGTCCAGCGGGGTCGTCGCCCTCGCGACGGTGCTCGTCGTCGCCGGCGTGGGCTTCAAGCTCTCACTCGTGCCGTTCCACGCCTGGACGCCCACGGCCTACGCAGGCTCGTCGGTGCCCGTGGCGACGTTCCTCGCCACGGTCTCCAAGGTGGCCGCGCTCGCGGCGCTGCTCGTCGTCCTGCGCGCCGTGTCCGTGCTCGGCACGCCGGCCGTGCTGGCCATCGCCCTGCTGGCCACGCTCAGCATGACGCTCGGCAACGTCATGGCCCTGCGCCAGGACGACGTCGTGCGCCTCCTCGCGTGGTCGACGGTCGCGCAGGCCGGCTGGGTCGTGCTCCCGCTGGTCAGCATCTCCGCTCTCGGCGTCGGCGCCAGCGCCACCTACCTGCTCACCTACGTCGTCGCGACTCTCGTGGCCTTCGCCGTCGTCGCCGTCACCCTGCGCGACCGACCGGGGAGGGGGCGCTCGATCGGCGACTACGACGGGCTCTGGCAGCGCAGCCCCTGGCGGGCCGGGGCGCTCGTGCTCGCCCTCACCTCGCTGGCCGGGCTGCCTCCCGGTGTCATCGGCCTCGTCGGCAAGATCACGGCCCTGCGGCCGGTCGTCGCCGAGGGGTGGGTCTGGCTCGCTGTCGTCGCGGCGGTCAACGCCGTGATCGGTGTCGCCGTCTACCTCCGTTGGGTGCGCGCCGTCATCACCGCCCCGGCTGGTGCCACGGAGCCAGCCCGCGGCGGCAGGTCCCTCGCCGCACCGCGACGGCGTCCGGCCGTGGTCGCCGGACTCGTGCTCGCCTCTGCGGTGCTCGTCGTCGTCAGCGTGCAGCCCGACCTGCTGCTGCGGCTCCTCGGCTGACAGCCCTCCTGTCGACACGTGACGAGGACCCCGAGGCGGAGCGCCTCGGGGTCCTCGTGCGAGTCGGGTCAGGCGGTCTGGGGGATCGTGCGGGCCCCGGCGACGGGGGCGGCGGCTGCGTCCTCGGCGGTCTTCGCGTGGCGCAGGCCCAGCAGTCCGAGTGCCAGCAGGAGGGCGGCTCCCACGAAGGAGGCGATGGCGGCCCAGAAGGCGATGGTGCCCATGGTGCCGAACGCGTAGGCGTTGAGGAGCAGGCCCCGAAGGGTGTTGCCCATGAAGAGCGTCTGACGCAGCTGGCCGAGCTCGGCGACCTTGGCCTGGTCGGCGTTCGGGTCCTTGGACAGCTTGAGGAACTCGCCCGAGACCTCCTCGTACGTCCGGTTGTTCGATGCGGCGTTCATGTGCACGAGGATGTAGTGGTCGGCGAAGGCCTTGGCCTGGTCCCCGGTCGTCATCGTCTGCCCGGCGTACTGCAGGAGCGCGTCCTTCTGGGCCTGCGTCTCGAGAGCGGCAGCGGCAGGCATCGTGATGTTCTGCTGACTCAGCTGCTCGTGGACGTTGTTCGCGACGAAGCTGCTCGCGTACATCAGCAGTCCCCCCGCGACCACGAGCACGGCGGCCATGATGAGGCCGGTCCACGAGATCAGCTTGTCGAGTGTCTTGCGCATCGTTCGCTTCTTTCATCGGATGGGTGTCGGTTTCCCCAACACCGCCAAACTACTACCGCGCGTAGTAGTGGAGTTGTCCATTCAACGAGTGACGACTGAGGCCTGTGTCACACCGTGTCCGGAGTGCGCAGGCGCCCAGCAGGCTCCCAGCGGTCTCCCAGTGGGAACACCACCCGACAGCCGGTCGTTCACCGGACATGCACAAGCACTTCAACGGGCTCAAGACGGCCGCCCTCTTCGGCGGCATCTGGGCCCTCCTGCTCGGCATCGGCGCGCTCGTCGGTGGCGGGCGCTTCATCTGGGTCTTCGCGCTGATCGGAGTCGCGACGACCTTCTACGGCTACTGGAACAGCGACAAGCTCGCGATCCGCGCCATGCACGCCTACCCGGTCTCCGAGGCGCAGGCACCGGTGATGTACCGCATCGTGCGCGAGCTCTCCACCGCAGCGGGCAAGCCGATGCCGCGCCTCTACATCAGCCCGACCCAGGCCCCGAACGCCTTCGCCACGGGCCGCAACCCGCAGAACGCCGCCGTCTGCTGCACCGAGGGCATCCTCGGCCTCCTCGACGAGCGTGAGCTGCGCGGGGTCCTCGGCCACGAGCTGATGCACGTCTACAACCGCGACATCCTGACCAGCTCGGTCGCCGCCGCGGTCGCCGGCGTCATCACCTCGATCGGCCAGATGCTCATGTTCACGAGCATGTTCGGCGGTGGCAGCTCCGACGAGGACCGCCCTAACCCGTTCGCCCTGCTGGCCATGAGCCTGCTGGCGCCGCTGGCCGCGATGATGATCCAGATGGCGATCAGCCGCACCCGCGAGTACGACGCCGACGAGGACGGCGCCAAGCTCACCGGCGACCCGCTGGCGCTCGCCTCGGCGCTGCGCAAGCTCGAGTCGGGCGTCGCCCGCGCCCCGCTCGCCCCGTCCCAGGACATCGTCAACGCGAGCCACATGATGATCGCGAGCCCGTTCCGCGCCCAGGACGTGACGCGCTTCCTCTCGACGCACCCGCCGATGGACCAGCGCATCGCGCGCCTCGAGAGCATGGCCGGCGGCCCGCTCCACCGCTGAGCCCGGCCCCGGACCCAACCTCGCGGCCACCCGGGCGACGACGGGCCGCTCGATCTGGCA
Organism: Terrabacter ginsenosidimutans; assembly: GCF_039539425.1. Classification (NCBI taxonomy): domain Bacteria; kingdom Bacillati; phylum Actinomycetota; class Actinomycetes; order Micrococcales; family Intrasporangiaceae; genus Terrabacter; species Terrabacter ginsenosidimutans. The sequence continues at coordinate 51,601 of NZ_BAABDC010000006.1, read as the reverse complement.
GGCTCGGCCCTATGCGCAGTCTCACCTTGGCCGAAGCCCGCGAGCGATCCTCGCTGATCACCGTCACGTCGTATGCCGTCGAGCTCGACCTCGACCAGGGCGCGGAGGTCTTCGGCTCACGCACGGTCGTCCGCTTCGCGTGCGCCGAGCCGGGTGCCGACTCCTGGGTCGACCTCAAGGCCCGCTCCGTCGAGACGGTCTCGCTCAACGGGGAGCCGCTCGACCCTGCCGGTGTCGCCGACGGTCGCCTGACGCTGCCGGGCCTCGCCGCCGACAACGAGCTCGTCGTCGCCGCGACCATGGCCTACAGCCATGACGGGCAGGGCCTGCACCGGGCCACCGACCCCGCCGACGACCTCGACTACGTCTACGGCCACCTCTTCCTCGACGCCGCCCCCAGCGTCTACGCGTGCTTCGACCAGCCCGACCTCAAGGCGCCCTACGACGTCACCGTCCACGCGCCGCTCGACTGGACGGTCATCGGCAACGGCGCGGCCTCGCCGGCCGGCGCCGGCACATGGACCCTCGCCACGACGAAGCCGCTCGCGACGTACTTCATGACGGTGTGCGCCGGACCCTACGTCTCCCTGCACGACGAGCACGACGGCATCCCCCTCGGGCTGCACGCCCGCGCGTCGCTGCGCGAGCCGCTCGAGCGGCACGCGGCCGAGCTCTTCGACGTGACCAAGCGGTCGTTCGACTACTTCCACGGGCTCTTCGGCATCCGCTACCCGTTCGGGGAGTACCACCAGGTCTTCGTGCCGGAGTTCAACGCCGGCGCCATGGAGAACCCGGGCTGCGTCACCTTCCGCGACCAGTACCTCTACCGCGGTGCGGCCACGAGGGACGAGCTGTTGACGCGGGCCAACACGGTCAGCCACGAGATGTCGCACATGTGGTTCGGCGACATCGTCACGATGAAGTGGTGGGACGACCTCTGGCTCAACGAGTCGTTCGCCGAGTACATGTCGCACCGCTGCCTCGTCGACGCGACCGACTACACCGACGCGTGGGTCGACTCCTCGATCGTGCGCAAGGTGTGGGGCTACGGCGCCGAGCGCTCGCCCTCGACGCACCCCGTCGCCGGGGTCGAGGCGCTCGATGCCCAGAGCGCGCTCCAGAACTTCGACGGCATCTCGTATGCCAAGGGCGCGGCCACGCTGCGCCAGCTCATCGCGTACGTCGGTGACGACCAGTTCATCGCCGGGGTCCGTGCCTACCTGACCGACAAGTCCTACGGCAACGGCACCCTCGCCGACTTCCTCGCCGCGATCGAGACGGCGAGCGGCAAGGACCTCGAGGCCTGGTCCCGCGCCTGGCTGCTCACCGCCGACCGCGACACCATCTCCGTCGACATCGAGGAGCAGGGCGGCGTCATCGAGTCCGCGGTTGTGCGCCGCGAGTCGCCGGCCGACCGTCCCGCCGACCGTCCGCACGCGTTCGACGTCGCGGGCTGGACCGACGGGCGAGAGCTCGGCCGGGTGTCGACGACGATCACCGGACCCGAGACGGCGCTCGCCGGGCTCGAGGGCACGCCCGAGCCCGCCGTGCTCGTCCCCAATGCCGCCGACCTGACGTGGGCCCGGGTGCGCCTGTCGGACTCGACGGTCGCGGCGTTGCCGGCGCAGCTGGCCCAGATCCCCGACGCGCAGGCCCGAGCCGTCGTCTGGTCCTCGCTCATCGACGGTGTGCACGGCGCGACGGCCTCGCCCGAGGCGTTCCTCGACGTCTTCGACGCCGCCTGGCCGCACGAGACGAACTCCTCGATCCTGACGCGCGTCGCGGCCTACGCCGAGCACCGCGTCGTGCCGTACTTCGTCCCGCGCGACAAGCAGGACGCTGCGGTGGGTCGCCTCAACCGGGCCGGCGTGGGACTGCTCGAGCGCGCGGCCACCGGCACGACCGAGTCCCTGGCGGCGGCCCGGCTCGTCGCGGGCACGAGCGACGACGAGACGCTGCTGCGCGCCTGGGCCGACGGCAAGGGACTGCCGGCGGGCCTCGAGGACGACGGCGACTTCCGGTGGATCGTCGTGCGCAACCTGGCCTCGCGTGGCCTCATCGGCGCCGCCCAGGTCGACGCCTTCCGGGCCAAGGACGACACGCTCCAGGGCGGTCTCAACGCGCTCATGTGCCGCGCGAGCCTGCCCGACGCCGACGCCAAGGCGTGGGCCTGGGAGCAGCTGACGACCCGTCAGGGACGCTCCAACTACGAGATGGTGCACCTCGCCCGCGGCTTCTGGGTCGCGCCGGACGACGCGCTCGTCGAGGACTACGTGCCGCGGTACTTCACCGACGTCCCGGCAATGTCTGCCTGGGTGGGGGAGGACGCTCTGTCGCGGGTCGTGCTCGTCGCCTTCCCGCGGGTCTTCACGGACGAGACGGCGCGGCTCAGTGCCGAGACGATCGCCCGCGACGACCTGACCCCGGCCGTCCACCGCTCCCTCGTCGACGCAGACGCCGAGCTGCGCGAGGCCCTGGCGTCCCGCGCGACGTTCGGCGCGACCGTCTGACGGCGTGGGCACCCCGACCCGCGACGAGCTGCCGGGCGCCGTCCGGGTCGTCACCGACGCTCACCTCGCGCTGCTCGACGAGCGCGCGCCCGGGCTGCTCGACGGGCTCTACCTCCACGGCTCGCTCGGCTTCGACGCGGAGTTCCACGCCGGCAGTGACGTCGACTTCGTCGCGGTGACGACCCGGCGTCCCACCGACGAGGACACGGAGGTGCTCCGGCAGGTGCATGCGGAGCTCGACAAGCGGTGGCCCGAGCCGGCATACGACGGCTTCTACGTCACGGCCGACGACCTCGCGGGCCCGCCCGACGTCGTGCCCGACGGGCCGGGCGTGCTGCACCAGTGGTTCGACGTCGGCACCCACAGCGACGTCAGGCACATCACGTGGCGCGAGCTGCGCGACCACGGGATCACCCTGCGCGGCAGGGATCTTCGCGACCTGCAGATCTGGAGTGACGACGCCGCGCTGCATGCCTCGACCCTCGAGAACCTCGACACGTTCTGGCGCTCGCAGCTCGAGGCGATGGAGCACCACCCCCGCGAGGCGTCCTTGCCACAGGCGGCCGAGTGGGGTGCGCTCGGGGCTGCGCGGCTCGTGCACCTGCTCGTCACCGGGACGCAGACGTCGAAGTCCGGCGCGGGGCGGTGGGCGCGCGAGGCCTACCCGCACCACCGCGAGATCGTCGAGGAGGGCCTGCGCGTGCGCGAGCGCCCCGACGACCCGTCGACGTATGCCGCCGACCCCGACCGCCGCCGCCGTGACCTCGTCGCGCTGATGACCGAGGTCATCGCCGACGGGGTCGCCAGGACCAGCCCGCCGCTGACGGACCGGAGAGGAGCGGCGACATGACCCCCGAGGGTGCGAGTCCCTGGGTCATCGAGCTGGCCGACGTGCGGGCACCGGAATGCGAGGCGCTGCTGCGCGACTACTACGTCGAGGTCAGCGACCGGTGGTACCTGGACCGGGAGGGGCGGGACTCCACGCCGGACGAGATCGAGGCCGGCTTCGCCCAGATGCGCAGCGACGACCTGGCGCCGCCGACGGGTGAGTTCGTCGTGGCCCGGCGCGCCGACGACGCCGCCGCGCTGGGGGGCTGCGTCGGGCTGAGGCTGCTGCGGGACGACGGCGGGCAGCGCGTGGCCGAGCTGCGCCGCCTCTACGTGCGGCCCGCGCTCCGCGGCGCGGGTCTCGGTGCGGCCCTGCTCCTGTGCGCCGAGGAGATCGCCCGCGTCTGGGGCGTGTCCCTGATGCGTCTCGACACCCGTCTGGACCTGACCGAGGCCAGGGCGCTCTACCTGCGTCACGGCTGGGTCGAGGTGCCCGCCTTCTCCGACGCCTTCTACGCCGAGGCCTGGTACGCCAAGCACCTGACCTGATGCTACAGAGCCGGCTCGTGCAGCCGACGTCGCCCGGGCCGGGGGCGTCAGCGGTCGTACGCGGTGGTGTGACGCGGCTCGTAGAGCTGGATCTCGTCGGCTCCCGGCACCGCCATCATGACGACGAGCCCGAAGCCGCGGTCGGTGGGGTCGGTCGTGAACACCGCTCCGCGCGCGATGAGCTCGTCCATGGTGGCCCTCAGGTCGTCGCACATGAGCGAGATCGCGTGGTGCCGTGACGACGACCACGACGACCCCTCGGGACCGCGCGTCGGGTGCACGCCGAGCTCGCTGGGTCCGGTCCCGAAGATGAGCCATGCGTCGGCGTCGTCGGTGGCATCGGTGTCGTCCGAGGTCGTGCCGTCCGTGACGCACGGCCACTGGAGGACGTCTCGGAAGAAGGCACGCGTCGCCGGTGCGTCGTCGGAGTACACGAGGTTGTGGACGGCAGTGATCATGGACGGGACGTTACGCCGAGATGGTGCGGGACGGCAGGCACCCGGTGGTGAGCGCTGAGGTCACCAGGGGCTGGGCTCGTAGTCCTTGACGAAGCAGCCGTAGAGGTCCTCGCCGGCCTCACCGCGGACGATCGGGTCGTAGACACGGGCGGCGCCGTCGACGAGGTCGAGCGGGGCGTGCCAGCCCTCGGCCGCGATGCGCAGCTTCTCGTCGTGGGGCCGCTCGTCGGTGATCCAGCCGGTGTCGACGGCCGTCATGAGGATGCGGTCGGTCTCGAACATCTCGCCGGCGCTCGTGCGGGTCATCATGTTGAGCGCGGCCTTGGCCATGTTGGTGTGCGGGTGGCCGGGGCCCTTGTAGCGGCGCGAGAACTGGCCCTCCATCGCCGAGACGTTGACGACGTAGGCCCGTCGTGCGCCGGCCGCGACGGCGGCACGCATCGCCGGGCGCAGGCGCGAGACGAGGATGAACGGCGCGGTCGAGTTGCACAGCTGCACCTCGAGCAGCTCGAGCGGATCGACCTCCTCGACCTTCTGGGTCCACGAGTTGTTGTGCTGGAGATCGGGCAGCAGGCCACCGGCGTCGACGGCGGTGCCGGCCCGGTGCGCCTCGAGGCTCGCGTGCCCGGCCGAGAGGGCCAGCGCCGTCATCGACGCGGCCGACTGCGCGGCGACGGCGTGCTCGACGGACTCGCCGTCGTGGTGGGCGACGGCGTGGTTGCCGAGGGCGCCGGCGATCGAGGCGGGGTGCGCCTCGCTGATCCGGTCGAAGGTGACCATCTCGGGCAGCGCGACGCCGTCGGGCAGCGGCGCCGACTCGAGCTCGACGAGGTTGCTGTAGGCGCCGGGGGAGCGGCGGACCGTCTGCGCCGCGTTGTTGATGAGGATGTCCAGCGGGCCGGCCGCGGTCACCTCGTCGGCGAGGGCGACGACCTGGGTGGGGTCGCGCAGGTCGATGCCGACGATCTTGAGCCGGTGGATCCAGTCGGCGCTGTCGTCCATCGAGGCGAACCGGCGCATGGCGTCCCTGGGGAAGCGCGTCGTGATCGTCGTGTGCGCGCCGTCGCGCAGCAGGCGCAGGGCGATGTACATCCCGATCTTGGCGCGGCCGCCCGTGAGGAGGGCGCGCTTGCCGGTGAGGTCGGTGCGCTGGTCGCGCTTGCCGTGCGAGCGGGCTGCGCAGTCGGGGCAGAGCCAGTGGTAGAAGGCGTCGACGAGGGTGTAGTCGCGCTTGCAGATGTAGCAGCCGCGAGGGTTGACCAGCTCACCGGCGAAGGCGCCGGTCGCGTTCGAGACCAGCGGGATCCCCTTGGTCTCGTCGTCGATCCGCATCGGCGACCCGGTGGCGGTCGACTCGATGACCTGGCGGTCGGCCTTGCGCTCGGCCCACGTCTTCGCGTTGCGCCGGTCCTTCTTGAGCCGCTTGTACATCAGCGACGCGGCGCGCTTGAGGGTCTCGAAGTCGGGGTCGTCGATCTCGAGCGAGGGCGCCAGAGCGAGGACCCGGACAGCGGTCGCGACGTCCTCGGGGTCGAGGTGCACGACGGCGGCGGGGTCCAGCTCGATCTCGGTCTCACTCACCGCGCAAGGGTACGCGGGGGGTCCCCTCGCGCCCCAATCCGCGGACAGGCCGTCGGGGATGACGTATGCCGTCCGGCCGGCGCCCGTCCGAGCCACCGGGAGCGTGGTGGCGGGGACGGGCGCGAGGCGGACGGCATACGAGGGCGGGAGGCTGGCTTCGCCCGGGTCACGTCCAGGGTGTGGCGACCCTGTCCGTGTCCCGGCGCGAAGTGGAGGGGGCGGTCAGCTCAGCTGGCCGGCTTGGCGGCGAGCGTCACGGAGACGTCCTGGCGGGCGCCGTCGCGGATGATGGTCAGGGAGGCCTTGTCGCCGACCGTCATCTCGCGGATCTGGGCGACGAGGGCCGTGGCGGAGTCGATCCGCTGACCGTCGACCGCGATGATGACGTCGCCGTTCTTGAGGCCGGCGTTGGCGGCCGGGGTGTTGGCGCTGACCGAGACGACCTGGGCGCCGGCGCGCTTGGCGTTGCCGTCGGAGACCACGGTGTCGCGGGTGCTGACGCCGAGGAAGGAGTGCTCGGCCTTGCCGCTCTTGATCAGCTGGTCGGCGATGGACTTGGCCTCCTTGACCGGGATCGCGAAGCCGATGCCGATGTTGCCGCTCTGGCTGCCCTGGCTCTGGCCGAGCGAGGCGATCGAGCTGTTGATGCCGATCAGCTCGCCCTTGCTGTTGACGAGCGCCCCGCCGGAGTTGCCGGGGTTGATCGCGGCCGACGTCTGGATGGCGTTGGTCACGACCTCGTTGCCCGACGCCTGCTGCTGGCCGAGGGGCGACTCGCTCGACGGCCCGGTGCTGACCGGGCGGTTGAGCGCCGAGACGATGCCCGTGGTCACGGTGCCCGACAGGCCCAGCGGGTTGCCGACGGCCATGGCCGGGTCGCCGACCTTGAGGCTCTCCGAGTCGCCGAGGGTGATCGGCGTCAGGTCCCTGGGGCCGTTGGTCAGCTTGATGACCGCGAGGTCGGTGGAGGCGTCGGTGCCGACGATCGTCGCGCCGTACGTGCGGCCGTCGCTCAGGGTCACCGTGATCGCGCCGTTGCCCGTCGCGTCGCCCACGACGTGGTTGTTCGTGAGGATGTGCCCGCTCTTGTCGAAGACGACACCCGAGCCGGCGCCGGAGCCCTGCTGGGTCGTGACGTCGATGCTGACGACGCTCGGCGAGACCGCGGCCGCGACCGCGGTCCAGTCGGGCGCGGAGGCGTTGCCCTGCACGACCGTGGGCGAGCTGTTCTGGTTCGGGCTCGTCGTCGCCGTGGCGGCGGGCGTGGTCCCGGTGCCCTGACCGGCGAGCTGCGTGGCGGCATACGTGCCCCCACTGGCGAGGACGGCGGCGAGCAGGGCGACCCCGACGGTCTGGCCGAAGCGGTGGTCGCGCTTCGGCGCGGGGCGGCTGCCCTCACCCAGCGGCGGCGTCGGCGGGGCCGGCGGCGCGGGTGGTGCGGACTGGCTGTAGTAGCCGCCCTGCGGGATCTGCTGGGTGTGGTCCTCAGGTGCCAAGGTCATGGCTCCTCCTCGCTCTGGTCTGTTGCCTCTATCAGACCCATTCAGCTTTGGACTCGGTTGTGGCATTCCTAGGAATCGGCTGTGCCTTGGGTCGAGGCGTTCACTCGCCGTTCACTCGCGTCGTCCCGGCCGGCCGCCGGCAGCTCGACGACGAACGTCGCACCGCCGCCGGGCGTCTCCTGCACGCGGACCGCGCCGCCGTGCGCCTCGATGATCGCCTGCACGATGGCGAGACCCAGGCCGTTTCCGCCACCCTGACCGCGGCTGCGGGACCGGTCTGCGCGGTAGAAGCGTTCGAAGACGTCAGCACGCTCGCCGGCAGGTATGCCGTGTCCGTGGTCACGCACGTGGAGCGCCACCCGCCGCGCGTCGAGGCGACCGACGAGGATCTCGATGGGCGAGCCGGCAGGGGTGTGGACCCGCGCGTTGGTGACGAGGTTGGTGACGACCTGCCGCAGCTGCTGCTCGTCGGCCCGCAGCTCGGTCGGCTCGATGGGCCCGTTGATGCCGGTGGCGATGATGTGCCGGTCGGGCGCGATGGTCCGGGCGTCCTGGGCGGCGTCGGCGGCGAGGACGGCGAGGTCGACGACCTGCAGCTCGAGCGGGCGCTCGCCGTCGAGGCGGGCGAGGGTGAGCAGGTCCTCGACGAGGCCGCTCATCCGGTGTGCCTCGGACTCGATGCGGCCCATGGCCCCGGTCACGGCGTCTGCCGTCGGCAGCGCGCCCTGGCGGTAGAGCTCGGCGTAGCCACCGACGGCAGCCAGCGGGGTGCGCAGCTCGTGCGAGGCGTCGGCGATGAAGCGGCGCATCTTCGCCTCGTTGGCCTCGCGCACGGCGAAGCTCTGCTCGATGCGGGCGAGCATCGCGTTGAGCGAGCGGGACAGCGAGGCCACCTCGTCGTCGGTGTCGGGCTCGTCGATGCGCTGGGTCAGGTCGCCGACGGCGATCTGGGCCGCGGTGTCCTCGATCCGGGTCAGCGGCCGGAAGGTCCGGCGGATGAGGTACCAGCCGAGGGCCGCCGAGACGATGAGGGTGCCGGCGCCGATGGCGGCCGCGTAGAGGAGGAACTGGTTGACGGTCCGGTCGAGGGGGCTGAGTGGCAGCGCCAGGACGTAGATCTCGTTGCGCCGCTCGTTGAGCTGCGCGAGGGCCAGCCACTCGGCGTCGCCGTCGGTCGAGCCGATGCGGAAGGGGACCCTGCTCGTCACCCGGTAGTCGGTGGCCGACAAGGGCGGGATCTCGGCCTGGTTGGGCTCGGTGAACGCCTCGCCGAGCGACGTGGACACGCCGGTGCGGAGGTCGATCAGCCGCGCCGTGAAGCCGGTGGGCAGCTGGGTCTTGGCCTCCTGCAGCTCCGCCGAGTCGATGGACGACAGGCCGGCGGCATAGACCTTGAGCTCCTGCTCCGTCTGGTTGACCAGGTAGACGCGCAGCAGGGCGCTGACGACGAGCGAGGTGATGGCCAGCGCCACGGCGATGAGGCCGAGGGTGACGCCGAGCAGGCGCCACCGCAGCGGCATGGCCCGCAGGCGGGGCAGCGGTCGCTCCCGGTCGCCTCGGACGGCGGCCGGCTGGGAGGTCAGGTCGACCATCCGGTCAGGGGGCGGTCAGCTCGGGGGGCACGCGGAGAACGTAACCCACGCCGCGCTTGGTGTGGATGAGCGAGGGCCCGTCGGCATCGATCTTGCGCCGCAGGTAGGAGATGTAGGACTCGACGATGCCCGACTCGCCACGGAAGTCGTAGTCCCAGACGTGGTCGAGGATCTGCAGCTTGGACAGCACCCGGTTGGGGTTGAGCAGCAGGTAGCGCAGCAGCTTGAACTCGGTGGGGGACAGGTCGATGACCCGGCCACCACGGCGCACCTCGTGGGAGTCCTCGTTGAGCTCGAGGTCGTGGAAGCGCAGCGTCGCGCCGTCGTCGGCCTGGCCCCGGGTGCGGCGCAGCACGGCACGGATGCGCGCGATGACCTCCTCGAGGCTGAAGGGCTTGGTGACGTAGTCGTCACCGCCCACCGTGAGGCCCTGGATCTTGTCGCCCGTCGCGTCCCGCGCGGTGACGAAGACGATGGGCTGCTGGCGGCCGCGGTCGCGCAGGCGCCGCGTCACCTCGAAGCCGTCGACGTCGGGCAGCATGACGTCGAGCACGACGAGGTCGGGCTCGGACTCGGCGGCCATGGCGAGGGCGGTCGTCCCGTCGCCGGCCGTCTCGACCTCGAAGCCGGCGAAACGCAGCGAGGTCGCGAGCAGCTCACGGATGTTCGGCTCGTCCTCGACGACGAGCAGGCGGGCCTCTGCGGCCGGCGCTGTCTGGGTGTCCACGACACCAGTGTCGGCACGTTTGCTGGGAGTTCGCTGGGAGTCTGCTCGGATTCAGGGCGATCTCCGGTGAACGCTGGTGCGAACCGAACGAAAAGGGGCAAACTGGACGCACGATCCCTCGGGGGACGACGCAGGAGAACTTCATGACCCAACGCAGGATCAGGTCCCTCGTCGCGGCCGGCACGGTCATCGTGACGTGCGGCCTCGGCGCTTCGGCACTCGCTCCGGGTGCGATGGCCGCGCCGACCCGACAGGCAGACGCCGCCGGGCTCGCCGCTCCACCGGCTCTCGATGCGTTCCGCGCGGGCGTGGCGGCCCTGGCCGAGACGAGCGCCCAGGAGATGGATGACGTCGTTGCCGCCATCACGGCCGATGTCCGGAAGGCGGTCCAGGCTCGATCTGCGGCCGAACGCGCTGCGCACGAACGCGCTGCCCGTGCCGCGAGGGCGGCCTCGTCAGCGTCCTCGTCAGCGTCCTCGTCAGCGTCCTCGTCAGCGTCCTCGACGTCCGATGGCACCCCCGAGGCGGCTGAGCCCTCCGACAGCAGTGCCCCGGAGTCCGGCGACAGTGCCGATGACCAGGGCGAGAACGCTGATGACCAGGGCGAGAACGCTGATGACCAGGGCGACCACGCGGACGACCAGGAGCACGCGGACGACAACGAGTCGTCGCACCACGACGGCTCGGGTGACCACCCGGGCGACCACTCAGGTCACGACAGCGGCGACGACAGCGGCGACAGCTGACGTGCACGATTCGGGAGGTCGGGCCCCGACGGTCGGTCGGGGCCCGACGTCCGCGCGTCCACGCCGTCAGAGGTCGTCGGCGTCGACGATCCGGTAGGCGTAGCCCTGCTCCGCGAGGAAGCGCTGGCGGTGGGCCGCGAAGTCGGCGTCGACGGTATCGCGGCTGACGATCGTGTAGAAGTGCGCGGTCCGCCCGTCCCCCTTGGGCCGCAGGACGCGGCCGAGGCGCTGCGCCTCCTCCTGGCGTGAGCCGAAGGTGCCGCTGATCTGGACCGCGACGCTCGCCTCTGGCAGGTCGATGGAGAAGTTCGCGACCTTGCTGACGACGAGGGTCGTGAGGTCACCGGTGCGGAAGGCGTCGTAGAGGCGCTGGCGCTCCTTGACCGTCGTCTCCCCGGTGATGACCTCGGCGCCGAGCCGTTCGGCGACCTCGTGCAGCTGGTCGAGGTACTGCCCGATGACGAGCGTCGGCTCACCGGCGTGCTGCTGGGCGAGCTTCTCGATGACGGGGAGCTTGGCGTCGGAGCACGACGCGAGGCGGTAGCGCTCCTCCGGCTCGCTCACGGCATACGCCATCCGCTGACCGTCCGGGAGGCTGACCCGCACCTCGACGCAGTCCGCGGGAGCGATGTAGCCCTGTGCCTCGATGTCCTTCCAGGGCGCGTCGAAGCGCTTCGGGCCGATGAGGCTGAAGACGTCGGCCTCGCGGCCGTCCTCGCGCACGAGGGTCGCGGTGAGGCCGAGGCGGCGACGAGCCTGGAGGTCGGCCGTCATCCGGAAGATCGGCGCGGGCAGCAGGTGCACCTCGTCGTAGACCACGAGGCCCCAGTCGCGCGCGTCGAGCAGGTCGAGGTGGGCGTAGGCGCCCTTCCGCTTGGTCGTCAGCACCTGGTAGGTGGCGATGGTGACGGGACGGATCTCCTTGCGGGCACCGGAGTACTCGCCGATCTCGTCCTCGGTCAGCGTCGTGCGCTTGATCAGCTCGTCCTTCCACTGCCGCGCACTGACCGTGTTCGTCACGAGGATGAGGGTCGTCGCCTTGGCCGCGGCCATCGCGCCCGCGCCGACGAGCGTCTTGCCCGCGCCGCAGGGGAGCACGACGACACCAGACCCGCCGTGCCAGAACCCGTCGACGGCGTGCTGCTGGTAGGGCCGCAGGTGCCAGCCGTCCTGCTGGAGCTCGATGGGGTGCGCCTCGCCGTCGACGTAGCCGGCGAGGTCCTCGGCCGGCCAGCCGATCTTGAGCAGCTCCTGCTTGAGCGTGCCACGCTCGCTCGGGTGCACCAGGACGGCGAGGTCGTCGAGGCGCTCGCCGGTCAGCGGCTTGATCTTCTTGTGCCGCAGCACCTCCTCGAGCACCGGGCGGTCCGTCGTGCGCAGCACGAGTCGCGTGCCCTCGGCGGACTCGGCGAGGCCCTCCTTCTCGAGGGTCAGGCGACCGTAGCGGTCCATCGTGTCGGCCACGTCGACGAGCAGCGCGTTGGGGACGGCATACCTGCTGTGCGTCATGAGGGCGTCGACGACCTGCTCGGCGTCGTGCCCGGCGGCGCGGGCGTTCCACAGGCCGAGCGGGGTGATGCGGTAGGTGTGCACGTGCTCGGGCGCGCGCTCGAGCTCGGCGAAAGGCGCGATGGCGCGCCGCGCCGCCTCGGCGTTCGGGTGGTCGACCTCGAGGAGGAGGGTCTTGTCGCTCTGCACGATCAGCGGTCCGTCATTCATCGACTCGTCCAACCATTCGTGGCGTACGGGTGTTCCCGGGGCGCGAGGTCACGCCTGACAGTATGGGCGAATGCGATCCCCACAGGTCGAGGCGGCGTCGGGACTGCCCGAACAGGTGACCATCTACGAGGTCGGCCCGCGCGACGGGCTGCAGAACGAGAAGACGGTCGTGCCGGCCGCGACGAAGGTCGAGTTCATCCGCCGGCTCGAGGCCGCGGGGCTGGGCACCATCGAGACGACGTCGTTCGTGCCGGCTCGGTGGGTGCCGCAGATGGGCGACGCCGAGGACGTGCTCGCGGGGCTGGGCCCGGACGGGCGAGGTCGCCGCCGTCCCGCCCTCGTGCCCAACGAGCGCGGTCTCGACCGCGCCGAGGAGCTGGGCCTCACCGCCATCGCGATCTTCGGCTCGGCCACCGAGACCTTCGCGCAGAAGAACCTCAACCGGTCGGTGTCGGAGCAGTACGCCATGTTCGAGCCGGTCGTGGAGCGCGCCCTGGCCGACGGGATGTGGGTCCGCGCCTACGTCTCGATGTGCTTCGGCGACCCGTGGGAGGGGCCGGTGCCGGTCGGCCAGGTCGTCGACACCGCCGAGCGGCTGATGGACCTCGGCTGTCACGAGCTGAGCCTCGGCGACACGATCGGCGTCGGCACGACCGGCCACGTGCACCGGCTCCTCGAGGCGCTGGGTGCCCGGGGCATCGGCACCGACCGGGTCGCGGTGCACTTCCACGACACCTACGGCCAGGCGCTCGCCAACACGATGGCGGCCCTGCGCGACGGCGTCTCCGTCGTCGACGCGGCGGCCGGTGGCCTCGGCGGCTGCCCCTACGCGAAGTCCGCGACCGGCAACCTCGCGACCGAGGACCTCGTCTGGGCGCTGCACGGCGCCGGCGTCGAGACCGGGGTCGACCTCGAGGCCCTCGTCGAGACGTCGGTCTGGATGGCGGGGCAGCTCGGCCGCCCGAGCCCGAGCAACGTCGTGCGCGCCCTCGCCGGCGCCTGACCCCCACCGTCGAGGGGGTCCGCGTCAGGCGGTGGGCTGGTCCTTGGTGAGGTGGAGCAGCCAGTCGCGGTCGGTGCGGATCAGCGCGTAGCGGCGCGACCCACCCTGCCCGTGGAGCACGAAGACGACCCGGTGGTCGTCGCGCGACTCATCCTCCCACCAGCCCGTGTCGGCCACCGACTTGTGCTCGTCGGTGTAGCCGAGGTGGTCCATCTCGTGGTCGTCGACCGCGACGGCCAGGCGGTCGTGGCGGCTCGACGTCGGCAGCCCCTTGGGCACCGCCCACGACCGCAGCACGCCGTCCTCCTCGAGTCGCAGGTCGAAGTGCGGTCGCGGCTTGCGGTGGTCGTGGAGCACGTATGCCGGCCGCTGACCTGTGCGAGAACCCTTGCCTGCCAAGGCCGCTCAGCCCTCGAGGGTGGCGCCGGTGATCCGGTGGACCGAGAACGACTTCTCGTGGCCGGACTCGTCGGTGGCCCGCACCCGACCCCCCTCGACCCGCTGCGGGTGGATCAGGTGACGGCTCGTCGCGCCGTGTCCGTCGGAGTAGCCGATCCACACACCGTGCCGGTCGGCGACCGCGTCGCGCAGCAGCGACAGCGTCACGACCGGGTCCATGGCCTGGATGCGCGGACCGGGGCGGGCCTCGTCCTCGACGCGGCGCTGGTCGGCGGTGGCCTCGGCTGCGCGCAGGCCGTCGACGAGCGACTGGGTGTGGGGCCGGTCGACGGGTGAGACCGTCGGGCCGGGCCCGCGGCGTCGTGAGCCGGCGCGGCGCCGAGGCGTCTCGGCGTGGACGACGGTGCCGTCCTGGCCCTCGTGCACCGGCGCAAAACCGTTGTCGCGCAACAGGTCCACGAGCACGCGCGGGTCGGCCGACGAGACGAGCACCGTCGGTGCGAGCCGCCGGAGGCGCAGGGGAGTGAGGTCGCGAGACGCGAGCATCGTGTCGAGCACCGCCTCGTCGTCGGAACGGATGTAGGCGGCCGCCCCGCCGATGCGGGTCTGCCCGTGCTTGCGGGCGACGTCGGAGACGAGATACTCCAGCGGCTGGGGCACCGGCGTGCGGCTCGAGCGGCGCACCGTCTCGATGAAGTCGGCAGCGGTCCACCCGGCGTCGAGGGCCCGGCGCACCGACTCCGGGGTGAAGCGGTAGACGGTGGCGCCGCCGCGGGACTCCACGTCGGCGGCGAGGCGCATGAACGAGCCGAGACCTCCGACGAGCGGCCCGGGGGCGACTGCCGTGAGGTCGGCCTGGACGAGGATGTGGTCGACGGGCGAGGGCAGGTGCGCCGCCATGGCCGCCGCGACGTCGTCGACCGAGTCGGGGGAGGCGATCAGCGCACGGCCGGCCTCGGACAGGGCGCCGCGGCCGGTGACCCCCAGCCACTCCGCCTCGCGCAGCACCGCCTCGACGGCCTCGTCGAGCACCGCGGCGGATCTGTTCGGGCGGCGCCAGGCGAGGCGCTCGCGCAGCGAGGCGTGGTCGGCCGCGCTGCCCGGCTGTAGCGAGGTGAGCTCGCGCAGCACCTCGCGCCGGATCGCCCGGATCGCCGGCCACTGCACGTCCGGACCGAGCGCGTTGGCCGGTCCCGTCCCGGTGCTGCGTCGCCCCACGAGGTGCGGTGCGCGGGTCGAGCCGAGCCAGGCGAGCGCCATGGTCGCCCACCGGTGACCGGACTCGCTCGAGCTCCACTCGTCGATCTCCGACGTGGGAGCCCACACCGGCACGACCTCGCCGTCGTCGGCGACGAGGCCCGCGGCATACGCCAGCTCGACGACGAAGGCGGTGTGCTCGGGGTCGAGGTCGAGCGCCAGCTGCGTGACCCGCAGGTCCCGCACCGACAGGCCGCCGGCCCGGAGCACGCGCGGCGGGTCGGCGCCCCAGGCGGCGGCGAGCTCGTCGACGTGGGTGAGGCACTCGCTCGCAGCCCCGCCGGCCGCGGCGTCGACGAGCGAGACCGCACGGGCCTCGATGTCGGGCGGGGTCAGCTCGAGGGACCGGTGCAGCCGGCCCTCGCGCAGCACGAGCCCGACCTCGCGGGGCAGCGCCACGCGGTCGGTCGACACCGGCACGAGCAGGTGGTGCTCGAGCAGCCAGCGAGCGGTCGTCCGTCCGGGAGGCGCGGCCGGCAGGACGCCGAACGCCGGTCCCCACGTCATCCGCTCGAGCATGGCGCGCGAGTCGTCCGGCGCCTGCGCGAGGGTCGCCCGGATGCGCTCGGGGTCGGCGTCCTCGGGCTGCGACGACGGTCGCAGCTCGCGCATCGGGACGCCGAGCCCGGCGATCGAGCTGCCCAGCACCTCGGGCACGGTGCGCACGACGTGGTGGCCGTCCGCGCCGCGCCACACCAGCGCCGACCGCCACAGGTCCGACACGATCGCGTCCACGGTCTTGCGTTCGTCGGTGCCGAGCAGGCGCAGCAGGTCTGCGCGGTCGGCGCCGTCGCCGACCACGACGACGGCCTCGAGCACCTGCAGGTGCCCCCGGTCGAGGGCCTCGACGGCCCGCTGCACGCTGGCCCGGGTCCCGGCGCGGGCAGCCAGGCTCGTCAGGTCGGCCGGCGCGGGGCGCGCGAGATCCGGGCGCGCGAGGACGAGGTCGATGAGCTCTGCGTCGCTGCGACCGCGGATGTCGTCGGCGAGGCTCCGGCTCGGGGTGGCCATCCTCCCAACCTACTGCTCCCGGGCAGGCCCCCTGACTCCGTATGCCGTGTGGTGCCGGTCGCGGGAACCGGCGCCCGCTAGCGTTGCCCTCATGAGCGCGCTCTCACCGGTGTCACCCGCCGGATCCGTCCCGGCCCGCCCGACGGGCCAGCAGTGGACCATCGGGCACGGCCCGTTCGAGGCGACCGTGGTCGAGGTCGGCGGGGGGCTGCGCACCCTGAGCCGTGCCGGCGTCGACCTCGTCGCCGGCTACGCGGCCGACGAGACGTGCGCGTCCGGGCGGGGCCAGCAGCTCATGCCCTGGCCCAACCGGATCCGCAACGGCCGCTACACCTTCGGCGGCGCCGAGCACCAGCTGTCGGTCACCGAGGTGCCGCGCGGCAACGCCAGCCACGGCCTCGTCCGATGGGCCCTGTGGGAGCTCGTCGAGCTCGAGGACGACCGCGTGACCGTCGGCTACCGACTGCACCCGCAGCCCGGGTGGGACCACTTCCTCGACCTGCGCACGACCTACCTGCTCGACGACTCGGGCCTCGTCGTCACGACCGCGGCCCGCAACGTGGGCCCGTCCGCGGCGCCCTTCGGCTACGGCGCGCACCCCTACCTCGCCATCGGCGACACGTTGTTGCCTGACGTCGAGCTGCGCATCCCGGCCGAGACCTGGGTCGAGGTCGACGAGCGGCTGCTGCCGGCTGCGACGCACCCGGTCGAGGGCGGGCCCTACGACTTCCGCGTGGCCCACGCCGTCGGGGACGCGCGACTCGACACGGCCTACACCGACGTCCTGCGCGACGGCGACGGGATGTGGCGCTGCACCGTCTCGGCCGCAGACCGCACGACGAGCCTGTGGGCCGACGCCTCCTTCCCGTGGCTGCAGGTCTTCACCGCGATCGCCGAGGACCGCAAGGGCGAGGTCGGCATCGCCGTCGAGCCGATGAGCTGCCCGGCCGACGCCTTCAACTCGGGCGAGGCGCTCGTCGTGCTCGAGCCGGGCGAGGAGTGGTCGGGCACGTGGGGCATCGCCCCGGCCTGAGTCGCGCCCTGAGTCCCGCCCCTGAGTCCCCGCCTGAGCCCGGGACGTCTCACCGTACGAGCAGGATGTCCGACGTCTGCTCGAGCGCCTGGCGCGCGTAGCCCCGCCACATCCGGCCGACGAGCGGCAGGACCCGGGCGGCATACGTGCTCGTCGGGTGCAGCGTCCAGCGCCACGTGACGCGCACCCCGGTGCCCTCCGGGGCGAAGGCCCAGCTGCCGTCGACGTGCGAGACGAGCGGCTTGAGCGCCCCCGTGAAGTCGGTGAGCACGTAGTCGAAGCGCTCGGGCCGCACGACCTCCGTCAGGCGCTCGCGCATGGTGCCGCCGTCGGCGAGCACGATCGTGCGCGTCTGCCCTGCCCGGTCCCAGGGTCCCGACTGGTCGCGCACCTCGCGGATCGGCGGCAGCAGGGCGTAGCGGCGCGACATGAGGTCGGTCAACGGGTGGGAGAGCAGGCGGTCGAAGGCGTCGCCGACCTCGACGGGCACGGCGCGGGAGGACTCGAGGCGCAGGGGCGAGGGCATGCCCCAGCGTAGGGCGGCTCGGTGTCGGCCGGGGTCGGAGAGACCCCCGGCACCTGCGCGGCGAGGAATCCGGCTTGCACCAAGCGGATAGGCTGGAGCAGAGCGCAAGGAGCGCCATCGAGTCGTGCCGTGACGCGGCCGACCGAGATCTGAACGAGGTGGACTGTGCCGACTGGCAAGGTCAGGTTCTACGACGCGGACAAGGGCTTCGGATTCATCTCCGAGGACTCGGGCGCGGACGTCTTCCTGCACGCGAACGCGCTCCCCGAGGGCGTCACGACCCTGAAGAAGGGCATGCGCGTCGAGTTCGGCATCGTCGAGGGCCGCAAGGGCGCCCAGGCGCTGTCGGTCAAGGTGCTCGACCCGGTCCAGTCCGTCGCCGCCAACAAGACCGCGCAGACCCGCAAGACGCCCGAGGAGCTCGTCGTCATCCTCGAGGACGTCGTGCAGCTGCTCGACGGCGTCGGCGAGGGCTACCGCGCCGGACGCCGCCCCGACCGCAAGCTCGCCTCCAACGTGGCCCGCGCCCTGCGCGGCCTCGCGGACGAGCTGGAGAAGTGAGCCCATGACCGTCACCACCCCCAAGACGGACGCCGTGCTGCTGGCCGCGTCCGACCTCGCCCGCAGCGTCCTCGAGGAGGTCGCGGAGCCCGGCACCATCGGCGCGCACCTCGGCATGGACCTGCTCGAGGAACGCCTCGGCATGCACTGGTTCGAGTGCACGTCGCCGGGCTACCGCGGGTGGCGGTGGGGCGTCAGCGTCGCCCGGGTGTCCCGCGCCAAGGTCGCCACGGTCTGCGAGACCAACCTGCTCCCGGGCCCCGACGCCGTGCTGGCCCCCGAGTGGCTGCCGTATGCCGACCGGCTCGCTCCCGGCGACCTCGGCGCCGGCGACGTGCTGCCCTACCGCCCCGACGACCCCAACCTCGAGGCCGGCTTCGAAGCCACCGGCGAGGAGGACGTCGACCAGATGGCCTTCTTCGAGCTCGGCCTCGGTCGCCCGCGCGTGCTGTCGGCCGAGGGCCGCGAGTCCGCCGCGTCCCGCTGGTACTCCGGCGACAACGGACCGACGTCCGAGGTCGCGGCCAAGGCCACCGCGCACTGCACGACCTGCGGCTACTTCCTGCCCATGGCGGGTGCGCTGCGCGTGACGTTCGGGGTGTGCGCCAACGAGTGGAGCCCGTCCGACGGGCGCGTCGTGACGCTCGACCACGGGTGCGGGGCGCACTCCGAGACCGACATGGACCACCCCGAGCCGCCGGCGGTCGGCGAGCCGATCGTCGACGAGTTCGCGTTCGACCTCGAGCCCGCCGAGCGCTCGACCGCGGCCGAGGCCGAGGCCGAGGCAGA
This sequence comes from Terrabacter ginsenosidimutans, assembly GCF_039539425.1. Classification (NCBI taxonomy): domain Bacteria; kingdom Bacillati; phylum Actinomycetota; class Actinomycetes; order Micrococcales; family Intrasporangiaceae; genus Terrabacter; species Terrabacter ginsenosidimutans. Next base: position 32,810 of record NZ_BAABDC010000006.1, on the reverse strand, counting down.
GGCGCCGGCAGAGGCTCCCGCCGAGCAGACCGCCGACGCCCCGGATGAGGGCGCAGCCCCGGCCGAGGAGCACCACGGCTCGGACGACCCCGTCACCGACTGACGCGGCCTGGACCACGGACGAACCACCCGGCATACCCGGGTGGTTCGTGCTGTTCGGGAGAGCTGCTCAGGCGGCGTCGCGGGCGTTGCCGCGCCCACGGCGTACGTAGGTCCAGCCCATCGCGCCGAGCACGAACCCGGCCACGCACGTCCACGGCCACCAGTCGCGGTCACCCTCGTGCAGGGCGGGGACGACGAGGGTGACCACGAGCGCGACGACCCACACGGCGAGCCCGACCTCGATGATCCGCAGCATCGGCACGTGCAGCGGCTCGATGTGCTCGGGCGTCGTCGGGTCGGCGGCACCCGCCCGCGCGTCGTGGCTCGTCTCGTCGGTCACGCAGACAGCCTATGGCCCGTCACACGCCCGAAACGCGCCGCCACTAGGGTGTGCGCCATGTCGACGGATACGCGCACCACCACCCCCACACCGACCCGGTCTGGGCTCGACGGCTTCTTCAAGATCTCCGAGCGCGGGTCCACCGTCGCGCGTGAGGTCCGGGGAGGCGTCGTCACGTTCTTCACGATGGTCTACATCGTGGTCCTCAACCCCATCATCCTCTCGGGCGTCGTCGACGGCTCGGGCACGATGATCGGCGGCACGACCGACCTGACCCGCAGCAAGCTGCTCGTGGCGGTCGGCACGGCGGTCGTCGCCGGCGTCATGTCGATCCTCATGGGTCTCGTCGCGAACTTCCCGATCGCGCTGGCCGCAGGCCTCGGGATCAACGGCCTGATCACCGGGATGGTGCTGACCCACTCGGCCGAGAAGATCACCTTCGCCGACCTCATGGGCCTTGTGGTCATCGAGGGCGTCATCATCCTGGTCCTCGTGCTCACCGGCTTCCGCAAGGCCGTCTTCAAGGCCATCCCGGGGCCGCTCAAGGTCGCGATCTCCGTCGGCATCGGCCTGTTCATCGCCTACATCGGCGTCATCGACGCCGGCTTCGCGCGCCGGCCCACGACCCCCGGCTCGGTCCCGAGCGAGCTCGGCATCGGCGGGAGCCTCGACGGCTGGCCGACCCTGGTCTTCGTCGTCGGGGTCTTCCTCATCGCGGTCCTGCTCATCCGCAAGGTCAAGGGCGCGATCCTCATCGGCATCGTGGCGGCGACCGTCCTCGCGATGGCCCTCGAGGCGATCTTCAAGATCGGTCCGCGCGTCTTCGACGACAAGGGCGCCCTGATGAACCCGTCGGCATGGGCCCTCACCGTGCCGAAGCTGCCCGACTCGATCACCAACACCCCCGACCTCGGCATCCTCGGCCAGTTCAGCCTGCTCGGCTCGTTCGAGAAGATCGGCATCGTCACGGCCGTCATGTTCGTCTTCTCGCTGCTGCTCGCCGACTTCTTCGACACGATGGGCACCGTCGTCGCGATCGGCACCGAGGCCAAGCTCCTCGACGAGGACGGCAACCCGCCGCACACCGACCGCATCCTCGTGGTCGACTCGGTCGCCGCGATCGCCGGTGGCGCCGGTGGCGTCAGCAGCAACACCTCCTACATCGAGTCGGCGTCGGGCGTCGAGGAGGGCGCGCGCACGGGCCTCGCGTCGGTCGTGACCGGCGTGCTCTTCCTGCTCGCGACGTTCCTCGCGCCGCTCTTCGCGGTCGTGCCGTCCGAGGCCGCGGCCCCGGCGCTCGTCATCGTCGGCTTCCTGATGATGACCCAGGTCAAGAACATCGACTGGGACGACATGGAGATCGCGCTGCCGGCGTTCCTCACTATCGTGCTCATGCCGTTCACCTACAACATCACCGTCGGCATCGGCGCGGGCTTCATCGCGTGGGTGCTCATCAAGATCGCCCGCGGCAAGACCCGTGAGGTCCACCCGCTGCTGTGGATCGTCGCGGCGTTCTTCGTCGTGTACTTCATCAAGGCGCCGCTCGAGTCGATGCTCACCTGAGCAGCCCTGTCGCCCAAGGCGACTGCAGGCGACACGTCGCCTGAGCACGTATGCCGTGAAGGCCTCCTCCCGCTCGGGAGGGGGCCTTCACGCATGCGCGGCGCGTCATGGCGGATCCGTTTCGTCCAGGGTTGGGAATGATTAGCAGGGGTAATGAGTTAGGCTAAGTATCTCCAGACTGTACTTCCGAGGATCCGCCCTTGACTGCCAAGAACCCCACCGCCCGGCTCTCCAGAGCCGAGCTCGTCTCCCTCTCGAACGACATCCGACTGGCCTGCATGCGTATCTCGCGGCGGGTCCGTTTCGAGTCCGACCGCGAGCTGCCGCCGCACCAGTTCTCGGTGCTGTGCCGGCTCGAGGCCACGACGCGCACCAACAGCGAGCTGGCCGACATCGAGCGCGTCTCCGCGCCGAGCATGAAGCGCACGACGAACATGCTCGTCGAGCGCGGCTACGTCTCCCGCGCCGACGACCCCACCGACGGCCGACAGGTCATCCTGGCGCTGACCACCGAGGGGCGCCGTGCCCTGGGGCGCATCCGCAAGCACCGCGACGAGTGGATGCTCTCGCGCTTCGAGCAGCTGACCGACGACGAGCGCGAGCTGCTGCAGCGCGCCGCCGCCGTGCTCGCCAAGGTGGCCAGCGAATGAGCCCCACGTTCCACTCGCTGTCCATCCCCAACTACCGCATCTACGCCTCGGGCGCGATCGTCTCCAACGTCGGCACGTGGATGGGACGCGTCGCCCAGGACTGGCTCGTGCTCACCGTCCTGACCGACCACTCGTCGACGGCCCTCGGAATCGTCACGGGCCTGCAGTTCCTGCCCTTCCTCATCCTCGCCCCGTTCGCGGGGATGCTCGTCGACCGCTTCCCGAAGCGTCGCATCCTGTTCCTCACGCAGACGGCACTGCTCGTGACGGCCCTGCTGCTCGCGGTGCTCACGGCCGCCGGGGTCGTCGAGCTGTGGCACGTCTACGCGCTCGCGTTCCTGCAGGGAGTCGCCACCGCCGTCGACAACCCGGCCCGTCAGACCTTCGTCTCCGAGATGGTCGACACCGAGCACCTGCCCAACGCCGTCGCGCTCAACAGCGCCTCCTTCAACCTGGGTCGACTCGCCGGCCCGGCTGTCGCCGGTCTCGTCATCGCCTGGTTCGGCATCGCGCCCGCGCTCTACGTCAACGCGGCCACCTTCCTCTTCGTCCTCGTCGCGCTGCTGCGGATGAACACCAGCCTGCTCACGCCGTCGCCGCGTGCTCGGGGCAAGGGCCAGATCCGCGAGGGCCTGCGCTACGTCAGGGGCCGGCCCGACCTCGTGCTGATCATGGCGCTCGTCTTCGTGTTGGGAACGTTCGGCATGAACTTCCAGCTGACAATGGCCCTGATGGCGACCAAGGTCTTCGACAAGGGGCCGGGGGAGTACGGCCTGCTCGGCTCGATCATGGCCGTCGGCTCCCTCACCGCCGCGCTCCTCTCGGCCCGACGGGCCCGACCGCGCATGCGGGTGCTCCTCGTCGCGCTCGCCGGCTTCACCGTGTCGACGGCCCTGCTCGCGACGGCGCCGAACTACGTGATGTTCGCGATCTTCCTCGTGCCGACCGGCCTGGCCGCCCTGACCGCGCTGACCACGGCCAACGCCATGGTCCAGGTCAGCGTCGACCCGGTCATGCGAGGCCGCGTCATGGCGCTCTACATGGCCATCTTCATGGGCGGTACGCCCATCGGGGCGCCGGTCATCGGGTGGCTGGGAGACGTCTGGGGACCTCGCTGGACGATCGCCATCGGCACCATCGCCGTGGGCCTCAGCCTCGTCGCGGTGGCCCTCTGGGTCGCACGTCGGCAGAATGTCGCGGTGACCATCCAGACGCAGCGACGCCCGCGGCTTCGCATCCAGCTCGCCTCGCCGGTCCCGCCGGTTCCCGAGGTGACGAAGTGAACTTCAAGTTCCGCCACCGGCTCACGGTCGCGGCGCTGCTGCTGTTCATCGTGATCGCGGTGGTCGCGGCGCTCGTCAACCGCTGAGCCGGGCCACCTCGGGCTGACGTCCGACGCGGTGTGCCGACGGGGGCCGGTTGACTCGGTCGGGGGCGGGCGCGACATTTGGACGGTGAACCGGGCGCTGCCCACGCTGGCAGCAGCAGCGTTGCTGGTGATGCTGCTCGAGGCCGCTCCCAGCCGCACGATCCTGCCGGCGGGTGCCCTGGGCCTGGTCTTCGTGGTCTGGTCGGTGGCCGGCTACCGATGGGCGCTCGGGCGTGGACGCGTGACCCGCGTCGGCTACCTGGCCGTTGCCCTGGCGCTCGGGTTCGTCGTCTTCGACCTGGCCGGCGCGGGGGTGGGCAGCACGCTGCTGCTCGTGGTGGTCGTCGTCCAGGCCGTCATGCTGCTCCCACTTCGCTGGGCGATCGTCGTCGCGCTGCTCGTTCCCCTGGTGCACGTGGGGATGCCCATGCTGGACGGGCTGCGACAGGTCGTCAGCACGGGGCTGGCGTGCGTCTTTGCCTTCGTCCTCGCCGCCCTGCACCTGCGTGAGCAACAGGCACGGTCGGAGCTGGCCGTGGCCAACACCCGGCTGACCGAGCTCAGCGCCCAGGCCGAGGAGCTGGCCACCATGCGGGAACGCACTCGCGTGGCCAGGGACATCCACGACGGGCTGGGGCACCACCTCACCGTGGTCGGCATGCAGGTCCAGGCCGCCAGGGCGGTGCTGCGCAGAGACCCTGCCAGGGCCGACCGTTTGCTCAGCCTGGCCGAGGACCAGGCGCGTCAGGCCCTGGCGTCGGTCCGCGAGTCGGTGGCCGCCCTGCGTGAGGCGCGTCCGGCCCAGCGGCTCGGAGCAGCTGGAGGCCCTGGCGCTCGAGAGTACGGCGGCCGGCCTGCCGACCTCGGTGGACGTGCAGGGCGCCGAACGCCGGCTCGGCAGCGACGTGCAGGTGGCGCTCTACCGTGCGGCCCAGGAAGGTCTCACCAACATCCACAAGCACGCGAACGCCCACACCGCCGTGCTCCGGCTGGTCTACCTGCCGAGCTCGGTGAGCCTGGAGGTTCGCGACGACGGCCGCGGCCTCGGTGGCGACCCAGGTGGGTTCGGGCTGGTCGGCATCCGTGAGCGAGTGGATCGTCTCGGTGGCTCGCTCGCCGTCGAGTCGACGCCCGGCACGGGTGTGGCCGTGCGCGTCGAGGTGCCGGGATGAGGATCGACGGCCCCGTCCGGGTGCTGGTCGTCGACGACCAGACCCTGTTCCGTGAAGCGCTGACGACCCTTCTCGAGGCGTGCGACGAGGTCGAGGTCCTGGGCGCCGCGGCGGACGGCCTCCAGGCACTGGAGATGGCGGCCGTGCTGCGACCGGACGTGGTGCTCATGGACCTCCGGATGCCGGTGCTCGACGGCGTGGCCACGACGCAGCGGATGCGGGTCGAGCATCCCGAGGTGCGCGTGCTCGTCCTCACCACCTTCGACGGCGACGACGAGGTCTTCCCGGCCCTGCGCGCCGGAGCCATCGGCTACCTGCTCAAGGACGCGACCGCGCCCAGGCTCGTCGAGGCCGTTCAGGCAGCCGCCCGGGGCGAGTCCGTCATGCAACCGTCCGTCGCCGCCAAGGTCCTGGCCCGGATGAGCCGGCTGCCCGACCTCGCTGACGAGCCGCGTCCGCAGCCGCTCGTCGACCCGCTCACCCAGCGCGAGCTCGAGGTCCTCCGGGCGCTGGCCGACGGGCTCAGCAACCGTGAGGCCGCCGAACGGCTCTACCTCTCCGAGGGCACCGTGAAGAACCACGTCACCAACGTCCTGGCCAAGCTCGGCGTCCGCGACCGCACGCAGGCTGCCCTGCGGGCGCACGCGCTCGGCCTGCTCTGAGGGTCATGCCCGACTCATGACCTGCTCCGTGACCTCTGGCACGTCCGACGCACGGGTTGCGGGATCGACCATCGTCGGCATGACCACTTTCACGACCCTGTATGCGGACCGCTCGCCACGGGCGACGGTCAGCCGGCTCCTCCGCACGCGGCTCGTCCGCTTCCTCACCGCCTACGTCGAGATGAGCGTCTCGATGCTCGTCGGCATGGCGCTCCTCGGCCTCCTCTGGGACAGCGTCTGGCCCGGCCTGACCGGCCGACCCGACGCGATGGCCCTGACCATGGCGTTCGACATGACCCTCGGCATGTCCGCCTGGATGTGGGTGCGGCGGCATGCTGCGCGCCACATCGCCGAGATGTCGGCGGTCATGGTCCTCCCCTTCGTCGTCCTGCTGGTGCCCTACTGGCTCGGCGTCCTCCCGGGCGACGCACTGCTCACGTGGGGCCACATCGCGATGTTCGCGTTGATGGGGGCCTACCTGGCGTGGCGACCGCACGCCGCCGCCTCCGCGCCAGTGCTGAACGCGAACGGTGACCCGCACGGGTCGCGCACTGCGCTCGTCTCTTCCATCCTGCTCGTCGGCGGCGCGGGGCTGGCGGTCGCCGGCGGCCTGCTCCACCCGCACGACGAGCCCCCGAACTCTCACGTGTCCGTGTTCACCGAGTACGCCCACAGCAGCGACTGGGTGTGGGTCCATGACCTCCAGTTCCTGTCGGCAGCCCTCGTGGTCGCCGGGTTCCTCGTGCTCGGCCGCGTCCTGCAGCGACTCGGTGCAGTCCCGACGCTCGTGCGCCTCGGCACCGCCTCAGCTGCCGCGACCGCGGCCCTGATCGCGGTCAACATGGCCGTGGACGGCGTCGCCCTCAAGCAGGCCGTGGACTCCTGGGCCGCCGCAGCTCCCGACGACCGGGCCGCGCGGTTCGCCGCCGCGGAGGCGGTCCGGTGGGTGGAGTGGGGGGTGAACTCGTTCTTCACCATCCTGCTCGGGGTCACGGTGCTGACCTTCGCGGCGGCGCTGGCCAGCCAGGCGCACCTCGGTGGACGCGTCCGACTGGCCGGCGTGACCGGGGGTCTTGCAGGCTTCCTCCTGATCGCCAACGGGCTGGCTGTCGGCGCGCACGGCTTCGAACCGAGTGACCTGCCCCTCGTCACGACCGGTCTCTCCATCGTCATGGCGCTCGGTGTCCCGAGGCTGGACCGGGCCGCCTCCACCGGTGCACCTCGACTCCCCGCAGCCGGGGGCCGGCTCGCCCCGAGGTGACCCGCGGACCACAGACAGACCGCAGACGGACCAGGGACGTGTCCCTGGTCCGTCTGCGGCTCTCGACGCCGTGCGAGCCGTGCGACCCGAGCGCGTCAGCGCGCCCGACCCCTCCGTCAGGAACGGTCAGGCGTCGACGATGACGGGGATGATGAGGGGGCTGCGGCGTGCCTGGCGGTGGACCCACGTGGACATGGCCCGGCGGACGAGCTCCTCGACCTGCTCGATGTCCTCGATGCCCTCCTTGGTGGCCGTGGTGAGCGCCTTCTGGATGGCCGGAGTGGCCTTGGCGAAGTCGCCGGGCTCGTGCTCGAACCCGTGGGCGAGGTAGTCGGGCTCCTCGGTCAGCTTGCCGGTGTCGGGGTCGACGATGCAGACGATGGTGATCACCCCTTCCTCGGCGAGGGTGCGGCGCACGTGCAGGGACTCCTCGGTCGCTCCGCCGACCGTCATGGCATCGACGTAGACGAGCCCGGCCGGGACGGTGCCGGTGATGCTCGCCTGGCCGTCGACGAGGTCGATGACCGCGCCGTCGTGGCCGATGAGGGCGCGCTTCGCGTCGACGCCCGTGCGGATGGCGATGTCGGCGTTGGCCCGCAGGTGGCGCCACTCGCCGTGGACGGGCAGGACGCTCGAGGGCTGGACGATGTTGTAGCAGTAGGCCAGCTCGCCGGCACTGGCGTGGCCCGAGACGTGCACCTTGGCGTTGCCCTTGTGCACGACGTTGGCGCCCCAGCGGGTGAGCTCGTTGATCACCCGGTAGATCGCGTTCTCGTTGCCGGGGATGAGGGAGCTGGCGAGCAGCACGGTGTCCCCCTCGGTGACCCGGATGGGGTGGTCACGGTTGGCCATGCGCGACAGGGCGGCGAGGGGCTCGCCCTGCGACCCCGTGCAGATCAGGGCGATCTGGTTCGCGGGCAGGCGTTCGAGCTGCTTGAGGTCGATGACCAGGCCCTTGGGGATGTTCAGGTAGCCGAGCTCGGCCGCGATGCCCATGTTGCGCACCATCGAGCGGCCGACGAAGGCCACCTTGCGGCCGTGGTCACGAGCCGCGTCGAGGACCTGCTGGATGCGGTGGACGTGACTGGCGAAGCTCGACACGATGACCCGGCCGGGCGTCGTCCGGAAGACCGCCTCGATGGCGGGCGACAGCTCACCCTCGGACACGGTGAAGCCGGGGACCTCCGCGTTGGTCGAGTCGACGAGGAAGAGGTCGACGCCCTCCTCGCCGAGACGGGCGAACGCGCGCAGGTCGGTCACCCGACCGTCGAGCGGGAACTGGTCCATCTTGAAGTCCCCGGTGTGCAGCACGAGGCCGGCGGCGGTGCGGATCGCGACGGCGAGGCCGTCGGGGATCGAGTGGTTGACGGCGACGAACTCGCAGTCGAAGGGGCCGAAGGTGCGACGGTCGTCCTCGCTCACCTGCACGGTGACGGGCGTGATGCGATGCTCCTGCAGCTTCGCCTCGAGGAAGGCGAGCGTCAGGCGGGAGCCGACGACCGGGATGTCCGGTCGCTCCCGCAGCAGGTAGGGGACGCCCCCGATGTGGTCCTCGTGGCCGTGCGTCAGCACGATGGCGTCGACCTTGTCGAGACGGTCCCGGATCCAGGAGAAGTCGGGCAGGATCACGTCGACGCCCGGCTGGTGCTCCTCGGGGAAGAGGACGCCGCAGTCGACGATGAGCAGCCGTCCGGCGTGCTCGAAGACCGTCATGTTGCGGCCGATCTCGCCCAGGCCACCCAGCGGAACGATCCGCAGGCCGTCGCGTGGCAGCGTGGGGAGGTCCTGGGACCGTCGGGAGCCACGTCCCCGGCCACGGGACTGCTGCCGGCGACCGCCGCCCGCGCTCACTGGGCACCTCCGGGACGGGAGCTGAGGTCCCGGCCGTCCGAGGTGGCAGGGGCGGGGTCGGAGACGTGTGGGGTGGCTGGGGTGGGCAACTGCGGGGTCATGGTGATCCTTCTCGTGCTGAGCGACGCGGGGTGGCCGATGGCAGCGGTCTCGACCCGGCGGCACACGTCGTCGCCATCGCGGGTCACCGCGCCGTCCAGGTCCGTGGTCCTCGCCGAGACCTGCTTCGACATGGAGAGCATGTCACGAGCGGTCGCACGGGGGTCGCGGCCTCGCCGCTCGTCACCTGGGCGCCCGTCCGGGCGTAGCAGGTCGACGGGCTCCGGTCAGCCGAGCAGACCGCCGGTGGGGCAGGTCACGACCTTGTCGACGAGGACGCAGACGACCTTGCCCTTGAGCGGGTCGAGCACCCGTACGAGGTCCTTGGGGTCGCCCGAGAGGAGCGGCAGGTGCGGCAGCGCGAGCAGTCGGACGATCTCGGCCGGCAGGGTCGGCACGGGCAGCTTCGTCGCCGACGGGAGGGGGACGCTGACCGAGGGGAGCGGCACGCCGGGCACGGACGGAAGTGGCACCGGGAGGCCGGGTGCGCCCTTCGTCGGCGAGGGCGCGGGCTTCGGCGCCGGCTTGCCGGACGGCTTGGACGACGCCGAGGGCTTCGGCGTGGCGGACGGTGACGGCTTCGCCGAGGAGCTCGGTGTGGGGCGGGCTCCCGGCGAAGCCGTCGAACGGGGGGCCGGCGAACCGGCATACGCGAAGCCGGAGCCGTCGGGGGTGGCCGTGCCGCTGCCGGGCGCCGGGCGGGCGGCCGGGAGCGCGCTCATCGGTACCACGGTCACGCCGCGGCGGTAGGCGTCGGCGATCGACAGGACCGTGCGGACGTAGGAGTCGGAGTGGTTGTAGCGCAGCACGGCCTGGTAGGCGGCGCCCGGGCGGCGCAGGTCGGTGCCGCCCGAGCACAGCAGCACGCCGGCGCCGGTGACGGCGTCGGTGAGGCTCTGCGGGTTGGCGACCCCGTCGCCGTCGCCGTCACGGCCGGCCAGCTTCCACGAGCCGGGGATGAACTGCATCGGGCCCACGGCCCGGTCGTAGACGGGGTCCCGGTCGAGGGCGCCGCCGTCGGTGTCGGTGATCCTCGCCGTGCCGCGAGACCCGTCGAGCGGGATGCCGATGATGCCGGGACGGGCGATGCCGCTCGCGTCGAGGACGTTGCCCCCGAAGCGCGCGTGGTTGCTCTCGACGCGACCGATGGCGCCGAGGAGTGCCCAGTCGACACCGCAGCCCGGCTTGATGCCGTCGAGGACGCCGGCGGCGCGCTGGTAGGCGGCCACGGCCACGGCGGGTATGCCGTTCGCGTCCAGGCGGACCGGGGCGAGCGACTCGATGGCCGTGACCGCACCCCGAGCCTCGGAGGGCACGTCGACGCGGGCGTAGTCCTGGGTGAAGGTCTGGTAGATCGGGGGCAGCTGCATCGGCGCCGGAGCGGGACCGGCCTGCGGGTAGAGCGGGCTTCCCTCGGCGATCGCCTGGTCGGGCACGGTGATCGCGGACGCCGGCGCGGCGGTGTCGGTGCTGCGGGTGGCGGCGAACGCGATGCCGGCCGAGGCCAGTGCGATGACCGGCACGGCTGCAGCGATCCGGCGCGCGGTGGTGCCGGCGCGGACGATGCGGACCATGAGTACTCCTCGAGTGCGACAGCCGCCCCCATTGGCGGTCTGCTCGGGTCAACGAGGCACCTGTCCAAAGGTCACGCGGGCGCGACGGGCCGGACGTGCGAGAGGGCCGGCACCCGGCATACGGGAACCGGCCCTCTCGGGGTCGCTGTCGGGCGGGGCTCGGCCCGGACTCAGCCCAGGGCGGAGACCACGTGGTCGATCGCCCGCGTCAGCGTCGTGACGTCCTCGGGGTCGATCGCCGGGAACATCGCGACACGCAGCTGGTTGCGACCGAGCTTGCGGTAGGGCTCGACGTCGACGACGCCGTTGGCGCGCAGCGTCGCCGCCACGGCCGCCGCGTCGATCGAGTCGTCGAGGTCGATGGTGCCGACGACCTGCGAGCGGGCGGCCGGGTCGGCGACGTAGGGCGTCGTCCAGCTCGTCTGCTCGGCCCAGCCGTAGAGGCGGCTCGAGGAGTCCTTCGTGCGCGCCGTCGCCCAGTCGAGACCGCCGTTGCCGAGCATCCACTGCAGCTGGCTGTTGAGCAGCGCCAGGGTGCTGACCGACGGCGTGTTGTAGGTCTGGTTCTTCAGCGAGTTCTCGATCGCCGTCGGCAGGCTGAAGAAGTCGGGGACCCAGCGCCCCGTCGCGGCGATCTGCTCGACGCGGGCGAGGGCGGCGGGGGAGAAGGCCGCGAGCCAGAGGCCGCCGTCGGAGGCGAAGCACTTCTGCGGGGCGAAGTAGTAGACGTCGGCCTGCGTCATGTCGACGGGCAGGCCGCCGGCGCCCGACGTCGCGTCGATGAGCACGAGCGCGTCGTCGTCGGCGCCCTCGACCCGCTCGACCGGGGCCATCACGCCGGTCGAGGTCTCGTTGTGCGGCCAGGCGTAGACGTCGATGCCGGCCTCGGCGTGCGCGCTGGCCAGCGTGCCGGGGTCGGCCCTGACGATCGTCGGTTCGCCGAGGAAGGGTGCGGCCTTGGTGACGTTGCCGAACTTGCTCGAGAACTCCCCGAAGGCGAGGTGCTGCGAGCGCTCGCGCACGAGGCCGAAGGCGGCGATGTCCCAGAACGCGGTCGAGCCGCCGTTGCCGAGGATGATCTCGTAGCCGTCGGGCAGGGAGAACAGGTCACTGAGCCCGGCGCGGACCTCACCGACGAGGTTCTTGACCGGCGCCTGGCGGTGCGAGGTGCCGAGCACCGTGCGTCCGAGGGAGGTGAGGTAGTCGAGCTGCTCGGGGCGGACCTTGGAGGGCCCGCAGCCGAACCGTCCGTCGCCGGGCAGGAGCTCGGCCGGGATGGTGATGGTCGGGGTCACGGCTGGAGCTTCGGTCACGAGATCACCTTGGGAGTGCGGCCACGTGACGAGCAGGTGGCAGACGTGTTGAGAACGGATGACGCCGTCGTCACCGCCGCCATTGAACCCCAGGTGACCACCCCTTGGACACCCGGGCTCGGTGCGTGGACAGCCAGACCGGCGCGCCGGTCGAGCCGTCCACGAACCTCGAGGTCGCACGCACGCGCCGCACGGTGTGCTGCTGGGCAAAGTCGCGGGAGTGCACTACGCGGAACCTCGTATGTTCGCCGGACCCCACCGTCGGGATGCTGGAAGGAGGCCGGGACGCACCGACGGTCCGGTCTGGGGGGAGGTCGGACATGTTCCTGCGCATGGCCCTGCGGTCGTTGGCTGCAGTCGTGGTGGCGAGCGCCGGTCTCGTTCTCGGCGTCGCGACGTCACTGGCCTCCGAGCCGATGCCGGAGTCGGCCGGCCGGTCCGGAATCTGGCCGCCGGTGCCGGCTCCGCTCGCGCGGTCGGTCCTGGGGTCGGACGGCCTGGGCGACTGGGTGTTCGGCGCGGCACTCCTCGTGGTGGCGATGGCGATGCTCGCGTTCCGCCGCAGCGACGGCGCGTCACCGGAGTGAGGGCGTCCGCGCCCTGATCGCCGCTGCCCGGCTCAGAGAAACCCGCGGAGCCTGGACACGGCCTCGCTGCGGCTGGCGGCTCCCAGCCGGACGAAGGCGTTCTCGAGGTGCTTGCGGACGGTCCCCTCGGAGATGCCGAGCCGGTGGGCGATCTGCAGGTTGGTGGCGCCCAGCGCGACGAGACGGAGGATCTCCCACTGCCGATGCGTCAGAGGGGCCTGGCCGCCCAGCTCTGCCCGGCGACGGAGCTGCAGCTCGGCCAGGTGCGGCCGCGCGAGCCGAAGCAGGTCGACCTCGCGGTCGGAGAACGCCGGACCGCCGTACCGGTGGAGGACGACACGGCTGTCGAGGTCGCCGATCGGCGCCATGGAGCCGATGAGCTCGGAGACCCGCCGGCCCCCGTGCACCTCCGACGACGAGGTCACGGTGGTGTCTCCGAGCGGCTCGGAGAGCCCGGCGCCGCCCTCCCAGGCAAAGGACGGGTCGCCCGGGTCCACCTCGGGCGAGACGACGGGGACCTGCCTGCCCCCGGCGACGTCGTGGAACGAGAGCCACATCCGCTGCCAGGCGTTGACCTGGAACCCCACCTCGTCCGCCGGCACGAGGAGCGCCAGCCCGTAGAGCACCGAGGCGTAGAAGAAGTCCTCGGGCTGCCAGACGTGCGCGTCCTCGATGATCTCGAGCAGACGCCTGACGTCGCTGACGTGGACGAACGAGTCGGGCATGGCGCCACCTCGGCTGTTGCCCCGCCGGAGCGGCGCGAACGTGGGCTGTGATCCAGCCTAGGCGTCGCGTGCCACGGTGTCCCGACTACGAGCCACACGGCATACGGGCTCGGCTCGGGTGTCTCAGTGCGAGATGTCCGGCGTCCAGCCTGCGACGTCCTCGGGCTTGCGCGGACCCTCGCCGATGTAGCGGGACGACGGGCGGATGAGGCGCCCGGTCTGTTTCTGCTCGAGGATGTGCGCCGACCACCCGGCGGTGCGGGCACAGGTGAACATCGGTGTGAACATCGACGGCGGTACCTCGGCGAAGTCGAGGATCACTGCCGCCCAGAACTCGACGTTGGTCGCGAGCACGCGGTCGGGTCGGCGCGCGTGCAGCTCCTCCAGCGCGGCCTTCTCGAGCGCGGCGGCGGCCTCGTAGCGCGGGGCGCCGAGGCGCTCGCAGGCCGAGCGGAGCACGCGGGCGCGGGGGTCCTCGGCGCGGTAGACGCGGTGGCCGAAGCCCATGAGGCGGTCGCCCTTGTCGAGGACGCCCTTGACGTAGGCGGCGGCGTCGCCCTGCTGCTCGACGCCGTCGAGCATGTGGAGCACGCGCGAGGGCGCGCCGCCGTGGAGCGGTCCGGACATCGCGCCCACGGCGCCCGAGAGCGCGGCCGCCACGTCGGCACCCGTCGAGGTGATGACGCGAGCGGTGAAGGTCGAGGCATTCATGCCGTGCTCGGCTGCGGAGACCCAGTAGGCGTCGACGGCCTCGACGTGCTTGGGGTCGGGCTCGCCGCGCCAGCGGATCATGAACCGCTCGGTGATGGTGCGGGCCTTGTCGACCTCGCTCTGCGGCACCATCGGCTTGTCGAGGCCACGTGCCGACTGGCCGACGAACGACAGCGCCATGACGGCGGCGCGAGCGAGGTTGTCGCGCACCTCGGCGGCGTCGATGTCGAGGGTCGGCCTGAAGCCCCACACCGGAGCGAGCATGGCGAGCGCGGACTGGACGTCGACGCGCACGTCGCCGGTGTGGACGGGCAGCGGGTAGGGCTCGGCGGGCGGCAGCCCGGGGTCGAACTCGTTGTCGACGAGCAGTCCCCAGACGTGGGCGAAGTCGACGTGGCCGACGAGGTCGTTGATGTCGACGCCGCGGTAGCGCAGCGCCCCACCCTCCTTGTCCGGCTCTGCGATGGTCGACTCGAAGGCGATGACGCCCTCGAGGCCGGGCTTGAAGTCAGGGTCGGGCGTGCTGTCTGCCATGTCGATCCTTGCTGTGCAGGCGGTACCACCGCGTTGTGGAGGCCGACAGTCGTCGGACGGGGGAGCGTCGGTCGGGACTGCCAGACTCACCGTATGCCGTCAGCCGCCGACCAGACCGTTTTTCATGGTGCCGTGTTCAGCACCCGAGACCAGCACCACGACGCCGTCCGTTTCGAGGGGACCGACTTCACGGGCGCCCACGCGGAGGGCCACTCCTTCCTCGAGTGCTCGCTGCTCGGCGCCACCCTGGACGAGGCGCACCTCGAGGGGTCGCGGTGGTCGGAGTGCGAGTGGGAGCGCGTCGGCGGCGTCGGCCTGTCCCTGACCGAGGCGGCCCTCGTCGAGACGACGATGGAGGGCTGCCGGCTCGCGGCCGTCTCGGCGTGGGGGTCGACGTGGCGCGACGTCACGGTGCGCGGCGGCAAGGTCGACTTCCTCAACCTGCGCGGGGCGCGCCTCAAGGACGTCGCGTTCGTCGACTGCGTCGTCGTCGAGCTGGACCTGCAGGAGGCCACCGTCGACGGCCTGACCTTCGAGGGGTGCACCCTGGTCCAGCCGACCTTCGGTCGCGGGACGTATGCCGGCCTCGACCTCTCCGGGGCCACGCTGCGTGCGCCGGTGGGCCTGGCCGGGCTCAGGGGCGCGACCGTGAGCCGCACCCAGGTCATCGACCTCGCCGAGGCGCTCGCCCTCGAGCTCGGCATCCTCGTCGCCGACTGAGCGCTCTCGCAACACCCTCTCGCAACACACCGAGCAGCTGCCGGCTGCGACGGCTACAACCGCAGTGGTTGACGGCTGCTCGGTGTGTTGCGGGGGAGGGTCAGTTGATCTGGTTGGGCTTGGCCCGGCGCAGGGCGGCAGCGGCGGCGTCCTTGGCGCGGGCGGTCGCCTTGACCTTGTCGTCGGGCCGGATCCGCTTCGTCAGGTCGGCGCGCTCGACGAGGGCCGAGGGCGGGATGTCGGTCTGCGGGTGCACGCCGACCGCCTCGTCGCCGCTGAAGACGACCCAGTGGGCGACGTCGCCCCGGTAGACCTTGAGGATGCTGCCGTCGGCGAGCGACTTCGCGTGCGCCATCGCCTGGCGGCGGGCGCGTTCGCTCGAGATCGCCTTGTTGGCGGCTTCCTTCGCGGGGTCGCGCAGGGCCTGGGTGGCCACCCAGATCTGGGGGCCGTACTTGATGCCGAGCTTGACGGTCTGGGTGACGAGCTTGCCCTTGCCTGCCATGTAGTGACTCCTCACAGCGCCCCGGGCGGCCCGGGGCTGTCGCCGGGACCGCGCGCGCCGTGGCCTGACGTCCGCGCGGACCTTCTCGGGTCAACCCTAGTCTGGGGTCATGGACAGCTCTCCTCGCGCGACAGCCAACCGGTCGGCCCCTCAGTCGGACTCCGGCTCGGCGGCCGGGGGCGGCACGGCGGTGCGCCGCGTCGACTACGCCGGCGACGGGCTCGTCGAGTCCGACGTCGCGGCGTCGCCGTACCTGCAGGTCCGGGCCTGGGTCGATGACGCCCTGGCGGCAGCCGCGGACCGCGACGACGTGCCCGAGCCCACCGCCCTCTCGGTGGCCACCGTCGACGCCACCGGCACCCCGGACGTGCGCACCGTCCTCATGCGCTTCCTCGACGAGCGTGGTCCCGGCTTCGTCACCAACCTGGGCTCGGCCAAGAGCGAGCACCTGCAGGCGAACCCTCGGGTGGCGGCGGCCCTCACGTGGCCCTCGCTCTACCGTGCGATCCGCTTCCGCGGCACGGCCGAGCTCGTGGAGCGCGACGAGGTCGAGGCCTACTTCGACTCACGGCCCTACGGCTCGAGGCTCTCGGCGTGGGCGTCGGACCAGTCCCGCCCGGCCGCCGACCGGCACGAGCTCGAGCGCAGGTGGCAGGAAGTCCTGGAGCGCTTCCCCGACACCGGCGGCGACCACGACGTGCCGGTGCCGGACTTCTGGGGTGGGTGGCGCATCGTCTGCGACGAGGTCGAGTTCTGGGCGGGTCGGCGCAACCGGCTCCACGACCGCATCGTCTTCCGCCGGACGGGTGACGGCGACCTCGCCGACCCCGACTCGTGGACGATGCTGCGCCTGCAGCCCTAGGGAGGGTGGACGCGGAACAGGGCAGCCCGACGAGTCGGACTGCCCTGCTTCATCCATGGGTGTGGATGGGGACGCGGCTATCGCGTGGCCACCTCACACGCTCCGGAAGAAATCACTTCTCGGATCACCTCCCTTCGGTTTCGATGCCACGACCGTACGTCGGGTGCGCAGACGCGGCAAGACCTTTATCGGCGTGATCCTGCCGGCGGGGTCACGGTCCCAGCTCGGGATCGGGCGCCACCGCGGACGTGGCGTCGGGTCGCAGACCGACGGTGCGGGAGCCCCCACCCGTCGGCGGCAGTGGAGGCAGGGGAGGCAGGGGCGCCAGGGCCCAGGACGCCGCGGCCGAGAACGGCAGCGCCTCCGACGCCGGTGGACGGACCCCGCCCCCGCTGGCGGGGGTGGACGCGGACACGCGTCCGGCCCCCACGAGCATCGCGAGCAGCACCGGCACCTCGACGAAGGCCGCGTAGCTCGACAGGGCGGCATACATCGTCGTGCCCCGCGTGAAGTCGATGCCGAAGAGCACGGCGAAGACCGCGGCCGCGACGAAGCCGACGGCCCACAGGCGCGGACCCGTCAGCCACGGCGCCCGAGCCTCGAAGGAGGCCGACGCGTCGGGGGCGATGCGCGGCATGAGCGCCACCCACACGACGTAGTGCATGGTCTGCAGGAAGGCGAGGACCGTGAGCAGGCGCAGACCGACGACGGTCGCCGCGGTGCCGGGCAGGGCGCCGGAGGCCAGCACGGCGTGGCCGTCGCCGACGACGCTGCGCACGAAGCCGGGGTCGGCGTCGAGCGACCCGTCGAGCAGCCCTGAGAGCACGACCGCGGGGATCGCGACGACCCAGAGCAGCTGCACGGCTCGGAACGCCTGGCGTCCGCGGCGCGAGGTGATGCGCCCCGACCACTCCCAGAGGAAGAAGAGCGGCACCACCTGGTGCAGGTGGGCCAGCACGACGACGTGGTAGCCCGGGAAGGCCAGCGACACGCCGGCCGCGACCCCGATGACCGCCCAGGCAGCCACCCGCCGCCGGCCGTCGAGCACGTGGTGCGCCGCGGCGAGGAGGACGCCGTAGCCCAGGGCGATCTCCGCGAGCTGGGCCGGTCGGCCGACGACCCCCACGAGGAGGTGGCAGACCGCGATGCCCGTGACCAGCGCGATGAGCAGGTCGAGGAAGGGGCGCCCCAGGACGCTCCCGAACTGCCCGACGACGTAGCGGATCTCGAGGAGGTTGTGCAGGACCCCGAAGAGGATGAGGCCGATGACGGCCGTGGCGACGGGCGACCCGAGCGCGACCGCGAGCGACGCGCCCACCGCTCCGAGCACGAGCAGCGTCAGGGTGCGCGAACGCACCACCGCGTTCGCGCCGCTCGACACCTCCGCCTCGGCCACGCGCCAATGCTTTCGGTGGTCGGTCGCCCCGGCCACCCGAGTAACCCGATCGTTAGGGTCCTGTGGCGTGACCGAGATTCGGGGGGACGGAGCGGACGGGCGCCACGGCAGCCTGCGCGCCATCGCGCTGTCGGCCTACGGCCCCACCCTGCTCGGCTCGACGGGCGCGGGGGCCGTGTCCCCGATCGTCGCCGTCTCGGCCCGCGAGCTCGGTGCCTCCGTGGGCGTGGCAGCGCTGCTCGTCGCGATGATGAGCGTCGGTCAGCTGCTCGGCGACCTGCCGTCGGGTGCGCTCGCGGCGCGCATCGGTGAGCGTCGCGCCCTGCTTGTCGCCGCCGTCGTCGAGGCCATCGGGATGCTCGTGTCGGCGCTCGCCGGCGGTCTCGTCATGCTCTTCGTCGGCGTCCTCGTCATCGGCCTCGCGGGCTCCCTCTTCGGACTGGCGCGCCAGGCGTACCTGACGGAGGCCGTGCCCGTCGCGATGCGCGCGCGGGCCCTGTCGACGCTCGGGGGCGTGCACCGCGTCGGCTACTTCATCGGCCCCTTCATCGGCTCGCTCGTCATCGCCGCGTGGGGCACGGAGTCCGCGTATGCCGTCGGCGGCGTCGCCAGCGCCGCCGCCTTCGTCCTCCTCGCACCCGACATCACCGGGTCGGCGCACCGCGTGGCCGGTGCCGGACCCCCGCGCAGCGTCGCGTCGGTGCTCCTGCAGCACCGGCACGTCCTGCTGACGCTGGGCACCGGGGCGATGTGCGTGGCCGGGGCGCGCGCGATCCGCGAGGCGCTCGTGCCGCTGTGGGCCGAGTCGGTCGGCTTCTCGCCGGCGCAGACCTCGCTCGTCTTCGGCGTGGCCGGCGCCATCGACATGCTGCTCTTCTACCCGTCGGGATGGCTCATGGACCGCCACGGCCGGGTGGCCGCCGCCGTCCCCAGCATGCTCGTGCTCGGACTCGGCATGGCACTGATGCCGCTCGCGACGAGCCTCGTCGCCGTGACGGCGGCGGCCACGGTGCTCGGCGTCGGCAACGGCCTCGGCGCAGGCCTCATCATGACCCTCGGGGCGGACGCGTCACCCGCCGACGGCAGGGCGCAGTTCCTCGGTGGCTGGCGCCTCTGCGCCGACCTGGGAAGGGCGGCGGGCCCGCTGGCGTTGTCAGGGCTGAGCGCCATCATGTCCCTCGGCGCGTCCGCCGTCGTGCTCGGCGTGGGCGCCATCGTCGGTGCCGGGTGGCTGCGCATCTGGGTGCCACGGCACGACCCGACCCGGGTCGGCGACCGCGGCCCGGCGACGACCGGTCCTTGAGCGCTCTCCGACTCTGAGAAGGTATGACCGTGACGGACCTGATCGACACCACCGAGATGTACCTGCGCACCATCTTCGAGCTCGAGGAGGAGGGCATCGTCCCCCTGCGCGCGCGCATCGCGGAGCGTCTCGGTCACTCGGGTCCCACCGTGTCGCAGACCGTGGCGCGGATGGAGCGCGACGGCCTCGTCGCCGTGTCGGGCGACCGCCACCTCGAGCTGTCCGACCACGGGCGCCTGCTCGCCACGCGGGTCATGCGCAAGCACCGGCTGGCCGAGCGCCTGCTCGTCGACGTCATCGGGCTCGAGTGGGAGTACGCCCACGACGAGGCCTGCCGCTGGGAGCACGTGATGTCCGAGAAGGTCGAGCGCAAGATCCTCGGTCTCATCGGCGAGGGCCTCGAGTCCCCCTACGGCAACCCCATCCCCGGGCTCGACGAGCTGGGCGTGCGCCAGGACGCCGACTTCCTCACCGGTCTCACCACCCTCACCGCAGCGGTGGGGGAGGCCCCCGCGGTCGTGACGATCCGCCGGATCGGAGAGCCCGTGCAGGTCGACCCCGAGGCGCTCGCGCTGCTGACGAGCGCCGGCGTCGTGCCCGGCGCGCGGGTCGAGGTCGTGCGCGACGGTGGCCGTGTCGTCGCGGTTCGTGAGGGCAGCGAGCGCTCGACAGGCGTCTCACTGCCTGACGACGTGGCCGTCCACGTCTTCTGTCAGGCTGCCTGAACACTCTGTATTCGTCAGGGTCTGCCCCGGTTGGTGGGGCCCTTTTGTCATGCTTCGCCAGCCTCTGCGGGGCCCCCGGAAAAATCTTTGACTTCCGGGAACTCGGAGGTGACAAGGCAGATCGACTTGGGTACGGTGGGCGAACTTGCTCTCCCCGTCGAGCGAGTGCCCCGGGTCGGACCGCCTAGTCCTGCCATCGACCTGAGGCTCAGCACGAACCGCATGGCAGGAGCGGGGGAACCACTTTCTCCGGGCGTCGAGAGACGCCCTCGGGGTGAAGCCCTCCGTGGACCGAACCTGGTCCGAGCGAAGGCCGGGCAGTACCTCCAGCCCGAACCCGACAGCTCACCTCGTAGGCGTCGAGAGGTCTATCTGTGGCTCAGAACGTTTCCGGGCGCCACCGCGCCCCCGGTCGATTCAACGCGATCGCCGAGCTCAAGACGATCGCCAAGGAGTCTGCTCAGCCCGCTGTGAAGGGCGCCGCGGTCGTGGCGGCCTCCGGTGGCCTGATCGCCTCGTTCGCCGGCACGGCGAACGCAGCTGACGGCTCGAGCAGCGTCGTCGCCGGCCCCGCGGCCGTCGGCCCCGCCGTCGGCACGCTCAAGGCCGGCAACGCCCTCTCGGCCATCGGCTTCGCGACACCCGGGCTCAAGCAGGCCAAGGTCAAGCCGGTCGTCATCGAGGACATCGTCGTCAAGGCGGACCGCGCCGAGAAGGCCGCCGCCGACAAGGCGGCCGCCGACCGCAAGGCCGCCTCGCAGCGCGTCTCCCGCTCGGCCGCCCGCCCCGCCCTCAACGTCGCGCCCGCCCCGAGCGCCAGCGGCATCGTCGGCATCGCGCAGTCCTTCTTCGGCGTCCCGTACGTCTACGGCGGCTCGTCGCCGTCGGGCTTCGACTGCTCCGGCTTCACCTCCTACGTCTACCGCCAGGCCGGGATCTCCATCCCGCGCACCGCGTCGGCGCAGCAGGCGGCAGCGACCCGCGTCAGCAACCCGAGCCCCGGTGACCTCGTCTTCTTCGGTTCGCCGGCCTACCACGTGGGCATCTACGTCAGCCCGGGCCGGATGATCGACGCCCAGCGCACCGGCACCGTGATCGGCAACCACTCGATCTGGACCACCCCGTCGGGCTACGGCCGCTTCTGAGCCGTCACCTCTCACGCCTTGCCGTTGCGCCCCCACCGACTCCGGTGGGGGCGCAACGCTTTCCCGGGGGCGGTGCGGGCCGTGGTTGACTGAGTCGATGACCGATCAGCGTGCTGCCGAGTCCACGACCCTCATCGAGCTCGACCTCTGGAGCGACCTGGTCTGCCCCTACTCGTGGGTCGCCAAGCGGCGCGTCGAGGCGGCGGTCGCGGCGTTCGAACGCCCGCACGACGTCACCGTGCGGCTGCGGTCGTTCGAGCTGGACCCTGACGTCGCCGTCGGGGGAGCGGTGCCCGTCAGCGAGCACCTGTCCGTGCGGCACGGTGGGGACGTGGGGACCGGACGCCTCATGAACGCCAAGGCCAGCGAGGTCGCCGAGGCCGACGACCTCGTCTTCGACTGGGACCGGGCCGTACGCGCCAACACCTTCGACGCCCACCGCCTCTGCGCCCTGGCAGGGGAGATGGGCGGGCCCGCTCTGAGGTCGGCCGCCGTCGAGCGCTTCCACTCCGCCCACTTCGGCGAGGGACTGGCCCTCGACGACCACGAGGTGCTGCAGCGGCTCGCCGCCGAGTGCGGGCTCGACGAGCGACGCGTCTCCGCGGTGCTCGCCTCGGACGCCTATGCCGAGCAGGTGCGAGCCGACGAGGAGCAGGCCCGTTCGATGGGTGTCACCTCGACGCCCTTCGTCGTCGCCAACGGGTATGCCGCCGTGACGGGGGCGCGGCCGGCCGAGGACTACCTCGCCCTGCTCCGCGGCGTCGCCACGCAGACCGTCTGACCGGCGCCCGACGAGGCGGACGGCATACGCCCTCGTTCGGGAGCGCTCGCCCGCGGGGCTCGGTCGCGAAAGGGGCAAAGCGCTCACGCTCGGCCCGACCGTGCGCCGCTGTGGGCATGTCGCGCCGGGAATGGTCGCTTGGAACGTCTTTCGTTGCAAGGATGCTGAAGGTGCGTGGTCGTCGCGCGGACGGGTCGGGGGACCCGGTGTCGGTCATGCACCCAGAGCGAGGTCGAGCAGCCGACGACGTCGGCAGACCGGGTGGGTGACAGTGGAGCGGTCGGACGACGGATCCGACACCGGACGTGACGCCGGCGAGGTCCTCGATGCCGTCGAGGTGGAGCAGCAGGAGGCCGTCTGGGCGGCGTGGCGTTCGCTGCCCGACGAGTCGCGCTCCCTGCTCTGGCGGCTCGTCGTGCACGAGGAGAGGCCGCAGCAGATGGCACCGGGCCTGGGCACGACGCCCAGCGGGGTGGCAACCCTGGGCAAGCAGGCCCGCAAGCGGCTGCGCCAGACCCTGCTGGCCGAG
The DNA here is from genome assembly GCF_039539425.1 of Terrabacter ginsenosidimutans. Classification (NCBI taxonomy): domain Bacteria; kingdom Bacillati; phylum Actinomycetota; class Actinomycetes; order Micrococcales; family Intrasporangiaceae; genus Terrabacter; species Terrabacter ginsenosidimutans. Next base: position 10,331 of record NZ_BAABDC010000006.1, on the reverse strand, counting down.
CTCGCCGCCAGGCCGGCCGAGCCGCAGTGCCAGGAGGCGCGACGCCGGCTCGGCGGCTACGTGCGCGACTCGCTGCCCCCCAGCGCGCGCCACCACATCGACGACCACCTCGACGGCTGCGCCCGGTGCCGCGCAGCCGTGCGCGACGTGGTCGACGTCGATGCCGCGATCCGGCTGCGCGTGGCACCGGCCCTCCTGCCCGGAGCGTTCGCCGCGGCCGAGGAGGCCTCGGTGCCCGTCGCCGTCGGCATCGCCCCGACCCTTGGCGGCCCCGACCCAGAAGACGACCCAGGAGACGCCGGAGACGGCTCCGTGGTGCCGAGGTGGGCGACGACCGGACGGGTGCTGTCCGTGCCTGCGCGGTCGGCCGCCGCGGTGCTGGCCGCTGCGTCACTCGTCCTGGCTGCAGCGCTCCTCCTGCTCCAGCACGAGCCGGGCGGGCGGGTCTCGGCCGAGGCGCCGGTAGGGCCAGGCTCGTCCACGGCGTCGGACGGGGCGACGGACGACGCGGAGTCGCCCTACCCGACGCGGGGGACGTCTGGGGCGCCCAGGCCCGTCATCGGGGTGGCGACCGCCCAGGCCGTCTCGCGCTTCCAGTCATCGGGTGGTCGCACCGACAACGGGGGGAGCGCGGGCAGCCTCGAGCGACAACGGCGCTCGGCCTCTGACACGACCCCCAGTACCTCGGCGGCCAAGCCGACCACGACACAGGTCCAGCCGTCCCCGGCCAACCCCTCGACGACCTCGTCTCCGGGGGCGACCACGACCACGCCACCCAGCACGGTGGGCACCGTCGTGAGCCTGCGCTTCGCGCCGAGCGACCAGGGGTGTCTCGCTCATCTCGCAGCGCCCGCAGGCTGGCTCATCACGTCGGTGCAGGACGTGCGCGGGAGCCGGGTCCGGGAGCACGTGAGCACACCCACCTCCGTCTTCGACGGCCGTCTCGGCGCCGGCGACCTCGTCGTCGAGGTGACCCGCGTCGAGCCTGACCTGACGGGTGCGCTGACGGTGCTCTTCACCTTGCGATCGGGGGCGACGCTTCCCGGCTCGGGGAACTACCCGTTGCGATGACCGCCGTCGTCGGCCCGCTCGAGGGGCTCCTCGGGGTCCACGGCAGTGACGGTGGCGTCGGGCGCGGTCGGAGCGGGCGCTGTGGGAGCGGGCGCAGCCGGGGGCGGGAGGGCGGCATACGCCATCGGGACGTCCTGGAGCGGCGGGACGCTCTCGTCGACGGGGATCACCTGGCTCAGCCGGGTCAGCTCGACGACGGCCCGGATCGGTGAGGTCGTCGGCACGACGAGGCGGAGGTCCTGGCGACGGTCGCGCAGGCGTTGGGAGAGGCGGAAGAACGACGCGATCGCGGCGCTGTCGACGTAGGTGGTGCCGGTGAGGTCGACGACGACGAGGGTCACGTCGTCCGGGACGGCGTGGGCCAGCGCATCGGTGAGCGCTCGGGCGTTGGACAGGTCGAGCTCGCCGGTCACCCTGGCGAGCTGGGTGGTGCCGGAGCGCGAGGTCTCGACGCGGGCCAGGTCGGTCATGACGTGCGTCCCAGCCGGACGTTGCGCCGAAGGCGGACCTGCGTGCCGGCGGGCGACTGCTCGATGGCGACGTCGTCCATGAGGGCGCGCATGAGCTGCAGCCCCCAGCCGCCGCCGCGCTCCGCGGCGGGTCGCCAGTGCCCACGGTCGCGGACGCGGAGCTCGAGGGCCTCGCCGTCGAGACGGGCCTCGACGACGAGCTCGCCGGCGGACGACTCGCTGTAGGCGTGCTGGACGACGTTGGCGCACGCCTCACCGCAGGCGACGAGGACCTCGTTGACGTCCTCCTCCGAGACAGCGGACTCCCTGAGCCAGCGACGTAGGGAGCTGCGGACCTGCACCAGGTTGCGGGCCTCCGCAGGCAGCCGGACGTCGAGCTCGCCCTCGACGGCGGGTGCGGGCCGCATCGCGAGGATCGCGACGTCGTCCTCGATGTGCTCCTCGTCCAGGAAGATGCGCAGCAACCGCTCGCAGAGAGCCTCGAGGCCGTCGTCGGCGGGTGCCGCAGCGGCCTCACGCTCGAGCCGGCCGAGACCGTCGGCGAGCGACACGCCGCGGCGTTCGATGAGACCGTCCGTGTAGAGCAGCAGGGTCGCCCCCGGTGGGAGCTCGGCACTGGCTTCGGTGAAGGTGCTGTCGGCGGTCACTCCCACCGGCGGGGACAGTGCGCCCCCGAGGAAGGTGCCCACGCCGTCCACGACGGTCAGCGCGGGAGGGTGGCCCGCGCTGCTCCACCGCAGCCGGCGCGTCGCGGGGTCGAAGACGAGATAGGTCAGCGTCACCATCTCGGGCACCGGCAGCTGGGAGACGAGCTGGTGCACGCCGCGCATGACCGCAGGCGGCGACGGGTCCTGCAGCGCGTAGGCGCGCAGCGCCATGCGGACCTGCACCATCGTCGCGGCGGCGGGGAGCCCATGGCCGGCGACGTCGCCGATCGCGAGTCCGAGCAGGCCGCCGGGGAGCTGGACGACGTCGTACCAGTCACCGCCGACCTGCACGTCGGCCGTCGCCGGCACGTAGCGGGCGGCCAGGGCGACCCCCGGGACGTCGGGCAGGCGGTCGGGCAGGAGACTGCGCTGCAGGGTCTCGGCGATCTGGTGCTCGCGCTGGGCCCTGGCCTCCTCGTGGCTCAGCAGCTCCTGGGCCTCGGACCGCTCCTGGATCTCCTGCACCAGGCGGGTGTTGGCGGCCGAGAGCTGCGCCGTGCGGCGCTCGACCCGACTCTCGAGCTCCGAGGCCGCGGCGCTCAGCGCGGCCGCGGTCTGGAGCCGCTCGCTCACCATCGCCGAGAGGAAGAAGGAGGTCAGGGCGACGCACGCGTTGAAGGACTGGAGGGTCACCATCTGCTCGACCAACGTCATGCCCTTGAACGGCCCGATCATGTGCGCCGCCGACCACGTGGCCAGGAGGGCCGCGATGAGAGCGGCCGGCGCGGCGCCCCGCAGCTGCAGGCGCCAGGCCGCCCAGCCGAGGACGGGCAGCGCGAGGAACAGGACCGGCAGCCGCGTCAACGAGGCGGCCGCGATCACCGCTGTCGCGGCAACGATCACCGTGGCCCCCTCGAGCCACTGGCGCAGGGGCCACCGCCGCTGCTCCCAGAAGAGGGGCAGGCACAGCAGGAACGGGGCGACGGCGAGGACGCCCATGGCGTCGCCGGTCCACCACACGGCCCACGCGGCCGCGAGCTGTGAGGTCGCGATCGAGCCGGACACGACGAGCGTGACCGAACCGATGGTGGCGCTGACCAGCATGCTGGCGAGGGCGCCGAGGAAGACGATCGCGATCGCGTCGCGCCGCCGGTCGAGCTCGCGGCGGAAGCCGACGCGCCGCAGCAGCGTGACGGCCAGGACCGGCGCGAGCGTGTTGCCGACCGCCGTGACGACCGCTGCGAGCGGGGTGGCGCTGATCGGCAGGTTGACGGCCAGGGCGGCGACGGCGATGGCCGGCCAGTACGACCGTCCCATGACGACGAGGGCGGCGACGGCGACCCCCGTCGGCGGCCAGAGCGGGGTGACGTCGTTGCCGACCAGGGACAGGCCCAGCCCGAGCCGTGCCCCGACGTAGTACGCGACGGCGATGACGACGAGGCGGAGCGCGCGGCGAGCGGCGGACACCGGGACCTCGGACGAGAGCGCGTCGTGGGCGACGCCGTCTGCGGTCGACGCCTGTGGGTCGGTGGAGGGCGGAGTGGTGGCGGGCGCGGTGTGCGCGGGCGCGATGGTCGCGCGTGGGGTGGTTCCGGGCAGGGCGGCGCGGCCCGAGGTGTCCGCTGCCCCCACGCTGCTCGTCATCGCCGGGAGCAGCCCAGCCGCCCACGCCCCACCATGGCCATGACTCTAGGAGCACGGGGTGTCACCTGACGAGCCTTTCGTCCAGCGTCCGTGGGCTCACGTGATGTGGACGTGGCCCGCGGCCGCTGCTGGGAGGTTGACCAGAGGCGGGCGACCGCTGGCGCGACCGGAGGATCCCGCGCGTTCCGTCGCTCACAGGTTGGTCCGCACGCCGACGCGACGGTGGGATCGCAGGGACGATGGGGACGTGGCAGCGTTCCCTGGCGACAGCCCACAGTTCGAGGCAGAGCCGCCCGAGTCCCGATGGGCAGATCTCGGAGGGCCGGTGCACTATGTCGACTACGGCGGCCCTGACGACGGTCCGCTGCTGCTGCTCGTGCACGGTCTCGGCGGCTCCCTGCTCAACTGGGCGGCGATCGCGCCCACGCTGGCGGAGACGTGCCGTGTCGTGGCGATCGACCTCGTCGGTTTCGGGCGCACCCAACCCCTGGGTCGGTCGCCGCACATCGACACCAACCGCGACCTCCTGGCCCGTTTCGTCGACGAGGTCATCGGCCATCCGGTCATCCTCGTCGGCAACTCCATGGGCGGCCTGCTCAGCCTGCTGCTGGCCGACCTGCGCCCCGACCTCGTGTCGGGGCTCGTCCTCGTCGACCCCGCGGTGCCCGTGGGACCGACCGCACGCCCTGACCCGCTCGTCACGCTCATGTTCGGGGCGTATGCCGTGCCGGCCCTGGCTCGCGTGCTGATGTCCCGTCGGCGCAGTCTCTTCTCGGCCGAGAGCCAGGCGATGGCGGTGCTGCGGCTCTGCTGCGTGGACACCCGTCGGGTGCCCGGTCACGTCCTGCGTCAGCACCTCGAGCTCGCTCGGGAGCGCGAGGACTATCCGGACGTCGACGCCGAGCTCATCGTCGCCGGAAGGTCGCTCGTCCTCGTCCTGGCCCGGCGTCGCTGGCTCGACGCCCTGATGGGCCGGATCAGCAAGCCGGTGCTGCTGCTCCACGGGGCCAAGGACCGGCTGGTGCCCATCGCCGCGGCGCGTCGGGTGGCGAGGGCCAACCCGACGTGGCGTTTCGAGGTTGCCGAGGACGTCGGTCACGTGCCGCAGCTGGAGGTCCCGGAATGGACGATCGACCGGATCCTGGACTGGCTCGTCGACGAGGGCACCATCGCCGTCCTGGGTGCCCGCCCGTGACGACGCGTGACGGTCGCCGACGTGGCCTACGACGTGGCCTACGACGTGGCCTACGGCGTCGCTGAGGGCGCCCGCGCACCTTCGTCCGCGTAGAGGCGGTCGATCTCGGCGGCATACCGCTCGGTGACCACCGCCCGCTTCACCTTGAGGGTCGGTGTGAGCAGTCCGGTGTCGACGGTGAAGTCCTCCGGCAGCACGGCGAACCGCTTGATCGCCTCGGCCTGGGACACCGCCTTGTTGGCGTCGTCGACGGCGGACTGGAGCTCGGCCAGCAGGTCCGGGTTCTCGTGGATGTGCTCGATCGCCCCGGGTTCGGTGTGGCCGTGCTCGGCGAGCCACTGCGGCAGCACCTCCGCATCGACGGTGAGCAGCGCTGCGACATAAGGCCGGCGGTCGCCGACGACGAGGCACTGGCTGAGCAGCCAGTGCGCCCGGAGGCGGTCCTCGAGCACCGCGGGAGCGACGTTCTTGCCGCCGGCGGTCACGATGAGGTCCTTCTTGCGCCCCGTGACCGTCAGGTAGCCGTCGCGGTCGAGCGAGCCGAGGTCGCCGGTGCGGAACCAGCCGTCCTCGTCGAAGGCGTCCCGGGTCGCCTCCTCGTTGTGCCAGTAGCCCTGGAAGACGACACCGCCCTTGAGCAGCACCTCGCCGTCGTCCGCGATCCGCACAGCGCAGCCCGGCAGGGGGCGGCCGACGGTGCCGATGCGCTGCTGACCCGGCAGGTTCAGCGTGACGCCGGCGCACGTCTCGGTCAGGCCGTAGCCCTCGAGCGGGTTGATCCCGATGCCGCGGAAGAAGTGGCCCAGCCGCGATCCCAGGGGTGCTCCGCCGCTGACGATGTAGTCGACCTGCCCGCCGAGGGCGGCCCTCAGCTTGCCGTAGACGAGACGGTCGAAGAGGCCGTGACGAAGCCGCAGCAGCAGGCCCGGGCCGCCGCGGTCGATGGACTCGCTGTACTGCGTGGCTGCTGCCTCGGCCTGCCCGAAGATCCAGCCCTTCTTCTCGACCGCGGCCTTGTGCTTGGCCGTGTTGTAGATCTTCTCGAAGATGTACGGCACGGCCAGGATCACCGACGGCTTGAAGTCGACGAGGAGCGACGCGGCCTTCTTGGCGTCGCTGCCGTGGGCCAGGTGCACGCGCTGGTGGACCGCGGTCAGCTGGATGGACCGGGCGAGGATGTGCGCGACCGGGATGAACAGCAGCGTCCTGCTCCGGTCGTTGAAGACGAGCTCGGTGACGTTCGTGGCTGCGACGACGTTGTGGACCTGGCACAGCAGGTTGGCGTGGGTGATGGCGCACCCTTTCGGACGCCCCGTCGTGCCGGAGGTGTAGATGATCGTGGCCAGCGCGTCGCTCGTGAGCGACGCCCGACGCGCCTCCACCTCTGACGCGTCGATGTCGTGCGAGAGGGTCGTCAGGTCATCGGTGGCCTGCGTGTCCTTATCGGTGGGGTCCAGGGCCCACACGGCTCGCAGCTCGGTCAGGGTGCCGCGAACCGAGGTGACCGTGGCTGCCACGGCGGCGTTCGAGACGAAGACGCCGACGGCCCCGGAGTCGTGGAGGATCCACTCGACCTGCTCGGCGGACGACGTCTCGTAGATCGGCACGGTGACGCCGCCGGCGGTCCAGATCGCGTAGTCGCACACCATCCACTCGAAGCTCGTGCCGCCCATGATGGCAACGCGTTCGCCCGGCGAGAGGCCCCAGGCCATGAGCGCGGCCGCGACGTCGATCACCTGCGTTGCGAGCTCGACGTGCGTGACGGGCACCCAGCTCTCGTCGACCCGGCGCGAGTAGCCGACCTCCGACGCGTGCACACGGGCGTTGGTGAAGACGTCGTCCGTGAGGGTCTCGCCGGGCGCGGGGGTGTAGCGGGTGGATTCAGCGTGTTCCTGCATGGCGCACCTCGGAGCGGTTCGAGAGGTTCGATGGTGGGGCGAGGGAGATCAGCTCGGCGATCGACTGATCGATGCCGTCGGAGAGGACGCGCAGGTCGGGGACGGAGTCGTGGTCCCCGGTGACGCCCCAGGCCAGCCCCCCGGCATACGACGCGATGCCGATGGTGATGCGCAGGTCCGCGCCGAGGGGGATGTAGGGGTACATGTCGGTCATCCGCCGCCCGAGCAGGTAGAGGGGCACCTGGGGGCCGGGGACGTTCGTCGTCACCGTGCTGAAGATGCGCTGCGGGCTGTGGGCCCACGCCTTGACGCCGAGGGCGTAGAGGCTGCCGGGGACCAGGTCGGCGGCGTCGAGGAGGGCGTCCACGCCCAGCGCGGCGCCACCGGTCTTTAGCGTATGCAGCTGGGCCGAGACCGCGCGCAGGCGCTCGAGCGGATCTGCCTGCCCCACAGGCAGATCCGCGAAGACTGCCGACACCCGGTTGCCCAGTGTTCCGTGCTCGTCGGGGTGACGGGTCGAGACCGGGACCAGGGTGCGCACGGTGCGTCCGTCGACAGACTGCCCCCGGGAGAGGAGCAGCGCGCGGAACCCACCTGCGATGGCCGCGAGCACCACGTCGTTGACGGTGCCACCGAACCGGCGCTTCACGGCCTTGACGGCCTCGAGGTCCGCGCGGACCCAGCGCCAGTCGCGGCGCGGGCCCAACGGGCCGTTGAGCCCGAGCTCGACGTGGGCCAGCTGCTCCCCGAAGCGGACCATGCCGACGACCTCGGCCACGCTCTCGGCGATGGCCTCGACACGCAGGGCCCGGGCTAGACCCTGCACGGCCCGAACGGGACTCGAGGCGAGATCGACGACGGCGTCGGTGACGAGCTCCGCCGTGCTCGGCTCGGGCGCGGGAGCCCAGGGATCCGTGGGCTGCTCGCGTCGTGGTGACCGAGGATCGGTGGTCAACAGCACGCTGATGATGTCGGAGCCGGAGATGCCGTCGATCATCGCGTGATGGTTGGTGTTGACGAGGGCGAAACGTCCGCCGCGCAGACCGGTGACGAGCCAGGAGCGCCAGAGTGGACGGTCGAGGTCGAGCGGTCGCGAGATGAGGCGGACCGCCAGCGTGCGCAACGCGTCGTCGGTGCCCGGCGGTCGTAGCCGGCGGTGGCCGAGGTGAGCACGCAGCCGGAACGTCGGGTCATCGACCCAGCGGGGCAACGCCAGGTCGAGGGGGACCCGGCGCACGCGCTGGCGGTAGCGCGGGAACTGCGGCAGCAGGACCTCGACCGCCGTGCAGAACTCGTCGAAGGTCGGTGCTGGGCCCTCGAAGATGAGGGCTGATCCGACGTTGAGCTGTTGCACGTCCCGCTCGAGCTGGAGGAAGGAGACATCGAGAGGACTGAGACGCTGCATAGTCCCAGCGTTGCCGGGTGCGCCTGCCGGCGCACGGGTCATTGGTCCCGACGACCCGCGACGTCCCTCACAGCGTCAGCGAGCGGTCATGGGAGAGGGCCCGTGCTCACCGCCGCGTCTGGTGCTGCGGCCGGCCGTTCGCCCACCACGCCAGGCACCCGACGACGCTGCCGAACGTCATGATCACCAACCAGGTGTCGTGCGAGAAGGTGCGGATCTCGTGGTCCGGGGTGCGCGAGAAGTCGACGAGGGAATAGCCCCAGAACCCCAGCGCCGGGACGAGCAGCATCATCGGCAGCCACTGAGCGAACGTGCCCCGCATGGTCGGATCGTCTCAAGGTCAGGTCGTCGAGGCAATGGGCAGCGTGGCCGGGTCGAGGAGCTCCGCGGCGGCGCGGAGGCCGGCCTTGAGGATGAGCCGCTCGGGGATCGTCTCGAACACCGTGCCCCGGATCTCGACCGTCCGGCAGTCCGAGTCGCCGCACACAGAGCAGCAGCGGCTTTGGCCGACGGTGCCCTCCAGCCAGTCCTCCATCGGCTGCCCGGCGATCCAGATGCGGTTTGACTCGAGGGGGCTGGCCCGGAAGGCGGCCTCGTCGAGGTCGGCGACCTCGAGCTGAGGTTCGATGCCGAGGGGTTCGAGGACCTGCCGAAGTGTTTCGGTCGCCCGCCGTACTGCGCTCTCGGTGTCGCCGCAGCGGTCGCACGTGAGGCCGTCCTTGACCAGCCTCTGCCAGCGGATGCTCAGCGATGTCATGGTGGCCCCTCTCGCCGTTGGCAAGACGCTAGGCGCGCCTCTCGGCCGGGGTCAGAGGCGAAGGTCCTTGCGCTGGAACTGGGGGACTGGAGGGCGCAGGCATCGCCACCGATCGGCTGCTTGAGGTCAGCCTCGGGAGCCGCCCGGCTTTGGCTTGGTGGGTCAGAAGGCCATCCCGGCCGCGCCCCGACGACCTGAGGCAGGAGGTCAGGTCGGCCACAGGCCCGCTCGTCAGGGCGCCTTGGCCTCAGCCGGGCTTGGCGGCGTCCATCGGACGGACCGTCGGGCGACGGCATCGCGGAGCCGTCTGAACGTGAAATCGCCGACCACGCCGCCTGCGAGCATCGCAATGCTGTGCGCGATCCAGGTGTTCGGCAGGCCTGCTGCGACCACCCCCCGCGTGACGACCGCCGAAGCCAACGTGACCAGACCGACCCCCAATCCGGCCAACCTGCGGCGCCACGGATAGGGGGTTGCGTCCTGGGGCCAGACGACTTGTGCTTCCCACATGAAGACGAAGCCGATCGTCACCATGAGCAGTGTCAGCACGAGCAGCCATGGACCGGCGAGGAATGCGACGGAGCTGCCGACGATGAAGCCGACGAATCCCAGCACGACAAGCGCGGCCCCTGTCACCCCTGTGATCCTGCGCATGGGAATGAGAATGCCAGCCGAACACCGTCGGGGCGGCACATTGACGGAGGCCCGCCCGCGCCTCGCCGACGACGGCTGGCACCGCCTTCTGCCGCGGCTCAGCCACGCTCATCTCCTTCATGAAGAGAGCGTCAAGGATCAGCCGGAGTAGCTGTCGAGCATCACCCGAAACACTGACAAGAATCAGGCGAAGCCCGAACGTCATGTATCAGGCGAAGTCATACAAGCGTGTGGTGCCCCCGGCAGGATTCGAACCTGCGACACCCGCTTTAGGAGAGCGGTGCTCTATCCCCTGAGCTACGAGGGCGGGGCATGGCTGAAACCCTCGCTGGAAACCTCGCTGCAAGGGTCGCTGTAACCCTCGCTGTAACGAGGCCCTGCCGGGCCGACCAACGAGGACAGGCTACTGGACCCGTGCGGCGGTCTCGCGCATGGCTGCCACCCAGGGCGCGGCACGCACCATCAGCGGCTACTTGTTTCATTGACGGTAGGACCGGTGCCTGCGCAGGCTCGGTTCAGGTGCCCGGGTTGGTCGCTCACATCAGCGGCTGTCCTTCCTTCGGGTCGTGACTCTCATTTGGCATGCGCCG